>JANMML010000007.1:0-296096 GCA_031373195.1 Flavobacterium sp. | reverse complement strand
TGCTGCATTAAAAGTTCCACCAGTTCCCAATAATCTTGTCCATGTTCCGCCTGCCTGTTCACCAGTAATTAATAGTGATAAATCAATAGGAGTCAGCAGATTATCACAAACTGTAGTAGAACCATCAAGTCCTGCGTTGGGTTGTGCATTTACAACTATAGTGGTAGCAATAGAACAACTATCTGACGTTCCAGTCTCCAATGTAACACTAAATGTATAAGTACCAGGAGTGTTCGGTGTTCCAGAAATTGTAAAAGTATTTCCCGCAAAAGCACCTGTAACTCCAGGTGGCAAATCTGCAATCGGCACAGAACCAGTCGTTGCTACAGTTGATGATGTATACGTTATCGCTGTAATTGGTGTATTCACACACACAGTTTGGCTTGCCGAAGAGGCAGTAACTGTACAGCTACAACCTACTACTTCAACAGTTGCTGTTGTATTAAAAGCTGGACATAAAGCAGTAGCGGCAATGTCATAGGAAACTGTATATACACCAACTGTACTTGCAACCCCATCAATGGCGCCTGTTGCAGGATTTATCGACAATCCAGCCGATGTTGCTGAAAAAGTTCCTCCAGAAGTTAATGCAAAAAGTGTGGGCAATTTCAAGGCAGGATCATTGTTGCAATAAGGGCTACCAGGATAACTGAAGGTTCCTGATGGACTATTAACAACATCAATTACGAACGATCGTATGTTATAACAACCAGTAGTCACCAAGTCTTCGATGCGAACATAAATAGTTCTCGGGACTACACTCACTTGATAAGTTGCTAAATCTGCAACAGAAATAAAGTCAATATTAGTTGGTGCGTCATTCTTAGCATCAGTTAAATTCTCATAATACTTGATACTATAATTTCCTTGTTCCGCTACTGGCACAGTACTCAATATTAGCGCATTTTGATCAATATTGATTGTATATGGTGGTAAGCTAGAAGAACATATAGTTATATCTATTGGGTCGGCTGCAGGTAATGGCGGGGCCACATCAACAACAAGGTCTTTTCGCACTTCAGCAAAAGTTCCGTCGCATTTTCTGTAACTCACCACTGCGGAATAAGTTCCTGCAGTTGTAGGGCAAACATTCAAAGGGTTTTCATTCAACGCTCCGATTGGATTTCCATTGAGCTCCCAAGTTAGTTGTGTTGTAATCGGTGCTGGTTCTGCAATAGGTATAAAACGCCACGCTTCATTTACAGCACCCCAAGTACCTGTATTTCTACCAGGTGGAACTTCGGCTAATGTGCCCGATTGATTTAGAATTCCAATTAAACCGCTACCTGAATTCCAACCGACGCATGAAGTTCGTTTGCTTACCAAAACTTCAATGATATTTGTTGTTTCATGCAATACGATTTGACTGGTTTGAAGACCTACACCAGCGTTACAACTATATTGCGGTAGTTCATTAAAATTTGCCACAAAAACACGATTAGGTGCAGCATTAGGCCCAGCGTCTAAAATATAGTAGTTTACGTTTTGCAGCGCAGGATTAGTTACGGGCGGTGTTGCAATATTTGTGTCTTGATACACTCCAAAAACAGCATTTTTAATAGGAAAACCAGCATTTGGAATCGTAGCAGTAAATGGCCAATTGCAATAACCTAAAGGAACTTGCTGTGGTGGTGCTACTCCTATATCAAAACTGATAACACCATTCGTTCCTACCAATACATTATTATAACAATTCCCATAAAAATTAAAAGTAAAAGGTAAAGTTACAATGGAAGACCAAGAATCATCACCAGTCGCATTGACGATTGTTGCTCCCGGACCTGCGGTAAAAGGAAAAGTTGGGTTATAAGGAACAGAACAAACTTCATAATCATCAGTTGTGGCGTTACCATCATCTGTAGATGCAATTCTAGTGTATTCCGCCAACAAATCAGTACATTGACCTATATTACAAACCGCTTGCGGCGCCACGATGTCAACCTCTGCCAGCGGCACAACACCCGTACTAGCAAGGCTACAAACTGAAAGTACAGTAATTGTAGCATTACCAATCAATGGCGTAAAGCAAGAACCAACAGTGGCGCTCACTAATGAAAAAACAGTGGTGGTAGTTAGATAAGGAACATTATAACTGCCTACACCAGCAGCATTTAAGACCACACTTTCGGCTACAGGAAGCGGGTTCGAATAGGTGAAATTAACCGTTACGCCTGGGGTGCCAAAAAAGCTTATCACCACTGATTCTCCAGCTGAAATAACGGTGCTTCCAAATATAGTGGCTGTTGGCACACTTAACGTTGCGGAACCTGTTAAGCTCTGACTGCAGTTTGTAGTTCCGTTTGAGTCAACGCTTACCAACTCATAAGTACTCGTTGCCGTTAATGGTAACGAAGTAGCCGACCCAGTTCCCAATGCACCCAAAGTAACGGTCTGGTTTGGACCGCCATTAATCGTATACGTAACTGTTGCTCCAGGCGTTCCATTGAAATTAACAGTACCAGTGGCACCAGAACAAACAAAAGCATTTCCCGAAATTGTGGCTGTTGGTAATGTTAACACGGTCATTAAAGCACTTCCTGCCTGGTTTTGAGAATAGACTGGAGCGGTGCCGTAAGAAACACTCACTAAATTATAGGTAAAAGGTCCAGCTACATCAGTAGGCACTTGAACTGTAGCTGTATCGCCAGTACTTGATGATACCGACAAATTAGACCCACCATTAATATTGTAAACAAAAGTATATGGTGCGACACCATCAGCTCCAGTGAAAGTAATCACGTTACCCGTACTGTTCAGACAAACGGTATTTCCACCAGAGATGGCTGCAGTGGGCAATTGAACGAGTTCGATATCATCAATAGCGAAGTCATTTCCTGTTGCTTGCACGACCCTATCATAAATTGCAATTTGCGCCGACGCACTTGCACCTGAATTCCATGTATAATTGACTCTGAGCCAATTCCCACAAACAATCGTTGATGGAGTTGCAATCGCTGCACCCAGTGAAACACTGTTGATTTGTGTTTCCAACGAAGCTAGGTTAGCAATATTTAGCGATTGTACCCAAAAGGTAAACGAATAATTTTTACCAGGAGTCACAGGAACAGTTTGAATCCAAACCCGGTCATTACCCGCGTTGGCCACAGAACCATCAACAACCATCATGTTCGCCAAACCTGTAGTATGATCACCGCAATTGGAGTTCGTACTTAGCCAAGCATTGGGATTGCTTACTACACCATATTTACCTGAAACACCGGATAGATTGGGTGCGGTTACAAAACCGTAATCGGAAGTAAAACCGCTATTTCCTGCGGAAAAATCACCGTTAACAACTAAATTTTGAGAATTTATAAATGGAATAAACGTGAATATAAAAATCCAATAAAGTAATTTCTTTTTCATAGCAAAATATTTTGGCAGCGTAATTTACAAAAATTTGATGAAGATGAAACGTAATTCTAAATATAATTTATTATTTAACAATCTTGGATTTTCAATTGACTTTAATTATTTATCTTTGTCCCTCAAAAAAAAAGCTACAGTAATACTACTACTTGATGACAACAAACGAGGAATTTCAAGACGAAACAGCGCATGATCATTTTACTTCAAATGCCAATAATCCGATTCGAAAAGATGCCTTCGACCTGTCTGACGAAGATAAAATCGAAGCCATAAAGAAGGACGTTGAAAATATCCTTTTTACTTTAGGAATGGATCTCACCGACGACAGCATCAAAGGAACGCCAAACCGCGTCGCAAAAATGTTTGTGAAGGAAATTTTTGGTGGATTAAATCCCAATAAAAAACCAAGTTCATCGACGTTCGAAAACCAATACAAATACGGCGAAATGCTAGTGGAAAAGAACATCACGCTCTACTCTACTTGCGAACACCATTTGCTACCCATCATCGGAAGAGCGCATGTCGCTTATATTTCAAGCGGAAAAGTCATTGGACTTTCAAAAATGAACCGCATTGTCGATTATTTTGCCAAAAGACCGCAAGTACAAGAGCGATTGACCATGCAAATTGTACAAGAACTTCAAAAAGTTTTGAAGACAGATGATGTTGCTTGTGTCATCGATGCGAAACATTTGTGCGTGAACTCGAGAGGAATTCGCGATATCGAAAGCAGCACGGTAACTGCGGAATATGGCGGTCAGTTTAAAAACGAATCAAAACGTCAAGAGTTTTTAGATTATATTAAATTAGATACGAAATTTTAATAGCAACGGATTGCCCTAGCCCTGATTGCAGCGGTTATCCTTTTTTGTTTTAGAAAATCCCCTCGACTGCGCTCGGGGTGACAAAACAAAAAAGATTGAAGCGGAAAGCAGGAAATAGCTCCTAAAGAAAATCACCATGCCTCTATACCAAAATCAAACGCTAAAAATATACAACTCACTTTCAGGTGAAAAGGAAACTTTTACGCCAATTCACGAAGGAAATGTCGGTATGTACGTTTGTGGACCAACCGTTTACAGCAATGTCCACTTAGGAAATGTCAGAACTTTCATGTCTTTTGATGTCATTTTCAGATATTTATTGCATTTGGGTTATAAAGTTCGTTATGTTCGAAATATTACCGATGTGGGTCACATTGTTGACGATGTTGATGAAGGTGAAGATAAAATTGCTAAAAAAGCACGATTAGAACAATTGGAGCCGATGGAAGTGGTGCAACAGTACACCGTTGACTTTCACGATATTTTGCACGAATTTAATTTCTTGCCGCCAAGTATCGAACCAACAGCCACTGGACATATCATCGAGCAAATCGAAATTGTCAAGAAAATCATCGATTCGGGAATCGGTTACGAAGCAAATGGCTCGGTGTATTTTGACGTAGTGAAGTTCAATGAAACTAATCACTACGGTAAACTCAGTGGTAGAAACATCGATGATATGTTGGCCAATACGCGTGACTTAGATGGACAATCAGACAAAAGAAATTCGCAGGATTTTGCTTTATGGAAAAAAGCCGAACCGCAACATATCATGCGTTGGCCTTCCCCGTGGGGAGACGGTTTTCCTGGATGGCATCTAGAATGTACTGCAATGAGCACCAAATATTTGGGCAATCAATTCGATATTCATGGTGGCGGAATGGATTTAAAATTTCCTCATCACGAATGTGAAATTGCACAAAACGAAGCTTGCACGGGCAAAACACCTGTTAACTATTGGATGCACGCCAACATGCTCACGTTAAACGGTAAGAAAATGGCAAAATCAACGGGAAACAATATTCTTCCAAGAGAAATTCTTACTGGGGAAAGTCCATTTTTGAGCAAAGCATTTTCACCAAGCGTTGCTAGATTTTTTATGTTGCAAGCGCATTACAGAAGTGTGCTCGATTTTTCTGATGATGCCATAGTCGCAGCAGAAAAAGGCTACAATCGATTGATGGAAGCGATGAGTATTTTGGGCGAAATTCAGCCTAATGCTACTTCTTCTATTGACATCGATTCATGGAAGAATCCTTGTTACGAAGCCATGAACGATGATTTCAATTCACCCATTTTGATTGCACAATTGTTTGAAGGCGTTCGATATATTAATATTTTGAATGATGGTTCCGCTACATTAAATGCAACTGACTTAGAAACGTTTTCAAAATTGATGCATGCGTTCGTTTTTGACGTCCTTGGTTTGGTGAATGAAAAAGAAACAGGCAACAACACTCAAAAATTAGAAGGCGTTATTCACATGCTCATTGGTATGCGAAATGACGCGCGCGCGAACAAGAATTTTGCACTTTCTGATCAAATACGAGATCAATTGATTGCTTTGGGTATTCAGTTGAAAGACGGGAAAGACGGCACTACATTTAGTCTATGATTGTTGTAGGTTGTAAGTTGTCGGTTCGATTAAGCTAACCAACAACTTACAACGTACAACGTACAACTCCAAATATGCTTTCCAAAATCATACAATTTCCTTTTATTCTACTCATACGATTTTACCAAGTCGCCATCTCGCCATTTACTCCAGCAGCTTGTCGGTTTGAACCTACTTGCTCCCATTATAGTTTGGAGGCAATCAAAACACACGGTATTTTCAAAGGAGGTTGGCTGGCTATCAAGAGAATTAGCAGCTGTCATCCTTGGGGAAAAAGTGGCTACGATCCTGTTCCTAAAAAGTAGGAGCTTATAAAGATTCCGGCGCTTTTGCGTAAACTCTACCAAAATTCTTTATTTTTACAAAAATATAAACCCCAAAATTATGTCTTTACCATTATCTATTGTCTGGAATCCCACCGAAGGAATCGACTTAGGTTTTTTCGTTATCAGATACTACAGCTTGATGTTTGTCATTGCGTTCGGCTTGGGATGGTACATCATGAAACATATTTTTGAACGCGAAAATGAATCATTAGAAAAGCTAGATTCTTTATTTATTTGGACTGTCTTGGCTACTTTGCTTGGCGCAAGATTAGGACATGTTTTCTTTTATGATTGGGAATACTACAGCAATCACCTGTCAGAAATATTATTGCCATTCCGATTTGATCCTACTTTTGAATTTACTGGTTTTCAAGGATTAGCTAGTCATGGTGCAGCCATCGCTATTATACTGGCCATGTATTTTTTCAGCAAAAACATTATGAAAAGACCCATATTATGGGTTCTAGATCGAGTGGTTATTCCAGTGGCAAGTGGCGCGATATTCGTGCGAATTGGTAATTTTTTCAATTCTGAAATTGTAGGCAAAGAAACGACATCATCTTTCGGAATTCGATTTGTAAGAGATCATTTTAGTGCTAGAGATGCAGTAGCAAGAACACAAATTTCAAATACCAAAGATGCCTACCATGCTATCGTTAATGATCCTAAATTTGCAACCGTTTTGCAAGAAGTTCCAACAAAACATCCCGCACAATTATACGAAGCAATTTGTTATGTTTTCGTCTTCGGTATCTTATTTTTCCTTTATTGGAAAACGAATGTAAGAGAACGCCTTGGATTTCTATTCGGATTGTTTCTGGTCTTGCTATGGTCGGTTCGTTTCGTGGTAGAATTTGTCAAAGAGAGTCAAGGTGGAATCGAAGAATATTTAGGGCAATTCTCTACAGGACAATGGTTGAGCATTCCTTTTATCCTTGTTGGGCTGTATTTTATCTTTAATGCGGAAAAACCAATAGAAGAAATTTAGAAGTAACTTCCAAAATAGGAAAAGCCACTAGCTCTTGTTAGTGGCTTTTTTTATTAGGAGCTATTTCCTGCTGTCCGCTATATCTTTCTTTGCCAGGAAAATTAAGTGCTATCGAGAAACCTTTCTATGGCAAAAAAAGGATACCGCTTCCATCAGGGCTAGGCACTCGTTCTTCGATTTAAATTCGTTATTCAATATTCGACGTACAAGAATTTTGATAGGAACGCTCAACAATAAATATTGAACGACCATATATTAACCGAAGGTCATTTTTGTAGATAGGAAAGCTCTTTCTATAAAACATTTCTGCTGGTCAACCTTACCACTAGAATACACTTCTATTACTTATAGCGAAACAAAGTAAAGCCACCCCGCCCTCCGGGCACCCCTCCAAGGGAGGGGAATAAAAAAACCCGATATCACTATCGGGTTTCTTTTATAAATTATAACAAGATTACGCTTTGTTGTGCTCTTCTTCAATTCTGTCGTGCTCTTTCTTAGAAATCGTATCTACCAATACTGGTGTCGCAATAAACAACGATGAATACGTTCCAACGATAATACCTACCAACATCGCAAAGATAAAACCACGAATTGATTCACCACCAAAGATAAACATGATTAACAATACCAAAATCATCGACAATGAAGTATTGATAGTTCTAGACATGGTTGAGTTAATCGACTGGTTTACGATTTGATTGAAGTTACCTTTCGCTTTCCCTCCTAAAAACTCACGTACTCTGTCAAATACAATTACTGTATCATTCATCGAGTACCCAATAACGGTAAGAATCGCCGCGATGAAGTGCTGATCGATTTCCATTCCGAATGGCATATATTTCCACAATAATGAATAAACACCCAAAACGAAAATAACGTCATGCGCTACCGCTGCAATTGCACCCAAACTATATTGCCACTTTCTAAAACTGATTACTAAATACAATCCTACAATCAACATAGCGCCTAATACCGCCCAATATGAATTGGTTTTGATATCATCCGCTACAGTTGGACCAACTTTAGAAGCTTGTAGAATTCCGAATTTCTTTCCATCATAACTATTGACAAACTTTTCATAAGTCATACTGGCGTCATAATGTTTCTTTAAGTTGTCAAATAAAATTTGATTCACCATTTGATCGGCTTCTGTACCAGCTTCATCTACTTTGTATTTAGTCGTAATTTTCAATTGGTTGTCTTTACCGAATACTTTCGCTTCCGCACTACCATCAAATGCTTTTAATAATTCTTCTCGAACTATTTCTGCAGAAACTGGTTTTTCGAATCGCACTTGAAAAGTTCTTCCTCCTTTAAAATCCACCCCATAATTCAAACCATGAGTCGACAAAGAAATCACACTCACAATACAAACTACTAGAGAGAAAATATAAGTGTATTTTTTGATTCCAAGGAAATCAAAATGGAAATTGGTAAAGAAGTTTTTAGAGAAACCTGTGACGAAAGTCAATTTGTTTCCTTTGTTAACACTCCAATCCAATAATATTCTTGTGATAAAAATAGAAGTAAACAAAGAGGTTGCGATACCTATTAACAATGTAGTAGCAAATCCTTGAATTGGACCAGTACCGAAAATCAATAATACAGCTCCAGTTAAGACGTGTGTCACGTTGGCATCAACAATAGAACGCATCGCACCTTTCCAGCCAAACGAAGCTTTAATGGCATCTTCGATGGTCTTGCCTGAGCGCAATTCTTCTTTTGCCCTTTCATAAATAATGATATTTGCATCGACCGCAGTACCCATTGTTAAGACAATACCCGCTATACCCGGCAATGTTAATACTGCCCCAAGACTTGCCAAAATTCCGAACAAGAATAAAAGGTTCACTGCTAAAGCTATATTCGCAAACCAACCTGCTCTACCATAGTAAACAATCATCCACAGCGACACAATCAAAAGACCAATGATTGCCGAAGTGGTACCATTATCAATAGCCTCTTGCCCTAAGGATGGACCAACAACTTCAGATTGTACAATTTCAGCCGCAGCAGGTAATTTACCAGCTCTCAATACGTTAGCTAAATCTTTAGTTTCTGTAACATCAAAAACACCAGAAATCTCAGATCTTCCACCTGAAATTGGACCGCTGGAAACTCCAGGAGCTGAGTAAACAACATCATCCAATACAATGGCGATATTACCTTTTGTACTAAATGCTTTGCCTGTTAATTCCTCCCAAGATTTAGCTCCAGCGCCATTCATCTGCATGGTAACAGATGGCTTTCCTAATTGATCAAATGAATCTCTTGCATCGGTAACCACACCACCGCTCATAGAAGCTTGGTTGTCTCTGTTTCCTTTTAGAGCATATAATCCAACAGTAGTAACTGCCTTTTTTGTTTTCTCATCAATATCCGTTGAAGGTTTACCCCAAACAAATTTTGCGTATCGTTTATCGGCTGGCAATAAAGCTTTGATATCTGGACGTTTCAAGTAACTATTTATTACCGCAGTATCTTTAGGATCTACAACCGCCAAAACAGCACCACCGCCTTGCGCTACGAACTTATCTAGCAAGGGATTATCGCCTTTTTTGGTCGCTGTTGAATCTTTTACTTTGTCATCTGTTAACAACTTACTGATAGAGTCATTGGCAACAGTTGCTGAATCTTTAGCTGGTTCAATTGATTTTTCAGTAGCTTTTAGGGCATTATTGGTAGCCATTAGGAAGTTACCCAAATCATCAATTTTATAAGTTTCCCAAAACTCTAATTGCGCAGTACTTTGCAATAATTTTTTGATACGGTCAACATCCTTAGCACCTGGAAGTTCTACTAAGATTCTTCCTGACTGTCCTAATTTTTGAATATTTGGCTGTGTAACACCAAACTTATCGATACGTTTTCTTAAAACTTCAAATGCACTTTCGATAGACTCATCGACTTTTCTACGAATTACCTTTTTGGTTTCCTCATCAGTCATTTTGAAATTAATCTCGTCGCCTAAAGTCTTGTTGGCGAATATCTCTGGCGAAGCTAATTTAGTCGTCCCAGCAGAGGCAGTTTCAAACTCTCTAAAGAATACATCAAGATAATCTTCGTTTCCTTGACGGTTTTTAGTGGCATTCGCCAAAGCTTGATTGAAAACTGGGTTTTTAGAATTGTTAGACAATCCTTTTACAATGTCTTTAACAGATATCTGTAACTGAACATTAATTCCGCCCTCTAAGTCAAGACCTTTATTGATTTTTTTGTCTTTCACTTCATTATAAGTGAAATCGGTAAACCCTAAACTGAATACTTTTTCTTTCCCAATGGAATCTAAGTATTTTAATTCTTTTTCAGAATTGCCTTTCGCAAATAGTTTCGCATCATTTTCTACATTGTGCGAAACGAAAGTGAAAGAAAGTTGGTAGATACTTACCAATGCAAATAAAATTGCAAAAAATTTAACTAGTCCTCTATTCTGCATTATTACTAATAATTAATTAATTTTTGTTTGTAATATTTTATTTAAAAGTTAAAAAAACATTGAATCTTGAAAATTTACCAAAAAATTTACACAGACAACACTTCCCCAATTTTTTAAACCGAGCAAATATATAATATACGTAAAGATTAACCAATTTATTTATTGATTAATCTCAAAAAAAAGACTGCAAAAGTGCAGTCTCCCTTTTATACCCTATAAAATATTATGCTAATACCGACTTCAAGTCAGCGTTCATGCTACGAACTGCATCTGCGCTTTTCGCAAAAGCCGCTTTTTCTTTATCATCAAGTGAAATGGAAACAATTTCCTCTATTCCGTTTTTACCAATAATACATGGTACTCCGATACAAATATCATTTTGACCATACTCACCTTCCAACATAACAGAACAAGCAATCATCTTCTTTTGATCATTCAAAATGCTATCTACAAGATAGGCTACCGAAGCACCTGGCGCATACCATGCTGAAGTACCAAGCAGACCCGTCAATGTTGCACCTCCTACCATCGTATCTGCGGCTACTTTATCCAATTGCTCTTGAGATAAAAACTCAGAAACAGGAATCCCATTGTAAGCAGCTAAACGTGTTAGTGGTATCATAGTAGTGTCGCCGTGACCACCAATGACCATGGCTGATATATCGTTGATTGGTTTGTCTAAAGCTTTTGATAAGTAATATTTGAAACGTGAACTATCCAAAGCGCCACCCATTCCGATAATTCTGTTTTTTGGTAAGCCAGTCGCTTTCAATGCCAAATAAGTCATGGTATCCATAGGATTTGAAACTACCACTACAATAGTGTTTGGGGAATGTTTTAATACATTATCAACTACCGATTTTACAATTCCTGCATTGATGCCAATCAATTCTTCACGAGTCATTCCTGGTTTTCTCGGAATACCTGAAGTAATTACTACTACATCACTATTGGCTGTTTTAGAATAATCATTTGTAATTCCAGAAACTTTGGTATTAAAAACAGTATTGGCAGCACATTGAGAAATATCCATTGCTTTTCCTTCGGCAAATCCTTCCTTAATATCCAAAACTACGACTTCACTTGCAATTCCTCTGTAAGCAATTACATCTGCGCAAGTTGCTCCAACGTTTCCTGCTCCTACTATGGTAACTTTCATTGTATATGTTTTTTTTGATTAATTTTTTGCAAATTTATTACTTTAAATGATTTTGCCGATCAAAATCATACTATAAATTTTAAGATTATTTTGCTTTTCTAGAAATCAATTCTAATTCAACAAATCAGTCTTGATTTTTCGTGAAAAACTATTCATTTAATTAGGGTCATACAGAATTATCTACTATTAATACATATTACGGTCTGTTTTCGAAAATAAAATTGTTATAGTTAGCCTCCCAAATAATATAGTCTAACGTATCTACATTACCATCACCGTTTAGATCTGTAGCGAAAGAACCGCTTGAAAAATTATTGTAATCTACTTCCCATAGTATATAATCTGAGGTATCAATATTTGCATCATGATTGATGTCACCTGAATAAAACGCCCAAATTCCTGGTTCTATTTGAATCATATTATTCCCATATGCTTTGGAAGCAGCGGTAGTAAAATCGTAATTCAAAAGTGAACTACCTACAATTTGAGGATTGGCACTCCAGGTATTCAAAACATTGTTCCCCCGCACTACAACATAAAAAGAACCAACAGGAGCACTTGAAAATGATACCGCCAAAGCTCCATTCTTTTGCAAAGTTCCTATCGCAGAAGTTACCAGCGCGTAAGTACTTGCATCGTGTAATTCTACAATCAAATTCTCTACATCTGTTGTACTTATCCCAACTCCTTGATTGGCTTTTACTGTTTTCATAGCATGAACACTTGTATCATAATAGCCTTCTATGAATAATTTCAAACTTACATTAGAACTATAAACGCCAGAAACTGCAATATTATCGAGATAGAGCTTATTTCCGTATCCGTTTGTATTTTGAAAACGAATGATGAGATTGGGAATTCCAATATAACTATTTAGATTAATGGTCTCTGTTCTCCATTGATTGGCTAGTGGAACAAAATCACTGGTTCCGCTTCCTGCAGTTGACAAAGTGGCGCCACTTTTAGAAAAAACAGAAGTAAAAGTCACACCACAGTCAGTAGATACAAGGACAGACAAAGCATCTGAATAACCCGTATATACTTGATAAGCCACATCAAAACTCAATGAGGCAGAGGACAAACCAACAAAATTCAGATTCTTTACTTGCAATTCATCCTTTTCACCAATATTATTAAAGCTATAATTATCGTACATCATAGCACTAGCAGTTAATCCAAAGCCACCTGCTGCTGTACTCTTTACCCATGCTCTTCCTTGCGTACTATTGTCTAAATTTACCCATCCTGTTGGAGGATTCGTTGCGCCCTCAAAGCTTTCAGATAAAGGCAAATTGGTTCCATTCAAATTGATGTAAGCCGATTTCATCATTGTGTTCAACGTTGTCCCATCACTAATTTGAAGGGTAACATCATAAACACCCGGAGTATTATAAACTACTGAAGGAGAAACTGCGGTTGAAGTGGCAGGCGTTCCTCCAGGGAAAGTCCAGATTCTAGTTGTTGCGTTTCCGATAGACAAGTCCGTAAAATTGACTGTACTTCCAGTACAAATTGCAGTAGCACTAGCCACAAAATCAGCAGTAAGCTTTCTCAGATTAGTAAATGGTGTTTCCCAAACACCACGTCCATAAGTATAATATCTCAATACTGCTTGGCTGGTTCCGTCGTCGAACATGGTGAAATTTGTTGGGGAGCGTCTGCCTGGCAAATTCGTGCTATAATTCGTCCACGTAACTTGTCCCGCTTTCTTATAATACACTGCATTATTTGTGGCTATGAATACTAACTCTTGTGTTCCACCGAATTCTTCCGCTAAAATCTTCCGATGATTTACATTAGGAAGGTTATAAGTATTATCGGTCCAAGTGGCACCTGAATTTACCGATACGTATACCTTATTATTTATAGAGATATAAACTGTATTGGCATTATTAGAAATGGCTGCAATACTAGCTATAGAATTAGAGGCTGTTGGCAATGTGTAAGTTGTAAAAGTTGGGGTAGCACTCAAGGCATTTGATGACACATGAATTTTAGCATCATTTGTAATCACATACAACCGATTGGGATCAGCAATACTACTATGCATGGCTGTTACTGCTACTGTAAAAGTAAAAACATTGGCCCAAGTTGGAATTGCAGCTGCTAAATTAGTAGTTCTATACAGCTTATTATCTGTAAACCACATAAATCCTAAATTAACATTAGATCTATTAAAAGCTAAATACTCCCAATAATTTCCAGTTGTTGTGGGAAATCCCGCCGTTGAAGTAGTACCTCCATTGATTGCTTTTCTATTGGTTTGCGTCTTTTCATAATAATTTCCGCCTGTAGGTAGATAATCAAATTCTTTTTGACGGGTATCATCGCCGCCTCTATCCGTAAACCAACCCGTTGCATTTCTGTATAATCGTCCGTTGTCCTGCGTACCGATTGATATCGCATTTTTATCAGTATTACTGGCTCTACCACAGTTGCTATAAATTTCGTAGGCATATAATCCGTCACTTTTAGGAACCCAATTGGTTCCACCGTTGGTACTCATCCAAATACCACCATCATTACAGCTATACAACTTTGAAGAATCAAATGGACTTTGCTGAATTTGATGCATATCCGTATGAAGTTCATAAGCCCAATACGTCAATCGAGTCCATGTAACTCCGCTGTCAACGGAAACCCATGTATTATGAGATTGCAACCATATTTTAGCAGGATTTGCGACATCAACAGTAATGCAGTTATTGTAATTGCCTTGGCCCGCAAGTCCGTTAGCATTATCCAAATCATAAAAAGTAAGGTAAGGGTTTGCTGCCGTCCCATTCCCTTGCCCTTTCATTACCGTAAAAGTCAAACCACTGTCAGTTGATTTATGAATGATACCACCACCTCCAATGGCTTCAAAATAAACAACATTTGGATCCGCTGGAGTTACTCCTATTCGACCGCCTGATGTAATGAACGCTGTGGCGGTTGTAATTCCCGCGGTAATTTCTGTCCATGTTTCTCCAAAATCAGTGGAACGAAATAAACGACTGGTATTTTCCCTAGTCGCAGCATATAGTATAGACGAATTAGCAGCGGCATTTCTTTTCAAATCACAAAACTGAATACTTGTTGCCGTTTTAGCGGTCCATGTAGTTCCATTATTCGTAGATTTATAAATCCCTTTATTGGTTACCGCAACAAAAGTTCCTGAATTATTAGGGTCTTGTAGTATTTCTACCACCAAACAGTTCGTTAAAGAAGTGGCTGTAAAAGTTGTTCCTCCATTAGTCGATTTATAAACTCCTGAACCATTGCTGTAGTAACTCGGATCACCAGAACCTAAATAAATGACCTGGTCGTTAGTGTAATCGATACATAAAGACGCACAACTTCCTGTAAGATTTTCTGTCCCCGCTTTTGCAGTCCAGTTGGTTCCAGCGTTAGTACTAGTAAAAAAACCGCCTTCCGAAGTAACAGCGTATAACTTATTGGGATCGGTGGCATGAAATTTCATTTCCACGATTCGACAGGCTCCGTTGATTTGCCCTGAAACGTTTACTGGGAAATTGGTGTAACTTGCGTTTGTTCCTGGAGACCAATTGGCCAATTGTGCTGAAACATTAATTCCAAAAAGCAATATTAAAAGTAACGTGTATATTTTCTGATTGATAGCTATCATATTCGTTTATTTTTTACCGTTTGAATTCTCAACCGCTTTCAATTCCTCATGTTGTCGGTCGATGATGGCTTGTTGTTCTTCCTTGCTAATAATGCTGCCGTCAGTTCGCACCCATGGTTGCACGCTGTAAAACCAGCCACGAAACGCACGGACTTCTGCCGAATAGATAATACCGTTTGGACCTGCTTTTCTTGCTTCGCGCTCCAATTCTCTTTTGCTTTTTTTCTTTCCGCTGGCTTCTTCTAACCCTACTTGCTTTTCAAAATCATCTTCGCCTTCTACTTCATTTGGTTCTTTAGGCAAAGGTCTATCCTTGTAGTATTTTCGGAATGCTTTTACTGTTTCGAAGAAATTAGCATTGGGATCATCCATCATGAGAATCCAGTCGGGTTTTTTTTCGGATTTCACATTTGAAGACTTATTCTGCGCTTGTGAAATCGTGACAAAAAGAAGAAGAATTGTAAGGAAAAGCTTAAGTGAATTGGCCATTGCTTCTAGATTAATTTAATACTATTGGAAAATAAAAAAAAACAAATATACTGATAATTAATACTTTACTACAAAATAAAATCACCTTTGAAATTTAGACGATCTTCCTATCCTAAATCAAACCAACACCTAACAATAAGGCTACTACAATGAGCATTACTGTAGTCAAATTTTTAATTATTTTGAATGTTATTTTCTTAGTTAATCTGTTCCCAAAATAAGCACCAAGAAATGCAGAAATCGTAGCAGCAAGAAGTAAAGTGAAATCCAAATTAGAACCCAGGTTAATGATTTGCTTCGAATAAATTGTAAGTCGAAAAACATCAATCAAACAGGCAATCACCACTCCAGTTGCAATAAAGACCTCTTTTTTTAGATTGGCTTTCATCAAAAAAGCACTTCGTAAAGCACCCTGATTTCCAGAAATACCACCAAAAAATCCGCTCAAAACACCGCCAAGAACTAAATATTTTTTATCAAATTGCAAGTTGGCAAATCTCGGAATGTAGTCAAAGAGAACAAATGCAATAATTAAAATAGCAATAACCAATTTAATGGGCATAATTTCCAGTTGACGCAGGCCAATAGAATATTGCAACAATGGTTTAAGATCTGTCAGTAAAGTGAGCAGGTACGCTCCGAGCAATGCCGAAAAAACCGCTGGAATCCCAAAACGAAGTACGATGCTTTTGTCCGCATTTTTTCCGACCAGTGTTAACTTAAATAGATTATTCAGAAAATGAACAATTGCTGTTAAGGCGATTGCGATTTCAATTGGAAAAAAGATCGCAAAAACAGGAACTAAAATTGTTCCTAGACCAAAACCAGAAAAGAGGGTAAGTCCAGAACCTAATAAAGCTGCGAAACAAATAATGAAATAATCCATTCTCCCATTCTTTTTTAGAATTTGTACTTTGCTCCTAGATAAGTGTTTCTTCCAGCTGCGTTAATTCCGGAGGCAAAAGTTCGGTATTGTATGTCAAAAATATTTTCGACTCCAGAAAAAATAGTTGCATTCTTGAATATTGAAAAAGCACCTTTTAGATTGTACGTTTGCCATGACGGAGTTCCGCCTGGTGGCGCATATTGCAAATTATCTTCACCACTTGGAGAATAATCATTTAAATCTTTTTTGCCGTTATATGACATATAACATTCTAAATTTATTCCTTTTGATTCGAAGTTGATACCTACTTTACCGTTCATTGGCGCAATGTGATCTAATGGAAAAGTGCCGTCATTGTTATGAATACTGCCTTGTGTAAAATTGAATGTTCCTTCGAAAACGAGTGATTTAATAATCGTTGCTTTCAAAACAGAAGTGAATCCTGCTAAATGCGCAATCCCTTGATTTTGGTTAGCATAAATCACGCTGCTTTCCCCTTCAAAATCGATGGTTGATTGACCGTTGAAAGTATACGTGCTGGTTTGAATCGGATCATACAATTTAGTGATAAAGAACACATTTTCAAATTGAAAACGATTGCCTTCCCATAGCGTGATGCTCAAATCTGCGGTGACTGATTTTTCAGGTTTGATATTTTCGTTTGGAACAATCAAAGTTCCTGGTGCTGATTCGAAAATCTTGGATAAATCATCAATATTGGGAACTCTAAAAGCAGACGCCAAATTGAAGGCAATCTTCAGGCTCTTAAAAGGATTGTTTACCAAACCAATGGCACCGCTATAAGTAAAGTTATTTTGCTCAACAGAGGTAAATGGTAAATTCAAAGTGTTTGTTTCTATTTTACTTTTAAGAGAAGTGTAGCCAGCTCTCGCACTAATGCTATAGGATAACTCAGCATTAAAATCGTTACTGTACGAAAGAAATCCTTCTGATCTCATTGTAGCATTATTGCCATCTGGATAGCGTGTATCAAGAGCAGTTTCAGCACCAGTTACTATATTTTTCTGAAAAGCTGATGAATTCAATTGGTCATGATAAATATCAATCCCATACACTAAATTCCCCTTTCCAATTTTAGTATTGAAATCTGAAGTGATGGCAAAAACGTTAACTTTTTCAATTCTTGAATTTTGATTAGCATTTCCGAAGTTTCTGTTGATTCTACTTTCTTCCACATTCTGATAACTCAAGTTAATATTCATCAATGTGTTGCTAAAAATATTTTTCTTAGCAAATTTATAAATAGAAAGAAATCGCTTTTGTGGTCCGTATTTCCATTCGGCAGATCTCAGCGACCCATTTGAGGAAATATCGGTCAAACGATCGTATCTGGGAATATCCGAAGTCGTTGAGTATTGCAGATTTAAACTGTGCTTTGCATTAGTATTTTGTTGAAAAACCAATTTTTGCATGACGTCATACTGCTTGTATCCTGAAAACTTTTGAACGTATTTATTGTCATTGGCAACGAGTTGGTCGACGCCATTGATGGTTTCTACGTACAATGGTCTTTCACCAAAAAAATCATTTGAACCATTGCGTTTTCTACCCATTTTCAAATCTCCAAATTCGTTGTATGATGCTGAAGTAAGCGACGCCCATCTTTCGCTGCCATAGTTCAAATCAAAATGGAACGACTTTCCTTCATTGACTGAGCTATAATTTGACAAAACATTTCCGGAAATCTTCTTTTTATTATTTTCTGAAAAAAGTTTGGCCTCTTTGGTTTGCAAGTAAATGGCTCCTCCAAGCGCATCACTGCCGTAGATTGTGGAAGATGGACCGAACAATACATCGACTTTTTCTAACATATACTTATCTACAGTAATGATATTTTGCAAATGACCCGCGCGATAAATCAGGTTGTTCATCCGAATACCATCAACGAGAAGTAGAATTCGATTGGCTTCAAAACCCCTAATCACTGGACTCCCGCCTCCTTGCTGTGATTTTTGAATTGTTAGTTTACCCGTATTCGCAAATAAATCCGCAGTATTTGGATTGGTTAGGAATTCTATTTCCTTTTTTGAAATACTTTCCACTTGTTGTGCGATTTTCCTTTTTGATTGGACATGCTTTAATGGACTGACTAAAATCTCATCGAGTTTGATGGGATTGATTGTATCGACTTCCGTTTGAGCATAGCATGAAAAGGAAAAGATAACTAGGAAACTCAGAATTGCTTTTTTCACACTTTGCTTTTTTATTCTAGCATTAAATTGCAAGAACCCACTTGGATAATAGACTTTCAAAAATAACATAATAATTCAGAAGTACTAAATTTTGAAAACATTTGAAATAAAAAAGGTGAAATTGTACTATTTCACCTTTTAATTTTTCAATTTCTACAAATTACAATCTTGAATAAACATATCATTTGGAATATTATGCTGAAAATAGGCATATTGACTTGTATCAAGTTGATATTCTCCATCGATCAACTCATAGGTATTCATTTCTATTCTCCTAAAATTGTTTCTAGAAAATGCATTGAAAAAGTTACCATTAATAAAAAATTTACCCTTCAGTAAATTCAAACTGCTATCGTAATTTGAGAACAAATACTCCTTTTTCTTCAAAATGTCACCATTTCCATTTCTAAAAAACAATTCAACCTTTGCCAAGTTTCTGTTTTCCATATAAAAAATACGTCGAATAAGGTTGTTCTTTGATTCAACAATTGTATTTCCGCTATACTGATAATCAAGTAATTCTGAACAATAATTCAGAATATAATCAGAGTTTAGCCAATAGGTTGTCTGTTGCGACACTAACCTATTGTTGACCATTATGAATTGCTTTGAATACATCCCAACACTGTTGACGGTGATTGTATTACCGGAGTAGCTTATATCTTGAATGAGATCATTCGTCCAGTAAAACCCTGAACTACCTCCAGGTGGGTTTGATTTCAATCCGCCTTGCAGCTGGCTGATTCTATTATTAGTATAACTTAATCCAATTCTCCCAGTAAAATTGGGATTAAAAGAAAACGGCATGTTTATCATCTCGTCAAAATACAAATTGACAATCGAAAAACTCGTAACCTGACAAGGAACGCTAGGCTCATTGTTAGAAATTCTAGATTCTGAATCTTTATGGAAAGTTTGATCTAGGGAATCCGAGCAAGAATATAGCACCAAGGCAATTAAGACCGTAAAATATTTTAGTATTTTAAGCTTCAAATCGCCCATCTTGCTTTCGTTATGCGTCAATATTTGCATACACCGCATTCTTCTCAATAAACTCTCTACGTGGCGGTACCTCATCGCCCATCAACATGGAGAACACTTGATCGGCTTCTGCTAAACTGTCGATATTCACTTGTCGTAAAGTCCTGAAATTCGGATCCATCGTGGTTTCCCACAATTGTTCCGCGTTCATTTCACCCAAACCTTTATAACGTTGAATTGCTGCGCTTCCGCCCATCTTCTCGTTGGCAATATCACGCTGATTATCGTTCCACGCGTATTCTTTTTTGTTTCCTTTCTTCACCAAATACAAAGGTGGCGCTGCAATATAAACGTGTCCTTGTTCAATCAGCTCTTTCATGAATCTGAAGAAGAACGTTAATATTAAGGTAGAAATGTGACTTCCATCGACATCGGCATCACACATAATAATTACTTTATGGTAACGCAACTTTTCTAAGTTTAAAGCCTTACTATCTTCTTCCGTTCCTATCGTTACACCCAATGCGGTAAAAATATTTCGAATCTCTTCGTTTTCGAATACTTTGTGGTGCATGGCTTTTTCCACATTTAAGATTTTTCCACGCAAAGGTAAAATCGCTTGAAAATTTCGGTCACGACCTTGCTTTGCTGTTCCACCAGCCGAATCTCCCTCGACCAAATACACTTCACATTTCGCTGGATCTTGCTCCGAACAATCTGATAATTTTCCTGGCAATCCACCGCCACCTAAAACGGTTTTGCGTTGTACCATTTCACGGGCTTTCTTCGCCGCGTGACGTGCTTGTGCTGCCAAGATTACTTTTTGCACGATTATACGAGCGTCATTTGGATTCTCTTCCAAATAATTCTCGATCATTTCACTCACCGCTTGACTCACTGGAGAAACAACTTCTCTATTTCCTAATTTGGTTTTCGTTTGACCTTCAAATTGAGGTTCTGCTACTTTCACCGAAATAATCGCCGTCAACCCTTCACGGAAGTCATCTCCTGCAATCTCGAATTTCAATTTATCTAACATTCCAGAGGCATCGGCATACTTCTTTAAAGAACGCGTCAATCCCGTTCTGAAACCTTGTAAATGCGTTCCTCCTTCGTGCGTATTGATATTGTTTACGTACGAGAAAATATTTTCTGTATAACTGGTATTATAAATCAACGCCACCTCAACAGGAATTTCTCCTTTTTCATTATCCATCGAGATAACGTGGGAAATAATTGGCTCGCGATTCCCATCTAAATAGCGGATATATTCTTTCAATCCTTCGTCAGAATGAAATATTTCTTGAATAAAATTTCCGTCTTTATCGAGTTCTCTTTTATCGGTAAATGTGATGGTGATTCCTTTATTCAAAAATGATAATTCACGCATACGAGCAGACAAAGTCTCGTACGTAAACTCTGTAGTTTGCGTAAATATCTGTTCGTCTGGATAAAACGTTTGCATTGTACCGCGTTTGGTGGTTTCACCAATTTGCTTCACCGGATATAATGCTTTACCTCTTTCGTATTCTTGCTCGTAAACTTTTCCGTCTCTGAATACGGTAGAACGCATGTGTTTCGACAAGGCATTTACTACAGAAACTCCAACTCCGTGCAAACCTCCAGAAACTTTATAAGAGTCTTTATCAAATTTTCCTCCCGCACCGATTTTAGTCATTACAACTTCAAGGGCAGAAACGCCTTCTTTTTTGTGTAAATCGACTGGAATTCCACGACCATTGTCCTCTACAGTAACGGATCCATCTTCATTGATGGCAACACCAATTGTATCGCAATGTCCGCCCATAGCCTCATCAATCGAGTTGTCTACTACTTCGTAAACCAAATGGTGCAACCCTCTTACACCTACATCTCCAATGTACATCGATGGACGCATTCTTACGTGCTCCATTCCTTCTAATGCCTGAATACTATCTGCTGAATAATTGTGCTTCTTGATTTCTTCGCTCATAAAAATTTTCTCTAAAAAATGTGTTTTTTTGATAACACGCAAATATATTAAAACAGTAACGATTTCATAGTAAAAATGCGGTATTTAGGGATGAAGTTATTAACATTATGTTGATTTATTTCTCCAACATTTTTACACCTGTTCCAAAGCCTTTTGAATATTTAATCTCGCCATAATCGAATCGTACGCCAACTGCAATATCTTCCTTTAATAGCAAGGCTCCGTCTGCATCCAAATAGGTTAAAAGCGGGGCTATTTGACACAGTCCAGAAATACCAACCGTCGATTCTGTCATGCATCCCGCCATGATCAACAATCCCTTTTCTTTTGCTTTCGAAATCATCCGTAATGCGGGCGTTATTCCTCCACATTTCATCAGCTTAATATTGATGCCATGAAAAATGTACGAACAAGTCGCAACATCGGCCTCTCTTTGACAACTTTCATCAGCGATAACAGGCAAAACAGCATGCTTTCTAACGCGTTTCATTCCATCAACATCTTCCGCTTTTAACGGCTGCTCAATGAATTCAACATTCAGTTCTTTCAAAATTGTAGCGTTGTCGATAGTTTGCTGGGCAGTCCAAGCACAATTCGCATCAATTCGAAAAATAGCATCCGTAATTTTGCGCAAGCTTTCAACAATGGAAATATCGTTTGGTGTTCCCAATTTGATTTTATAAATGGGCCACGGCTTTTCGATCATTTTTTGCTGCATCATTTCTAATGTATCAATTCCAATCGTGTAGGAAGTTACTGGCGTCGCATCATCGTCTTTCGACCAAAAGCTTCTGAGCGTTTTGAATTGCTTTCTTGAATAGTAATCCCAATACGCAATATCGACGGCACACAAGGCAAAATAATCGTCAGGAATCATGATAGATAATTGTTGCCATAGTTCACTTGGATGTATGTCTACTGCACTATCAATTACTGGTTTTACTTTTGACAAACTTGCCGTCAGTCGCTCGGTTGTGCTGTGATAATAAGGATTGACGGTCGCTTCTCCATAACCTGAAACTTCACCATCTGAAATACAAACAACGACGGTTTTTTGAATATTGACAGTATATCGAGAAATCGTAAACGGATGCTGTAAGGGCAAATCGTAAAATTGAAAAGATAAAGTAAGTCCCATGCGGTATGATCTATTTAAAAAAAAAAGCGTTGACTGAAATCAACGCCTTAAAAATACAAACTAAACTATAACCAACTTTTTATTTATTTAAGCTTTTATATAGGCATCATCATGAACGCTTGCCACCGCTCTGCCTGACGGATCATTCATGTATTTAAATGCTTCGTCCCATTCTAACGCAATTTTGGTACTACAAGCCACACTCGCCTCTTGTGGCACGCTTAATGCGGCAGCGTCACTAGGGAAATGTTCGTGAAAAATAGACCGATAATAATATTCTTCTTTTGAGGTAGGTGTTTGTATTGGAAATTTAAATTTCGCATTCGCCAATTGTTCATCTGTAATTTCCTTCGCAACCATTGCTTTCAAAGTGTCAATCCAACTATAGCCGACGCCATCGCTAAATTGCTCTTTTTGTCTCCACGCCACACTTGCAGGCAACATATCTTCGAAGGCTTTGCGCAGCACCCATTTTTCCATGCGCTCGCCGTTGATCATTTTGTCTTTTGGATTAATGCGCATAGCGACATCCATAAATTCTTTATCTAGGAAAGGAACGCGTCCTTCGATTCCCCATGCTGCCAAACTTTTGTTAGCTCGAAGACAATCATACATATGCAATTTACTTAGCTTGCGAACCGTTTCTTCATGAAATTCTCTGGCATTTGGCGCTTTGTGGAAGTACAAATAACCACCAAACAATTCGTCTGAACCTTCACCGGATAACACCATTTTGATTCCCATTGACTTAATCACGCGTGCCATTAAATACATAGGAGTTGAAGCTCGAATTGTAGTCACATCATAGGTTTCGATATTATAAATCACATCCCGAATGGCATCTAGTCCTTCTTGAATTGTGAATTTGATTTCATGATGAATAGTACCCAAATGATCCGCTACTTTCTTAGCAGCCGCCAAATCTGGTGAGCCTTCTAAACCAACCGCAAAGGAATGCAATTGCGGATACCAAGCATCGACGGTATCTCCGGATTCTATTCTTTTTTGTGCGTATTTTTTAGCAACTGCGGAAGTTATTGAAGAATCTAAACCGCCGGAAAGCAGAACACCATAAGGTACATCGCTCATCAATTGACGATGGACAGCAGCTTCGAGTGCAGACTTGATTGTTGCGATGCTCGTTTCGTTATCTTTTACTGCGTCATAGTCTGTCCATTCTCTTTTGTACCATTGTACAAATTCGCCGTCTTTACTCGACATATAATGACCCGGAGGAAACAACTGGATTTTAGTGCAATAGCCTTCCAGTGCTTTCAATTCAGATGCGACATAAAAAGTTCCATATTGATCCCAACCAATGTAAAGTGGGATAATGCCCATGTGATCGCGTGCGATGAAGTACTCATCTTTGGCTACATCATAGATAGCGAAACCGAAAATCCCATTCATTTCGTCTAGAAAATGAACCCCTTTCTCTTGGTATAATGCCAATATCACTTCACAATCGCTTTCGGTTTGAAAGTTGTATTTACCTTCAAATTGTTTGCGCAAATCTCTGTGATTGTAAATTTCTCCATTAGCTGCCAAAATCAATTGCTTATCTGGGCTGAACAAAGGTTGTTTCCCAGAGGCTGGATCAACAATCGCCAATCTTTCATGAGCTAGAATGGCTTTATCGTTGCTGAAAATTCCACTCCAATCTGGGCCGCGATGACGAATGATTTTCGCCATTTCTAATACTTGAGGTCTTAGGGACTCCGCTTTTTGTTTTAAATCAAAGGCACATACTATTCCACACATATCAATTCTTTTTTATATGATCAAATTTTAAATATGTTGCAAATATGAATCTTTAGATACTAAATATAAACACAAATAAAAAATTTAACTTTAAATTAAAATCAAATCAATAAAATAACATCAATATTGTAACTAAATAAGTCAAAACACATGTGTCCAAGTTTTAATTCATTAAAAATCGCATAGTTTTAATTTTGAATTTTATATTTGCGATACTTTAATTACTGTAATGATCGGTTCGAAAAAAATCATAGTTGTTCTTCCGGCATATAAGGCCGAACTTACACTTATTAAGACCTACAATGAAATTCCTTTCGATATTGTAGATGAGGTTGTTTTAGTGGATGATAACAGTCCGGACGCAACGATTACAGTCGCGCAAGAACTTGGAATTAAACATGTCATCAAACATGATCTCAATTTGGGTTATGGTGGCAACCAAAAAACTTGCTATAACAAAGCATTAGAACTAGGTGGAGATATCATTATCATGTTGCATCCTGATTATCAATACACACCAAAACTCATTCATTCCATGAGTTACTTGATTGCGAATGAAGTTTACCCAGTAGTTATTGGTTCAAGAATTTTAGGTAAAGGTGCGTTGAAAGGCGGAATGCCATTTTATAAATACGTTGCCAACAGATTTCTAACGTTAAGTCAAAATCTCTTGATGAATCAAAAATTATCGGAATACCACACTGGTTACAGAGCCTATAACCGACAGGTGTTAGAAAGCATCGATTATAATGCTAATTCTGATGATTTTATTTTTGACAATCAATTTCTAGCGCAGATTTTCTACAATGGATTTGAAATTGCAGAAATTACCTGCCCCACCAAGTATTTTGACGACGCCTCTTCAATCAATTTCAAAAGAAGTACAACCTATGGTTTTGGTGTTTTGAAAACTTCGCTGCTTTATTTCCTGGCAAAAAACAAAATATTGGAAAGTCCTTTATTCTCCAAATCAAAATTGACTGGAAAATGATAAGTACAAAAACGCAAAATATTATCGCCCTCCTATTTTGCTGCTTTTTGGTACTTTTTATTGTTGTTTGCTCAAGTCATAATAGTTTTTTTTGGGATACTGTTCAGTTAGGTTCAAAACACGCCGAATATTATTACAATTCTCATTTTACTTCGTTGCTTTTGCCAACCGACATGGATAGCGGGCATATTCCAACTTTCGGAATTTACATTGCTGTATTGTGGGAAATATTTGGAAGAACACTCGAAGTAAGCCATTTTGGAATGTTGCCTTTTGCCCTTGGTATTGTGTTTCAAACTTTCAAAGTCTGTCGTAAATTTGTACCAGAACAATTTGTTGGATTGGCTTCAATTTTAGTCTTAGCAGATCCTTCTTTATTGAGTCAGATGACTTTAGTTTCCCCTGATGTATGTTTACTTTTTTTCTTTCTTTTAGGATTGAACGCAGTACTAGAAAACAAGAAAAAATGGATTATGATTGCTGTTTTCTGCTTGTTTCTAACTAGTATGCGCGGCATGATGGTTGCTTTATGTCTACTAAGTTTGGATATCTATAGTCATATCGATTTCAAAACTACTTCCCGAAAAATTGGTCATCAACTCTTGAACAAAAGTTTGTTTTATCTTCCTGCTGTTTTATTGTTTCTAGGATACAATTCCTTTCACTATATGGAAAAAGGGTGGATTGGCTTTCATCAAGATTCGCCTTGGGCAAAGAGTTTTGAACACATAGATGATTTTAGCGGACTTCTCTTAAATATTGGATATTACGGTTGGCGCGTTATAGATTTTGGCAGATTTGGGTTATGGATCATAGGTATACCACTATTTTTAATTTACAAAAAACAGCTGTGTACATCTAAGCCATTTCGACTCTTATTGTTTTTTACCTTGTTCATTATCATTGTTTTACCATTAAATATGCTTTGGGCAAAAAACTTGATGGGATATCGGTATCTTATTCCAATCTACTTGACTTTTTCACTTTTTACGGCAACAATACTTTTCTCCGAATTGGTCAATCAAAAGCTAAAATACAGCTTAAGTATCTTTTGGCTTTTATGCTTAGTCGGTGGTAATTTTATCGTTTATCCCAACAAAATTGCTAAAGGCTGGGATAGCACGCTTGCGCATTTACCGTACTACAATTTAAGGCATCAAGCGATTCGTTATTTAGACCAAGAACACATCGATTTTAAACAAGTCCAATCTTTTTTCCCAAACCTTGCCCGTATCGATAGAATAGACTTAAATGGAGATTATAGAAGTTTCCACTTTTACGATGGTAAACGAAAGTATATATTCTATTCTAATATTTTCAATGTCACTGATCAAGAATATGATGAAATTCATAATCCGGCAAACTACAAATGCATCAAACATTTTGAAAGCCAGCAAGTCTTCATCGATATTTTCGAAAAAATCAAACCGTAGTTACTCGACTTTTTCAATTAGATATTGTGTTTCATTAATTTTAAAGGAAAAACCTATGTCCTTTCCTAACAAGTGACTTCCTAATGGTGATTGCGGGGAAACGGCTATAATGGTTTTGTCTTCTATCGTAATTTTTGGTAAAGCAGTGGAAACAAAAAGCCACATCCCGTTGGCTTGCACCAAACTACCTAATCCAATTTTCTGGAAATTCTGATGAACATCAATCTTATCTAGTAGTACTTTTTGATCTAAAAACTCCTGCAGCTTTCGATTGAGTTTTTCTTGCTCAATATGCATCATCGACAACGCAGTTTCGTGCTTGTCTCCCGCAGAACCTTTCGCGTCGTTTTTTGAATCTTCGGTTAAAGCAACAATCATATCTCGAAAAACATCGATTTTGTCTTGAAGTATTAAAGAATATTGTTGGTGGATTTTTTGTTTAAGTGTCATTTGTAAGATGCTAAGGTTCTGAGACGCTAAGGTTCTGAGACTTGAAATTCAATACTTATGATTATATTGCTTTATCCTTACAATACAAAACTTAGTAACTCAGCAGCTTAAAACCTTAGTGCCTTTAATCTAAAAATCAAATTTATAATTCGCACCCAACAGCACCTGAAAAGACTGTACGGGATAATTCAACCATCTTTCATAAGCTTGATTTCCGATATTATTCAAACGAAGAAAAGCAGTAAAACGTTGGTTGTATTTGTAACCCACGTGCGCATTAGCATCAAAATAACTCTTGATAGTTCTGGTATCATCCCTCGGCACAATATTGAAAATTGAAAGATTTGACTGATAATCTTTACGATCACCTACAAAAAACAGATTCCCACCTGCATACCATTTAGCCGTGATGTTCGCGTCGATATTCGCTCCTAGTTGAAATTGCGGTAAATTCCACGCTTCATTCTCATTTTCTTGCGAATAGGTATTGAATGTCCCATTAATTCCAACCGCAACATTCTTCGAAAAATCAGCTTTCAATTCACCAAACAATCGAAACGTTCGGAGTGTGTCATACGTCAAACCAAACGAATTTCCGTATTGATACATTTCTTGCACCAAGACAGAATCATCATAATTATTAGCAACAAAAAGTGCTCTATTCTTTTCATTAATTACGGAACCACGAACCGTATAGCTTACACTGTTGGCTAATTTTCCTTTTAATCCCGCAAAAACATCAAATTGTCGGTCTGTTGGAGCAATAAATAATGTTGGTGATAAAAATGGATTTTCATTTGTGAATTCTCGGTAAGAGTTCTGTTGCAATTCACCATCAATTCCTAGGAAGAAAATCATAAAATCGCCCACCACTTTCAATGATGCATTGGCTTTTGGATAAAAGAATACTTTGTTCTTGCTATTTTCATTATCCATTCCGAATACTACCTCAGCGCCAATATCAAATGACCAATCGTCTTTTCTCATGCCAAAACTGGGATGAATACCAATATTAGTGTAGCCGTATTTTACCTTAAATGTTTCCGTATAATCATCTTTGAATGAACCGCTAACATGATCAACAGTCACAATAGTTTTGATGTCTTTTCTAAACATTTCAAAACCTACGCTTGGACTCACAACAAAGCGATTTTCTGCAGAACCATAAGCATCCCAAAAACGATTATAATTCAAATTCAATCCATTAAAAATTGTTTCTTTAAAACTAATTCTTCCACCGAGATTAACGTTGTGATACGTTTGTCCTTCGTCGATGCGATCGATCACTGAAGCCCGATTTTCTGCCGTAAGTCCATCACCAAAATCATCTGGTAATCCGTACCAAAAATATTTTTGAATTTGATAACCTAAATCACCGGTCCAAGCATACTTTTCCATCTTACTGCCGTAGGTTAAACCAATGGCTGAATTCAAAAATCGACTAGGAAGTTCAGATTCTTTAATATCTGAAAAAGAAGATAAATGTTTGATATTTCCCGCAATAAAATCGGTATCTCCAATATTTTCAGTGACATACAATTCGCCCAAAATATTAGCGTAACTTCCTGCTCCAAGCGTCGCATAATTTTTGAACAAACGTTCTTGTTCGGTCTTATCCACATTGGCTGCTTTTCCTTTTGAAGGTGAAAAAGTTGAGGCCACAGGAAAGGAAAAAATCGAATATTGAATAGGTTCTTTTTTAGTGTTGTCTTCGTCTTCTAAACTAGGCGTTTCTTTTACTTTAAAAGCATCTGAAATCGTGGGCGTATAGGCTTTCACCACGTTCACCACTTCGGTTCCGATGTTTTCATCTTTCTTTTGGGCGGAAAGTTGAAACGTTGTAAATAGAGCAATTATAATTGTATATTTTATGATGATTTTCATACTTTTTTCTTTTGAGTTTCTAAGTTTCTGAGTTTCTGAGTTTCTGAGTTTTTTCTCAGACACTCAGCGGCTCAGGCACTCAGCAGCAATATTAATTTTGAATCGATGAATTGGTTTGTGCTTCCTTTGTCTTAATACTATCTAATTCAAGTTGTGCTTCCTCAACAACATCAGGAAAACTGCCGAAGTTCTTGATAACGCTATCTAAGATAAAGGTCGCCTGAAAACTATCTTTCAAGGCATAAAAGTTTTTCGCCATCACAATCAATCCTTTGGCACCAAAAAACTTATAACCAGAATAATCCTTCGATAATTTCTGAATCACCGTGTTTGAAGCGTCAAATTTGCCATCTTTATTTTTAAAATACGCATCATAATAAAGCGCTTCCGCCGCCAACTCTCCTTTGGCGATGGTGAGTAATTTGGCATAAGCGGCCCGGGCTTTTACTTCATCATTAGTTTGAATTGCCGACCGTGCAATGATAATTTGCGCATCTGACTTCACTTTATCATCAATCTTTGGATTTGTCAAGACTTTTTCGGCATAAACAACCGCATTGGCATAATCTTTTTCCTCGTAATAAGTTTTCATCAAATTAGATTGGGCAAACGTGACATTTTGAGGAAAATCAGCTTCAGTTTCCAATCTTTTTAAGACGGTGATTGTTTTACCAGCATCTTCCTTTTTCAAGTAAATTTCCGACAAACGAGCCAAGGATTGCTCCGTAAATTCATTTCTCGATTTAGCAATGACATATTCATAATTTGGAATCGAACTGTTGGCGTTGCCATCAGTAAAATAAGATTGTGCTAAATAAAAATTGGCTTTCAAAGCATGGATCCCATTCGGAAATTTCGAAACATATCCGCTCAAATTGGCAATCGCTTGTTTGGTGTTGTTTTGTTGATATTGTTTCTCTGCCGCTTCATAGGTATCATTATCCAAATCCGCATCAGAAACCGAAACGAAATCTAGTGTTTTTACCCAAGTGGCGTATTCATCTACCTTTCCGTTATCCATATAAATCAAACGCGCAGTGGCAACTGCTTCTATTGCCTCGGGACTCTTTGGATATTCAGCAGCAATTTTTTTTAACTTCAGCAAAGCTTGCGCATCGTTTTGAGCATTGTAATACACCAAGCCCTGACGCAAGATTGCCTTTGATGAATATGAACCATTTTTAAATTCGGTCAGCAATTGATCATAAGTTTTAATTGCTAAATCGTCATTCTTTTGTGCCACATAAGTATTGGCTAATTCAAAAAGTGCATCATCTTTATACTGGGACTTTGGATAGGTCGTGACAAACTTGCTTAAATCATCTATTTTCCGGTCATTCTTTCCTACAAATCCGTAGCTGATTCCCTTTTGGAACGCTGCATAATCCGCATCGACACTTTTCAATTCGATCACTTTATTATACGCATCCATCGCTGGCCAATATTTTGTCATCACAAACCGACTATCGGCTAAACGCAGATAAGCATCATTCAATCTGACTTTATCCTCTTTGACCCCATCAATATAAGTTTGAAAATAGTTACCCGCTTGGTCGTAATCTTTCAATTTGAAATAATCGTATGCGACGTTATAATTTATATTTTTGTTTTCCGGCGTTGACTTGGCTTCACCCATTGCCATAAATTGTTTATAACTGCTCAATGATTCACTGAAGTTATCCAAAACAAATTCGGTTTCTCCTTTCCAAAAAGTGGCTCGAGCCAGGAATTTTGCATTCTTTGGTTCCCCAATCGACTTTTTGAATAAAGCCAACGCTTCGGTATAACTTCCGTCGGTATATAATTCTAATCCACGGTAAAACGTAACTTTTTGATACGCTTCTTTGTTGGCGAAGTTTTTGTTTTTTTCCAAAACCTCTAGCGCTCCTTTATAATTCTTCGCCGTGATATACGAATTAATCAATAAAGTCTCAACTTCTTGTTTACTGGGAGAATTGGGATATTTCTCTAAAAATGCATAAAGCACATCAGGAACTGGTTGGTAGGAATTTCCGATATCATAACTCAATTTCGCGTAATTAAGGTTGGCATCTTCTTGAATTTTCAAATCAAAAGTCATTTCAGACGCGTTTTTAAAAGCATTCAAAGCCTGTTGTTTTAAATCGCTTTTGAAGTAGCTTTCACCCAAGTGATAATAGGCATTTTGCGCCACGGCATCCTTCCCGTCTATGATTTTATTGAATTGTGGAATCGCTTTTTCGTAGTCCTTTTTTTGATAATACGCAAAACCCAATTGATAGAAATCGGTGTTATTCCATTTTCCTTTTTTGCCTTTGTATTCTTTCAAATACGGAATTGCATTGTCATATTGCTTGAGATTGAAATAGCTTTCACCTATAATCTTATTCAATTCGGATTTTTCCTGTGCTGAAGATTTTGGCATGGCAGCGATTCCTAAGTCGATGGCCTTCTGAAAATTACCGGCTTTGAAATTCATATCTGCCTGAAAATAAGACAACTTTTCCTTATACTTTTCTTCACCTGAAACCTCGTCAAAATACTTCGCTGCTTCTTTATAGTTATCGCCCTCATAGGCCATAAAACCCATATAATACTTGGCTTGAGAACCGTATTCTTTTGAATTTAAAACGGAATTAAAATAAGGTGTGGCTTCCTTTCTCTTACCTGCACTAAAATAACAATATCCTTTTTGGAATTTGTATTTGTCCAATTCTTCATAACTCAAAGCACTCTCATCTGTTTTATCAAACCATTCCAACGCTTGGGGAAATTTCCCTTCTTCAAAATAATAATGCGCTACTTCTACGTATGCCTGATTCTGCTTTGGACTTGTTGGATAGTTTTTTACAAAATTTTCCATTTGCTCATCAGCATTTGCCTGATTGAGTCGAATCGCACAGTTCGCGCTATAATAGGCACAATCCGATTGCAATTCGGCATCGCTATTTTCAGAAATAATCTTGTCAAAAAGAATTTGTGCTGATTGGTACTGCGATTCTTTATACAATCCTAAAGCCCGATCATATTCTTCCAATTCGTGTGTGTAGACCGCTGATTTTTGAGCCAAGATTGGCGTAAATCCAAGACAGAGAATTCCAATTAAAAGCCAGATTTTTTTATGCATTGTCGCAGATTTAAAGATGTTCAAATGTATTTCATTCTCGAAGCTATAACGGAACGCCAGAAGTGTTTATTATGAACATCTTTTTTAACAAATAAGAATTAACGCGTATTCTTCTAAAATTAATTTTGAATGCCAACGTTATCTTATTACTTTTACGCCATAAACCATTTTACCATGTCACAACCCGTATTATTTTTAAGAGATGTATGCATTTACCAAGGAAATAGAGTTATTCTTTCGAATATTAATCTAGAAGTCAATCATGGTGAATTTATTTACATCATTGGAAAAACAGGTTCGGGAAAAAGTAGTTTCATGAGAACCTTATATGCAGATTTACCATTAACAGAAGGTCAAGGCAGTGTCGTTGATTTTGACTTAGCAGCGTTAAAAGACGACAAAATTCCGTATTTGAGAAGAAAAATCGGCATTGTTTTTCAAGATTTTCAGTTGTTGCCGGATCGAAGCGTCAAAGAAAATATGCTTTTTGTTTTAAAAGCAACTGGTTGGACTGCCGAAGAAGAAATGCAAATGAAAATTGATGAAGTCTTGAATAAAGTGGATTTGAAATCGATTGCCGATAAGATGCCGCACCAGTTGTCTGGCGGAGAACAACAACGCGTTGCCATTGCCAGAGCATTATTAAATGATCCTGAACTAATTCTCGCGGATGAGCCAACCGGAAATTTAGACCCACAAACGAGTGTTGAAGTTATGGAAGTGTTGCGCAAAATTAATTCGAATGGTAAAACAGTCATCATGGCAACACATGATTATGCCTTGTTGATGAAATATCCATCAAAGACGCTAAAATGTGAGAATAACAAAATGTTTGAAGTAGTACAAAGAACTGTTTAATGCTGTCGATTTTAATTCCAACCTATAACTACGATACTTTTCCGCTAGTAAAAGAGCTTCACAATCAGGCACTAAAAGAAGGTGTCGAATTTGAGATAATAGTTTCTGATGATGCCTCGTCTAACGAAAATCTTATTACAAGAAATAAGGAAATACTTCAACTTTCAAACTGCAAGTACTACCAAAATGATAAAAATGTAGGTCGCGGTCCCAACCGAAATAACTTGTGCGAAAAAGCAAATTACGATTGGATTTTACTCCTAGATTGTGATAATATGCCGGCTTCCAATTTATTTATCAAAAAATATATTGAATGTATCAAAAGTAAAAACGGCATAGCTTTTTCTGGTGGAATTCAGTACGAGGACAACCAGCCAAAAGATGATGAAATACTTCGATGGATTTATGGCAAAAAACGCGAAGCAATTCCAGTCGAAAGACGGCAAGCCAAAATGTACGAATCATCACTTGTTTCTAATATTTTACTCAAAAGACAATTGCTCATAGACCATCCATTTAATTCAAGCATATATGATTACGGATTTGAGGACTTTGTTTTTATTGCTGAACTTAAAAAAAATAACATTCTAATAACACATCTTAATAATCCCGTTTTTCATATCAATTTAGAAAAGTCGGATGTTTTTCTAGAAAAGCATCTGACAGCCATAAACACGCTAAACCAGCTGATTAAACAAAAAATTATTAATGCCGATGACACTCATTTAAGCAAAGCTCGCAAAATCCTTTCTCGTTTTAGATTAATTTCTTTAACGAAGTTGCTTTTTAAAACATTTGAGTCATTATTGAGAAAAAATTTGATTTCAAATAAACCTTCGCTTTTGCTATTCGACTTTTATAAATTAGGTTACTTTTGTACCCTAAAAGATTCGTAAATGCCTTTTTTTTCTGTTATTATTCCCGTCTACAACAAGGAAAAATTTATTGAAAACACGATTAAAAGTGTACTTCAACAAAGTTTTGTGGATTTTGAATTGATACTCGTCAATGATGGTTCCACAGATGAAAGTGTAACCAAAATCGAAAACTTTTCCGATAATCGCATCACCTTTTACACCAAAGAAAATGGCGGAGCATCTTGTGCCCGAAATTTTGGACTTGAAAAAGCAAAAGGTAACTACATCACTTTTTTGGATGCTGATGACTATTGGTATCCTGATTTTCTGCAAGAAATGGCTTCCAGTATTGAAGAATTTCCAAATCATAAAATTTTTTCCGCGGCCATTGAAGTTGAAAATGAAAAAGTGGTATTCCCATCTCAGTATTCTATAAAAAAATCAAGCGAAAGAGAAATAGTCAATTACTTTATCGCAAGTATGAAAACGACAATAATCTGTACTTCATGTGCAGTTTTTGATAAAAGTGTTTTTGAAAAAGTGGGCCATTTTGATACAGAAATTAAGAGTGGTCAAGACACGGATATGTGGATAAGATTGGGCCTGCACTTCCCAATTGTTTTTACTTGGAAAATTTTAGCACGTTATGTTTATGATCCCAATAGCCTTTCTAGGAAAAAAGAATATTCGAACAAAAATTTTAATTTTGATAAATTTAATGCAGTCGAAAAAACACATCCAGACCTCAAAAGATTCATCGACTTCAATAATTTCTCTTTAGCAATCAGATCAAAGTTGATCAATGACAAGAAAAATTTCAGTCTTTACTACAAAAAAATCGATTTAAATAATTTACCGATGAGGAAGAGAATTCTGCTTGAATTGCCGGCAATAGCACTACGAACATTACTTAAAGTGGAAACAATTTTAGTGAATTTAAGATTACACAATTCCAGATTTTAGCTTTTTTCAAGAATTTCTTTCCACTGTGCTGCAATTTTATGAAGCGACAAATGGGCGACACTTTCTTGGGCATTTTCCTTACAAACACGATATAGTTCCTCATTTTGAACAAATCTATTCATTGCTTCACTCAATTTCGATACGCTGTGATTTTCAACAAGCAAACCGTTTTTTTCGTTGACAATTATTTCCCGTGGACCAGAGTTGCAATCTACTGAAATAACGGGTGTTCCTACAGCAAGTGATTCAATAATCACTCTTGGAAATCCTTCGAAATGGCTTGTCAATACAGTAAAGTAGGCACTCTTCACGATTGGAAAAGGATTAACTACTTTTGATTTAAGGATAATCTTATCCGATAACTTGAGTACCGCTACTTTTTGTTTCAAATTGGCAACATCAGAACCGTCTCCAACTATAAAAAGCAAAACATTTTCTGAAGGTAAAATGGATTTAGCATAGGCATCAATGAGTAATGAATAGTTCTTTATTTCGTCTTCAATCCTTCCATAAGCAAGTATATATTTGACATCTTCCATTTCGTTGCCGACCGGCACTACAACTTTACTTGTATCAACAGGATTATATATTCTAATTACATTACGGTAACCATAAGTCGTTTGAACTGCCTTTTTTATTTCCTCAGAAACGCAAACAATATAAGGCGAATGTCTGTAGATAATCTTAGCAATCCATTTATTTTTGGGAAAATACCTCTTTATATCAAAACTACGAATTACGTACATTGTTTTTCTTGGATCAACAACAAATCTTGAAACTATATAATCTGACCAACTTGAATTGGCAGTTCGATTATCGATGATCCAATCAAACTTATTTTCCTTAATGTATCTTCTAAAAACTAACAATCGTTTGAATCTGCCTAATTTAGTATCATCCATTTTTTTGAGAATACCTAAATTAAATAATTGACCTTTAAAATCAAACTCAATCTCATCAAGTAAACTAACAATATGAATGTCAAATCCTAAATCAGATAACAAAATTGACAACAAAGCAGTAGATCGCTCAGCGCCGCCACTTGCCAGCGACCTTGTTATTATTGCAATTTTAATTTTGGCGTTATCCATTAATTGTCAAATAGTAAATATATTTGCCAAATATAACAATATATGAACATTCTACTCGTTGGAGAATACAGTCGACTTCATAATTCCTTAAAAGAAGGGCTCGAGCAATTGGGGCACTCTGTTGTCATCATGGGATTTAACGATGGTTTTAAAAAGTTTCCTGTCGATTTACCGCTCTATCAAAAATGGAATTCTGGGTTTTTAAAAAAGGTAAAAGTGCTGCTCTATAAGCTTACGGGCTTTAATATCACATCATGGTTTACTTATCGACAGTTCAAATCATACAGCAATCAATTATCGAACTTTGATGTGGTTCAACTGATTAATGAAAACAGCTTTTATTGCGGATATTTTTATGAAAAGAAAATGCTGCAATTTCTTTTCGAAAACAATAAAAAAGTATTTCTCATGTGCTGTGGGACGGATTACACGACGGTAAAATACTATTTCGATAACCCATCGTTCATGTCATTGCTTCCGCCATATTTGGAAGGAAAGATTAGTGCTGAAAATTTTGATGGTGTATTGAAATTTCGTAAGAAATCGTTTAAAAAAACACATGACTTTATTTATCAGAATATTCAAGGAGTCATCGCTTCTGACATCGATTATCATATTCCGATGCAAAAGCAAATTCAATATTTAGGCATGATTCCAAATCCAATAAATACGGACAAAATAAGCTACATCGAAAATGAAATAAGTGGCAAAATTGTAATTTTTCACGGCATTAATGCTGAAAGTTACTTCAAAAAAGGGAATGATTATTTTGAAAAAGCATTAGCTATTATTGAAAAAAAATACCCCGATCAAGTTGAAATTATCACGACCAGAAGCATACCCTACAATCAATACATCGAGATGTATAATAAGGCTCACATTCTATTAGATATGGTTTATGGCTATGATCAAGGGTTTCATGCGCTTGAAGCCATGGCTAAAGGAAAAGTAGTATTTACCTGTGCCGAAAAAGAATTTTACGACTACTATGGACTCCGCGACCTTGTTAATATTAATGCCCGTCCAGAGGTATCTTATTTGGTCGACCAACTCAGCCAATTAATTGAAAATCCCAATGAAATTATTGAGATTGGTAAGAGAGCAAGAAAATTCGTGGAGAAAGAACACAATCACTTCGCAATCGCTTCAAAATATTGTTCGCTTTGGATGAGACCAGAGAATCAATAAAATACCAATTAGTTTTGAGCCAAGGTATTGTCTTTTCTTCTCTTGCTGGAGTAATTGGCAGGATATTTTTTCTTATGTTCATTGATCAATAAATACGGTTCGTCATTGGTAAATCCATCCAATATGACATAAGTATTATTATACAAACAATATCCTCTATAATTTGGAGCCATGTACTCTGCGGTAATCCATTCACCATCTTTCATATAAATGTAGCGGGCGCTACAAGTATCATAATAAGCTTGTAAGTTCGGATAATAGTAATAGCGTACAGCAGAAATAGCTTTAGTAGTCTTCTTCCGTGAAACATAAACAGTTTCTAAATTAATTTGTGCAAAAGAGGACTGAATGAGAAAAAATAAAATGACCTGAAGTAATCTATCCCGAACGTTCATAATATGATTATTAAATTAATAAATCACTAACGACTTGGGACCATTAAAGTTAAGACATACTTGCTATAATAACTAAAAAAATGGATGAGTGGTAGTATTTCAAGGTTGAACTACGTAAATATCTCTTTTTTTTGATCGACACCTCGATAAAAAATCCAATCTGTTAAAGTTTGACGTCGTTTGTCGGTTATTTTTTTTTGCGAAATTATAAAAGACTAATTTGGCTAATTGTTTAAATACAAATGATTTAGTCAATTTTATCCCCAAAATTTACTTGTAAAAAATTGTTTTTAAGAAAAAGACTCAAAATGAAAAGTTATGGAAAATGCTAGAAAATCCGACGAGAATTTTCCTGAAAAAAGGGAAAATGAAATCAAATCGATTAAACCTAAGTTTCAGGGCGAAGCTGGACTTCGTGATCTATTTCTTCAAGAACTCAAATCGATGTATTACGTCGAGAAAGTCGTGGCAAAGTCTTTCCCTAAAATCATCAAAAACTCTTGTAATTTTGAATTGATCGAAGCCATCCACATTCATCAAGAAGATACTCAAAAACAAGTGCTGCGCATTGAAGAATCATTTGATCTGCTAAAAGAAAATGCTGTCCTAGCGCACTGTGATGCGATTGACGCCATGGTTTCTGAACTTGATAGCATGATAGAAATCACAAAGTTCGGCATGATTCGAGACGCTGGAATCATTCTTTCTTTACATAAAATAGAGCACTACGAAATTGCATCGTACAGCATATTGACTGTATATGCGGAAAATTTAAAAGAAACTAAATTGTTTGAATTATTTGAAAAATCGCTCAATGAAGAAAAAATAGCCCAAATGCGATTGGCAAAAATAGCGAGCACAATTCAGTTTTATAGTCCCGATTCAATTGCATAAATCTACTTTCTGAAGCTAGATTCGTATAATTCAATCCACTTTTCCGGAGTTAATTTACCGACCAATTCGCCAATAAGAGCAAACGGAATTTCGTTCATTTTTTTAAAGCGAATGCAACTCTTTCCCATATCCAATTTTGATTTCACGTGTTTCGGATACTCAGAAACAAACCAGTCGAGCAGTTGTTTGTCCGCGTAAATGCCCATATGATAGAAAGAAATATTATTCTTCTGCGACGCCAATGCCATCAAAGGAAGCGGAAGTTTAGGATCACAATGATATCCATTTGGATAAATTTTATGAGGGACAACATATCCTAACATACCGTAATTCATCACTTCTTCAAAACCTTTGGGCAGGTTTTGGAAGATGGCGTCTCGAATTTTCAATATCGCTTCTTTTCTTTCCTCGGACAAATTTTCTATGTACTCCAGCGGTGTATTTGCAGTTGATTGCATTTTTGTCAAATTTATGTTTGAATTTCAAATCTAAAATCTGCTAAAGATAAATTTTATCAATCATATAGATTACAATTTATCTTACTATAGTTGAATCTTTTGAGATTTTTTTAGAATACTGTGCAATTGCGCTTTAAAATTATAGATATTTGTTTTCAAAAGAAAAAATATGAAAACAATTGTGCTATTATTCTGCCTCAGCTTAAGTCTTTCCATATCAACACAAGCACAGCTGAAAGAAATTTCGTATACGGATGGAGCTCAAAAACTAACAGGATTAGGACTGCTTCCCAAAAAAATCAATCCAGATAAATCTGGCGTACTTATTTTACCAGCCTGGAAAGGGATTGACAATCATGCCAGGGAAACCGCACAGCAACTTTCTAATTTGGGCTATTACACGTTTGTGGCCGATATTTATGGAGAGGGAAACTATCCTAAAAATACCAAAGAAGCAGGCGAACGGGCTGGGTTTTACAAAAAGAATTTTGATCAGTACCAGACCCGAATTCGATTGGCTTTAGAACAGCTAATTCTTGAAGGCGCCAATCCTAACAAAATCGTCATTATTGGTTTTTGTTTCGGAGGAACAGGAGCTTTAGAATCGGCTAGAAGTAATTTCCCTGTAGCGGGCGTTGTTTCTTTTCATGGAGGTTTAGCCAAAGACTCCACAAGAGACATTAAAGAAATTAAAACCAAAATACTAGTGTGCCATGGTGCGGACGATTTCTATGTCCCGCACGAAGAAGTGATGGCGTTTCACAAAGAAATGAAAGACTCTAAGGCAGATTACCAAATGATTTACTACGCAAATTCTGTACATGCTTTTACTGATCCCGAAGCTGGTAATGACAATTCTAAAGGTGCTGCGTACAACAAAAAAGCCGCGGAAAGATCTTGGCAACACTTTTTGCTTTTCTTGAAAGAAGTACTCTAACTAATTTTAATTACTTTAGATTAATTAATTTATCCTGTATGAGTCACAATTCTATTCGCAACGATAAGACCTGTCTAAACTGCCGCCACGTCGTTCAAGAACGATTCTGTCCCAATTGCGGCCAAGAAAATATAGATAGTCGCAAGTCATTTCATCAATTATTCATACATTTTTTTGAAGATTTAACCCACTACGAAAATGCTTTTTGGAGAACGATAAAAAACTTACTTTTCAAGCCTGCTGCTTTAACTAAAGAATACCTTTCAGGAAAACGTTTGTCTTATTTGGCGCCGGTAAGACTGTACATTTTTATTAGCTTCATTACCTTTTTCTTAATGACGTCACTTCCGAAAACGAATTATAATTTAATCAATGTTAAAAAAACAACGACAACGACGAAGGCTGGCTCTAATGTAAAAATTACCAAGACAGAACATGTCAGTATGGATGAGTTCCTTGAATCTAAAAAATTACAAAAGCAAGTTGAAGATTCTATTCAAGCGAGTATTTCCGCAGAAAAACACAAGAAAATTAAAAATTTTGATGATGCATTTGATTTCGGATTTAAATCTCAAAAAGAACTCGACTCTTTACAAAAATTCGGTCCAACGGAAGATAAATTAGATGCAGTTGCCTACTGGTTTGTCAAGAAAGCCCTTGAAGTCAAAAAGAATAATACTACTGAGGAACTAGTTGAAAAATTTAAAGAATCTTTTGTACACAACTTCTCTAAAACATTGTTCATTTACATGCCACTTTTTGCCTTTTTCTTGTGGCTATTTCATGGTAAAAAACGCTGGTACTACTTTGATCACGGTATCTTCACTTTGCATTACTTCTCTTTTTTGCTACTGGTAGTTTTAGTTGTTTTCTTATTTAGTAAATTCTTGTCATTGTTTGGCAGTTCACCGATAGCCGACACTTTAAAAGAGATTATTGACTTTGTTGCTTCTCTCTGGATGTTTTACTACTTTTTCCCTGCACATCATCGATTTTACGGCGAAACTAGATGGATGTCCTTTATGAAAAGCATTGTATTATTTATGATTAATATGATCTTCATTATCATCATCATAACCTTATTTGCACTATATACTTTTATTAATATTCGTTAAAATATGAAAAAAATTCTCTTACCTATTGCCTTTTTTATAATCGCTTTAAGTTGCGCTACAAAAAAAGAAAATGCCTCAAAAACATTAAGTACCACAAAGACATCAAGTACCACAAAGCCACCCTCTGAGTACATTAACACCATTACATCCGAAAATCTAAAAAAACATCTTACTATCATTGCATCTGATGAAATGGAAGGCCGAGAAACGGGTTCTGAAGGACAAAAGAAGGCGGGACGATATCTCATAGAACAACACCAGGCAAATGGGCTTACATTTCCAAAAGGGGCGACCAGTTTTTACCAACAGATTCCAGCTGCCTTTCTGAATGCCAAATACAAAGAAAACCTTCCGGATTCTGAAAATATTTGGACCTACATCGAAGGGTCAGAAAAGCCAAATGAAATTGTAGTTGTGTCGGCACATTACGATCATGTCGGAGTCAAAAATGGCGAAGTTTATAACGGTGCAGACGACGATGGCTCCGGAACTGTTGCCTTACTCGAAATTGCCAAAGCGTTTCAAAAAGCTAAAAACGAAGGACATGGTCCGAAACGATCGATCCTTATTCTACATGTCACTGGCGAAGAACATGGTTTGCATGGTTCGCGGTTTTATTCTGAAAACCCGCTTTTCCCATTAGCTAATACGGTTGCCGACGTCAATATAGACATGATTGGTCGACATGACGAATTTCATCCTAATAGCAGTGATTATATTTATCTGATTGGTTCAGATTATCTATCGACTGATTTGTTCAACGTGTGTGAAGAAACAAATAAAAAATATGGAAATCTTGCATTAGATTATAAATACAATGATCGTGCTGATCCAAATCGTTTCTACTACCGGTCGGATCACTACAATTTTGCAAAAAACGGAATTCCTTCTGTTTTTCTTTTTACTGGAGTACACGATGATTACCACAAGCCTGGTGACGACGTAGATAAAATTGAATTCGACGCCTTAACAAAACGAACAAAATACGCTTTTGCCATCGCATGGGAAATTGCCAATAGAGAGAAACGATTGGTGGTAGATAAAGATGGCAAATAATATACGATAAAACAAAAAAAGCTTCGAGTTTCCTCGAAGCTTTTGCTTTTGGGTGGCTGACCGGGTTCGAACCGGCGACCCTCGGCACCACAAACCAATACTCTAACCAGCTGAGCTACAACCACCATTTTTAACGAGTGCAAATGTATTGCAAAAGTTTTATTATACAAAGAAATAATTTAAAAAATTAAATCAAATCTCCTAAGCTATTGACGCCCAAATACCTTTCAGCGTTGAATCCTTCCGCATAGTCTTTTCCAATTAGTCTGCCGAAATCTTGTGGACGATAATTCAAACTTTCTAAGAAATTTTTCGTTGCGATTGGCGTTTCTGGCTCTGTACTATTCGGGTCATAAAACTGGGAGCTGTATGCTAAAATAGCTTCTATTCTCTTTTCATTAAAACCAGAAATATCGACTACAAAATCTGGTTGCAAGTTCTTCCATTGCATATAATGATAAACTGATTTTGGCCGCCAAGCGTCTTGTTTCTGTCCATCATAATCCGTTTCAATCTTTACCAAACCAGATAAAAAACAAGCGTCAGATACTAATTTACTTCCTTTTCCATGATCGATATGTCTATCATCAACGGCGTTGCATAAGACGATTTCTGGTTGATATTTACGTATCATTCGAATCACTGCCAATTGATGTTCTTCATCGTTGACAAAAAAACCATCCCTCATATTTAAGTTCTCTCTTACTTTGACACCCAGAATTTCAGCCGCTTTCGCAGACTCCATATCTCTGGTTGCCGCGGTGCCACGAGTTCCTAATTCACCTCTAGTCAAATCTACAATACCTACGTTTTTTCCTAAAGCAACTTCTTTCGCTATTGTCCCGCCACAACCTAATTCAACGTCGTCTGGATGTGCACCAAAAGCTAATATATCTAGTTTCATAATTGATAATTGTTTAATATAAAATCTTCTTTATCGTTTGTGATTTATTTACGGTCTCTAACCATTCACTTTCTGCATTACTATCGATTGTGATTCCACCTCCGACATAAATGTGAACACGATGCTCTTCTACTTGCATGCATCGCAAATTAACGTATAAATCAGTGGAATTTTCTTTGGTTTCAAAATCAAAATTAAGTTCACCCAAAAAACCTGAATAAAAACTACGATCATATCCTTCATTTTTAACAATAAAATCCTTTGCAGCAACTTTCGGGAATCCGCAAACCGCCGGCGTGGGATGTAAAATTGAAAGCAAGTCCTTCAATTGTACTTCCTCCGTAAACTTACCTTCTATATCAGTCTTTAAATGTATTAAATTCCCAGCGCGCAGCGTATAAGGATTTGAAACACTTATTTCAGTGGAAATGTCATTTAAATTTGAAACTAAAAAATCGGTAACCAACTGTTGTTCATTTACTTCTTTATCTTCCCAAAAAATCGTTGCAGTATCATCGTATAATTGCGTACCTGCGACAGCCATCGTCCGAAAATTTTTCGCTTTTACAAAGACCAATTGCTCTGAAAAAGCGCCCAACCATAACCCCACTTTGGGATGATAAAAACAATAAGCGAAAGCACTGGGATAAGAACTTGCTAACTTTTGAAAAGTAGCAAATAAGTCAAAGTTAGAAAGGACAACAGTTTCTTTTCTGGAAAGGACTACCTTACTAAATTGTCCATTCTTTATGCTCTCAATGGCTTTTTCGACAAGACTAATATGCTTCTTCTTTGCCATTGGATTTTCAGTGTCGATTTCACTGGTGTAATTCGAATCTACATCAACAGGTTTAAAAGGCGTCATGATCACTTCGCATTTATCTACTGGAAAAATGACGCGATCTTCTCCGATAAATGGAGCAATAACAAAACCTTTTTCTTTATAATTACGCACCTTGTAAAGTGTTTCATCGCTTTGCAGCAAGGCAATTACCTGCTTCGCATTTGGCTTTCTATAAAGCACAAAAGGCAATTTACTAGCGTAATGATCCTCACATTGTTGAAAACTACTCAGCATTACAGTTTCCTTTTTGGTAAAACCATATTGGTCAATTTGCAAATTGAGATCAATTTCCCGTTTTCGTCTGTAATCTTAATTTCCCACAAGTGAATGCTTTTCCCTTGATGTACGATTCTTGCGGTTCCAGTTACCATTCCTGTTCTTTTTGCTCTTAGATGGTTCGCGGCGATTTCAATTCCACGGATTTCACTAAGTTCATTATTGACGAGCAACATCGATGCAGCACTTCCTACGCTTTCTGCCAAAGCTACGCTAGCGCCGCCGTGCAATAAACCCATGGGTTGATGAATTCTCGGATTGACTGGCATTTGAGCCACCAAAAAATCTTCTCCAGCGTCGATGTACTTGATTTCTAAAGTCTCCATTAAAGTGTTCTTCGAAATCGTGTTACAAAGTTCAAGCATTTTTTCTTTATCAAAGGTCATATCGTTTTTGTGCAAAATTAAGATTTAATAGGTTTGAAAGCATGATAATTATGAAGATTCAGCAATGCGAAAATAAAATTGAATTTTCACCGTTTTAAAAACGGCACCATTGAAACACCTATACATTTTTTACTATTTTTACCAAAAATCAATTGCAATGCGAAATATTATCTGTCTTCTTCTTATCGGTTTTATGATTTCTCTAAGTTCTTGCCGTAAGGATTTTGAAACCGTTCCAAGTTCAGGAAACCTCGTCTTTTCTAAAGACACCGTCTATTTGGATACTGTTTTCAGCAATATAGGGTCAAGTACTTACACCTTAAAAGTATATAATCGCAGCAATGACGACATTAAGATTCCAATAATTCGATTTGGAAAATCAGATTCCAAATATCGTATGATGATTGACGGCATGACCGGTGAAGACGAAGATAACAACGGTGTTGGTGATGGACGAATTTTCAACAATGTTGAATTGCTCGCCAAAGATAGTATGTATGTTTTTATTGAAACTACGGCAAATATTGCAGATGCCAATCCAACCGATTTTCTCTACACGGATGATATCGTTTTTGATTCTTCGAACGGCCCACAGAAAGTCAATTTAGTAACTTTGATTCGCGACGCTTATTTCTTATTTCCAAAAAGAGATGTGAATGGCATTAAGGAAAACTTGCTTTTGGGAACGGATCAAAACGGAGATGAAGTCCGTATCAACGGTTTTGAATTGGATGAAAATGATCCTGTCAATGGCAATGAATACATTTTTAATAATACTAAACCCTACGTGGTTTATGGCTATGCAGGCGTTCCAACCGGAAAAACACTAACTATTAATCCGGGAGCGAAAGTCTATTTTCACGCAGAATCTGGAATTGTGGTTCAACCGGGAGCAACAATTAATGTTAATGGTGCTGTTTCTACAGATTCAAATAATCCGCAACAAAACGAAGTCACTTTTGAAGGCGATCGACTCGAACCTTTGTACGAAGATGTTCCAGGACAATGGGGAACGATTTGGTTGCGTGAAGGCAGTATCAACAATAGCATCAACCATTTGACTTTGAAAAATGCTACTGTGGGATTATTGGTTGAAAATTGTGTTTTGAAGTTGCAAAATTCCCAAATCTACAATTCAGCTAATTATGGGGTTTTGGCGCGAAAAGCAAGTATGACTGAATGTGAAAATCTGGTTATTAATCTAGCAGGGCAAGCCGCATTAGCGTGCACTATTGGTGGTAGTTACGAATTCAAACATTGTACTTTCAATAACAATTGGGTGAGTTCTAATCAAGTTGCGGTATTGATGAGTAATTATGAAGAATATGCAAATGGCGATATCGATGCAAATAACTTAACCAAAGCCAATTTCTACAATTGTATTATATACGGAACGAATAATGTGGAATTGTTTTTGGATAAATTAAAAACCCCAGTCCTACCATCGACAACACTACCAGATTTTAATTTTTTATTTGATCATTGCTTAGTAAAATTCCGAGATGGCGGAACAGCTTTAGCAGGGAGAGAAGAATATGTTTCAATTAGAAATCAACAAAATGGAAATATCAAAAATCAAGAACCTAAATTCTTCAATGCGAATTTAAACAAACTGAATATTGATGATACTTCAGCAGCATTTACAAAAGGTGATGCATTCTATCTGGTTCCATTAGACATTTTAGGACTGCCGAGAACCTCCAATCCTCCGGATATGGGGGCATATCAAAGCACAGCTTTTCCAGAATAAATGTTCAAAAGTCGTAATAACTGTTGATTGTAAATTGTGGTTTTTTAACCTAAATTTGCCACAACAACTACAACTAAACCACAATGATTCATTTCTTCGGAAACGAAAGTAAAACTGTTTTTGCCGTGCAAACGCAAAGCGAACTTTCGGCAGAAACCATTTCTAAATTAAACTGGCTTTTTCAATCTGAACTCGTTTCAGATGCTCAAACTAACAAACCTAAATCCGTACTCGCGGATTTTTTTGTTGGTCCACGTGCCACCATGATTACGCCTTGGAGCACTAATGCCGTTGAAATCACCCAAAATATGGGAATTTCTGGAATCATTCGGATTGAAGAATTTCAAAAATCGAGCGCTGAATTTTCGGACTTCGATCCGATGCTTTCACAAAAATACTCAGAATTAAATCAAGATATTTTTACCATACATATTCAACCCGAATCGATATTAGAAATTGATAATATCGCCGAATACAATCAAAAAGAAGGATTGTCTTTGAGCGCAGAAGAAGTCGATTACCTCAACAAACTAGCCATTAAAATTGGTAGAAAACTCACTGACTCCGAAGTTTTTGGTTTTTCACAAGTCAATTCGGAACACTGTCGACACAAGATTTTTAATGGCACTTTTGTTATTGATGGACAAGAACAAGAGTCGTCTCTATTTAAGTTAATCAAGAAAACAGCTGCAGAAAATCCGAACGATATTGTTTCCGCGTATAAAGACAATGTCGCTTTTGTTAAAGGTCCAAGAGTGCAACAATTTGCACCACAATCTCCAGACAAACCCGATTTTTATACCATCAAAGAATTCGATTCTGTAATTTCACTAAAAGCAGAAACCCATAATTTCCCAACAACCGTCGAGCCCTTCAATGGAGCAGCAACAGGTTCAGGAGGAGAAATTCGAGATCGCTTGGCAGGTGGACAAGGTTCATTGCCATTAGCTGGAACAGCAGTCTACATGACTTCCTACTCTCGTTTACAAAAAAATAGAACTTGGGATGAAAACTTACCAGAACGAAAATGGTTGTATCAAACGCCGCTAGATATTTTGATAAAAGCTTCGAATGGCGCCTCTGATTTTGGAAATAAATTTGGCCAGCCGCTGATCACAGGTTCATTATTGACTTTCGAAAATAAAGAAAACAATAGAACCTTAGGCTACGATAAAGTCATCATGCAAGCAGGTGGAATTGGCTATGGAAAATTAGAGCAATCGCTCAAACACAAACCAAAAGTTGGAGACAAAGTCGTGATTTTAGGTGGCGAAAATTATAGAATTGGAATGGGTGGCGCAGCGGTTTCCTCAGCCGACACGGGGGAATTTAGTTCTGGCATTGAATTAAACGCCATCCAACGATCGAATCCAGAAATGCAAAAACGGGCAGCCAATGCCATTCGCGGTTTGGTTGAAAGTGATGTAAATCCGATTGTTTCGATTCACGATCATGGTGCTGGCGGTCATCTCAATTGTCTTTCTGAATTGGTGGAAGAAACTGGCGGATTAATCGACCTCGATAAACTACCTATTGGTGATCCAACATTATCTGCAAAAGAAATTATTGGCAACGAATCGCAAGAGCGCATGGGCTTGGTGATTGGTCAAAAAGATATCGATTTACTTCAAAAAATTGCAGACCGCGAGCGTTCGCCCATGTATCAAGTTGGTGCCATTGCCGACAATCATCGCTTTACTTTTGAATCGAAAAGCACTGGCGCTAAACCCATGGATTTTGCTATAGAAGATATGTTCGGAAGTTCACCGAAAGTGATTATGAATGATGTCACTATTGATAGAAAATTCGAAACTTTAGTGTATTCACCAGAAAAAATAAAAGAATACCTTCATCAAGTTTTACAGCTTGAGGCCGTGGCTTGTAAAGATTGGTTGACCAACAAAGTCGATCGTTGTGTCGGCGGTAAAGTAGCCAAACAACAATGCGTCGGTCCATTGCAACTACCATTGAATAATGTCGGCGTAATGGCGTTAGATTTTCAAGGAAAGGAAGGCGTTGCCACTTCCATCGGACACGCGCCAATCTCTGCTTTAATTGATCCTGTTGCTGGAAGCAGAAATGCCATTGGAGAAGCCTTATCTAATATCATTTGGGCGCCAATTAAAGATGGAATAAAAGGAATTTCTTTATCTGCCAATTGGATGTGGGCGTGTAAAAACGAAGGAGAAGATGCACGATTGTATGCTGCGGTAAAAGGCTGTTCGGACTTTGCCATTGAACTGGGAATCAATATTCCAACGGGGAAAGATTCGCTTTCGATGAAACAAAAATACCCAAAGGAAGAAGTGATTGCACCTGGAACTGTGATTATTTCTGCTGGTGGGAATTGTACCGATATTACGAAAGTGGTAGAACCTGTTTTGCAAAGAAATGGTGGTTCGATTTATTATGTCAATTTATCGCAAGATGATTTCAAATTAGGAGGAAGTTCATTCGCTCAGATTTTAAATAAAATTGGACATGAAGCACCTACAATCAAGGATTCCGAATTTTTCAAACGCTCCTTCAATACCATTCAAAATCTAATTCTAGACAATCAAATCGTTGCGGGGCATGACATTGGCAGCGGTGGATTTATTACCACACTTTTGGAAATGTGTTTTGCCGATATTAATTTGGGTGCCACAATTAATTTTGATGCTTTTGAAGAAAAAGACTTAATCAAAATCCTTTTTGCTGAAAATATTGGAATCGTGATTCAAGCGAAAGATGACGTTAAATTGGAAAGAACTTTAGATTCAAACCAGATTGAATTTTTCAAAATTGGAGATGTCATCGATGGAGATTATTTACAATTATCAAGCAGCAACCATCAACTTACAACTTACAACCTACAACTCTCAACCTACCGGGACATTTGGTTCGAAACCTCTTTCCTACTCGATCAGCATCAAAGTAGAAACAACAAGGCAAAAGAGCGTTTTGACCATTATAAAAATCAACCATTACAATACCAATTTTCCACAAATTTTACTGGCAAAAAACCAATTATTGATGATACAAAACAACGACCAAAAGCCGCGATTATTCGTGAAAAGGGAAGTAATTCCGAACGTGAAATGGCTAATGCTATGTATCTTGCTGGGTTTGATGTGAAAGATGTGCACATGACCGATTTGATTTCAGGGCGAGAAGATTTAAAAGACATTCAGTTTATAGGTGCCGTTGGAGGATTTTCGAATTCAGATGTATTGGGCTCTGCCAAAGGTTGGGCTGGCGCGTTTTTATACAACGAAAAAGCGAAACGCGTTTTAGAGAACTTCTTCAAGCGAGAAGATACTTTGTCGGTAGGAATATGCAACGGTTGCCAGTTATTTATGGAACTTGAAGTCATTTATCCTGAACATGAAATTCACGGAAAAATGAAACACAACGACAGCCACAAACACGAAAGTATTTTCACCTCTGTTACATTGCAAGAAAACCATTCCGTCATGTTATCTTCATTAGCTGGAAGCACTTTAGGCGTTTGGGTTTCTCATGGTGAAGGAAAATTTGATTTGCCGTATGAAGAAAATCAATATCACATTGTAGCTAAATATGGGTATGAAAATTACCCAGCCAATCCAAACGGTTCTGACTATAATACCGCGATATTATGCGATAAAACGGGAAGACATTTGGTGATGATGCCACATATTGAACGCTCCACTTTTTCATGGAACTGGGCGCACTACCCAAAAGATCGAAACGATGAAGTTTCGCCTTGGTTAGAAGCTTTTGTGAATGCACGACAATGGATCGAAAATGTTAATGAGAACGCCATATAAATGACAACAACAATGAAATCAAAAAGCATATTCGTACTGGCAATGATGCTCTTCATGATGAAAAGCTTCGGGCAAAATACAGTCAATGAAATAGAAACGAAATCGGGAGTTCATTACATCAGAACCAATATCAATTATCCAGTAGCGGGAACTTATTTATTTGAGGAAGGAGAACCTATTGTCGAATTGAATGAAAACGGAACCGGTTTTTATCAACTTCACGGTCAACCAAAACGACCTATCAATTGGGGTATTGAATGCGAGAAAACTGGAGAAACGCTATTCAAAAAAGGGTTTAACACGGCAGCTTATTCGTTCTGGTATCAATTCCTGACTACTTTTGAAGAGGACATGAATCTCGATTGGAATCTTGTTCCCTTTACCATCCATTTTAATACGTTGAAAATGTATATTCAAGGAGAACGCGTTAAAAGTTATAAGGAAACTGACACCAAAAACTAGCAGACTAAAAGATGACTGGAATGACATGCTTAAATTGCGATACAGAAGTTAAAAAGAACTTTTGTCCGAACTGTGGCCAAAAGTCGGACACACATCGCATTACTGTCAAGCATTTTTTGTTTCATGACCTACTGCACGGAGTTTGGCATATCGACAAAGGCATATTTTTTACATTAAAGGAATCTATTCTTAGGCCAGGACAAGCAGCGCTAGATTATATCAAAGGGAAACGTATTCGCTATTTTAATGTGTTTTATCTCTGTTTATTAGTCATCGGTTTGCATCTTTTATTGAGTCATTGGTATGATGCTATTTTGCATACAGAAGTAAATCCAAAAAACGATACTGTCGAAGTCAGTAACTTTTTCAAACAACACATCAAAGCCATTCTTTTGGGCATCATTCCGATTCTTGGTTTCAATTCGTATTGGATTTTTCGTAGACTGAAACTCAATATTGCTGAGCAATTTATCTTAAGCGGTTTTTCTTTACTTGGAATGTTATTGGTAGGTATCTTGTTTAATTTCTTCGATTTCATTAACAAATTCGATCTTCCTTCCTTTTTGTCCATTTTTGAAGTCACTTCGTTTTTTATGATACCGCTTTTTGCATTTTGGACTTATTATAATGCGACGAAAGGACTGTATTCATTTGGCGGATTTATATGGCGAATGGTAGTATTCTACTTGTCGGTTTTCGCCATATTGATGGGATTTCTCTCTATTGTAGTACTTAGCTTGACCGACGGAAAAGGACAATTCTACATTGATTTATAACACACGAAGATTCAAACCCTTGAAACAAATGTTAATCATTGAAGTGAATTGAAAATAAAGAATATCTTTGAAATCTAATTTCACACTCATGAAGATTTCCAAACTAGTTGTATTCCTTTGTATTGTTTCCACTTCCCTATTTGCGCAACCCAAAGTTGAGAAATACCATCGTGCAAAAATCATTTACAACTCAGTTGAAAATTTCAAAAAATTAGAAAAACTAGGCGTTCCGATGGACCATGGGATTCATAAAATGGGCTATTCATTGACCTCCGATTTTTCTGATTCCGAAATTCAAAAAGCAAAAAACTTAGGACTGCATGTTGACATTGAAATAGAAGATATTCAAAAATTCTACATCGAACAAAATAAAGGAAAAGCGAAACGAATTGCCGCTCCGCAAAATGTCTCTTGCAACGAAATTCAGGAAGATTATGTTGTTCCTTTTAATTTTACTTTAGGTTCGATGGGCGGTTACTTAACCTACGAAGAGATGCTATTTCAATTGGACGCAATGCATTCCGCCTTTCCAAATTTGATTACTGCACGAGAAAACGTCGGGACATTTACTACACAAGAAGGTCGTTTTTTGCAATCCGTAAAAATCACCAGTAATCCGAATGTTCCTTCAACAAAACCGCAAGTTTTATATACTTCCGTGCATCATGCGAGAGAACCCATTTCGCTGTCGCAAACCATTTTTTATATGTGGTATTTATTGGAAAATTATGATAGCAATGAAGAAATACAACGAATTGTAGACAATACTGAATTGTATTTTATTCCTGTTGTAAATCCAGATGGTTATGTTTTTAATAATGTTAGTTTTCCCGATGGTGGCGGCATGTGGCGAAAAAACAGAAGACCTTTTGCAGACGAGCTATTCGGCGTTGACAACAATCGAAATTACGATTATTGGATAGAAAGTAATGCAATTCAAAGTACTTGGAACACCAATGGCGTGTCTTTCGATCCTACAGGAGAAACTTATCCGGGAACAGCGGCATTTTCTGAGCCTGAAAACTTAGCCATTCAATATTTTGTAGACACCCACAATTTTAAGGTGGCATTGAATGCACATACGTTTAGCAATTTATTGTTGCATCCCTTTGGATATGATTTGAATTCACCGAGCCTAGAGGAAGAATTATTTGCGAAGCTCGGTGAAATCATGGTTTCTAAAAATAAATATTCTAATATCATTTCTTCTTTGCTCTACGCTGCATCGGGAAATTCCGATGATTTTATGTATGGCCAAACGATGAATCATGATAAAATTTATGCCTTTACTCCAGAAATTGGGGATTCATTTTGGCCACCTGAAACTGATATTCTTCCACTTTGTAAAGAGATGATGTTTACCAATTTGACCGCTGCTAAATTTGTTGGGGATTACACGGAATTGAAAGATACTTCACCCAACTATCTTGGAAGTACATCTATTGTTTCCGCTGGTTTTGAATTGACAAAAATTGGCTTATCTACCAATAATAATTACACCGTTTCTATAAATCCAATATCGTCAAATATCGTCAATGTTGGTGTTCCTTTTGTCGCTAGTAATCTCAACTTATTTGAACCGGTTACTTCCTCTATCGAATTAGAATTAGCTAGTGGCACGACAACAGGAGACGACATTGTTTACGAGATTGTAGTGGACAATGGAACATTTTTGCAGACGCAATTAGTGAGCAAAAAGTTTGGTGGAATGCAAGCCATTTATAGCAATGAATGTTCAAGTACGGTTGGTTTTAATGGCAATGGTTGGTTAACAACTACAGAAGATTTTGTTTCTCCATCTACTTCAATCACTGATTCTCCCAATACTAATTATGCTGATTCACAGCAAAAAGTAATACTATTAACTGAAGCGCTAACCATACCAAATACGCCTGGAGTGAATCTTACTTTCTCTGCTAAATGGGCAATCGAAAACGACTTTGATTTCGTGCGATTTCAAATAAGACTGGCTTCTGGCAATAATTGGGAATCACAATGTGGAAAATACACAAATGCTGGGAATGTCAATAATGGTCAACCTGAAGGTCCACTTTACGATGGTATTCAAGATTCATGGATTCAAGAGCAAATCAATTTGGAGGATTACTTAGGTCAAAGTGTTAGGATTCGCTTTATCCTTAATTCTGATGGAGCAAATAATTTCGACGGTTTCTATTTTGACGACTTGAAGTTAAATATTCCGCTAAGTACAACACTTTCTACTGTTAGTTCAACAATTCAGCAATTTAGGATTTATCCCAATCCAACCAATTCAATTCTAAATATCAATACTAATCTAAGTGATTATAGCATTAGAATATACAATTTGATGGGACAGCAGCTGTTTTCAACAATATCAAATGATGGCATTCAAAAAATAAATATCAGTGAGTTAAACACCGGAATGTATTTTATTGAAATGCATTCGAATAGCATCATCGAAACGCAAAAGTTTTATAAGAACTAATTACTTTTCTGTCTCCAATTGCTTTCTGCTTTTATACGCTTTTAGATATTCTCCTTTTGGAGTTCCATCATCGAATGAACTAAATTTTACAATCGTTCTCACACCTTGTCGCGCTTGTTCATTGGTCCAATTTTCATATTCAATGCGATATAATGCAGCGTACATTTCAGCGCGACCAACGCCATGATAACAATGAATCAAGACAGGATAATTAGACGGATTGTCCATAATCTTAAAGTACGTTTCTAAATTCTCAGGCTTTGGCACTTGATCAGAACCATTATTGAAGTAGTTCACTCCTTTAATCTTTGCAATAGCTTCTTTTTCAGCAGTTAATTCTTGTGGTATTTCTGGATTGTTAACCAAGTCTGCAGTTCCGGGAAAGCGGAGATCTACAATAGATTTGATATGGTGTTTCTTCACGTAACTTTCAATTTCATCAGGTGGAATTACCCCAGATTTATAAACCTTTCCCTCTGTAATTGTCTCAAAATTGTGATTGATGTTCATGTCGTAAACATACTTTCCAACAAATACAATAACAACGAACAATACTACTAAACCAATTCTCTTTGTGCTTTTCTTCATTTTATTTCGTTGTTAATTTTTGATCCACTACGCGCTCCATATAATCTTGTATAAAGGCCTTGCAATTCAATTCTATATCATTCATTTCCGCATTTCTGTTGGAAATTAAATTGTGCCTCAGTGCTTTATCATTTTTGCTGTAAAAACCTATCGATTTGCTTCCATCGAAAATACAAACATAGTTCCCTCTGGAGAATTGATACAAACTACCGGTTGAATTCATTACAAACGGCGTAGATGATTTCTTATCTATTAGACTTCTACCCCAACTTCGAAATGGCTTTTGGTAACCAATCATATCGAGAATTGTTGGATAAATATCGATTTGTTGTGCAAAATCATCATCCACGCCAACATATTGACTGTTGGGTTTGTAAAACATAATTGGAATCGCAAAATGTTCCGTTCCTTCTGTGTATTCCTTATAAAAAATGGCGTTGGCATGGTCGGCAACAAAAACAAAAATAGTGTTGTCAAACCATGGTGTTTTCTTTGCTTCTTCAAAAAATCGTTTTAATGAAAAATCGGTATATTCTACACATTTATGGATAGGAATATCGCCTTCAGGAAACATCTTTTTATATTTTTTTGGAATGTTAAAGGGTTCATGAGAAGAAACCGTAAATATCGTAGAGAAAAAAGGAGCTTTTTCTTGATCCAAAGTCTTTTTCATATACTGCAAAAAAGGTTCATCCCAAATGCCCCAAAAACCATCAAACTCTGACTCATCATCGTATTCCGTTCTTCCGTAATATTTATCGATTCCTAAAATGTTTGCAAACCCTAAGAACCCCATCGAGCCGTTAGCAGCGCCATGAAAAAAGGAAGTGCTGTATCCTTCACTTTCTAATGTCGACACCAGTGACTCAATTTTTTGCTTTGGAAATGGTGAAGAAGTAAAAGCATCTTTAAAAGACGGTATTCCTGCTAAAACCGAAGACATCCCATGAATAGATTGGCGTCCATTTGAATATGCATTGGTATAAATCATAGCATGTTGGGCGAGAGAATCTAAAAATGGCGTGTGTGTCTTAAAATCTTTTATATTTAATTTCTTGTTGAACGACCCATAATATTCTCGTCCATTACTTTCTAAAATAAACAAAACGACATTAGGTTTCGTCGGTGGATTGTTTCTATAAAATTTGATTGGTTGAATTTTCTCTAAAATCAATTGAGGAGTGACGCCATCGTAATTTGTTTTTACGAAACTATTACTTTTCAGTGTACGAATAATGGCAAAAGGAGTATTCAAAACAACATCTGCATGCGCAATATTTTTTACATGTCGATTGGCATCTAATAAATTGATTGGTCGCGTAGATTTCTTAAAATCACCACCGCGAATACCACCAATAATGAGTGTCGAAATGATCAAAAAACCTGCCGTTGAAAACCCAAAATATTGTAGATTTTTTGTTGGTTTTACTTGTTCAATTTCAACTTTCTTGTATAAATACATCCAAAGCCAAGCGCAAAGAAAAAAGAGAACAAAAACATACCAAAAATCAACCATAAAGCTGAGAAAAAGTTTGCTTAGATTAACTTCATGTTCAATGACATTTAAAACAGCGGTGGTTGTCCGTGAATAAGTAAATTTGTAATAAATAAGATCTACAAAATTCGTCGCATATGCAATGAGATTAGTAGAAAAATAAAGAATCCAAATGAATCGTTGGTAACCGGGATTTGTATTTCTCTTCAACGGTAAAATTGAAAAAACGATAAAAAGCAAGTTTACATATAGAATGGCTGTTGTGTCGAAAGCTAAACCATAATAAGATAGCTCTAAAAAATCTTTGACAGAATCGACTTTCAATAATTTCGCGTTGAAAAGGTAAAAAAGAATACGAGCAATAAAGTACAAAAGATAAGCTAACAGGATTCTGTATGCCAATACCTTGTACTCATTTAGTCTGAAGTGCTTAATCATTGATTATTTATATGGCGCAAAATTATCAAATTAAATGGAAGAAAACTTTTATCATGATAAATTAAGATAAAATTAATGGTCTCAGCGCATCCCTTTTTTCAAGCAAAAGAAAATAACCCAAAATATTAAATAAATTGACTATTTTGCATTTCCAAAATGAATAAAAATGACTCCAATTACACGTCTTTTTGATTTTCCATATTACCAATTAGAAAAAAATAATGTGCCAGCAGCTTTGGTGACGAAGTATGATGGAAAATGGATAAAAACCTCTACACAAGAATATGTAGATCAATCCAATAAGATTTCAAGAGCTTTGCTGCGTTTGGGTATTCAAAAAAACGATAAAATAGCGGTCATTTCCTCCAGTAATAGGACAGAATGGAATATTATGGATATTGGTGTGCTTCAGGTTGGAGCCCAAAATGTGCCTATTTACCCAACTATTTCTGAAGAAGATTACGAATATATCTTAAATCATTGCGAAGCTAAGTATTGTTTTGTTTCTGATGATGAAGTACTGCGAAAAGTAAATTTGATTAAGAAAAACTTGAATCATCTCATTGAAGTCTATTCTTTCAACGAAATTGAAGGATGTAAAAATTGGAAAGAATTATTACAATTTGGCGAAGATTTCTCCAATCAAGATGTCGTAGAAGACCGAAAAAATCACGTCAAACCGGAAGATTTAGCCACCATCATTTACACTTCTGGAACAACAGGCAGACCAAAGGGCGTAATGCTTTCCCACCATAATATCGTTTCGAACGTACTTGACAGTTCATCAAGAATTCCCTTTGATGAAGGAACGAGCGTTGCTTTAAGCTTTCTTCCAATTTGCCATATTTTTGAAAGGGTAATTTTGTATATCTACCAATATTATTCGGTTTCCATTTACTTTGCCGAATCCATCGAAAAACTATCTGAAAATATAAAAGAAGTGAAACCTACGGTCTTCTCCGTAGTACCGAGACTGCTAGAAAAAGTCTATGATAAGATCTATGCAAAAGGATCAGAGTTAACTGGAATCAAAAAGAAACTCTTCTTTTGGGCTATCGATTTGGGATTAAGATACGAGCCATACGGTGCCAACGGAATCTGGTACGAAACCCAATTGAAAATTGCTCGGAAACTTATTTTTAGCAAGTGGAAAGAAGGACTAGGCGGTAATTTGAATGTTATGGTCTCTGGAAGTGCAGCGTTGCAAGCACGTCTTACTAGAGTTTTTGCTGCTGCAGAAATGCCTGTTATGGAAGGTTATGGATTGACTGAAACTTCACCGGTTATATCAGTAAATTGTCAAAAAGATGGTGGATTTCGAATCGGGACTGTTGGTCGAGTTATCCAAAATGTTGAAGTTAAAATTGCGGCCGACGGAGAAATACTTTGTAAAGGTCCAAATGTGATGATGGGATATTATAAAGATGAAGTTCTTACCAATGAAGTTTTGAAAGACGGTTACTTCTTGACAGGAGATATCGGAGAATTAGATGCCGACGGGTTTCTAAAAATTACCGACCGTAAGAAAGAAATGTTTAAGACGTCAGGAGGGAAATATATTGCTCCCCAAATTATTGAAAATGTGATGAAACAATCTAGATTCATCGAGCAAATTATGGTCATTGGTGACGGAGAAAAAATGCCGGCGGCGTTTATTCAACCTAGCTTTGATTTTATCCGTGAATGGGCAAAAATTCACGGAATTGAAGTCGGAAAAACCAATGAAGACATCGCCAATAATCCAAAAGTAATTGCCCGCGTACAAGAGGAAATCGAACGGCTCAACGAAAAATTTGGGAATTGGGAAAAAATTAAACGGTTTGAACTAACGCCCGACATTTGGTCAATTGATGGTGGACATTTGACGCCAACGATGAAATTGAAACGGAAAGTAGTTTTGGAGAAATACAAAAACTTATATTCTAAAATTTATAGTTAAACCTTAATCTTGCGATGATCTGGACGTCCTAATTTATATACACTTCTTCAATATAATCTTATTAACAAATTGAATTATAAACAGTTAATAATTAAACAACTGTTAAATTATTACGTTCTTGATATTTAATACTTTTATAGTACTAACTATAAATTATTTAAATTATGAATGTAAAAAACTTTTTAATTTCAGGAATTGTTGGAGGAATTGTTGATTTTCTCTTAGGTTGGGTGTGCTATGGTATGTTATTTAAGGACCTATATCCTCAAAATGAAAACACAAATTTGGTGTTTATTTTTCTAGGTTGCATGACATTTGGTTTATTTATCGCATACATTTTTAATAAGTGGGCCCATATTACAAATCCTGTAACTGGAATGAAAGCAGGAGCAACAATCGGAATATTTAGTAGCTTGTCCATGAATCTTTTTATGTATTCTGGAATGGAAGTTAATTATCAAAATATGGCGATTGACATTGCAATATCAACTTTTATCGGGACCATTATGGGTGCGGCTGTCGCACTTGTTTGCAGTAAAATGAAATAGATTTAATACCAGTAAATCAGAAACTCCTCAATTCGAGGAGTTTTTTTTTTGCCCAATAACTTAACAGAAAAAAAACGTATATTTATTATGCGTGCATAGTATTTTTTATTACATTTGAATTTCAATTCACAGTTTATGAAAGACAAAACTATTGATTATGTCCTCAGGGCAACCTGGCAAGCGGTCGCTAGAATGTATAACGAAGAAGCGACTAAATATGACGCAACAATGTCAACTGGATTTGCACTTTTAAGTTTAGACAGAGAAGACGGAACACCATCTACTGCCTTGGCTCCCAAAATGGGAATGGAAGCGACTAGCTTAACCCGAACTTTAAAATCGATGGAAGAACGCGGATTGATTATTCGAAAGAAAAACCCTAACGACGGTCGCGGAATGCTCATCTATTTAACTGAATTTGGAAAAGAAAAAAGAGAATTATCACGCAATACAGTTCTAAAATTTAATGAATCCATACGCAAAAATATATCCCAAGAAAAATTACAGCATTTTATGGAAGTAGCAGAATCTATCAACGAACTAATTCAAGAAAAAAACATATTTAATCACCCAAGCGCCAATAAACAAGCGCAGCAAATTGACAAATAACAAATGAAAAGAACTATTAAAAAAGTTGCAGTAATTGGTTCCGGAATCATGGGCTCTGGAATCGCCTGCCATTTTGCTAATATTGGTGTTGAAGTGCTTCTCCTAGATATTATCCCACGAGAACTTACCGAAACCGAAACTAAAAAAGGATTGACTTTAGAGGATAAAATGGTACGCAATCGAATTGTAAACGAACATCTAGCCAACGCCTTAAAATCTAAACCTTCACCTATCTATCATCAAAAATTTTCAAGCCGAATCAAAACAGGAAACACAACGGATGATTTAGCACAAATTACTCATGCTGATTGGATCATTGAGGTTGTAGTTGAAAGATTAGATATCAAAAAATCTGTTTTTGAACAAATTGAAAAATATAGAAAACCCGGAACATTAGTCACTTCCAATACTTCTGGAATTCTGATTCAATATATGAGTGAAGGAAGAAGTGAGGATTTTCAAAAACACTTTTGTGGAACGCACTTTTTCAATCCAGCGCGCTACTTAAAGTTATTTGAGATTATTCCTGGACCTCAAACTTCAAGTGAAGTACTCGATTTCCTCACCAATTATGGCTCACAATTTTTAGGAAAAACTTCCGTCGTTGCCAAAGACACACCCGCATTCATTGGCAATCGAATCGGAATTTTTGGCATTCAAAGTCTCTTTCATTTGGTAAAAGAAATGGGATTAACAATTGAGGAAGTCGACAAACTTACTGGCCCAGTAATAGGCCGTCCAAAATCTGCAACGTTCCGAACAGTCGATGTAGTAGGTTTGGATACATTGGTTCATGTAGCGAACGGAATTTATGATAACTGTCCGAATGATGAAGCGCATGAACTTTTCAAAATGCCCGATTTCATTACAAAAATGATGGACAACAATTGGCTTGGAAGCAAAACCAACCAAGGTTTTTATAAAAAAGTCGATAAAGATATCCTGTCTTTAGACTTAAATACTTTAGAATATCGTCCTACTAAAAAAGCAGCATTTGCCACTCTAGAATTAACGAAAACCATCGACAAACCAATCGATCGCTTCAAAGTACTTGTTAAAGGAAAAGACAAAGCGGGAGAATTTTACAGAAAAAGTTTTGCGGGAATGTTTGCTTATGTATCGAATAGAATTCCAGAAATAGCAGACGACTTATACAAAATTGACGATGCCATGAAAGCTGGTTTTGGCTGGGAAAACGGACCTTTCGAAATTTGGGACGCCATTGGCGTTACCCAAGGAATTGAGATTATGAAGGCTGAAAATCTTGAACCTGCAGCGTGGGTAACTGACATGTTAGCTTCTGGAAATTCAAGTTTTTACACAATCAAAGAAGGTGCGACTTACTGCTATTCCGTCACAACAAAATCGCAAGTAAAAGTACCTGGTCAAGATGCCTTTATCATATTGGATAATATCCGTGACAGCAAAAAAGTGTGGAGCAACAGCGGCGCAACCATTCAAGATCTCGGAGACGGAATATTAAATCTTGAATTCCAATCAAAAATGAACACGATTGGTGGAGACGTTTTGCAAGGAATTAACAAAGCAATCGATCTAGCAGAAAAAGATTATCAAGGATTGGTCATAGGAAATCAAGCTGCCAATTTTACGGTTGGAGCCAACATTGGAATGATTTTTATGATGGCGGTTGAGCAAGAATACGACGAATTGAACATGGCCATCAAAATGTTTCAAGATACGATGATGCGCGTGCGTTATTCGAGTATTCCGGTCATTGTAGCGCCACACGGAATGACTTTGGGTGGCGGTTGCGAAATGAGTATGCATGCTGACAAAGTAGTCGCTGCTGCAGAATCGTATATCGGATTGGTTGAATTTGGAGTCGGTGTGATTCCTGGTGGTGGCGGCTCTAAAGAAATGGCGCTTCGGGCTTCCGATTTGTTTCGAAAAAATGATGTCGAATTGAATGTGCTACAAGAATATTTCTTAACCGTAGCGATGGCAAAAGTGTCAACTTCCGCCTATGAAGCTTTCGATTTAGGCATCTTACAACACGGAAAAGACATCGTTGTCGTCAACAAAGACCGACAAATTGCGGAAGCGAAAAAGCACGCGCTACTCATGGCTGAAGCCGGATACACGCAACCTATTCGCAGAACAGATGTAAAAGTCTTAGGAAAACAAGCATTAGGAATGTTCTTGGTCGGCACGAATCAAATGGTGGCAGGTAAATACATCTCTGATCACGACTTGAAAATTGCCAATAAACTAGCTTACGTCATGGCAGGCGGTGATTTATCCGAGCCCTCTTTCGTATCTGAACAATATTTATTAGATATCGAACGTGAAGCCTTCTTATCCCTTTGCACAGAAAGAAAAACGTTGGAGCGAATTCAATTTATGTTAACAAAAGGAAAACCGTTGAGAAATTAGATAATAGATAATAGACGAAGAGATAATAGACAGAGCAGAAATGTCTATCATCTATTATCTCTCTGTCTATATTCTCAAAAAATAAAAAAATGAAAACAGCATACATAGTAAAAGCATACAGAACCGCCGTAGGAAAAGCGCCAAAAGGTGTTTTTCGATTCAAACGACCTGATGAATTAGCAGCGGAGACCATTCAATTTATGATGAATGAATTGCCTGATTTCGACAAAAAAAGAATTGATGATGTGATGGTTGGCAATGCGATGCCTGAAGCGGAACAAGGGTTGAATGTTGGGCGATTAATTTCATTAATGGGATTAAAAGTAACCGATGTTCCTGGCGTAACCGTCAACCGATATTGTGCCTCTGGATTGGAAACCATCGGAATGGCGACAGCTAAAATCCAAGCTGGAATGGCAGATTGTATTATTGCCGGTGGCGCCGAAAGCATGAGTTTTATTCCCATGGGTGGCTACAAACCTACTCCTGATTATGAAGTGGCGAAAGAAGGACATGAAGATTACTATTGGGGAATGGGACTTACGGCAGAAGCGGTGGCTAAACAGTTCAACATTTCGAGAGAAGACCAAGATATTTTTGCATTTAACTCTCATCAAAAAGCACTAAAAGCGCAAACAGAAGGCAAATTCGATAAGCAAATTGTACCCATTACCATCGAGCAAACCTTCATCAACGAAAATGGCAAAAAAGAAACCAAATCATACACGGTCAGTAAGGACGAAGGTCCACGAGCCGATACCAATATCTCCGCCCTTAATAATCTAAAACCGGTATTTGCAGCAGATGGAAGTGTTACGGCTGGGAATTCATCTCAAATGAGTGATGGCGCTGCTTTCGTATTGATTATGAGTGAAGAGATGGTCAAAGAACTTAACCTCACTCCTATTGCGCGTTTGGTCAATTTTGCTTCTGCCGGTGTTGAACCAAGAATCATGGGAATTGGTCCGGTTCAAGCTATTCCTAAAGCATTGAAGCAAGCAGGATTACAATTGAAAGACATCGATTTGATTGAACTCAACGAAGCATTTGCCTCACAATCTTTGGCAGTAATTCGAGAATTAGGACTGAATCCGGATATCGTAAACGTCAACGGTGGTGCAATTGCTCTAGGTCATCCATTAGGTTGTACCGGGGCAAAACTATCCGTTCAATTATTTGACGAAATGAAACGAAGAGGGAATAAATATGGAATCGTGTCGATGTGTGTGGGAACTGGGCAGGGAAGCGCGGGGATTTATGAGTTGATGTAGAAAAAATGAATTGAGTCAAGAGTCAAGAGTCAAGAGTCAAGATTAAGAAAATAAATATAAGCCAACAATTAAAAATTATACTATGCGCCACAACTTTAAGAATCTAAAAATATGGAATTTGTCTATGGAAATCACATCGGACATTCATAAAATAGCATTGACATTTCCCAAGTATGAAACCTATGGATTAGTTAGTCAAATGAATAGATGTTCAGTATCAATGCCATCAAATATTGCCGAAGGCTCAAATAGAACTAAAAGACATTTTGAATATTATTTGAATATAAGTTTGGGTTCTTCATTTGAACTACAAACACAACTATTAATAGCTCGGCAAAATGACTACTTAACCGAAGAAAAAACAATTGAACTTGAAAATAAAATAATTGAATTTCAAAAGATGACCACTGGTTTTATAGACAAGTTAAATCTTGGTTCTTGATTCTAACATCTTTTATCTAAAAAAACAGAAAAAATGAACGATAAAACAAGAGGTGGACAATTCCTCGTAAAAGAAACCCAATGTGAAGACATTTTCACACCGGAAGATTTTAATGAAGAACAATTGATGATGCGCGACTCCGTTAAAGAGTTTGTCGACAAAGAAATTTGGCCCAATAAAGATCGTTTCGAAAAGAAAGATTACGCCTTTACCGAAGAATGCATGAAGAAAGCAGGCGATTTAGGATTTCTAAGTGTTGCCGTTCCTGAAGCCTACGGCGGTATGGGAATGGGATTCGTAAACACGTGTTTAGTATGCGATTATATTTCAGGTGCAACTGGTTCATTTTCTACTGCTTTTGGTGCGCACACCGGAATTGGAACCATGCCAATAACACTCTATGGAACAGAAGCTCAAAAACAAAAATTCGTTCCTAAATTGGCCACAGGCGAATGGTTTGGCGCGTATTGTTTGACAGAACCTGGTGCAGGATCTGACGCCAACTCCGGAAAAACAAAAGCAGTTTTATCGGAAGACGGAACGCATTACAAAATCACAGGACAAAAAATGTGGATCTCGAATGCCGGATTTTGCTCACTTTTTATTGTCTTTGCTAGAATAGAAGACGATAAAAACATCACTGGCTTCATCATCGAAAACGACCCATCCAATGGAATTACGATGAATGAAGAAGAACACAAACTCGGAATTCGAGCTTCTTCCACACGTCAGGTTTTCTTTGCCGATACAAAGGTTCCGATTGAAAATATGCTTTCAGATAGAGGCAATGGATTCAAAATCGCTATGAATGCATTAAACGTTGGTCGTATCAAATTGGCAGCTGCGTGTTTGGATGCGCAGCGCAGAGTGACTTCCGGAGCCATAAAATACGCTAATGAAAGAGTCCAATTTAATACTGCCATTGCTCAATTTGGTGCCATTCGATATAAACTAGCAGAAATGGCCACAAGCTGTTATGCTGGTGAAAGCGCCACGTATCGTGCTGCAAAAGATATCGAAGATCGCATTCAATTGCGAGAAAGTGAAGGTAGTTCACATCAAGAAGCCGAATTAAAAGGTGTCGAAGAATATGCAATCGAATGTTCTATTTTGAAAGTTGCTGTTTCTGAAGATGTGCAAAATTGTGCAGATGAAGGTATTCAGATCTTTGGCGGAATGGGATTCTCCGAAGACACACCAATGGAAAGTGCTTGGCGTGACGCGCGAATTGCACGAATTTATGAGGGCACGAACGAAATCAATAGAATGTTATCGGTGGGAATGCTAATTAAAAAAGCCTTCAAAGGTCACGTTGATCTATTGGGACCTGCAACAAAAGTGCAAGAAGAATTGATGGGAATTCCTTCTTTCGATACGCCTGATTATTCTGAATTGTTTGCCGAAGAGAAAGAAATGATCGGCAAATTGAAAAAAGCATTCTTAATGGTCGCTGGCGGTGCAGTTCAAAAATACGGACCAGAATTAGACGGACATCAGCAATTACTAATGGCTGCAGCTGATATATTAATTGAAATTTATATGGCAGAGTCTACGCTACTTCGAACCGAAAAACTAGCCAAGAATAAAGGTGAAGCCAATGTCAAAGAACAAATAGCTATGGCTAAATTGTATTTATATAAAGCGGTTGATATTGTAACTCAAAAAGGAAAAGAGAGCATAATATCCTTTGCCGAAGGTGACGAACAGCGCATGATGTTGATGGGATTACGTCGATTTACAAAATACACCAATATGCCCAATATAGTAGGATTGCGCGAAACGATTACGACAAAGTTGGTGGCTGAAAACGAATATTGTTTTTAAGAAAACTGTTGAAATGAATGTTGAAAAACCGTTACTGTTTTACCGCAGAACGGTTTTTTTATTTCCACGAAACGAGTATTTTAGTAAAAAATAAAACACGATGAAATTACTTGGAATTGGTTCTAGAATAAATCACGCCGAATACGGGAAAGGCGTTATCACGAACGTATCTTCAACAGAATATTGGGTAACCTTTATCGAAAACGGATTGGAAACCATCGACATCGATAGTGAATTCGATGTGATTGCCGCGGCCGAAAACGAAGTCGACACCGTTAGCTTTTACGATGTTGAACAAAGCCTTTTATCGATATTAAAAAAATGGAATGGACTTGGCGAACCTGTTGCGATTGGAGATAAATGGAAAGGAGGCAAAATGACGCTCGAACCTGGACAAGCGGGGTTAGCGGCGAAAGACGTGCCGATTGATGTTTTCTTCCATAAAATTGTCATGCTACGCGACCGATTACGGGTCATGGAGCAAAAAATTAACGCAAGTAATTTAGAAGAAATCGAAAAAGTAGAATTGCAGCAATACATCACGAGAATTTACGGAAGTTTAACCACTTTCAACGTTTTATTCAAGTCGCCAAACGATTATTTCGTCGGAGAAAAAACAAAATAGAATTAAGCTAAATTTAATAGCATCGACCGATTTTAAGACGTAACTTTAGAGTTCTTTTTAAATTCCATTCTCATGAAAAAAATAGCGCTCTCAATGATTGCCATTACAGCTTTGCTCATCAATTGCAAATCCAACAGCAATGCCAGCGACAGTAAAAAATTAGACATTGCATTTGAATCCAAAAGCAATAGTTCAGTTACAGGTACTGCTTCCTTCATAGAAAAAAACGGCCAAGTCACTTTTGTGGCTAAAATAGCTGGATTAAAACCAGGAGAACACGCGATTCACATTCATGAAAAATCAGATTGCTCTGCGGCTGATGGAAGTTCAGCAGGTGGACATTGGAATCCAACTTTCAAAAAACACGGCAAATGGGGTGTTGGCGAATATCATAAAGGCGATATTGGCAACTTTACTGCCGATGATAAAGGAAACGGAACCATTACGTTAACCACAGACGAATGGTGCATTGGTTGTGGCGATCCAGCAAAAAACATTCTAGGCAAAGGGCTCATCGTTCACGCAGGGGTCGATGACTTTACGACGCAACCGACTGGAAATGCTGGAGGAAGAGTAGCTTGTTCAGCAATCATAAAATAACTTTTTTCATTTGGAATATCCGGAATTATTATATTTCAAAAATGCAAGCGAATGGCGCCTGTGGCTTCATGATAATCATCTTATTTACAAAAAAGTTGAACTAGTATTCTATCGTGTTGATAGCAAATTTGAAAGTATGCGATGGGAAGAAGCTGTTCAAGTGGCCATTTGTTATGGCTGGATTGACTCGACAGTAAGAAGGCTAGATGATGAAAGGCGTAAGCAAACTTTTACGCCACGAAAAGACAAAAGTGTTTGGAGTAAGCTCAACAAAAAGTATCTAGAAAAATTACTTGAGGAAGGTTTGATTCACGAAAGTGGATTAAGGAAAATAGAGATTGCCAAACAAAATGGATCATGGGAATCATTGGATGCAGTTGAAGATTTGCAAATTCCCGAGGATTTATTAACGGCTTTCGAATCAAATAAAACTGCCTTTGACAATTATCACCAGTTTAGTCGCTCCTAGGAAAAACTATCTATATTGGCTTAATCAAGCGAAAAGACCTGAAACAAGAACTACCAGAATTATAGAAATCATTCGCTTGTGTGAACAAAACATCAAATCGAGATAGCCGGTATCTTAGCAATAATATAAAGTTCATGACGAGTACATTTCTCAAAAAAGCATAGCTTTGTAGCTTTAAATCAAAGCAATGATTAACCCTTCAGTACACGGCTGGATTGACAAATTTTTTATCGAGCAGAAAGCTACGAAAGTTGACGCGTTTGATACTAATGATTCATTTTATAGTGAAATCAGAAAAACAGGTTTCATTTACGGTCATATCATCGCTTTCGCCAATAAAAACGGAAAAATTCCAGACGGTTGGCTCGATGATGAAATTTCAAAAGTAGCCTTGCTAAGTGCGCTTTATGGTGTATTCAAATTAAATGCAACGGTTAATAATCCTGATTTATTTATAGAAAAATCGGTGGCGTTTTATAATGAAATGAACCCACAAGGATTTAATTTTTTTAAGAAAGTACTACCACATTCGTCTGGTTCGTCAACATTAGAGAAAATCATTGATGAGCGGGTGCAAACCAATGATAATATTATTAGCAAGAATTTTTCTCATATTGTTACTAATGCATTGCTTTTTGTAGATGTTTTGGCCTTTCAACATTATTTATGTGAAGGTCATATACCAGAAAAATATCTCAAGAAGATTGAGGAAACCATCGTTAGTATTGTGACCTTGTCTTTACGAACTAAATCGAATAAATCGCAACATGATGATTTGTTGATAAAGCTTTTTGAAGCCTCGGTTCGTTACAGCAAATTCTCTAAGATCAGCAACCAGAATCTTGAAACACTTGAACTCGAGTATTTTGCTGACAATTTAGAAAAGTACTATCTCATTGATATTGCTGGTTTAGCATTGTGGAGTGACGGCGTAGTTGAAAAAGACGAAGCTTATTTTCTTCACACTTTAGCAGATACAATGGCAGTCCAAGATACTTTCGTAATTGAAAGCATACAGGCGACAGATGCTTTTATCACGAAACACAAAAAAAATATACCCTATTTTAACTATTCTAACCCTGTTAAGCACTTTTACGATCAAACCACACAATTGGTTATCACGCTAATCAATAGAAATAAAAAACGTTTGTCGAAAGAAATTTCGCAAAGTAAGGAGTTGATGGTGCTCCTCGCCTATTCTACACAACGTGATCTTGACAAAGAAGAAAAAAAGAAAGTCAAAAAACAAATTTTAGATATTTGTAAAACGATTCCATCATTAACTATTTTCCTAATTCCTGGCGGCAGTTTACTTTTGCCAATTTTGATCAAATTTATACCGCAACTTCTACCTTCTTCCTTTAATGAAAATCTGGGGGATGAATAGTCTGAATCCACGAAAAAGAATTTTCAAAAATAGCGTCTTTCTTTTCTTGAATAAAGTCTAAAAATGCTTTGGCAACGGGCGTCAACGGTTTGTTTTTTAGCCAAACCAATCGCCAATCGGTGGTAAGAGGAAGTCCTTTAATTGGAATAATCTTTAGTTCACCACGTTCTAATTCATTCTTCAAACCAATCAAAGGCATGATGGAGATTCCCAAACCAGCAATCAATGCTTGCTTCACCGCTTCATTGGAGGTCAATTGAAGTTTAGTTACTGCAGAAATATTCCTATTTTGCAAAAAATGCTCCATAGCAGTCCTGGTAGCAGAACCTTCTTCACGGTAAATTAAAGGATACTGTGTAAATATTGCTTCCATTTTTGCTTTTGAATCGATCTCTACATTTTTACTTCCAACCAAAAAAAGTCTATTTTCTAATAAGATTAAATGCTCTAATACTAGATCTTTGGGAAGAACTGAAACCAAGGCAAAATCAACTTCATTGTTCTTTAAGCTTTGAATTACTTTCAATTTGTTCGTCACATCCATTTCCAATTCAATCCCTTTATTGTTGTTCATAAATTCCGATAAGTAGTAAGGCATTACATATTTTCCTGTAGAAACAACAGAAACTCTCAACCGTCCTGACACCATTCCCTTAAAGGCAGAAGTACGAAAGTTGATCATATTGACTTCATCAATAATTCGCTGAGCTGCCAAAGCAATTTCATTACCAAATTCAGTCACATATAACTTTCTCCCAACAATTTCGGTCAATGGAATATCAAATTGATTCTGAAAATTTCGCAACTGTATGGATATTGCAGGTTGGGTTAAATGCAACTCCTCTGCCGCTTTCGTGATGCTTTTCGTTTGTGTAATTTTCAAAAAAACTTGCAGTTGATGTAAGGTGTAGTTCATAAAATATTTTAATGCTTTACATTACAAATATAAATAAAAATATATGATATAAACACTGCAACTTTGTCCCATAAAATTTTAAATATTACATCATGACAAGAATTACTGTTGCAAAAGGAGACGGAATCGGTCCAGAAATTATGGACGCTACTTTGGATATTATCAAAGCGGCGGGTGCAAAAATAGAGATTGATGAAATTGAAGTAGGCGAAAAAGTATACCTATCTGGAAATACTTCTGGAATCGCTAACGAATCATGGGATATCATTCGAAGAAATAAAATTTTCTTAAAAGCACCAATCACCACTCCTCAAGGTGGCGGTTACAAAAGTTTAAATGTAACGACTAGAAAATTCTTGGGATTGTACTCAAATGTGCGACCATGTATGAGTTTGCATCCATTTGTAGAAACCAAACATCCTAAAATGGATATTGTAATTGTACGAGAGAATGAAGAAGATCTATATGCTGGAATCGAACACCAACAAACTGATGAAGTAGTTCAATGTCTAAAAATCATTAGTCGCCCAGGTTGTGAAAAAATCGTTCGATACGCTTTTGAATACGCTAAAGTGTACGGAAGAAAAAAAGTAACTTGTTTTACTAAAGATAATATTATGAAACAGTCCGATGGTTTGTTTCATCAGGTCTTTGACGAAATTGCTGCTGAATATCCTGAAATTGAAAACGAACATTGGATTATTGATATTGGCGCCGCAAAAATGTCGGATACTCCAGAAGTTTTCGATGTAATTGTAACCTTAAATTTATACGGAGACGTACTTTCTGATATTGCAGCACAAATTGCTGGTTCTGTTGGTTTAGCTGGTTCCGCTAATATCGGCGAAGAATGTGCCATGTTTGAAGCTATTCACGGTTCTGCGCCAAGACGTGCAGGTCAAAATTTAGCTAATCCATCTGGACTATTGGAAGGTGCAGTGATGATGCTAAATCATATTGGTCAAACCGAAGTGGCAGAAAAAGTGCAAAATGCTTGGTTAAGAACTATTGAAGATGGGATTCATACCTACGACATATTCAAAGAAGGAATTAGTAAGCAAAAAGTGGGAACGAAAGAATTTGCTCAAGCGGTTATTGCTAATTTGGGTCAAAAACCAAGTATGCTAAAAGAGGTTTCGTACGCAAAAGAAGCCGCACTCAATTTACCGAAATATGTAAAAAAACCGGCTGCTAAAAAAGATTTGGTTGGTGTCGATGTGTTTGTGCATTGGAATGGCACTAGTCCAAATGAATTGGCTAACAAAGTGCAAAAATTGAATAATGCCACAGCAAAACTCTCGATGATTACCAATCGGGGGATCAAAGTGTGGCCTGATGGATTTAGTGAAACTTTTTGTACTGATCATTGGAGATGTAGGTTTAAACCAGCCAATGGGAATAACTTGACTAAGCATGATATTATAGAACTGTTGTCAACTGCAATAGATAATGGTATCGATTCTATTAAAACTGAAAACCTCTACGAATTTGATGGGAAACCTGGTTTTTCATTAGGTCAAGGACAATAAATACAAATATGGAACTACATTTAATAGATGGACAATTTAGTGCTACCGATGCAATCGCAATCCTTACGCAATTGACTGAAGTGAAGATAAAATATCACGAAAACAAAATAAAGAATAGCCACAACGAAGAAGATATTAAGATGCGAGAGCGAAAAATAAAAATGCTTCAAAAAGAATTGGCAGATTCTAGGGAACATATTCAAAAGCAAACAAGCAATATCACTATTAATAGCACAATAAATCTTTAATATTATGGAAAATAAAGAACTTAATTTCAAACTCATAGACGGTGAATTTTCAGCAGAAGAAGCGCAAAAAATCCTAATGTCATTAATAAATAATAAAATTGATTTTCACAGTCTTTTTGCTTTTAGTAACCACATTCGTTTCAATGGTGATGTCAACGGTTCGAAGAAGAGAATCGAAGAATTAACCAAGACCAGAGAAGAAATTGTGGAAGTAACCAAACAAGCAAACCTAGAAGGATACCATTTTGCGATAAAAAGTACAATCTCTCTTGAATTAATAAAAGATGCCGTTCTAAGTGAATAAATTCTAAGAAAGCACTTTACCTGAATAACTGTGGAAATATTTCAAAATAGGAAATTAGTCATCGCAACGAAACATGAAAAAGAAAAGGTGATTCAGCCTATTATCGAAAGCGCTTTAAGTGTTGATTGCTTTGTTCCTTCGAATTTCGACACGGATCAGTGGGGTACTTTTTCGGGTGAAATAGAAAGGAATGAAGATGTACTAAATACCCTTCGCAAAAAATGTCTCAACGCTATGAAAGAGAATAATTGCGATTTAGCGATTGCAAGCGAAGGGTCATTTGGTGCACATCCTAGCATTTTTTTTGCCCACGCTGATGATGAAGTGGTCATGCTCATAGATTTGAAGCATGATTTGGAAATCGTCGCCCGTGAATTAAGTACTGAGACGAACTTCAATGGAAGTTACATTGCCAATACGACAGACCTATTCGCTTTTGCTACTAAAGCAAATTTCCCAACTCATGGACTAATCTTAAAATCATCGGAAAGCAACTTTGACAAAGCCATTAAGGGTATACAAAATGAGAATATGCTATTGGAAGGATTTCAAAGTTTGTTTCGCGAATATGGAAAAGTTTATGTCGAGACGGACATGCGGGCACTATATAATCCGACAAGAATGAAAATCATTGAAAAAGCGACCTTCAAATTAGCTAAAGCTGCTTTATCGCAATGCCCAAATTGCAGTACTCCAGGTTTTACCGTCACCGAAGCAAAAGAAGGCTTGCCTTGTGAATGGTGCAACTCACCTACCCGCTCTACATTAAGCTTTCGTTCAACTTGCAAAAAGTGTAACTTTGCCTCGGAAGAAAAATACCCACATCAAAAAACAACCGAAGATCCGATGTATTGCGATTTTTGCAATCCCTAAACCATGACATTAATTTCAAAAGATATCTTGAAAGCAGTTGCCATCCTCAATCAAGAAGAATTGGTAGCGATACCAACAGAAACAGTCTACGGTTTGGCTGGAAACATCTTTAGCGAGAAAGCCATTAAGGCTATTTTCGAGATGAAAAAGCGTCCTTTTTTTAACCCATTGATTGTACATATTCATTCTATAAACCAGTTAGAAGATTTGGTACAAGAAATTCCGGAAAAAGCGCGTATTCTAGCTGACAACTTTTGGCCAGGATCACTTACCATGGTAATGAAAAAGAAAGTCACCGTTCCAGATTTGATTACTGCTGGTAAGGACTCTGTGGCGGTTAGAATACCTGATCATCCTGTTGCATTAGAACTACTCAAATCACTAAACTTTCCACTAGCAGCGCCCAGTGCCAACCCGTTTGGGTCAATTAGCCCAACGAATGCCTTTCATGTCGCTGACTATTTTCAAAATGTTCTACCAATGGTTTTAGAGGGCGGAGTTTGCAGAAATGGCATCGAGTCGACCATTATCGGATTTGAAAATGGCGAGCCAGTGCTTTACCGTTTAGGTTCCATTTCAATCGAGTCGATAGAAAATGTAATTGGAAAAATACAAGTCAAAAATAAAGAAGAAGTATCGCCCAATGCGCCGGGCATGCTATCACGCCACTATGCTCCTACAACAACTACGTATTTGAAAAATGATGTGCAACAATTTGTCGAACAATTTCCAAATCAAAGAATTGGGGTCCTAACTTTCAAAAATAAAATCGAAAACGCTTCAGTAATCTATCAGGAAGTACTATCGGAACGAGGCGATTTGAAAGAAGCTACGTCTAATTTGTATGCTGCGTTACATCGACTGGACAAAATGAACTTAGACATCATAGTTGCAGAAAAATTTCCTGACTTTGAGCTAGGTAAATCTATTAATGATCGACTGGAACGCGCTACAAAAAAATAATAAATGAATCTAGAATTATTACTTGACAATTTAACCAATCCAGCATTGCTGTTCTTTCTATTAGGAATAATTGCAACGCGATTGAAAAGCGATTTAGAAATCCCTCCCAATTCTTCTAAGTTTATTTCTTTGTACTTATTATTTTCGATTGGTTTTAAAGGCGGACAAGAATTAGCGCACAGTAACTTCAATTTAGAAATTATTTGGTCGGTATTGTTCGGTGTCTTGATAGCATTAATAATCCCCATATACTGTTTTTTTATTTTGAAACGAAAATTCAGTATAGAAAATTCAGGAGCGATTGCTGCCGCCTATGGGTCTGTAAGCGCCGTAACTTTTGTAACCGCGGTCGCTTTCTTAGAAATTCAAAAATATAGTTTCAGCGGTCATATGGTTGCCATCATGGCTTTGATGGAAGCGCCGGCTATTATTGTTGGTGTCATTCTCATGAGATTGTTTCACAAAAAAGAAAGTACCGTTGCAACAACAAAACTCAGTGCTGTAATCAGACATTCCTTTACCAATGGTAGCGTTCTTCTCATCTTGGGTAGTTTAATCATTGGTTACCTCGCAAGTGATCAACAAGCAATGGGTATCAAACCTTTTACCACGGATATTTTCAAAGGTTTCCTTGCCATTTTCCTTTTAGATATGGGAATTGTAAGCGGAAAAAAATTAGATATATTCTTTAAAAGTGGCTGGTTTCCAATCATTTTTGCCGTTGTGATTCCATTAATGAATGGATGCATTGTCGCATTTTTGAGTCAAATGGTAACTCAAGAAATAGGCAACCGGTTTATTTTTGCAATACTGGCAGCCAGCGCATCTTACATCGCAGTTCCCGCAGCCATGAAAATTGTGGCTCCTAGAGCCAATCCTGGGTTATTTTTACCGATGGCTCTAGCAGTCACTTTTCCATTCAACATTACCTTTGGAATGCCGATTTACTTATCGATTATTCAATGTTGCTAAAAGTCAATTTCGCGTTAGACTGAAAATTTTAGGCGATAGACCTCATCTAATTCGCTGTTTGAACTCATATTTACGCCCAAGTCGGTAACATAACCTGAATTCAAACCATAGGTCCAACCGTGAAGGGTTAAATCTTGTCCATTTCTCCACGCACCTTGAACGATAGAAGTTTTTGCCAAATCAAACACTTGTTCTTGTGCATTTATTTCAACGAATTTATTGAAACGTTCGTCTTCGTCTTCAAAAGAATTCAAATAATCTTCATGCAGTCGGTATACGTCTTTGATGTGTCTGATCCAGTTATCAATCAATCCGATCGACTGATTACCCATCGCCGCTTTCACACCACCACAACCGTAATGTCCACAAACAATCACGTGTTTCACTTTTAGTACATTGACCGCATAATCCAATACGCTCAACATATTCATATCGCTGTGAATGACCATATTTGCAATATTTCTGTGAACAAAAACTTCTCCCGGTTTTGCACCAATAATTTCATTCGCAGGAACACGACTGTCAGAACATCCAATCCACAATAGCGGCGGCTGCTGCCCTTTAGCTAAGTCTTTGAAGTATTCCTTATCTATTGCCAATTGGGTTTCTACCCATGTTTTATTATTATCTATTATCTTTTTGTAAAAATCTGTGCTCATATTTCTTGTTTTATTTATTCAAAAAAAGTCTCATTATTCTCGATGACTTCCATCTTGCGTTTCATCACATTATACTTTTGTTCGATGGTTACCGTGTTTTTATAGCCCTCGCTATTTTCTAAATTGTATTCCGATTTAAAGCCCACTAATTTAACTTTAATTTTGAGTTCTTTAGATTTTATTGATTGGAATTCTTTAATTAAATCTAGTACATCATGCGCAATGTATACCGTTTCGCTCGCATTGATAACGACCTTTGAGTTCTTTGGCAACTCATTTAAAGTCGATTTTAAAGCGGCTTTATTCAGAAAAGAAACCTCTTGAGCCAATTCAATATGAATAATGTCTCCTTCTTGGTATTCTTCCTTTCTAAACCTATACGCTCTTTTCATATTTCCTTGTAATACAAAAATAGCACTGATGAGCATCCCTAGAGCAACACCTTTCAACAAATCTAAAAAGACCACGGCAAAAAAAGTGGCGATAAACGGTACGAATTGATACTTCCCTTTTTTCCAGAAATGCAACATAATTTTAGGATTAGCTAATTTGTACCCTACTAAAAGAAGTACAGCCGCAAGAGTAGCCAATGGAATCTTATTCAATAGTACAGGAATAGATAGGACACTTATAAGCAACAATACCCCATGCAAAATTGCTGACATTTTTGATTTAGCACCAGCAGCGCTATTGGCTGAAGTTCGCACCACTACGGAAGTCATAGGCAATCCACCAAGTAATGCACTAATAACATTTCCAATTCCTTGCGCTTTCAATTCAACATTAGTATCGGTGTATCTTCTTTGAACATCCATTCTATCCGCCGCTTCAATGCATAGTAAAGTTTCAATAGATGCGACAATAGCAATGGTTACACCTACAATCCAAACTTTAGAATTAGCAAGTGCCGCAAAATTTGGGGTAATGATAATATTTCTAAAATCGTCCAGCGATTGAGGTACAGGCAGACTCACTAAATGACTATCTAATATTGTAAATGAACTTCCAGTAGATATGAAAAATTCATTTAGTAAAATACTTACGATAACTGCAATCAAAGCTGGCGGAATTAATTTTATCTTTTTTAAAACGTCAAATTTAGTCCAAGCAATCAATATGGTCAATGAAACTAGAGTAACTATCATAGAACCAATTTGAACATGATTAAATACACTCAATATCTCTGAAAAAGAATTCTGTCCATCAATTTGCATAAAGGCTTCATCACCTTCAAAATCCGGATCGTAACCAAAAGCATGTGGAATTTGCTTGAGAATAATGATGACACCAATCCCAGCTAACATTCCCTCAATTACATTGGTTGGAAAATAGTTTGAAATACTTCCTGCCTTTATAAATCCTAAAGCCAATTGCAATATCCCTGCTATAAAAACCGAAGTTAGAAATACGTCAAAAGCGCCAAGATCGGTAATTGCAGTAAGTACAATTGCAGTTAAACCCGCAGCTGGACCAGAAACACTGAGATGAGATGTACTAAGATAACCAACGACAATACCACCTATCACTCCTGATATAATTCCCGAAAACAAAGGCGCTCCACTAGCCAATGCAATTCCTAAACACAATGGCAATGCGACTAAAAAAACGACCAAACCTGAGGCAAAGTCAGATTTAAAAGTTCCAAATAGATTAATATTTTTTTTCATAATTTGAACTAAGATTAATATTAAAGTAACTCACCAATAGAGCGTGATGTAAGTAAATAGACTTTAACTAAGCTTGTTCTGGAGGAGGAATAAAAATAGAATCGGAAAGAGAAGGATGCTTGAGTATGTTTCTAAAATAAATTTTATCACAACTTTTAATATACGCTACAGAAAAGCAAACAAAAGGAACCGATTTTAAAGTAATTTTCAAAATATCACTTTGATCCTCATCTATTGAACCAAAATCGAGTGTCAAATCATTAGCGCTGTCTATTATACTCACGATACTTGGAGTTGACAGATAGGTAACAAAAAGTAACAAAAGAAATCCTACAGCTAATTTCATATCACAAAAATAAGAGTTCCATATTGTAATCAAAATAAAACGACACGAATTCTCAAACAATTAACAAGTGAATGCAATAAGCGCTCACAATGAGATTCAAAAAGACAAGCCGATGCATATAGTTTTAGCTTATAGTAATTATATTTGCATCATAAAAAACTATCTGAAATGACCATCACTCAACTACAATATGTACTAGCCGTTGCAGAGCATAAGAATTTTACTTTGGCCGCCGAAAAATGCTTCGTCACCCAGCCTACCTTGAGTATGCAAATCCAAAAAGTAGAAGAAGAACTAAAAATTCAGATATTTGATAGAAGTAAAAAACCAATTCAGCTCACGGAAATTGGCCAAAAAATTGTCAATCAAGCCAAGAATATTGTCAACGAAGCAGATCGCATGCAAGACATCGTTGAACAGCAAAAAGGTTTCATTGGAGGTGAGTTTCGATTGGGAATTATTCCGACCATCATGCCTACGTTACTTCCGATGTTTTTGAATAATTTCATTAAAAAATATCCAAAAGTAAAACTGATCATAGAAGAGTTGAATACCGATGAGATTATTCTAAAACTAAAGAATGGCCATCTAGATGCTGCCATTGCTGCAACGCCGTTAATGGAGGAAAAAATTAAGGAAGTTGTTTTATATTTCGAACCGTTCATGGCGTACATTCCACAATCACATAAATATTATTCTAAGACTGAAATGGAAGTTAGTGATTTAGACATAGACGAAATTCTACTTTTGCAAGATGGACATTGCTTTCGTGACGGAATTTTGAATTTATGCAAAAATGTTAGCAAATCTGATTTCTCTCATTTTCAATTGGAGAGCGGCAGTTTTGAAACTTTAATCAAATTAGCTGATGAAGGTTTAGGAATTACTTTATTGCCGTACTTACATACTTTAGATTTGAAAGAAAGTGACAAGTTAAAATTGAAACACTTTGTTGAACCAAAGCCCGCAAGAGAAGTCAGTTTGATTTTTCCGAAGACCGAATTAAAAATTCAAATTATCGATGCATTGCGGAGTACAATCGCAGGCGTTATCAAAGGTGCCATCGTTTTTCAAAATATCGAGATCATTAGCCCCATGCCTAAAAAATAAAAAAGGAACCAAATAGTTCCTTTTTCGATATCAATTCACAATAGTAATATATTGCTGAAGTTCCGGCTTTTCACTGGTGAAATTCTGTAACCATTTCCTTAATTGCTCTAGCTCATATGGCAACAAATTCTTGATTGCTTTGCGCAATTCTTTGCAAAAAAGTACTGGATCGAAGCTCACTCTCTCAAGCACCGATTTAGTGTAGTCGTAAATCATTCTAGGCATAATTGTAAGATTTAGGGGTTATCTTAATAAGAACGTGAGGTAAATGTAAAATTTAATCTAAATTATACCGTTTAAATACACAAAAATCCGACGAAATACATTATTTGTTAAAATAAATAAAGTATAAACTTACAAAATAGAAATATATTAGTGAATGTATCACAAAAAAAAAGAGCCGTCTAAGCTCCTTTAGTTTTATTTGTTGACGTAAATTAGACATTGCCTTAATTCTGGTCTTTCGATAGTATAATTCAAAAGCCATTCTGTAAGTTGTTCTATTTCGTAAGGAAGAAGCACTTTTAGCGCTTTTTCCAGTTCCTTACAAAACAGTAATGGATCGAAACTCACTCTTTCGAGTATGTTTTGGGTGTAAGCAAACATAGTTCTTTTCATAAATGGATAAAGGATTTAAAGAACGGGTTGGTTAATTCTGAATCAAATTTAATTAAAAAAAGATTCTATACTACAAACGAAATGTTAATTGGGAATATTGCCGATGATCAAAAAGTATTATGCCTTTCTTGCTCTAAACATTTCTCTTTTGCCAGGCGGACCTTCCAGTTTTTCGACCGTAAATCCAGCTTCAATCATGTTGCGCTTTACAACGCCGCGTGCAGCATAGGTTACCAATATGCCGTTAGGTCGCAGCGCGGAATACATCTTTGAAAATACTTCAACGCTCCATAATTCCGGTTGAACACGGTATCCAAAAGCATCAAAATAAATTAAATCAAATGCCGACTGATCAGCAATGGTTTCAAAGAATTGCTTTCTTTTGGTTAGATAAAAAAAGTCTGACAGTTTACTATTTTCCTCCCAATTACAAGAATGCAGCATTTGGAAAACTGAAAAATCGTCAATGGCATTCAGTTCTTTTGCATAATTCATTGCCGACACTTCTTCCGCAGACACGGGATAAGCTTCAACACCAACATAGTTAATTGCCTGTTGACTTTTCTTTGATTCCAAATAAGTTATAAATGTGTTCAAACCAGTCCCAAAACCAATTTCCAGGATGTCAACAGTAGATTGGTTTTCGAACAAAGCCAAACCGTTTTTTATAAAAACATGTTTTGCTTCCTGAATGGCACCATGCTTCGAATGATAATTTTCATCCCAATCCGGTAAATGAATTGTCGTAGATCCATCAGAAGTAATTTGTATTTCTCGTCTCATGAATTATGGAATATACAATTTCTTGATCTTTGGAATTGGTCCACCACATTTTACTTCATGACATTGCAAGCATGCATCCACTCCCTCATTAAAATGTTGCTTTGCGTTTTTTGGATCTTGATAAATGAGCTCCTGTGCTTTAATAAAAAGTTTTGCTTGCTCCTTGAAAAATTCATCATTTTCAGTTGAATCAGTCATCACTGAGCTATGAATTTTTAGAAAGTGATTGGGGAACTTACCAATCGTATCACCTTTTAAAATTCTCGATTTCAATCGTTGGTTATCGACATACATCTGCTCCATCAACGTTGACATTTCAGACATTTCATACATCTCGAATGTCTTTCCTTTAGATTCTTTTGAACAAGATTCGTCCTTTGCATTCGACTCTTTTTTAGCACAACTAAAGCAAGTCAACAACAAGAACAATAGTATTGCTTTATTTTTCATTGTTCTTAATTAAGACACCATCAGCTAAGAATGAATAGGTTTTAATTGGCGTCGTGATACTATCAATAGCCGCTTGCGATTTCCCCGCATCTTTCGCGTAATGTTTTTGTTCAGCAACACTTTCGATGGCGAGAAAAGCTTTGCCATGGACAATTACATCTTCGCCTTTAGAATTTAGTGGCATAAAGAAGCCGTAGTCTTTAAATTTTATAAATGCCTGCTCATTTTTTCCTAAATCAACATTCATCCAACATCCCTTCTTTTGACAAACGTCATTTATTTTCGAGATAAATTTTAGGTTCAATGTATCGCCTTCTTTCATCACATGATATTTATCCCAAAGACTTTCCTTTGAAATTGCATTCTCGGCTGTAATACTGTCACCAAAAGAGGTGTAAGAAATATCCGACTTATCTGTAGTAATAGATTGTTTACAACTTGTTAGAATAAGAACAAGAGAAATATAGACGCTTCTGTGTATCATATCGAATTAAATTTATAGTTCCGACAAAAATAGCTACTAATGCATTTGAAAAAAAATAACTTAAAGTTTTTTGATACCAATTAACAAAATAGAATCAAATTAAGGTTAATACTTCATTATTGCAAAAACTAACAAAATAATTCGTGTCAAATTATTAAAATGCGGTAATTTTATTATTTTAGCCTAAAATAAGTGAATAAAAATAGCTAAGTCTTATTTTAATTGCTTTATGTTCATTATCAGTAACTTATAATTTTATTTCACTTAAAAAATTCCCAATAATGAGTTCAAATATTACTCACGAAATCGATGTCGTAACTGTTCCTCACTCAAAAATAGAATCTGTAGACTTTGAAAACCTTTCTTTCGGAAGTGTTTTTACCGATCATATGTTTGTTTGCGATTTTAAAGAAGGGAAATGGCAAAAACCGAGTATTAAACCTTATGAACCGTTTTTGATAGATCCTTCTGCAAAAGTGTTTCATTATGGGCAAGCCATTTTTGAAGGGATGAAAGCTTATAAAGACGAAGACGATGACGTTTGGTTGTTTCGCCCCGATCAGAATTTGGACCGATTAAATAAATCGGCAGTTCGTATGGCAATGCCTGAAATTCCAGAAGATATTTTTATGAGTGGTTTGCACCAACTTTTAGATTTAGAACGGAATTGGGTAAAAAAAGGATTAGGAAATACTTTATATATTCGTCCTTTTATGATTGCAATTGGAAGTGGTGTTATTGCTGCACCTTCTACACAATATCGATTTATGATTATTCTTTCCCCAGCGAGATCCTATTATTCAGGAGAAGTTAAAGTATTGATCGCTGAACATTACAGCCGCGCTGCCAATGGTGGAATCGGAGCAGCAAAAGCGGCAGGGAATTATTCCGCGCAATTTTATCCGACAAAGCTAGCCAACGAAAAAGGTTTCCAACAAATCATATGGACAGACGATGCCACACATACCAAATTAGAGGAAGCGGGTACCATGAACGTTTTCTTTCGAATAAATGACACACTTTATACGGCTCCAACTAGTGAAAGAATTCTGGATGGTGTGACTCGTAAAAGTTTGATTGCGATTGCCAAAAGAGACGGGATCAAGATTGAAGAACGATCAGTACTTGTTTCTGAAATCATTCAAGGGGCAAAAGATGGTAGTTTGAAAGAGATTTTTGGAGCTGGTACAGCAGCTGTTGTCAATCCAATTGTTGGATTTTCGTATCAAGATGCTTATTACGAACTACCCAAAATTGAAAACTCAATTGCTCTAGAATTAAAAGAAAAATTGACAAATATTCAATATCGTATAGCAGAAGATACTTTTGGTTGGATGGTTAAAATCTAATTAGGAATTACGAATCAAAAAGTAAAGGCAAAATTTTCAGTTTTGCCTTTTTTGTTTTTTCGATGATGTATAATTTACAATTCCTATTTATTCCAATATTCTGGAAAAGTCAGGTTTAAAATAATTTGGTCCTTTCATCACTTTTCCATCTTCGCGATAAATTGGATTCCCATCTTCACCTAATTTGCTCATATTACTGCGCTGAATTTCATCGAAAACTTCCTCTATTTTATGTTGCAATCCATGTTCGATGATTGTACCACATAAAATATACAGCATATCGCCTAAAGCGTCCGCAATTTCAATCAAATCATTATTTTGAACGGCTTCTAGATATTCTTCGTTTTCTTCTTTCATCAAATTGAAACGAAGCATTTTTTTGATTTCGCCCAAGTCAGCTCTTGGATGTTCACTATGTCCGATGGCGAACGCGGTATGAAATTCTTTGACCGCAAGAAGTTGTTTTTGCATAAGAAGTAGGTTTGAATTACTACTGCAAAATAGAAACTTTAACCTACAATTGATTACATTTGACAAAAATTTTATCACAATGTTTTCGACAGGTCAGTGGGTTTTTGCGGCTTTATTTTTAGTTAGCTTTATTTTAGTAATGGTATTTGCCTATCGGAAAGATATCCAAATTCATAAAATATTCTACAAAGGCAGTTATAAAGTGCTTTTTGCTTTTATTCTCTTTATACTAATTCTTTTTTTGATCAAGGTCTTTTTGAAACGTTAGATTAAACCCCGCGGAAAACCCTGCGGAAAACCCTACGGAAAACCCTTATTTTTCTTCAAATTCATTCTTTAATTTTGTCATTCAAATTCGAATACGATGGCAACTTTTACAGAAAATGATTTACGGTATTCCTACCGATGGAATCCGGAAACTGTGGAAAAATTTCCAAAGAAAATTCGATTCAAAGACACGTTAGAATTGGATATCGAGGAAGGTTATGAAGTCTTACTTTTCATTAACAGTTATATGGAGTTGAAGAACTTAGGCATGAAATGTACTTTCGAAAAAATAGAACGTATTCTTAAAGAAGAACTGCCTCAATCAACGAGAAGTCTAAATAAAATTAAACGATATATTTCAGATAATTACTTCTTTTAAAAAAAATACCCACACAAGGTGGGCATTTTCTTATATATTTCTTTGTTAGTTTTCCAGCGGTAAGAAACTGTAGTTTTTAGAATAATACAGCATTTGTTCTGCAAAGCTCTTCGGTTGTTGTACATCAATTGATATAATATTTCCTTTATCATCTGCTTTTGGAACCAAGACTGGATTGACAAATCCGTTGTAAGGTGCCGCGGTAAACTGTTTGCAACGCTCCAAAACTTCCGCATGCAATTTTTGATCGACTTTCACTCCGTAATTTTCAACTAAATTCTTCCCTGCATTGTAATCTCCTTCAGATTTAATTCGTTGCACTTCTCTCAAAAGCTGTCCAAACAAATCGTGTAATTTTTTATAATCATTGATATTGAAATAGGTTTTATCATCACGAGAAATTTTCTCAATTACATTGTCCTTTTGACCTTTTTCAAAAACCCAAGCACTCACCCATTGACGGTTTCGCATATGTGCCTCCTCAATGTTTGCTCCTAATTCTAACCGCGCTAACTGCATCATCAATCCGTTTCGGATATAACCATCATAGGATTCCATACCCAATTTTCTCCAGTCATCAACCAAACCAATTTCTTGTAACTTTGGGTTGTATAAATAATACAAACCAACCAAGTCGGCTCTTCCTTCTTCCAAAGTTGATGCATAACTTTTTAAGGTTTCTTTCGGTGTTCCTACTCCAGGATTAATCTGACCTGATGCGTGACCAACTACTTCATGTAAAGCTGTATGCATTTTATCTCCAAGTTCACCGTACTTTTGAGCCAAAGCAATTTCCTCCGCATCATTGGCAAATTCTAATAATTTACCTTTTCCTCCCGATTTAGCGTAAGCGTCGATTATATTTCCAAGTGATACCGATTTTGAACCATAAGCAGCACGAATCCAATCAGCGTTCGGAAGATTAACACCAATTGGTGTACTTGGAGAAGAATCGCCCGCTTCCCCAGCAACGACAACCGTTTTGTAAGAAACACCGACAACATTTTTCTTTTTATGTTCTGCCATTAAGGGTGAATTGTCTTCAAACCACTGCGCGTTTTTAGACACCACTTCCATTTTAGCCGACATATCAAAATCTTTGATTTGTACCACACTTTCGTAAGAACCTCTGTAACCCAAAGGATCATTATAAACCTCTACAAAACCACTGATATAATCAATGTTCCCGTCGGTGGCTTGCAACCATGCGATGTTATAATCGTCCCAAGTTTTGAGATCACCCGTTTTATAATATTGAATCAAAAGGCCTAATGCATCTGCTTGCTTTTGATTTTCGGCCTCAGATTTTGCCTTTTCCAACCAGTAAATAATCTTGTCGATTGCTGCGCCATACATACCGCCACTTTTCCACACTTTCTCTTCTAACTGTCCTTTTTTGTTTCGCGTTAATTTAGAGTTCAATCCGTAAGAATAGGGTTTGGTCTGATCTGGACTTTTCATCGTCGCGTAGAATGCCTCCGCTTCTTTTTCGCTAATTCCTTTGTCAAAAAAGTTAATCGCAGAACCTGCAATCAAGCCTTTAGATTCATCCAAATTTACTTTTTTTGCATCTAGGTCATTAAACAAAATGGCCACAATATTTGGGTCGAGGGTTGTTTTAGTTGCTGTCATCAACCCTTTCAAATAATCTTTTGAAAAAGCAGGTTTGATTTTGTCGTTGGAATAGTGATGGTGAATTCCGTTCGAAAACCAAACGCGTTTCAGATACACCTCGAAGCTCTTCCAATCAGCAGATTTCTTATCACCTTTATATTGCGTATAAATATTTTCCAGAGCTTTTCTAATCTTAAGATTGTATTTATAATGCTGATCCCACATAATATCACGACCACAGGTTCCCGCTTCGGTAAGGTAATAAACCAATTGTTTTTCCTTTAAAGTCAGATTGTCCCAGCTTGAAATTTGATATCGCAATACATTGATATCTGCAAACTGCTCAACTACATAAGAAAATGAGTCATTCTCGCCTTTTGGTTTAGCCGTTTTCTGCTCTTGCGCGACAGAAATCGCGATAGTTCCAACGACGAATAGCGTATTGAAAAATTGAATTAATTTCATTGTAAATAGTATTTTAATTATCTTTTAATGGATATCAAATGTACTGATTGTTTCTCAAAACAAGATAAAAATGCACTGCAGATTTCAAATGAATGTTTTTACTTCTGCCTGTAAAGATTAATATAAAATATCTAACTTTACCCCAATAACACCGTCAATCATATGAGAATCCTAAAATATCTTTTCCTCCTTTTCTTATTAGCTCTTTTTGCAACAACTGTTTACATCGCAACACTCAAAGGCGATTTTGAAGTAGAGCGAAGTATAGTCATAAAATCGCCCAGAACAACCGTATTTAATTATGTAAATGATTTTCGTAATTGGGAAACTTTTGGTTCGTGGAAGAAAGAAAATCCAAGTATGATATTCAACTATCCCAAGAATACTGTAGGCAAAGGCGGTTCCTACTCTTGGTCGAGTAATGATGGTGAAGGTGAGATGAAAACAACCGCTGTAGCAACTAATCAAATGATTCGACAAAAAATGAATTACAGTGGCACCGAAGGAATCGTTAATTGGGAATTTAAGGATACGATTGGCGGAACCAAAGTAAGTTGGCGAGTGAAAGGCATCATGAGTTTTGGTTTTAAAGTTTCCTCTATTTTTAGCGGAGGTGCTGCACAAGTTTTCGGATCTACGTATGAAAAAAGCTTAGCCAATCTCGGAAAAACGATTGACTATGAAATGAGCACGTATAAAATCAAAGTGAATGGTGCGACCAAAAAATCTGGAACTTTCTACATCAACCAAACCATCACAAGCAAAATAAGTAATGTATCGAATAATCTTCGTATTCTTATCCCAAGGATGATTCACTTTTTTGCAAAAAATAAATTGGTGATGTCGGGAAAACCTTTTGTGATCTACCATACTTACGATCTTGCCAACGGTATAACAAGATTGTCTGTCTGCATTCCAGTAAAGGAAGAAATACATATCCAAGCAGGAAGTGACATGAGTTCAGGTTTATTGCTTCCCTTTTCTTCTGTAAAAACAACGCTAACTGGCGATTACTCGCATAGCAACGAGGCATTGGATAAAACCATTGAATACATTAAAAAGAACAACTTATCACAAAATACCGATGTACCCAGAATTGAAGTTTACACAAAAAACATGGTACAAGTCGCAAACCCATCACAATGGATTACTGATATATACATCCCAATAAGAGCAGTAGCGGCCGTTTCTTCAACTCCCAAACCTAGCGTTAGCACTGCACTTAGTGCGCCTACTGCTGCGGTTTCAGAACCGACTGTTGAAAAAGAAATACAATAATTTTAATTTCTGTTTAAACCTTTAGACGGTCTAGCACTCCAATACCCAAAAAAATTCTTTGGACGAAAAAGATTTCATACAAAATCTATTGGACCCTAAAACGCAAAACGTAGCGTTTCAGCAGCTCTTGAAAGAATATCAGCGACCATTGTATAGCTTGATTCGAAATATTGTTTTGAATCACGATGACGCTGATGATGTGCTGCAAAACACTTTTGTAAAAGTCTTTCAAAACTTAAAGAACTTTAAAGGAGAAAGCAAATTGTTTTCGTGGATGTATAGAATCGCCACAAATGAAGCGATTACTTTTATCAATAAAAAAGCAAAAAGAAATGGAATCACGAGCGAAGCTTTGCAATCTAAAATTGTCGATAATCTGAAAGCGGATGATTACTTTGATGGAAGTGAAATTCAAATAAAGCTTCAAAAATCTATTGCGCTTTTGCCACAGAAACAACAATTAGTTTTCAAGATGCGGTATTTCGATGAAATAAAATATGAAGACATGTCTGAAATTCTAGGCACTTCTGTAGGTGCTCTGAAAGCATCATACCATCACGCCGTAAAAAAAATAGAAATTTATATGACTGCCAATTAAACGAACCAAACAAGATAAAGTCCAACGACCATGAAAGAATTTAAATTAGATAATGAACCCAAAATAACTTCAGGATTTAAAGTTCCAGAGCGTTATTTTGAAAACCTAGAAAATGAGGTTCAAAAGAAGATTGGCGAAAAAGAGATTCGAGTTATTTCTTTGTTTACCAAGAAAAATTGGATTATTGCCGCGGCAGCTGTTTTTGTAATTGCGTTGTCTATTCCGATAGTAAATCAAATGTACAGTTCGACGCCAACAATCGACCCAGTGCAAATAGAAACATATCTGACCGAGCAATCCACTTTATCAGAAGACGATATTGTTGAATTACTCGACGAAGAAAAAATACAAAAAATAAAACTAGAACTCAACGTTAACAAAAATGAATTGGAAGAAGTATTGCTGACCAATTCTAATTTAGAAGATTACCTCATCAATTAATACCAAAAAATTTCTCATGAAAACTGCAAAACTACTCTCTACCCTAGCCTTCCTTTTTACAATTGTTGCAATAAGTCAGCCGCGATTGAACCAAAAAAGAGAACAAATAAAAGCATTAAAAATTGCATACATCACGGACGAGTTAAAACTAACGCCAGAAGAAGCTTCAAAATTTTGGCCTTTATTTAATGCCTATGAAGAAAAGCAAAAGAATTTTAGAAAAGAGCGAATTCGATCATTTATGGATCAAAGCGGCACAGTTGATATTGATAAAATGAACGAGAAAGAGGCGGTTACAATTCTAAACGATATTGAAAATTCTGAAGAAGACGCCTTTAACAATCGCAAAAAATTTGTTGCCAGCCTAAAGCCAATTTTACCAGCGACCAAGATCTTAAAGCTCAAGAAAGCCGAAGAAGGATTCAACAAAAAATTACTAAAGCAGTTTCGTGATAAAGCAGGTAAAGAGTAATTTTTATTAAACATCCCCTTTATTCATGGGCGCGGCCAATTTGATATAACTACAATTAAATAACGTGGCACAGTAATTGGATTCCAAAAAAAGACTAGCAATTGGTCTTTTTTTTATCTATTAACCAAACTATTTACAACATGAAAACTTCTATCATTTATCCAGTTTTGTTTTTCGTCCTTTTTGCCCTTCCTACCGTAGCTCAAGACCGAACTACTATAAATGCCACTAGCTCTGAAATTAGTGATAATTTAGATTTAAGAGCCATTGCTTCAATCTTCGGCGATGCTAAAACTTTAGAAGATTTTGAAAGACAGTTGAATGACCCGAAAATTCAAATTTCAAATCTAGATTTAAATGACGACAATCAAGTAGATTATTTAAGAGTAATCGAATCTGTAGAAGGAAATGCACATCTAATCATTGTTCAAGCCGTTTTAGGAAGAGATAACTATCAAGATGTTGCCACGATTGAAGTCGAAAAAGATCGCAATAATCAAGTGCAAGTGCAAGTAGTTGGAGACGTATACATGTATGGTCAGAACTATATTTATGAACCTGTTTATGTTACCACTCCAATAATCTACTCTTCTTTTTGGATTCCAACTTACAGACCTTACTGTTCCATTTGGTATTGGGATTACTATCCAACCTTTTATTACGCATGGAATCCTTGTCCAGTATTTAGATACCGAAATAATATTGGTTTATACATCAATTTCAACCATCATTATAATTACGTAAATTCTAGAAGTTGCCACAGAGCAGTAGCTTTGTATGACGGAAGAAGATCTAATTATTGTGAAAGAACTGCGCCAAATCGTGGATTTGCCTATCGAAACAACAACGTAAAAAACCGCTACGAGCTCGACCGAACAAGAACTGTTAAGAATCTTTCAACGCGAAATGATGTAGCCTACACCAGTCGAAATGAAAATCGAAAAAACGAATATTCTAGTAGAGAAATCAAAACAACACGAAATAATTCTTATGATATCAAAGCTACTCCAATTCGAAATTCAACTTCAACAAGGAATAATGAGCAAGGAAGAAGCAATTCTTTTACAACGTCAAGAAATTCAACTTCAACAAGAACTAATGAGCAAGAAAGAAGTAATTCTTATACTACATCAAGAAATTCAATTCGCAACACAGCCCCAATTAAATCGAATGAAAGCATAAGAAATAATACTTCAAGCGACAATAGAAATTCTAGATCAACCATGGGATCTATCACGAAAAGTAATCCCGAGACTAGAAATGAAAATTCATATCAAAACACAAGATCTAGAGACAATTTTACTAAGGAGAATAGCAGAAGTGAGGCTTCTCAATATAGAAAAGAAGCCAATTCAAGAAGTGGAAAGGCAGAAAGACAAAATAATGCTAACACTTCACGACGAGGTTAAGTAAAAAAAAATGACACCTGATAATATATTTAAGGCAATGAAAATATTCGTTGCCTTTTTTATTTCCCGCAGTAAAAAATAATATATTTGCTCTCTTTTTTAATACCATTTCATGAGTTCAAATAGTCACTCGCATCAACTTCATAGCAAACTTTCTGCTGCAGGTTTATTAATTACGTTAGGTATTATTTATGGTGATATTGGAACTTCTCCATTATACGTGATGAAAGCCATCATCGGCAACAGTATCATATCGAAAGACTTGGTTCTTGGCGGTTTATCCTGTATATTTTGGACACTTACATTACAAACAACGCTGAAATATGTAATCATAACATTAAGCGCTGATAACCATGGTGAAGGTGGAATTTTCGCCTTGTACGCTCTAGTAAAAAAAACAAAAATTCAGTGGTTAATTGTTCCTGCCATTATTGGAGGCAGTGCATTATTAGCCGATGGGATAATAACACCTCCTATATCGGTGTCTTCTGCGGTTGAAGGACTACGGATTTTTAAACCAGACATCCCCACCATTCCGATCGTAATTACCATCTTATTTATATTATTTACCATTCAACAATTTGGAACGAAGCTCGTTGGAAAATTTTTTGCACCAATGATGCTGATTTGGTTCTCGATGTTGGGAATTCTTGGGATTGTTCAAATGTGCACCAATCTCGAGGTTTTCAATGCTATCAATCCTTATTACGCCTACCATTTGTTAACTTCAGATGTTAGTAGTCAAGGATTTTTTATTCTTGGAGCTGTCTTCCTTTGTACTACAGGAGCAGAGGCATTGTACTCTGATATGGGCCATTGCGGTAGAAGAAACATACGAATTAGCTGGATATTTGTAAAAATAACACTTGTCATGAACTATTTCGGGCAAGGTGCCTATTTACTGCTGCATGATGGCAAAACTTTATCAGAATTAGGTAGTTCCAATCCAAATCCGTTTTACTTGATGATGCCGGTATGGTTTCAGCCAATTGGAATTGTTATCGCAACTTTAGCGGCTGTGATTGCTTCTCAAGCTTTAATCAGCGGCTCATTTACCTTAATTAATGAAGCCATGCGCTTAAATTTTTGGCCTAAAGTAAAAATTAAGTTCCCAACAGACGTGAAAGGACAATTGTACATTCCTTCTATCAACTGGTTGCTATTTCTAGGTTGTGTCGGTATCGTATTATACTTTAAGGAATCAAGTAATATGGAGCATGCCTATGGTTTAGCTATCGTGTTATGCATGATTATGACGACTATTTTGCTCAACTTTTACTTAATTATGAAAAGGGTAAAGTGGTACTTTATTGCAATAATTATTCTCGTTTACTTGACGATAGAATTTAGCTTCCTAGCTGCTAATATTGTAAAATTCTTCGACGGTGGTTTTGTAACTTTGTTTATTGCTGTCGTTCTAATTGGTATTATGTCAACTTGGTTTCTGGCCAAACGAATTAGTAAAAATTACACGAAAATTGTAAAAATTAACGATTACAAAAAAGTACTAGCTGAATTAAGTGTCGACCTTTCTATACCAAAATATGCAACACACTTAGTGTATATGACCAATTCTACAAGGGCAGATGAAATTGAAGAAAAAGTAATGTACTCAATTCTTCAAAAAAGGCCCAAAAGAGCGGATATTTATTGGTTTATCCATGTAAATGTAATGAGCGAACCGTACAGAAAATCGTACAAAGTAACTGAAATCGTTCCTGACGATATCTACCGTATTGACTTTTATCTTGGATTTCGTGAACCAACCAAAATTAATTTGATGTTCAAAGAGGTCATCAAAGACATGGTGAACAACGGTGAAGTTGATATTACAAGTCGCTATGAATCTTTAAATAAAAACAATATTCTCGGCGATTTCAAATTTGTTCTCTCAGAAAAATTCTTATCAAACGATAGTGATGTAACCTTTTTTGAAAAAATAGTAATGAATACCTATTTCATTATGAAGAAATTCAGTTTATCGGAGGAAAAAGGATTCGGATTGGATAGCAGCTCTGTGAAGGTGGAACAATTTCCTCTGGTTTTACATGCGCCCGAGAAGATTCATCTCGATCGAATCAAGTAAAATCTAGTACTTGATTATTTTCCCTTTTTCGCTAAAACCATTATTGGATTTAATTTCATACCAGTACATTCCAGTAGCTAACGTTGTCGTATCTAAATAATCTTGATCCCCAACTACGCTAGAAGATAATAATAATCTCGCCGCACTATCGTACAAATTAATCGTAAGCTGTTCTTTATCGATATTAATTATATTTAAAATCGATGAAAAAGGATTGGGAAATAACGCTATTCTATTTTTTATTTGGGCAGATGAAGTTGCTAGCGGCTGACATTGTGCACAATTTTTCTGAAAAGTTACGCGGGAATCTGAGTTGATCAAAGTATTAAAATCTAAACCAGCAACACAATCCGCTTTCAATTGCGCTTCCAACCATAAAGCAAGATACTCTTCAAGTATAATATGTTGTTCATCTCTTGTAATCGTTGGCGGTGGTGAGCAAGTTGCTTCACCAAAATTGCATAGAAAATTACTATTCGCCATTTGACAATGACTGCCACCGCTTATCGATACATATGTTTTGCATGCGCTAACTAAAGCATTATACATTGACTCTTGATTTGAAACTGGAGGTGTCACACAATCATTTGATCCAGCTACTACTAATGCTGGAATATTTATATTATTTGCGGCACCAATCGCCGATGGATTTGTTTCTGCCGCAGCCAAAGTAACTATCGTCTTGATATTCGAATTATATTGAGGTGCCAAGAAAGCAGCGCCACCGCCCATGCTGTGACCCATAACCGCATTCATCACACTCACTCTATTGAAAAACTGGCTGCTTGGAAGCATCCCCAAATTGAAAATCTGGGAAGATACAAATGCCAAATCCTTTCCAAATTCCCCATGGGATGGCGACAATCCACCTTCCGTTTTTGGAAAAGCCATAATATAACCTTTTGGGACAAGTGCTTCCCATAAGTTCTGATAAGCATCCCATGTCATTACGAATCCATGACCAAAAGTTAAAACAGGAAAAGACTGACTTGTCGTCGTTGTAAAAGGAACATTATCTCCACTGCTATCTGAGGGATAATAAATTTCCGTTGCGATACTCCTATTTCCTCGCGATGCATCAATAAAGCTAATTGTAGTATGTCCAATGGCAAACGGTTGACTCCAAACGGGCGTCATTGAAAAAATGAAAAACAGCACTATGGACAAAAGATGGTTTTGTGATTTTGCAGTCATAACTAAGTATTTAACGTAAATGTATGAAATCTTCATTTGCAATATTGATGAACATCTTACAAATCTAATTTTCATTCATCATTTAGTACTACCTTTGCGCCACAATTAGAAAAAATGAGATTACACAGAAATTTAGTTTACACTACAATTGACTCCTTAAACTCCATCTTCAACGAAGGAGAATATGCCGACAAAATGGTAGCAAGAGCCTTAAAAAAAGACAAGCGCTGGGGAAGTTCTGATCGGAAGTTTGTGGCAGAAACCATCTATGAGATTGTACGTTGGAAAAGACTTTACGCGGAAATAGCAGAAGTAAAAGAACCTTATAACAGAGAAAATCTTTGGAGAATGTTTTCCGTTTGGGCAGTATTGCGTGGTTATCCAATTCCCGATTGGAAACAATTGGAAGGTACGCCGGAGCGAAAAATTAAAGGACGTTTCGATGAACTGTCAAAAATCAGAACTTTCAAAGAATCTATTCCGGATTGGATGGACGAATTGGGCGTCAAAGAACTTGGCGAAAAAGTCTGGGCGAAAGAAATTGCAGCTCAAAATCAACCTGCAAAAGTAATACTACGAGTTAACACACTAAAAACCACCAAAGATAAACTAAGAGCAATCTTAATGGATCTCAATATCGAAACCGAATATTTGAAAGACCAACCAGATGCATTAGTACTTAAAGAAAGAGCCAATGTGTTTTTGACCGATGCTTTTAAAGAGGGCTTTTTTGAAGTGCAAGACGCCAATTCACAATTGGTCGCGCATTTCTTAGAGGTAAAACCAGGAATGCGCGTGGTGGACGCGTGTGCTGGCGCTGGAGGAAAAACCTTGCATATGGCTTCCATTATGGAAAATAAAGGACAATTAATCGCTATGGATTTATACGAAAGTAAACTCAAGCAACTCAAACTAAGAGCTAAAAGAAATAGCGCTTTCAACATAGAATATCGCATTATCGACTCGACAAAAGTCATCAAGAAACTGCACGAAAAAGCCGATAGAGTATTGATTGACGCGCCTTGCAGTGGATTAGGAGTTTTGAAAAGAAATCCAGATGCAAAGTGGAAATTACAACCAGAGTTCATTGAAAACATCAAAAAAGTACAAACGGAAGTTCTAGAAAATTATTCGAAAATGGTAAAACCAGGAGGGAAATTGGTTTATGCGACTTGTTCCGTTTTACCCTCTGAAAATCAAGAACAAATTAAACACTTCTTAAGTGGCGAGACTGGTAAAAACTTTACCTTTGTGAAAGATTCTAAAATTCTCGCGTCAGAATCTGGGTTTGACGGTTTTTATATGGCTTTGCTAGAACGAAAAATAAATTAAGAAATTTTCAAGATGAAAAAAAATCTAACAGTAATAATGTTTTGCGTAATCGCAAGTAGTTTTGCACAAATTCCATCGGGGTATTACAATACAGCAACAGGAACTGGCTTTGTGCTTAAAACGCAGCTGTATAATATCATTCGAATAAGTACTGATCGCGGATATGCTGGATTATACACGACTTACCTGACTTCTGACAAAGATTTTTATTATGAAAATAACGGAACTATGTTGGATATGTATACAGAAAATCCTACCGGACCTGAATGTGAATTTACCTACGGAACAGGGCAAGATGACGGAACACTAGGAAATAATGAATGTGAAAGATATAATCGAGAACATCTTATCCCTCAAGCTGTTTTTGGTGGCGAAACTCCAATGTATTCCGACGCTCATTTTGTTGTTCCAGCTGATAAACACGTTAATGGAATCAGAGGCGATTTACCATTCGGAAAAGTGAATAATGACAACTGGACCGGGACAAACGGAACTAAGCGAGGTTCTAATCTTAATTCAGGTTATTCAGCGGGCTACAACGGAGCGGTTTTCGAGCCAATCGACGAATTCAAAGGAGATATTGCCCGCTGCCTTCTTTATTTCGCGACACGTTACGAAAATATAGTAGCTGGCTATTCGTACGAAATGTTAAACGGCACAAGCACACAGGTATTTGCACAGCCATTTTTAAATATTCTACTTACTTGGAATGCCCTTGATCCTGTAAGTCCACGAGAAATTGCAAGAAATAATGCCATTGGAACCAATGCACGTCAAAGGAATAGAAACCCTTTTATTGATAACAATTCTTATGTCAATGCTATCTGGGGTGCTCCTCTAGACGTTTCTTCTTTTGAACTTCTAGACTCCACTCAAATTTTTCCTAATCCCACATCTACGAATGCTGTTACAATTTCATCTTCAATAAATCTTGAAAATATTCAAATCATAAGCATTAATGGACAAATAATTCGAGAAATTAAAAGGCCCGAAATGCAAGGAAACAACTATGTATTAGATCAATTGAATCCTGGTTTTTACTTCGTTAGATTGTCTTCTGGTGATGCTTCAGCAATAAAAAAATTGATCGTTAAATAAATTCGATGTAATCCTAAATTAAAATGTCTCCGATATCAGGAGGCATTTTTTTTGCCGGAAAACAAAAGTTAATTTCTAAGGCAATCCAAAAAAACAAGCTAGATTTACACTCAAAAATAAATTCATGAAAAAAATTTACACGATAATAATTGCACTCATTTATAGTTTTGGGTTTGCTCAACCAGGAAGTCCAGCGTCTCCGTATTATGATGGTTTTAACTTTAGTCAGACTGGCGCCGCGTTACGTCAAAGCTTGAGCGAGAAAGTAATAACCACACATACGGCACTCTTAACCTATCAAGATGCAGAGGACGCCATCAAAATTATTGATCGCGATCCAACAGACTTTAGCAATCAGACCGTATTACTTGTGTATGGCTTTAGTGACAACATATGTCCAGACAACTCCAGTGATTATACTGACCATCGACGACGAAATAGATTTGATGACGGAACAGGTTTTTGTCAATGGAACAGAGAACACACGTATCCAAAATCTCGTGGAAATCCTGATTTAGGAACTGACGGACCAGGAGCAGATGTGCACCATCTTAGAGCTTCCGATGTGAATAGAAATTCCGATCGTGGAAGTTTAAAATTTGGCCCTGGTTCAGGAAATTCAGGAAACTTCAATGGCGCTTGGTATCCTGGCGATGAATGGAAAGGTGATATTGCTAGAATGATGATGTATATGTATTTGCATTATGGAAATCAATGTCTACCGAGAAATGTAGGCGTTGGAAATTTGGTAAGTACAGACAGCAACATGGTCGAATTATTCTTGCAATGGAATGCCGAAGATCCTGTCTCTGAATTTGAAGATAGAAGAAACACATACTTAGGCAACACCGATAATTTTTTCGCACAAGGAAATCGCAATCCTTTTATTGACAATCCCTATTTAGCAACGTTAATTTGGGGTGGAAGTCCTGCCGAAAACAGATGGCCCGGTCTATCAACTACTTCCAATTTTGATTTGTTTAGTTCAGTTACTGTTTATCCAAACCCGACACAGAATAATCAAGTCAATATTTCCTCAGATATTCCACTCGATTCCATTCAACTTCTAAATACAAATGGACAATTGATTCAAGAATACAAAAACCCAATACACGTAAATCATTCCTATACGCTAGAAAATTTACCAAAAGGTTTTTTCTTAATAAAACTGAATACCAACACGCAAACGACCACAAGAAAAGTGATTGTAAATTAGTCTTGCAAGAATTGGTATAAAAAAGTTAGCCACGAATTCACAGAAATACTTGTGAACTCGTGGCTAAATTATACTAAAGCTGATTAGTTAATCATTCATTGAAATCAAAAACTCATCGTTGTTTCTTGTTTTCTTAAAGCGATCATTGATAAAATCCATCGCCTCAACAGGATTCATATCTGCTAAGTATTTTCGCATAATCCACATGCGTTGCAATGTTTTTTCATCTAACAATAAGTCATCTCGACGCGTACTTGACGAAGTCAAATCAATCGCAGGGAAAATACGTTTGTTCGCAATCTTACGATCTAATTGTAATTCCATGTTTCCAGTTCCTTTGAATTCCTCAAAGATAACCTCATCCATTTTTGATCCTGTCTCCGTCAATGCCGTTGCGATAATACTCAACGAACCGCCATTTTCAACATTACGAGCCGCTCCGAAAAATCGTTTAGGTTTTTGTAAAGCATTCGCATCTACTCCACCACTCAATACTTTTCCTGATGCGGGTTGCACTGTATTGTAAGCTCTTGCCAATCGTGTAATTGAATCTAATAATATCACTACATCGTGACCGCATTCTACCAGACGTTTCGCTTTTTCAAGAACAATATTAGCAATCTTCACATGCTCTTGTGGTTCTCTATCAAAAGTTGATGCAATGACTTCCCCGCGAACGGAGCGCTGCATATCGGTAACTTCCTCTGGACGTTCATCGATGAGTAAAACCAATAAATAAACTTCAGGATGATTCGCCGCAATCGCATTGGCAATGTCTTTCAATAACATCGTCTTACCCGTTTTTGGTTGGGCGACAATCATTCCTCGTTGGCCTTTACCAATTGGTGAAAATAAATCTATAATTCGGGTTGAAATGGAACTGCCTTTTTCGGCTATTTTGAATTTCTCCGTTGGAAAAACAGGAGTTAAATGTTCAAAAGAAACACGATCTCTCACTACTTGCGGATCATGACCATTAATTTTCAAGACACGCACCAACGGAAAAAACTTTTCTCCTTCTTTGGGTGGACGAACCACGCCTTTTACAGTATCGCCTGTTTTTAATCCAAACAAACGAATTTGCGATGTAGACAAATAAATATCATCCGGAGAAGCCAAATAATTATAATCTGAGGAACGTAAGAAACCGTATCCGTCGGGCATCATCTCCAAAACACCTTCGCTTTCGATGATACCATCAAACTCAAAATCAGCATCTCTAAAGTTGTTGTTCTTCTTATTTTTGAAGTTTGGATTTTGATTTCCGTTTTGATTTCCATTGCCGTTTTGATTCGGATTCTGGTTCGGATTCTGGTTCGGATTCTGGTTTGGATTCTGTTTATGCAGTTGATTTGGATTAATCTTTTTTTCCTGCACTGATTCTTGGCTTCCTTCCGCCATTTTCTCTGTCGATTCGTTCTCTTCAGAACTAGTTGGCTCCACAGTAGTAGACTTCTCTATTTTATTGGCGACTTTCTTTTCGTAATCCGCTTTCTTAAATTTGACCACTTTCGGTCCTTTCTGGGAAGGATTTACCTCAGTCGATTGAGATATTTCGCTCCGTGCAGGCTCAGCAACTGCTGCCGGCTCTTCATCGGAAAAAAGAGTAGCAGACTTCGTTATCGCAGGTTTTTTATCAGCAGTAATACGAGCTCGTTTTGATTTCTCCTCCGAATTATTCTCTTTGGTAAGTTTACTGCTTTCATTTGCTTCACTTGCCTTTTGATTTTCAATAATCATGGCAATTAAAGCTTCTTTCTTGACTCCGGCAAACTTGATTGTTTTTGCCAATTTGGCAATATCTTGAAGCTCAGTAAGCTTCATTTCTTTTAATACAGAAATATCAAACATGAATGTTATTTGAATTTAGATTGATTTGGATTTTTCTAAAAAATTGTAGTGAAATAATATGAGGTCAATAGGTCGTAAAATGAAGTGCTTACGAATTAGTTATGCAATAATACGAATAAAATTTTATGATACAATAGCATTTGTAAAAAAGAAAATATATTTTTGTGGCACAATAAAACAAAAGATGATTCAAAGAATACAGACGGTTTATTTGGCATTAGCCTTTATTGTGACTGGAATTTTGCCTTTCATTTTTTCATTATGGAATTTAAGCGACGGAAAAACTGAAATGTTTATGACCAACCAACTGTATTCCATAATTTTTGGCTTAAGCACGTCATTATCACTGTTAAGCATCTTGTTTTATAAAAAAAGACAACATCAATTTGTCATTGGCAGATTGAATATCATATTAAATTTAATTTTATTAGGCTTATTTGTATATCGTTCGCTAAATCTATCTGGAGAAGCAGTTGCTGTTTCTGAGAAGGGTATTGGGATGTTTCTACCAATTATTGCTATCGTTTTTTTAGTGTTGGCCAACAAAGCCATCCAAAAGGATGAAGATCTCGTAAAATCTGTCGACCGATTGAGATAAACCTATAAACTTAGTTTATTTAGTGCGAAGAAAAACCTGGACAAATGTCTGGGTTTTTTTTTGGAGGCGGCTGCGGCTTTTAGACTTTTAGACACGCTTCGCTTTGGACACGCCTTGCGGGCTATAGATATGCTTTGCTTTAGGTCGAGCAAGAAAATAAAAAGACTGAAAATTAAATTCCACTATACCACGTTCGAAAATCCAAAGCCCACAGGGCGTGTCATAAGGCGCAGCCGTGTCCAAAGCGAAGCGTGTCTACTTCTTCCCTAACTCCACAATCTCTAAATCCTTAATCGCATCCTCATCAATCACAAACCGCAACATCGTCCGCACTTGATGAAAACCACTTTTCCCTGCGGCCCCTGGATTCATGTGCAGCAACTGCAGCTTTTTATCATATATGACTTTCAAAATATGAGAATGTCCACAGATAAAGAGCTTGGGTGGATTCTTAGTAATCTCCGCCCTAATTTCCTGATTGTATTTGCCCGGATAACCGCCAATGTGCGTGATCCAAACGTCGACACCTTCGCAAAAAAAACGATTGTGCAACGGAAACTCCATCCGCGCTTTATCATCATCAATATTGCCATAGACAGCGCGCAAGGGTTTATGTTTCTTGAGTGTATCGGTTACAACTAAATTTCCAATATCGCCCGCATGCCATACCTCATCGGCTTGATCGACATATTTCAATATGACCTCATCCATGTGACTGTGGGTGTCGGAAAGCAAAAGGATTTTTTTCATTCAAAGCTTTTTTTCGGAGCTATTCCCGCTGTCATTCCAATCTTTTTTGTTTTTTGTCAGCCCGAGCGCGAAGCTTGTCATCCTGAGCGCAGTCGAAGGACGAGGGGCTTTTCGCAAAAAACAAAAAAGGATTTTCCCTTCCATCGGGGCTAGGGTTTGCGGTAAAAATAAACATTCTCATTCCAAATCAAAAATTTGTATTTGCAAAGTGATCTAGCATCACCCAAATTAACATTTACTTACCATTCCCAATTTCAAAATCAATTCTATTAATAAGTATATTTGCACACGCAAACCACCAACTTACAACTTACAACCGACAACTCTCTACATGCGTTATTTCATTCAATTTTCTTATAATGGCACAAATTATCACGGTTGGCAATCGCAACCCAATGCGGTCACTGTTCAAGAAACATTAACCAAAGCGATGGCGACAGTTCTGAATTGCCCTATTGAGTTGATGGGCGCCGGAAGAACAGACACGGGTGTTCACGCGAAAATTATGTACGCACATTTTGATACAAAAACGTCATTCGATACTTCGAGTATTGTGCACAAACTCAATTCCTTTTTACCCAAGGACATTTCAGTGTCTCAAATTTTAGCAGTAGGCGACGACGCACATGCCCGATTTGACGCAACAAAACGAACCTATGAATACCACATTCATACGTTCAAAAATCCGTTTTTGACAGATTTGAGTTGGTATTGTGCTTCAAAACTCGATGTAAATGCGATGAATGAAGCCGCAAAATTGTTGTTGACGCACACGGATTTTGAGTGTTTTTCTAAAGTAAATACTGATGTCAACACCTTCAATTGCAAAATCACTTTTGCACAATGGTCACAAGACGAAAATAAGCTTATTTTTACCATCTCAGCAGATCGTTTTTTGCGAAATATGGTACGAGCAACCGTTGGAACTTTGATTAATGTTGGTTTGCATAAAATTACACAAGATGATTTTCAAGCGATCCTAGAAAGTAAAAACCGAAGTGAAGCTGGGTTTTCGGTGCCAGCTCACGGATTATATTTGACCGAAATCGTCTATGATTACGTAAAACCCTAGCCCTGATGGAAGTAGCATCCTTTTGTTCTGGCGTTCAGAACAAAAGATAAAGCGGACAGCAGGAATAGCTTCTAAAATACATGAAAGCAAAAGTTTTTGATACCCTCGTTTTTAAACGAATTCTAAAATATACCAAACCCTACCAGTGGCGGTTTAATAGCGTAGTTGCCTTTGCTATTTCACTTTCGGTATTCGCGGCATTGCGCCCTTATTTGTTGAAACAAACTGTTGATGGCTATATCAAAACCCACGACGCGCAAGGATTACTATTCTATATTGTCTTGATGGGTATTGTGCTTTTGGCCGAAGTATTTTCGCAATTCTATTTTGTGCTTTGGGCGAATTGGTTGGGTCAGGACATCGTCAAAGATATTCGTGTAAAGCTCTTTCAGCACATGATGCGTTTTAAGATGAAATACTATGACAACGCGCCAGTTGGCCAGTTGGTTACACGTTCGGTTTCGGATATTGAGCAAATCGCAAAGATTTTTAGTCAAGGTTTGTTTATGATTATCAGCGACTTACTCAAAATGGTTGTGGTTCTGATTTTTATGTTTTATATGAATTGGAAGCTCACGTGGATTGTCATCGTGGCGATGCCCATTTTGGTGTTTTTTACAAGAATCTTTCAGCGTAAAATGCAAGTAGCTTTTGAAGACGTGCGAAATCAAGTGGCGAATATGAATACTTTTGTGCAAGAACGTGTGACAGGCATGAAAATCGTGCAACTCTTCAACAGAGAAGACATTGAAGCGGAAAAATTCAGCGAAATCAATGACAAACATCGCAAAGCTTGGGTAAAGACCATTTTATACAACTCGATTTTCTTCCCGATTGCTGATATTATTTCCTCTTTGACGCTTGGTTTCGTGGTACTGTATGGTGGAATCAATATTTTGAATGGTGATCATTTTACGACTTTTGGCGACTTGTTCGCGTATACGATGTTTATCGGAATGTTATTCAATCCACTGCGACAAATTGCGGATAAATTCAACGAGATGCAAATGGGAATGATTGCCGCGAATCGGGTCTTCGACATTATTGACACCCAAGATCAAATTCAGGATACAGGAACAATAGAAGCACCGAAATTTGCAGGCAATATTCAATTCAAAGCAGTACGCTTTAGCTATATTGAAAACGAGGAAATCATCAAAGGGCTCAATTTAGAAGTAAAAGCTGGTGACACGATTGCGATTGTTGGTTCAACTGGCGCTGGGAAATCTACAATCATTAACTTATTAAATCGCTTTTATGAAATAGATAGCGGAACGATTTGCATTGACGGAGAATCGATTAAAGATTATAGCTTGAGTTCCATTCGAAGACAAATTGCGGTAGTTCTGCAAGATGTGTTTTTGTTTGCCGATACGATTCTAAATAATATTACGCTATTTAATTCGGAAATCACAAAAGAAGAAGTCATCCGCGCAGCTCAGAAAATTGGCGTGCATGATTTCATTATGAGTTTGCCTGAAAATTATGACTATAACGTAAAAGAACGTGGCGTCATGTTATCGTCTGGGCAACGGCAATTGATTGCTTTTTTGCGAGCTTACATGAGCAATCCTAGTATTTTGATTTTAGACGAGGCGACTTCTTCTATCGACACGCATTCAGAAGAACTCATTCAAAAAGCGACCGAAAACATCACCAAAGGAAGAACTTCGATTGTGATTGCGCATCGATTGGCCACTATTGTCAATGCTGATAAAATCGTGGTCATGGACAAAGGGTTGATTGTAGAACAAGGTTCACATTTTGAATTGGTTGGAAAGGAAAGCGGTTTTTATAAGAAATTATACGATTCTCAATTTGCTTTGGAAGGGTTACCAAGTGAATAATATCCATCTAACGAAATGGAAAATCAATTTGGCTGTATTTTTATGGCACGGTATGAAAAAATCGATTGGCATATTTCTATTTTTATATATGGGTTTTTGTCATGCGCAAATGCAAGATACCATTGCTGTTGCCACCCAAAGTTTTCAAATCAACAATAGCGTAACTTATACTTATCAAAAACCGAAGTTCCTTGATATTTTTAAAAATATTCCAAACGACCTAGGTGCTCTAGGAAATTTTACGATTCAAAAAGAAAATTTGAAATGGGACGCCATTGTCCTTGGTTCTACTATTGCACTACTTCCAGTGGACCAAAATATAGTAAACGAATCCCAAAGAATTGGCGATCGGATTGGCGGCTGGGCTGAACCGTCGACATACAAAAGAGTGCTTGGCATTGAAATGTTTCCAACGAGCACTTCGTCTGCAGTTTACTTTATCGGAACGGGCAATACAACGCTCCTCTTGAGCGGATTCTTTTATGCCGTTGGTAAAATTGGTCCCGATGATTATAGGGCATTAAATACGTCGAGTGAACTCGTTGAAGTGCTCTTGTCCGTTGGCGTAGCGACTCAAACCATTAAAAGAATCACAGGCAGACAAAGTCCCATTGCGGCCACTCAAGACGGCGGAGCTTGGCAACCTTTTCCAAGTTTTTCAGCTTTTGCGAGCGACACGCCCAATTACGACGCCATGCCGTCTGGACATATGGCAACTTACATGGCAACGATCACAGTCATTGCACAGAACTATCCCGAACTCAAGTGGATTAGACCCGTTGCCTATTCAGTCGGTGCTGCACTAGCCTTTAATATGATGAGCGGCCAAGTACATTGGGCATCCGACTATCCGATTGGTATCTTAATTGGCTACGTTATTGGGAAAAACACAGCAGAACGACGCATTACAAAGTCGACAAAAGTTACCGATTTGATTCCGAATCAAACGAAATACAACACCAGTTACAACTATAACAGAATCAACAATACCAATCTGATTGGGATGACCATTACGTTTTAAATTCGCAAGTCGAATGTCTTATTCGGTATAACAACTTTTAAAAATAAATCCTTATTTTCGCAACATATTTAAATCACGCAAATACAAGTAAAAATGAAATACGATATTATAGTTTTAGGAAGTGGTCCAGGCGGTTATGTCACTGCCATTCGTGCCTCACAATTGGGCTTTAAAGTAGCCGTAATTGAAAAAGAAAGTTTGGGCGGTGTATGTTTGAATTGGGGTTGTATTCCGACGAAAGCATTATTAAAATCTGCTCAAGTTTTTGACTACCTAAAACACGCTTCTGATTACGGATTGACGATTTCTTCCTTCGACAAGGACTTTAATGCGGTTGTAGCTAGAAGCCGCGGTGTGGCAGACGGAATGAGTAAAGGCGTTCAGTTCTTGATGAAGAAAAATAAAATCGATGTAATCGAAGGATTCGGAAAAATCAAGCCAGGCAAAAAAGTAGACGTTACTGCAGCAGATGGAAAAGTAACTGAATATTCCGCAGATCATATCATTATCGCAACAGGTGCACGTTCACGCGAGTTACCAAATTTACCACAAGATGGTAAGAAAGTAATTGGTTATCGTCAGGCGATGACTTTGCCTTCACAACCTAAATCGATGATTATCGTGGGTTCAGGAGCGATTGGGGTTGAGTTTGCTCACTTCTATAATGCCATGGGCACTGACGTTACTATAGTGGAATTTATGCCGAATATTGTTCCTGTTGAGGACGAAGACATCTCAAAACAAATGGAGCGTTCGATGAAGAAAGCCGGTGTAAAAATCATGACTTCATCCTCAGTAGAAAAAATCGATACGTCAGGTGCTGGTGTAAAAGCAACAGTAAAAACTGCCAAAGGAGAAGAAACTATCGAAGCAGAAATCTTACTTTCTGCAGTTGGAATTAAGACAAATATTGAAAACATTGGTTTAGAAGAATGTGGCATTGCCGTTGATAAAGACAAGATATTGGTTAACGCTTATAATCAAACTAATATTCCAGGATATTATGCGATTGGAGACGTAACTCCAGGACAAGCATTGGCACACGTTGCGTCTGCGGAAGGCATCAATTGTGTGGAGAAAATCGCAGGAATGCATGTACATCCTATTGATTACGGAAATGTTCCTGGTTGTACGTATGCGACGCCAGAAATTGCTTCGGTTGGATTGACAGAAAAACAAGCTCGCGAAAAAGGATACGATTTGAAAATTGGTAAATTCCCTTTTACCGCTTCCGGAAAAGCAAAAGCAGCTGGAACTCCAGATGGATTTGTAAAAGTAATCTTCGATGCCAAATATGGCGAATGGTTGGGATGCCATATGATTGGTGCTGGTGTTACCGATATGATTGCTGAAGCAGTTGTCGCTCGTAAATTAGAAACAACCGGTCATGATATTTTAAAAGCAATTCACCCGCATCCAACGATGAGTGAAGCGGTGATGGAAGCTGTCGCGGATGCTTATGGTGAAGTAATTCATTTGTAGATATACGGTTTATGATTTATATTAAATCCGTTTTGTGAAAGCAGAACGGATTTTTTTTTTGCGAGAATTTTTCGTTACTTTAGCATGTGACATTTTAAATCGTAAATCTAAAACTAGTATTTCTTATGAAAAAAAATCTGCTGATGCTCTGGTATTTTTTTTTGATATCTGTGGCGAATTCGCAGACTTTCTCTGGTTCGACAGGACTGATTTCCGACAATGGCCAAAATATTGACTTCACAAATATTGTTTCAGGGTTAAGCGCAAATCAATTAAGCGCTACGTTGGGCATTGTAAAAGTTTGTTTGAACGTTACCCATACTTATGATTCCGATCTAATCGTGTTGTTGATCGCACCAGACGGAACATCAATTAATTTATTTTCAGGAATTGGTGGCGGAGATGATAATTTCACAAATACGTGTTTGGACCAATCCGCTGCAACCTCTATTAACACTGCAAGTGCCCCATTTACAGGAACATTTATTCCCCAAGAATCAATAGGTGATTGCAATAACGGACAAAATGGCAATGGTATTTGGACGTTAAGAATAAAAGATACTTACCCGCAAGATGAAGGAACTTTGCTAAACTGGAGTATCACTTTTGGAAACAATGCAGCCGTTCCGTTTGTCTTTACTTCATCAAATTTGCCTATAGTTATCATAAATACTGGAGGAATGCCGATTCAAGACGAACCAGCAATCAACGCCACAATGGGGATTATTTATAATGGCGACGGGAATTCAAATGTGGTTACTGATCCTGCTAATAATTACAATGGCAATATTTCGATTGAGTTCCGTGGATCCTACTCTCAGTCTTTACCACAAAAGCCATATAAAATTAAAACTATCGATGCTAATGATGAAGATCGAAATGTTTCTTTACTCGGTATGCCTTCTGAGCATGATTGGGTCTTGATTGCAAACTATAATGATAAAGTTTTTATGCGAAACAAATTGGCCTATCAGCTTTTTGAGGAGATGGGTAATTATGCCACCAGAAGTCAATATTGCGAAGTACTGGTCAATGGAAAATATCAAGGTATTTATCTACTAATGGAAAGTATCAAAAGAGATGCAAATCGAGTCGACGTTGCAAAATTAGAAGTTTCAGAAAACGCGGGAATCGATTTGACTGGCGGCTATATAATTAAAAATGATTATTGGGATGACAGTGATAGTTGGTTGAGTAATTTTAACCCAGTTGACCATCCTGAACTTGAGGTTCATTTAGTGTATCAATACCCAAAACCTGATACAATTACAAATGAGCAAAAAACCTATATTCAAAATTTCATCAATGACTTTGAATCTTCTTTATATAGTGCCGAATATGCTGATCCGATTAATGGATATAGAAAGTATATTGACACCAACTCCTTTATTGACTATTTAATTGTGAATGAATTGGCTAGAAACAATGATGGTTTTAAGAAAAGTAGTTACTTCCATAAAGACAAAGATTCGGAGTCTGCCCGTGCGAAATTGAACGCTGGGCCTGTATGGGATTTCGATTGGGCTTGGAAAAACATCAACGAATGTTCAATTTTTGCTGCAACAGACGGGTCAGGTTGGGCACATCACATAAATGACTGTTCACCTGATATCAATTCAGTTGGTTGGTATGTTCGTTTAATGCAAGATGTTAATTTTCAGGATGAATTTCGCTGTCGGTGGAACGAATTTCGACAAACAATATTGAGCAGCACTGCATTGAATGCTTTTATTGATTCGCAGGCGGCTTATCTCAATCAAGCGCAAAGTCGGCACTACGAAAAATGGGGGAATTTAGGAGTTAATTCTGGAACACCCGAAATAGATGATGATCCCGCTACTTTTGAAGAACAGATTAACAAATTCAAAAATTGGATTAATCTGAGGTTAAGTTGGTTGGACGACAATATTCCAGGAAATATAAGCAACTGCAGCCTAAGCACTAACGATTCATTTTCAAAAAACAATTTTTATCTATATCCAAATCCAGTGAAGGAAAGCCTATTTATAGCAAATAAAAACCAAACGAATGCGGCTGAATCCATCGAGATTTTTGATATTTATGGCAAATTAGTATTCGAAAAAAATGGCTATTCATGGGATAGCAGTATTAATCTCTCGCATTTCCCAAACGGTTTTTATATTTGCAAAATTAAGCTAAAAAATGCAGGGACAATTTTAGAAAAAATTATACTAAGACACTGATTTCATAAAAGACGAAATATCTATTATTTATTCAAAATAATTATAACTTATTAAATACGAATAAGTTAACTTTACTTAATTATTATTTCTAACTTTAATTTTACCTAACTATGAAAAAAATAATTTTTTTATCATTGCTAGTAATAGCAAGTATTGTTTTGACAACTAGTTGCAAAAAAGAAACTGAGGTTACTACAGCAACATTCGATGCAGCTGCTGCAAAAACAGAAGTTGAAGCAAGAGCAAAAGTTTTTATTGAGGCGTTAAACTCGAGAGACTCGATTAGCTTAGCTAATTGCTACACTACCGATGCCAAGTTTATGCAACCGAATAATAAAACTGTAGAGGGCAGAGCCAACATCCAAAAATTATTTGGGATGTGGATGAAGGGACCAATGATGCAAATTATGATCAAAACCGTTGAAGTGTGGGGCGACGAAAATATGCTTGCCGCGGAAAACAGTTGGTCTTTTTTAGATCCAAGTGGAAAAACAGTGGATACCGGTAAATCGTTAGAAATTTATAAAAAAGAAGATGGCGTTTGGAAGTTGCATCGTGATTGTTATAATTCTGACATGGCGGCTGCGCCTGCTTCAACAAAATAATTCTCTACAATTCTAGTTTAAACAAAATCCATTTCGTCCTATGATGAAGTGGATTTTTTTTGATAAGATTCATCCAGCTACAGCTGAAAAATCGTATATTTGAGTAGGATAACTTTCCTTATCAATTGAATAAAAGTATGAATGGCATCAATAGAATAAACGAATCCATCCAACTATTCTTGATTGAAATCGGGGAACTTTCTTATTTCACGATTCGTTTTTTTAAAGAAGTCATAAAACCTCCGATTGAATTTCGTGAATTTCTGCGTCAGTGTTTTTACATCGGAAATCGTTCGTTGTTTCTTGTCGCTACTACCGGTTTTATCATTGGCCTAGTTTTTACGCTACAATCTCGTCCAACTTTAGAACAATTCGGTGCCTCCTCGTGGATTCCAGCAATGGTCAGCGTGTCAATCATTCGAGAAATAGGCCCAATAATCACTGCGCTAATTTGTGCCGGTCGCATTGGTTCGGGAATTGGTGCAGAACTTGGCTCGATGCGCGTGACCGAACAAATTGATGCGATGGAAGTTTCCGGAACGAATCCTTTTAAATACTTAGTTGTCACGCGAGTTGTTGCCACAACGTTGATGTTACCAATCTTAGTGTTTTTTGGAGATATTATCGCAATTTACGGCTCGTATATCATTGAAAATATCAAAGGCAATGTGTCGGTCTTACTCTATTTTACACAAGTTTTCAATCACTTAGAGTTTAGCGACGTCATTCCTTCTACCTTAAAAACATTTTTCTTCGGTTTTGCCATTGGAATGGTCGGCTGCTTCAAAGGATACAATTGCAAAAAAGGAACCGCTGGCGTGGGATTGGCAGCAAACTCCGCTGTCGTATTCAGTTCAATGTTGCTTTTTATTATCGATTTTATTGCTGTTTTCATTTCAAATATTTTTTATAGTTAATCATGTTTAATTCGAATTCAAATCCGATAATTGCCATCGCTAACTTGAAAAAAAGTTACGGAAACAATTATGTGTTGAACGGTTTCAACATGAAGTTATACGAAGGAGAAAATTTGGTGATCATGGGAAAATCAGGTTCAGGAAAATCGGTAATGATTAAATGTTTGGTTGGACTAGAAGAACCAGACAGCGGAACTATTGAAGTAACGGGAAAAGTGATTGGCGAGTTAGAACGAGATGAACTCGATGAATTAAGAACAGAAATTGGTTTTCTTTTTCAAGGAAGCGCGCTCTATGACTCGATGTCTGTTAGAGAAAATTTGGAGTTTCCACTCAGAAGGCATACTAAAAAATTCGGTATCATTGAAGACACCACGCCAATGGTCATGGAAGCTCTCGAAAATGTTGGCTTAGCACATACGCTTGATCTGATGCCAAGTGAACTTTCCGGAGGAATGAAAAGGCGGATTGCGTTGGCGCGAACTTTAATATTGCAACCAAAAATCATATTATACGACGAACCGACAACAGGCTTAGATCCGATTACGTCAAAAGAAATCATACTTTTGATGATGGGCATTCAAAAAAAATACAATACTTCGTCCATAATTATTACTCATGATGTTGATTGCGCTCGCGTGATATCAAATCGAATGATTCTTTTGGTGGATGGTATTAATTATGCGGAAGGCACTTTCGAGGAATTAGCAGCGTCAAACGATCCGAAAATACAAGCATTCTTTAAATAAATGGAAATGGAAAAAACAACTTCACAAAAAATACGTCTCGGTTTATTTGTCACTATTGGACTCATTATTTTCATACTCGCCATTTATTTTATTGGTAACAAACAACAAATGTTTGGCAAAACTGAACATTTGAAAGCTGTTTTTACCAATGTAGTCGGGCTTCAATTGGGGAATAATGTTCGGTATGCCGGAATCAATGTTGGGACAGTTCAAGAAATTACAATAATTAATGATACTGCGATTAGCGTAGATATGATTATCGACAAATCGATTTTTAAAAACATCAAAAAAAATGCAATTGCCACCATTGGTTCAGATGGACTAGTTGGGAGCATGCTTATTAATATTGTACCTGGAAAGGGCGCTGCAGATTTTGTTGAAGCCAATGATGTCATTACATCTTTTAATCGAATTCGAAGTGATGATATGTTAACAACGCTGAATACAACCAATCAAAACGCGGCACTTTTGACCGCCGACTTGTTGAAGATAACAAAAGAAATTACGGAGGGCAAAGGCACTGTTGGCATATTGATTAATGATACGGTCATGGCCAATGATCTCAAGAAGACGATGCGATACCTAAAAATAACAAGCCAAGGGACATCGGAATCAGTAGTCAAACTAAATCAATTGATTACCAATTTAAACAAAAAAGACAATGTTGTCGGTGTGCTGAGCGATACTTTAGTTGCAAATAAGATAAAGTCAATAACAATCAATTTAGAAAAGTCTAGTCGGGAAATCAACAAAGTTGTAGAAAATCTAAATGCCACAATTCTCAATGTGAAAGACGGAAAAGGCGCCATCAATTACTTATCGAATGATCCGAAACTAGTAAAGAATATAGATTCTACGATGACTAATATCAACCAAGCGAGTTCACGATTGAATGAGAATTTAGAAGCGCTAAAACACAATTTTTTCTTTAGAGGGTATTTCAAAAAGATTGAAAAAGACAAAAATAAAGAGAAATAACTTTAAATGATAAAGTTCAAAATTTTCGATAGGATTATTTGATCAAGAAATTAACACCTACGTTGAGTGCAGATCGACTGTTTGTAATACTTTCGTCAGATTCCTTAAAAACATTTGAAATTCCAGTTTGCTCGTCATACTCTATAAATATTTTTAGTTTGTCCGATACTGGAATTTTAACTCCAATTCCTAAAGCCAGTCCAAAATCTGTTGCGTTAAAACCATCTTTTACATCCGTTCCAAATGCAGTTTCTTTGGCACTCATTAAAAATCCAACGTAAGGTCCGAAATTCAAATACCAATTTTTGGTTCTTCCAAAATGCCAATTCGCCATTACTGGAATGGTCAAATAATTAAGTTCAAAATTTGTTTTATAGGGACCGCTGCCTCCAGGAAGATTCGGATCAAACTCATTTAAATCATAAAACTCTATGAATCCTTTATCCCAACCCTTTTGGTCATATATCAATTTTCCTTTGATACTCCAGCTATTTGAAAAATAATAATCTATGGCTAATCCAACATTTATTCCCGAACCTCGAGTTGCGCTATCACTTAAATTTGAAACTGTTGACCTATTATAACCAATATGAGCACCATATTCAACAACACCTTTGGTTTGTGCATAAGTTGAAGAAGATAAAAAGAAAGTGACAAGTAAAGTAAAAGAGATTATTTTCATGTTTATTTTAATTAAAAATTGTAGTAGTTTGTAAATATAACAAACTACTGGTTCTTTAAACAATCTATAAGAAAGTCTATTTCAGCATTCGTATTGAATTCACTAAAAGAAACTCTCAAGGACGGTTGTTCCAATGCCTCGCCAGCTAAAATTTCAGCTAAAACATGCGACGTCTTGGCACTTCCTGATTGGCAAGCACTTCCTCTAGAAATGGCAATTCCTTTCATATCCAAATGAAATAAAAGCATTGCGGTTTTGTCTTTCGTAAATGGTATTAAAATATTCGCAATTGTATAAAAACCCGTTGCATTTCCATTAATTCTAAAATCAGGAAAATGAATTTGCAACTGTTTGATAAGATATTCTTTTAAATCACCAATATACTTTTGATTGTGCTCTAGCGTAGCATAAGAAATCTCCAAAGCTTTTGCCATTCCCGCTATATTATGAATTGATTCTGTTCCAGGTCGTATGCCCTTCTCTTGTTCACCACCGAACACCATTGGAGAAATCGCCAAGCCTTTTCTAATAAAAGCAAAACCAACTCCTTTTGGACCATGAAACTTGTGGGCACTTGCTACTAAAAAATCAATAGAAAGTTCTTGCAAATTAAATGAAAATTTACCTATCGATTGCACGGTATCTGAATGGAAATAAGCCTCATGTTGCTTGCAAATTCGTCCCACTAAATCTAAGTCTAAAACAGTTCCGATTTCATTATTAACATGCATTAATGAAACTAATGTTTTTTTAGTATCGGAAAGCAATGACACCAAATGTGTGACATCAATTTCACCATTAGACAAAATATTGACATAATCAACAGCAATATCAAATTCATCTTGCAGCGCTTCCAAAACATGCAATACTGCATGATGTTCAATCTTGCTTGATATGATTCTTTCTACTTTTAAAACGGTAACCGCATTGCGTAATATCCAATTGTTGGACTCGGTTCCTCCGGAAGTGAAAATAATTTCTTGAGACGTTGCGTTGAGTGATTTCGCAATTGATTTCCTTGAAAACTCAATTACGCTTTTGGCTTGACGACCAAAACTGTGAGAGGATGATGGATTGCCAAAATCTTCTTGCAATACTTTCGTCATTTCTTGAACTACTTCGGGATAAATGTTAGTAGTCGCAGCGTTATCAAGATATACTTTTTTCATGCGCCAAAGGTAAGGATTTTGGATTTCTAATCGACGTTGATTTGATTGCCGATTGTCAATTAAAATCCTATTTTTGTCAAAAATATATATCCCATGAAAAATATTCTTGGTCTGCTTTTCCTTTTATTTTTAGTAAACGGTTGTGATGATGGTGATTTGACCGTTGAAAATATTGACTTTGCTTCTGTAACAACAAATACTTGTGGAGAAACGCTATATAAGTTAAATGGAAATGAAGCCCTATTTATTAAAATACCCAGTGCACTAAATGCTTTTCCAAATGAAATAAGACCCGCTGCTTCACCCTTAGTTATTCCCATTGGTGGAGATGTGAGTGTTACTTACCGCGCTTACGATGGCACGGTGGGTGCTGCTAATATCTGTTCAACTCCAAGCCCTATTTCTCCTATTGCGACAGAGGAATGGACTGCATCAGCTGGTACCATTGAAATTAGTACTATTGCCGTTTATACGACAAATGAAACAACTGGAGCTACTTCAATTGCACGCTTTGTTCATAATATAATTTTTAAGAATATTGTATTTTCAAAACCTGCTGGGACTCAAATTTATGAAACCTTTGTTTTTGGCGAATACACAACTACTCCAACGATACTGCCATTCGATTTTAATCCGGATGACCTAAAATTGTGTGTTAATAACGTACTTTACAATGCCCGGATCAACGGAATAGAGGGAATTTCAGTCGAGAACTTTGACACCAGCCTATTGTCGACTGATAATCTCGGGGTTACAAAAACAGGTCTCATATCCTCAAATACAAATAAACTTTCGTATCGACTATTTACCACCGCCATTACAGCAGCCAGTAATGATGATTACTTTTGTGCTGGAACTTTTCCAGATTTTCCACCAGTCAATGAACTTTGGGTAGCGCAAGATGGTGTTACAGATGTCAGTGGAATCATAGAAGTGACCACAACCACCAACGGTCCTAATAGTTACCTTCACACAATCGTCTTAAAAGCAGTTACTTTTCAAAAAGGAAATAGCACTTTTTATAATGGCAATGTAGTACTTTTAGGTAATTTACTTACTACAAATTAGAAATGCTATTTTGAATTCTGTCGGATAAAAACTTCGGTGGCTCCCAAGCCATATTTTTGGTAATTGCCGTCTCGAAATGAAATCGACTCGTAGCGCCCAAGCATAAAATCCAATTCGGCTTTTAGAATTCCTTCGCCTACACCATGAATAAAAACGATTTTCGGAATGCGATTTCTGATGGCAAATTCGATATGCCTTTTGGCAGTTTCTGCTTGCAAATTTAGAATATCAAAATTGCTCATTCCCTTGTAATTTTTCGTAAGTTTTTCGATATGCAAATCGAATTCTGGCGGCGGAATTTCACCTTTAATTTTCTTTTCCTTGACAAAACTTCGCGGTTTTTCGATCGCTTTCTCCTGTTTAATTTTATCTGAATTAAAACTTCCTATGTTTTTACTTAAACTACTGGTTTTAAAATTTTTAATTAATTGATTGACAAAATATGTCATCGTAAATCCATCCTCTGTCTCTATAGAAACCTCCTTATCTTTGATTCCAATAACAACACCGTTAATAGCGTCATCTAATACTGAAACTTCATCTCCTATTTTAAACATCATCGTCTTCGCTTTCTTGATTTTTACTTGGTGTTTTGGCGCTCAATTTCATCATACCTAACATGAAAATTACAATGGCAATTACGATGATGTAAACATTTTTATCGCTTTTATTTTGCTCGTATAATGCGACACAAATCGCAATTACCATGACTGGAATTAATAGCTTTTTCATCCAAATATTTTTTACTTCGATTCAAAAGTAACAAACTTTAAACTAACAATCTTCTAATTTTGCAATCATTTTTTTTGTAAAATTGTAGTGCTAAACAAGACGATTTTGAATCTAGAAAAATATATGATCCCATGTTTAAACAAGAAACTATTCGGAATAGAGTGTTTAGGCTGTGGGACACAACGCGCAATCATTTTGATTTTAAAAGGTGATTTCGCTGGGGCTTTTTTTCAGTTCCCTGCAATCTATACCACACTCTTGTTTTTTGGTTTTGTCGGATTACATTTTATTGACAAAGGAAGAAATTACCATAAATTGATGGTTGGCTTAGCCATCTTGAATGCAATTATTATGATAGTTTCCTATATTTACAAAATGGTTCACTCTTAAACTACATTTATGGAAAAACAAAAATTACCAAATTCAACTCCAGTTCTTGTTTTAGGAATATTATCAATCTTGACCTGCTGCTGCTGGGGCTTCATTGGATTAATTCTAGGAATTGTTGCATTGGTCTTGGCCAAGAAAGATATGGCGCTATATCTCGAAAATCCAGAACAGTACTTAGGATATTCAAACATCAATACTGGTCGAGTTCTTGCTATTATCGGGATTGTACTTAGTTCTATTTACCTTATAGCCAACATTTATATGTATGCTGTTTGGGGAGAAGAAGGAATCAAGGATTTTCAACAAAATCTATTAGAGAAAATCAAGCACCAGCAAGAAATGGAATAAAAAAACCCTCCAATTGGAGGATTTTTTATTTATTTTTCAAACTGTTTGAATGTCTTGATAATAATTGAAACGCAATCAAGCAGCTGCTCCTCATTCATTACTAATGGTGGTGCAAAACGAATGATATTACCATGCGTGGGCTTAGCTAACAAGCCGTTATCTCGCAACGCCATACAAATATTCCAAGCGGTATCGCTTTCTTCTGTATCGTTAATCACAACCGCATTTAGTAAACCTCGTCCTCTAACCAAAGTGGCAATGCTACTCGTTTTGATATATTCTGCCAATTTAGATCTAAATAATCTCCCCAAAATTCTTGCATTTTGAGCCAAGTTTTCGTCAACTACTACTTCTAATGCAGCTACAGCTACCGCCGCAGCAACTGGATTTCCTCCAAAAGTAGAACCATGCTGACCAGGCTTAATCACATTCATTATAGAATCATTTGCCAAAACAGCTGAAACCGGATAGGCGCCGCCAGACAAGGCTTTACCTAGAATTAAAATATCAGGCGTAGCGTAGGTCGCTTGTTTCTCGCAGTGATTTTCGCAAGTACAATTTCCACAAACTGCCAACAAAGATCCAGTTCTAGCAATTCCTGTTTGAATTTCATCAGCAATAAACAAAACATTGTATTGATTGCATAATTCCTTCGCTCGCATCATATAATCATCAGCTGGGGTATAAACGCCTGCTTCCCCTTGAATAGGTTCAACAAGAAAACCAGCTATATTCGGATTGTTTTTTAATGTCTCTTCCAAGGCGTCAATCGAATCATATGGAATTTTGATAAATCCATCGGTGTAAGGTCCAAAATTCTTCCGCGCATTTTCATCATTAGAAAAGGAAATGATTGTCGTTGTTCTCCCATGAAAATTACCTTCACAAACTACAATTTGCGCTTGATGTTCTGCTATTCCTTTTACTTCATACGACCATTTTCTACAAAGTTTCAAAGCAGTTTCAACGGCTTCTGCACCAGTATTCATGGGTAATACCTTATCAAAGCCGAAATACTTTGTCAAATATTCTTCGTATGGTCCTAATTGATCATTATAAAAAGCGCGTGACGTGAGCGTCAATGTTTGTGCTTGTTGCATCATCGCATTGACAATTTTTGGATGACAATGCCCTTGATTTACAGCAGAATAAGCTGATAAAAAATCATAGTATTGCTTTCCTTCCACATCCCAAACATATACACCTTCTCCTCTACTTAAAACAACGGGCAACGGGTGATAATTATGCGCACCGTATTTGTTTTCAAGATCAATAATTGTTTTCGAACTCATTTTTTCTAAAACTGACATTGTATTGTTGTTTTTTAAATAATGTATAATAATTCCTTCTTGTGGAGAGAAATCATCCAATTTTGGTCAAAAATAATGAATATTCTTCAATATTGTGGTAATGCCTATAAATCTTAAATTAAGATTACGTTGTAAATTGCAAGTAAAGTAAAACTCCAGCCGCCAAAGTCATAATAATCAAAGCTAAAAAACCAAGAACATTTGCGGTCCTTGAATTCGTGAAATTTCCCATCACATCCTTATTATTTGAGACATGTAAAATAATGGCAATGAGCACCGGAGCTGTTATTCCGTATAAAATAGCCGTATAAATCAACGCCTTTATCGGTGAAATTCCAATGTAATTTAACGACAATCCTAAAACCAAAGAAATCGCAATCACGATATAAAATGCTTTGGCTTCATGAAACTTCTTGTCTAATCCTTGCTCCCAACCGAAAGTCTCGGTGATGATGTAAGAAAGCGACCCACTCAAAACGGGAATCGCCAGCAATCCTGTTCCGATTATTCCAATGGCAAAAAGTAAATAAGCTAGGTTTCCTGCTAAAGGTTTCAATGCTTGTGCGGCTTGCTCGACCGTATCTATTTGTCGAACGCCGCCTTGATATAAAACCGTTCCTGTTGTCAAAATAATAAAGAACATCACCAGACCTGAGAAAGACATTCCAAAATCGACGTCTTGTTTCATTTCGTTTATGATTTTCTTGTTGACCATCAGATGCTTCTTTTTATGTTTCATCTCCTCCACCTCCATCGATGCCTGCCAGAAAAACAAATAAGGAGAAATCGTCGTTCCTAAAATACCCACGAGAATTCCCATAAATTCTTTGTTGAAATGTATCGTCGGAATAAATGTAGATTTCATGATTAATAACCAATCTTGCTGGTATAAAAAAGGAACAATCAAGTAAACCAATAGAACAATACACAAATATTTTAAAATAGCCGCAATCCTTTGATAAGGAAGATAAATAATCAAGATTAGCAAAACAATTGTAAAACCGATACTAAAGTACGTCGCATCAATAGTAGGAAAAAGTAAATTACCAACAGCTCCCATTCCAGCGATATCCGCACCAATATTCATGACAATGGCGGGAAAACTAAAGAGTAACATCAAGTACAAAACAGGTTTCGGATAATTCTTCTTCAAAGTTCCAGTCAATCCTTGCTCTGTAACCAAACCGATTCGAGCGCACATTTGTTGAATACTTGCCATCAACGGAAATGCAATCAACGCCGTCCACAATGTCGATAGTCCAAAGCCTGCTCCTGCTTGGGAATAAGTTGCTATTCCAGACGGATCGTCATCACTGGCGCCCGTTATCAATCCTGAACCTAGAAGTTTCCAAAACCTTTGGATATTTTTTGAAATAGTGGATTTGGTTTGCATTTAATCTAAGTATAAAATACGTAATTGAGTTTACTCAAATATAATGAAATTATTGCTGTACTTATTACATTCATGTAGGTCATTCGTATGATCTAAAGCTGAAAATTGATTATAGAGTTTACGTTCTATCTGCAAACCATTAATTACAATCTAAAAAACCAAAAATTTTATAAGAAGAATGAATTTTAATGTAAAAGAAGAAGCAATGCACAGGTGTAATTTCGCATCTCAAAACACCCTCAATATGAAACGATTTTTACTCCTACTTTCTGTGCTTTACTTTTCTTTTTTGACTTCCTGCGATTCGGACAAATCAAATGAAGCAGTGCTCCCGACTGCAACAATTCCAACTTTTAGTGCGAAGATTAATGGTGCAGACGTTGATTTTAATGTGGCGGCCATTGTTAAAGAAACAAACCCGGACTACACCGATTTAATTGTAACTGCTTCTAAAAGCACGGACACTAGCAAAAGTATTGTTTTCCATCTAGAGCAAATGCAAGTTGGCGAGGACAGCTGTTACTACTTTCTCTATCGACAAGATGATGTTAATTATGATTTGGAAGTAACCAATTCATTTTTAACAAATGTTACAACCAGCACAGAACATAATATTGTTGGAACTTTTACCGGCAGACTTTATACTGAAGATCAATCATCATTCATCGACATTACAGATGGAGTATTCAACATTACCTACTAAAAGAGAGATATTTATTCCTAAAGAAGCAAGAAAAAGAAAATTATGGGTATAACTTTTCTTTCTATTGCTTTCTTAGGACTCTCTTGTTGAACTCATAAAACAAATTCCCGATTTTCGATTGGTAGACAGCGATCCATCAAAGTAAAAAGAGTCGAATCTCAATTGAAAACATCAACTCATTTCACAAAATAATACGGTCTAAAAAAAAGCGAGAACTTCTTACTTCGCCATTCTATTCTCCAAAATTTTCTTAAACGAACGACCTCGAATTTCCTCCAAAGTCAATCCAGTCGCCAATACTTCTTCCTCGGTAATCGCACCGCTATTCAACGCGCGAAGGAAATAATTCAATAATCCTTGTCCAGTTGCCGCATCATCAAACACATCTCCAATTAAAGTCGCACGCGCCGCTTTATCTACAAAGGTTTTCAAACGATCTACGGCATCATCATAACTTTCAAGGAAAAACGCATACACTGCAGCATATCGCATCGGAAACTGCGCTGGATTCAAATCCCAGCCTTGATAATACCCATTCCATAAAGAATGACGAATATGATCGTAACCTTTCTTCCAAGCTCTGTGCACCACTTGACGGTTTTCTTCTTCTTGTGCTGACGTCAAGTCACCGCGATGTGGACCGATAGGCATCGTATTCGTCGCACCATCACTCAACCAAATGCCGGTGTGCGCCAAAGCCACTTTGGTCATATGATGTGCAAAATCACACACCGGATGATCCATTTCTTGGTATTTCGCCGTAATGCTGCAACTTGCGGTATAATCGTAGGTTCCGAAATGCATCGCAACACAAAGTCCTTGCGCCGCTTTGATAAATCGATACAACGGATTCGTCCCATTGATATCCATAATCGCTTGCGTAGTTTCGACCATCATTTCCATTTTCAAAACACCTTTTGCCAAGCCCAATTCTTCTTCCAAAATCGAAAAGAAATTAGCCAGGGTCTCCGGTTGCTCTGGAATCGTAACTTTCGGCAACATGACCACAAAATTCTCTGGCAATGTCCCGCCCGTTTCTTTCACTAATGTGCTGACAAAAATATCTAAGGTGCGCAAACCGCGTTCTTTCATTTCTTCCGTAAATGGTTTGATACGGATGCCAATAAATGGCGACAATGTCTTTTCTCGCATTCCTTTCGCAACTTCAATCGCTGTTGAAACCGCAGTCGCGTCTTCTTCTTCGTTGCTTCGGTTCCCGTAACCGTCTTCAAAATCGATTCTGAAATCTTCAATCGCTTCCGATTTCAACTTGGCAACAACTTTGTCATAAATACGTTTGCTAAAATCGCTACCGCCTGTCAATCCGAAGGCTTTTCCAAAAACTTCATGATTCGGCGCATAGGTTTCTAAGATCTCTAAGGCACGGTGGCCTAAAGCAATTGGCGCATCCGACTTGAAAAGATTCGCACCACCATACAACGTATGCACAGGTTGACGATCGCTCCGATCGCCCGGATAAATTTCATTAAAAGTAGTATTGGCTTGACGCAAGCTTTGAAATAATTGTTCTTTTTTATGGGAAGGAATGGTCATTTTAATTACGAATTAAAAATTATGAATTATTAAATGTCTTAGGAGCTAATCCCGCTATGCGCTTTTATCTTTTTTGCTTTTTGTCACCCCGAGCGCAGTCGAGGGGCTTTTTCTTAAAAACAAAAAAGGATAACCGCTACTATCGGGGCTAGGGCATCCATTTTTGTTTGAACTTTGTTATAAGAAAGAGAATACTCTTCCAAATTACTATCAACTAACTACTTTTTACTAATTACTAGTCACTAATTACTCTCTTCCTAACTTCCCCGATAAGTACTATACCCAAAAGGATTCACCAACAACGGAACGTGATAATGCGCCTCATCGAAAGTATTAAAAATAATCTCCACTGCTGGATAAAATGTCTTTAGATTTTGCTTTCTAAAATAGCTTCCAGTATCAAAAACCATTTTATAAGTATCTGGTTTTAGAATTCTATCTTGTGGCAACAAATCTGGAATTCTGCCATCGGCATTGGTAATCCCTTGTGCGATGGTTTGCCAAGTACCGTTTTTCATGGCTTGCATGCGAATCGAAATGTCTTTGCCAGGCAATCCAATCGCAGTATCCAAAACATGAGTGGTTATTTGACTGACTTTCAAAAAATCGAAATTCGCCGCCGTCAATAATTTCTTAAATCGAATGATCGAGATCTTTTGTTGCTCACCCATGGCGATATGAAGTTCCTCTTCCACCGTATTTTGCAGTCGATCTAATAACAATTGTAACATTTCAGTTGCCGACTTTCCGGTAGCGCACACAATGAAAATGAAACCAAATTTAGTTTCATAATCTGCATTTGCTTTCGCCAGCGCCTGAATAATTTCGTCAGTTGCCACTGCTACGCCCGCTTGTTCTTTGCCAGCAAATTTCTCCGTCAAACTTTTGACATCGCCAATTTTAGGATGATGGGCGAAGGATTCTCGCCAATCCGTCTCATAACATTGCTCATACCAAACTGCTGAGCTCCAATCAACCAACTGTTTTTCAGAAGAAAAAGGAAAATGTTGCATCATTTTCGAAACCCATTGCGTCGAAGCGCAACAATCCATCAAATGTTTTGCAGCCACTTCCTTTTCCAAAGCATTAAATTCGGCTATATTCATAAACTTACTTTTTTCTTAGCGAACAATTCTTTTTAACCACATAGATTCATAGATTTTACTAGTAAGAGTTACTTTTAGAAAACTAATTTTTTGCACATAGAACTATTCAAATCTATGAAAAGCAACGCGACGAATAATTATAAATACTTTTCTATGTTTCTATGTGGTTAAAAAATTAATTTACTTCACTCAAATTCTTTTCTTATTCCAATTTCGCACCTTGTTCAATCCAACATCGAAGCGTGTTGCGTTCTTCTTCCGTGATATTGGTTTTATTATTTTGAGGCATGGTCTTCGTGATGACAACACGCTGCATAATCAAATCTTTCTTGGCGACGATGCCTTCTGGCGTATCGTACATCACGCCGTTCGGTGCGACTTTATAAACGTCATCTGTCGGATTTGCCGAATGACAAGACACACATCGCTTCTGAATAATTTCATTCACTTCCGAAAACGAAACTTCCTTTTTGCATTCATACGGATTGGTGCTGGGTGCCGAAATGAAACTCGCCGCCAAAAGAATGATCACAGAAACTGGCAAAATCCAAACGTTTAAATCTTTCTTTTCCTTTAAATTTAAATAGTGCTTCACGCCTGCTGCGCCTAGAGAAATCACGCCCAAAATCAACCACGGATATTCATAACCAAAGGTAGAAGGGAAATGATTACTCACCATCACAAACAAAACCGGAAGTGTAAAATAATTGTTGTGCAACGACCGCGCTAACGCTTTTTTTCCCAAACTCGGGTCTAATGGAATGCCCAATTTGGCACAACGCACCATTTCCTTTTGTCCTGGGATAATGACAAAGAAAACATTCGCCACCATAATGCCGCCAATCATTGCCCCAAAGTGAATGTATGCCGCACGACTGCTAAACACCTGACAATAAAACCAAGCAAAAGCAATCAGGATCACAAATCCAATAATCGAAAACAACAGTTGGTTTTTGATTAATCTTGATTTACACATGAAATCATAAATTAACCAAGCCACGACAAATGAACCAATTCCAATCAAAATGCCTTGTGTAATCGAAATATTCAAGACGTTTTTGTCAATCAATAAAGCAGAAGCATTGAAATAATACACCACAAACAGCAAACAAAAGCCCGAAAGCCAAGTAAAATAAGCTTCGTATTTGAACCAATACAAATGCTTTGGAATCGTCTTCGGAGCGACTTTGTATTTCTCTAGATAGTAAAATCCACCTCCGTGCACCGCCCAGAGATTGCCCGCCAATTCGTCGCGGACATCTTCCGCTCTATTCAAAGCGTTTTCGAGGAATACAAAATAAAATGAAGCACCAATCCACGCAATTCCAAAAGTAATATGCATCAATCGAATGACAATATTCAGCCATTCCATCATATGACTTTCCAATGGTGTGCCTTGCACTAAAATGTAGGTGTTCACGAGTATGCCGACAATCGCCAAGAGCATTCCGGTATACATATAATTAAGACTACTCACTTCTATATCCTCGTTGTTTGCCTCCGATGCCGCGGATTTGTTTTTCAAAAACTTCGGCATTTTATAGGACAAATAGCCCAACAAAATTAGGATGCCAAAATAGACGACGTATAAAACAATCAATATAAATAAGTTGATGGTCACTATTTGCTGATTTTACCAAATATTCGTAATCGGCTCACGCCACCGTCTGGAAATATATTCAATCGCAAGTGTGTGATGGTTCCTAAAGCATTGACTTCTTGCGAATAATGATGTTCGTGATCGGCACTCAATTTTTGCTGTGGTAATAGCGTTTGCCAGTGTGTTGCATTAATAACATCATCGCTTTCCGAAACACAAGCTTCAATCGAACAACTATCGGGATAATTACCTTTAAAGTGACAAGTATCGACCAATATACTTTCTACAACACCCGGATGTGCTAATTTTAAAATAACCCAATCGCGGTTGTTCGGCGTTCGATTTCTTTTAGTTTCCCAACCGTCGCCCATATTGGCGCCACGATTCGGCATGATGAGATTGCTCATGGCACTAAAAAACATATCGTTGCAAGCAATGGCTTGACCGCCATTTATCGCCGCCGCTAAATCAAAAACATGATCGGTAGAAACCGCATCCCAATTTTTGAAAACTTCACCATAAACACGGAAACGTGCTACACCGCCATCAGGATAAATGTGCAAGCGAAGATGGGTGTATATTTCGTTGCTTTCACATTCATAAAAATTCTGTGAACCTGCATCCAAATGTGATTTAGGCAAGATTTCTTTCCATTCCAAACTTTCCCAATCAGTAATTCCGTCAGCATTAGCAAGATTAATCGCTTCAATAGATGCCTGTGGCGGATGATTGCCTAAAAAGAAATTCGTGTCGATATCAAATCCCGTGATTTTCCCAGACGTAGCCAACTGAATAATCGCCCAATCATGGCCTGGTGTTCGTTTTCTTCGACTTTCCCATCCGTCCATCCATTTACCGCGGTCGGTATATTTATCTGTAATAAAAATGCCTCGCGTTGGCGCAATTAAATTTTCTTTTTCTGCGAAAAAATCATCTGTTGCATATAGGACTTTTCCGCCCAATCGCTCGGCAGCCAAGTCAGTCAATTGGGTAAATGAAGGGGATTCCTTGATAATTTCTTTTACTTTTTCAAAAGCCATTGTCCTTTATTTTTATGGTTTAATGATTTGTTTTTATAAACACTGTCGCCATTTACTATTGTTTCGACCACAACGCCGCTAAGGGTTTGCGCAATATAGGGACTTATTTTATATCTGAAGAAAATGTCGTCTTCCGTTACGGTTTGGGTTTGCTCTGGATTCCAGATTACGAAATCCGCATCGTAATTGACAGCTATTGTTCCTTTTGATTTTGATTTCAGAAAAGCCGCCGGTTTTGAAGTCACCAACGGAATAAACTGTTCTAACGTCATCGTATTTTGTAAGGCAGTCCATGAACCCACCAACAAAAACTGAATGCCTGCGATTCCACCCCACGCCTTTTTCAAATTGCCCGACTCCATTTCTTTGATAGCTGGTGGCGCTGGTGAATGATCGGTCGTGATAAAATCGAGAACACCTGATAAAAAAGCCTGTTTTAAATTGTTATTATTGGTTTGATCTCGAATCGGTGGCGCGCATTTATAAATGGTACTTCCATCTGGAATTCCCTCGGCATTGAAATATAAATACTGTGAACATGTTTCTGCAGTTAAAGGTAGTCCTTCTTTTTTCGCTGCTTCAATTTGAGCCAAAGCCTCATCCGACGCCACATGCACAAAATGCACTGGACAATGATGCTTGCGACACATTCGAATCATCAAAGCGATCGCGTCATTCTCCCATTTTTTGGGACGACTCGCTAGATAATGTTGATAGCTTGTTGGATTATTGTCAAAATCACAATCGATTTCCGCGTCGTATAGCTCGCAATGGGCTAATAATGGGATATTGTATTTCGCAATGATGGGCATTGCTTCGTCTAAATCTAGTTCGGTGACATTGGGAAACTCATCAATGCCAGAATGGGTCAAAAAACACTTCACGCCAACGACACCCGCTTGCATCATGGCTTCTAAATTTGAGGCATTACCTGGAACTAATCCAGCGTAAAAACCCACATTGACATGCATTTTCCCAACCGTCGAATTAAGTTTTTCTTGCAATGCTGTGAGCGTAGTTGTCACTGGACTTGCATTCAACGGCATGTCGATAATTGTTGTGGTTCCTCCAGCAGCTGCCGCTTGTGTTCCGGTGTCAAAACCTTCCCATTCGGTTCGTCCGGGTTCGTTGATATGCACATGAACATCAATAACGCCTGGCATAATGACTGAATTCGAGAAATCTTCAGCGTCGGTTAATTTTTCGAAATGAATAGCGGTGATGACTCCATCTTGAAAAGAGACGGTAGCGGGCTGCAGTTTATTTTCAACCCAAACTTTATTACTGTAAATTTTTCGTTGTTGCAAGGCTTTTTGAGATTGCGATTTTATTAAATGTCAACTAACAAATATAGTTTTAATTCAAAAAAATACAAGATTTGATAGTAATAATTAAAGTTGGTCTTATCCACCAATCGCAATCATACTCCTATTTTGAGAAAACAAATCTGGGTTTTGGAATTTCAAATCGTCATCCATGCCGGCACGAACCGCTTTTTTAGACAATAGGTTTTGTTGAATCAAAGGCAAAATGGATTGTCCCAAGCGCAAAGTTTCTAATAAAGAAGTCTCCGAATTAGAAAACAAACAATTTTTCAATTTACCATCGGCAGTCAATCGAATGCGATTGCAAGTACTGCAAAACGGATTGGTGACGGAACTTATAATCGCAAAACTACCTTGATAGGATTTGATTTTATAGTTTTTCGCAGTATCATTTGGTGCATCAGTTAGTCGTTCGATTTCGTGGTGATTAAAGTTGATTTTGAGCTTTTCCAATATTTCAGAATAACTGACCAACTTCGATTTATCCCATTGATTTCCATTGAAAGGCATAAATTCAATAAAGCGAATTTGGATGTATTTGTTTTTGGTTAAGGCAATAAAATCGACAATTTCATTGTCATTAAAACCTTTGATTAAGACGACATTCAATTTGACTTGAAAGCCTTCCTTCAACAATAATTCGATATTTTCAAAAACAGTTTCAAAATAACTTCGTCGTGTAATTTGATTGAATTTTTCCTTCACCAAACTGTCGATACTAATGTTGATCGTTTTGATTCCCGCCTCATGAAAGGTGGCTATAAAATCAGGAACTAAAATTCCGTTGGTGGTCAAAGTCAGATTTATTCCTAATTTTCCCAATCGCAAAATAATTGCCTTCGCATCTTTCCGAACTAAAGGTTCACCGCCGGTTAATCGGATTTTGTTCACACCCAAATCGACAAACGCTTGTGCAATTTCCAAAATTTCATCTGTTGTCATCAAATGCGCTTTGGGCGTCAAGGTAATGCCTTCTTCCGGCATACAATAGGTGCAACGCAAATTGCAATGTTCCGTAATCGAAATCCGCAAATAATTGTGAAATCGACCGAAATCATCTTGCAATTCCTGCGATTTATTGTCCATGGTGGTAGCCGTTGAGTAGTTTGAATACATGCAACACCGACGGAAAAACCGCATCTATAGATTCTCCAGCGCCAGAGGTTGAACCAGGCAAAGCTAAAATTAACGTATCGCCTCTAAATCCAGCGACACTTCTCGACAACATCGCATACGGCGTGCGGTCTTGCCCGTACGAACGAATGGCTTCTTCAATTCCGGGAATTCTTCGGTCGAGCAATGGAAGAATCGCCTCCGGAGTTACATCTTTATGCGATAAACCAGTGCCGCCAGTGAGAATTACGACATTTATTTTTTGCTGGCAATAATGGTGTATTTTTTCTTGAATACCCGCAACGCCATCTGGAATAACCAAATAATCTGTAATGGTCATTCCGAGTTTTTCTAATTTTGAAACGATGATTTTTCCCGAAGAATCTTCTTTCGTTCCAGCCGCCACGCTATCCGAGCAAACGACCACGGCGATAGAAAGATTCAAATCTTGATAATCGGCAAAATCAGATTTACCACCTTTTTTATGCAGTAATTTTATGGTAGCAATTTCGACTTTCTTATCGATAGGTTTCAACATGTCATAAATGGTCAAAGCTACGATGGATGCGCCGTGCATGGCTTCTACCTCAACGCCGGTTTTGTAAATGGTCTTCACCGTAACTTCTATTTGAATAGCATCTGGCAAACATTCGAATTGAATTCCAGTAAACTCAATCGGCATCGGATGACAATCTGGAATGGCATTCGACGTATTTTTTACCGCAAACAATCCAGCGGTTCGCGCCACTTCTAAAACGTCACCTTTGGGAACTGTTTTATTCAAAACCGCTTGTATCGTTTCTGGCGATCCAACATTGACAATCGCTTGAGCCGTGGCAGTTCTTAGTGTACTTATTTTATGAGTGATATCAACCATTTATGTGTTTTTTTTCCAGGTATACGATTCATCTTCGAAAATCTCTTTTCCAAAAATCGGTACTTTTTCTTTGATGGCTTCGACTAAAAATTCTAAGGCTTCATAAACTACTTTTCTTCTTGGCGCGGAAACGAATACAAACAAACAAATCTCGCCAGTTTTTACTTCTCCTAGACTGTGATAAATATGTAAGCAAGATAATTCAAATTGGGCAAATGCACTTTCACGAATCTCGTAGAAACTTTGCTCCGCCATTTCCTCGTAGGCAGAATATTCGATAGCGACAACTTGCTTCCCTTCTATTTCATCAGCGCGAACTTGTCCTAAAAAAATATTGTGCGCACCAATCGTGGTTTTACTTTGATGTTTCGCAATCGATTCACCAATAAAAACGGATGAAATCGGACCTTGAATAAAAGACGATTTTTTGACTTTTTCTGTACTCATTTTAGGATTGGGATAGATTCGTTTGCTCTAAAGCGGCAATGCCATGATGCAAATGACTAACTTGATTAAACCCTAGTTTTAGGATGTAATTTGCAGCCAATTGACTTTTGTTTCCGTATTGACAAAGTAAAATTATTTTCTGGTTCATATCGACACTTTGCAAGTAATTTTCCAATTGATCGATGGGAACTTTTTGAATGTTTGGTAGATTCAATTGTGGCTCTTCGAAATCTTCCCGAAGATCGATGACAATATATTCTACACTTTCGATGGCGGAAAGAAAAGCAACTACGTCAATTGCATTAACTTCTTTATGCTGTGATTGTTTTCGGAGCGCTAAACCATTTTGGAGTCCATGTTGAATTTCGAGCGCGTTCTTCTCAATGGAAATTGTCTGCGATGACGCTTGAAATCCATCATATAATAACAATTTTCCGTTCAGGACTTCGCCAATTCCTAGGATAATTTTCAGCACTTCATTGGCTTGCATCACACCTAATAGATTGGGAATAACTCCAAGAACACCTGCGTCTTCGCAAGAAATACTTTCTAAATTTGCTTTTTCCGGGAATAGACAACGGTAGGTTGGTCCGTTTTGATAATTAAACACCGACAACTGGCCTTCGAACTGATGAATCGACGCATACACCATTGGAATTCCTTTGACCAAAGCCACGTCATTGATTAGATATCTTGTTGGTAAATTATCTGTACAATCGACAATAATTTGAAATTCATCGACTATTTCAAAAGCATTGGTGCGATTGAAATCGCTGGCGAACGGAATGACATCTATATTCTGATTTTGCTTCCTTAAAACTTCCACAGCCGCGGTAGCTTTGTTTTTTCCGAAATCAGAATCATTATATAAAAACTGACGGTTCAAATTGGATTCTTCCACCAAATCGCCATCTACGATACCGATGGTACCCACGCCAGCCGACGCCAAGTTCTGTAAAACCGGACAACCCAAGCCACCAGCACCAACTACCAATACTTTTGCATCGGTAAGTTTTTGTTGACCTGTAATTCCAATTTCGGGTAGTGCAATTTGACGTTGATAGCGATTCATAAATTTAGTTTAACCACCCGAAAAAGGCGGCAATAAAGCAATTTCGTCCAGATTATTAACCGAAGCGTTTGCTTGAATTAACGTTTGATTGATTGCAAAGGAATATACAGTCGTTGTCAATTCAGGATAGTTTTCGTGCAATCTCATTTGGACTTCCAACAAAGTTATCGAATTGCCCTCAAAGAAAATCAGTTCTTCTTTCTTTTTGGTATGATCCGCGACCAAACCAAAGTACTTCAATTTGATTTGCATATTAAGTGGTGTAGAGTTTTACAATAGCGATTCCCAATACCAAAGCTAAAATATTGCGCAACGTGACGGTGTTGAATTTCTTACTTCCGTAATAACCGCCTAAAATACCACCGACAGACACAATGGCAATCACTAAAAACGAGGACATTGGCAATGATTCACCTTTGCTTATAAATCCGAGAAGTCCCGCGACCGAATTGACCAAAATGAATAACGCGGAAACTGCGGCTGTTTGTTTCATCGTCGCCCATCCGAAGAGCAGCAAAACTGGACTTAAGATAATGCCGCCGCCAATGCCAATGAGACCAGACAAGAATCCTATCAGAGCGCCGATTAATAGCGCCAATGGAAAATTTACAGGTTGCAGCTGTGGTTTTTCTTTTCCCAAAATACCGAGCAGTCGCAAAACAGCAAAAATCAATACTGTCGCCAAAATCATTTTATATAGGTGCGTTTCAATGGTAAGTAATCCGCCTAAAAAAGAAAAAGGAATCGATGTTAAAGCGAATGGATAGAATAGTTTCCAATCGAATTGCTTTTCCCGAAAATAAAAGTAAAACGAAATTCCAGAAACGATGATATTTAAAACCAAAGCGGTGGGTTTCATAAACGCAATAGGAAACGCAAAAAGACTCATCAAAGCCAAGTAACCACTGGCTCCACCATGACCGACGCTCGCGTACAAAAACGCTACAATCGGCAACAGCAAAAGCAATAATGGTGCGTGCAACAAATCGACTATTTCCATCCTTATTCTTTCAACGGGTACATTTTTTTGAAAATATCGTTGATACTTTGATGCAAAATAGAAGCGTGATTTTCGTTGGTCATCTCCATAAAATCAAGTTTTATCTTCGGATTATTGGCATTTGTAATGACGGCATTCATCTCTTTTGCATCTTTAATCATTGTTGTATGTTCTTTCATTCCAACCGCAACATAAACTTCCGCAGTCCTGTTTTTATTTTGTTCTAAAAGCGCTGGAGCATTTTTTAGTAGACTTTCATTGTCCCACCACAAACTTGGACTAACAATCAAATAATGGGTAAACAGCTGTGGTTTCTTCAACAGAATTTCAGTGGCTAAAAGTCCACCGAGCGACTGTCCAATAATAAACTTCGTTTCTGTAGTGCTATATTTTGATTGGATGTACGGCTGTAATTCACTTTCAATAAAGTTGATAAATTTCGCAGAACCGCCTGTAGTTGGAAATTCCTTTTTTAAATCGGCAGCATCAGTCGGAAAGGTAAAATCTCTTTTGCGATCGACATTGGCGATACCGACAACAATAAAATCTGGTATTTGAAATTGCAGATTATAAAACTGAACCAAACCCACAATATGCAGAAAGTCTTCGTTTGCAGAACCATCAAGCAAATAAATAACTGGATATGCCTTTTCTTTTATGTAAGTTGGTGGTAAATAAATATTCAGAGTTCTTCTTTCATTAAGAACCTTCGATTGAATTGTCTTGATTTCACCAATGTTAAAAACAGATTCGCTGACCGTTTTTACTTGAGCAACTGCAATGTTAAGAAAGAGAAAAAATGCTATTAAAAGTGTAATTTTTGATTTCATAAATTTAATATTGATCTAAAACAAATATAAAGACTATTCTATACGCCATAAAAGATAAACAGCAACTTTAACGCCTTTCTCCAGCAGATAAAAACCTTCGTCCACAAACACCAATGCATTTGCCAGGGCAAACGAATCGAGCATGGAGGAATCTTGATGCGGCAATATAGTGACCTCATCATTAACGATGAACGCTTTTAAAAACTGACTTCTTGAATTGCTCACTTGATATTCATGCGCCAATGGTTTCGAAATTGATGGCGCATACGATTCTTTTTTTCCAGAAATCCGATCTAAAGTCGGCAGTACATACACATACAAACAAGTCAAACTTGCCGCTGGATTTCCGGGTAACGCAAAGATCATCTTGTCCTTTAATCTGCCACAAAATAATGGTTTTCCTGGCTTTTGATTGACTTTATAAAACAAGGTTTCCACAGCTAAACTTTGCAATGCTTTGCCAACGAAATCATAATCGCCAACAGAAATTCCGCCAGAAACTAGGATGACATCATTCTCTTCGATCGCTTGTTGCAATACCGATTTAGTCGATTTGAAAGTGTCTTCAACTTGATAACTATTTACTTGACGATACTGCGCCGATTGTAACGCCAATTGCAGCATGATTGCATTGCTTTCGTAGACTTTACCGCTTGGCAAAGGCTGTCCCGCTTGAACCAATTCGTTTCCTGTAATAACAATACCCACTTTGGGTTTCGCATAAACTTTAACCGAAGTAAACCCCAAACCCTCTAGGAAGCCAATCGCAGCAGGATTCAGAAGTGAACCTTTTTCTAAAGCCACAGTTCCTTTTTCTATTTGAGAACCTAAAGCGCGGACGTTGGTTTCGGGTTTGACATTTTCATGAAGTTGCAATTGCTGATTATTTACGATCACTTTTTCAATTTGAATAACCGCTTGCGCTGAATCTGGAACTGCTGCTCCAGTGAAAATTTTCATCGCTTGTCCAGGTTGCAGTTGGCCATCGAAATAATCGCCCGCTTTGATCTCGCCCACAATTTCGTAAATTAATTCGTCGTGCAACGAAAGTGCAAATCCGTCCATATTGGCTTGTCGGAATGGCGGCATGAAAATCGGGGAAATCAAAGTTTCTGCTAGTATAAATGAATGAGCATCACGCAATGATACTTCCACTTCTTGAAAGGAAAAAGTAGTTTTGTTTAAGATGGAAAAAGCGTCATCCACTGAAATCATCGCAATCCTTTATTTTTAATTTGAATCAATTGTGCCGCCACGCTGATGGCAATTTCTGCCGGGGTTTCGCTTTTGATATCGAGGCCAATCGGAGCATAAACCTGATCTAATTGCGCTTGAAAAAATCCGTCGGCCAAGAGATTTTTATACAACGTATTCATCTTTTCTTGACTTCCTAGCATTCCGATAAATTTATATTTTCGGCCCAACAAACGGCGAATGATAATGTCGTCAGTGCGATATCCAAACGACATGATGACCAAATAAGTATTTTCAGTTTCGGGAATATATTGTTCTATGGTTTCAAATTCGACAATTTGTTTTGACTGTACAAAGGCATTCTCCTCCATAGTATTCAAATTTTCTCGATGATCGAGCAAATGAATTTGAAAATCTAGCCGAGATAAAACTTCGCTCAACGCCAAACCTACATGACCGCCGCCGATTATGTAAACTTGATTGCGTAGTGAAATGGGTTCTATAAATTCCCATTCGGTTGCACTAGTTGTAGCATTGAGATGAATACCATTTTCTGTGTAAGAGATTTTCCCGTTTTCCGAATTTAAAATTAAGTCAATCCAACGGAAGCTATCGCTACTCAAAGCATAAAAAGCAATGGTTTGTCGACCGGAACAAATCATTCCTGATTGATCGGATGGCGCTGACTTATCATGAATTTGGTGTTTAATAAAAGGCTTGAAAGTAGATTTGTCTAATAAACTTCGCGCATATTCGACCAATTTATGCTCCATGATTCCTCCGCCAATGGTACCGTGCATTTGGCTTTGTGTAACTACCATTTTAAAGCCTTTTCTTCCGGGGCTGCTGCCTTCGTTGGCGACAACCACCATCAAAACGCCTCGTGAATCGGTTTGAAGAAGTGCTTTTACTTTACTATAAAAATCAAGTACCATAAGCTACGAATTAGTGGTAGTTTATGATTTTTTATACAAATCCATCAACACTTTTTCCGGCGTATACGGCGCATTGACCGCCAAATCCGCAGTTGGATTGAAAGCTTTCACCGCAGAACGAATTGCAAAGTAAGCGCCCAAACCATACATTAATGGCGGTTCACCAACAGCTTTTGATTTCTTAATCGCCAATTCGTGACCTTCAGTTTCTAGATGGGTTATATGAATCGATTTCGGTACAGAATAAATATCCGGAACTTTATAAGTAGAAAGCGCATTCGATACCAATCGACCTTGTTCGTTGTAGACAATTTCTTCGAGTGTCATCCAGCCAATGCCTTGCACCAAGCCGCCTTCAATTTGACCGTTATCGACGTCTTTGTTCATACTTTCGCCAAAATCATGCACGATATTGACGCTATCAAAATCATACGTTCCTTTCAAACAATCGACCGTCACTTCCACAATCGCAGTGCCATACACATGATACGCAAATGGATGTCCTTTTTCTTTGGTTTTATCATAATGAATCGTTGGCGTCGCATAATGAGAATTTTCACTCAACGCTACACGAAGCGTAAATGCTTTCAAAATCAAATCGTTCCAAGTCATGTTGGTCGCCTTCGAATCGGCAAAAATCTGTTCGCCTTTGATTTGAATTTCCGTAGCGTTATGTTCGTTTTGAGCAACCGTCTTCAATCGATCCAACAAAGCGTTACATGCCATTTCTAGTGCTTTCCCATTTAAGTCCGCGCCAGCACTTGCAGCTGTTGGCGACGTATTTGCCACTCTTAAAGTATTCGTCGATTCGATGCGCACTTTCGATGGTGAAATGCCAAAGGTTTGCGTGACGATTTGCAGGAGTTTAGTGTTGACACCTTGTCCCATTTCGACCGCGCCAGTGCTCACTACGACACTTCCGTCGTGGTAAATATGAACCAAAGCACGCGCATGATTCATCATCGTATTGGTAAAGGAAATCCCGAAGCAAATCGGTTGCACGGCCAATCCTTTTTTATATCTTGAATTGTTGATATTGAAATCTGCAACGCGTTGTTTTTGCGCCGCGTAATCATAAGTTTTCATACTCGAATCCCAGATAGCACGCGCGTTGGTTTGTTGCAGAATTTGCCCATAGGACAATTCATTGCCATCAACGACCAAGTTTGCTTTTTGAATTTCGGCTGGACTGACACCCAACGATTCCGCTGCTTTGACAATGGCTGATTCAATGACAAACTTTCCTTGCGGTCCTCCAAATCCACGGAAAGCAGTGTTCGGCGGCAAATTGGTTTTACAGCTGTAAGCTTTGGCGATAACATTCGGAACATAGTACGCATTGGTGGAATGAAACAACGTTCGTTCCATTACGGCTGGAGACAAATCGGCCGCTGCGCCTGCATTTTGATAATGCGTTACTTCGTAGGCGAGTATTTTTAAGTCTTTAGATAATCCAATTTTAAAATCAGAAGAATATGGATGGCGTTTTCCGGTCATTCGCATATCGTCCATACGATGCATCGCCATTTTTACAGGTTGATGCAGAAGTTGCGATGCCAAAGCGACCATCGCGGCCCAAGGTGTCGCTTGATCTTCTTTTCCACCGAAGCCACCACCCAAACGAACGGTGTCAATTTCAACTTTGTTCATCGGAATTCCAAGTACACGAGCGACCATTTTCTGGACCGCAGTTGGACCTTGAGTAGATGACGAAACGACAATACTACCATCTTCTTTCGGACGAGCGTAAGCACCTTGCGTTTCTATATATAAATGTTCCTGACCATTAACATCGGTGCGACCTTCGAAAATATGGTCACATTGCGACCAAGCTTCGGCGGTATTCCCAAGTGTAAATGTTCTTGGTGGAATGATTAATTTGTTTTGTCTTTGCGCTTCACGAGCGTCTGTGATTAACGGCAATTCTTCAAATTCAACATGAATCAATTTGGCTGCCTGTCGACAATGATGTTCGGAAGTTCCTATAATTAACGCAATCACTTGACCTCTAAAATGCACTTCTCCATCGGCGAATAAAGGTTCATCTGGAATAATCCCACCAATTTGATTTTCCCCCGGAATATCTTTCGCGGTGAGTATGGTTACAATTCCATTGCGTTGCAAAGCTTTGTGGAAATCGATGGTTTTGATTTTAGCATGAGCAACAGTCGCGTCAAAAGGCAAAGCATACAAAGTACCTTTCATTTCTTGAATGTCATCCAAATAAATGGACTTTCCTTTTACGTGATTATGGGCATCAATGTTTATCATATCAGGTCACTCATTTTGATTGATTCTGGGAATAACGCGATGAAATGAGCGAAAAACAATTGTCGCGCTAAAAGTCTTTTGTATTCCTTGGTTCCTCGCGCATCGCTCATGGGAGACAATTCGGTTTGCAGAATCTCTTCTGCTCTCAAAACTACTTTAGGTTCAATGGTTTTATTCGTGAGGTAATCACTAGTTTGTGATAGGAACTTCGGAATTGGACCAACGCCACCAATAGAACAGTGCGCTTCTTGAATCACATCGCCATTCACAGAAATTGTGATGGCTGTATTGACACTAGCGATGTCTAAATACTGGCGTTTGCACACTTTTTCGAAATGAAACTGCGTTGATTTTGAAGGTAAGTCGAACGTAATTTCAGTGATGATTTCGTCTTCGGTTTTATTGAGCACTTTATAACTCAAATAGAAATCTTTGAGTGGTACATTTCGAGATTCGTCGTTCTTGTTGGTCAAAGTCAATTGTGCATTCATCGCCAAGAGGATGATTGCAAAATCGCCAATTGGAGATCCGTTTGCCAAATTTCCGGCAATGGTTCCAATGTTTCGAATGGGCGTTGAAGACACTAATTTGAGGTAATTGTACCAGTTTGGAATCGCATTTAGTAAGGTTTCATTTTCGATTAAATCTGTGACGGTAACTGCAGATTTTAAAGTGCATTTTAAACCTTCAAAAGTAATTCCGTTGAGTTCAGATCGATCGAACAAATACGCCATATTCATGTCGTGCAAGTCGTCGTGTTTTTGTACATACAAATCGGTACCGCCACCGATTGGCATTTGACCTTCGCTATTGTATTCTATATTAAAACTTTGCAGTTGCTCTTCTACTTCTAAAAAATAATCTGGAATAAAATCATGTTCTACCAACCACGACAATGGTTGATTGACATCCTTCCATTGCAGTTCTTGTGCGAGTTTCGCAGCAGCACGTTCTATCGATTTATAACCCGTGCAACGACAAATATTTCCGTCGATAGCACTAATGGCGTTTTCTAAAGTGGGCTGCGTTGTATTTAAGGCAAACCCACACATCGAGTTGACAAAACCCGGTGTACAAAAACCACATTGCGTTCCGGAGCAATCAACCATCGCTTGTTGCGCTTGATTGAGTTTGTTCGGCAAATTGAGTCCTTCTACAGTTACAACATGTTTACCATGAACGTTCGGCAATGGCGTCAAACAAGAAGTCGCACTCATATAGTTTAACTTTCCGTTTTTCATCGAACCAATCAAAACGGTACACGCGCCACAATCGCCTTCGCGGCAACCTATTTTTGTGCCACGTAAGTTTTCATCATATCGAATAAAATCGAGTAAAGTGGTCGTTGGCGCTTTATCGGTTTGTATTTTTCGATTATTTAATAGGAATTCAATCATGAAAATCAGGGAATCAATATTCTATTCTGTTGATACTTTCTGTCCACAAACGGAAGGCTTCTAAAGCTTCTTCGCGCATCAACGGAATCGTTTCTAGTTTTCGGTTGGCATATGGAATTTCCAATTCTTCATAAATAAATTGATCATCAAATTGAATATCCGCTGCATCTTTTTTGGTGTTCGCGAAATACATTCTTTCAGGACGTGCCCAATAAATAGCACCGAGACACATCGGGCAAGGTTCGCAACTCGTATAAATTTCACAGCCATCCAATTGGAAACTTCCTAGTTCCTTGCAGGCATTTCTTATCGCCACAACCTCAGCATGGGCAGTTGGATCGTTTGATGAAGTTACTTGGTTGGCACCGCGAGCTATGATTTTTCCGTCTTTTACAATGACCGCACCGAAAGGGCCGCCTTTACCACTCGTTACATTTTCAATCGACAGGCGAATGGCTTCCTGCATAAATTCATTCTTACTAGTTGTAGCACACATCTGTTATATATTTTGGGTAAATATAGGGAAAAGTTAGAAATGGCTGTAAAGGTTGATTTGAATACACTAATACGAGTATTGTAATCGGAATTTGTATTTTTAGTGTGGTGTTTACCGCCATATTTTTTCTAATATTGCCATCTTGATAGAGTCAATAATTTTCAAAAACGGTTACAATAAAATAATGCTACAACAACTTCAGTATTTCCGGCAGGATCTTAGAAAAATGCTAGGAAAGCATAAAATACGTATTCTCCACATTTGGCTCAGTCGTGGTTTTTGGGGAATTTTTCTCTACCGCATCGAACGTGGTTTGTTCTTGCTGATTGGCAAACACTACAAAATAGTCCGCGTAATCTTCATTCCGTTTTACAATATTATCGGCGCATATTCGAATATTGAGATTAATTATAACGCGGACATCAAGGGAGGATTATTGGTTTTGCATCCGTCCGTTGGTATAGTAATCTCTCGATTTTCGGTCATAGGCGAAAACCTAACCCTGACGGGCGGCAATATCATTGGAGGAAAAGAAGGTTGTAAATATGGCGATATTAGTATTGGCGATAATTGCTCCTTGGGCGCTAATGCAGTAATAATAGGTCCAATAAAATTAGGGAATGGAATTACAGTTGGAGCATCGGCATGTGTAATTAATGATTGTAACATTGAAAATGCAACTTTGCGTGGTGTGCCTGCTGCTGCTTATCCTCCGTCGTAAATCTCAATTTCGAATTCAAAATTCTAACAAACTTTCCCTACTTTTGCGCCATGGCAAAGAAAACCACTGACAAAATCATATTTGATCATATCAAAGTCTTGGATGCAGGCGCGAAAGGCGTTTCTGTAGCCAAAGCGCCCGACGGCAAAGTTATTTTTATTCCGAATGTTGTTCCAGGTGACGTCATTGATGTGCAAACTTTCAAAAAGAGAAAAGCGTATTACGAAGGCAAAGCGATTCGTTTTCATGCATTTTCAGAACATCGCATTGAGCCCATTTGTGAACATTTTGGTGTTTGCGGTGGCTGTAAATGGCAAAACATGAAGTACTCACAGCAGTTGTTTTACAAGCAAAATGAAGTCAAAAATCATTTGCAGCGCATCGGCAAAGTAGCACTCCCGGAATTTGAGCCAATCTTAGGATCAGAAAAACAATTCTTCTATCGAAATAAAATGGAATTCGGATTCTCGAATGCGCGTTGGTTGACGGAAAAAGAAATCGAATCTACCGAAGATTTAGGAAATAGAAACGCGCTGGGATTTCACATTCCTAAGATGTGGGACAAGATTCTTGATATCACCAAATGTCATTTGCAAGAAGATCCATCGAATGAAATACGAAATGAAATACGGAATTTTGCCAATGAGAACAATTTGTCGTTTTTCAATCCAAGAAACCACGAAGGTTTGTTGCGTACATTAATGATTCGTACTGCATCTACCGGAGAAATTATGGTTTTGATTCAATTTTTTGAAGAAGATAAGGTGAATCGTGAATTGTTATTGGATCATCTTCATGCTACATTTCCTCAAATTACGTCCTTGCAATATGTGATTAATGGCAAACCCAACGATACGATTTATGATCAAAAAGTACATCTTTACAAAGGTCGTGACTACATCCTTGAAGAAATGGAAGGTTTACATTTTAGCATCAATGCCAAATCATTTTACCAAACCAATTCAGCGCAAGCGTATGAGTTGTATAAAATTACCCGAGATTTTGCTGGCTTAACAGGAAATGAAATTGTGTACGATTTGTATACTGGAACTGGTACCATTGCGCAATTCGTTTCTAAGAAAGCTAAGAAAGTAATTGGTGTTGAAAGCGTACCTGAAGCCATTCTCGATGCAAAAGAAAATGCGAAACGCAACGAAATTAGCAATTGCGAGTTTTTTGTGGGCGATATGAAAGTAGTTTTTAACGAAGCCTTTATTGTGCAACATGGACAACCAAATGTCATCATTACTGACCCGCCGAGAGATGGGATGCATAAAGATGTCATCGACCAAATCCTGAAAATTGCTCCTGAAAAAGTAGTTTATGTAAGTTGCAACTCAGCAACGCAAGCACGCGATTTAGCTTTAATGGATGATAAATACGAAGTGACTAGAGTTCGTCCAGTCGATATGTTTCCACAAACACATCATGTTGAAAATGTTGTACTTTTGGAATTGAGAAAAAAGAGTAAAGAGTAAAGAATAGAGAAACAAGAATCAAGATTTATGAATAGAATAGTTATACTCGTTCTTTTATTCACAGCTTCGTTTACCGGTTGTGAGAAAGATGATATTTGCGCGGAAACGACGCCCACAACGCCCCGACTAATCATTGATTTTTATGATTTCACCAATCCAACGCTCACCAAAAACGTGACTAACTTGGGCGTAATTGGAGAAGGTTTGAATACTGTAATTGTATTTAATGGTGTTAGTAAAGTTCAAATTCCACTTGATTTAACGAAAGACATTTCTAAATACCAATTCATTTTGAATTACGGAAACAGCAATCCAATTTTCATTAATACTGATAATTTACAATTCGACTATACCAGAAATAATATATTCGTATCTCGAGCCTGCGGTTATAAGACTCTTTTTACCTTAAGTGACACGAGTCCATTTACACAAACTGACGCCACAACTTCCGATGGTTTGTGGATGAAAAATATTACTGTACTACAATCTAATATTAACAATGAAGATGAAACACACCTTAGCATTTCTTTTTAGTCTTATCGCGGTGTGTAGCGCTTTAGAAACGAAGGCACAAGACAAAAAAACCGATAGCATTCCCGCCAAAACATATCGGTACGGAGTTCGAGTTGGCGTCGACTTGTCGAAGATTGCCCGCGCGTTCTACGAAAAAGATTATAAAGGATTGGAATTGGTTGGCGACTATCGTCTATCAAAAAAATATTATATCGCAGGTGAATTGGGAAATGAAGAGAAAACCGTCAATGACGAGCGACTTAATTTTACTACAAAAGGAACTTTTTTTAAAGTCGGTTTTGATTACAACTTATATGAGAACTGGCTCGATATGGAAAATCTGGTTTATATCGGTGCCCGTTATGGTGTGAGTTCATTTAGTCAAACTTTGAATACTTACAAGGTGTATGATCGCTATCCTTACTTTGGATTTCCGCAAAATATTGAGTCTGGAGAAAAATTCACCGGATTATCTGCACAATGGATCGAAGTATTGTTGGGAGTCAAGGCCAAAGTAATCAATAATTTTTATGTTGGGTTTAGCTTGCGCGTCAATAAAATATTTGATAACAAACGACCGGATAACTTTGACAATCTTTTTATTCCAGGTTTCAATAGGACTTATGATGGTACTTTTGGCGCTGGATTTAATTATACGGTTTCTTATTTTATTCCAATTTATAAAAAGAAAGCGGCTGTTCCAGCTCCGGTTAAGAAGAAGTAATAAATTACGAATTACGAATTGGGAATTACGAATTGGGAATTGGGAATTACAAATCTAGCTAGTCTTATTTCGCAATGTTTTTTGTATGGAACCGATGATTTTTAGTAGTTCTTCAATATCAAATAATAAACTTTCACTTTCCTCTTTAGTGATAAATTCTGTGTCGGTTAATAATCTTACCCAATAATGGGCTTCTCTAGCTTCTTTGTAGGCAATCGTAAGTTTAGCAAAGAAATCTTTTTCTGATTGTCCGCCAATTGCTTCTTCTACATTGGCCCCAATTGAGGTGCCAGACCGAAGCAACTGCTTGCTCAAAACATATTCTTTTTTATTCTCAGACAAATGCTTATCAACTTTTACAATTTTAACAGCAAAAGCATAACTCTTAATCTGAATAATATTCTCCTTCATGATTCTAATTCGTAATTAATAATTCGTAATTACTTAATCACTTTCACTCCTTTCATAAAAATCCATTTCATAAACAACTTTTCGCCGTCATTGGTTTTCACAGCTTGAAATTGTGGCGACAAAATAGTTCCTACAACAAACGCAGTTAGTGAAATCCAAATTCCGGTTAAGTGTGTGTATTTCCCAATTAGAAATCTAAATCCGATAAATAAGATACCGAAACATATTAACTGAAAAAGAAACCCTCTTAATTGTAGTTTTGACATGATAAAAATTAATTCGTTATTAAATTTTGACTACTTTTTTTGTAATCGTTCCGACAGATGTATTCATCTTTATAATGTAAACACCGGCGGGCAAACTCTTCATATTGATACTATCGCCTTCTAATTGAACTGGAAAAGACCGAGATTGTAAATCATACAAGGTAATGCTCTTCAACTCCAATTTGGTAGCAACGAATAAGCGGTCTGCTACTGGATTTGGGTAAAGTAAAATGTCTTTCGCTTGAGTCGACTCACTGTTTTCAGTACCCAAAAGTTCGTCAAATGAATTGATATAAATATCTGAATTAACATGTAAACCTATGACCTTTCCGATATCAAAATAAACCTTGTTAAAATCGCTGACATTACCAAGTTGACTATCATTCACCAAACTCCAAGTTAATCCGCCATCAACTGTCCTGAAAACTCTTTTTACGTCATCTATTCCGTAGCCAAAAAGCGGATCAAAAAAATGAAAAACTCGGATAAAATTGTCGTCAAAATTGTGCAGTTGCCATGTGCTTCCGCCGTCAGTAGAACGGTATTCATCGGCATAAATCAAATTCTGGTTGACCATCTGCATCTGTTTAATATTCGGAACTGCACCTAGAAAGTCAGATCCTGGCAGCCCAATGTTTGTCCATGTTAATCCAGCATCGGCAGTTCTAAAAATTCTACCACTAAATCCACCAATTACGCCATTATTGTCATCAGAAAAACTAATTGCGCTTATTTGACTCAACGTAGCAATATTTTGACTCCATCCACCAACTGCTTTCCACATCAATAATCCTTGTGCTGAAAGTGAGGTGAATGTGCCTAATAAAAAGTCGCGATTCGACTTGATGTAACTGGAAGTAAAAGATCCCGTTGCTGGAATATTAGAAGGTCCAGGCGTCCAATTGTCGCCATAATCTGAGCTGATCCAAACTGGGGTGTTTAATTCTCCTGCCGTCACTCCACCGCCAGTGCTATTAAAAGAAACCGTTTTGTATTTGTTCTGTTGTCCCAATTGAACTAGCTCTCTTATCCATGTTCTGCCTGCATTTTCAGTCCTGTATAGCACACTCGAATAACTCCCGTCTCCGATAACTGCGCCTCTATCGGCATCTGAAAATGAAATATCAATCAAATCAGAACGGTAAATCCCATCCAAAAATATATTCCACGAAATACCATCAGTCGATACATACAAACGTCCTTCATCGCTTAGTACTAATCTATTTAATTGGTCAACTGCCATCGCATAGTAATCACCCGTGGCACTTGGCGCATTCATTTCTTGCCATGTTAACCCCAGGTCGGTCGAGTTGAACAAACTTGCGGAATTCCCAGAAACAATCAGTTTGTTGTTCCAAAATTTAATGTCAAACCCTCCCGGTGGCACCGACAATGAAGTCCACGTATTCCCGCCATCCACAGTTTTCTTTAAAACATTACCCAAAGCAAAACCGAGTTGGTCATTCAAGAACAGAAAACGCCTCATACCAGATGTTGGCGCACTCTCAACGGTACTCCAAGTAGTTCCTTGATTAATTGTTTTCAAAATTTTTCCATTAGTAGAACATGCAAAACCAACTTGACTATCTACAAAATAAATATCTTCAAGCAAATCTGAAATTCCAGTTGGCGTTGATGCCCATGCTTGTCCCCCATTGACAGTTTTAATTATTCTACCATTGGCTCCACAACAAAAACCGACATTGGCATCAATAAAAAAAAGCTCATTCATATTTGAAAATCCTAAGGCGCTGAATGTAGTATTTTGAAATCGGTCGGTTGTACTTACAATTGAATTCCCATTTGACAGCATAAAACCCTGATCGTCGCTCAGCATAAAAAGATCATTTAAAACACCTGTGTTCTTCCTTTTCCAACCACTTCCATCACTTTCACTTAAATACAAACCTCCAATAAAACTGGTAGAGCTGGTGGTATCTAGTAACAACATACTAGTATCAGAGGCAAAATACATAGTGGTGACTTTTGAAACTTCTTTTAGCGGCGTTGTCAATACCCACTGTGCTTGAGCAAGCAAGCCAATAAAATAAAGGGGGAATGTGAAAACTAGTTTTTTCATAATCAATAAATTTATATATCGTTACTCCTCTACACTATTAAACTTCGCACGTTTACTTCCTTCATACATTTCATATTTCACCAATCGCGCTTCCAAACTTCCGTTGAATAACTTGATTTTTTGAGACGGTTTTAGGCCAACAAACTTCAAAGCTTCTAGATTTGCCGTGATAAACCAAGCGTTGGTTCCTGGATAATTTTGCTTTAGTGTATCGCCAATTTCTCGGTAAAAACGTTCCATTTCGATATCCAATCGTTCGCCGTAAGGTGGATTAAAAACCATATGCAATGGACCTTTACTTTCTTTTTCCGTATCAAAAAAGTTCTTTTCTTGAATGGTAATGTATTCTTCTAAGTTCGCATTCTTGATGTTATCTTTCGCTTTCAAAACAGCACTCGGCGCCTTGTCATATCCTTTGATGGTGTAATGAAACTCACGCACTTTCTTCAACAACGAATCCATAATTTGGTCGAACAAATCGTTGTCCCAATCGTTCCACTTTTCAAAAGCAAATTCTTTACGGTTGATGTTGGCTGGAATATTACACGCAATCATCGCCGCTTCCGCCAAAATGGTTCCACTACCGCACATCGGATCTAAAAAATCGCCTTGACCTTCCCAACCCGAAAGTAAAATCATACCGGCCGCTAAGACCTCATTGATCGGCGCAATATTAGTAGCCGTTTTATAACCTCTTTGGTGCAAAGAAACACCCGAAGTATCCAAAGCCACAGAAACTTGGTCTTTATCGATGTGAATATTGATCCGCACATCCGGATAATCCTTATCTACACTCGGACGTTGCCCGGTTTTATTTCTAAACTGATCGACAATCGCATCCTTGCATTTTTGAGCCACAAACTGCGAATGTTTGAAATAATCCGAATGCACCGTCGTATCAATCACAAAGGTCTGATTCGAATTCATATACTCCGACCATTTGATACCAGAAATCCCTTTATACAAAGCGATATCGGTATTAGCGCGGAAATAATAAATTGGTTTCAAGATCTTCAAAGCCGTACGCAAAGACAAATTGGCCTTATACATAAATCCTTTGTCGCCTTTGAAACTCACCATTCGAACGCCTTCCTCGACGTCTTGTGCGCCCAACATGCTCAGTTCTTTAGCAAGTATTTCTTCAAAACCAAAAAAGGTTTTGGCAATCATTTTAAAATTATTTTCCATTGCAAAATCAAGTATTCGGTGCAAAAATACACTAAATTTGCGCGTTCAGAATTCAATGCAATAGAATAAATGTCAAATTCTCAAAAACCTGCATCAGAAAATTGGTTCGCCTCTTGGTTTGATTCGCCGTATTACCATATCTTATACAAAGAACGCAATTACCGTGAAGCGCAAATCTTTATGGATAATCTCACCCAATATCTCAATTTACCTGAACACGCAAAAGTATTGGACTTAGCCTGCGGAAAAGGACGTCATGCCATCTATCTCAATCAATTAGGCTTTGATGTTGTTGGCGTTGATCTCTCTGAAAACAGCATTGCAATTGCCAGCAAAAACACGAATGCAACGCTGCATTTCCAAGTGCATGACATGCGACATTCCTCCGACGAAAAATACGACGCCATTTTCAACTTATTCACCAGCTTCGGCTATTTTGAAAACGACGACGACCACCTAAAAACACTTATCGCCATCAAAGAAAGTCTGACAGAATATGGGTTTGGTGTTATTGATTTTATGAACAGCACAAACGTCATAGCCAACTTAGTTCCAAAGGAAACCAAAACGGTAGATAACATCGATTTTCATATCAAACGCTTTCATATTGACGGCTATATTTATAAAGAAATCGATTTTGAAGACCAAGGCCAAAAATTTCATTTTACCGAAAAAGTACGCGCTTTTACGCTACAAGATTTTCAAGATTTGATGAGCGAAGCAGGCATTTATCTTTTAGACATTTTCGGCGATTATAAACTCAAGAAATTCCACAAAACCGATAGCGAACGTCTCATCATGATATTCAAATAATGAACTATCTTTTGCCTTTTTTATCGGTGCTTATGGGTTACGGCGTGGCTTTGTTCATCCAACCCAAAAACAAAAAAAACCTCAAATTGCTGTTGGCTTTTAGTGGGTCGTTTTTGCTGTCACTTACTGTCGTTCATTTGTTGCCGGAAATCTACCAAAGTCCTTCCCACACTATTGGCATTTATATAATGGTCGGCATTTTGTTCCAAATTATTTTAGAATTCTTTTCACAGGGAGCAGAACACGGACATGTACACGGGCACGAAACCATGGTTCAAATTCCTTGGTTGTTATTTATTAGTTTGTGCATTCACGCTTTCTTAGAAGGATTGCCGGTAAATCGTCACCATAGTTTAGCGTGGGGAATCAGCGTTCACCACTTGCCGATTGCTGTGATTCTGACGACTTTTTTCATTAAAAGTCAACTCAACAAAACGGCGATTTTTTTCTTTATGCTGACTTTTGCGATTATGACACCACTCGGAACTTTGGTCGCTAATCAAGTCGGTTTCCTCCAAGACTATTACACCGAAATCACGGCGATTGTAATTGGAATTCTCTTTCATATTTCATCGACGATTATTTTCGAAAGCAGTGAAGGTCACAAATTCAACATTGCCAAAGTCTCGATGATTGTATTGGGGATTTTGTTGGCGTATTTTATTTAATTTTTAGCTGCGCTCAATTCGGCTGCGCCTCGGGTGGGCGTGACCTCGCCGAAAAATACGAGTCGGGCTATGCGAAAAAAAATATACAGACTCATCACAGAGTTTCCTTGTGTGTACAGTTAAAAGTTTTCAAAAAGTACTTTGTTAAATTATCTACATTTGTATGTCCAAGATAGTTAACAAGTTGTATTATAAATTACCAAAAGTACTTCGGCTCAAGTCAGTTATCATTTGATTAAACAAAACAACATGAAAAAAGCACTCTTCACAGTCAGTATATCCTTACTCATTTTTATCGGAAGGGCGCAAGGTTTTGATTCCCCTGCAATTAACTTCGGATTACCAAACGGTGGCAGTAGTACCAATATTGACGACTATAGTTATTATGCTATCAGTAATTATTTACCTGAATCGATAGACGCCAATGGATCACAATTATGGTATGTGATGGATATGAATGGCGATGGCAAATCAGATATACTTGTCTATCGAGAAAAAGAAGCAGGCAATTATCGTGTTCCTGGACCAATAGGAAGTCGTTACTGGAAAGTCTATTTGAATAATGGTTCAGGCTTCGAAATAAATCCTACTTATTGGACATTACCTACAGGAGGTAATATCACTGCAACAGAAAACAACAGTTATTACGATGTTTTTAGTAATTATTCTGATAACACTGAGGTTACAGGTTCACAATTTTGGAAAGTCATGGACATGAACGGAGATACCAAACCAGATTTGCTGGTTTATAGCGAAAAGGAAGCTGGTACTTATCGTGTTCCCGGAACAACTGGAAACCGCTACTGGAAAGTCTATTTAAACAATGGATCAGGTTTCGATATTAATCCTATTAATTGGACATTGCCTACAGGCGGAAAAAGCACCACAACGGAAGACAAAAGCTATTACAATATTTTTAATAACTATGTAGAGAACACCGAGGTTATTGGTTCACAATTGTGGTATTTGATAGATATCAATGGTGATGGGAAATCTGATTTGTTGGTGTACAGTGAAAAAGTAGCAAGTGGCTTTGCAGTTCCGGGCACCACAGGCAGCCACTATTGGAAAGTATTTGTAAATAATGGTTCTGGATTTGACGCAACTCCCCTCAATTGGACTTTGCCCATAGGCGGAAGAATAACGTCAACTGACAACAATAGTTATTATAATATCGGCAATGATTTTAATGACGGAACTGAAATTAACGGATCTCAGATGTGGAATGTTTTGGATATTAACGGCGACAACAACCTTGATTTACTGGTCTATCAGGAAAAGCAATCCGGAACTTTTGCAGTACCCGGAACACAAGGCAACCGCTATTGGAAAGTCTACCTCAACAACAGCTCTGGCTTTAATACATCTCCGATCAACTGGGCATTGCCTGCTGGTGGAAATATTACCGCGGCTGGGAACAATAGCTTTTACAAAATCAACCGAAATTTTGCAGACTCAGGTGACTTAGCAGGATCGCAGATGTGGTATTTAATGGACATAAATGGCGATAGTGCCCAAGACCTAGTAGTCTTGCAGGAAAAACAAGGGAGTAACTATGCAGTTTTTGGGAGCTCTGGCAATAAATACTGGAAAGTATTTTACAACAACAACACAAGTTTCAATGCCGCCGCAGCGAATTGGTCATTGCCTGCTGGTGGAAACATCACTGCTCTTGCCAACAACAGTTATTACGATATCAACCATGATTTTCCCGATGCAGCAGATAGTAATGGTTCACAGTTATGGTATGTGATGGATATGAATGGTGACCAAAAATCAGATCTTTTAGTAGTGCGAGAAAAAATATCGGGCAGCTATACAGTTCCCGGCACCACCAACAACCGCTATTGGAAAGTATATCTTAATAATTCTTCTCCACTAAGCACTATTGATAATGCGTTTTCTGATAATCAAATTACTATCTACCCCAATCCGCTAATGGATTTCTCAACAATAACTTTCAATGAAAAACAAGAAAATACTACCCTTAACATCTTTGATCTCACTGGTAAAAAAGTCATGACCGATACTTGCACAGGTAACGATTACATACTCAAAAGAGGGAATTTGCAACCTGGACTTTATATCTTGCAACTTATTGATACTTCTAAAAAAATAACCATCAAGAAATTAGTAGTTCAGTAAATAGAAGTCCAAACGACATTCTATCTTTTCGAAACTTGGGCGTGACCTCGCCGAAAAAGGCGGGTCGGGTTTTCCGCACTCGCTTTTTTTGTTTTGTCACCCCGAGCGCAGTCGAGGGGCTTTTTCTCAAACAAAAAAGAGCTCAAACAATGCTGCTATCCCTCACGCAAACTCCAATTAAAATTCTAACCTGTTTTTTCAATCAACAACCTCCGCACCTTTGAGAGAAAAATTCACTATTTTTGAAACTTCGAACAACAGTCAACTCACAACTTACAACCTACAACCAAATGTCCTTCATCAAAACCACCGAACAATCTTCCAAATACGAAGCTCTCGAGAAAATGTCGGTAGCTGACTTGCTCGCCAACATCAATCAAGAAGACCAAACTGTACCCTTAGCGATTGCGAAAGTACTGCCGCAAATAGAAAAATTGGTACAAGAAATCGTTGCCAAAATGAAACTCGGCGGCCGTTTGTTTTATATCGGAGCTGGAACTTCTGGTCGACTCGGCATTGTTGATGCATCGGAATGTCCACCAACTTTTGGCGTGCCTTTCGATCTTGTGAACGGCATCATTGCCGGTGGTGACCAAGCCATCCGTCGAGCAGTAGAAAATGCTGAAGACAATACCACGCAAGCTTGGCTCGATTTGCAAGAGCATAACATAAATAATAATGATATTGTGATCGGAATTGCAGCGTCAGGAACCACACCTTATGTCATCAGCGGATTGGAAAAATGTAACGCAAACAACATTGCAACAGGTTGTATCACTTGCAATCTTGGCAGTCCATTATCGCAAACGGCCAAGTTCCCAATTGAAGTAGTCGTTGGCCCCGAATTCGTCACTGGAAGTTCGCGTATGAAAGCCGGAACAGCACAGAAACTGGTGCTCAATATGATTTCTACCGCCACAATGATTCAACTCGGGAAAGTCAAAGGCAACAAAATGGTCGACATGCAACTCAGCAATGACAAGCTCGTCGATCGAGGCGTCAAAATGATTATGGGGGAAATCGGCGCTTCGTACGAAGAAGCAGCGGCCTTACTGCAACAACACGGCAGTGTCCGAAAAGCGGTTGATGCTTTTAATTCACATTAAAAATGTACTTGTTCTACGCCATTCTCGCACTGATTCCAATACTAGCATTTGTCAGCGGATTTATTTTGCGAAAATGGATCAGATTTAAACAATATGTACTGGTTAACACAATCTTCCTAATACTTTACAGTTTTATAATTCTGTATTCGGGCATTCAGTTTTTCGCACAAGATCCGTGGGAACTAAAAAAAATATTTTTATTCCTGTACTTAATCGCTTTTCATGCGGTAGGAAGTTTTATTTTTGCATTGCTGTATCACTATAAATTAGCCAAAAGATGGGAATCGACAGAGCACAATTAAACAAAGGCATCAGTAAATTAGCGTGGGCGTTACCGCTGTTACTTACCGGGCCGACACTCATCTACAACGCTTTTATCAACAAGGAAAATGCTTGGCATTATTTGGTATTGGCGATTGGAATTGCGATTTGCTTGGGCGGCGTCTGTATGCTGTTTATGGGTATCAAGACCATAGTAGATTGTTTGTTTGATAGCAACGACGGGTAATGGAAGACTTGCTCCACATTAATAAAACCTTTGAGAAAGTAGTGGCTATTGGCACCTCGATTCAGCACAAAGAATTCGAAGGTTGTATTTTTAAACACTGTGATTTCTCCAATAGTGATTTCTCGAATAACACATTTTTAGACTGTGAATTCATAGATTGTAATTTATCGATGTGGCAAGTTGGGAATACGAGTTTACAATCAGTGTTTTTTAAAAACTGCAAAGTGTTGGGTATTCAATTTCAAAGTTGTACTGATTTCTTGTTTCAAGTCCAATTTGAAGATTGCATTCTCGACTATGCGTCATTTGCCAACAAAAAAATGCCCAAGACGAAATTCGTTTCCTGCTCGATGAAAGAAGTGACGTTCATTGGTACCAATTTGACGGCAGCCGTTTTTGATCATTGCAATTTGGAAAATGCTATTTTTAATGAAACGCAATTGGCCGGCGCTGATTTTACCACGGCGTTGCATTACAAAATCAATCCGGAATTGAATCCGATGAAGAAAGCCAAGTTTTCGACATTAGGAATCATGGGGCTTTTAGAACAATATGATATTAAAATAGAATAATCGAATCGAAAATGAGGGTCTTTTACTTTGCAATAGTATTGCTGTTCTTTTCGACAAGCTCGTTTGGGCAATCGAGCGACTTAGGCAGTTGGAATGTACTCAATCTAAAATACACTTTCAATGATAAAATGAGTGTATTTGGCGAAGCACAATTGCGTTCTCTTAAATTTTATGATGACTTTCATTATTACGAATACAAAGGCGGTTTTGACTTCAAAGCGCTAAAAAACCTAAAGTTGACTTTGGGTGCTGGGAGTTACCAAACCTATAAAGAAGGCGGAAACTTTGTGGTACCAAAAAACAATAACGAATTTCGGATTTGGCCACAAATAATCTTGTCACAAAAACTGGGTGCTTTTAGTGTCGAGCAACGATACCGCGCAGAATTCAGATACACCAGCAATGGCTACCGGAATCGCTATCGCTACCGACTTGGCCTCTCGTACCCATTTGGAAAAGAAAGTAAAGGATTTAAACCATTTCAGGTTAGTGCTAGTAACGAACTCTTTTTTACAAACGAGGAACCGTATTTTGAAAGAAACAGGGTATTGCTTGCCTTTAATTACAAACCTTCAAAAGCAACAACTTTACAAATTGGTTATTTGCATCAATTCGATTATAAAATCAATGACGAAACAGGTCGAGACTTTTTGCAAATTGGGTACTATATTGAGATATTTAGAAAGCAGTCGACCCTAGCTGATACTGATTCCAAAGACAACTAAATAATAGAATTATTGTTGGATTATATTAAAGCGAAGATTGAAAAAGTGTGAAAGTACATTTTAGACTGTAAATTGAAGTAAAAAATAAAAAAAATAGAATGACGGAAAGTTACCTTGAAAGTGTCAAAAAGCAATTTTTCTACTACAAAATGTTGGGAGAAAAAGCGATGGCTCAATTGGAGCCAGACCAGCTATTTTTTATGGCCAATGAAGACACGAATAGTATTGCCACCATCGTAAAGCATTTGGCGGGCAATATGTTGTCGCGTTGGACCGACTTTATGACCACCGATGGGGAGAAAGAATGGCGTCAGCGCGATGCTGAATTTGAAAATGATTTGACCACCAAAGACGAAGTGATGCAACTTTGGGACAAAGGTTGGGATTGTTTTTTGTTTGCCTTGAACTCACTCGAGCCACATCAACTCACAAATATTATTTATATTCGCAACGAAGGACATACGGTGACGGAAGCGATTAATCGGCAGTTGGCGCATTATCCGTATCACATTGGGCAAATTGTCTTTTCGGCGAAACAGTTGAAAAATAGTTCATGGGAGAGTTTGTCTATTCCGAGAAACGCCTCGAACAGTTATAATGCGGAGAAATTCGCAAAAGACAAAAGCATTAAGAATTTTACGGATGATGAATTGAAAAAATAAACTTTAAAAAACCTTATATGAACTTATATGCCTTTTTTGGTTGAAAAAAATTGGATTAACCATGTAAGGTATATAAGATCATATAAGATTGAAGTGTTGGTTAGTGATGAAAAATCGAGATGCGTTTTTTATATTGAGGGTTGAATGAAACGAAATACCCTAGCCCTGATGGTAACGGCATCCTTTTGTTCTGGCTTTCAGAACAAAATATATAGTGAACAGCAGGAAAAAGCTCCTAAAAACTATGAAAAAAATATTGATATTCCCTTTGCTTTTAATACTTCTTTCCTGCTACGACGCGGCGAGAGATTGCAAAGATTTTAAAACCGGAACCTACCAATCAGAAATTACGATTAATGGGGTGAAACATCAAACGACTTCCATTCGGACGGATTCATTGGTAATCGAAACGTACAAAGGTAAGACAGACACCGCTTCGATTCGTTGGGTGAACGATTGCGAGTATATTTTGCAGAAATTACACCCGAAAAACATGGCGGAACAGAAAGCAATTTCAATTCGAATTTTGACTACTTCCAAAAATTCCTATACTTTTGAATTTGGAGCCGTGGGTAATGATGCGAAACAAAAAGGAACCGCGCAATTAATGGATAATTGATAATTTATAATTTGAAACCGACAACTGACAACCGACAACTGATAACCAACAACAAATAAATACCATGTCTGAAATTTTATCAAACCCGAATGCTTGGATTGCCTTATTTACCTTGACTTTCTTAGAAATTGTTCTAGGAATCGATAATATTATTTTTATTTCCATTGCAACTGGAAAATTGCCTGCTGAACAACGTAAAAGAGCCACTAAAATAGGGATGTTCTTGGCGATGTTTATGCGTATCGTTTTGCTTTTGGGAATCACTGTCTTGATTGCAATGAAAGAACCTTGGATCAGTTTTCATTTGAGTTGGTTGAGCGCGGATATTTCGGGTCAAAGTTTGATTTTACTATTGGGTGGCTTGTTCCTGATTTATAAAAGCACCAAAGAAATACACGAAAAAGTAGACCAAAAAGGCGAAGAAGAAAAGGAAATGAAGACTTCGGCAGCCAAGTCATTTAGCAGTGTGATTTTTCAAATTATTTTGATTGATTTGGTGTTCTCGTTCGACAGTATTTTGACTGCTGTGGGGATGACCAACGGCGTGGAAGGCGCTTTGTATATTATGATTACAGCTGTTGTCATTTCGGTTTTGATCATGATGCAGTTTGCAGTTCCTGTCGGGAATTTTGTGAATAAACATCCGTCAATTCAGATTCTAGGTTTGTCGTTTTTGATCCTGATTGGCTTTATGCTAGTCACCGAAAGCGCTCACTTGGCCAACGCATCTTTCTTCGGCAACCACGTTGATGTGGTACCGAAAGGCTATTTGTATTTTGCGATTTCCTTCTCGTTGTTGGTGGAAGTCTTGAATATGAAAATGTCGAAGAAAAATAAGAAAGCTTAGGTTTTAACCGCAAGGTTCGCAAGGGTTTACGGAAAGGGCGCAAAGACGAATTTTATATTGGAGATAATTATGAAAAAACATTACATTATTTTGCTCATTTTATTCGTCATTAATATAGTAAGCGCGCAAATTATTAATGTACCAGATATTGCCTTTAAAAATAAATTACTAAGTGCGAATTCAAATAATACAGTTGCTAAGGATTTAAGTGGGAATTATTTCAAAATTGATAGTAATAACGACAATCAAATTCAGGTTAGCGAAGCAGAACAAGTCGGATATTTGAATATTTCTAATACTAGCATTTTTTCATTAATCGGTATTGAAAATTTTCAAAATCTAAGTGAATTAAATTGTAACAGCAATAATTTGGTAACATTAGACATAGGAAGTTTAGCAAATTTGCAGATTCTCGGTTGCTCTTTTAATTTGCTTACAACTTTAAATCTCGGTGAATCCTTGGTTTCAGTAGAATGTATTGGAAATCACCTTACTTCATTAAATCTAAATAACTTAATTTATCTTGAGTACTTAAATTGTAGCAATAATGATCTTATGTTGTTAGATTTAAGCCCCGTAATTAATTTACAATATTTAGTTTGTGGTGGCAATCTATTGACAGCATTAGAATTTGAAACATTAACTCATTTGATATCATTAGAATGTACTGACAATCTTTTAAGTACATTAGATCTTACGCATTCACCAAATCTATATTCGCTTGCATGTTTTAACAATGCTCTTACTAATCTTCAGGTGACCAACTTAGAATATTTGGAAACTATTGAATGTTCTACAAATCAGTTATCCTCATTGAATTTAGTAGGTTTATTTCGATTGAAAAAAATAGTTTGTGATTCAAATTTCGTTTCAAACCTTGATATACATGACTTAGCAAGTTTAAGAATTTTACATTTTTCGAATAATAATCTTACTTCAATCGATGCAAGCAATAATCTAAATCTTATTTATATAAATGCTGATAGCAACCAATTAACATCGCTGAATATCAAAAACAACAGTGAAGAGCTATCCATAAGTTTTTGGAATAATCCAGACATTATAAACATTTGTGCAGATAATTCACAACTTATCCAGATACAAAATCTAGTAAATATTTATGGTTATAATAATTGTACAGTAGATTCTTCTTGTTCATTAAGCAGTACAAGTTTTCACAAAGGAAGTAACATCAAAATATATCCAAATCCAGTTCATGACATTCTTACACTGGAAAAAAATGAAGATCAAAAAACAGATTCTTTTACCATCTATAATACATTGTCCCAACAAGTATTGTACAATCCAAGAAATACAACGACTTTAGATGTGAGCAGCTTGTCCTCAGGAAATTACTTTTTAAAAATCAATTCCGCAAACAATACTGAAGTGATCCGGTTTATCAAGAATTAGAAATTAGTGTTAACTGAGGTAAACAAACAAAGGGCGCAAAGATTGATTTCTTTGCGCCCTTTCCGTTTTTTTTGTCAAAAAAGTTCCTGATTTATTGTCATTAGTAAACTGTGAATTCTGTAATAAATAAAGCGAAAAGTGTAAAAGTTTTGAGCAATTAGTGCGCACCTTTACCTCTAATCTTAAAATGAAAACTCTTGAAAAAGAAATTAGTAAGTCTCACGCTAATCGGACTGTTTTTGGTATCGTGTAAACCACAAATTGCAGACAAAGCAGGTATAATTGATGACACGAAACAAGTGACTATCGATTCGATGAACATTGTGCTGGAAAAACAAAAAATTGCTATGGCCAAGCAAAAATCAATTGATTCTATGCAAAATATTGCGGCAAATCAAAAACGTTCTAGCGTGTCAACGCACACCACTACCACAGTGACAGAAAAAAGAAAAGGTTGGAGTGGCGCTGCTAAAGGCGCTGTAATCGGAGCCGGTGTTGGGGCTGTAACTGGGGCAATCGTCTCAAAGAAAAAAGGTGAAGGCGCAATTATCGGAGGCTTAGCTGGCGCCGGAGTTGGTGCTGGAACAGGTGCGATACTGGACTCGAAAAAGAACAAATAGAAGTAACTTCTCTAGTTAATCGAAGAATATAATCCGAAGGGCGCAAAGAAATCAATCTTTGCGCCCTTTGCGATTTTCTTCATTGCGAACTTTGCGGTTACAAAACTTAAAACAAAGTAATCTGTCCGTCGTCGTCTAACTGAATATCTTCATCTGATTCTTCAACATCGGTTTCGCCTGTAACTTCGATCTCTTCTGGGACAATTTCTTCTGGCGCTTCGTAGGGTAATGGTTCGAGCAAATTGACTTGCTTTAATTTGTCTGTGGTGAGCTGATTTCCGAGCGCTCTAAATCCTTTGACGGCTATAAACGCTTCTAAGTCGATAACTTGATTTTCTTTTTGCAAACCTTTGACTTTGGCAAAAACCACTTCGGCAACCGGGCGGTAATCCGTAGCCACAATTTCCAACTGTGAGTTTGGATGTTCCGTAATAAAAACTTCTTCTTTGCCTTCCGATTCTACCAAGAAACGCTTGATGTAGTACCGCTCTTTTTCTCCGTCGTAATAAATGGCTGAGATGGGTTTGTTTGGAATCCACTTCTCGAGGACAACCATATCTTCGTCAAAATGCGTGGTGATTTCCGGAATGATTACTTTGAGTTTTCCGGTTTGTGAAATCACAAGGATTTTATCATTCGGGCGGAATTCGCCAAGCAATTCACCGCGTGCGTCGGTATTGAGTTTTTGAACCGTATCATCGAACCAAATCTTTCTCGGCAACAAAGTTGAAATTCCTTTCTCTTTAATTTCGATTTTCTTGATTGGATATTTGGTCACGAGATTTCCTTTGGATGCGCGGCCTTTGATTGCAATTGCAGCAAAATCCAAATCCCATTTGAGTTTCTTGATGCTGCCCACTTGACGCAACAAAACGGTAATGACTTCCGCCTCGCCATTGGGGTTAAAAGTGAAATAAAGAATTTGCGAGCCTTTGGTTTCGTTCGTCAAATCGTACAATTTGTCGCGTGTCACGCCCGAAACATTAAATCGTTTGATATACGCCGGACCTGATTTCCCATCGCGGTAAATCATGTTATAAATCGTACGCTTGTCGCTTTTGTCAAAAATCGCCACGTGAATAATGTCTTTGCCGACGAACTTCTTATCATCGACTTTAGAAATCATCATATTTCCATCGCGCAGGAACACAATGACGTCATCGATGTCAGAGCAATCGGTCACGTACTCGTCTTTTTTGAGTCCAGTTCCGATAAAACCTTCTTCCCGATTGACATACAATTTGGTATTTCTTAGCACTACTTTCGTCGCTTCGATATCGTCAAAAATGCGCAGCTCTGTTTGACGTTCGCGTCCTTTTCCGTATTTGTCTTTAAGTTTGGTGAAATAAGCAATCGCAAAATCCGTCAAATGTTCTAAATCGTGTTTGACTTGTTCGATATCGCCTTCCAAAGCTTCAATCTTGTCTTGTGCTTTGTTGCTATCAAATTTCGAAATTCGCATGATTTTGATTTCCGTCAAACGCAAAATATCTTCTTCAGTAACCGCTCTTTTTAAAGGTTTGATAAAAGGTTTCAATCCTTCGTCGATGGCAGCAATCACGCCTTCTTTGGTCGTTTCTTCTTCAATCAGACGGTAGATTCTATTCTCGATGAAAATACGTTCTAACGAAAGGAAATGCCATTGTTCTTCAAGCTCACTCAATTGAATTTCAAGTTCTTTTTGAAGTAAATTCACCGTGCGTTCGGTAGAAATCCTCAGCATGTGCGAAACGCCTACAAAAAGAGGTTTGTTGTCTTCGATGACGCAACCCAAAGGTGCCACAGACGTTTCACAAGCGGTGAATGCAAAAAGCGCATCGATGGTTTTATCTGGAGAAACGCCGGGATATAAGTGAATGAGAATCTCGACTTCCGCAGCGGTATTGTCTTCTATTTTTTTGATTTTGATTTTGCCTTTTTCGTTGGCTTTCAAAATACTGTCAATTAAAGTTGTGGTGTTGGTCGAAAACGGAATTTGCGTAATGACCAAGGTATTTTTATCGAGTTGTCCAATCTTCGCACGAACACGAACACGTCCGCCGCGCATGCCGTCGTTATAATTGGATATATCTGCAATTCCAGCCGTTTGAAAATCCGGATAAATCGTAAACGGTTTGCCTTTTAAAATCTTAATCGACGCATCAATCAATTCATTAAAATTGTGCGGCAAGACTTTCGTCGACAAACCTACCGCAATTCCCTCAGCACCTTGCGCCAAAAGCAATGGAAATTTTACCGGAAGATTGTTCGGCTCTGCACGTCGACCGTCATAAGAAACACCCCAATCGGTAATCTTTGGCGAGTACAAAACCTCTAAAGCGAATTTCGACAAACGCGCCTCAATATAACGGGAAGCCGCAGCGCCATCGCCGGTGAGGATATTTCCCCAGTTTCCTTGGCAATCAATCAGCAATTCCTTTTGACCAATTTGAACCATCGCATCGCCGATACTGGCATCTCCGTGCGGATGGTATTGCATCGTATGACCAACTACATTGGCGACTTTGTTATATCGTCCGTCATCTAGTTCTTTGAGCGAATGCATGATCCGACGTTGTACCGGTTTAAAACCATCTTCAATGGCAGGAACAGCGCGTTCTAAAATCACATACGAAGCGTAGTCTAAGAACCAATCCTTATACATACCCGTTACTTTGGTAATCGTATCGTTTTCGTCTTCGTCGTTCTCGTAGAAATGATGCTCAACAACAGGCCCTACGGCATCAGCCAATTCCTCTTGACCCTCTTCCTGAGCGTCGTCTTCCTCTAGGTTGTCATTGATATCTTCGTCTTCTTCGTCTTTCATTTAATCTGATTATTGATCAGTTTTTTTTAGGAGCTATTCCTGCTTTTCACTATATCTTTTTCCGTCTGAAAGCAGCCGGAAAAAGGATGCCGTTACAATCAGGGCTAGGGCACTCCGTTTTTATTGATTTAATTCGCTTCCACCGCATCCAATTCTACCTTCAAATTATTGATGATGAATTCCTGTCGATCCGGGGTGTTTTTCCCCATATAGAACGACAATAGTTGCTCTACGGAAGTATTTTTGTCCATCATAATCGGGTCGAGTCTTATAGTTTCTCCAATGAAATTTTTAAATTCATCCGGTGAAATTTCTCCCAATCCTTTAAATCGTGTGATTTCTGGTTTTGGTTTTAATTTTTCAATTGCATCACGTCTTTCTTCATCAGAATAACAATAGATGGTTTCTTTTTTATTACGAACACGGAACAATGGCGTTTGCAAAATATACAAATGTCCTTCTTTGATTAATTCCGGGAAAAATTGCAAGAAGAACGTAATGAGCAACAAGCGAATGTGCATCCCATCGACGTCGGCATCGGTAGCGATTACGATGTTGTTGTAACGTAGATTTTCCATGTCGTCTTCGATGTCTAGCGCCGCTTGCAATAAATTGAATTCTTCGTTTTCGTAGACAATTTTTTTGCTCATCCCATACGAATTCAAAGGCTTTCCACGCAAACTAAATACTGCTTGTGTATTGACATCACGTGATTTGGTAATCGAGCCGGAAGCCGAATCTCCCTCGGTAATAAAAAGTGTACTTTCTAAATACCGTGGGTTTTTTACATCAGGTAAATGCACCCGGCAGTCGCGCAGTTTCTTGTTGTGCAAACTCGATTTCTTCGCGCGGTCTTTGGCAAGCTTTCGGATGCCTGACAATTCTTTTCGTTCGCGTTCTGCTTGCAAAATTTTGCGCAATAGCAGGTCCGCGGTTTCAGGATTCTTATGTAAAAAATTATCTAATTTATTTTTGATAAAATCATTGACAAAGGTTCGAACAGAGGGCATTCCTCCATCTGAACCCATATCTGCCGACCCTAATTTGGTCTTGGTTTGCGATTCGAAAACCGGCTCCATAACTTTCAGACTAATCGCGCTTACGATTGATTTTCGGATGTCGGAAGGTTCAAATCCTTTGTTATAAAACTCCCGAATGGTTTTGACGATGGCCTCACGAAACGCCACCAAATGCGTTCCACCTTGCGTGGTATTTTGCCCGTTGACGAACGAATGGTATTCTTCGCTGTATTGCGATTTGCTATGGGTAATGGCAATTTCGATATCGTCACCCAAAAGATGAATGATTGGATAAACCATATCTTCAATCGCGATATTCTCGTCGAGTAAGTCTTTAAGTCCGTTATCGGAATAGAATTTTTCGCCGTTGTAAATGATTGTTAAACCTGTATTGAGGTAACAATAATTCTTTAACATTTTGATTACATATTCGTTTCGGAATTTGTAATTCTTGAAGATGGCTTCATCTGGAATGAAAGTAACTTTAGTTCCTTTGCGTTTCGTGGTTTCGACGATATCTTCTTCTAAAACGAGATTTCCACCATTGAATTCAGCTGCTTTTTGTTTGTCGTCCCGAACCGATTCTACTCTAAAATAATTAGATAAAGCGTTAACGGCTTTGGTACCGACTCCATTTAAACCAACGGATTTTTTGAACGCAAGCGAATCGTACTTCCCACCGGTATTCATTTTAGAAACTACGTCGATGACTTTCCCAAGCGGAATACCTCGACCGTAATCACGAACCGAAACGGTTTTGTCTTTGATAGTCACTTCGATGGTTTTACCAGAACCCATCACAAACTCGTCAATACAGTTGTCGATGACTTCTTTGAGCAGAATATAAATACCATCATCTGGAGACGAACCATCGCCCAATTTTCCGATATACATTCCAGGTCGCATGCGGATGTGTTCTTTCCAATCGAGCGAGCGAATATTATCTTCGGTATATTGATTTTGTTCGGACATAGTAAGTTTTATGGAAACGTGCTAATGTAAGCTATATCAGCAAAAATTGAAAGTAGTACGGAGTAAAGTTATTAAGATGATATTGACAGAAAAACAGTTGTTGGCTGTCGGTTGCTAGTTGTAAGTTGTAGGTTGTAGATTGTGAGTTGTAAGTTGTAGGTTGTAGGTTGTAGGATGTGGGTTTTGGATTCGGGCATTCTTACTAATAACAAATCTTAATTTTCAATTCCTAATTCCTAATTCGTAATTTCTTCTCCTGCCCCAGATGGCAATGGAAAGCATTTTTGCAAAAAACGCTATGTTTTGTTGTCCTGAAAATGCGACCAGCGGAAGCACTTTTCGGGGCTTTCAAAAAAAGGGTTTTGGGAAAAATCTTGGAATGGACAGCTGGAAATGGGCCCAAAAACTAATAGAAATAATACTTGCCCAACTTCATGTTGAGTTCTTTGGGGTTGAAAGGTTTGATGATGTATTCGTTGATTCCGATTTGCAGCGCGCGATCGAGGTAACCAAACGAAGCGGAGGCGGTCAGGGCGATAATAGGAATAAGTTTATCGGATTTTCGGATTTCGATCGTAGCATCGTAACCATCCATGACGGGCATGGAGAGATCCATGAGAATCACGTCGTAGGAATTCGCATGGAATTTTTCTACGCCGATTAAACCGTTTTCTGCACAATCGACAATCACATCCCATTGGCTCATAATTTTCTGTGCAATTTTGGTGTTGATCATGTTGTCTTCTACCAATAAAACGCGCAATCCTTTGAGGTTTTCTTCTTTGTAATCGCCATGCAAGTCATTGGTATTGACTGAACTTGCTTTGCTATCAATCGGCAAATGCAATACAAAAAAGAAATTGGACCCTTTACCGATTTCACTATCAAATTGGATATCAGAACCCAAAAGTGTTAAAAGTTTTTTGGTGATGACCAGCCCCAAACCTGTACCGCCAAACTGACGTGACGTTTTGGTTTCGGCTTGGGAGAATTTTTGAAAAATGGATTGGAATTTGTCTTTATCGATGCCGATTCCGGTATCAATAACTTCTATTTTGAAAGAGGAAATCTTCTCGTGCACCGCGATTTGATGCAGTTTGATGGTGATTTTTCCCTCTTGGGTAAATTTAATCGCATTCGAAATCAAATTGGTGATGACTTGATTGATACGCAACGGATCGCTAATCAGATTTGGAATAAAATCAGAATCTATTTTAACTTCAATAGTATTTAGATTCTCAGAGGCTCGTGCTTCCAGCGAACGGGCAATTTGTTTGACGAGGTCGACTAAATTGAATGGTATTTTCTCGATATCGACTTTGCCCGCTTCGATTTTGCTGAAATCGAGAATGTTGTTGATCAGTAAAAATAAGTTTTGGGCCGAATGTTTGAGCACATCGATGTTTTCATGAAAACTCTCAAGGGAATTTTCTTTTTCCATGATATAAATCAGTCCGATAATCGCATTAAGTGGCGTTCGAATCTCGTGACTCATGATAGAGAGAAACTCGGATTTAGCTTCGTTTGCTTCTTCTGCTTCTGCAATGGAGGCGTACAACTGTCTTTGAATCTCTGCTTTAATCTCAATTTCCTTATGAAGAATATGCAATAAGTCTAAGAGATTATTGTCATCTTTAATTATTTTTCGTTCAGAATCGAGTTCCTTTATCGCTTGAATGAGTTTCTTTTGAAAGAACTCTTTTTTATCTAATTCTTCTTTGAGTTTAGCATTGATAGCAGCATATTCTTTATTGTTTGAAAGAGCGGATTGTTTGGAGGATTCAGCTTCATTCTCATAATTCAAATAGGTTTGACTAACCATTTCTATAAAGGAAGCCAAATTGGGATTTTCCTTAATAAAATCTTCCGATAAAAATTTATCGAGTTGGCGTTTTAGGTTTTTAGGTAGATTTGTTTTATTCATAAATTAAAAACTCGTAATAAAAATAGGGATATATAAAGGAAAGCAAAGCAATTTAGAAAAACAAAAAAACCTGTAAATAATTTACAGGTTTAGGTTAATTTATGTCGGATATAGTTGTTCGTCGATTAAACGTTGAAACGGAAGTGCATCACATCACCATCTTTTACGATGTATTCTTTTCCTTCGACTTTCAACTTACCTGCTTCTTTTACTTTCGATTCAGAGCCATAGGTTACATAATCATCGAAAGCGATTACTTCTGCCCGAATAAATCCTTTTTCAAAATCGGTGTGAATGACCCCGGCAGATTGAGGCGCTGTTGCACCAATATTAATCGTCCAAGCACGGACCTCCTTAACTCCAGCGGTAAAATACGTTTGTTGCTTTAGTAATTTATAAGCAGCACGAATGAGAACCGAGGCTCCTGGTTCATGGAGACCTAAATCTTCTAAGAACATTTTGCGTTCATCGTAGGTTTCGAGTTCAGTGATATCAGCTTCGGTTCCTACCGCCAATACGATTACCTCTGCATTTTCATCTTTTACCAATTCACGGACTTGGTCTACATATTTGTTGCCTTTTACAGCAGCATCTTCATCAACATTGCAGACGTACAAAACTGGTTTAGATGTAATCAATTGGAAATTTTCCATCAATTCTTCTTCGTCGAAATTTTTTGGTTCAACGGTTCGAGCTGATTTGGCTTGCAACAATGCTTCGCGAATTCTGTTTAAAAACGCTTCTTCAACTTGCGCTTCTTTGTTACCTGTTTTTGCAGCACGTTTTACTTTTTCGAGACGTTTATCAACAGTTTCTAGATCTTTGAGTTGCAATTCGATATCGATGGTTTCTTTGTCGCGAATTGGATTTACATTGCCATCAACGTGTACGATATTGTCATTATCAAAACAACGGAGCACGTGAATAATCGCGTTGCATTCTCTAATATTTCCAAGAAATTGATTCCCGAGACCTTCACCTTTACTGGCGCCTTTCACCAGTCCAGCAATATCAACGATATCGACTGTTGCCATTTGAACACGCTCTGGTTTTACTAGTGCTTCTAGTTTTTCAATTCTTGGATCTGGCACGTTTACTACTCCGATATTCGGCTCGATGGTACAAAACGGAAAGTTGGCACTTTGTGCTTTGGCGTTCGATAAACAATTAAATAGTGTTGATTTTCCTACGTTGGGTAATCCGACAATTCCTGCTTTCATCTTAGTGGCTTATTTTAAAAAGTGTGCAAATATAAGTTTTAAATTGTATTGAATAGCAGAATAATAACCCGTAGCAGAAAAAAATGGTTTGAAGAATTTTTGCTTATTCTTGTACTTTTTCGAGATAATTAACGATTTCATTTTCCTCGGCAGTTGCCGTAAGTCCAGAGTCATTCCAATAATCCGTTAAAATAACATCGGTCTTGTTGTAAAGTGTTTTGTCTTTGTAAACTTCAGTATCTTTGTACTCGTAGTGCTGCGTACTAAAGTTGGTTGTCAAAAAGTAATTACGCACTTCGATATCTTTTGTGTTATTTTTATCAATTTTTTCAAAACCAATTTCTTCTTTTGAACTCAATAAATAGTAATCGCTATTTTGCGTTTTGTAAATTGTTTTGAAAGATGACTTATTGATATTCTTTGAGCCATTACTGGTCTTCTCTTTAATTTTGGATAACACTAGTGGAGAAACAAAAGAACTCACTTCCAATATAATCTTCTTTTTTGGGTCGTAGATTATTGAAAAATCATCCAACATTCCTTCTGCTTTATCTACTGGTACCGCACTGATCAGATTGTACTCTTTATTTTTAGAATACACTTTAATTACAAAGTCGTACTCTTTTTTTGCATTCGGAGTTAAAAGCAGATTCAGATACTTAAAGTTATAGTAATTCTCCATAATATCATTGAGATTATACCCCAACAAATCAGAAGAAATTTCTTCCTCGATTAAGCTTTTTGAACGATTTTGCTCCACCAACAAAACCGTTTTCGCTTTTTTTGATTTATCCATTAATTGGAAATTCATCAAGCCATCATTATAATACGAATACTTCCCATTGAGTTTAAAAAACTCACGAGAATACACTTTTAATCGACCTGGAATAGTAAGTTGTTTTTTTGAATTTTCGATTAAAGAAGCGAGAATTTTTTGAGGATGTTTTTTCGTTACGACAATTTCCTCTAGATCATTAACATTACTTCTTAGAAAAATAACAGTAGAGTCATCTTTCAGCATTACTGACCTGACCGTAATTCCTAAATAGGACGAATGACGAATCTGAATATTGGACGCTCCAGAAAACTCAAACGACACGACTCCATCCTTGTTACTCAACAAATTTTGACGTGTTTTAACAATGGTTACAGTAGCGTCTTCAATCGGAAGATTTGTTTCCTGATCCTTGATGACAATAATTTTATCAACTTTTTGAGAAAAAGAAGGCAATGAACTTATCATTAAAAACAAGACCAATACTGTTTTCCACATAAATCATTCAATTTTAACAAACCTACTAAAAAAAAATAGATATAATACCTAAAGTAAAATAACAATTCGGCTAAAAATAATAAAATATTACAAATACATCAAAAAAAAATCTCGAAATTAAATTTCGAGATTCTTTATTATTCATTGTGAAGGAAAGCCTGTCTATTGAGTAGTGTCTCTTCGTTTTCCACATGATTATCATCCGGTACGCAGCAATCTACTGGGCAAACAGCGGCGCATTGTGGTTCATCATGAAACCCTTTGCATTCCGTGCATTTCCCTGGAACAATATAGTAGATATCATCTGATATTGGAGTTTGAGCAGCATCCGAATCGACTTCACTTCCATCAGGTAAAATTACTTTACCCTTTAATTTCGTTCCGTCTTTATAACGCCAATCGTCTGCTCCTTCATAAATTGCGGTGTTTGGACACTCAGGTTCACAAGCGCCGCAATTGATACATTCGTCTGTAATAATTATTGCCATTTTGATGTACGATTTTAGATTTTCAACTTCAGATTTAACTTGGAATTTAAAATCCCAAATCAAAAATCCCAAATCCTGAATCTATTGCTTATTTTTGCGCAAAATTACAATCAAATCTATTAATATACAAGTAAACAAATGTTACAAATTGATAAAATAAAAGCTTTTGTGGAACTGGGGAAATTTTTAGCGCAATTTTCCGAAAATTCTAGTACTAGAAATGAAGGCGTTTTATACAATGATCTGTACTTCGATGCTTTTACAGATTTGATTGCATTATCACAGTCGCATAACGGTTGGTATACCAAAGAGCAAGTCTATTTTGCCATTCAATCGTGGGCGGAAGCATTGACTGAAGAAAGTTTGAAGAATTGGATTTCAGCTTATGAAATTCCCTTCGACTGCGCTCAGGGAGACAAGACCGTCGGATTAATTCTCGCTGGAAATATTCCACTCGTTGGTTTTCATGATTTTCTTTCGGTTTTGATTTCTGGACATTCAGTTCTAGTAAAAACCTCATCTAACGATCAACATCTGTTGCCTTTTTTAGCGAATTATTTGATGGCTGTCGAACCCGATTTGAAAAACAAAATCACCTTCATCGACGGAAAACTAGAAAATTTTGACGCCGTCATTGCCACCGGAAGCAACAATACCGCGCGCTATTTTGAATATTATTTCAAAGACAAACCCAGCATCATTCGAAAATCGAGAAGTTCTATATCAGTTTTGAACGGCGAAGAAACTACAGCACAATTGACTGCCTTAGGCGACGATATTTTTCGCTATTTTGGTTTGGGTTGTCGGAATGTTTCGAAAATGTTTGTGCCGAAAGGTTATGATTTTACCAAGTTTTTCGAAGCCATTTTCGAATATCAAGACGTGATTCATTATGAAAAATACGCGAACAACTACGACTATAATAAAGCCGTTTTCTTGATGAGTAATTTCAAATTATTGGACAACGGATTTCTAACCATCAAAGAAGACTCCAGCCATGCTTCACCGATTTCGAGTGTTTTTTATGAATATTACGAAAACCTGAATGAAGTTGAAAATCGTTTGGTCGCTGATCAAGATCATATTCAATGCATCGTTTCGAATGATTTAGTCAAAAACAGCATTCCGTTTGGGACAACGCAAAAACCTTCGTTGTGGGATTATGCGGATGGAATTGATACTTTAAATTTCCTAACCAGTATTTAATTTTTGTATATTCGTTGAAAATCAACGGATATGAAACTATTTTACACTTTTTTAGCGCTATTGAGCGTACGTCTGTGTACAACAGCGCAACTTCAAAGTTTTGAACCAACTGCAGATCTCAGTGGTCAGAAATTCGGGAGCGTCGTGGGAATGAACGCCGAAAATATATTTGTCTGCTCTAATACTTCAGCAACCTCACCCGGAAAACTATATTCGTTCAACACCAACGTCGAGCAAATCCAATCTTTTTATCCAGCAGATGCGCTGATCGACGATGAATTTGCAAAAGGCTTTTCATTCGAAAATAACTTCCTTGCTATAAATTCACCGAAACATGATTTCGCCGGCGCAGATACCGGCGCAGTTTATCTCTACCAAAAAAATGGAACCAACTATGATTTTTTCCAAAAAATTACAGCAGCTGATGCCATGGCTGGAGATTACTTCGGAAGTTCAACAAAAATGCAGGATGGTTTTTTATTCATTGCTGCCAGAGGTGATGAGCCCGATTCAGAAATCAATACCAACAGAGGTTCGGTTTATGTGTACACGTTTAATGGAAGCCAATGGACAATGCTACAAAAACTATCCACCATAGAAGGAACCATGCAGCCGATCAATATTATTCCATCGCTCGGTGGAAATTTCTTCATCAATAACGACCAAATGAAAATTTGGAGCGGCGATTATGAAACAAACTTCACACTGCTTGATGGGCTTTGGGTATACCAAAGCTCTTATCAAATGGCATATATTGTCGGCGGCGGCAGTTACTATATTTATGGCAAGAAAATCTCCGACAACCAGTCGTTTCTTATGTCGAACGGCGACTTTTCAATCTATTTGGAAGTTCGTGACCTTGCACCGCCTAGTAGCTCTCAATACATTGATTTGCCGCAACTCATTGATGAAACCTCTTATTCTTATTATGGTTTTGATGTAAATGACGGGCTTCTTTTTGTTGGACGCGCTAGTAACGGTTTACAAGAAAAACGTCCAGTGATGTATCATAAAAAAATCGGAAATCAATGGCAATTTCAAAGAACACTTTACGGCAATGGTCCCGAAGCAATCAATGATTCTTTTGGAGCTTCTCTATCCACGGCAGCTGGCATGGCAGTTTTCGGCGCTCCAGATGAAGGCATTAATGGCAAAGCGTATTTTGCTAGTGCAGCTGCTTTGAAAACCGACAGTTTTAGCAAAAATACAATCGATGTTTTTCCTAACCCAGTTCAAGATATATTGAAAATCACCAATGATATCGGAGACCTTTCGAGCGTTGAGGTTTATTCCATTACTGGCAAATTGCTTTTGTCTGTCGAGAACAATATTAGAGAAATCGATATGACAAATTTCGATACGGGAATGTACTTTATAAAAATAACAACCACAGCCGGAACTAAGCAATCGTTCAAAATAATTAAAAAGTAACTGACGCTGTTGGAAACTGAAATTAAAATACCCTAACCATGAAAAAATTCTTAATCATTCTGATTATTTGCCAATTTGCCAATGCGCAAACACCATTTTCTTTTCATCCCTCATTTAACCCCATTGAGGCTGGTTTGGGTTTTGGATCTAAGGTCGATTTGGACGGAAATGAAATTATCGCATCTAACCAAAGAACTGTAGTTTATGTATTCGATAAAAACACCAATGGCATCGAGCAAAAACAAATCATCTACTCGCCTAATGCATCTGATGGGACTTTTGGCTATTCAATTTCTATAGACAATAACTTTATAGCCATTGGAGACCCATTAATCAATAGTGTTGCTGAAGACGCAGGTTCGGTTTTCATTTACAAGAAAACAGCTGATTTATATGATTTGCAGCAAATTATTCCTTCACCCGAACCTACGGCAAATTATCATTTTGGCAGTTGTGTTAAGATTTTTGGAAACCACTTATTTATTGCTGCTGAGAATGAAGTCAACTTTCAAAATGCATCAAGTAATATTGGTTCCGTCTATCACTATTTGTACAATGGAACGGAATGGGTTTTTCAGCAAAAAATAATTGGCTCAGCTCCAAATGCCTATTATGGAAAAAAAATAGAATTCAATGGCAATATTTTAGTCATTTATACTCGCAATAATTCAAATAGTGGTCATGGCGTCGATTTTCTTATATTTAACAATAATCAATATGTTTCAGTTGGAGGTTATTCCAGCGAAGGACTAGAAGATGAATTTGATTTTTGTTTAGACGACACCAATCTGTCTATCTTGAAAAACAGGATTGTTAATATACTAACATTTAATAACGACAATTCATTTAGTGCTACTGGATATTTTCAAATTGCACCTGAAATTGACGGCGACCAAATTTTTGCAACTATTGCAGCAAACAACGACGATATTTTCATCGGGTCAAATGGCTATATTTTAGCAGCCACTCGAAAATTTCCTCTTTTACATTATAAAAAAACCGGAAATACTTGGACCTATTATAACACTTACTACGGCATTCAGCCCAGTGGTGATGATGATTTCTTTGGAAACGCTCTTGCAATTAAAGACAATTTGCTTGTTATAGGTGCGCCTCTTGAACGTATCATACTGCCTTATAGTGGAAATGTTTACACTTTAGATTATTTATTGGCTAATGAGAAGTTTGAGTACAATGCTATTTCATTGTTCCCAAACCCGACCGATAATCGTGTTTTTGTAAAAAATAACAATTCACTTGAAATCAGTAAGATTGAATTATTTTCGGTTTCTGGCAAATTACTGCAAACCCAAAACACCAATTTCAACGAAATTTCACTAGAGAACTTTTCCACAGGATTATACTTTGCAAAAATATATTCCAAAAGTGACGTTTCTCAAACTTTTAAGATTGTAAAAAATTAAGATAAACCCGTTTTTACTACAACGTTTTTGTTAATAACATCCTACGAATAATTTGCAAATAATCTCGGTTATTACAACCCTATTGCCGAAATTTGCAGCTTAATTTTTTTACTATGATAACAGATACAATGAAGAAGCATAACTATAGTGCTGGTCCGTGCATATTACCGCAAGAAGTTTTTGAAAAATCAGCTGAAGCGATTTTAGATTATAATAACTCTGGCTTATCGATATTAGAAATTTCACACCGAAGCAAAGAATTTATTGCGATCATGGAAGAAGCGAGAGCTTTGGCGTTAGACCTATTGGGTTTGACAGGCAAAGGATATCAGGCTTTGTTCTTGAGCGGTGGCGCTAGTTTAGAGTTTTTAATGGTGCCTTATAATTTGATGAAAGTAGATGGAAAAGCGGCGTATTTAGATTCAGGAACGTGGGCGAGTAACGCGATTACCGAAGCCAAAGCTTTTGGTGAAACGGTTGTTGTGGCTTCGTCTAAAAGCGATAATTATACGTACATTCCAAAAGATTTCGTGATTCCAGCAGATGCAGATTATTTTCACTGCACGAGCAACAATACGATTTTTGGAACCCAAATGAAGAGTTTTCCAAAAACCAATATTCCGGTAGTTTGTGATATGAGTTCAGATATTTTCTCGAGAGTCATCGACTTTACGCAATTCGATTTGATCTATGCCGGAGCACAAAAAAATATGGGTCCAGCAGGAACGACGTTGGTGATCGTTAAAGAAGAAATTCTTGGAAAAACTGGAAGAGCGATTCCAGCAATTTTAGATTATCAAAAACATATCAAAGCAGAAAGCATGTATAATACACCTGCCGTTTTCCCAATTTATGCATCGTTATTGACTTTGCAATGGTTGAAAGAAAAAGGTGGTGTTGCCGCTATTGAAATCGAGAATAATGCGAAGGCAGAATTGTTGTACACGGAAATTGACAGAAATCCATACTTCAAAGGAACGGTGGCGAAAGAAGATCGTTCGGCAATGAATGCGACTTTCTTGTTAGAAAACGAAGCGCACACGCCAATTTTTGACACATTGTGGAAAGAAGCGGGTATTTCAGGAATTACAGGACATCGTTCGGTGGGTGGTTACAGAGCATCGATGTATAATGCGTTGCCACTAGACAGCGTGCAAGTCTTAGTGGATGTGATGCAGGATTTTGAACGTAAAGTTTCAGGAATGAAATTTTAGTCAACTGACAATTGATGGTTGATAATTAATGGAGTGCCCTAGCCCTGATAGCAGCGGCATCCTTTTGCGTAAAGCAATGGAGCAAAAGATAGAGCGAATAGCAGGATTAGCTCCTGAAAAAAAAACGATTAAACAAATAAACGATTAAACGAATAAACTATAATGAAAGTATTAGCCAATGATGGAATTTCTGAAAGCGGTAGAATTGCTTTAGAAAAAGGTGGATTTGAAGTAATTACAACCAAAGTAGCGCAAGAACAGGTAGCCAATTATGTGAATGCCAACAACGTTAGTGTTGTTTTGGTTCGCAGTGCGACTAAGGTTAGAAAAGATATTATTGATGCTTGCCCTGGACTGAAAATTATTGGTCGCGGCGGCGTTGGTATGGATAATATTGATGTAGAGTACGCGCGCTCTAAAGGTGTACATGTGATTAATACGCCAGCGTCTTCTTCGGAAAGTGTGGCGGAATTGGTGTTCGCGCATTTGTTTACTGGCGTTCGTTTCTTGCAAGACTCCAATAGAAATATGCCTTTAGAAGGTGACAGCAATTTTGATGGTTTGAAAAAAGCGTATGCCAACGGTATCGAATTACGTGGAAAAACCTTGGGAATTATTGGATTTGGACGCATTGGTCAAGCCACCGCAAAAATGGCGTTGGGATTGGGAATGAAAGTCATTGCTGCGGATAAATATGTAGACAATGCTGAAATCAGAGTTGATTTTTATAACAACCAATTTATCAATGTAGATATCGTGACCGAACCGATTGAGGATTTGTTGAAACACGCTGATTTTATTACGCTTCACGTGCCTGCACAAGATGGCTATGTAATTGGTCGTAATGAAATCGCTGTGATGAAAGACAATGTCGGAATCATCAACTGTTCTCGTGGTGGTGTGATTGACGAAGTTGCGTTGATTGAAGGTTTAGATGCTGGAAAAGTACTTTTTGCAGGTTTAGACGTTTTTGAAAACGAGCCGACGCCAGAAATTAAAATCTTGATGCATCCGAAAATTTCGTTGACGCCTCATATTGGAGCCGCTACATTGGAAGCTCAGGATCGAATCGGAACAGAATTGGCGGAACAAATTAGTAGCATTTTGAAATCGGAGAAAGTGTAGTTTTTTGACATTCGAATTTTGCGGGTTGACACTTACTTTTTTTATCGTTTCATAAAAATTATAGCCACGAATGCACGAATTATAAAATTAATTCGTGCATTCGTGGCTTTTTTTTAATAGTAAATTATAGAATATTCATTCGTAATATGTTTTTTATTAAATTTGATATCGAACCATTAAAATTCAAAACCATGTTTGAACAATTAACACAATTAGTACAACAGTTCGGTCAAGATGCGGTAGTCAGAAACGATGCAGTTCCAAACGAACAGAATGAAGCGGTGATGAATGAAGCGAGTAGTTCGATTCTTGATGGGTTAAAAAATATGGTCGCAGAAGGAAATGTTTCAGATGTGGCAAGCTTAATAAATGGAAGTGCAACGGCTGATGCCTCGAATCCTGTGGTGCAAAAATTGAAAGAACAATTGACTGGTAATTTGGGTGAAAAATTTGGCTTGAGTAGCGACGCTGCTTCGGGTGTAGCAGGCAACTTGATTCCAAAAGTACTTGGCTCATTAGTAGGAAATGCCAAAGACCCAAATCACAAAGGTTTTGAAGTTTCAGATTTGGTCAATGCTATTTCTGATGGTGCTGGCAATTCAGGTTTGATGGATGCGGTTTCTCAATATGGTGCCCAATTTGGTTTAGATCAAAATGCCGATGGAAAAGTAGATATAAGTGATGCCATGGCAGCAGTAAACAAAAAAGGCGGTATCGGCGGACTACTTGGTAAGCTTTTCGGAAAGTAATACTAACGAGAGTTATATAAAATAACGAAAGTCAGGCGTTTTGCTTGGCTTTTTTTGTTAAATGAACTAATACCGCTATAAATTAAAGATGGATTTGCTAATTTTATAGAAAGAAATTATAATGAAGAACATCGCCGCATCGCTTGTAATTTTACTCTTAATTTACTGTTGTTCGCAAAAAAAATCGCTAGTGCCCGACAAGTCGTCGGAAGTTGCAGTGACAAAAGATACGATTCGAATTGCCAACGACTCTTTAGAATATGAAGTAATTATTATTGAGCCTGGCTTTAATGCTTGGCTGACTACTCAAAAACCTCGAAATTACTATTCTCTTATTTACTTGCAAAATCGCAATCTTCGCTTCGTAACAGAGTGGAATAATCGTGTTGCTCAACCGTATCGCTATGATCCAACACTATATGAGATGAGAATTGACTATTTCACGCATATTCACTATGGTTATGAAGTCAATTATTTGTTGTACCATTATTTTATGTATTTTCAAAGTCGATACAAACAGCGATTATGACCATTTTCTCTCTTATATTTGCACTCAATTCTTAGGTTATGTCGAGTTTTAAAGAACGCTGGGGAATTCAATCGAATTTTCAACTTACTATTATCCTCGTAGTCTTTGCGATTACAGGCTCGGCTTCGGCTTGGTTGTCAAAACCCTTTTGCTTGCTTCTAGGAATTACAAAAGAAGATTTAGGATTTTGGTTTACGCCTATTCGTTTGTTATCGATATTTCCCATTTACCAAGTGCTATTGGTAGCGATAGGCTTTTTGTTCGGTCAATTCAATTTCTTTTGGGCATTTGAAAAGAAAATGTTGCGGAGTATGAAATTGGGTTTCTTACTTCCAAAAGAAAGTGATTCAAAATAAAAAACGCCTCAATGAAGAGGCGAATTTACAATGGGTGCTTGTCGCTACTATTTTTCAGTCTTCAACATATTGAAGAAGTCATTTCGATTTTCTTTCTCATTAAAAATTCCGCCATATTGCAAAGTAGAAGTATAACTAGACTCGTCTTTAATGCCACGACTTGACACACATAAATGAGTTGCTTCTACAACAATTATGACATTTTCTGTTTGCAATGCTGATTTTAATTCATTGAAAATCTGCATAATCATTCGCTCTTGCACTTGAGGTCGACGGGCATAATAATCTACAATTCGATTCAATTTCGAAAGTCCAATTACTTTTCCACTAGAAACATAGCCAATATGCGCTTTTCCGATGATGGGCAAAAAGTGGTGTTCACAAGTTGAATTGAACGTGATATCCGCTTCAACCAACATTTTATCATAGTGATAACTATTGTCAAATACCGACAATTTGGGTTTGTTCTTTGGATCGAGTCCACTGAATATCTCCTCTACGAACATCTTTGCCACGCGATGTGGCGTACCACGAAGACTATCGTCGGTCATATCCAGTCCTAATTCTTCCATTATTATCTGAAAGTGTTTTTCAATGACCGCCTTTTTCTGGGCATCGGTCTTCACGAAAGCATCTGGACGTAATGGTGTTTCTGCGGATGACATTTGATGTTCATCGCCTATAATTTCAAAAATTTCTTTTTCAGTTAGCGTATTCATATTTGATAAATTTAAGAGCCTTATTTTTTTAGTTTTGATGAAAATAACTCTTGCAGTTTTTCCATCTTTGGTGTAATTACATAACTACAATACCCCAATGATTTATTGAGATTGTAATAATTTTGATGATAGTCTTCGGCAACATAAAAGTGACTCGCCTTAGATATTTTGGTGACGATTGGCTTTGAAAACGTCTTGGCAACCGTCAGTAAATTGATATAATCGGCTGCAAATTGACGCTGATGGTCCGTATGATAAAAAACTTCGCTCCGGTATTGCGTGCCGAAATCATTTCCTTGTCGATTCAAAGTGGTTGGGTCGTGTGTGGCAAAAAAAACTTGTAGCAAATCGCTATAACTAATTTCATTTCCATCAAATGTGATTTGAACTGCCTCCGCATGACCTGTTTCACCTGTGCAAATTTCTTTATACGTTGGGTTGAGCGTCTTTCCTCCTATGTAACCAGATTCAACACTTTTGACACCAGTCAAAGACAAAAAAATCGCTTCGGTACACCAAAAACAACCACCTGCAAAAGTGGCTACCTCGCTTTTAGTAACTATAGAATCTATATTTGGATCTGTGGTCATTAATGTGGATTAGTGGCTAAATTGATAGCTAATTTTTGTTTAACAAATGTAATTAAAAATTAAACAGTAAATTTAAATTAACTTTTATTTATTAAATGTCATAAGTCAACGTATCTGCGATGCCTGCATTTGTTTTATTCTTTTCCAATAATTCTAAAAATCTTTGTTTCTTTGTGGAAACCGATTAAAATGATTCACGCCAAAAATATTATTAAATCTTATGATCAACTTCAAGTGTTGAAAGGCGTTGATTTAGATATTAAACAAGGTGAAATTGTTTCCATTGTTGGTGCTTCTGGTGCAGGAAAAACGACGCTTCTGCAGATTCTTGGTACTTTAGATCGACCGACACCATCAACAGAAACAGTCTTGCAAATCAATGGCGAAGACGTCTTAAAAATGAATGACAAAGCTTTGTCACAATTTAGAAACTTGCATTTGGGTTTCATTTTTCAATTCCATCAATTACTCCCAGAATTTACCGCTTTAGAAAATGTATGTATTCCAACCTTTATTGCTAACAAAAACAAAAAGGAAACGGAGGAAGAAGCCAAAAAACTATTAGAATATCTAGGATTGTCGGAACGTATTCATCATAAACCAAACGCACTTTCAGGTGGAGAGCAGCAACGTGTAGCGGTCGCGAGAGCGTTAATCAATAAACCGGCTATTATTTTTGCAGATGAACCTTCAGGGAACTTGGATACAGCATCCGCCGAAAACCTGCATCAGTTATTTTTTGATCTTTGTGATAATTTCGGGCAAACCTTCGTGATTGTGACCCACAACGAAGAACTGGCAAATATGGCCGACAGAAAACTGACTATGGTTGATGGCAAAATTTCCTCATAGCCATCATGCTAGTTATAGTACTAATATGGTGTTATCTAACGGTTACTTTTTATAACTTCGGCTTTGCATTCAAGAAATTAGTAAATATTAAAGAACTCGATACAACACTGACGATAGTATTGGGAATGTTTGGTGTTACTTTGTTCGCCAGTTTATGGGCTATTTTTGGAAGAATCAATTATGAGTTTCAAATCGCCTTAGTACTTATTCAACTTTTCGTTGTCAGCAAATATAAAGGCGAATTATCAGCCAGTTACCATCACATCTTTCAAAGAATTAAAGAGATCGACACCTACTTGAAGATTTTCTTTCTCTTAACTTCGGTCGTTATTCTAATTCAGTCGGCTGGGAGCGCATCGTTCGTTGATAATGAAACTTACTATTTGCAAACGATACAATGGCTCAATGAATATGGATTTGTGCCAGGTTTAGCCAATTTGCATATGTTCTTTGGGCAAACTTCGGGCTGGCATATTTTGCAGAGTGCTTTCTCATTTTCTTATTTGACTGACAATTGCAATGATCTCAATGGATTTTGTTTGCTTTTGGGAATTGCATTTTCTATTGCTCAACTTGATACGTATTTTAAGAAAGGCAATCTTTCCTCTTTATGGATGGGACTTTTTGCCGCACTGATGGTTTTGCTTTTACCATTTTCAGGCGTTCCATCTCCGGATCTTGCAGTTATCGTTCTTTCGCTTTTGCTTTTCTCATTTCTTATAAGAAGTTATGAAATGCCGAACCCGGATTCATTAACAATTCTTGCCTTACTGGCATTCTATATTGTTTACATCAAAATCTCAGCTTTGCCAATTTTGCTGATACCGTTACTATATTTTATCTTATACACCAATAAAAATAAACACAAAACAATACCTACTCTTTTTGTCGGCGTACTAGTTCTGGTCTTATTTGTAGTCAAAAACATCATTCTGACCGGCTATCCTTTTTATCCTTCATCGCTATTTGCGCAATACTTCACATTCGAAAATGCTATTCCAAACGAGCTTTATAAATTCTGGTGGAGTCCGTCAAAGAACTATGGATTTGTATTACCTCAAAACCAGTATTCCCCGCTTTCTACTATTGAAATTTTATTGCAATGGATCTCGGAATCCTGGGTAATTCGTTCTATCACATTGATTCTACTATCGCTTTTCCTACTGGTTCCTTTTGCAATTAGTAGATCAAAAAACAAAACTGCCTTGTGGATTATTTATGTAACTATGATTGCTCAAATCGTATTTTTGATTTTGACGACCCCTCAACTTCGTTTTCTTTTGTCCTTTTTACTGTTCTTTGGATTGACATTGCTTTCTTTTGTTTTGGTAAAAAAAACACCTATTTACATTTCATTGTATATTGGACTTATCGCAGCAAGTCTTTATGTAATGCTTCCGATTGCATTAGGAATAAACCACCACCGAGTAGACTTTTATCCGAAGGCATTCTCGCTTTCTCAAATTATTATTCCAAAATCAAATTCCAATCTACGGGCTACATTTTCAAAAAAATCAATAGGCAATCTACAATATAATTCACCGGATGAACATAGCTACATTTGGGTCACTGGAGATGGAAAATTACCTTGTGTCAATAGCAAACAGATTGAATATTTTGAAAAAAAAATAGGGTATTATCCGCAATTGCGTGGCGCTAAATTAGCGGATGGATTTTACTCCAAAAAAGTAGTGAAACCATGACCCAAAAAGAACTGCACGAATTTCTAGAAGAAAAAGTCATTCAATATAACACTCCTCAATTTATTGAAAGTGATCCCATACAAATTCCACATTTATATACCGCCAAAGAAGATATTGAAATCGCTGGTTTTCTCACCGCTACTATTTCGTGGGGCAACCGAAAGATGATTTTAAAAAATGCGCACAGCATGATGCAATTGATGGGAAATACACCATATGACTTTGTCATGTCACACACCGAAACCGATTTGGAGCGCTTGGAAAGCTTTGTTCATCGGACGTTTAATGGAAAAGATTTCGTAACTTTTATTAGAGGCTTGAAACATATTTACCAAAACCACGGTGGATTAGAATCGGTTTTTTCGTCGCATCAAGAACAAGAAAGTTTGCAAAAAAGCATTCACGAATTGAAGTGCTTATTCTTTGAAATCGATCATCAAAATCGAACACAAAAACACATTTCCGATCCACTCAATAATTCTGCCGCTAAGCGCATCAATATGTATTTGCGCTGGATGGTGCGTCAAGACAAAACTGGCGTTGACTTAGGTATTTGGAAAACGATATCTGCTTCAAAATTATCGTGCCCTTTAGATGTTCATTCTGGAAATGTAGCCCGTAAATTAGGATTACTAAATCGTAAACAAAACGACGGAAAAGCACTAGCGGAATTGGATTTTAACCTCCGCAAACTCGATCAAAAGGATCCTGTGAAATATGATTTTGCCTTATTCGGATTAGGGGTGTTTGAAGGATTTTAGAGAGAAAAAGACTATCACACTACAACGCTAATATTCAAAAAGTTACTATAGACTCAATTTTATGGTAGGCTAAATAAAATGTTAATTGTTTAATATTATGGTGTCAATAGAAGAGAATTCTATTAAATTCGCATTGCCCAAATGCATTTTTTACAAAATATTAACTTACAATGAAATTGCTGAAAAACAAAAAATCTCTCGGAATTATTATCTTTTCCATGCTAGCATCCAATGCTTTCACTTATTATTATATCGCTAAAGAAAAGAATTCTGACACACAAAATGTTATCTCGGAAGTTTCTACTAGTTCTTATAAAGTGCAAAGATTATCTGGTTTTAAATATGTAAAGCCAATTTTGCTCGTCGATGATAAATACGAATCTGAAAATCTGAATGGGCTCAAACAGAATGTAACAGGAATCATCGAAAATTACAAAAAAATCGGCGTTCTCAATTCGGCCTCTTTTTTTCTGAAGGAATTCAATGGAAATGGCTGGACTGGAACAAACGTAGACGAAAAATTTCTCCCAGGTTCATTGATGAAAGTACCTGAACTCATCGCCTACTTAAAAATGAATGAACTAAAACCCGGTACATTAGATCGTGTTATTTCTTATGATAAAGTAAACGACACGGAGCGACACACTAATTTTAATTCCAAATCGATTCAAGTTGGAAAAAAATATACGATTAGAGAATTACTCACTTACATGATTAAATATTCCGACAATCAAGCGACCAGCTTGCTTAACGATAATATTGATATTACTGTATTCGGAAAGGTATTTACTGATCTTGGTTTACCCATTCCCGACTGGAAATCACCGATTTATCCCATTTCTTCACGAGATTATTCTTTGTTTATGAGAGCCTTGTATAATGGTTCCTACCTCAATAAAGAAAATTCTGAAATTGGATTAGAATTACTTAGTCAATGCGATTTCAATCGTGGATTGATTGCTGGAATGCCAAAAGGAACCCAAGTGATCCATAAGTTTGGTGAAGCTGGAGATGCTAATGGGCAACAATTCAGTGAATCTGCTATTATTTATCTTGATAATAATTGTTACGTACTTACTGTCATGACCGCTGGGAAAGACTACAAACAACTTCCTCAAATTAGCAAAGAAATTTCTGCTTCAGTGTATCAATTTATGCAGATGAATCCAATACCGGCAAACTTGTAGCTCTAGAAGAGAATGCTGCGAAACTGTTCTTAATGCTTTAAAAAGCTTACCTTTGCGCAAATTTAATCCTAATGAGCACTTTCGAACAATTCAATCTACCAAAATCGGTTCAAAAAGCCATCGATGAATTAGGTTTTACAACACCCACACCAATACAAGAAAAATCATTTTCTGTAATCATGTCAGGACGCGATATGATGGGCATTGCTCAGACAGGAACTGGTAAGACCTTTGCCTATTTATTGCCGCTTCTCAAACTTTATAAATTTACCCCAACGCATACTCCAAAAATTGTCATCTTGGTACCAACACGCGAGTTGGTCGTTCAAGTTGTCGAAGAAGTTGAAAAACTAACCCAATATATGTCCGTTAGAACTTTGGGAATTTATGGTGGTGTGAACATCAATACACAAAAAACTGCGGTTTATCAAGGAACCGACATTCTCGTTGGAACACCGGGAAGAACGATGGACTTAGCGCTAGACAATGTTATTCGATTTGATGAAACTTCAAAGTTGGTGATTGACGAATTTGACGAAATGTTGAATTTAGGCTTCCGCCCACAGTTGACTTCAATACTAGCGATGATGAAACCAAAACGTCAAAACATACTTTTTTCCGCCACTATGACGGATGAAGTGGACGCGGTTCTCAACGACTTTTTTGATTTTCCTGAAGAAGTAAGCCTTGCCGCTTCTGGAACACCGTTGACTAATATCACCCAGTTGTCGTATAAAGTTCAGAATTTCAATACAAAAATTAATTTGTTGAAATACTTGTTATCTAAGAATGAAAACATGAGTCGTGTTTTGATTTTCGTAAACAACAAGAAAATATCAGACATGCTTCACGAAAGCATTGAGGAAACTTTTGAAGGACAATTCGGGGTAATACACTCCAACAAATCGCAGAATTACCGTTTGAATACCATGGCTACTTTTCAAGAAGGAAATTTGCAAGGCATTATTACAACCGATATCATGGCACGTGGTTTAGATATTTCAGATATTACTCATGTCATCAATTTTGAAATGCCGGAGTTTCCAGAACTCTACATGCACCGAATTGGTCGAACGGGTCGTGCAGATGCCACTGGGACAGCGATTAGCTTTTACACTACACGAGAGGAAGAATACAAATTGGAAGCTGAAGTACTAATGAATCTTGAAATCGAAAATATTGACTTTCCTGAAGAAGTGGAAGTTTCTCTCAAGTTGATCGGTCCAGAAAAAGACAAAGAACCGATGAAGTTCTTGCTTAAAAAACCCAAATTAGACGGAGAAGGCGCTTTCCATGAAAAAGCAAAAAAGAATAAAAAAGTCAACTTAGGTGGTCCATCTAAAACAAAAAAGAAAACCTCAGGTTCGGTCAACAGAAATATGTTGAAGACGCGCGACAAGAAAAGAAAAGACAAGAAATAATTGATTATTAATTATTGATTATTATTTTTGATAAACTAAATTAAGCATGCAATTCAAACATCCGGAAATTCTTTACTTCCTACTTTTACTGCTTATTCCGATATTGGTTCACTTGTTTCAATTGCGTCGATTTAAGAAAGAATATTTTACGAATGTTCGATTTTTAAAGGAAATCTCCATACAAACCCGAAAGAGTTCTAAAATCAAAAAGTGGTTGCTATTAGCGACAAGATTACTGCTTTTAACCTGTATTATACTCGCTTTTGCACAACCTTTTTTCGCTGGGAAAGACCATAAGAATAGTAACAATGAACTCTATATTGTGTTGGACAATTCATATAGTATGCAAGCGAAAGGTCAAAAAGGCGCTTTATTAAAGCGTGCCATCGAAGATCTATTAGAACACGCTCCTGAGAGTCAGACTTTTTCTTTAGTAACCAATTCAGAGACCTTTTGGAATACCGATGTCAAATCGATTCAAAAAGAGCTGCAAAATCTGTCTTACAGTCCATTGTCCTTCCAAATTGAAAGTGCGATGGCAAAAATAAAATCGCATCCATCCAATTTAAACAAAGATGTTGTTGTGATTTCTGACGCCATTGGTTTGCAATCAAAGCAACTCAAAAGTATTGACAAGTCCTGGAATACCATTTTTGTCGTTCCAAAAGCAGAACAAAAAAATAACGTGGCTATTGACAGTGTTTTCATTGAACAAACATTAGATAATTTTTATGAAATTGGTATTCATTTAACTTCCTTTGGAGACGATAATAAGGACTTTCCAATGGCTTTGTATAACAAGGAAAAGCTGATTGCGAAGACCATTTTTAAAATGGAATCGAAGGAGAAAATCGTAAAATTTACCATTCCAAAAGACGATTTCAATGGTTATGCTAACATCACAGACAACAGTTTATCCTATGATAACACTTTGTATTTTAGCATTTCAAAACCTGAAAAACTTAATGTATTAAGTATTGGAATTCCTGAAAAAAGTGCGTTTTTAAGTCGAATATACACAGCTGCTGAATTTAATTTTAACAATTATGCATTGGCCAATTTGGACTACAATCAATTGGAGAATCAAGACGCGATCATCCTCAATGAATTGACTGATATTCCACAAGCCTTACAAACTACTTTAAAAACTTTCGCGAGTAAAGGTGGCAATGTTATTTTCATTCCATCTGCAGAAAATAGCATTTCAAATATCAATAGCTTTCTTGGTAATTTTGGTAAAATCCAGTTTCAAAATGCGCAAAAAAACGAGAAATTAATCACGAAAATTGCATTTAATAATCCCGTATTTAAATCCGTTTTTGAAAAACAAGTTGCCAATTTTCAATACCCGAAAACGAACAGTTCTTTCGGGTTTACCTCTAATTATCCCGCAATTTTGAGTTATGAAGATCAAAGCACTTTCTTAACGTCGATACCCAATGACTTGTCGTCGGTTTATGTTTTTTCTGCCGCTTTAAATAAAGACAATTCCAATTTTCAAAATTCGCCACTGATTGTTCCTATATTTTACAATATGGCGCAAAGCAGTCAAAAAACTGGAATTTCATCGATGATGATTGGGGAAAGCAACAGCATTTTTATGAATGCAACCTTGAGTAAGGACGACATTTTATCGATAAAGAACAAGGAAGAAAATTTCATTCCCATTCAGCAAATCTTGAACAGCAAGGTGAAGCTAACTTGTACCGACAAACCTGAAATTGCTGGAAATTACGGGATTTATAAAGCGGATGAATTGCTTAAGAATATCAGCTTCAATTACAATCGCACCGAAAGTGCATTGACCGAAAGTTCGGAAAACCTGCTTACTGATTTTACTCAAAAAGAATCTATATCAACTGTTTTTGATACCTTGCAGTTCGAAAGAATAAACAACGAAATTTGGAAGTGGTTTGTGATACTTGCTTTGTTATTTTTAGTCTTAGAAGTACTCATTCAAAAATTTGTAAAATGAATTTAATTGTCAGAGCTGCTAAAATAATTGATTCGAAAAGTCCTTTTCACAATCAAATTGTCGATCTGCTAATCGAAGACGGAATCATCAAAAAAATCGGTACTTCAATAGTAAATTCTTCAAATGTTCAAGAGTTAAAACTCGATAATTTACACGTTTCACAAGGTTGGTTTGATTCAAGCGTTTGCTTTGGTGAGCCAGGATACGAAGATTGCGAAACCATCAGAAACGGCTTACTGGTGGCTGCCAAAAGCGGATTTACGGCAGTGGCCTTGCAGCCCAACACTTTCCCTATAATTGACAATCAATCACAAATACACTTTGTTCAATCACAAGCAAAAGATGCTGCGACACAACTCTACCCCATTGGTGCCTTAACTAAAGAAAGTTTAGGGAAAGATTTGGCTGAATTATACGATATGAAAAACGCTGGAGCGATTGCTTTTGGCGATTATAATCAAAGTATCAGCAATGCCAACTTACTGAAAATCTCCTTGCAATATACTCAAGATTTTGACGGATTAGTGATTGCTTTTTCGCAAGATTCAGACCTCAAAGGAAACGGCGTTGTCAATGAAGGTATTGTTTCGACTCAGTTAGGATTGAAGGGAATTCCAGCGCTGGCAGAAGAATTGCAAGTCGCACGTAATTTATTTCTATTAGAATATACGGGTGGGAAATTGCACATTCCGACTATTTCTACAGAGAAATCAGTTTCGTTAATCAAAGTGGCAAAAGCCAAAGGACTGCAAGTTACATGTAGCGTTTCGGTGCATCATTTGGTACTCAATGATGAAAAATTACACGGATTTGATTCAAGATATAAAGTCACACCGCCTTTGCGCACAGAGTCAGACAGAAAAGCTTTGTTACAAGGAGTTGTAGATGGGACAATTGATATGATTGCCTCAGATCACAATCCAATCGACATCGAACATAAAAAAATGGAATTCGATTTGGCGAAAAACGGAACGATCGGATTAGAAAGTGCTTTCGGAGCGTTAATTAGCGTTTTGCCTCTTGAAACTGTCATTGAAAAATTGACGCAGGGAAAGGCGATTTTTGGAATTCAAGTGTCCAATATCAATGAAGAAAACATAGCTAATCTTAGCTTTTTTAACCCAGAGAAAACTTGGACATTTACCAAAGAAAACATCCAATCAAAATCTAAAAATTCCGCTTTTTTAGGAGAAGAGATGAAGGGAAAAGCATACGGAATTTATAACCAAGGAAAACTAGTTATCTCAAATGAATAATACAATTGAAGATGGAAAAACCGCGGCCATCACGAGCTATATTTTGATTGTTGGTGTCTTAATCGCGATGTCTATGAATTCAGAAAATAAGAATTCATTTGCTTCTTTTCACATTCGACAAGCATTGGGATTAACGATTACGTTTCTTTCTTTGGGATTGATTGTAAGCAATTTTGATAGTTTGATGATTTCCGCAACGATGTGGATTTTTGTGTCTATACTGTGGACTTATGGTTTTTTCACGGCCATCAAAGGTGATATGAAACCATTGCCGTTATTGGGAAATTTATTTCAAAAAGTATTTCATTTTATATAATGAATGCTGACGATTATAGAAATCAGTGTTCTTTATTGATGTAAATCCAACCTGTTTTTGACGGACTATTTCTAAAATCAATCACATAATAATAGGTCGCATCTGGAAGTATATTTCCATTATAGTCTTGACCGTGCCATTCCTCCGTATAATTATTTTTGCTGTAGACTTTAGTCCCATATCTATTGAAAATAACAAGTTTTTCTACATCTAATAATCGTAGATCAAAAAATTCATTCAAGCCGTCGTTATTGGGTGAAATCCCTTTTTGAATGCCGCAATAAACGCTTTGTAAATTGATGGACTTCGTTTTTGGACAACCGTCCGAGTTCGTTACAGTAATATCGAATGTGATCGGCATGGTTTCATTAATACTGGTACTTTTCAAATAACTCGTGACATTAAAAATGGCATTATTTTCAATATTAATGTTATTCAACTGCCAATCATATTGCGCTGAATTACTATCAAAACTTTGCAAGGTTGGCAAGATTTCTAGAAATAACTCTCCGTTTAGACAGTACCTGATATGTTCAAAATCAAAATCATCAAAAACAATTAACTCCTTCGAAGTAGGAACGGCGCACTCTGTAGCATTTGGCGTAAAAACATAAGTAGCAGTTTGTGTATTATTAAGAGCAGGCGACCAAGAGCCAGTAATGCCGTTTGAGGAAGTTGTGGATAATTCAAACTGCGAATCTGCGAAACAGATAGCATCCACTAGAGAAAAAACTGGGGAAATTCTCGGTGTAACAGTAATTGTCATTGGTACCAATAGCGCACAGACATCAGTTGGTGTAAAAGTATACGTCGTCGTAATTGCATTATTTATGGCAGGCGACCAAATTCCAGAAATTCCATTTGATGAGATTGTCGGCAAACTTGCCAATGCATTGCCCTCGCAAATCGCAGCTACTTGGCTAAAGATTGGTGTAGGCTTGGGATTAACAACTATGGTCATAGTCACTAGGTCTATACATGAACCCCCACTTGGTGTAAATGAATAGGTGGTTGTTTGCAGATTATTTAGTGCTGGAGACCAAGTTCCGATGATGCCATTATTTGAAGAAAGTGGTAATGCATTTAAAGCTGTTCCCTCGCAAATGGCTGCTACTTGCGTAAAAGTAGGAACTGTAGTAGATAAGACTCCTATTGTCATTGTTGCAGGATTGATACAAGTCCCTTGAATTGTTGGTGTAAAAGTATAGGTCGTAGTTTCATTCGTATTTAATACTGGAGACCAAGTTCCGTCAATTCCGTTGGTAGATGTTGTGGGCAATGGGTTTAAAACTCCGCCCGAACATATGGAAGCTACTTGATTAAATAAAGGTGTAACAATATTATTTATTGAAATACTTGAAGTGGTAGATAAAAAGTTTGAACAAGCACCCGTACCACCAAGAATGAAAGTTAAATTGATATTTTGATTCACAATTGCTCCATTAACAGTAACTTGAACAGAACCATCCGTGCCAATTGTAACTGTTTGAGGATCTCCACTATTTAAGGTGTAAGTAACAATATCGCCAGGAGTTCCGTTAATCGTAAATACTGCATCCGAGCCAGGGCAAATCACTGGGCTATTGGGTGTTATAGTAGGTTGTTCGCATAAAGTGCCACATACAGCAACGATGGGTGGGGTAATAAAATCGAAAGTTTCTTGTTGTTCGTCCAACGACGAACCATCTCCCATAGAACCATTTATTCTGTGACCCACATATCCATAACGAATACTTCCAAGCCTTACTAAAGCAGTAGAGTGACCTCCTACTTCCGCATGTGTAATAACATCTGTACTTGAAACTCCGTTGGGGGTTTTTAAATTGTTTACTCCGTCTTCAATATCTCTTCCAATCATAAAATAACTATTATCACCTGCAGTATATAAAAGTCCTCCAAACTTGATAATCCCTAATCCAGCATAGTTAGCATCATGTTCATTACCAGTAATCCAAGTAGCATCTGTGATAATCGAATCATCTGGATTTTTTGCATTTACCCAATTAGTCCTATCAGTTGTAGTTCGATCTCCTAATTGCCCACGCGAATTTTCACCTAAAGCGTACACTTTTTTATCAGTCCCTAAAATATAATAAGAACTAAAAGTATTAAATGTAGATTGAATCATTTTTATGCCTGGCATACCAGGAGGTAATGTCATTTGAGTAGCATAATTCCTTGTTACTGAAGGCGTGCCATTTCCTAAAAAAGAACCAAAACCCCATGTCCAAAGTGTTCCATCAGCTTTTAATGCAAAGCCAACATAAGAATTTCCTCTTGTTACAATAACATTATTGAGGGGCGTCGTGTCATTCTGCATTACTTTTGACCATTGTAATGCATTCCCTGCGCCACCATTCCCTCTCACTGCGGAATTTAATGATAGTACATATACTTCACCTGCACAGGTGGTTATTATTAATGTGTATGTCGTCGCGAAAAGCATTTTTATATCTCCTGTTCCAACATTTAAGGGTAAACCATCCGTTTTTCCATCCACTGTTAATCTTTTAAATACAGATGTAGTCGTAATTTGATTACTAATGACTTGCCCTTCAGAGCCGCCAACGAATAAACCGTCAGATGTTAAAACAATCAGTTGTGAAAAGATAGCATCTGAACCAATAGCAATTTTAAAAATGGTTCCAGTTAAATTTGGGTAATTGGTTGTATTGACTGATTGCGGAGATAAAGCAGCACCTGTTCCATTTTGTTGCATGTTAGCACCCCACACCCTCCATTCCCCATTGGGTTCCTTAATAAAGGTTGAATGGAAAGAAGAACCCATATTGTCATAGGCTATGTTTGTTGCGTCATCATTAGAATACAATCCCGTGTTACCGTTACAAAATTCGGAGCCTCCGCATTGCGCTAATACAGAATATGAGAATGTAAAAATAAAAAATACGGCTAGCAGGTAGATATACTTCATCGTTAGTTGATTACTGGTTTTGTTAAAGAAACAGATTGTATTATACCGTTAGCATCAATAAAGTCAAACATCAGATAAGCGTTCTCTGTAACCATTCCACTCAATTCGTACTGAAGAACATGATTTCCTTCTGGCAATTCTTTAAAACGATTATTCAAAGTGGCGGTAATATTGGTGCCAATACCAGCTGAATTAACTTTAGTCATATTGAGCTTTGCCAGTCGATGATCAAACGTTTGAATAGTTACCGGAATACTGAGTACAATTCCTTCCGTACTTCTATTTTTTACAATTGGTGCCGAAAATGAAATACCGTTGGAATCAAAAATCATTTTTATGGGACTGACTTCAACGACTATTTCTTTGGGTAAATGTCTTTCGGCACAGTTATCTTTTTGATGATTTTCTTTCTCTTCAATTTTTATTGTGTAGACACCCGGGGTTGAAAAAATGTAATTATTAATTTCATTGCTCTTTAAGTGTATTTTATCCGAATCACTAATAAAATAAAAATGTGTGCCCTTCGAAACCTCGCCTAAATTTATCTTCTCATTATAGGAAATTAAGATTCTATTTTGCGAATATAGAGTAGTCAAAGAGACCATTGCAAAAAATGTAATGAGCACTTTATTTTTTAATTTGAAATTTAAGATTAGTTTTGGCATGGCTTGTTCGCTGTTGTTTCCTCAAATATATTGATAAGAATTGAAGAAAAAAAGCTATTATAGAAAATACAATGTATACTTACTCGCTAAAAAATAATTAAAATTACAATGATGTCATTACACTATCTAATTCGTGAGCCTAAAACAATAAAAGACAAAAACCCAATGTTACTGCTGCTTCACGGATATGGCAGCAACGAAGAAGATCTGTTTTCTTTTGCTAACGAACTTCCTGATGAATACTATGTAATTTCCGTTCGAGCTCCGTATGATATGACGTTTGGCAGCTATGCTTGGTATGCCATCAATTTTGATGCGGATGAAAATAAATTCTCAGACCACGAACAAGCAAGAGAATCGCGCGATTTGATTGCTAATTTTATTGATGAGTTAGTTGCAAATTATCCCATTGACGCCAATAATTTTACCCTAATCGGATTTAGTCAAGGTTGCATTTTGAGTTATGCGGTTGCACTTTCGTATCCTGAAAAAGTACAGCGCGTGGTTGCCATGAGTGGTTATTTGAATCTTGACATCGCCACAGAAAACTACACCAACAATGACTTTAGCAATTTGAAAATATTTGCTTCACATGGTTCGGTAGACCAAGTCATTCCTGTTGATTGGGCACGAAAAGCAAAACCTATTTTAGATCGTTTGGGGATTGCAACCATTTATAAAGAATATCCCATTGGACATGGTGTTTCGCCACAGAATTTCTATGATTTCAAAAATTGGTTGCAAATCAAATAAGCAACATTACTTCTGATACAAAACGGATTGAATGGTTTCGAAAGTAACCGTTTCGTCTTCATTTATGAAGTACTTCAGCAATACTTCTCCCCAATACTCGCCATCACTATAATCAGCAATAATCCAGCGGTGGTTCAATACTTTTGCTTTGTTGATGATGAATTTTTCCGCTCCAATTTGATCTTGTCCAGTATACGGATTTCCTTTTGGATTCTCGTTTAAATCCATCAATTTCTCCTTTACGTATGGAATCAATTTTTCGTACGGAATAAATTTTTTAGAATCGCCTGAGTCAAAGTAGTTTTGTGCATTTTGGTTGTTCTCTAAAGAAAAATAATTGGCATCATCGTACTTTGCAGCCACCGAGGTAAGACTATCTCTCAATTTGGCATTGGTTGTTTTGAATTGTGTTTCGTCAAAAATATTCTTTTTACTGTAATACATATACGTGAAAATATTAAGTAAGACAGCTAAAATAAAAAGATAAAGGAAAAGGGATTTCTTCATAAGGCAATTTAATAATTATATAGTTATTTCTAAATTATCGTAAGCAACAAAAACATTCGGAGGTAATTTCTTTTGAATATCATCGTGGAAACCGAAAAGATGGCTAATGTGCGTCAAATAGGCTTTCTCTGGTTGAATCTTAGCAATAAATGCCAAAGCTTCATCCAAATTGAAATGCGAATGATGCGGCTCTTCTCGCAAGGCGTTAACCACGAGGACTTTCAGTCCTTTCAACTTTGCAACCTCACTTTCTTCAATAGTTTTTACATCAGTAAGATAAGCAAAATCGTCTATTCTAAAACCAAATACTTGCAAATTCCCATGCATTACATTGATTGGGATAGCGACTTTGTCTCCAACTGCAAAAGACTCGTCTAATTTAATTTCGAATGGATTTACAGAAGGTGCGCCTGGATAACGATTTTCGCTTGCAAACACATAGTCAAAACGACGCTGAAGATTCTTAATTACCCTTTCATGCGCAAAAATTGGAAGTGCTCCATCTCTAAAATTAAACGGACGAATATCGTCTAAGCCGGCAGTATGGTCCGCATGTTCATGGGTATAAAGTATTCCATCAATTTTAGAACATTTTGATAGTAACATTTGTTGCCTGAAGTCAGGTCCACAATCTACAATATAGGAATGCTCGTCCCAGTGAATCCAAATTGATACACGAAGTCTCTTATCCTTTGGATCCTCACTATGACAGACTGAATGTTGGCTTCCAATAACGGGAATTCCTTGTGACGTACCAGTACCTAAAAAATAGACTTTCAATTTGTTATTTTTTTTTACAAAAATACTATTAATTATCAGTTGGTAAAGTCCTATTTTGTTAACTTTGTGGAAGAATTACTACGTTACCTCAAATCATGGATAAACAAATTAAGTTAAAAGGAGACAAGGTCATAGAACAAGTCCCATCTACTAAAGATAAAGCACTACGTATCAATTTGAATGAAAATATATACGGGACCTTTGCTGAAATAGGTGCTGGACAAGAAACAGTGCGGCATTTCTTTAGATCTGGAGGCTCTTCTGGAACCATTGCGAAAGCCATGAGTGCTTACGATAAAGACTTTAGTGATGCTATTTATGGCGTGGAAGAAGATGGTCGCTATGTCACGGAAAGTCGATTAAAGAAAATGCTTACGCATGAAGTCAACCTTATTGAAAAACGGTTGAGTAGAGAAAAACATCCACACAAGATGTTTTTTAGTTATGCCAATACAGTTGCGACGATAGATTTTGCAAAACAATTTAAAGGACATGGTTGGGTCGGCATTCGTTTTCAAATTGATCCTGATGAAGAGTACAATGACATCAGCATCCATATTAGATTTAAAGAGACAGATGCACGATTGCAACAAGAAACATTAGGTGTATTAGGAGTCAATTTGATTTATGGTGCTTTTTACAAATACAATGACCCTAAAAAACTGCTCCGTTACTTGTATGACCATCTAGATAAAGATCAATTAGAAATAGATACCGTTAATTTTTCAGGACCACGTTTTGAAGAAGTAGACAATCGTCTGATGAGTTTGCAATTGGTAAAAAATGGTATGACCGATGCCGTAATGTTTGATCCGGAAGGGAAAAACATATTGCCAGCAGCAATTTTATATAAGAAAAACATTTTGGCTTTGCGTGGCAGTTTCCGACCGGTAACCAGCGTCAACATGGATATGTACGAGAAGTCACTAAAAATGTTTCTCGCTGAAAGTAAAGTTCAAAAAGAAAACACGCTGGTAGTGTTCGAAATTACGCTTTCAAACCTGCGCTCAGAAGGAGAGATCGACGAACGAGATTTTATGGACAGAGCAGAATTGCTATGCTCGCTGGGGCAAACTGTAATGATATCTAATTTCCAAGAATACTATAAAGTTGTGGAGTATTTTTCTAATTATACCAAAGCCCGAATGGGATTGGCCATGGGTGTCAATAATTTGATTGACATCTTTGACGAAAAATACTACCGTCACTTGAGTGGTGGAATACTTGAGGCTTTTGGAAAATTATTCTATCGCGATTTGAAAGTTTTTGTCTATCCTATGTTAGGAGAAGACGGAGAGGTCATCAATTCAGAGAATCTGAAAGTTCACCCACGTATGAAAGAACTTTATAAATTCTTCAAGTTTAATGGAAAAGTAGTAGATATTGATGACTTCAATCCAAACAATTTGCAAGTGTTTTCAAGAGAGGTACTGAAAATGATCAGTCACGGAAAATCTGGATGGGAAAATATGTTGCCAAAAGGAATTGCGGAAATCATCAAGAAACATAAACTTTTTGGATACGATCCGAATAAAGTTTTGGAGGAAACAAAGTAGTTTCATAACAATAAAAAAGAGCCAAAAAACGCAAAGTAAAATTGTATTTCTTGGCTCTTTTTTTTATGCTATTTGAGAATCTGAGCAGCGTGATCCTTGGTTTTTACTTCGGAAATTACTTCGTCTATTAGTCCGTTTTCGTCAATAACAAAAGTTGTTCTGTGAATTCCATCGTATTCTTTTCCCATGAATTTTTTTGGTCCCCACACGCCAAATGCTTGAATCACCGATTTATCTTCATCGGCCAATAGTGGAAATGGAAATTCAAATTTGTTTTTGAAATTGGCTTGTGCTTTTGCGTTATCGGCGCTTACGCCAAGTAATGCATAGTTATTGGCTTGAAAGCGTGTAAAGTTATCACGAAGATCGCAAGCTTCTGCGGTACATCCTGGCGTGTTGGCTTTGGGATAGAAGAAAACGACCAATTTCTTACCTTGATAATCTGCTAAGGTATGTAGTGTTCCGTCTTGATCTTTCGCCGAAAAATTTGGAGCTTGATCTCCCTTTTTTAATGTCGTCATATTTTACCTATTTTGAATGATGCGTATATGTCTTTTGATTCGGAGGTTCTGCCCCAGATGGCAGTGAAAACCCCGTGGGTTCTACAACTAATTTTTCTTACCATAGATCAGCGACCGGCGGAAGCTGAAGCTATTGTTTAGAAAAATAGTTTTAGAAGCTGCGGCGTTGTAGCGTACAGCTGGATTAGGCACATCCCAATTATTATACTAATTTTGTTTTTATAAAAATAATCAAATGACCCAACAAGAGCGTGTAACGTTTGTTATAAATACGTTAAAAGAATTCTATCCCAGCATACCCATTCCGTTAGACCATAAAGATCCGTATACGTTGTTGATTGCAGTTCTGCTTTCGGCTCAGTGCACTGATGTTCGTGTCAATAAAATCACGCCGTTGCTTTTTGCTAAAGCGGACAATCCGTATGATATGGTAAAAATGACGGTGGAAGAAATCAAAGAAATTATTCGACCCTGTGGATTATCTCCCATGAAGTCGAAAGGCATTCACGGCTTGTCACAAATCTTGATTGAAAAGCACGATGGCCAAGTGCCACAAAGTTTTGAGGCGTTGGAAGCATTGCCCGCTGTTGGTCATAAAACAGCAAGTGTTGTGATGAGTCAGGCTTTTGGTGTACCTGCTTTTCCGGTTGACACCCATATTCATCGGTTGATGTATCGCTGGAACTTCACGAATGGTAAAAATGTGGTTCAAACTGAAAAAGATGCCAAGCGACTTTTCCCAAAAGAACTATGGAACGATTTGCATTTACAAATTATTTGGTACGGTCGTGAATATTCTCCTGCTCGAGGATTTGCTTTGGAAAAAGACATCATCACTAGGACGATTGGACGAAAAACTATTTTGAATGAATTGAAAAAACAGCAAAAACCAAAAAAATAGAATTTAGTTGCGCTCATTTGAAAAAAAAATATCCCGAAATTTTCGGGATATTTTCTTAATTAGCGATCATTTCAATGTTCATCTTTCCAATTTTTAAATAGCTTAACGCTTTAGAGTAATTCAATAAAAAAGAGACCGTTTCTTTTTTGGGTTTCATGGAAGGTGTTGCAAATGATTTTCGAGAGTAAATTTTAGCCATATTGTAGTTATTGTGTTTGTTACATCTACAACGATGGATTCTCCTATATATTGTTAATTGGTCAAAATAATTTGATGCTTCTCGATCACTTTTCTTAGGTTCATTAACGCATAACGCATTCTACCTAAGGCAGTATTGATGCTAACACCTGTTAATTCTGAGATTTCTTTGAAACTAAGGTCTTGATAAATTCGCATAACTAAGACTTCTTTTTGGTCATTTGGTAATTCTTCGATCAATCGTTTAAGATCCTTTTCGACCTGTTCAGAAATCATTTGATTCTCTGCACTTAAGGAATGATCGGTCATGATAGAAAAAATTGAAAACTCCTCGGTTTCACGGTACATTGGCATTTTTTTGTTTCTTCTAAAATGATCAATGATAAGATTATGAGCAATTCTCATTACCCATGGGAGAAATTTTCCTTCCTCATTATATGAATTGGACTTTAAGGTCTTGATTACTTTAATAAAAGTGTCTTGAAAAATATCATCACTCAAATCTCGGTCTGAAATTTTAGAGTAGATAAAACCGTAAATTTTGGATTGGTGCCTATTGATTAATGTAGCCAAAGCGGTTTCGTCACCTGCCACATAGTTCTTTACCAATAATGCATCTGGGATTTGTACACTAGCCATATCTTACTTTTTAAATTAGTTTAATAAAATGAGAATAATCTCTAAAAAGTAATTTTTTGTTATAGGCAAATGTTAAATTAGAATTAATACTAAGCCAAATGTAGCACAATTTATATCTAGAAAACAAACAATAGATTGAAATTTAACAGTTTTTATGCAATAAAGATTTGAATGTTCCGACTTTACATCAATAGAAAGCAGCTATTTTTTATGGTTATTCTAGATATTGAAAATCCGCCATAATAGTTGATTCTGAATTTCCGCCGACAAAAACTTTAAATTCGCCTTTTTCAGCTTCCCATTTTGAATTTGCAGTATAAAATTGGATTGTTTCTTCATTGATAGTGAAATTGACTGTCTTTGTTTCAAATGGTTTTAGTTCGATCAAGTCGAAACCTTTTAGCTCTTTTACTGGACGAGCAAAACTTCCAACTAAATCGCGAATGTACCATTGTACTATTTCTTTTCCAGCAACTTTACTATTGTTCATTATATCGACTGAAACTGCGATTCTTCCGCCATCTGAAAAAGTGGTTTTGTCAAGTTTTAAATTGGAATATTCAAATTTTGAATAGCTCAATCCATAGCCGAATGGGTATAATGGCGTGTGTTTTTCGTCAATGTAATGCGACCAAAAGACTACATCTTTGTCCTTCTCTGGATCTGGTCGACCCGTACTTTTGTGATTGTAATAAATAGGTAATTGTCCAACATTTCTTGGAAAAGTCATTGGCAATTTTCCACTTGGATTGTAATCGCCGTATAAAACTTGTGCAATCGCATGACCGCTTTGAGTTCCTAATTGCCATGCTTCAACAATTGCAGGTAGATGTTCTGCGGCCCAAGGAATTGCGAGAGGTCTACCGTTATTTAATACTAAAACAATATTTTTATTTATCTGATAAACTGCTTCTAACAGTTCTTGTTGCACACCTGGTAAACCAATATCGGTACGGCTTCTTCCTTCTCCTGATTGATACCCGTTTTCACCCAAAACCATAATAACTACATCTGAACCTTTTGCTATTTCCAGGGCTTCGGCAAATCCAGATTTATCCGTTGTGTTGACGGCGACTTCCTCTGCAAAGCGCGTTTCTCCGGTAACTACGTCTGCACCTTTTGCGTAAGTTATTTGATTGCCCTTATATTTTTGCAATCCTTCTACAACAGAAACTGCAGTATTATCATCCGCCGCTAAACGCCAATTCCCCAATGGGCTATTCTTATCGTTTGCTAAGGCACCAATTAGTGCAATTTTTTGACCCTCTTTCTTTAGAGGCAGCAAGTTCCGATCATTTTTTAATAATACAATTGATTTTCTAGCCATGTCTAAAACAGCGTCATGAAACTCTGGTTTTCCAACCGTTACTTTTTCATGCGCTTCATCACAGTATTTATAAGGATTATCAAATAAACCCAATTCAAATTTTACTTTCAAAATTCTTTTAACAGCATCATCAATAGTAGTTTCCTTCACCTTTCCGTTCTGTACTAACTTAGTAAGATGCTTTATATAGATGCTCGATTCCATGTCCATATCAGAACCAGCATTTATTGCTATTTCTGCTGCATGGAGGCTGTCTTTCGCAAAACCATGAGTCACCAGTTCTCTTATAGAACCCCAATCTGAGACCACAAAGCCTGTAAAATTCCAATCGACTTTCAGGATATCTCGTTGTAGGAATTTATTTCCTGTTGCTGGCACACCATTGAGTTGGTTGAAGGCGTTCATAAAACTTCGTACTCCAGAATTGACCGCAGTTTTGAACGGAGGGAAAATGACATTATACAGCGTTTCATTGCTAACATCAACCGTATTGTATTCTTTTCCAGCTTCAGCAAATCCATAGCCAGCAAAGTGCTTTGCACAAGCAATTATATTTTTGTTCGAGGAGAGATTTCCTTGAAAGCCTTTGATTCGAGCCGCTGCAATTTTACTTCCCAAGAAAGGATCTTCACCAGCACCTTCCATCACTCTACCCCAACGTGCATCTCGAGTAATATCGACCATGGGGGCAAATGTCCAATTGATACCCGCAGAAGCCGATTCTTCCGCTGCAATTTCTGCTGATTTTTGTATCGCTTGTAAATCCCAACTCGCAGCTTCAGCCAATGGAATCGGGCTAATCGTCTTGTACCCGTGAATTATATCATAGCCAAATAACATCGGAATTCCCAATCGCGTTTCTTCGACAGCAATTTTCTGTAATTTGTAAATATTCTTGACTCCTTTGACGTTGAGCATCGCTCCTACTAAGCCCGCTTTAAGATCTTGATATTTTTTCGCTGAACTTCCGTCAGTTGGGGCTGGACCGGTTATATCCCAAAAGCCACTGTATTGATTAAGCTGACCTATCTTTTCATCTAGCGTCATTTTTTTAAGCAGTTCATCAACCTTTTTGTCAAATTTTTGTTCCTGGGAATAACCAATTAGTGAAAAAAAAAGAAATAAGAGAGTTACAGTTTTCATCATATCAATTGATGCTTTTACTTCGACGCAAAAAAGTAATTATATCGAGAAATAATAGGGCTTTAGTTAACTATTAATTTTTTTACACTTTTCTGCGTGCCTGAAAAAACGGTTAATAAATAAACCCCTTTTGACAAATTTGAAACATCGATGCTCTCCGTATCCGAAGTAGCATTTAAAACCAAATTACCAAGTAAATTGTAGATCTCGACCTTCTCAATTTTTACATTAGAGGTCATGTTTAGCTTGTCATTCACTGGATTTTGAAAACTGAACGCTATCGACTCCACGTTTGATTGCACGCCAAGCGAACAGTCAAATCCGACCTCATAGGACAAAAATTTCGTTACTGACAATCCGCCAGCGTATGCAAATTTAACTGCATAATTTCTGGTTGAACCAATCGTCTGTCCAGTGATTGTCTGCGTAAAAATCTGTCCTGAAACGTTTGTCATTTGTGTTTCTGAAAATGGTGACTGATTACGTAAAAAAGCTACGAGTCCAATTCTCGCATCTAGCAGTTCAACAGTAATCTTAACATCTGTTCCAATTGTTTGGAAAGAATAATTATAACCCTCTGTGAAGAAACCTTCTTGCGCCTCAATATCAGTTCCTGAACATCCTGGATCTGTTGTCGTTGTCGCGTTCAATACGATTGGATTATTTGCAAAAGCATTACCAGCCATATCTGCTGCCGTAATTGTAAAAATATAATTAGTGTTCGGTGACAAGTTTGGAATGACGACCGATTTTAGATTCCCTGCAGGATTGTAAACCGTAAATGTTCCACCACTATAAGAAATTGTGTAAGCAATTGTTCCTGAATTATCGTTAGCATTCAACAACAATTCTATTGAAGAGCCTGTAACAGTGCCGAGTGAAGCAATGAAATTAGTTGGGGCTTCGGTATCTACAGCAGTATTTTGATAGACGCGAATGTAATCGATAATCATCGAAGCTTGGGTAAAACTAGCTGGAATATCTCCGGCAAAACCACCCATCGCTACATTAAGCAAGAAAAATTGATCCGCATCAAAGGGCCAAGTACTTGCATTTTTTACTGCTGGATTGTAGGTATAAAAAACGACATCATCTATTAAAAAGGAAATTTGATTTGGCGACCAATTCATTGAGTACACATAGTAATTCTGAGAAATATCGCCCAATTGAATTCCGCCTTTGTTTTGCGTGTTTCCAAAAGAAGAAGGCGTATGAATCGCAGCACCTACAAAATTTACGGGTTGATTGGAGAAAATCCCATGTTCCATAATATCAAGTTCACCACACGCTGGCCAACTAGTCGTTCCAAAATTGGAATCAAAAAAACCACCATCTTCATTTACATTCTTACCCAATAGCCACAAAGCAGGCCATGTTCCTTGGTTATTTGGCACTTTAGCCCTAATATCTACGCGACCATAGGTAAACGCAAACTTAGAGTTTAATCTTGCTGATGTATATTGTTTCGTAACTCCTTGATCAGTAAAAATCTCTTTTTTTGCAACAATGTTTAGATTCCCATTACTTACAAAGGAATTAGATAACTGATTGGTATAATGCTGCACTTCATTATTAAACCAGCTTCCACCTGCTGGAATTTGGGTTTGATGAAACCATTTGCTTTGATCAATTGGTCCATTTGTATTGAACTCATCTGACCAAACTAAGTTATTGTAAATAACATCTACCTGTGCAAATGAACATTGACAAATAAATAAAAAGGAAACTAGAAATTGAATTGTTGCTTGTTTTTTCATGATAGCTTTTTTTTTCTTGGTATTTAAAAAAGCATAGCCCTCCTAACAACCGATTAATTTAAATTAATTTTAAAAACATTGAAGTCCAGAAAATGTCGAATTATTAAAATTTTAATTCTTCGTTCTTATCCCAAATACCCCAATAAGCGCCTACTTCTCCTTCCGCTCCTACTTTCCATGATTCATCAAAAGACGAAAAATAGAAAATATCAATATCTTCCTGCTGAGACCATAGTTGCGTATTAATGAAATATTTCAGCGCATTTTCTTCGGATGGATGAGAACCTTTAAAGCTTTCGCCTTGACTTGGCCATCCTGTTTCGGTGATTATTACTTTTTTTCCATTTCCTGCGTGTAAAGCTTGATGATACATACTTTTCATATGTGCTAAAGAATAGTCGAGCGGGCAACCTTCCCAATAAGGATAACAGTTGGTTAGAATCAAATCGCAGGCTTCTGTTATGCGAGGTTTGATTGTAAATTCGTAGTACGCATCTACGTAACTTACGGGAATAGTATCTGGAATGGACTGTTTTACTTTGCAGATAAAATCAAGAAGTTCCTCCTCGGTTAAGTCCTTTCTGTACATCACTTCATTCCCAACAGCTGCAATATCAACAAAGCCTTCATTGGCTAGCCTAATCAAGCCTTCAATCTCTCTTTCATTTATTTCTGGATCATCGCCCAGCCAAGCTCCAACTAAGGTTTTGACACCATATTCTTTGGCAATCTTTGGAATAAATTCATTGCCTTCAGTGCATGAAAAAGAACGGACCCATTTGGTATGAGGCGCTATAATTTTCATTCTTCTACGAACTTGTTCTTCAGAGATAATGTCACCTGGTTTTTGCCCGTCTTCATACAGACTAAAACAAAGTCCATGCATGCCTAATTTTAGTACGTCGTCAAAAAGGATGCTTAACTCCGCTGTTGATTTACTCGTGAAATCAAATCCATTGGAATAATTATTCTCATCAGTCTCATCAAACCTAATTTGATAACGTGAATCTTCCTTTCTTCTAAATGACATGTGCTTTTAATTTAGTGTCAAATTTTAATTTTTCGTTTTTATCCCAAATCCCCCAAGCTGCTCCCACTGCTCCTTCTTGATTCACTTTCCAAGATTCATCGAAAGAGGAAAAATAAAATAGTGCAACGTTATTATTTTTAGCCCATTCTTGAGTGCCAATGAAATACTTCATTGCATTTTCATTGGAAGGGTTTGCTGCTTCAACAGTTTCCCCAACACTAGGCCAGCCGGTTTCTGTAATAATTACTTTTTTACCTTTTGCCACGCTTTTGGTTAATTCCATCATGCCATCTAAATAAGATATTGCAAAAGCACTGTCAGCTCCTTCCCAAAAAGGATAACAGTTTGCTAGGATCACATCGCATGCGTCTACCAAAGCTGGTCGGTCAAGAAACTGATAGTAGGCGTCTACATAACCCACTGGTATTCCGTCAGGCAAGGCTTCTTTGACTCTTTTGATATATTGCAATAGTTCGTGCTCCGAAATTTCATCACGATGCAACACTTCATTTCCGACAGCAGCAATGTCAACCATTCCAGCATGAGCTAAAGCAATCAGTGAGTTAATTTCCTTTTCATTTCTGTCTTTATCCCTACTTATCCATGCTCCAACCACAGTTTTTAATCCTTTTTGACGTGCCATTTCAGGAATGAGTTCATTACCATCAGAACAAGAAAAAGTTCTAATCCATTGCGTATGCGGGCTGATCAAATCGAGTCGTCTGTTAATTTGACTTTCCGACAAAACATCTCCTATTTGTTGTCCTTCAACGTATGGACTAAAACACAAACCATGAAGACCACTATTTAAGACTTCTGAAAATTTCGTTCTTAGTTCACTTTCGGTTTTTGAACTTAAGTCAGTACCGGATATTTTATTGATTTTGCTTCTGTTTTTATTCAAAGAACGTAACTTTCCAGAGAGATAAGCAGAGGACTGTTTTTTCCCTTTACCTTTTCTAGCATCTAACTCTGCTTTTATTTCCCTCGCTTTTGCTTCGGTTAAATCATAATTTCTCATGACCCACATGGCTATCAAAGTACCCATTATAGGAACCCCTGAGAAGAAAATTCTCAAACCTGTTACGGCTCCTTCTGGCTGCGTTGGAGCTCCGGCTTTGAAGGCAACTGCTGACATGATAACGCCAGTTAATAATCCTGCGATGGCAAAACCAAACTTCACCATCCACCAATAAATAGCACCAAACACACCTTCTCTTCTTTTACCAGATTCTAATTCATCCATATCGCAAACATCTGCTGTCATTGACATCATTAATGTAAATAAGCTTCCGATTCCAAATGAAAAGAACGGTAGAGCAAAAATGAACATATATGGTTTTCCAGGTATGAAAAGGAACCAAAGAAGGATATAACCAAAAATTGAAATCCCTTGACAGATTAAAAAAGCCCTCTTTTTTTCCATTTTTTTTGACATCCAAGAAACAATTGGGATCACAATAAATGTGGTAGATAAAGCTCCCAAACATCCAAAAAGTGTCGGCCAAATCCAAGCATCTGTTGTATTACCATTAAATAAATAATAAACAACAATAAAAAAAGTAAAACCAGCAACTGTATTGAAAGCGTTAAAAATAAAGAATGTTGCAATACAAAGTTTTCTGAAAGGTTTATTTGCAAATGCCTCTTTAAAACTAAGGAGAATTTCTTTTAGACTTCCTCCAATAGTCTTCATTGTTAGTGGTTGTAGATTATCATCAAATTTTGTCGATTTACTTTTAATAAAAATAGCTGGTACCATCGCTAGAAACATAAAAATCACTCCTACCCAAATTGCTAATGTTCTCGTGGCGGTATCAGCATTCGGAAACCAAGAAGGATCATACATGATTACCCAAAACCACGGCGCTATTACCCAAGCCCATTGACCAATCCATTGAGAAACGGCCATAATACTTGTCCGTTCATGAAAGTCATCACTCATTTCGTAACCCATTGCTACATATGGAACACTGAAAATAGAAAGACCAATATGAAATATAAGTGAGAAAGTTAGAAAAAAGGTGAAATTATACATCACACTATCTTCTCTGTATAATTGCCACATGATGATGAATGCAATTCCCATAATTAAAGAACCGATGAAAACATATTGTCGTCGTCTTCCCCAAACCGATTTAGTATTATCGGAAATAAATCCCATAATAGGATCAAAAAAAGCATCAACTATTCTTGGCACAAAAAACAAAACGCCCCACATCCATGATGGCATCCCTAAATTTTCTACCAAAACAACCATAAAAATTCCTAACGCTGCAGGAAACATTTGGTTGGCTAGCATTCCTAGTCCAAAGGCTATTTTTTGGCTCATTGGAACCATATCCTTGCTGTTAGCACTATTATTTGACATATCTTGAAAATTTAGTTTATTAGTTATTCAGGTTTAATTACTACCGTTTGCAATGCTTTTGCACTTATGGAAATGATTTTCTTATTGTTATTTATATTTATTTCTATTGTCTTTGAATCTTCCGTTGGATTAAAAATCACCAAAGCAATTGACCGATCTGGATTTGTAACTGCGGTAGCCATTACCTCCTTATTATTGATATTACATCCGATTCTTACTGCGCCTGGCCGCATGAACTTACTAAAATGTGACATCACATAATAAAGCGGCGTAAAGTATACTTCATCTTTCTTGATGTCTACTATCACGGGAGCCACGCACCAGTTCTTAAACCAATTTGGTCCTCCTTGCTCGTCTAGTACCATATTCCAATCGACCCAACCATCTACCCAATTATTTAAGCAACCAATAATATCGTTCGCATATCTATTTACTGGTGCATATTTTGGATGCAAATGTTTGTCTTTTTCACTTGCCCAATCCCAACCCCAATCGGTAGCTTCTTTTTTCCAATACCACGCATCATCATTCCAATGTGGCACTTCAGAATCTACACATGCTTCGGTTTGAATTAAATACTTTTTGGGCGCTTTCTGATGCGCATATTGCAAATCAGCTGGGAAAAAATCATAGGTACTTTCATACCAATGGATAGCGGTTCCTGCGTAATATTTTGATGTTTTCTCATCTTTATACATGGCATCAACCCATTCTTTTATACCCGCTCTATTTTGATCGTATCCTAAAATCTTCACATTTCCATTTCCATTGGCTTCTAATGATGGTCCCAAGTGGTTCTGCACAAAATCGGTCATTTCCGTCGGAGAAAACAACATGCTTTCCCAGTTATTTCCGTTGCCATACGGTTCGTTGATTACCGTTAGTCCCCAGATGTCTATGCCTTCTTTTCTGTAAGCATCAATGTACTTGGAGTAATAGAGTGCCCAAGTATCGTTGTATTCCGGTAGTAATTTACCACCAATCCAATTCTTATTGTCTTTCATCCATGGCGGAGCGGTCCAAGGTGAAGCAATAATATCAAAGCCATCTTTCGAAATAGCTTTTGCTTCAAGGATCATTGGAATGATAGCATCTTTATCCTTGTCAATTGAAAAGCTTTCTAATTTTTTATCTCCATCCACCATAGCATAAGCATAGTGATTTAGAGAAAAATCGCAGGAATTAATATGAGTTCTCGTTAATGAATAATTGGCTCCATCTTTACTAAAATAAGCCTCTAGTATTTTCTTGCGATTGGCCTTACTCAATCGATTGAGTAAAGATGCCGAAGACTCCGTAAATGACCCTCCAAAACCAGTAATAGTTTGGAATTTCTCGTCTTGATTCAACGTAATAACAACTGGCGATTGATCTGTTTTAAATGCTGCAATTCTGCTCAATGAATGTCCAGCCGCAGCAGTTTCATATACTTCCATTTCGAGTTCTTTTGTTGCTTTACAGCCATTAAAAGCAAATGCCATGATAGATACTATTATCATGAATTGACTGCGAATTATATTGCTTTTAATTTGCTTCATTTTTAATGCGTTACCAATTCTGCTGGTGTCTTTACATCCAACCATAAAGACTTTTCATTCCCTTTATAGGATTTCGTAATGGGTTTGCCATTTCTGGATAAACCATTAAATATCCCTTTGTCGACCAAATCCCAAAGCCCGAATTTAGCTTCAGACTGCAAATTGATTAATCCAAAATGATTTTCTGATCCATTTGGATTCTTGCTATCTTTCCAATTCTCATCAAAAGCTTCAAAATAGAAACAAGAAATACCTTGTTTGTTGGTCCAATCTCGCATCAATTTGTAGTATTGCCCGGATTTGTACTCGTCTGTTGCTCTAGAACCAGCATCGCTGTAGAGATGATTATCTAATGTCGCCCAACCTGTCTCACCAATATGCACCGGTTTATCTACACCAATTGATTTCATATAACTCACGACCGCTTTATACTGATTAATAGCATAATCTCTTGCTCTCAACATCGACGCATCTATTTTTTCTTTTTCAGATAAATGTTCTTCATTTACTTTTGTTCCCCAAAATATCGGATGATAATGCGTATCGTGCATTGGATAAGTATGCAATGAAATATAATCAACTGCTTTGATCAACTTCTTCAACTCTTCTACATGATACTCAGCACCGCCACCACCCCAAGATGCAAAATTATCCGAGCTGGTAATCCAAAGATCCTTTGGTAATTTGTCGCTCCTTTTTAAATCCTGTAAATGATTCACCCATTTTAAGATGACACTTGGTTGCACATAATAACTGGTTGCCCACTTTACCATAGCTTCATTCCCTACGGCGATTATTTTTATAATTTCTGGATACTGATTGGCCAACCTTACCGCTTCGTCAATCTCAATCTCATTTCTTTCACTTTCTTCATTGTGATTGGGCACATAATCGGTCCAAGCATTTTTACAATCAATCCAAGCGCCTAACATGACATACATCTCAAAATTTGCGTCCTCCTTTGTTAATTCGCTGATGGCTTTCATCAAATTTGATGCTTCTTGATGGTGCACATTATAAGTCCTAATAATTCTAATATTCATGGCATAAAGGATTCTCAAATCTTCCTTTAGCTCAGGAATCGTAGGCTCATTGTCTCTAGTTTGCGTTCTATATCCACCATAACAAATGGCTTGATACTTCGTATTTCCTACTATTTTTTCTGCCGTCATTTTACTAGAAACATTGCTCATTATGTTCTTATTACATGATATTAAAAGGAGAAATAAGATGTAAATTACTTTCTTCATTATCTCAATTGATCTTCGGTCAAATGAATTTTAATTAATGAAATTTCACCCTTTCTCCCAAATATTTTTTGGCTTTCATTTGCTTCTAATTCTAGAGAATCAAATGTTTTACTTGTACCATTGTTATATTGTATTTCCATCTGATTGGAAGCGGCGATTGTATAGATTACCGGAACTTGACAAACGGAGAATGCTAAACTTCCTTTCTCTAATTGTATCTTTTTATCAGTGCCATCTACCGTTACAAAATTGACTTCATTTTCTTCAATCAAAAACTCATTTTTGTGCAGTAAAGTTGGTTGGAATCCTAATTTTCCATCGTTCATCATCACGCCCAACTCTCCGATTCTTGTCAAGATATCTTCTTTTACTTGACCCGTCATCCCAGGTTGTTGAGCACCTCGATGCATGGGCGTATGAGAATAAGGATCCGTCGGAAAAGCACCATACACTGCTGGAGATTTGTGAATTCCGATTCCATTGCCAATTTCCTGATAGTGCGAAACTAACGCAGATACAACTGCAGCATCATCATTATTACGTATAGACTTCAGACAAACTTCTTGACTTGCTAGATGTAGTTTCGAAACCATGTGCCAATAAATAGAACCCAAACCTTCAAAGGCGAAGAAAGTTCCCGATCTTCCTGTAAACGATTTGTGGTTGAAGACTTCTTCAAAAATTTGCAAAATGGTCTCAGATTCCTTGGCAACCAATTCCTTGTATCCTTGATTTTTTTCAAGTAATGTTAATGCCGATTTCAGATCATTGGCATTGTGAAAATTGCCATTGAAATGATAACCACCTTTAATATCTTGGTTGATTAACTGAAAATTGTGATCTTGTAAAAGTTGAACTAACAATTTAGATTGCGCAACTTTTTCTTTTGGAATTGTATTTTTCTCTAAGAATTTTGGCAACTCTTTATTTGGATATAAAATATAACTTTGTTGATCGGGTCTATATAAGGCACTATTTCTCAAAGAATCTAGGATTTGAAGTGCTTCAGTTCCATTTAAGAATCCTGAACTCAAAACCGCGACCTGTCCTTCTAACATTTCTGGCAAATAAGAAATCTGAACTCCTGTTCCTTCTACAGACATCAAATTATAGGCGTGAAATAGCTTATCTTCTCTTTGATTCGCTTTGATGGAATGCTCAATAAAATCGAGACATACTTGAGTGAAGTTTCGTAAACCATCCATAGAATGGGTTCTTTTCTTCCCCCAAAATCCACTGTTATACACTTGAAAACGATACTCTGACGCCGCTTGACCCAAAGCATCCATGATTCTCTTTCGATCTTGATTGTCAATCGGAGCATCCAACAATGGTTTGAATTCGAGTAGATTTTCTCTAATGGCATGGTAAAATTCTACCATTTCATTAGATATTTTTATTGTTTCAAGTGAAGAAGTATCTAATAATTTTTGGAAAAATTTCAAGAATCTATGCAGGTAATAAAGCGTTACCATAGAGACACCATTTCCTACTAATGCATTATTAGCATCATTCCATTCTGGACGTTGGGTATTCATCCAAATTCCAGCTTCTGGAATAAAATTAGACATTTTTGACAAAACCGTCGCGAGTATTTTTTCGATTAAATTGACGTGATAAATTTCATCATTATTATCTCGTAACAAAGCGCCATCTGCACCATTTGATGCTTTTCGCTTTATAATTTTTTCATCCCACTCGTGGTTGTAAGAAATTGTATCCTTTGGGTTTTTTAGAATTTCTTGATATGATTTTATGGTATAGGGCACTGCGGCATAAACAAAACACTCTTTTTCGAAGTAGGATTGCAACTTGCCTGGCTGGTATTTTTCTATAAATTCAAGGAACTTCAATAAATAAATAATCTGATGATCGCCCCAATAACCAATGTAAGACCATGGATTGTCTGGCTCTATCGTTTCCCAATCAAAACCACTTTTGGTAACGCGATACGGGTTGTAGCCATCAAAAGTTGAGGCATTCAAAAACTTATGTATCATCCCGTCGATAAAATCTGGATACGCATAAGCCAATGATTCCCAATTTTGAAAAATGTCTCTCCAATTCCCTTCATAATCTAGAATTTTCGAACCATCAATTTCACTTCTGGTATTGATAGAGAACTTGTTCCAAGGTCTACTTGGATCACCGTGCCTTCTACTAAATTTAAGGGGTAGATATTCCGTACAGAGGCGAAATAAATCAGCATTTTCATGTTGAGAAATTAACTGCTTCAAATCAGCGTGCGCAAAGTTATCCGGTAACTTCTTTAAAAAATCAGTATGGCTTTCGAAAACACTTCTATTAGCATGAGCCATATAGGTTACAAAATCCTTTTTCTCAATTTGGTAATTATTATCGAAGATGCCGCCTCGCATAATGTTGAACAGTGTATTAGAAAAGTGTCGTGTATCTCTGCGTTTATCGGCTGTAAATTGCAATCCATCGGCCGTAGCATTCAATGCAATTAGGTTTTTCATACCCAATTCAATATCTGCTAAAACTTGACTTTCAAGTGTGCCATCATTCAATATAGCATCCGTGAGCTGAATCACTTGCGATTGATTTTGATTAACATTCGCTATGATTTTCCAACTTTTTGATGTGCTTTTCGGAATCGTTATATTAGTCGAAACAAAGTAAGCTCCCTTTTCACCTTTAACATCCGTTTCAGGTTGCAGCTTTTGCTGGTTTCTAAACGCTGCAAGCTGTAACGAGGAAAGCAAATAAGTTGGTTTTTCAATTCCTACCGACCAAGCAATATTGGCTTTTAGAGCTTCACTAGGTTCGGCCTTGTCAACAATAATGGCACTTAAAGCAAAAATTCCTACACCACTTTCAGCATGAAGTTCATTTCTTTTATACGCATCCACTAAATTACTTGTACTATTTTGCAAATCGCTACTAACGCCTTGCGGCATCACATTTTGAATTCCGTCTAACAGCGTAATAGTATAATCATGATCAGAATGATTAATGATTTCTGATGTTTTTACAAAACCGAATAGGTTACTTGTACTCCATTGATATCTGTAAGTAATATTAAAATCGTGGAGAATTTCTTCAAAAATTATCTTATTCCCGTAGTTGTTTTTGTATAAATTTCTACTAATGGAATACTTATCATTGAACCTTTCTGAAAAAGGTTCCCAAAGATTCGTTTGATTATTCGAGTGAATTTGAAAAATAGTTTTACTACCAGTGATATCAGCAAACTCAGTAATTTTATCATCGGTATAATAAGGGAAAAGCGCAAATTCAGCGTTCTTTCTTCCAGCAGTAAGACCTCCATTGCTTGAAATAAAAAGCCAATGATTCGAATCGCTAACAATGCTCATAAAAAATGGTCGCATCGCATCACTGTTTTCGATTTTGTAAAACATTTCACCACCAATAACAACCATATCCATTGCAACAGATCTATTAGCTGTTTTAGTATTGTCTTTTACTGGTATCGTCTGGCTCTCATTCATAAAGTAGTAAATTCTTGTAATCTTTATTATCTTAAAAAATTTAATAGACTCTTAGAAAAAGAGCCTATTAAATGATATCTTCTTGTTTAAAATTTTCTGTTATTATTGATAAACTCTCACGTAATCTACCAACATCGTCTGAGGAAAAACAGTTGAACTGTTTGGTGCGCCATCAAAATTCCCACCAACAGCAAGATTTAATAGCATATAAAACGGATTAGCATTAAAAACCCATTCGCCAGTTACATTTTCAGGAGTAATTTGATTGTATAAAACATTATCAACATAAAAATTTACGTAATTTTCATCCCATTCTATACCATAGATATGAAAGTCAGAATCTACTCTACTATTAGAAAAAGTATAAGACTTAAGTATTGAAGAACCGCCTGAGTAACCAGGACCATGCACTGCGCCAGAAATAGTTACAGGTTGACTTCCCTTGTTTTCCATAATATCAATTTCGCCACACAGAGGCCAAGTTGCGGTATCGATATTGTTCCCTAACATCCAAAAAGCTGGCCAAAAACCTTTCCCGTAAGGTAACTTCATTCTAGCTTCAAATCGTCCATATCGTTGTTCGAATTTACCCTTTGTAGTAATTCTTGCAGATGTAAATGCAGAACCCATGTACGGCGCTTTAATCGCTGTAATTTTCAACATACCATTCTCTACAACAATATTTTCAGGCCTATCGGTATAATATTGCAGTTCGTTGTTACCCCAACCATCACCATTAGGACCTTTTCCAATATTAAAATTCCATAAAGTACTATTCGGAGCTCCATCCACATCAAACTCATCTTGCATGACCAAATTAGATTTTGTTATTACAGTTTGCTTTTCGTCTTTTGTGCAAGAAAACACTGTAAATAAAACAGCTATCGACAGTATTGATTTTATATTTAAATTCATTATCTTAATTTTTAAAGTTTATTTTTAATTATGGTCTGTAGAAATAAATATTATCCATGTAAAAATTAGACAAAGACGAGTTATTAATATTTTCCATGATAATTAGCCCTATATTATTTCTGTTAGCCAACGTAAGCGGAACATCTATTGAAATCCAAGTGTTCGCTTGAACTTGAGATCGCGGAACAAATATTTGTTGACGTGTATCATCTTGAGGATTGCCATTATCCACCTGATTCGGGCCCCAATCTTCGATTGAAATTAAAAAATCAAAATTGGATGGTACGGTACCAGGAACATACATGTCAAAATGAATATTTGTCATGGCTGTTGCATTTAATGTTGGATTAGACGTTGCAATACCTACATAATTGAAAGAAGTATAATTTAAAAAATTATTGCCATTTACAGAAAAGTCTGCAGAGCCTGTCGTTGAACCCGGTGTCCAAAAACCATTGTAGTACGCCACAGGAACATTGGTGTAACTATCACTAAAAATCGACAATACTTTACTTGGGTCTCTTGTTGGAGTTGGCGGTAAAGAAAATACACCAAGAGAATTCACTGTTATGGAATCGATTGTATTTAATCCTCCAACAAATTCATTTGTTTCTGCATCTAAAGTACCTCCAATATTACCAGTAACAACGGCAATTCCTGAACCCACAATTGTAATTCTTCCGCTCTCATCAACCGTTGCGATGTTTGGATTTGAAGATTTGAAAACAAAATAACCTGGCGCCGCAAATACATCTTGATCCAATCCTGAAGGCATGTTAAATGTTTCTTTCAAGTTTTCAATTGGAATGGTAACTCCAATAAATGAAGTAATTGTTTTATTTACCCCATTTGCAATACAAGGTCTTGGCTGCCCGATCGTTCCTAATTTTTCAAATTTGAGCTCGTCAATCCAAAAAATGTATCCTGACCCATTGGTCCCTTGCGTACCCGCGGAATATCTAAACATTCCTCTTTCCTGTATTAATTTTGATGCATCTGGAATAGGAATAATATATTTTTTCCAAGTAGTACCAATACTCACATTTTTTACCGTAGCTATGTATTTATTCGGGAAAAAATCTTCACCAAAGCCAAATTCACCAACAGTAACACCTTGAGATGCTTTCGCCCAAAAAGTTAAAGCGTCGTATCCTGTTAAATCACGACCCGCGCCTTCCACTCTAAAAATAGCACCCGCATAATTCCCTTCAGTATCAATTGCACTAGGCACATCAAAACGCATAGAAGCATTCCCGACATAACTTACGTTATCATCAACTGTCCATGCATTCAGTTTGGAGCCAATCGGATTAAGTTCATCTGGTCCATAAGGAAAGTAAAAATTAGTTCCCATTCCAATTGGACTGTCTGTAAATATTTCCGCAGTAGTGGGAAAAGTTGCTACAGTAGCATCTTCTGAGACCTCTCGTTCGCAGCTAAAATTTATTAGTATAATCAATACTAAAAGCGATGCGTCTTTTAATAAATTAAATTTTCTGTTTTTCATTTCTTAAATTATTTAAATTATTTTCCAATGTTTATGTGAACATATGTTCTAATTTCCCACTCACTTCCGTCAGGAAATCCAACTGGACTCAAAGCTGGAACTGCTGGATACGTATTTGCAGGTACGAAATTCGGTGCATATCTTGGCCCTGAATATTGATCTAATGAACGCCAAATTCCCATGATACCTATTCTGGTATCTGGCAAGATAAACCAGCTAGGTTTTCCAACTGATGTAGAAATATCTAAAGCACTTTGAACAGGGAACGTTAAGTTAAAATCTCTATGATAATCGTATGGTCCCCAGTCATTTAATTTTAAAGATGTCACTACTTTTACTTTTTTATAAATCAATCTAAGATCACCACCTCCTCTTTTGATTGTTCTTTCAGAGTCTCCATTCGCTTGACCATTACCAAAATAAAGATTAGCTATTACACCCAAATCTGGAGTAAGTTTGGAAACAATTCTCGTATTAGATTCCCATAAATTTTGAGCTGGAGCTGATGTTGCAAATGCAAAAGGAGTTCTGTTTGCCAAAAATCCAATTGCAGCATCTTGAGTCGTAGGTAAATTTCTATAGACGAAGCCAGTGCTAAACGCAAATTTCGCATCTTCAACCATATCATTATTCCATTCGTACATCCAAGTAGCAGGAGTTGGGTCAAAAGTCAGTAAAAGTTCACCCCCAACTGTTTCACGGTTTGCTCTCACAATGAATGGATCTTCTAAAATATTTCTCAATCTACCTGGGGCGTCAACTCCGTTTGGCATCGCTTCCACAAGTGGTTTTTGCCACAAGAAATTAGGGGCAATTTGTAATTTTGAAGTTACATTCAAGGTGAAACCAGTTAAAAAATTCATTTGATTACCACTTCCACTATCTTTTAATCTCCATCCAGTAAAAGTTTGTGTATTATCAGCACCACCATTCGCTACTAATCCCTGAACAGCACCTTGCATATACATATTAAATATTCCTTTCGAAAATGTCAATTTTGCTTTTCCACCCCAATTGTCTTGTGAGTTTACTTTGTCAACTTTTACAGTATCGTTTTCCATTATTTGAAACTCTCTACCATTTAGAGGTTGACCACCCCAAATTCCGCCCAATTCAATTCCCAAACGTCCAATTTTAGTTTTCACATGAACCGTTCCTCTTCTAGTTTTGGGCTGTGGAATAAAAATAGAGGTCACTGCATCACCGGCATTAGCGATATCCTCGTGATAAACTGCTGTAGCGTCAAATCGACCAATTTTTTTACTATACTTTAATAGATATGCTGGGTTAGCTCCCCACCATAATTGCGGACCGAAAGCAGCTTTTAATCCGTTTAAGCGGCCTCTACCATCAATTTCAAGACCTGATGTTTCACCATTATAAATATCTAGATTTGGGCCATAGTTCGCTTCGGAATATAAGGCAAAGAAATCGCCCTCATAACCCCAGTGATAATGCCCTGTTCTGTAAAAACCTCTAACTTCAAAATCTTTTGCTGTCCACTTATATGACGCATTATAAATTTGAACTCTATTCACGTCTGTCGTGTACACGTTTCCTTCTGACGTCACGAGCGTTTGTGCTCTTCCGCGATTTTCATAAAAAATTTCGTTGATTGGATTTTCTGCAACTCGACCAAGAATGTTAAAATTAACATTGGCTTTCATGTTAGCAGCTGGATTTCCTTCTACACCAATAAAATAAGATTCCATGTGATCAAAACCAGTCTTATTAGGATATACACTTGTGTTTGGATCATCAGATTTTGGTGTGGTTAGTAAACTTCCTCCAGTAGTAAACGTGGTAAACTCCGCTCTTAAATTACTGATTTTTAGCGTTCCTGAATCATTACTAGCCAAGGCCGCTTTGTCGCCTCTGGCGCGTAAAACGGCATCCATCACATTACTTTCATTGAAATGATTGTCTAAAGTTGATTTACTCATTCCGTCTCCAAATGGTTTCAATTTGTGAATATCCTTTAATACATAATATGCAGCACGCGGATAAAGCTGATATAGACCTTTTTCATTTGTGGGCCCCTTGGCACAAATTCCAAACCATTCTTCATTCATATTATTTTGCCCTTCAACAAAATCTTTTTGATAACCTCCGTTTGACCATGATGCATTAGAATCGTGAACATCTAAACCCGAGGTTTGACCATATTTCCACCATCCGTCGCTAAATTGAAACGTAAATCCACCTAGTGAATTTCCAGCCTTCCCCATTCCTGCCGCATTTTCATAAATTTCTTTCCAATTTCCTTTCAAATAGAACGCTTGTGCATTTTGATCTTCTTGATTCGTTGTAACATTGAATGCATCAGCACCAAACTCAGTAAATAATACTGGTTTACCATATTCTTTTTTCACTCGTTCGAACAAATCACCAAACGAGACACCTCTGTATACATTCGATCCCAAAATATCCACATCTTTACACTCCTTGGCTATAATATCTAGAAAGAGTAAATCTCCATTACATATTGCAATTGGATGCGATTTATCTATAGCCTTCATTTCAACTACTGCATCATTAAAAAGCTTATACATTGATTCAGCTCTAATCGTCGATTTTCTATCCTTTAATGGAATATCTTCGGTTTCAGCACCATCCCAAAATAGACCATAGTTATTCTCATTTCCAAGTAAGAACAACAAAAGCCCTTTTGTATCCTTGTATTCTTTAGCCATCTCTGTAACTTCTTTCAATAGAAGTTGACGAGTCTTGGCATTGGAATACTCGGTAATCGGAGTCCAGGCACCATCTATCGTCAATCCATAACGTCCAAAGGCATGATTAAGCATGGTATGAATACCATAATTTATATAAATATACTCAATCCACTTTTTTGGCATTCCAGAATACACTCGAATAGTGTTTACACCCATATTTTTTAAAAGACCCATTTCATCATCTAGAGCTTGTTTAATCAATGCATCAGGCTGGTTCCACAGACTATAAGAATAATTAGTACCGATAGGAAAATAATCCCAATTCATACCATTGACTATAAAATCTTTTCCATCAACAGTTAGCTTGATTCCGTTGCTGCTATTGCTTACAGCTACTTTATTTCCTTGAGAATAAACCGATGAGGAACACACAATAAGGCTAAGCAGTAAAATAATTTTTTTCATATTTTTTTAAAAGTTAATTAATTGTATGCGATTAATAATTAGTAACAAACTTCATATTTAGCAAAATATCTCATGCACAAATGAGAATTTGACAATTATTTAATGACGCTTTTAAACATTTATAAACCTACAAGATTTATAATTCAAAAAAAACGAAATAGGATTTAAAGAAACTATACAATAATTACGTAAATTGAACATCGCTTAAAATTCAATATTCATGCGTGATAAACATGAAAAGGGAGCACAAATTTCTGTAAAACCCGAAAGCTAGAAAACAAAATGGTATAGGTAATGTATAGTTAATAATACACCTGCATACTGTTCTTTAGATAGACAAAATATACTCAACCAGTCCTTTTTCGTGCGCTAACTCCATTTTCTTACGTAATCGATATCGTTTTATTTCTACACTTCTTACTGAAATGTTCAACAATGGAGCTATTTCTTTGGAAGAAAGATTAAGTCTAAGGTAAGCGCAAAGTCGCAAATCATTTGGCGTTAATGAACCGTGAGCCAATTTTACTTTCTTTAGAAAATCTTTATCAGTACTGTCGAATGCCTCTTTGAATACTTTCCAACTGTCTTCTTCGGAAATATTCTTTGTGATGCTCATAATTAGTGACTTAACGCTTCTGTTATCATCCGTTGAAGTCTTCTTAAGATCTTCCTTTATCACTGTAAGTAGCTCATTCTTATTGATTAGACTCATGGTTGAGACCGCTAATTCTCTGTTTTTGCTGTCAACAACTTCCGAAAGCTGCTCATTTCGCAATTTCATTAATTGCTGTTCATTTTCTAATTCTTTAATTTCGAGCAAAAGATTATTCTCTTCTATTAACTTCTCCTTTTGCTTTTGATAGTAACCCTTATAGGATTTGTGAATAAAATTGAATAGAATTAAGATGACAACGAGATAAATAAACAAAGCCAAATTGGTAGCATACCATGGTTTTGAAATCCTAAAAGTGTAAGTTGCAATTTTCTCAGCGGGTGAATTCGCTAATTTAGCACGTACTTTAAAGGTATACTCGCCTGGAGACAAATTTTTGAAATTCACTGTTGACTTTAAGCTCCATTCACTCCAATCCTCCTGAAAACCTTTTAAGAGGTATTGGTATTCTGTCGCAATATATTTGTTGTATTCTGGAACTGTAAAACTAAACGCTACATTGTTTTCAGATGATTTAAACGCCCCATTTTCTGATATGGAACAACTTCTTCCTTTCTCATTTAAACGATTAACACTGATGTTCGAAATAGAAACAGAATAGCTCTTAAAACTCAGATCATTTAGATTAATAGTGTAATAACCATCGGTGGTGCCAACCAAATACATCGAATTTCCGACTTGTGAAATGTTCTCATAACCAAGCTGTGAATTGGTCAGTACTGACGGTATCGGAATAGAATTTTGCTTCAATTCAGAACTTAGTTTGCTTAAACTGAAGTAGTAGATATAATTCTTTGAAAAAAGCCAAATCTTATTTGAAGAGTCCACCAACATTCTGCCAGAAGTATATTCATCATTTTCAAAAATCTTACTTAAGGCCAGATCTTTCTCAAACTTTTTAGAATTTGAATTAAGCTTAAAAATCCCAGCTTTATAGGCATAGTAGATATCGTCATTATATTTTGCTAAGCACGCATTTTTTCCTTTTGTTGGAGTTGCATAAATATAATTACGCTCCACCTTTGAAAAAGCAGCATCAACTTTCAATCTAAATACTCCTTTATATTCATGACTCACATACAATTCATTCGATTTGCTTAACTCAAAATATTTGGCGGAATAATTAAAGCCTTGTATTTTATTTTTGAAAACCCATTGGTTGTTTACCTTTTCCAAAATCGAAAGTCCATAATAATTACCTTGTAGCAATTTGTCTTTATAGTGCGGTAAAGTACTAAGCTTCCATGTTCCTGACTGAGAAAAAATGCACTTAGCTGTACCGGAAGCAATTGTGAAAGTACCTGAATCATGGCCGCAAAAGAGAACACCATCGTGCACAGACAATGACCATACTTGACCTTTTGTGCCACTAATAAATTTGAAACCCCCACTACTTTGAAAATCTCTGTAGAAGAGTCCTTGGTTTGTTCCTATATACAATTTGTTTTGAAACAAAATCGAAGCGTAAACGGTTCCTAATATTCCTGTATTATCGGAATAGCACTTCACTGGGGTTTGCAGATTAAGGCAATTAATTCCGTTGTCTAATCCAATCCACAGATTCTTGTCATTGTCTTCAAACAAAGACAAAACCGTATTATTGCTAAGTCCATGGTTCTGGTCTATATTGTACTTAATTTTCCCCTCGTTGGACAGCACAAAAAGTCCATTTGAAATCGTTCCGATCGCGAAACTACCATCGGATAAACGCTGACTACTGTATATATTACTTTGCGACAGAATAGCATCCGCCTCAGTATTGAATTTTGTCAGCGTTCCAGATATTAATTGAAAGAAACCAATTGATTGCGTCTGAATAAGCAATCCATCATTGGTAGAGAATATATTTACTATTTTATTATTTTGTAAAACAGGATGGTTAGAAACCAACTTACTTTTCCTGTTTTCTATTTCAAAAAGACCACCGTTTAAAGTTTGAAAGTAAATGGAATTCGCAACACCAAAAGATTTTAAAATATCATTTTTCGGCGTAATGATTGAAAACTTTTTTGCTTTAGTATCATAAATATACATCCGATTCAAAGATTGAAAAATCACCCATTTATCATAATCCAAAATATTCCAAAATTGCTCGTCATCTAAGATTTTGGATTTAATTTTATTACTCAAGGATGTATATTGCAACTGGCCGTCGCTTTTTTTGCTCCAAAAACCAAACTCCATGTAACAACCTGTAAATATTTTGTCTCCAATTACTTTTACCGATCTTATGATTGATTCGTTAGGTGAGTGATATAAACTCCAACTGGACCCATTAAATTCAAGTAATCCTTCATTATTGGCGAAATATATAAATTGACTTTTGTCCTGCGAAATCATCCAATTTTGATTACCTGCACCGTAAATAACAGAGTTGTATTTTACAATTGGCGGTAGATCTTGACCAATGCAAAAGGTTGTAACGAAAAACAGTAATTTAAAAAAAACAAATCTTATTCTAAATTGTTTCATTTTATGAGTGAGTTTTCTTAAGCACAGCGAAATATAATAATAAAGTGTCATATGTTCGACATATAATTTCATTTGAAATTGAAAAACCTATACTTTTTTTTAAAAAAATGATAAAAAAAAAGACCGTCTCTAGAGACAGTCTTTTTCTATAAAGCTAAATAATTATTCTTTTATGAATCTGGTTGAAGCAACATTTCCATTAATAGACGTTCTTACAACATAAACACCAACTTGAAGACTAGATACATCTACAGTTACAGTTTTGTTATTAGGTGTTGATGTAATAACTTCTTGCCCGATCATATTGAAGACAGAAACCTGTTCAACATTTTCTGGCGCTTCAATTGTGAAGTTAGTAGTCGCTGGATTAGGATACATTTTAATTTTAGCAGCAACAAAACTTGAAGTTGCCAAAGTATTTTTGTGCAAATACAAGTTATCATAATATACAGTTCCTAAATCAGAAGTAATTACAAATTGAGTAAAATCAGTATTATCAGATCCGCCAATAGGATTAAAAGCAGAAAATGGTAGGTCTATAGAAATCCAAGTCCCTTGATTTACGCTTGGTAAAATGTTCGCATTGGTTGCAGAATATTCAAAAGCATTTGTTTCACCAGCAGTACCACTCCAATTTGAAAATTTAAAATTAAAACTTTTATCTTGAGTAGGCGTATCTGTCCAAATATCCATATGAAAGAAAGTAAAACCAGTAGCATTAAATCTACCATCCAAAAAGGCAATTCCTTCACATCCCAAACCAACTATTTTATTAGTATTATTACCTTCAATTAGTACTAAACTAGTTGCAGCTGGACACCAAGACGTATTATACGTATTATCATCACCACCTGAGTAACCAATCACAGAAACAGGAGCGTAGGTATCACAAAAAATTGACTTTACATCAGCGGCTGGTCTGTTTGGTTGTGGTGGAGCAGCAGTTGTTGGAGCTGCATCAACTGGTGGAGTACCTAGAGGACCTTTAATGTTGTCTACGTAAAAAGTTCTATCTGGTCTTGGAATGGCGGTTCCATTAGGAAAAAATGAAGTTTCACCAGCAACCCAGTAGGTGTGTATAACAAAACCACTATAAACACCAGTAGCTGGTGCTGCTTGACCGTCTAATGAAGTATCAAAAGTAAACGAAAGTGTTTGCCATGTACTTCCTCCAGTATGCGTTACAGGAGCAGCAACTATAGCAGGTCCACCAACACCACCAGTAACTTTAACTAAAAATGTAATTGGCGCATCCGAAAACACATCCATAGTCATAGTTTGGGTAGCTGTCAAATTAACAAGAGATGTTAAATTCAAATTTATTCCTTGCCATGGCTCACCCGTAGGGTTTCCAACTATCTTAAGCACTTGAGATGTGTTACTTCCAGTTCCAGCTTCTACAGTTGGAGCTGGTCCATTCCCAAAAGGATCTCCATTAATACCACCGCTTTCAGCAGATTCAAAACCTAATAGAAGATCTTGCGAATATCCTAGTGAAAAAGTCAAAAGGAAAATAAAAAGAGTAATTTTTTTCATAATAATTAAAATTTAATTGTTTACGTAAATCTAGCAAAAATATATTCATGTTTCTTTTAAAAGCAACTATATAAAAACTATACAAAAAAAAAAGACAAAAAAATGCTCAAACCTATTTATATAGCTAGCATTTCAAAGATTTTTCAGGAGGAGTAAAAAATATCACAAATTGATTTTGTAGGGGCAATGTAAAGGTAATTGACTCGTTAGGACTATGATGTTTCTTATAGAAATACCATTAATCTAATGCCATGCAACCATTTATACATATTCAATAAATAATTATGTAAATAAATGAAAATATGGAAAATATCGATTCTACAATTGTTTAGCATGCTTAACATCTTTTGCCCTTTCTCAAAATAGAATTAATTACATTTGTATAAAATTTAAAACAATAATGATTACAGGAGATATTTCTACTCTGGAACCGAAGAAAAACATCATCATAAAAGGAGCTCAAGTCCATAATCTAAAAAATCTTGACGTTGCTATTCCGCGAAATAAGCTTGTTGTAATTACCGGCCTATCAGGATCCGGAAAATCCTCTCTAGCATTTGATACTTTATATGCTGAAGGCCAACGCCGTTATGTGGAGAGTCTATCATCTTATGCACGTCAGTTCTTAGGAAGATTAGATAAACCAAAAGTGGAATATATAAAAGGTATCGCCCCAGCCATAGCAATTGAACAAAAAGTAAATACTACTAATGCAAGATCGACGGTTGGAACTTCAACTGAAATCTACGATTACCTAAAATTATTGTATGCGAGAATCGGAAAAACGTATTCTCCTATTTCTAACCTCGAGGTAAAAAAAAATACCGTTACTGACGTCATCAATACTGTCAAAACTATTGAAATAGATAGCAAATGGCTACTTCTTGCTCCCATTCATTTAGAGGAAGGCAGAAAATTAGAAGATAAGCTCAAAGCACTATTACAACAAGGCTTTTCTAGAATTGTTGTTGGTAATGAAATTGTACGATTGGATGAGTTGCCAATAACACTATTTAGTAACAACTCAAAAAAACAAAAAGAAATTCTCCTAGTTATAGATCGAATTATAGTAAAAGAAGAAGAAGAATTTTATAATCGCCTTTCGGATGCTGTTCAAACGGCTTTCTTTGAAGGTAAAGGCATTTGTTACTTGCAAGAATTAGATAAGCAAAAGAGGTTTGAGTTCAGTAACAATTTTGAATTAGATGGTATTTCATTTTTGGAGCCAAATGTCCATTTATTCAGTTTCAACAATCCATACGGAGCTTGTCCTGTTTGTGAAGGCTATGGAAACATCATTGGAATTGATGCCGAATTAGTGGTTCCAAACACAGCCTTATCTGTATATGAAAATGCTATTTTCCCCTGGCGTGGCGAGAGCATGAGTTGGTATAGAGATGAATTAGTCAATAACGCCTATAAATTCGACTTCCCGATTCACAAGCCTTTTTATCAGCTGTCTGACGAGCAAAAAGAACTAGTTTGGAAAGGAAATGAATATTTTCAAGGGTTAAATGATTTCTTTAAAGAACTCGAGGAAAAGAACTACAAGATTCAAAACAGAGTCATGTTGTCTCGTTATCGTGGCAAAACCAAATGTCACTCCTGCAAAGGGAAACGCCTTCGTATTGAAGCTTCATACGTTAAAATTGAAGGCAAAACAATTTCGGATTTGGTTGATTTACCTATTAGGAATTTGGTCACTTTCTTTAAAGAAATAAAGCTTAGCGAATTTGATCAAAAAGTAGCAAAACGACTTTTAATTGAAATCAATAACCGGCTTAATTTCTTGGTGGATGTTGGCTTGGATTACCTAACACTAAACCGGAATTCTTCTACCCTTTCTGGCGGTGAATCGCAACGAATTAATCTCGCCACTTCATTAGGAAGCAGTTTAGTGGGTTCGATGTATATTTTAGATGAACCAAGTATCGGATTACATCCTAAAGACACGGAAAGATTAATCAATGTTTTGCTATCCTTACGTGACCTCGGAAATACAGTCATCGTAGTCGAACATGATGAAGATATCATGAAAGCCGCCGACATGATCATCGATATTGGTCCAGAAGCGGGGACTTACGGTGGAGAACTAGTGGCGCAAGGTACATTTCAAGAAATATTAAAAGCCAATTCGCTAACTGCCAATTATTTGAGCGGCGCATTAGAAATTACTGTGCCTAAAACAAGACGAAAATGGGCGAACTATATTGAAATATTGGGTGCTCGTGAGAATAACTTACAAAATATCGATGTTAAATTTCCTCTCGAAGTACTAACAGTCATCACTGGCGTTTCCGGAAGCGGAAAAAGCACCTTAGTGAAGAAAATTCTATACCCTGCTATGCAGAAGAAATTGGACGGAGTTGGAGAAAAAGCCGGTCAGTTTAGTGATATGCAAGGCTACTATCATAAAATTCGTCATATAGAATATATCGATCAAAATCCAATTGGAAGAAGTTCTCGTTCTAATCCAGTCACGTATATTAAAGCATACGACGATATAAGGGACTTGTTTTCGAAAGAAAAATTATCAAAAATTCGGGGTTATTTGCCCAAACACTTCTCTTTTAATGTAGATGGTGGCCGATGCGAAACTTGTAGCGGAGAAGGTTCAATAAATGTCGAGATGGTTTTTATGGCGGATGTGCATTTACCTTGCGAAACTTGTAGTGGCAAGCGTTTCAAAAAAGAAATTCTCGAAGTGCATTTCGAAGGAAAAAACATTGATAATATCCTTACGATGACTATCGACGATGCGATAGCTTTCTTTAAAGAGACAAAACAAACAAAAATTGTACAAAAGCTGCAACCACTGCAAGATGTTGGATTAGGATACGTTCAATTGGGGCAATCTTCGTCAACTCTTTCAGGCGGTGAAGCACAGCGAATCAAATTGGCAACATTTCTTGTAAAAGGAAATACAAAAGAAAAAGCACTTTTTATATTCGATGAACCTACGACAGGTTTGCATTTTCACGATATCAAAAAATTGTTAGCTTCTTTCGAGGCTTTATTGGAAAACGGTCATTCCATTATCGTAATAGAGCATAATCTTGACCTCATCAAATGCGCTGACTACATCATAGATTTAGGTCCTGAAGGCGGGGAAAATGGCGGGCAATTATTGGGCGTTGGAACTCCCGAAGAACTAGTAAAAAACAAATTGTCTATTACCGGAAAGTACCTAAAGTTAAAATTATAAAGATTAGTCTGGAACGTCGATTTGGTCTCCTTCAAAGAATAAGTTGAAAACAAATATTTTCACATAACGTGTTTCGTTGCTCTCAAATGAATAAGTTATTTTTTTCTTTTTATGATCCAACGACAATTTTCCTCGTGCACTTTTAGATCTTAAAATCCAAGTAGAAATACCATCCTCATCCACAGAATAGTTTACAATTGAACCGTGGTATAGTCGGGTTTTTCCGTCATCTGTAAGCGCTATCACAATATAGCCACTATTCTTAGTATTGATTTCACGAATGTCTATAACAGAAGTTTCATATTCTGTATCTTTCAAATCATAGGCATCTTTTTCTTGATTCCATGAATAAAACAACCTGCTATCGGAAAAGAACCGCCTTTGATCGTTGAGTTTTGTTGGCATGGTTTGCGAGATCGCAAAAACAGACATTAAAAGTAAAAAACTAGTAATCAGCTTCTTCATCGTTTTCTAAAATTTTTTCAAAAATACAAAAATGCTTCTAATGAACGTAGGTTTATAAAAATTACTAATCGGCACACAACAGATTTTACAAAAACTTTACAAATATTTGATATACAGTTCTTTAAATAATACTAAGACGCCATTTTTGCTTGAATTATCTCAACTGTAACGAGTTTGACTTATCTCAAATTGGAGGCATGAAGACCATATATGATTAGCAGGGTCAGTTAATAAATACTTTTAGTTTCGTCAAAGTAAATCATGTTCGGTACGGTTATTGCTCCACAAAAAACGAATATGAATAGGAAGCGTACACTTCTTACTTATTTTCGAAAAAATGGGTTAAGTAAATAAAATTGGGTTTGTTTTGGTTGAATCCCGCAAGTACTAAGTGTACTTGCGGGATTTTTTTATGATCTCTTTCTTAAAATAACTCCCAGTTTCTTTAGGGATGATTGGATCACATCATTAATTTCGAGCGAAATCGTCCACGAATAATTAAGATAAATGTATACCACACTGATCAATGTCGACTTCAAAAGAATATTGACAATAGGATGAAAGTGAAAATCCCAAAAATAGAACAGGACAAATACAACGATAATGATCCCCAAAGATTGTACTGTCTTCTTAGTAAATGGAAACAAATCCATCTTCTTCACAACAAACCAGAGCTTTATCGAATTATAGATAAACACAGAAATGATTGTCGCCAATGCAGCGCCGTCAATTCCGTAAAGTGGAATAAAAATCATATTTAATACAATGATTAAAAACACCAATAAAAGACCGAAGAATAGTACCCATCTATAATACTTTGTATTGAGAATAATCGCATTATTATTGCCCAAAATGACATCGTAAAACTTAGATAAACCAATAAGAAAAACTACCAAAATCCCACCACTATATTCCTGAGGGATCAATTGATAAATTTCTTTAATATTTAAGAAAACGCCCAACATAACAAAACCACCAAAAACCTGCAAATTAATGGCACTTTTCTGATACAAATCTTGCAATTCTTCGTGCTTATTTTCAGAAATCAACTTGGCCGTAATCGGATAAATGATTTGCAACATCGCCCTACTTGGAACGGCAATTACAGTTGCAATAAAAATAGCGACAGAATACAATGCGTTGCTCCCGATGTTTTCATAGGCAGGAATCATCACTTTATCAAAATCCAATAAGAGAACGGCGACGCTTCCTGAAAGTATGATGAAAAATGAATATCCAAAAATCTCTTTAAAATTATGTGGAATTGAAAAAGAAAAAACTGGCATTTTTACGTAGAGCGCATAAGTTTTCATCGCCATAAACTGAAGAAAATAGGCAAATACCAATCCGTATATAAATCCATCTTTAGTCAGCCAATTCAAATGCACTGCAAACAGCATCAATAATACCACGATTCGCACTAAAACCTCGCTGATGAAGTTGCCAAAAACAGATTGCATATGCACTTTTACCCAAGCATAATATACCTCAAAATAACCCATGCAAATTCCAATAATTGGGACGAGCCAAAGAAAGGGCTTTACGGTAGGATTTTTTTGTAGAATAAAAAAAGCAATCTGGTCGTAGAAAAAATAAGTAATCGAAGTAATCGGTACTATCAACAATAATGGCATCCACAACATAAAACTCAAGAACTTTTGACGCTCATCTTCTGTGGTGCATTTTGAATAATATCTAATTAATGTATTGTGAACCCCGAACGCCATTAATGGCATCATAATATTGGCAGCTGAAAGTAAAAACGCCACCATTCCGTAGTGCGTTTTTCCTAAGAAGTTGGTGTATAAAAACAACGCATTGATCGCACCAATTCCAAAACCCAAATAGGTAATGACCGTATTTTTTATTGATTGATGCATTACAATTCCCATAGGTCTAGAGCTTTGGATTTTGATTGTTAGCATTGTAAATTACCTCCGATAATTTTTCGGTCAATTTTCGCCTAGAATAAGCTTCCAAACCAACAGCGTTGACACCTAGTTTTCCTTCTAAAAAGGACTGATAGAAACTTAGGATTGAAGTCTTTAGCGCATCTTTTTGGGAATAGTCAAAAAATACACCTGTATTCGTTTCCGCAATAATCTCTGAAAAATCGGACCCTAATGGGCCAATAGCTAGAATTGGTCTACCTGAAGCCATATATTCAAATAATTTTCCAGGAATAATACTAATCGTGTTTGTTGAATTAATCTCAATCAATAGTAATAACTGTGATTTCCGTTGCTGAATTAATGCTTCTTGATGCGAAACATAACCGATTAGAATCAAGAAATTCTCGAGGTCATAACTCTTGATGGCTTCAATGACGTCGTTGCTTATCGTTCCGATTAATTTCAGTTCTAAATGTGCGGCAAAACTCGGATTTTCTTGAACCAATTCTGCTAAACATTGCCACAAGATGATCGGATTTCTCTCAGAAAGCAAAGATCCGATATGAGCAAGACTAAACTTCTCATCTAGAATTTGTTTCGGTACTTGTTCTACATCATACCCATTTGTTATTACGGAAATAGGTTTTGTTGTTTTTCTAATAAACTCCAACCTTGTGCTCTTGCTAGTAACCAACAGCTCATCGGCTGTATTTAGAACTTTCAACTCAAGCGCCTCATGTTTTCTCAAAGAAGAAGCACTTAGTTTTAGTTGATGATGATATCCAATGGTGATCCATGGGTCGCGAAAATCAGCAATCCATCGAATTGGCAATTGTTGTCTTAACTTTAGGCCGATTAAATGTAGACTATGTGGCGGACCAGTAGTGATTATAATGTCAATTTCGTTATCAACAATATACTGTTTCAAATAGGCTACCGATGGTTTGACCCAAAGAACTCTCGCGTCCGGAATAAATAAATTACCACGAATCCATAGTAGTAATTTTTCAAGTCTTGATTGCTTTTCTGTACTCGGAATAATGCCAGAACTTATCTTTTTTGTTTTATTTTTCGAAAAAAAAGAGGCTAATCCATAGGGTTCAATGATTGGTTTCTTAAGCACTGTAACGTTGTCAGAAACCTCTCGAAGCAAATCCTCATCAATAATTGGATAAGATGGATTTTCCGGAACATATACGATTGGCTGAATACCAAAATCTGGTAAATACTTCACAAATTTTAACCATCGTTGTACTCCTGGCCCTCCAGCCGGTGGGAAATAATACGCAATGATTAAGACCTTCTTCATAGGATTTAATTCGTAAATAATTGAACTTTTACGACAATTTACTCCTTGTTATTGTACCACAATTTCCTTCTCTCATAGTACAAACCACCTACAATCAATAGAACTATCCCTACGGAACTTGCCAAGGCGATTGTACTTCCTGTTTTTACTATTTCAGGTTCAAATTTAAATTCAATGGTGTGCTTTCCTGGCGGAATCTGCATGGCTCTCAAAACATAGTCAGCTCTAAAATGAGGTACTTTAACACCATCTAAATAAGCATTCCAACCATCTGCATAATACATTTCGGAAAAAACCGCTAAGCCGTCATGTGCATTATTTGAAATGTACTTTAGTGCATTCGATTGGTATTTCTGCAGCACTATTTGCGCCAAAGTGTCTTTGACAAAATCCGTTTTTAGTTGCAAAGTCCCAAACTCTTTTTTATTGATTACTGCCACAACTTTGGTAGGGATGCTATTTAATGATTTCATTTCACTATCAGGGTTCTGAACAAATTTTACTTTTTGAACAAACCATGCATTGCCATTATGTTCCGGATTTAAAGTTGGAATTTGTTTGCCTTCTTTATCCGTTTGGAGCACATACTTTACGTTCAGCATGTTCAAAACTTCCATATTGTTTTTTGCAATTTGATAGTCAAACAACTGCTGCATGCGCCTTGGTTTTGCGGCATGATAGCCTCCGATTGATTTGTGAAAATAGGAAGCTCGTGCACTCGACATATTTCCGTCGACTTCAAATACCCTATAATTCGCTGTATCTTGCAATATCATGTCGTCTGCTTCGCTTGATTCAAACGGAACATCTACTTCACGTGCACTTACAAAATCACTACTGCTAACATAATTCTTATCGATGAAGAAAAGATCAAATACCATTAAGGTACCAACTAGTATAATCGTTGTGTTTTTTGCCAAACGATCTTTTGAATGCATCCAAAACAAAACAGAAACAACCAAAATAAAAAATCCAGATCGCAATAAATCTGCTAAAAACATGGATTTCCGGTCCGACTTCAAGGCTTCTACAAATTGAGGTCCGTAGCTTTCTCTAAAATACGAATCTGAACCACCTGAGAAGTCAAATGAACCTTTAAATACAAATAACAAAGCCAAAATTCCCAAACCGATTGCACTCGATTTGCACAATACTTTCCATTGTATGTCTTTTTCTGCTTTGAAAAAATAGTGCAGTCCCAAAATAGCCAAAACTGGTGCGCACAATTCTAAAATTACTTGAATTGAAGAAACCGCTCTAAATTTATTATACATCGGAACATAATCGATACAGAAATCCGTCAAAGCCGGGAAATTTTTTCCCCATGATAGCAATAACGACAATATTGCTCCAATCAGGAAGGCATATTTTATTCGTCTTTTAACTACAAAAAGCGCTATAATGCACAGAAAGAAAACCACTGATCCGATATAAGCCGGCGCAGCAACAATAGGTTGATCTCCCCAATAGGTAGGCATGGCGGACACAAAATCTTTGGCTTGCGCTTCCGGAACATTTTGACTTAAGATAAACTCATACATTGCCCCATCAGTTCCCACATTCTCGCTATTTGAACCTCCAAAAATTCGAGGAGCCAATAGATTTAGACTTTCCAAAATTCCGTAACTATATTCTGTTATGTAGTCATTTGACATGGCGTTCTTGGTCACATTTTTAGTTCCATCGGCGTTAAAATTCAATTCACTTTTATCACGTGTACTATATTTAGCATACTCCGAAGTGGCTAACAAATTTGTAGCATTAGAGCCAATCGCAAGTATTCCCGCAATCACAAACACCCCAAGTACTTTAGCGATAGTCAGATACGCCTTTTCCTTTATAAATTGAAAGAAATAAAAACACGAAATCACAAGAAGTAACAACAACAAATAATACGTCATTTGAAAGTGATTCGCATTGATCTCTAGTGCCGCTGCCAGCATGGTAACAATACCCCCGAGAACAAAACGCTTTCTATAAACCAGCAATACGCCAGCGACAACCAGGGGCATGTAAGCAATCGCGTGTGCTTTTGCATTATGTCCAACACCGAGAATGATAATCAAATAAGTAGAAAATCCGAATGCTAATGCGCCAAAAAAAGCTTGTAACGGATCAATCTTTAGCACAAGAAGTAAGACATAGAATCCTATGAAATAGAGAAATAAATAATCTGCCGGACGCGGTAAAAATCGCAAAACATGATCTAATTTACTGATGTATTCATGCGGATAATTAGCACCAAGCTGGTACGTTGGCATGCCACCAAACGCTGAATTGGTCCAATAAGGCTCTGCATTATTCAAAGCTCGAAAATCATTTTGCTCTTTGGCCATGCCAGTGTACTGAACAATATCAGATTGAAAAATCTTTTTCCCTTGAAGTACAGGGTAAAAATAAATACAAGAAACTAGCATGAATCCAACGACAATTGCAGCGTGGATATAAAATTTATTGAGTAGATTCATAATAAGAAGTGCGCCATTGCGCTAATTCGTTTACATTATATCAGCCAAAAATAGTTAAAAACTGTAAACGAAATACTGAAAAGGAAATTCAATTTAATCTAATTCCTCATAATCGATATACTCGCCGACTTTCTTAGTTTCGCGGGACTTGTTTGATTTTGAAGTTGTATTAACAAACTCGTCTTGCGGTTGATTTGAATTCGAATTGTAATTGGACTGATACTGGCGTTGAAAATTTTCACCTGCTTTCTCGACCACCTTTTTAACCATGATGGGCAAAAACAATCGAGCAAGAAATTTGAAAATATAATAGAATGCCAAGATGTAGAATATTGTTTTTAGAATTCCACTAAAAGAAGCCATTTCCATAGTCAAATAAATTTGGACAAAGCTAATAAATCATCCGTTCAAAAATAAAAATGGTTTCTTAAATAAATAATAAATTATAGTACATTTGAAGAATAAGATTTCAGACATAAAATAAAATTTATATGTTCAAAACTAGGCTTTTAACTTATTTACTTCTCGTATTTTCATTTAATTCAATTTTTGCTCAGTTTACCGATGTCATCAACTCAAACCGTCCTGGGAAATCTATGGCAGCATTTTCTGTCGGAAAAACGATTATTCAAGCTGAAATGGGTGTGAACTATAACAAAGAAACAGATGAGAATGCCAAATATGAGGGCGAAATTTGGAATAGCGATCTGACCTTGCGATATGGCGTCTTCTTCGAACAATTTGAGGTTTTAGCAAATCTCGAATATCTGAACGAAACAAGGTCTTTACCTTTTTTTGACACAAAAGAAAGTGGCTTAAAAAAAGCAACATTGGGTGCAAAATATCTTGTGTATGATCCGGAAAGAAATTATGAAAAAAAACCGAATCTCTATAGCTGGAAAGCAAATCATCAGTTTAACTGGAGACAATTTATTCCTGCCGTGGCACTCTATGGTGGTGTCAATTTAAATTTGGCAAGAGATAAATTCCGACGTTTTGATATTCCGAAAGACAATAGTTTTAGTTTAAAAGGAATGATTCTTACCCAAAATCAATTTGGGAGATATACTTTTCTTACGAATATTATTGTCGACAAGTTTCCATCACAAACCATGTCTCTAGATTACGTATTAACAATGACACGTGGATTCAATTCAAGGGTTTCCGGGTTTTTCGAGATACAAGGATTAAATGATAATTACTACAGAGACAATTTCATTCGAGTTGGAGCAGCCTATTTATTAAAACAAAATTTACAAATAGACGCCTCTATTGGCCGTAACTTTAAAGGTGATCCGAGTATAATTTTTGGTGGTATTGGTGCTTCGTGGCGTTTTGATGCCAATTATGAAGATATCTTCCTGCGAATTCCAAAAGAAGACAAGCGCAGTAAATTGGACAAGAAAAGCGATAAGTTAAAAGATAAGAAAAAAGAAAAATCAAAAAAACGCCTTGACGCTGTTGAAGACGAAAAACCCAAATAAAAGATGATTATTGTTCAAGAGGTAACAACACCCGCACAGCTAAAGACTTATGTAACTTTCCCTTTTTCGATTTATCAAGATCATCCGTATTGGGTACCACCATTGATCAAAGAAGAAATGGAAAGCTTCGACGCGACGAAGAACCCCGCATTTGAATCGGCAGAAGCACATTTATTTCTCGCGTACAAAAACGAAAAAATAGCTGGGCGCATTGCCGTAATTATCAATTGGAATGAAGTCAACAACCAGCAAAAAAAGAAAGTCCGCTTTGGATGGTGGGACGTGATTGACGATATCGAAGTCACCAAAGCATTATTAGAAAAAGTCTACGAAATCGGTAAAAAAAATAATCTCGAATATGTTGAAGGACCCATTGGCTTTTCTAATCTAGACAAAGTAGGCGTATTAACCGAAGGCTTTGATTTTATTGGCTCGATGATCACTTGGTATAATTATCCTTATTATGCCAAGCATCTGGAACAATTGGGATATGTAAAAGAAAAGGAATATATCGAAAGTAGTTTTTCGTTTGCTAATGTTAAGCCAGAAGCATTTGTCAAAGCGCAGGAATTGGTTAAAAAAAGATACCAACTTACAGCGGTTCGATTTACAAAGACGAAAGATATTATGCCTTATGTAGATAAGATGTTCGATTTATTCAATGCCAGCTATGCCAATCTAACTTCATTCGTTGCGATAACAGACATTCAAAAAGAATACTTCAAAAAGAAGTATATTCCATTCATCAATCCGGAATACATCAAATTTGTCATGGACAAAGATGACAACATGGTCGCCTTTAGTATTGTCATGCCATCGTTCTCCGAAGCCCTTCAAAAAGCCAAAGGAAAACTATTCCCATTCGGCTGGTATCATATGCTTAAAGCAAGAAATTACAGCAAAGAAGTTGCGTTTTACTTGATTGGAATTTTGCCAGAATACCAAAGCAAAGGCGTGACTGCTATAATTTTTGATGAGTATTACCGAACATTTACGGAAAAAGGAATTCTTCGTTGCATCAGAACTCCTGAGCTGGAGGAAAACCACGCCATCCATAACCTATGGAAAAACTTCGATTCGAAAGTGACAAGAAGAAGAAGAACCTATCGAAAAGAGTTATAATTAATTCTTGCAGGGCAATTCCAATAAGGGAAAGGAGGAATCAAATTTGATTTCTTTGTAGTCTTTAAATACAACTTTGCCGTCTTGATCTTCTTGAACTGGACCATATCCTTCAAGATAATTTTTTCCTTGCTTCAAAAAAATAACTTCACGAACAGACATTGTCCCTTCTGACTGGAAACTGTATTTCGCTTTGAGCGTGTCGCCACGGAAAGCACCCACCAATGTACCTTCGTTGTCATCTTTTTCAAAATAATTATAGGACAAATTGCCGTATTGAAGTTTATCTCCTTTGATAATCAAGGTCATCGAAACCGTATCTTTCCCATGAACGCTTTGATAGCAAATTTCAGAAAACGGATTTACAGGTTTTTCAATTTTAAAATCTTCCGCATTCATCTCCTTTTTACAAGAAATGAAAAGTAGCAATCCAAAAAAAAGAATATTTTTCATCTTAGTTATATTAAAAAAACCACCTCATTACTGAAGTAGTTTTCATTATTAATTATTAATTAGCTTCGCTCAGGTCGGCTAAAGCCTCGGGTGATAATTGTCAATTAACTCACGTCTATCGTAGTTCTGTCAGCGATTTCTTTATACGTGCCATTCACTAATTTCTCGCGAATCACTTCAAAAGCAGTCAATGTTTCTTCCACATCACCTAATGTGTGTGAAGAAGTTGGAATCATACGCAATAAAATAATTCCTTTTGGAATCACAGGATAAATTACAATAGATAAGAAAATACCAAAATTCTCTCTTAAATCATTCACCATCACCATCGCTTCTGGCACACTTCCTTCTAAATAAACTGGGGTAACGCAGGTATTGGTATCGCCAATATTGAAATTTCTAGAACGCAATCCGTTTTGTAATGCATTGACATTCTCCCACAATTTGTCTTTCAATTCTGGGTGATTGCGTAGCAATTCCAATCGTTTTAAAGCACCAACCGTTTGAATCATCGGCAATGCTTTGGCAAACATCTGTGAACGTAAATTATATTTTAGATAATCAATCACATCTTTATCAGCGGCAATGAAGGCTCCGATACTCGCCATCGATTTGGCAAACGTTGAAAAATAGACATCAATCTGATCCTGAACTCCTTGCTCCTCTCCTGCTCCAGCACCTGTTTTTCCTAAAGTCCCAAAACCGTGCGCATCATCTACCAATAAACGAAAATTATACTTTTCTTTCAGCGCGACAATCTCTTTCAATTTGCCTTGTTGCCCTCGCATTCCGAAAACTCCTTCGGTAATGAATAAAATTCCACCACCAGTTTCTAAAGCCATTTTGGTAGCACGTTGCAGGTTTTTCTCCATGCTTTCTATATCGTTATGTCGATACGTAAAACGTTTTCCCATATGCAAACGAACGCCGTCAATAATACATGCGTGGGCATCAACATCGTACACAATGATATCATTCTTAGTTACCAATGCATCAATCGTCGACATGATTCCTTGATAGCCGAAGTTCAATAAATAAGCAGATTCTTTCATCACAAAAGCAGCCAACTCGTTTTCCAATTGCTCGTGCGCATCGGTATGACCACTCATCATACGAGCACCCATCGGATATGCCGCGCCGTATTGAATCGCCGCATCAGTATCGGCCTTTCTCACTTCTGGATGATTGGCCAATCCCAAATAATCGTTCAAACTCCAGTTCAAAATGTTCTTTCCTTTAAACTGCATCCTCGGTCCCAATTCACCTTCCAACTTTGGAAACACGTAATAACCTTCTGCTTGTGACGCCCATTTCCCTAATGGACCTTTATTATTTTGGATTCTTTCAAATAAATCTTTCACCATAATATTCAATATAAAATCGATTTTTTTAGATGGCGCAAAATTAAATATTTCCGACAGATATTACGGCTATAATTCCATTTATTTTTAGGAGCTATTTCCCGCTATCATTCCAATCTTTTGTGTTTTTTGTCACCCCAAGCGCAGTCGAGGGGCTTTTATCAAAACACAAAAGGATTTTCCCTTCTATCGGGGCTAAAAATCGCCACTAAGAATAAACTCCGTATCTTTGAATTCAAATCTTTAGGCTCTAAGGCAATAAGTTTCTCAGGTATAAAGGCTACACCCTTTTGAAAAGCGACCTCAGCAACTCAGCAACTCAGAACCTCAGCAACTCAAAAAGAAATGTCACAAAACACCAAAGAACTCAAAATAGCTGTCCTCATTGACGCCGATAATGTTCCTTATAGCAATGTCAAAGGAATGATGGAAGAAATTGCCAAATTCGGAATTCCAACAACCAAACGAATTTATGCCGACTGGACCAAACCCAACGCTGGCGGTTGGAAAAGTGTACTCTTAGAACACGCCATTACACCAATTCAACAATACAGTTATACCGTAGGAAAAAATTCCTCCGATTCCGCAATGATCATCGATGCTATGGATTTGCTCTACTCTGACAAAGTAGATGGATTCTGCATCGTTTCGAGCGACAGCGATTTTACACGACTGGCCATCCGACTGAGAGAATCTGGCATGAAAGTCATCGGATTAGGAGAAAAGAAAACCCCAAATTCATTTATCGTTGCCTGTGATCGATTTATTTATATCGAAGTGTTAGAAGGAGCGAAACCAAAAAAACTGCCGAAGCCAAGCATCACTAATGTGCCGAACGACAATAGGAAACCAATTGAAAAACCAGCAGAAAAAGCCCTAAACAAAATTGATCTTCAAACCATAGAACTCATCGAAGCAACCATCGAAGCGATTGGTGATGATGACGGCTGGGCTTTTTTGGGTGACGTTGGGAACCTCATCGTTAAGAAAAAACCAGAGTTTGACCCACGTAACTATGGTTTTACAAAACTAACGCCGATGCTCAAGTCACTCACAGACATTCTGGAAATAGACGAACGAGACTCAGACAAGAAAGGAATAAAGCATGTTTTTGTTCGGTTGCGATTTAGTTGAATAAAAAAAGCCTCTTCAAAACGAAGAGGCTTTTTTATTAAAATTCTAAACTAACTATTTACAATTAAGGTGTTGGCGAACTAGAAGATATAAAATTGTTGTAATTAATCTCCCAAATTGTATAATCTAGCGTGTCAACATTTCCATTTCCGTCTAAATCCGTTGCGAACACTCCAGATGCAAATTCATTGTAATCAACTTCCCACTGAGTATAATCAATAGAATCTATGTTACCATTCTGATCTGTATCTCCTGAGTAGAATGCAAATACACCTGGCTCAATTTCAATCATGTTATCTCCATACGCTTGTGAAGCGGCAGTTGAAAAGTCGTAAACCATTGTGCCTCCTATAATTTGACGCGGTAAAGCACTCCAAGTTTGAATTAAATTCGTTCCCTTGACTACAATGTAGTAAAGATCCGCTTCTTCTTGAATAGTTTCACTTACCGCATCAACCTCAGCTTGAATTGTACCGTCTACAGCTAATGTTGCAGTACCAGCATAAATCAATTCGTAGGTTGTAGCATCACGCAATTCAATAGTCAAATCTTCAACTTCAGTTGGTGGCGAAACACCATCTTGGTTCAATTTAACAGAATTCATCGTACCTGCACCTAAATAGTAACCTTCTATAAACAATTTGAGGTTAACTGATATTGTGGTGATACAATTATTTGTTAGTAACGGATTAGTATCATCGCAATCGGCACCTAAAGAAACTAATACGTAACCTGTAGGAGCAGTTGCTCCATAACAAACGAGACTGCTTGATATGCCGCCGCTGTATCCATCAGCATCAACATCAATATCTAAATAATCTGTTCTATATGTGGTCGCATTGCTATCATCACAATCCTCTGTAGTAGATTGTGCCAGGGTAGTTCCTGCAGGTAACGTTGCACCATAACAAACTGTACTTCCTGTTCCTACAGTGTAAGTGTCACCATCAAGATCAGTATAAAGTGTCTCACTTCTATAAACATCACGATCTATATCATCACAATCTTCATCAACCGTTGATGTCAATGTAGTACCTGCTGGTAAAGTAGCACCGTAACAAACGGTACTACCTGTTCCTACGGTGTAAGTATCGCCGTCAACATCAGTGTACAATGTTGCACTTCTGTAAATTGCTGGATCTAAATCATCACAATCTTCATCAACAGTTTGTGTCAAGGTCGTACCTGCAGGTAAAGTAGCACCGTAACAAACGATACTTCCTGTTCCTACGGTATAAGTATCACCATCTGCGTCCGTGTATAATGTTGCACTTCTGTAAATTGCTCCATTCGTATCATCGCAATCCGTTCCGCTCGTTGTAGCTGAATATCCTACTGGGGTGTTAACTCCTGAACAAACAGAAGCAGAACCTAAATTATATCCATCTGTGTCCGCATCAACGAAGAAAGTTGCAAATTGATAGATAGCTGGGTTTGTATCATCACAATCAGCGCTGTTTAGAGAATAACCTGTTGGAGGCGTCGTTGCATTTACCGCACAAACAGAAACTAAAGCTCCCGCTCCAAACGAATCTCCGTCGGCATCGGCATAGAAATCAAATGCTGTGTTTTTAGTCGCATCATTGTCGTTACAATCAGTACCGGTGCACAAGAACTTTTGCAATGAACTTGGGCATTGATCATAAGCTGCATTAAATGACAAGAACTTGCTAGGAATTGCAATCACTCGGTTTCCTCCAGAACTGCAACTACCAGGTACGTTTTGTTCACTGAGTTGACTTCCATCAAACCAATTATCTCCTCTAAGGAATTTGAACTCTAAGTTAGCACCCGCAGAAGAAGCAGGGAACAACACCGTCAATTCGTAGATGCCATTTCCTATCGGACGTAACTGGCTATTTGCGGCATTTGGAGACCAATCGCTTGTAATCGTGGTTGAACCGTTTGAAGCGAAGTTACCCGCTACATGAACACCGCCCGATGTAATCGTTTGCCCAGCCATATTCACTCTAAAGTTGATTGCAATAGTATTAGAAGCACAACTTACTGGCACACAAACCGCAGTGGCAGTAATCGCTCCAAATCCGTCGTTATCATTATCTGCATATAAATCTGTACTTTGGTTTACTGCTGGATTTAGATCATCACAATCACTTCCGGAAGAAGTTAAAGATTTTCCAGCTGGTATTGACGCACCGTAACAAACCACTGCAGATCCGTCATCGAAACCGTCACCATCAACGTCATCATACAAAGTAGCACTTCTGAAGATAGCTGCATTGGTATCATCACAGTCTTCAGTTGTAGAAGCAGTCAATCGAGTTCCTGCTGGTAAATTAACACCATAACAAACAACACTTCCTGCTCCAATGGTATAGGTATCATTGTCTACATCTGTATATAAAGTAGCGCTTCTATAAATTAACGCATTCGTATCATCGCAATCGGATCCTGAGGTAGTTGCTGATGTTCCAAGCGGAAGCGTAGCTCCGACACAAATTCCAATTATGGCGCCATCATCGAAACCATCGCCGTCAACATCGGTGTATAAGTTAGCAGAAGTAAAAATCAAATTATTGGTATCATCGCAATCTTCTGTTGAAGAAGCTGTAAGCGTCGTCCCTGCGGGTAAAGTGTCACCATAACAAACGGTAGTTCCAGCACCAACGGTGTAGGTATCTCCATCAACATCGGTATGTAAAGTTGCACTTCGGTAAACCAAGAAATCTGCATCATCACAATCTTCCGTTTGAGAAGAAGTTAAGCTTGTACCGAACGGCAAAGAACCGCCCCAACATACTAAACTTCCTGCTCCGACTGTGTAACTATCCAAATCGAAGTCTGTAAACAAAACATCACTGCGATAAACTGCGCCACTAAAATCATCACAATCTTCTGTTTGTGATTGCGTTAGCGATGTCCCAGCCGGTAAATCAGCACCATAACAAACAATACTTCCTAATCCTACAGTATAATTATCTCCATCAACATCGGTAAACAAAGTAGCACTTCTGTAAACCAAAGCATCGGTATCGTCGCAATCCGTTCCTAAAGTAGTTAATGACGTTCCTGCTGGAAGAGTTGCTCCGTAACACAATGGTCCTTGCACCAATCCATCGTCGTGACCGTCACCATCTAAATCACCATATAAGGCGGTACTTCTGTATATCTGATCATTATCATCATCACAATCGGTTCCGTCTAAGGAGTAGCCAGTTGGTGGGGATGCACTGTTTTCACCACAAACCAAAAGTGGGGTTCCAGCACCATAAGTATCGCCATCAACATCTTCATAAAAAGAAAATAAATTAAACTTCAATGCATCAAGATCATCACAATCGGTATCATTTACTGAAAATCCTGTAGGTGGTGAAGTGGCGTTTACCGTACATAACATTTGAGAAGTTGTACTACCAAAAGTATCACCGTCAGCATCGACATAGTATAAATGAAGAACTGTTTTCAGTGCGTTTGAATCGTCGCAATCAGTATCGATGACTGAGAAACCTACAGGTGGAGACAGGGCATCGACGGCACAAGCCGCTCCAGTAACTGTACTTCCGAAAGTATCTTGATCTGCATCAACAAAGAAAGAAAAGGTATTGAATAGTAATTCATTAGTATCATCACAATCCGTATTATTTAAAGAAAAACCTGTAGGCGGCAATACATCGCTAATCGCACATGCTTGCACTAAAGCACCTGTTCCGTAGGTATCTAAGTCAGCATCAACGTAGAACGGATAAGTAATTGTTTTTCTTGAATCGGTATCATCACAATCGGTATCATCTAAGGAATATCCTGTAGGTGGAGAAAATGCGTCGGCTGCACATACTTGAACCAAAGCGCCAAAACCAAAAGTATCGCCATCAGCATCGGTATAAAAAGAAAATTGTTGGTGGGCTGAAGGATCATTATCATCACAGTCTGTAGAATCACTAACAGCGCCACTTGGCGGCAAACCAGTGCCATCGCAACTGGTAACTGGAGCAGCCAAATTACCGTACGTATCTCCGTCGGCATCGGTGTAAAAAGTGGTCCCCGAGTTTACAGTTACTGTAACCGACCCTGAAGCCGTTCCTTCACAAACCGTTGCTGTCCCTACACCTGAACTTACGCCTATTAACTCATATTGCGTACCCACAACGAGACTTGTAGATACAGGAATGGTAATGCTACTTCCTGAAGTGGTAGTGACTGTTTCCAGTCCAGGTGGAATTATAGAACCCACCTGATAAACAGTATATTGAAATTGATATGGTGGTGTCCCATTAGAACCTGTAAATGTCAAAGAAGCGGGTGCACCTTCACAAACAGTAGATGGACCTGAAATAGTTGCACTTGGAGTGCCATACACCGTAATTAGTCCAGAACTATTGCTTGTTCTACTTGGTACTGTTGCGCAAGTTCCAGTATAACTGACTACACAGTAGTATCTAGCAGAACCAACTGTATCCGTTGGCGGAGAAAATGTGGAAGAGGTTGCACCACTTACAACTGTATCTATTCCATTTCTATTCTGCCAATATTGATATCCTTTTTTACTCCCATAAACGATAATCGCTAAGTCAGTAGCAGTTGAATTTTGACAAACATCTTGTGGCGTTACACTTAGTTGACCAAAGATAACTGGACGACCAATACTTAGATCATTAAAAAATACGTCTCTTGCAGAACCTCCACCAGCATTGCTATTAAAAAATTCTATTTGAGCAGGCACTTGACCTCCAACTGCGGTCGCGAAAGTTCTTCCTGTTAAGACTGTTGTTACTCCAGATCTTGTTATCGAAATACTATAGGTGTTGGCTGCTGTATAAGCAAAAGTAATATTGCTCAAACCCGTTGTGGTGAAGTTTACTCCCGTATTCGAAGTTGATGCATCCGCAATAGTATATTGCGTATCGCCTCCGATAAATCGGAATTCAGTTAAGATATTATTACTTGAGTTTCTCAAACGGACACCCACTTTGTTTCCATTCGTTTCAATCCCACCGTTATCATAGGCAAAGCTGACGGTACTTTCCATAGCTAATGGTCCAGCAAATGGTCGAACCGCGGAAGTCAGTCCTCCTTGCGACCAGATTCCCCAGGCTTGGCCAATATCGGATCCGCCGTTGAAAGTTCCACCGCCACCGCCACTTACCTGAAATGACCAAGGGCCAAAACCTTGACCTCCATTTCCACCAGTTGTTATTCCGTAGGTCGCCGTATCATTCGGCAATCCATCAATAGTCACTGGACCAGAAACATTACTTGTTATAGAAGTTGGTGGACACAAACCGCCCACTACGCAATAATAGTATAATGTAGTTCCACCGGCATATACTGGCGTGTAGGAAGCTGAAGCAGCACCGCTTAAAAATGTTCCTCCTGAGTTACTTGGGGTCGTATTGCTATACCATTGGTACGTTAATGAAGCGCCGTCTGCCACCACAGATAATGGTGTAGCGGCGGTGCCCAAACAAACCGATTGCGCACTAGTCGACGGTTGTGAAGTAATGGATGTGCTCACCCCAACTGCCACTACTAATGAACTTGGCAAACTATCGCCACTAGAATTTCTAGCAACTACAGAAATAGTTCCTCCTGGGTTGGCAACAGTTACATTAATACTATTGGTAGTACTTGTTCCTGACCAACCACCGGGTAAAGTCCAAACATAGCTCGTTGCATTTAGGTCATTGGTAACACTGTAAGTTTGAGTTGCACCATTACAAAGTGCGGTTGATCCCGAAATAGCACTAGGTTGCCCTGGCGCTAAAGTTGGCGCTATATATACTAAATTGATGGTATTTCCACCAGATAAAGTCACGGCAAATGTTCCTGTAAAAGCAGCAAAAGATGCCGTATTAATTGTAAAATTACTTGTGTTAAATCCAGAAACGCTGCTACCAGAAGCAATTGGCCAAGTATAATTGTTAGCTGGATTGAAGTTAGCAACCGCTAAAGACACTAAGTTTAAAGTAATCGGTGAAGCAGAACAAGTTAATACTCCAGTAGAAGTAATTCGATCCCAACCATTAGCATTTCCTGACGCACCAGTGGCATTATTCATTTCAATACGGTAGGAAGAACTACCATTAAAAGTAAATCCTCCCGTTGTAAGCGTAGCAGTAGTACTTGCTGTCCCTCCCGGAGAAACGGCACCAGAAAGGGAAACTGTACCTCCAATTGTTCCGCTTCCTGCAAGCGTAGCTCCATTACCAGCGGATACAGACACAGCGCTAGAAGCAGCTGTACTTCCGTTGACGAATAATGTTCCTGCATGCACAAAAACAGCTCCGGAATATCCCCCAGCACTATTTCCTGTAAGCGTTACTCGAGTATTGGCTTGGTTCGCATCAACATTGTCTCTTCCGATAATCAATGTTTTAGAACCAGACAATGTATTGATTGATACTGAACCAGCAGCATTGGTATTGGCCACACGCAAACCAGTAATATTTCCACCTGTTCCTAAATTTCCATTAAATGTAAAACCGCCAGTACCTCTGGCAGTAATCCAAGAAGTTCTTGCTCCTCCATCATTAAAGTTAATCGGGAAGTTGATGGTTTGATTGGCCGAAGCATCACTCAAAACCCAACTGTTTTGACCACCAAAATCAAATAAATTGACAGAGCCAGAACCTGTTAAATTGTAGGCAACACCCCCATTAAAATAGAGACGCCATTGGCTCATGCCACTCACGTCATTGACGCAGTTCGTCGCATTACCAGCGCCTTGAAACTGCAATTGCCCATAACCAGTACCACTAGACCAGTTACCTCCGTTACTCCAGTTTCCCGCCCCTGTCCAGTTTGAAAAATTCTGAGCATGGACTGAAAAAGCAACGAATAATAAGCAAATTAAAAATAGAATTTTCTTCATAATAATTGAGTTTGATTATTTATATACAAGAAAAATAAGCACTTCTAACATGAATTTGTTAAAAGCACTACAATTCCTTTTTTTGTTTTGACTTGATAAACTTAAAGTTTTTTTAACAAAAAAAATCAACTAGCAGATTGAAAGTGATATACGAAAACGTTTTCGTGTTGATAAATAATTGTTTTTCAAAGACATGATTGTCATTCTTTCATTTTTTTGTAGGGAAAATTTTAAATATCGTAGTGGATTACTAATGTATCTAAAAGCAAAAACCTCTTCAAAAGAAGAGGTTTTTGCTTTAAAGAATTCAAATAAAGTAATTTGAAAGTTGGTAACTTAAGGTGCTATTGGTCCAACAGCAGATACAAAATTGTTATAATTAAGCTCCCAAATGGTATAATCAAGAGTATCAACATTTCCATTTCCATCTAAATCCGTTGCGAACACTCCAGATGCAAATTCATTGTAATCAACTTCCCACTGAGTATAATCAAGGGTATCCATATTACCATTCTGATCTGTATCTCCTGAGTAGAATGCAAATACACCAGTTGAAACTTCAACCATATTTGAGCCATAAGCTTGTGTAGCACTTGAAGTAAAGTCATAGCTTAAAGGTGTAGTTCCTAATGCAACAGGATCAGCGGTCCAAGTTTGAACCATATTACTTCCTCTAACCGTCAAATAGTAAGAACCTGCCGCAGCAGTATTAAACGTTACAGAAAGTGTACCATCAGTATGCAAAGTTCCAACAGCAGTATCAACTAGTGCTAACGTAGTAGCATCATGCAACTCAACTGTTAAGTCTTCAACATCAGTAGCTGGAGAAACAAAGTCTTGATTAAGTTTAACTGAACGCATTGTTGATAATCCCGAATCGTAATATCCTTCGATAGCCAAAGTTAAGTTAACTACTTTTCCTGTAGAACATGGATTTGTAGGATTTAACAATACATTGGTGTCATCACAATCAAGGTTGTTTACTGAATAACCACTTGGCGCAGTTAAACCTGAACAAACTGATGCAGTGGCATTGCTACCATAAGTGTCTAAATCAGAATCTATGTAGAAAGTAGCCAATTGATAGATATTAATATTAGTATCATCACAGTCGGTACTATTACTTACAAAACCGACTGGAGCACCAATACAAGATACTTGGCTAACCGCTACATCTCCATAAGTATCGCCATCCGCATCAGAATAATAAGTCACATTTGCGGCAATAAAATTCAAGAAAACCTGACCTCCAGATTCCACCGTTAGTGAAGAGGAATCATCCGCTCTCGCTACCGTAGTAATCGTTAAGACCGTATTATTAGCAGACAACGGCAACGGAATTGCAAAAGTAGCTGCACCACTATTATCTGCAACTGTAGTCAAAACAGACTGAGTTGCTCCATTATCAATATTGTAGTAAATTTTTGAAACCACATTTGGCAACAAACCGGCTACATCAAAAGTTCCGTTAGCACCATCACAAACTGTGCTTCCAACATAGGAAACTGAGTCGAAAGTTGGCGGCGCGGCAGAAGTAGTAACTGAAATTACATTCGAGTTTGGTGAAGTACTATTGGTACTAAATGCTCTTACTCTATAATGATATTGTGTCAATTCTGACAATCCACTTACAAATTGTGACAATCCATTTACTGACAATCCTTCATATACTGAAAAACTTGGAGGTCTTCCAGTTACTATAATATTATCTATCCCGCTCGTTCCTGTTCCTGCAACTGCTCCTGCTGACACATTCGTATTGGAAGTCATGATCCAACGCAAACGTACGGATGCTTGATTGTCGCATGTACTTGGTAACGTAATATTGCTTAACACTCCGGTCGTCCAGTTGTTCCCAACCGTTACAGACGCACCTGAAACATCAAACCAGTTCGTTCCCGCATTAACACTATATTGTACTTTAAAATCTCTTGGACCTGTTCCAGACGAACGTTGTGCCGACGACAATTTCAAATCAGAATACCCTGTTGTGGCAATATCAATTTGCCAATATTTCGTTCCGTTTCCAGCATCCCAAGTTGCTCCCGAAGCAGCACTTGTTGTACTGGAAGAAACTGGCACATAACTAATCGTTCCAACACCGCCGACAGTAGTCAATGTATTGGTTGTATTGGCAGCAATTCCAGCATCTATAATATTGTTGTCTGTTGCCAATGGAAAACTCCAATTTGCAATAGTTGTAATGGCTCCGACAAAATCAGGATTAGTACTTACATCCAACAAATAGGATTCAGCACCGGTAACCGCTTGCCAATTGGCAACAAAACTTGTCGCTTCGATTGAAGTGGCAGGATCAGCAACTGGGCCAGTGGTTAATGCTAAAGTCGTAAATGAAGTGGAAGTTCCGTAGGCAATTCCAGCAGCTGAAGAATCAGTTGCATAAGCTCTTACATAATATAAAGTATTGGGAGATAATGTAGTTAAGGTTACTGGGAATGCTCCCGCTACCTGAACTGCACCTGCAAATAAACTATCCGTACTATATTCAATTCCACTAGCGATTATTGCAGAACATCCCGCAGTCGCTGTGCCTGCAATGGTTGCACCTACAGCGGTAATCGTAGAAACTGAGCCTGTCGTTACTGTAGCTGGTGTATTAACACCAGTTCCTGTAGCCGTCACGTCAAATGAACTCGCCAAACCACCGCCTGTAATCGCTATCGAGTCTGAAAAAGCGCCGGTAGCACTTGGTGTGAATTGTACCCAAATGACTTGACCAGTCATCGTTGGACTATCGTGAGAAACGGTTAAAGGATTCGAATACGTTCCGTTTTCTGTACTAGAAAATGATAATTGACCCGCTGCTGACGCTACTGAAAAATCAGCAGAATCAAGGTAAAATCCATTCAAAGTAAAGCTTGACTTCGCAAAATTAGTAGTTCCTGTCGTACATACATTACCAAAAGTTGGCGCTGCACTAGTAAGTACTAAATTAGGATCAAAATTTTCTAGAGTAGACAACGTAGCACTTGGACCAAAAGCGGTTTCAACACCTGCACCATTTCTTGCTTTGACGTCAAAAGTGTAAGAAGTATTGCTTTGTAATCCTACTACTACAGCATTTGACAACCATGCTGGCCCAATTATAGAACCATTTCTCCATACAGGGTTTGTTCCTAAAGTGTAGTCGGATTGGAGATAATAAGTATTAGCTCCACTTACTACTCGAATTGCAAATTGTGTTTCCACGCCATTTGGTTCATTCGACACTCCCAATTGCAAATCTATAGTAGTTAGTGTTGCATTGCTTACAGGAGGTGCCAAACTGGGAGTTAAAGCTAAAGTATAAAAAGTTGCTACACTACCATAAGATGTCCCTTGTAGATTTGCTGCATAGGCAGCGTAAGAGTATTGCATATTAGAAGTCAATGTCCCTGAAGGAACTGTGTAAGCGCCTGTACCGGCAGAAAAACTGCTATTAATCAATTGTGTTACATTACTCCCTCCAATGATCGGATTTGCATTTAATGCTGTCTCAGAAATCACCACGCCATTTCCTGTAACTGGAGAACCTCCCGTATTAGTAACATTACCACCTAAAGTAACAGATAAATCATTAATCACAGTTGGTGGCGTCGTCGTTGTTACCGTTGGTGGAGGAACTACTACAGTTCCGTATATCGTCACATCATCAATTCTAAAAGTACCGCTAGAAGCAGCAGCTCCTCCTGCTAAATCTGAACGTTGTGTTCCGTATGGATATAAACGGAAAGTAATTGTTCCTGATACAGGAGTAGTGAAGTCCGCAAAATCCCAAGTTAAAGTGGTTGCCGTCGTCGTCGTTAAAGCCGCGTTACTCATTGAAGTGGAGGAAGTAGCAAAACCATCGGTGCTATAACGCACTTCCAATTGGTTTGGACAAGTTCCACTACCAGAACGTACAAAAGACAATTTTGCCAAATTCAATCGATAACCTGCCGCAGCAGTTGCTGAAAACTCAACGTATGAATTGTTATTTATTGTAGCTGTATTGTTGATTCCTGTTGAACTAAAGAAATTCGTTAAAGTAGAACAAGTCACTGTCGAACGAGTTACCACCGCTCCAGTTGTATTAGCCGCTACCACCGCTACGTTTCCTTGTGTAAGACAAGCCGATGTTCCTGTAAATTGGTTTAAATACAAGGCGGTTTCAACCAATCTTGTTTGCGTAACATCTGCTGCTGCAGCATAGTTGGAATTTCCTGCTTGTTTCGCTGAAATGGTTACAGATCCCGCACCCACAATCGTCAAGACGTTACCAGAGATCGTCGCCACATTGGTATTGGAACTTTCAAAAGTGACTGGCAAACCTGAACCGGCAGTTGCAGTCAAGGTAACCGCTGGTGTCAAAGTTGTTAATGTTGGTATGGTACCAAAGAAAGTAATGGTCTGTGCTAAGGGATTAATCGTTGCATTGGCAACAGTTGGTTGTGTCAATAAATAATTTCCTGCTTTTGTACCTCCAAGCGTATAACCGGTAACAGTTACTGCTTGCAAACCAACATTGGCTGTGGCAAAATTGGCTACTGGCGTACCAGAAATGGTTACGTCATCACTATTAATTGGCGCTGGGTTTAATACTGGAGTTCCAGTTAAAGTAGCTGTAGTATTAGTATCGTAAGGCTTGTCTTGAGCAGACAATCCTATAATGGTAATGCCTAATGGTGTAACAGTTAATGACTGCGGCACATCAATCGCTGGATTGTGTGTAACATCACCTGCTTGTGAAGCGGTAATTGTTGTCGTTCCCGCACCTACAATAATCGCTGAGCTACCTGAAATTGTAGCGACGTTAGTGTTTGAACTAATATATGTTATTGGATTACCTCCCGGATTATCTGAAGTAGCTAATAACGGAACGCTAACCGTTCCGTAAGGTACATTCGCCAAAGTTGGAAAAGTAATGACTTGATCTGTCAAAGTTGAAGGCGTAATACTTGCATTCGCAACTGTCGGTTGTGCTAATGAATAATTAGCCGCTTTGGTTCCGCTTAGCGAAAATCCACTAACAGTAACCACATAAGGACCACCCACCGCAGCAGATGAATAATTTGCCACTGCACTACCTGCTAACGAAACGTTGTCAGAGAACAAAACACCATTTAAAGTAGGAGTTCCCAATAATGTTGCCGTAGTGTTTCCATCAAAGATTTTATCTTGAGAACTAAGGCCACTAATCGTTAAGCCAAGTGGCGTAACCGTATTTCCTGAAACCGTTGTAACAATGTTCACATTGGCTGCCGGGCTACTAGAAAGGACCACGGCGTTTTGGGCGTTGTAATTTCCTGCATTCGCATTATCTCTCAGACGAACCAAAACAGAAAGCGTTCCTGCATTGGCCTCAGCAGCGGTAAAAGTGGCTGTCGCGCCATATGAAACTACATCACTTCTCGAAACTTCAAATCCAGTTTGAGCAGTTGCTACAACAGAATTGGTTAATAAAGATCCAGCTACGACAAATGATTGACTAGCTGACGCCGTTCCGTAAGTATTTGAAAAAGCTGTTGCTAAATAATTGTTTCCACTGTTAATCAAACTTGCGGCAGGCGCAATATCTGACCAAGAAGTACCCACTCTAAATGCATCTATTGTTGCTGCAGGAACAGGACTTCCTTGTCTAATACAAATTGAGCTTAACGCTGTTGCATCAGCACCTGTTGATGTTGACTGCAAAGGAGCTCCAGCCAAAGCCTCTGACGAAGCAAATGCAGGTAAAACCCATAAGTCGCAGGTATCATTGGTAGCACCTGCAACGAAAGTATACTTAACAACAATCATATAGGTTGTACCCAAAGCGAAATTAGAAGTGGTTACAATGGTAGGCGCACCTGCTTTGCTAATACCAAAACGGAGGTTAGTTCCACTAGTTACCGCACCGACTCTTGCAGCAAAACTTGCCGTATTAAAGTGCAGAAAATAATCCACAGATGCGGTTACAGCAGTAATATTTACAAGACAACTCATATATACCGTCCCAGAATTCTGCGAAGTAAAAGTTCTGTTGTGGTCGCCAACTCCAGATGTTGCAGTTGTTGCTGCTCCACCAATACCTGACCCAGCATGACCGGCAAATGTAAGTCCTGTATTGGTATACTGAACATAAGCACTTGTCCCACTGTGTGCAGCCCAGTTTGGAGATGCGGCAGTTTGAAGATTACCTGGTGTTGTGTAACTAAAATTTTCAGTTAACAGCTGCCCATATCCCTTTCCAGAGAACGACAACAACAACAAAGTAGCACACCAAAACATAAAGGTGTTTACTTTCTTAAAAAGTAGCGTATTTTTCATATTGTATTAAAATTGAGTTGCCACAAAAATATAGATTATTGCTTGAAAGGAAATACTTTATGATAAGTAATTGTTAATTTTTGTCAACATTTTTACTTCATCGATTTTATCGGTATTTTATCGATGATAACGAAAACTTAACAAGCAAAATTTCAAAGAATAATTGTTAAAAATATCAGTTATGAACAAAATTTAAAGACTATAAAATTGAAAATTCAAAAAATTCAAGTAAAATTTGACAATTCAATATCTTGTTAAAAAGTTGTTCATAGTAATATATCTGCAGTACATCGAAAATAAATTTCAATTCAATATTAATTAATAATTTAGCCAAAAATTAAAAAGAAAAAATATGAAGACAAATTACAATGTATTAAAACTTGTTGCTATTGCATTATTGGTTTCCACCACTTCTTGGGGACAAGCAACTATAGCACAATGGAATTTTAATGGAGATTCTGCTACCACAATTCCAGGTGGAGGCACAAGTCCTTTGACGTCTATTGGCTCTGGGACAGTAGGTTTGGTTGGCACAGTTTCCACAACGTCACCTGAGGCATTTGCAACGGGACTTGGTAATGTAGCGAATCCAACTCCAAGCTCTGACCCTACTACAACAAATCCACCTAATTTCGCATGGGCAATCACCAATTATCCTGCGTTGGGAACTGACAACAAACAAAACGGAATCCAAGTAAATGTAAGCACTGTAGGCTATGCGGATATTACTTTTCGTTTCGACCAAAGACTTAGTAATAAAGCAGGAAATACTTATGTTGTTCAGTACACCACCGACAATGAAGCACCAATTCCTACTTGGGTTGATGCACAAACTTTTACATTTGCGCCCGCTCCAGCCGGAACTGGTGATGTATGGTATAATTTAAGATCTGTAGACCTTTCTGGCGTTACCGAATTAAACAATAACCCATTTGCGGCATTTAGAGTTGTGGCGGCTTTCGATCCGACCACAGGAGATTATCTGGCTTCTAGATCTACATCAACCTATGATGGCTTAGGAGTAACTAGATTTGATATGGTTACTGTAACGGCGGCAACCACTTTAGGCGTTTCTCAATTCGAAACAAATGCAAATGAATTTAAAGTGTCACCAAATCCTTCAAACAAAGAAATTGTAACGTTTAACCAAACACAAGATGTTGAAGTATTTGACACTTTAGGTAAATTAGTTTTGAAAGCTAAAAACACGAATACAATCGACACTAAATCTTTCCACTCAGGAATCTATTTCATTAGAACTAGTTCAGGTATAACAAGAAAATTAGTGGTAAAATAATCTTTATTATATAATATTTACAAGGTGCTTCTTTACAAGCACCTTTTTTTTTACCTCTAAATCAACTCCCTTATTGCAGTAAAAAGCGTATCGTTTTTCAACGGTTTCGAAATATAAAAATTCATCCCTATTTCTTTCACTCGCATTTTGGTAGATTCCATCACATCAGCAGTAACCGCAATGATTGGAATATTCTTGTTATTCTCTCCAACTTCGCCGTTTCTTATCGCTATAGTTGCTTCATACCCATCCATAACTGGCATCTGCAAATCCATTAATACAAGATCAAACTGCTGTTGTTGCATGGCATCTAAACCTTCACGTCCGTTGTTCGCATATACAACCGTTGTGTTGATCCATTTCTTGGTGATCATTTTAATCACCATTTGATTGATAGCATTATCTTCAACAACTAACAATAATTTGCCACCCAAATCATAGATAACTTCTTGCGATGACGTGACTTCTTTCTTCTCAGGAACAACTACTTCAAAATCTATAGCAATCGTACATGTCGTTCCAACATTTTCAGTACTTTCCATTTTGATTGTGCCGTTTTGCATATCTACTAACGTTTTTACGATGTACAAGCCCAAGCCCAATCCACCAAATTTTCGTTTGTTATCGATTGTGTTTTGAGAAAATGAATCGAAGATACTTTTCATTTTCTCTTGACTTATTCCGATTCCAGAATCTGAAATAGTCATGATCAAAGTTGCTTTTGACTTTTCTAATATCTTCGCCTCCAGATGAAATTTTACAAATCCGGCGGCAGTAAATTTAACCGCATTACTCAAAACATTATTGATAATTTGCACTAATCGCGTCACATCGCCCATGAAAAAATCTGGAATCGCATCAGATCTAGTAAATTCGAAGGTCAAGCCTTGGTCTTTCGCTCTATTGGCAGCATTATTTTTTAGATGCTCAATTACTTTTACAGGCTCAAATAGCACACTTTCCAATTGCAACTCTCCTTTTTCTATTTTTGAAAAATCTAAGATGTCATTGACAGAACTCAGTAAACTGTGCGAAGAATATTTGATGATTTGACAATTGTTTTTTACATTATTATCACTAGATTCTTTTGCAATGGTTTCGGTTAAATTTAGAATAGCATTTAATGGAGTTCGCAATTCGTGACTTATATTTGATAAAAAATACGACTTCAAATCATTCATTTCTTCTGCTTTGGCAAGTGCTATTTGATTGAGTTCGTTTTTTTCATTTTTCAAATTCCGAATCAAATTCCCCATCGAAAGAGATAAGAAAATAATCTCTAAACCAGTTCCAAATTTGGAGCTGTTTTGTGTAAGAAACGTATTCGGCAATTGTCCAAAATTGTTCAAGATAAATATTCCAAATCCAAGAATCAAAAAAATGATACCAATGCTAAAAAAAGGATCAATGGGTTTGTTGTGATAATACAAATAAATTACCGAAACTATAATGAGCAACAAAATCAACAATCCCAAAACATTTGCTAAAGGATAACAAACGGCTAAGAGCGCGGGCACAAAAATAATTGTCAAAATCACTAAGAAAGCTAAACCATACAGCACATTAAAAAGAGAATAGATCAAACGATGATACTCTTTTATCTTTAAAAAGACCTCACTATATTTCCCCAATAAAATTCCTGCAACCATTGCAAACAACAATACAGCATGTGAAGAAAACCAACCGCCGTTAGGTGTCACAATCTGATAAAAATAACCATCCAAAGCAAACTGCATCAAACCAATAAAAACCACATACAAACTATAATATAAAAACGTTTTCTCTCTCAATCCAAAGAAAAAGAAGAGATAAAGAATCGCGGCTGCAATTAGAATTCCGTAGAAAACACCAAATATCAATTGCTCTTTCGATGCCATATCGATAAAACTTTCTGAAGTCCGAATCATCATCGGCATTTTGATCACTTCACCATCGCTTTTGATATGAAAAAACAAGGTGAGTTTTTCTTTTGGTTCTAAATCAATTTTAAAAATGGTTCTTCGATCTTGAAAACTTCTTTCAGAAAAGCGAAGTTGATCGCCACTCACCGATTTTACGATTTTTCCGTTGGAATCAATGGCATACATTTCGACCAAATCGGTTATCGGTCTTGCGGTTTCAAGATAATAATGCAGTGCTTTTGATGTAGTATTATTTAACGCAACTTTTGCCCAAAAAAAATGATTTGTAAATCCCAAATCATCGTTCTCGGTTTTCAATTTCCTCGCATGTAATTGATCATAATTCGTAGAAATAAATTCTATCGAATAATGCCGTTGACCAACATCAGCAATAGTGGTGTAAGGATGCAAAGACAAAGAAGTAGGAACCTGATTTTCCTTGAAAATATATTGGGCATAACCAGAATAAAAAAAGAAAAAACAAAGGCATATACATAGTGTAAAAGAATTGATTTTCTTCATAATGAGGCAATAGTTTGTTGTATTTAATGTACCGAAAATACTAGTAAATATTATATCTCTTGATTATTTAACAATTGTTGATTTATTTTTTCTCTATAGAACTGAAACTTCAATTAAAAAATGGAATACATTTAACTTAAAAAAATATGAAACTTGTCTTCGCTACCAACAATCTCAATAAAATAAAGGAAATACAATCGTTGTTTCCAAATACAATTCAAATTACTAGTCTCGACAGCATTGGCTGCTTAGAAGATATTCCAGAAACCGCCAATACCATTGAAGGAAATGCCATTCAAAAAGCCAATTATGTCACCGAAAAATATGGCTATGATTGCTTCGCCGACGATACCGGTTTGGAAGTAGAAGCTTTGCATGGTGAACCTGGAGTCGATTCTGCGCACTATGCTGGCCAGCAACGAAATGCAGCTGATAACATGGCTAAACTTCTGCAAAATCTAGACAATCAATCCAATAGAAATGCGCAATTTAAAACGGTCATCGCGCTCAATCTAAAAGGGAAACAATATCTTTTTACTGGTATTGCTAAAGGTGAAATTATTCAGGAGAAACGAGGAGAAAAAGGGTTTGGATACGACCCTATTTTTCAACCTGAAGGCTTTACAGAAACATTCGCACAGCTTTCTCTTGAACAAAAAGGACAAATCAGTCATCGCGGGAAAGCCACGAAACAACTCATTGATTTTTTGAGTTATGAACATTGATTTCAAATCAAAAATCAATTCCAATTCCTTCATAGTAAACGTCAAATTCAAAATTCAAAATTAAGAATTCAAAATAATAATCATATCTCATTGATTTTCAATAATTAATAAAAAGCTAAATCTCATTTTTCGATTAGATTATTCCATTTATTCGCCTTACTTTTGCACCGAATTTAAAAATAAATAATGAACAAATTTGAACAATTAGGATTGAGTGAATCGCTACAACGTGCGATTATCGATCTAGGATTTGAGAATCCGACCGAAGTACAGGAAAAAGCGATTCCAATGCTATTGGAACAAGACACAGACTTAGTAGCGTTAGCCCAAACAGGAACTGGGAAAACCGCTGCATTTGGTTTTCCGCTGATCCAAAAAATTGATGCTGACAACAGAAATACACAAGCATTAATTTTATCCCCAACTCGTGAGCTTTGCTTACAAATTACGAATGAGATTAAACTCTATTCGAAATACGAAAAAGGTATTAATGTGGTAGCCATCTATGGTGGTGCAAGCATTACTGAACAAGCAAGAGAGATCAAAAGAGGCGCTCAAATTATTGTGGCAACTCCAGGTAGAATGCAAGATATGATCAACAGAGGTTTGGTTAATATCAAAGGAATTGATTATTGTGTACTAGACGAAGCAGACGAAATGCTCAACATGGGATTCTATGAAGACATCGTTTCGATCTTGTCCGATACCCCAGAAGAAAAAAGCACTTGGCTATTTTCAGCAACGATGCCGCAAGAAGTAGCACGTATCGCGAAAAAATTCATGGAAAATCCACAGGAAATTACTGTCGGCGCGAAGAACTCAGGTTCAGCAACCGTTTCTCATGAATTCTATTTAGTCAATGCAAGAGATCGTTACGAAGCACTAAAAAGATTGGCAGATGCGAATCCAGATATTTTCTCAGTCGTGTTTTGTAGAACCAAAAGAGATACACAGCAAGTCGCTGAAAAACTAATCGAAGACGGTTACAACGCCGCCGCCTTACACGGTGACTTATCGCAAGCGCAACGTGATTCTGTGATGAAATCGTTCCGTGGAAGACAAATTCAAATGTTAGTGGCGACTGACGTTGCTGCGCGTGGAATTGACGTCGATAACATTACACACGTTGTCAATTATCAATTGCCTGACGAAATCGAAACCTACAACCACCGTTCAGGACGAACAGGCCGTGCGGGTAAATTAGGAACTTCTATTGTGATTGTGACCAAAAGTGAAATTCGTAAGATTTCAGCTATCGAAAGAATCATCAAACAAAAATTTGAAGAGAAAACAATCCCATCGGGAATTGAAATCTGTGAAATTCAATTATTACACTTAGCCACTAAAATTAAAGATACCGAAGTTGATCACGAAATCGACAACTATCTTCCAGCCATCAACAATGTTTTGGAAGGATTGTCGAAAGAAGAATTGATTAAGAAAATGGTGTCCGTCGAATTCAATCGCTTCATCAATTACTACAAGAAAACGAGAGACTTGTCTTCACAATCTTCTGGTAGTGATCGTCGTGAAGGCCGCGACGACAGAGAACCGAGAGAAAGCAACGGAGGCGCAGTGCGTTACTTCGTCAATATCGGATCAAGAGATAATTTCGATTGGATGACTTTGAAAGATTATCTAAAAGAAACCTTAGACTTAGGTCGCGATGATGTTTATAAAGTGGATGTCAAAGAAGGATTTTCTTTCTTTAATACCGACCCTGAATTTACCGATAAAGTCATGGATGTTTTAAACAACGTTACTTTAGAAGGTCGTCGCATCAACGTAGAAATTTCTAAAAATGACGGTGGCGGAAGACGCGATCACAACGGAAGAAGTTCTGGTGGTGGTTTTGGCGGTGAAAGAAAAAGCTTTGGTGGCGGAAGAAGTTCTGGCGGTGGCGGTTTCCGCAGCGACAGAAGTTCAGCTCCTAGAAGCGGAGGTTTCGGTCCTAGAAAAGAAGGTGGATTTTCAGACAGAGCTCCTCGTGAAGGTGGATTTGGCGGAAGAAGCGAATCTAGAAGTTCCTCTGCTCCAAAAAGAGAAGGTGGTTTTTCTTCCGAACGCGCACCTCGCCGTTCAGATGCACCAAGACCAGGCGGATTTTCAGAAAGATCTCCAAGACGTTCAGAAGGTTCTTCAGATACACCTAGAGAAAGAAGACCAAGAAAGAGCTAATTCTTTTTGTTAATTTTCTTATAATAATAACAAAGACTACAAAATATCTTAGGGCGTTTTACTACTTTTAAACCTTTAAAATCCTTTATGAGATATCTTGTAGTCTTTCTTTTTTTCCTGCAGTCACTACTTTCCTTTTCCCAAGTAAAAGAAGAAATCTCAAAGGTTTCTGGCACTATTTTCAACGACAATACCAATCTTCCCATTTCCTACGTAAATATCATCAACCTCAACAAAGTGGTCGGTTCGGTTTCCGATGATAAAGGTTACTTCGAGATTAATGTCAGTGTCAGTGATACTTTGCTGCTTTCGTATATTGGGTATCAATCACTAAAAATTAGAGTCACCAACGACTGGATCAAAAACAAAACTACCAAAATTCAAATGACAGAAAAGGCAATTGCCTTAGAAGAAATTGTCATTCAACCTTATTATTTGACGGGTTATTTGGAAGTCGATTCTAAATTAATTCCAAATCCAAGCAACTATCGCTACAGCATTTCAGGATTGCCACAAGGTTACGAAGCTGGAGAATATGCGCCGAATGCGTTTGGTAATATCTTAGGTTCGATGTTTAATCCTGCCGACAAATTATATAATTTTTTCGGTAAAAAAGGCAAGGAACTCAAGCGGTTAAAGCAAATCAAAAAAGATGAAACCGTGCGAAATCTGCTGGAATCTAAATTTGATAGAGAAACCCTCGCCGTACTATTAGGCATCGATAAAAAAGAAATTGCTGAAATCTTAGATCATTGCAACTACTCCGAATCCTTTATCAAAACGGCGAACGACCTTCAAATTATGGATGCCATCAGCGGCTGTTACGAAGATTATAAAGTTTTGAAGAAAAAGTAACTGAGTGCCTGAGTGCCTGAGTTTTTTTTAGGAGCTGTTTCCCGCTTTCCGCTATTATCTTTTGTGCTTGTCACCCCGAGGTAGTTTATACCGAGCGGAGTCGAAGAACAGTCGAGGGGCATTTGCTCAGCACAAAAGGATAACCGCTGCAATCGGGGCTAGGGTTTCCGGTAACCAAGAACAAACTCAGTTACTCAGGCACTCAGGCACTCAGCTACTCAGCTACTCTCCCCTCAAAATACCGCGCTTCAATTCTCTTAATATCTTTAATCGTTTTCCGAGCCCAATCCAATCGCTTTTCTAAAATCTCATCGTCGCTCAATTGCCATTGAATATCGGATTTGTGCAATCTGCTCATCAAATTTTGTATGATAATTGCCGCCGAAACGGAAATATTCAAACTCTCCGTAAATCCCACCATTGGAATTTTTAAAAATCCATCCGCCTCATCTAAAACTTCTTTTGAAAGTCCATCGCGCTCCGTACCAAAAAACAAAGCACTTGGTTTTGAAATATCAAAATCATCCAACAAACCATCATTTTCATGCGGCGTCGTCGCAATAATTTGATAACCTTTTGATTTTAGATTTTGAATACAATCCGAAATACTCTCAAACCTGTTAACATCCACCCATTTCTGGGCGCCCATCGCAATTTCTTTGTCGATGCTTTTTCCGAATTTCTCCTCTACAACGTTCAATTGTTGAATCCCGAAAACCTCGCAGCTTCGCATCACCGCACTGGTATTGTGCAGTTGAAAAACATCTTCAATCGCCACCGTAAAGTGATTGGTGCGTGTAGCCAAAACCTGCAGGAATCTTTCCTTTCTGTTTTCGGTTAAAATTTCCTCGAGATACTCTAAATACGCCAAGTCAACCATAGATGAATAAATTTTGCCAAAAATAGCTTTTTTTTGGACACGCTATGCTTTAGACTCGGCTGCGCCTGTTAGACACGCTTCGCTACAGACTCGCCCTGCGGGCTTTTAGATTTGAGTCCGAAACTACAATCATATTCACTTTCATTGAAAGTTCTACAAGGCGCAGCCGTGTCTAATAATCCAAAGCGAAGCGTGTCCAAAGCGAAGCGTGTCCAAAGCGAAGCGTGTCTAAAATTCTTATATTTATCCCATGAAAAAGAAACTCGTCATCCTATCCGGTGCCGGCATCTCCGCAGAGAGCGGCATCAAAACATTTCGCGATAGCGACGGTCTCTGGGAAGGGCACAACGTTATGGATGTCGCCACGCCAGAGGGTTTTCAAAAGAATCCTGAACTGGTACTTGATTTCTATAACCAACGTCGAAGACAATTGCATGAAGTCAAGCCCAACCAAGGACATCAGATTTTGGCAGAACTAGAAAACGATTTTGATGTTCACATTATCACCCAAAACGTAGATAATTTGCACGAACAAGCAGGAAGCTCGAACGTTTTACACTTGCACGGCGAACTGTTTAAAGTTCGTTCGACGGGAAATGAAAACCACATCATCGATTGGCAGCACGATTTAATATGGGGCGATGTTGATCCAGACGGCTACCAATTTCGACCGCATATTGTTTGGTTTGGCGAGGCCGTTCCAGCACTCGATGCGGCAATTGCGTTGGTTCAAAAAGCAGAGGCTTTGATTGTGATTGGGACTTCTTTGCAAGTCTATCCAGCGGCTGGTTTGCTCAATTACACCAAAAACAATATCCCTATATACTATATCGACCCACATCCAGCGAACATCTCGAACGCGCCGAGCAATCTTAAAATCATTGCGACAACTGGTTCGAACGGCATGAGAATCGTGGCGAAAGAGTTGGGTAAACTGTTGTGAGTTGATGGTTGATGGTTGTTGGTTGTCGGTTGATGGATTTCCCCTCCTCTGGAGGGGTGCCCGAAAGGTGGGGTGGCATAGCCCCGATAGAAGGGAAAATCCTTGGCATTGCACCGTTGGCATCAAACAAATTACTTTAGTTCGTTCGCAATGACAAGATTGGAATGATAGCGGGAACCAGCTCCTTAAAAATTGAAAATCTAAAATTCAATTCCGGATATTTCTCGTTATCTTTGGGCTTTCAAAAACAACACGACTACTGCCATGAATCTTTTACATGAACTCAATGCTGTTTCCCCAATTGACGGGAGATACAGAAGCAAGACACAAGCGCTTTCCGCCTTTTTCTCCGAAGAAGCCTTAATCAAATACCGCGTTTTGGTGGAAGTGGAATACTTTATCGCACTTTGTGAATTGCCGTTACCACAGCTTAAAGGAATTCAAGTTGGTGTTTTTGAGTCGCTGCGAAATTTGTATTTAAACTTCACGAGCGAAGATGCGCTGGTCATCAAAGAAACTGAGAAAATCACCAACCACGATGTCAAAGCAGTCGAGTATTTTATTAAAGATAAATTTGATGTTTTGGGATTAGCGGCATATAAAGAATTCATCCACTTTGGATTGACGTCGCAAGATATTAATAACACGGCGATTCCATTATCGACCAAAGACGCGTTCCAGGAGGTTTATTTGAAATCGCTCATCGCATTGGTGAGCAAACTAAAAGACTTAAGTGACGAATGGAGTGACATTCCACTTTTGGCTAGAACTCACGGACAACCTGCTTCTCCTACTCGACTCGGAAAAGAAATTGCCGTGTTTGTTGAGCGTTTGGAAGAGCAAATGCGATTGTTGTTCAACGTGCCTTTTGCGGCTAAATTTGGTGGCGCGACAGGCAATTACAATGCGCATCATGTGGCTTATCCTGAAGTAGATTGGCGGAAATTTGGAAACGATTTCGTCGAAAGTACGTTAGGTTTACATCATTCCTTTCCAACAACACAAATAGAACATTACGATCATTTTGCGGCGTTTTTCGATGCGTTAAAGCGCATCAACACCATCATCATCGACTTAGATCGTGACATTTGGACATACGTTTCTATGGATTATTTCAAACAAAAAATCAAAGCGGGTGAGATTGGTTCATCGGCGATGCCGCATAAAGTCAATCCCATCGATTTTGAAAATTCGGAAGGAAACTTAGGAATGGCTAACGCGATTTTTGAACATCTTGCCGCGAAATTGCCATTATCTCGATTGCAACGCGATTTGACTGACAGTACCGTTTTGAGAAACATTGGCGTTCCGTTCGGTCATACGTTGATTGCTTTTGAATCTACTTTGAAAGGTTTAGACAAACTGCTATTAAACAAATCCAAAATTGCAGAAGATCTAGACAAGAATTGGGCAGTGGTTGCCGAAGCCATTCAAACGATTTTGCGCCGTGAGGGTTACCCCAATCCGTATGAAGCTCTGAAAGGTTTGACGCGAACGAACACAACAATCGACAAAAAAGCGATTCATGACTTCATCGACACTTTAGAAGTTTCCAAAGCGATAAAGAAAGAACTGTTGGCGATTAGTCCGAGTAATTATTTGGGGATTTAAACGCAAGAATTTTTTACCGAAAGGGTGCAAAGGTTTGCGCTAGGTTCTCTAGGTTCTTTCTCAGTAATTTACGATAAACTTTTTACGCGATGCGTAAAAGAACAAGGCTAACCAAGTGTGCCCGTACTTTTTATTTTTTTGCGTCCTTTGCGACAATCTTTGCGCTCCTTGCGGTTACAATTTCACAAACTTCACACTCGAACTTCCTTTATCCGAATTGATTTTCAAGAAATAATTCCCTGTTTTCAAACTCGAAACATCAACTGATCTCGTTTGCTGCGCATTTGGAATCACCAAAACAATTTGTCCTAATGTATTGTAGATATTGATATTTTCAATTTTAATTTGATTTTCAAAAGTGAAATTTAGCACATCGAACGTGGGATTTGGATACAATGTCACTTCTTCTGATTGCAAAAAGTCACTCTGGGAAAGTTCACATGCAGAATCAACAGTACAGTCATAATTCAGAAAATTGAGGCTGCTATTGATAAGAGGAATATCTCCAGCATTAGCACAAATATAAGTCAAGTTGGGATTACCTTGAAAATCTATATAATCTATATATGTTCCGTTTCTAAGATATAAAGTCGATAAATTATTGTTAGCACAGTTGATATCATGCAAATCTGGCGACAACATGATATCAATCGTAGTTAATTGATTTGAAGTACAATCGAAATTCATTAATGCTGTCGACTGATACAAATTCAAACTGGTCAATTCATTACTTTGGCAAAACATCGACCGCAAATTGATTAGATCATTTGTATAAATATCTGCCAATTGATTTCCACCACATTCCAAAATACGTAGCGCAGTCATGCCAGACAAATTCAAATTGGTTAATTCATTATACTCACACCTCAGTTGCGTCACATTTGATAACCCAACGACATTAATATTAACCAAATTATTATTACTTATATCAATAAGCCTAAGCTGTGATGAGCCTGTAAGTTCTAAATTAATCAAGGAGTTATTATTGCATGTTAATTGATCAAGATTAACTAAGCCAGATAAATCTAGGTTGGTAAGTTGATTATTTGAACATTGTAAAGTCCAAAGATTTGCTAATCCACTCACTTCTAAATTTGTCAGATTATTGCTATAAACCAAAGCTGTTGTAAGCTCCGTAAGTCCGCTCAAATTGAGTTGAGTCAAGTTATTGCCCTTGCAATCCAAATATCGCAGATTAATAAAATATTCGACACCTGTTAAGTCAGATAAATTAGAGTAGTCAATAAGTAAAGAACCCGCTAAAAGTGCTTCTGACACTTCAATTTCATTGTCATTGTTCGCATCTAGTTGCAAATAATTTCCTGCTAAATCTCGAGCAGCTGGAAAAAATTCATTTAGTAATCTACTCTTAAATAAAGGATCCGGAAAATTAATAATCTGGGCCTTTCCACCAACAACAAACAAAACAGCAAATAAAAAGTATAGCTTTTTCATAGAATTTTATTTTGAATAGTAAATGTAAGGATTTATCTGATTTGAAATGCATTACAAAAAAAAAGCCCCGTATCACTACGAGGCTTTCTAATTCTTCCTTCTAATTACATTTTCACGAACTTCACACTCGAACTTCCTTTATCCGAATTCACTTTCATCAAATAATTCCCAGTTTTCAAACTCGAAACATCCACCGATTGGGTTTGTTGCGCGTTTGGAATCACCAAAACAATTTGTCCTAATGTATTGTAGATATTGATAGAAGTTACTGCAATAGTTTGCTTCGTTGCAATATTCAAAACATCATTGGCTGGATTTGGATAAATACTGAAATAGTTCTCAAACGCAAAATCGGATTTTGTCAAAAGAGCTAACGTTGTAGTGGCTGTATTGGTAATAATTGGAAAGTTATAATCGAAATAAATACTTGCGGTATTGCTAAAGGAATCACCGACTACCAATGTTGGTTTAGTCTTGATTTTAAAAGCCACATAACCATCATTGTTCGCATCGTCAAAAGGCAAATTGATGTTTTCGAAAATAAATTCGACTTTGTTGGTATTTGTAATTCTGGTTACAAACGGATGACTTCCATCAACAGGAATCAATGAATTGACATCAAATTTTGTCGTGTCGATCATATCTTTCACTACTACGTTTTCTGCATTCGCAGTTCCAGTATTTTCAAAACGAATCATATAGTGTACGTCTTTTCCAACCATTTCAGGTGTAATGGTGCTTCCTTCCAGACAAGTTTTGTCATTGGGATCAAACGAACCAACAACCGTTTGTGAAATATTAATTACATTGCTATCTGGTGTTTCATCACTAGGGCTTCCATTCACAAAAACGGTATAACTTAGAGTAGAATTAATAGTAACCGGCGGAATTTCCACCGGTGAATTAATGTTGACCGTAAAGGTGATCGTTCTAGTTTCAAAAGGACTTAATCCTGAAAAATCCCAAAATAAATGATTTGGTGTTTGACTCGAAATTGTTGGAGTAGCACTTACTAATTCACAAATTGCTTGATCATACAACAATTCGATAGATCCTGATTGGACAGTATTACCCGCATTTTTGTAGACGATTTTATAAGTAGCATCAAAACCTGGTCGTGCAACAGTGGTGGGCAATATCGTAACTTCAAGATCGGGATGAATCCCATTTGGGGTGATACAAAAATTTTGACTAAATGGACTCGAATTTGCAGGGAAATTGACGGTGAACGACATTGGATTTACTTGAAAATAAGTCGGATTTTCAAGTGTAGGAGTTACATTATAAGCACCAGCAGGGAGCGATAAGGAATAATCTCCAGTGGGTGTGGTAAAAAAGTTAGACGTATAAGTGCCATTGTTGATGCTGAAATTCAAAAAAGGATAATTTGAATCAGAATTATCACAACCGTCAAGATTTATGTCGAATTTTGAATTCCCCGAAATCGTATAAAATGTGCCTCCTGGAGCAAAAGTACAATAGTCGTTGATGGTGATATTGGTCAAACCATAATACAACAAATAGGAATTCCCTTCGTCAATTTTATCTTCATCGCAACACACATAAATCAAATTGGGACAACTAGAAAAAGTAGCATCTCCTAATCCGTTCGGCAGTGGTGGCGGAGGCGGAATGTTGAATCCCAACACACCATTTTTGATATTAAGACTCACCAAATTTAGATTATTTGCGACATCTATAGTATCTAAGTTGGGTAACGCACTAACATCAATATTGGTAAAAAAATTATATGCGGCTTGTAAAACCCGCAAGTTGATAAAATAGTTTAACCCTTCCGTACTAAAGATTGTTCCATCTTGAAGATTTAATCTGTAAACCGCTTGGGCTTCAATGGCATCAATTTCATCATCACTATTGGTGTCAATGAGAATATTGTTTCCCAATTGCCCTTGTGCAACGGAGGAATTTGTGCCCGTTTGTAGAAGCCGAGCTTTAAAATTCGCATCCGGAAAATTAATAATCTGCGCCTTTCCACTCACACAAAACAAAAAAACGGCAAACAAAAAGTATAGCTTTTTCATAAAATAGAATTTTGAAAAGTAAATGTAAGGATTTATCTGATTTAAAATGAATTTAAAAAAAAGGCTCGTATCACAACGAGACTTTCTAATTCTTCCTTCTAATTACATTTTCACGAACTTCACACTCGAACTTCCTTTAGCCGAATTCACTTTCATCAAATAATTCCCAGTTTTCAAACTCGAAACATCAACGGATTTCGTTTGTTGCGCGTTTGGAATCACCAAAACAATTTGTCCTAATGTATTGTAGATATTGATTGAAGTCACTTCGATTGTTTGCTTCGTTTCGATATTTAAAATAGTATTCGCTGGATTTGGATAAATGCTTAAATAATTCTCAAACGCAAAATCGGATTTTGCCAAAAGAGCTAACGTTGTAGTGGCTGTATTGGTAATAATTGGAAAGTTATAATCGAAATAAATACTTGCGGTATTGCTAAAGGAATCGCCGACTACCAATGTTGGTTTGGTCTTGATTTTAAAAGCTACATAACCATCATTATTCGCATCATCAAAAGGCAAATTGATGTTTTCGAAAATGAATTCGACTTTGTTGGTATTTGTAATTCTGGTTACAAACGGATGACTTCCATCAACAGGAATCAATGAATTGACATCAAATTTTTCCGTGTCGATCATATCTTTAACCACCACGTTTTCTGCATTGGCCGTTCCGGTATTTTCAAAACGGATGAGATAATGTACCTCTTTTCCAACCATTTCTGGCGTAATGGTACTTCCTTGCAGACAGGTTTTGTCATTGGGATCGAAAGAATTTACGACGGTTTGATTTAAAGTAAAAGTATTATCTGAAGGAGTTTCGTCTGTTAATGAACTGTTGATTGACGCAGTGAAGTTTAAAATATCGCCTCCATTTACTGGCGGAATTTCCATCGGAGAATTCGTATTGGTGGTCAGAGAAATTTCTCTTGATTCCAAAGGAGTTAAATTGACATAATCCCAATTCAGCGTGTTGGACACTTGTGATGCTGCAGCAGGATTGGCATTTACAAAATCTAAAACAGCATCATTGAAAGCAAGACTAATGCTGCCAGATTGCGTTTGGTTTCCTTTGTTCTTGTAGATAATTTTGTAGGTTGAGTTAAGGCCTGGTCTAGCGGCATCCTCTGGCACTATCGCAATTTCTAAATCGTTATGAACACCATTTGGAGTCACGCAGAAATTTTGACCAAAAGGACTAATTCCTCCAGGAAATGTCACCGATACACTTGGCGGCGAAACATTAAAATAAGCTGCATTTTCAAATGAAGGTGTTATCGTTTGCGTTCCAGATGTTACAGGAATGAAATAATTTCCAGAATCATTAGAAATAATTTCACCTGTATTTGTGCCATTCGAAATAGAAAATTTAAAATTAGGAATTACGGCATCAGCGGCATCACAGCCGTTGTTGTTCTCATCCAATTTGGTAGTCCCGTTTATGGTATAAAAAGTACCGCCCGGAGTAAACGAACAATAAGAATTCACTTGAACCTGATTTTGTAAACCTAGTGTATTGATTTTCTCTTGAATGTGCTCTTGTTCTCCTTCATCAACGCAGATAAAAGAAAGGCTTGGGCAATTCACAATCTGCAAATTTAATGTGCTTTGTGTCCATGCTTCTTGTGACGATGGCTCGAAACAATTAATGAAACGATAATTAATTCCGTTTTTCAAAACTATATAATTTAAGTTCGGACAATTTACAATTGTAATATGTCCTGATTCTTCATTATCTGGGTAATAATTACAACCATTAAATCCTCCAAAATTGCCAATGTCAAAAAAAGTGTTGGTCGAGGAATATGTAATATTATTGGGACTAAACTCTCCAAAAACAGCTTTGTCAACAGGGTTATTTCCAAGATAAATTCTACTTCCACGATACATAGAATAAAATGAAATATTGGTCAAATCTAATAAAGTGAATTGGCTGTTTTGGAAATTACCAAACTTTAAACGACCAGATCCTGCTATTGAAGTCAGAGAAGTATAACTTAGATTAAGATTTTTGACATAAGAGCCATTCAAATTGAATGCTGTCAAAGGATTGTTACTGCAATTTATAGTTTCATAATCACCACCATCTGCCGCAAAGGATGAGAGATTATTGTAACTTAATTCAATCCAAGTTGTAAATTCAGGGTCAAGAGGGTCAAGAGTATGATCAAACTGAACATTTAACAAAGCACTTGTCAGTTGATTATTGGAAGCATTAAGATACCTTAAAGTGACCGACGGATCAAACGATAAACTTTGCAGCACATTATTACTACAATTAAAACTTTTCAAAGAGGAAGTTGAACTACCAATCACAATATTTTGCAATAAATTATTGTTACAATTCAATATAGCGATGTTTGTAAAATAAGAAATACCAGTTAGGTCAGCAATATTGGCATTTGAAATATTTAAATACCAAACGGACTGTACCTCAATAACTTCGATTTCTCCATTACTATTGGCATCAATTGTAATATCATTGACCATTCCATAATCTTTTGCAACACCAGGCTGCAGCAACTTTGCCTTAAAATTCGCATCTGGAAAATTGATAATCTGAGCCTTTCCATTCACAAAAAATAAAACAACAACAAATAAAAAGTATAGCTTTTTCATAGGATATATTTTTGAAAAGTAAATGTAAGGATTTATCTGATTTAAAATGCGTTACGAAAAAAATTAACCGCAAGGGTCGCTAGGAACTGCGCTAAGGTCGCTAAGCAAATGTTTATTACTATCCTTTGCGTCCTTTGCGACCCGAGACTGCAAGTCGAACTGACGAAGTACAAATTTTGCGCTCCTTGCGGTAAAAAAAACTCCATAAAAAAAGCCCCGTATTACTACGAGGCTTTTATATCTAAAGAAGAAAAATTATTTCTTTTTCTCGCTTTTCTCCATTTTCGCTTTCAAACCAGCAAGAATGTCATTATTGTCTCCTAAAGTGGCTGCAGGTGCATTGGTTGCATTCGCTACTGCTTCAGTGACAGCTTTCACATTTTTCTCTTCTTCTTCACGAAAGATAGCGGTGTGAGAAGCAACGACTCTTTTGAATTCTTTGTTGAACTCGATTACTTTGAATTCAGCTTCATCGCCTTTTTTCAATTTCTTACCGTCTTCTTTTTCTAAGTGACGGGTTGGAATGAAAGCAACGATATCATCACCAAATTCTACAGTAGCTCCTTTGTCAACGATTTCAGAAATAGTTCCGGTGTGAACCGTTCCTACTGCGAAAGAATCCTCATACTGATCCCATGGATTAGCAGTCGTTTGTTTGTGACCTAAAGACAATTTACGTCCATCAACATCCAATTCTAAAACAACTACGTCTAGTTTTTCACCAACGTTTACGAATTCAGATGGGTGTTTGATTTTCTTAGTCCATGACAAGTCAGAGATGTAAATCAATCCGTCAATTCCTTCTTCCAATTCAACGAAAATTCCGAAGTTAGTAAAGTTACGAACGATACCAGTATGTTTAGAACCTACAGGATATTTCGCTGTAATGTCTGTCCATGGATCTTGTGACAATTGTTTGATACCCAATGACATTTTACGGTCATCACGATCTAAAGTAAGTATTTGTGCTTCTACAACATCACCTACTTTTACGAAATCTTGAGCCGATCGCAAGTGCGTAGACCAAGACATTTCAGAAACGTGAATCAATCCTTCAACACCTTCAGCTACTTCGATAAATGCACCGTAATCAGCGATGACTACAACTTTACCTTTCACTTTGTCTCCAACTGCTAATTTAGCATCAAGAGCATCCCATGGATGTGCGTTCAATTGTTTCAATCCTAATTGGATTCTTGTTTTCTCATCATCGAAATCAAGAATAACCACGTTCAATTTTTGGTCTAATTCCAATACTTCACTTGGGTGATTGATTCTGCTCCAAGATAAATCTGTAATGTGAATTAATCCGTCAACACCACCTAAGTCAATAAACACACCATAAGAAGTAATGTTTTTCACGACACCTTCTAATACTTGTCCTTTTTGCAATTGACCGATGATTTCTTTTTTCTGTACTTCAATATCCGCTTCAATAAGCGCTTTATGCGATACGACAACATTTTTGAATTCGTGGTTGATTTTCACAACTTTGAATTCCATCATTTTGTTTACGTATACATCGTAATCACGGATTGGTTTCACATCAATTTGTGAACCTGGTAAAAACGCCTCGATTCCGAAAACGTCTACAATCATACCACCTTTAGTTCTGCATTTCACGAAACCATTAACGATTTCTCCAGTTTCATTAGCAGAGATAACACGATCCCATGATTTAATTGTTCTTGCTTTTCTGTGAGATAATACCAATTGACCTGTTTTGTCCTCACGAACATCAATCAATACTTCTACTTTGTCTCCAACTTTCAACGCTGGATTGTAACGGAATTCGTTCAAAGAAATAACACCGTCGGATTTCGCGTTGATGTCGACGATAACGTCACGGTCCGTAATACGAACGACAACTCCTACTACTACTTCTTCTTGATCCGTATCGATAAAAGTTTTCGATACTAATTCTTCAAATTCTTGTAGGTTTTTCTCGTCTACAGCATCAATACCTTCTTGGAAATTGTGCCAGTTGAAATTTTCTAAAAACTCCGTTTGTGATTTTAATAATTCAGACATGCTTAAAAATTTGTATTCTGCTCTCTTTGAATTTCTTACCGCGGATAAAAAAACAGAAGTTGTTGATTTTAAATAGTTGATACCTAATGGAAATGCTTCTCCGCCAAAAGGTGGTCAAAAGTAAGGCTATTTTTTTGAAATGCAAACTTTTACGATGAGAAATTTGAGTTAAAAAAAGAAAGAAACAAGAGCCAAGAACCAAGATAAGATTTTTGGTTAGGAGCTAATCCCGCTATCCGTTGCAAGTCCTCGCTGCGCTGCGGGCTTTCCACTACTATCGGGGCTAGGGACTCGACTATAAGATCACAAGACTGCAAGATTTTAAGATCTGTCCCTACAGTCCTAAAATCTAACAGTCCTGTGGTCCTGCGGTCTTACAGTCTTACAGTCTTACAGTCATACAATCGAACAATATTGAACTACAATAAAAAACCCGATACGTCAATGTACCGGGTTCTTATTTATACTTTTCCTAATGACTCACATTTTCAACTGCATTCGGATCGTGTTTGTGCTTGAACATCACAGCGAAAAGCACCGCGATTACTAATGCGTAACCTGCAAAAGACAACCAGATGCCATGCCAATCCCGAACACCATCGAGCGTAAAGAATTTATCAATAATAATTCCGCTGATTAAACCTCCGAAAAAAGCGCCAAATCCGTTCGACATCATCATAAACAAACCTTGCGCTGAAGACCGAATCGAAGAATCCGTAGTAGTTTCTACAAACAACGAACCTGAAATATTGAAGAAATCGAACGCCATTCCGTATACAATACACGACATAATGATCATCCAAAGTCCATCAGCAGGGTTTCCGTAAGCAAACAAACCAAAACGCAATACCCAAGCCAGCATCGAAATGAGCATTACTTGTTTTATACCAAATCGCTTTAAGAAAAACGGAATCGCCAAGATAAAAACAGTTTCAGAAATCTGAGAAATCGACATAATCAACGTCGATTTTTTTACAATAATGCTATTCGCATATTCCGGCATTTTTCCAAATTCCGAAAGATAAACATCGCCATACATGTTGGTCAACTGCAACGCTCCACCCAAAAACATTGAGAACAAAAAGAACAACGCCATTTTGTACGTTCCAAACAACTTGAACGCATCCAAACCGAGCTTCTGTGCAAAGGTCGCGTTTTCAGAGATCAACTTCTGAGGCACACATTTCGGCAAAGTGAAAGAGTAAATTCCGAGTACAAAAGCGGAAATGGCCGAAATATAAAACATATTAGCAGACGCTTTATTCTCGGTCAAATTGGTCAACCACATCGCAGCGATAAAACCAATCGTTCCCCAAACTCTAATCGGAGGAAATACCTTGACAACATCAAAATTGTTATTTTTTAGAATATTATAAGCTACTGAATTCGACAAAGAAATCGTGGGCATATAACAAAGCATCGCCGCAAAAATGACCCAATAAAAAGTGGTCGGATTATCTACTTGTGGAATATAAAGCAATGCGATTCCTCCTAAAATATGTAACACCCCATACAATCGCTCGGCGTTAATATATTTATCAGCAATAATTCCGGTCAGTGCCGGCATAATAATCGAAGAAATTCCTAAGGTTGAAAAAATGGCTCCGAATTCAGCGCCACTCCACTGTTTGGTAGCAAACCAATAATTCCCAACGGTAATCAACCAAGCTCCCCAAATAAAGAATTGGAGAAAACTCATAATTGTTAATCTCAACTTTATACTCATAATTTTGTTTTGGTTTTTAATGTAAATAGAATGTAAATCTAACATTAAAAATGACAAAACCAAAAACTTACATCGTTTTCATTAGCTCGTCTACGAGGTCTAAAACGGCTTCAAATTGTTCTTCACGATTCAGATAAGAATTGTCGATTTCGATTGCGTCATCGGCGATTACAAGCGGCGAATCATCACGGTGCGTATCAATATAATCGCGTTCCTGTACATTTTTCAAAACATCTTCATAAGGTACATGCTGTCCTTTGGCTTGCAATTCGTCATAACGTCGTTGGGCACGAGTTTCTGCACTTGCCGTCATGAATATTTTGAGTTCTGCATTCGGGAAAACGACGGTGCCAATATCTCGTCCATCCATAACAATTCCTTTGCCTTTACCCATTTGTTGCTGTTGCTCGACTAATTTGGCGCGCACTTCCGAAACCTCAGCGATTTTACTGACAAAATTTGAAACTTCCATAGTACGAATTTCAAATTCAACATTGGTTCCGTTAAGATACATTTCAGCAAAACCCAAATCCGTATTAAAATGAAATTCCAATTTTACAACTGGCAACGCTTGTATTAAACTTTCTTTATCAAAAGATGCTGCGTTAATATAGCCATTCTGCATAGCAAAGAAAGTAACCGCGCGATACATGGCTCCAGTGTCCACATAAACATATCCTAAATGCTTAGCCAATTGTTTAGCTAAAGTGCTTTTCCCTGTAGAAGAATATCCGTCGATGGCAATGGTTATTTTTTTCATATGCTAATGCCACAAAGACGCTAAGTCACGAAGCAATTTTAATCTTACACTTACTGTTCATTAAAATCAATGGTTAACCCAAACAAGCTTGTGTTGGCTGCCAAAGTATAACGCGAGTAAGAATAATCAAATTTAAGACGACCCATCTTAAGTCCCAATCCAAGAGAAATTCCTGAGAAATTTCTTTGTTCCAGCAAGCGCAACTCTTCCGCTCTTCTAAAATTATATCCTAGGCGAATGTTAAATCCTTTTTGAGGAAAAAGTTCCACTCCAAATATAACATGTCGGAGCGCATTATTGAAGAAGGAAGTTTTCTCTGGAGTTGATGTCCCATCAATAGAATTCTCGGCTCTCGCAGGATTTGAAAATGTCACATTCCATTGCTGTAAATTTTCTAACGTAAGGTGCCAGCGAATAGGAACATTGTCAAGTTGTTGAGAAATTCCCGCCATCACTTCAAGAGGCAGTTTTTCTTGAGTACCTGCATAAGTGGTTATTTGGGTACCAATATTTCGAATTACAAAAGCGTAATTGATACCATTCAATTCATCAACATATAAAGTTCCTAGATCAATTGCGGCTCCGTAAGAATTATAACTTTCTAGCGCTGAATTAATTAATTTCGCATTTGCTCCAATGTGCCAATTTGTGCTCGGAACATTATAAGAATAGGCACAAGACAGGGCAATATCACTTCCTGTAAAACTTGAAGTTGGTATTCCGTTTTCATCGTAGCCGTCAAAACTACCATAATTAACATAATTAACACCCCATTGAAAAGTTTGTAAATGTCGGTCGAAGGTATAAGCATAAGACGCAGTTCCATAGGTCACTTCACCAAAGTAATTACCATAATTAAGAGATAAACGATTATCCATCGCTTGATTGACTGTTGCCGGGTTAAAATGAACTTGATTGACGTCGTGATCATAAATCGTCAAGGTCTTTCCTCCTAATGCGGACTGTCGTGGGGAAGTGACTAAATTTAGAAATTGATATACGGATTGACCTCCTACTTGGCAGTAAATTGTTGTATTAACAAGAAAAAAAGCAGCAAAAAGAAAATTTCGAATCATGTTTAGCAACGCTATTGATGAAAGTATAACGCAGATGCGAAGATATTATTTTTAATAAAAAAACGGCTCATTAAATGAACCGTTTTTAAAATTATAATTTTTTGGCGTTTTTAACATTTTGATCGGTGAGTGCAAACCTTAAGACCTCACTCATTTCCTTGACATAATGAAAAGTCAAACCTTGGATATATTCGGGTTTGATTTCATCAACATCTTGCTTATTTTCACTACACATAATGATTTCTTTAATATTTGCGCGCTTGGCAGCTAATATTTTTTCCTTTATTCCCCCGACTGGTAGCACTTTTCCGCGCAAAGTTATTTCTCCTGTCATCGCCGTACTTTTCTTCACTCTCTTTTGAGTAAAAAGGGAAACTAATGACGTCAGCATGGCAATACCAGCACTTGGTCCATCTTTGGGAGTGGCGCCTTCCGGAACGTGTAGATGAATATTATACTTTGATAACATTTCTGAATCTAAGCCCAGCAACGATGCATTGGCTTTGATATATTCTAATGCAATTGTGGCTGATTCCTTCATTACCGTCCCTAAGTTACCCGTAATGGTCATCGTCCCTTTTCCTGGCGAAAGTAACGATTCAATAAAGAGAATATCTCCACCAACTGCAGTCCATGCTAAACCAGTTACTACGCCCGCAACTTCATTATTTTCAGATTTATCTCGTTCCATTCTTGGAACACCCAAAATTCTGACGATATCCTCATCTGTCAGTTTTTTGTTATAATCTTCTTCCATCGCAACTGATTTTGCGATGTTTCGAATTACTTGTGCAATTTTTGTTTCCAAACCTCTCACCCCAGATTCTCGGGTGTATCCTTCAACAATTTTCTCTAATTGTCTTTTACCAATGACTACATCTTTACTTGTCAGACCGTGCTCTTTCAGTTGTTTTGGAAATAAATGTTGACGCGCTATTTCGACTTTTTCTTCAATAGTGTAACCAGACATTTTTATAACTTCCATTCGATCTTTTAATGCAGGCTGAATGGCTTGAATATTGTTCGAAGTTGCAATAAACATCACTTTAGACAAGTCATATCCCATTTCAAGAAAATTATCATAAAAGGCATTGTTCTGCTCCGGATCTAAAACCTCTAATAACGCAGAAGACGGATCGCCTTGATGACTATTGGATAGTTTATCAATCTCATCTAAAACAAAAACTGGATTTGAAGTACCGGCCTTTTTTAAACTCTGTATAATTCTTCCCGGCATCGCACCGATGTATGTTTTTCTGTGCCCTCGAATTTCAGCTTCATCACGCAGACCACCTAGTGAAATTCTAACATATTCTCGTCCCAAAGCTTCAGCAACAGATTTCCCAATTGAGGTCTTACCAACCCCTGGAGGTCCAGTTAAACAGATAATTGGAGATTTCATGTCATTTCTTAGCTTCAAAACGGCCAAATGCTCAATCATTCTTTTCTTAACATCTTCTAATCCAAAATGATCACGATCAAGAATTTTCTGTGCACGCTTTAAATCAAAATTATCTTTTGAGAATTGGTTCCACGGCAAATCTAAGAACAACTCTAAGTAATTTCGTTGAATTCCAAAATCAGGCGCTTGAGGGTTCATGCGCTGCATTTTAGACAGTTCTTTTTCAAAGTGCTTTTCCGTTTTCTCGTCCCATAATTTGGTCTTCGCTTTTTGACGCATTTCATCCATTTCTTCCTCCTGAGATACGCCACCCAATTCTTCTTGAATGGTTTTCATCTGCTGATGTAAGAAATATTCACGCTGTTGTTGGTCTAAGTTAAATCGAACTTTAGATTGAATATCGTTCTTTAACTCCAATTTTTGAAGTTCAACATTCATAAAACGCAAAGTTTCTAAAGCACGTTCCTTGAGCGCGTTCATAGCAAGTAAATTTTGCTTTTCGCTAACGGATAAATTCATGTTTGACGAAACAAAATTGACTAAAAACGATTGGCTTTCAATATTTTTGATAGCAAAAGTAGCTTCAGTAGGAATATTTGGACTTTCTTTTATGATTTGAATAGCAAGCTCCTTTATCGATTCCAAAATCGCAAGGAACTCTGAGTCATGAACACCAGGTCTTTTCTCTTCTACTTCTTTCACCAAAGCATTTATGTATGGCTTTTCTGAAGTTACAGCATCAATTTCGAAACGTTTTTTCCCTTGAAGAATTACTGTAATATTTCCATCTGGCATTTTAAGAACCCGCAATATTTTGGCTACAGTTCCAATTTTATGAATATCATTTTTGGTTGGATCTTCGTCTCCTTCATTTTTCTGCGCCACAACACCGATAATCTTGTCACCATTATTAGCATCGTTTATCAAGCGAATCGATTTATCCCTTCCTGCAGAAATTGGGATAACAACACCCGGAAACAATACCGTATTCCGCAAGGGGAGAATGGGCAAGGAAGCAGGTAATTTTTCATTATTCATTTCCTCCTCATCCTCAGGAGTTAATAGCGGAATTAACTCAGCATCGGTATCGAATTCTTGTAGTGACAATGTGTCAAAGGATAATATATTATGATGTGACATAGATTTTGGCAGGTCAAATTGACATTAAATTGATAATTGATTAACAAATGTAGACGAAGAAATCAATAAAATACTATAAAATCGATGTACTACACTTTATTTCGTTAGGTGCGATTAAAAGTCAACTTTTATGCCATAAAAAAACCTAAGCGGATGAACTTAGGTTTGTTTTATTGGTAAAAGCTTAGTAAAATTCTGTACTTATTATTCGATTATTTTATGGTATTGCGACATCAAAACTTCCCTCTGTTATGTTTCTTGTTTCAAGAGGTTGACTAGGGTTGATTGCATTGAAATAAAATGTCCCTTTAATTCTAGTAGCTGTTCTTTCAATGATAGTAATAGAGCCGTCAGTAACAGTTTGAAATTCATTTGGAACAGGTTCAAAATAGATAAAACTAAATTTGTCGGTAAGCGGATCGGTATTAAAATAGGCTGTCCCGATTTCTACATCATTATCTATATTAATATCTATCTGATCATTATTGATGTTACTAGCAATTATATTTATAGAAGAAACACCATTGTGCAACGCATTTGGATTGACGTTAATAGTAATATCTACAAATTCAAAACCATTAACTAATGCCATAAAACTGTCAGTACTTGGTGCACCAACGGCAGCAATATTTATTGGTCCTATCCATTCACTATTTTGTGTCGCGCCACAATTCGAGCGAACGTAAAAATCATAACTGACATTCTCAATCAAACCGGTCACAGTCGTGGTCGGCGAATACGTAAATAGGCTCAATCCGGTGCCAATTGTAAATCCAGCAACTCCATATTCAACCTGCCATGTGCTTTCCGTACCATCAAATGACCAATTTACCGTCGCACTAGAAGTGTCCGTTAGTGATCTGAGTGCAGTTACTTCTGATGGACTTGTGCAGGCAGAAGATATTGACCCCGGCGAAACTGGTCCTACCCAATCACTGTATGTATTATCTAAACATTTAGTTCTAATGTAAAACTGATAGGCTGTGCCCTCAACTAAACCACCAATCGTATTACTTGAAATGCTAAAATTTACAGTTGTTCCAGTACCGAGTTCGAACCCGGCTATTCCATATTGTATTTCCCATGCATCTCCGGAGGTTTTGTCCCATTCAATTCTAACACTATTACCGGCTATGATCGAACTTACTGTAAATAAAGACGGCTTATCACAAGCACTTGGAACTTCTACCAAGAAATCGGGATCAACAGGCTCATTTTCACAAGAAATGAAAGTCATCGTTAACAACAAAAGGAACGACAGAATAAATTTATTGGTATCCTTCATAAGAATCTATCTTTTATTTTAAGCTAACAAATATATTTAATCATTTATTCTAAAAGAAATTTAAAGTCGTAAAATAAAAATTAACTGACGATTTCCTTTTCAGTTACATCATGGTTTAGCATTTCGCATAATAAAAAACCCCATCACCAGTTACTGATAGGGTTAAATTATTTATAGAAATGATCCTATGATTTTTTAATTAAAATAAGGGTCATCCAATTCATAACTGAAAGTGCCATTTATAACTCGGAATTCTCCGGCAAATTTTCCTTCTACGAATTTTTCGTAAGAAAAAGAAAAAGTACCCTTGACAATTCTGTTATTTACGTTAAATTCTGTAATTGACATTCTTCCCTCTAAGATTCTATTATTTGTTGATACCACGGATCCGGGATTAGTTAGTAATTTCACCTGACAAAAATTTGCTCCTGACAAGTTATCAAAAGCAAAAAGTGCATAATCTCCGTTCTCCCAAAAACTATTGGGAATGTATAAGCTAATCTCACTTGATGCAAGTAAATTATCAGTGGTTACACCTTGAATCCACAAATACCTTGGTTCAACTAATGGTGCAGCATTATTAAGAACTACTACATCAATTCCAGTCGTTCCGTAAACATAGGGAACCATATTGTCATACTGTATCCCGGCAATATTTGCGGTCATAAGGGCTTCATTACTACCGATTCCTGTTGCTTCTCCTAAATTTATTGGGCCGACCCAAATGCTATTTTGTGCGACTGAACATATAGCTCGCACATAAAAATCATACGAAGCCATTTCGAGTTCAGTGATACTAGTTGTCGTAAAATCCGAAATAACTGAAGTACCAGCTCCTGCTACAAATCCAACACTGCCATACTGAATTTCCCAAGAGGTTTCACTTCCACCTGCATTCCAACTAATAACCGCTTGGCTATTATTAGTAGCATTACGAAAAACTGCTATGTTGGTAGGAGCCACGCATGCAGGATCAACAAAAGCGTTTACAACAATTGGACCTATCCATGCGCTGCTTTGAGTACTGGAACAGTTCGACCGAACATAGAAATCATAGCTTGCATTTTCCAACAAATTGGAAACAACTTTAGTATTCGAAGACGAAGACAAAATAGTACCACTTCCGATAGCAAATCCAGCATTCCCATATTGCACCTCCCATGAATTTTCGTCTCCATTAGCCAACCATGACACATTAACTTTAGTAACATCCGTCAATAGTCTCGCTGCAGAAATATTGGTTGGACTTGTGCATGCTGTCAGCTCACTGCCCGGTGATACGGGGCCAAGCCACGGACTAAAATTGTTATTTCCACATTTAGTTCGAATATAAAATTCATAATTGATTCCTACTGTCAAACTTGTAATTGAACTATTAGTAGATGTAAAATCAACAGTGATACCTGTTCCTATTGAGAAACCTTCGGGTCCATACTGAATTTCCCACGCAGCTCCAGAACTCTTATCCCAGTTTATTTGAACTGTGTTTTCATTGATGAGTGCGCTTACTGCAAATAATGAGGGTTCGTTACATATAGTCGGAATCCCATTGGACAATTCGTTCTTAGTAGGTTCGTTTGAACACGATATAACAGCAACAAGGATAACAAAAACTAATACGCGTAATACTATTGTCTTTTTCATTGTTTAAAATCAAACTATCATTTGAGATAGCAAATGTATCTAATCTTTCATTGTATTTGAAATTAAAATTTGATTGAATTCCGGACTCAATTCTTATCAAATAATTTCAAGTTTACTTCAAAAAAAGACCTGAATCTCACAAAGATTCAGGTCTTTTTGTTATTTCAAATCTAAATAATTAATCAAAATAAGGATCGTCTAGTCCATAATTAAACGTACCATTCGTCACTTGAAACACACCTGCCGAGACATTGTCTAGAAATTTTTCGTAAGAAAATGAAAAAGTTCCTTTTACTCTTCTTGTTATTAGATCAAACTCAGTTATCGTTACAGAACCAGAAATAAGTTGATTTGTTGTCACTGGATCAGCACCATAATCAGTAATAAGCCAAACTTGACAATAATCTGTAGTTACGAAATTGATAGCTTCACCCAAATTGTAGGTGCCAACTGTCCAAAGGTTGCTTGGTAAATAAAGATTAAGTTGATGAGAGCTAGGCACATTATCTGATGTTACACCTTGAATTTGTATATATGTATATTCTCCTGACAAAGGATCAGGATTTAATACGGTTATATCGGCATTAGTAAATGAATACAAGTATGGTTTCATGTTGGTGTATTGCTGACCTGCAATAGTAGCAGTCATTAAAGCCGAACCACCTGGTGTTGTCGCTGCAGTCATATTAATAGGCCCGACCCAGCTACTATTTCCAGTTCCTGTGCAAATTGCGCGCACATAAAAATCATAGGAAGTTGTTTGAAGACCTGTGATCACTTTAGTTGAAGTCGAAGCAGAAACTGAAGTTCCGTTTCCAGCGGTAAAGCCAACATTTCCATATTGAATTTCCCAAGTGCTTTCGCTTCCAACTGCAGTCCAAGTCAAAGTTGCCTCTGAGCTATCACTAGCACTACGAACAGCCGTCAAATTAGTCGGCGCCGTGCATGCACCACTGCCAAAAGCATTCACAACAATTGGTCCTACCCATGCGCTATTTTGATTGGCATTACAATTCGATCTCACATAAAAATCATAACTCACATTAGCCAATAAGTTGGGAACTACTTTTGATGCAATTGAAGATGCTAAAATAGTTCCACTTCCAATTGTAAAACCAACGTTCCCATATTGCACTTGCCATGAATTTTCGTCTCCTGCTGCCAACCAAGTTACTGTAACTTTAGTCGCATCTGTTACGAATCTAACGGCAGAGACATTAGTAGGACTCGTGCATGTTGCAAGTTCATCACCAGGAGAAACAGGTCCAACCCAAACGCTATAATCATCATCGGCGCATTTAGTACGTATATAAAAGTCATAATCTACCGTCGAATTCAAGCCGTTAATCAAGCTACTAGTCGCTGTAAAATCAACAGTGGTGCCATTGCCTCTTGCAAAACCACTAACTCCATATTCAATTTCCCATTCATTCCCAGAAGTCTTATCCCATTCAATCCGAACTGTATTGTTATTGATAAATGAACTCACTCTAAAAAACGCTGGCGGATCACACAAAGTTGGTGCTGGCTCTAATAAAGCTGAATCTATGGGTTCGTCATCACCGTTACAAGAATTAAAAAGAAATAGTGAGAACAATGCTACAAGCAACGTTAATTTTGTTGATTTCATTTCATAATTTATTAATTTTCAAATATAATTATTTCATGACAAGTAATTAAAAAAAAATAAAAAACTGTAACAGGGAAGAAAAATGACTGTCTTTGCTCTTAATTAATAACAAAAGCCGATTGAGTTTATCCAGTTTAAATATTGAAGAATTACTTGTCCTTTGCAAACAAAAAAGTCAAAGGGCTGAATTTGAAATATATAAACGATATAGTAAAGCCATGTTTAATATCGCGTTTCGTATTGTAAAAGACGAACACTATGCCGAAGACGTTATGCAAGAAGGCTTTCTAAAAGCGTTCACAAAGTTGGATGATTATCGTCAAGAAGTAGCTTTTGACGCATGGTTAAAGCGAATTGTAATCAATCAAAGTATTGATTTTTGTAAAAAAAATAGCGCATTTCAACTAGAAGAACTAGACAGAGTGCTTTATAAAGTGGAGGAAGAAAACACAATCCCACCAGAAATAGAATTTCAAAATCTGAAGGTAGTTCAAGTACTTGATGCCATTCAAAACCTTAAAGATAATTATCGCATGGTTCTGACTTTATTTTTTATTGAAGGTTATGACCAAGAAGAGATTTCTGAAATATTAAACATTAGTTACGCCAATTGTCGAACCACGCTGAGTCGAGCAAAAGAAAGTCTGAGAAAAGTGCTTCAAGACGTAATTTAAACAGAATAAAAATGAAAAAGACCAATGACCGTATGGAAAAAATGTTTGAAAACTTTGAAAATCAGTGGGACATTCAAGAGTTGCCACATAATCATCACGAACGATTTCTCAATAAACAAAAATCGAGAAATAAGACAAAAACCACATGGTACCAACTATCAATTGCGGCTTCCATTCTGCTTCTCGTTGGCTTGTTCTTAGTTTTGAACAAAAACAAACCGACCAACGATTTCAAATTGGCATCGGCAGAAACGCAAAGAACCGATTCTGTATTTAGTGTGATGGTTCAAAATGAATTAATTCAGATCAAAGAAAAAAAATCTCCATTGAATGAAAAAATAGTCAACGATGCCTTACAACAAATGCAGCTCATGGATGCTGACTATGAAAAAATCAAGAAAGAACTTATCGAAAATGGCGAAAACAAACAGATCCTTTATGCCATGATTCACAATTTTAAAACTCGAATTGAATTTCTTGAAAATGTTCTTTTACAAATAAATAATGCTGAAAAATTAAATACCACCACTCATGAAAAAACAATCTAAAATACTATTTCTACTGCTGCTGCTGCCAATACTGGTTTTTGGTAACAGCATAGATTTGGGGAAATACACCAAACAAAAAGAAATAAAGAAAGCCTATATCGTCAATAGCGACGCAGGAATTTCTGTAAAAAACTCCTACGGAAATGTCTATGTAACAACCTGGGAGGAAGACAAAATTGAGCTAAGCATCGTTATCAAAGTAAGCGGCGACAATGAAAAATGGGTTTTGAAAAAAATTGATGACATCGACGTGACTATCGAAGCACTCAAATCAATGGTTACTGCGGAAACAATTTTCGGGAGTTCATCTAATAGAAACAATTCTAAAAGCAACAGTTTTGAAATTAATTATACCATAAAGATTCCAAGAAATGGTACTGTAAAAATAAAAAACAACTACGGATCAATTATCACTACAGATTTGTTCAACAATACCAATATGTCTTGTGATTACGGAAAAATTACTATGGGACGGCTTAATGGAAACTCCAACATAATTTCCTTTGATTACTGCACAAAATCGTCGATTGAATATATGAAAACAGGTTCAATATCAGCCGACTATTCAGGATTTACTTTAAAGGAATTTGCAAATCTAACACTCAATTCGGACTATACAGATTGCAAACTCGGCAATGGAGCAAATCTCAAATACAGTTGTAATTACGCCAAGCTAATTATTGGAAATATTAACAACATCGATGGAGATGGCGACTATCTAAATGTTAATGTAAGTAAAATATCAAATGCTTTACAAATCAAGACCGATTACAGCAAGATTGTGGTTGGAGAAATAGATGAAAAAGTCAAAGCTATCGATATCAATTCTCAATACACGGCTATTGAACTTGCCTATAACCCAAATTTCGCCTTTAACTTCGACATCAATTTAAAATATGCCAATCTAAAATACAATGGTGATTTCGAATTCAGTTCAAAACAAGAAAAATCCTTCTCGAAAATATACCAAGGCTATTACAAGAAAAGTGGGGAAAATAGAGTGTCTATTCGCTCAGAGTATGGTAATGTTTCCTTAGTTCAGCAATAAATCAATTATAGTTTCAATCATCATTAAATCAAACCTTATGAAAAATTCAATTTTACTACTAACATGCCTATTCTTTGTTCCATTTTACAGTCACTCGCAATGGAATTCTAGAGAAAAAATTAAAGGAAATGGGCATATCATTTCAAAAAATATTCAAACTTCTAGCTACGACAAAGTCTTGGTTAATGGCTTTTTTGACGTCGATCTTCAAAGCGGAGAAGAAGGAAAAATAGTGATCAAAGGAGAAGAAAATCTGATTGATTATATAGAAATTTCTGTTGAAAACAATGCTTTAAAGATTGCTACGGAAAAAGGAAAGTATATTCTTCCCAGCAGTGGCAAAAAGATACAAATCACTGTTCCGTTTGAAAGTTTAAATGAAGTTTCACTATGTGGCTCAGGCGATATTAATTCAAAAAACGCAATAAATTCAGACAACTTTTTGTGCGACCTTTCTGGGTCTGGCAATATCAACCTAGCGGTCAATGCAAAAAATATAAAGGCGTCTGTTTCAGGATCTGGAGATTTAGTTCTTGCGGGTGAAAGTACAAACGTTCAATGTAAAGTTACTGGCTCTGGCGACTTGAACGCGGCAAAACTAAAAAGCAATAACGCTGAGGCAGATGTTACTGGATCTGGTGATTGTAAAGTGTATTGCACAGCTAATCTCGAAGCCCATGTAACAGGTTCAGGAGATATTACCTATTTTGGAGATCCCGCTAAGAAAGATACAAAAGTCACCGGTTCAGGCGATATCACCAAAGGTTAAATTTATAAAAGGTAAATTGGAAGTGGCGCTTTATTTAGGTAAAGCGCTTTTTTTTGGTATTCGTTTTAGTAAAATGACACCTATCACAAAGAAAATACCTAAAAAGACAATCGCAAATCGTGGACTACCTGTAATTTGATCAATGATTCCATAAACACACATTCCGATGACAATTCCAATTTTTTCCGCTACGTCATAAAAACTAAAAAAAGAGGCGGTATCTTCGGTTTCAGGAAGTAGCTTTGAATAAGTAGATCGGGATAATGCTTGAATTCCGCCCATGACCAGTCCAACCAGCGCCGCCATGACATAGAAGTGAATGGGCAAGGTGATAAAATAAGCCAAAACACAAAGGACAATCCAAATGCAATTGATGGTGATTAATGTCGGTATGTTTCCATACTTCTTAGAAGCTTTCGACGTAAAAGTGGCACCAATGACGGCGACCAATTGAATTAATAGGATACAAATTATCAATCCAATGGTACTTTGACTTTTAGATTCCCATTGCACCTCTTGCGCTCCAAAATAAGTAGCAATCAACATTACCGTTTGTACTGCCATACTGTAGACAAAGAAGCATTTCAAATACGATTTTAGTATCTTATTTTCTTCCAATAAATGCCATACTTTCTTCAGCTCTTTAAACCCATTAAAAATAACGTCTTTGGTTACATTCCTTTTTGCGTTGGCATTTCCCTTAGGCAAATAGAAATAAGTGTATTGACTAAATGCAATCCACCAAATCCCCACCATTACAAAAGAATACCGCATGGCTTTCATGGCTGCTTCACCTTCGGTTCCTGAAATGTGAAACAATTGCGGTTTCATCACCATGGCTAAATTTACAATCAAAAGCAGCACGCTACCAATATAACCCAATGAATATCCTTTGGCGCTAATTTGATCTTGTTGCTCTGGAAAGGCAATATCTGGCAGGTACGAGTTATAGAAAACTAAACTCCCCCAAAAACCAATCAATCCTAAAAAGTAAAATAACAAACTACTGTAAATAGATTCTAAGCTAAACCAATTCAATCCAATACAAGCAATGGCTCCTAAATAACAAAAAAACCGCATAAAATTTTTCTTATTCCCAACATAATCAGCTATTCCAGATAATAACGGCGAAATAAAAGCAACGACTAAAAAAGCTGCTGCCGTGACAAAGCTAATCAATGCTGAATTTTTTAATTCCGTTCCGAATACATGGATGTAGTGGTTGCGATCTGTAAACAATGCTTCATAAAAAATCGGAAATATTGCGGAAGAAATTACAAGCGGATAAACAGAATTGGCCCAATCATAAAAAGCCCAGGCATTCAGTAATTTCTTATCTCCTTTTGGTAAATTGGCCATACTGTATTAAAATTAAGAATTGATAAGGCTAATTTATTTTAAAATTATACATAAAAGTTTAAATTGGATTATTTTATAATTAAATTCGATGATTTATTAAACCCTTGTACTTCGAATCAGTCTCAAGGTCAGACAAAAAATCATCGACCATGAAAAAACTACTTTTGCTCCCGATTTTTACTTTGCTAATATTTTCAAATTTCATAAACGCTCAGAATCTCTATTTTCCTCCGATTAGCACAACTGCGACCTGGGAAACAACAGATCCTAAATCCTTAGGCTGGTGTCCCGACAGAATAAACAATCTATATACTTTTCTTGAACAAGAAAATACAAAAGGATTTATCATTTTAAAAGACGGTAAAATTGTTTTAGAGCAGTACTTCGGAACATTTACAGATCAGAGTTTGTGGTATTGGGCATCCGCAGCAAAGACTATTACTTCCTTTCTAGTTGGGAAAGCACAGGAAGAAAATGTATTGAACATCAATGACCGAACATCTATTTATTTAGGTGCAGGTTGGACCAATTGCACGTTGGCACAAGAAAATAATATTACGATCAAAAACCAGTTGACGATGACTTCTGGCCTTGATGATGGAGTAGTCGACAATCACTGTACATTACCCAGCTGTCTGGATTATTTGGCTGATTCTGGAACACGTTGGGCCTATCACAATGCGCCGTATACTTTGTTAGGCGATGTGCTACAAAATGCGACAACGGTAAATTTAAATACGTATACACAACTCAAACTAAAAAACCCAACCGGCATGACTGGCGGTTGGGCAACGTCCGACTATGACAATGTATTTTATAGCACCGTCAGAAGCATGGCCCGCTTTGGTTTATTGATTCAAGGAAATGGTTCTTGGAATGGCAATCAATTAATCAATAGCGCCTATTTTAATGAAATGGTCAATACCTCCCAGAACTTAAACAAATCCTACGGCTATTTATGGTGGCTCAATGGAAAACCAAGTTTCATGGTGCCTACAAGTCAAATTGTGTTTCCCGGTTCTTACGCGCCGGAGGCACCGGATGACATGTTTGCGGGAATTGGTAAGAACGGTCAAATTGTAAGTATTGCTCCAAGTCTGGGTTTGGTGGTAATTCGAATGGGAGACGCGCCAGATTCTTCAAAAGTGCCTTTCACTTTATGCAATGAAATTTGGCGAAAAATAAATGAACTCGATTGTAATTTAGCAGTAAACAATCAAGAAAGAAACAAGGTTGCCATTGTACCCAATCCTGCCACAAATTCCATTTCTATTTCCAACATTACATCTGAAAACTACACGGTTGAAATCTTTAACGTCATTGGCAATGGAGTGCTCAAAGTAGCCAATCAAAATAACATCGATATTTCAAAACTTAACCCTGGAGTGTATATGGTTTTGGTTCGACAAGGAAATCAATCCCAAATCCAAAAGTTAATCAAAAAATAAAGTGCATAAAAAAAAGCCATTCTTAATTGATGGCTTTTTTTATTCTTTTATTTAAATACCACTCCAAATTTTGCGGCTTCTGCTTTTGCTTCTGGAATCAAACTTCTGATGTTCGCAATTCGAGTAGCATCTGAAGGGTGTGTACTCATAAATTCTGGCGGCGCTTGACCTCCAGCTTTGGCTGACATTCGCTCCCAAAAAAACACTGCTTGTTCTGGGTTATATCCTGCGAGTGCCATCAAAATTAGACCAATTTTATCAGCTTCACTTTCGTGACTTCTGCTAAAAGGAAGCATCACTCCAACTTGCGACCCCAATCCATAGGCTTGTTGAAAAATACCTTGCGTTTCTTCTGTTTTTCCTGAAGTCGCAACCGCCACACCAACGGCACCAAGTTGTTGCAATTGTGCTGCACTCATTCTTTGTGCTCCGTGGTTCGCTAAAGCATGTGATACTTCGTGGCCCATTACCGTCGCTAAACCCGCTTCATCTTTAGTGATTGGTAAGATTCCTGAATAAACAACAATCTTTCCGCCTGGCATACACCAAGCATTGACATCTTTGCTTTCGACTAATTTATACTCCCATTGGTAGCCATCTAAATACTCAGCTTGTCCGTTTGCTTTCAACCAACGCTCTGCCGCATTCTTAATCTTAACACCAACATTTTCAACCGTTTTGGCATCGGACGTTCCAGCAATAACTTTATTCTCTTTTAAAAATGTACCGTATTGCTGAAAAGCCATAGGAAACAACTGACTGTTTGGAACAAAGTTTAGCACTTTCTTTCCTGTAAATGGATTCGTTGCACAAGAGAATAAAATCAACATTACACCGATAAAAGCAACTATTTTTTTCATTTTTCAATTTATTTCAACAACAAAGATACTTGAGATTTAAATATAATGTCTTACACTATTCTATTAAAAATTTATAAACCGATAATGTGCAATTCTGAAAATTCTTTGTCAATTGTCAACGTATGTTTTCCATCAAATTGAACCTTATCAAAAGAAACTAATTCATTATCAATTTCGATCTTCTTAATTTTGAAGGGCAATCCGTGTAAGTTGATTTTAAACTTAGAATAGTTCGTTTCGAATTTGCCTTCTTTATGTTGTTGTATAATCAAATCAGTTTCCTTTCCTCTCAAAGTAAATGTTGCCAGACTAAATCGACCTTTATTATAATCGTAACCGTCCTGCGCATCTTCATAAAGTACCGATTTTTCTTTTCCAATTTTGAAATAAACATCTAAGGAAATTTCTTCAAATTCTAATTCACCAACAAATTGTTGCACTGGGTATTTTGGAATAATCGCGCCTTCTTTAACGAAAATCGGAATTTGATCATAATCCGTTTTTACCCAAAGTTCTTTGCGACCTGATATCAATTCGTCGGTCCAGAAGTTGTACCAATTTCCAACAGGCACGTACATGCGTCGTCCTTGTGCATTCGGCTCCAAAATCGGGCAAACCAAAATTTGATTGCCAAAAATAAATTCGTCGGTACGATAATGGGTTTGGGAATCGTCTTGATCAAAATAGAAAAGCGGTTTCAACATCGGCACACCATCGTTGATATATTCCCAAAACATAGAATATAAGTACGGCAACAATTGATAACGCAATTCAACAAATTTTCGAGTGATATTAATCACATCAATGTCAAATGACCAAGGTTCTTGATCACCATGATCGCCGGAAGAATGCGTTCTACAAAACGGGTGGAAAACCCCTAATTGAATCCAACGCGCGTACAATTCACCCGACGGTTGCTCGGCAAATCCACCGATATCAGAACCGGTAAAGCCCATTCCGGAAATCGACATCCTTTGCATTTGAATATTCGCAATCCACAAATGTTCCCAACTCGCTACATTGTCGCCTGTCCATGAAGAAGTATAGCGCTGCGCCCCAGAATAGGCAGAACGTGTAATAATAAACGGACGTTTTGGATATGAAAATTGTTTTACGCCTTCATAGGTCGCCCGTGCCATTTGTGTTCCGTAAATATTGTGTGCTTTTCTGTGACTACATGGATTCCCGTCGTAATCATGACGAACATCCATCGGAAAAGTTTTTCCTGGAACTTCCATCACCGCTGGTTCGTTCATATCGTTCCAAACGCCTTTTACGCCATAATCTGAAATCAATTCTTTGAATAGTCCTGCCCACCATTCGCGGACTTCTGGATTGGTATAATCTGGAAAGTTACATTCTCCCGGCCAAACTTTGCCTTTCATATATGGACCGTCGGCTCTTTTACAGAAATAATCTTTCTCTAAAGCTTCTTTATAAACCCAGTATTCTTTGTCTATTTTAATTCCAGGATCGATGATTACCACAGTTTTGAAGCCATCATCAGCTAATTCTGCAACCATTCTTTTTGGATCTGGAAAGTATTCTTTATTCCACGTAAAACAGCGAAAACCTTCCATATAATCGATGTCGAGATAAATCGCATCGCATGGAATCTTTAATTCACGGAATTTAGAAGTGACTTCTTTTACTTTACTTTCAGGATAGTAACTCCATTTACATTGGTGATATCCCAAAGCCCAAAGCGGCGGCAATTCTGGTTTTCCGGTAAGGTGTGTGTAAGTGGTTACGACATCTTGCATCTGTGGACCGTACACGAAATAGTAATTCATTTCGCCACCATCAGCCCAAAAGCTAGTTACGTTTCTTTTTTCATGGCAAAAATCGAAAGTTGTCTTGAACGTATTGTCGAAGAAAACACCGTAAGCATGTTTATGATGCAATCCAATATAAAAAGGAACTACTTTATAGAGCGGTTCTTGGTCTTTACTAAAAGCGTATTGATCGGTTGCCCAATTTTCTACCCGTTTCCCTTTAAGGTTGGCGTGTGAAGCTTTGTCTCCCATGCCGTAAAAGCATTCTCCTTCTTTAGAAGCTTTGCTCATCTTGACGATATTTCCGCCATAGTGATAGCTTTCTTCCCAATGAAAACCAAGTTCGTCTTCTAGAATGCAATTTTTTTCTAAATCGAAAATAGCAACCCGTAAATCAACCTTGTCGATAGAACAAACTACTTTACTAGTTGTTATCTTATAACAAGACTTCTCTTCGGTAACTTCTAGAAAATTATAGCCATGCGACTGCGTTTTATCGATGGCATAAGAGAAATCTTTACTAAAGTAACCTTTTGTGGTATATCTAAAACGAATCAAGCTGTCGCGTAGAACCGTAATTTTTAAAATAACACTATTGTCCGTGTAGAAATAAACATTATCAACATCTTTCTTAAACTCAACAATATTGGATGGATATAAATCGCCTTTGTATTCTAATTCGGTATTTGTAATCATAACTTAATTTTGATAATTGCGTGGCTTTGTCGACTGCCACAAAGGTTTCAAACTTACAAAAATTGTAAATGAGTTGAATTGAATTTTGCTAATTTTCACGCAAACGTTTTCGTTGTCTAAATAGTCAAAAAACAATCTCAACACCAGCATTCTAAAAAATCGTAAAATCGTACTAAGGACAATTTTGACCGTAAAAAACCGTCAACAATGAGGCAAATCAAACGTTTTATCTGAAATATCGGTTTCCTATCGATTTTATAGCCGACCTTTTGGAAGGGTTGCGTACTTTAGACTTACCAAAATCTTAAACCTTATTTTTATGAAAGCAAACCCTACCCTTAGAGTCGTTCATCGACTGATGATTGAAAAACCAGAATTAGACCCTGCGTTTGAAGACACGGAATTGAATGTGATATCAATGAGTAAAATTCAAGACAATTACGACTACTATCCAGATTTTGGAATATAACAACTAAGTAAGTTAGATCAGTTTAATCAAATCGGAAATTAACCAATCTTAAACACCACGACGCTTAATGGTGGCAAAGTCAGTGCGGCTGAAAATTCGCGACCGTTCCACGATTCTGCTTCGATTTTTACTGCTTTTGGATTGGTTACACCGCTTCCACCGTATTGTGTTTCATCAGAGTTAAATACTTGCGCCAATTTTCCTTTTTTCGGCAGACCGATACGATACTGCTCGCGCACGACTGGCGTAAAATTGCACACCACGACCAAATCCTCTTTCGGATTGTTTCCTTTGCGGATATAAGACATCACAGCATTCTGATGGTCCGAATAATTAATCCATTCGAAGCCTTCCGGACTGAACTGCTTTTCGTGCAACGCTGGATTGTTTTTGTACAAGGCATTCAAATCGGTAATTTCTTTTTTGATGCCTTCGTGATAGCCGAATTGTAATAAATACCATTCTAAACTACCTTCAAAATTCCACTCGGCGCTTTGCCCGAATTCGGCGCCCATAAACAAGAGCTTAGTTCCGGGATGTGTAAACATATAGCCGTATAACAAACGTAAATTGGCGAATTTTTGCCATTCATCTCCTGGCATTCTTCCGGCGATGGATTTCTTTCCGTATACGACTTCATCGTGCGATAATGGCAACATAAAGTTTTCGGAAAAAGCATACGTTGCAGAGAAAGTCAAATCGTTTTGATGGTATTTTCTGTAGACAGGTTCTTTCTGAAAATACTGTAAAGTATCATGCATCCAACCCATCATCCATTTCATGCCAAAGCCCAAACCGCCTGCAAAAGTAGGTCGTGAAACCATTGGAAACGAAGTGCTTTCTTCTGCGATGGTTTGAACACCTTCAAAATTAGAATAGACCGCTTCGTTAAAGTCTTTTAAGAAACTAATCGTATCTAAATTCTCGCGTCCCCCAAAGATATTCGGTTCCCATTCGCCATCGTTTCTAGAGTAATCTAAATATAACATTGAGGCTACGGCATCTACTCGTAATCCATCAGCGTGATAATGTTGCAACCAAAAGAGCGCATTGCTAATCAAGAACGACCGCACTTCATTGCGACCATAATTGAATACCAAACTCTTCCAATCTGGGTGATAGCCTTTTCGTCTGTCTGGATGTTCGTATAAATTGGAACCGTCAAAATAACCCAAACCGTGCGCGTCATCTGGGAAGTGCGATGGAACCCAATCGAGGATAACCCCAATTCCAACTTGGTGCAATTTGTCGACCAACACCATAAAATCCTGTGGTTTCCCGAAACGGGAAGTTGGCGCGAAATACCCCACTAACTGATAGCCCCAAGACGGATCGTAAGGGTATTCCATTATGGGCATAAATTCGACGTGGGTAAACCCGACTTCCTTCACATAAGTCACCAATTGATCGGCGAGTTCAAGATAGGTTAAGAATTTTCCTTGTTCGTTTCTGCGCCATGAACCCAAATGCACTTCATAAACGGAATACGGTTTATCTAAACCATTTGTGTCTTTTCGCGATTTCATCCATTTGTCATCTTTCCATTTGTAGTCTAGATCCCAAATGATGGAAGCGGTATGTGGCGGATGTTCACAATATAATGCAAACGGATCTGCCTTTTCGGTAATGACACCACCGTTATTAGATTGTATTTTGTATTTGTAGGTGGATCCTTTTTCGACACCAGGAATAAATCCTTCCCAAATGCCTGAAGCATCCCAACGCACGTTGAGTTGGTGCTCGCCTTGTATCCAATAGTTGAAATCTCCAACAACAGAAACCGAGCGTGCCGAAGGCGCCCACACTGCGAAATAAGTGCCTTTGACACCGTCAACCTCTATAAGGTGTGCGCCGAGTTTTTCGTAGAGTCGGAAGTGTTTTCCGGCTTTGAATAAATTGATATCGAAATCGGTGAAAAGAGAATGGGGTTGTACTTTGCTCATGGTTGAATTATTTTTTTATACCTCGACTGCGCTCGGTAAGACAAGTGCTGTAATGAAGCTTTTTGTCTCCCCGAGCGCAGTCGAGGGGTTTTTCTTATTTATAATCTGAATGTGTTGCATTTCTGCATTCTGCTAATGTTTGAATCAAATCGAAATCGCCATTAATAAGCGCTTCCTTTTTTTCTTTAGACCAATGTTTTAACTTTTTTTCAAAATATATCGCTTGACTTGGTTCTGTAAATTCTTGATAAAATTGTAATGTAACCGGTCTTCTTCTGAACGTATATGCATTAGTTAATTTTCCGTCATTATGTTCATTTACTCTTCTTTCCAAATTATGAGTTATGCCTGTATATAATGAATTGTCTTTGCATCTAAGGATGTAAACGTAATAGAATTTCATATGGCGTGTATTTTAATTAAAATTCCCTCGACTGCTCTCGGGAGGACTTTGGCTTCGATTCTTGTTTTTGTCTCCCCGACCGCAGTCTAGGGGTCGAGTTTCCATTCAAAATCCCTCGACTGCGCTCGGGAGGACAAAACCAGTAACTATTCAAATTTTGCTATTCATTGCGAACCCTAGCCCCGATTGTAGTGAAAATCCTTTTTGTTTTAGAAAAAGCCCTTCGACTGCGCTCAGGGTGACAAAACAAAAAGATTGCAACGAAAAGCGGGAACCAGCTCCTAAAAATCATCGTGATTCCTAATTCGTAATTCTTAATTCGTAATTCTTAATTCGCTTTAAACTCCATAATACTCGCAATGCCCGTCAGCGGAATCACCGCCCACCGTGGACGAGAATTGAGTTCATAGCCCAACTCATACACCGCCTTTTCCAATAAACAGTATTTCAACAAGAAATCAATTTCCTTGCGGTAACCTATGTTCAAATTACCCGCTTGCGCGACTTCGGTGTAGGTTTGCAAAAACACGCCAACGAAATACTTAAACAAGATCTCACCTGCTTGAAACAGTTCTTTTTGCTCGTAAGGATATTTGTCTTTGTTGTTAAAAATCGTCGCGTAAATTGAATAATGAAACGAGCGAAACATGCCAGCCACATCTTTCAGCGGCGGTTGTTTTACCTTTCTGTCGCGAATGGTGCTTTCGGGTTCCCCTTCAAAATCGAGGATATAAAAATCATCTCCGTTGACGAGCACTTGCCCAAGATGGTAATCGCCATGAATTCGGATGCGTTCGGATTTCATTTTTGTCCAGTTGAAATCGAGGAACAATTTTCTAATTTCTTTTTTGTTATCGAGAAACTGATTGGCGAGTTCAAGCGCCAGTCCATCGAGTTTATGCAAATTATTTTCAAGGATATTCAATCGATTTTGAAACTGATACGTCAACCGATTCTTCAGCCAAACGGTATAATCGCCGTTGTACGTCGTTGGGGTAAAAGCCGTGTCATGTGTGTCGCCACCGAGTGCAATATGCATTTCTGCGGTGCGCGTCGCCAAGGTATGAATGCGAAGAAAAATACTCAATCCCGCCCAATCGATAATCTCATGTGGAATTTCGTTGACCTTCAATCGTTTGAATAATTCGATATCAGGCAGCTTGCTGATTTTGATTTTTTTATGCTTCAAATTGTCAAAAATACGGTCGGTTTCGTCGAGCATAAATTGCCACGCATCGCCTTGGTTCGGCACCAATTCTTGCATCATTCCGAGTGTGATATTCCCCTCAGACAAGGCTACGTTGATACTTCCGGTGTAGGCTGGTGAGCTTGGAAAATCCATCGTTTCGGTGAGAAAGCGACTGATTTCATAATCTGGATTCGTGCTGGTGTAAATGCGCCTAAAGATTTTTAAAACATGCGTATTGTTATATATAATGGACGTGTTGCTTTGCTCGACTCCCATAAATTTAGAACTTTCGTATGCCGTTTCTGTCAGTTTCTCACCTTTGTGAAATTTGACTTTGACGTCTGTTTTATCTCCAGATGATACGATTTTATCGAACAATAATTTTCTAAAATCTTCTTGGTGTAAAGCGTCCACTAGAAAACCATCTTGTCCGTTCATTTTTACTGGAGCAATGATCGTATTGGTATCCAATTCTTCTTCTGCCATAAAAGACAAGGGCATGAAGTAATTTTGAAAAAATGCTTCTTTAAAATTGACTTCTAATAAAACCCCGTAATAGGTGTTTTTCTTTGAAGTCATTTTGAAGAATTCGACAACTTCGATGTACTTTAATGTACTCGCCTTTCCACCATACCAACGCTTGTTGATAATGTAGTTTTCTAAAATATCCGAAGAAAAAACTTTTACAAACTCTTCATCTTCAAAGGCATGCTTCCACTCGGTTTTGAAAACGAATGGGTTTTGAAATTCATCTTCGTTAATTTTAGTGTCTTTCATTATCGTTGAATTTTAAATAAATGAAATGGCAAAGCGGGAGACAAATCTACGAAATTCCATTCTTTGTCCCAGTAGTAGGTATTTCCTGTGATTAAGTCTTGCACTTTCAGCGGTTGATTGCCAAGCTGTTCTAATGGAATCCGCACCATCGCTTGTTGCTGATTGAACGCATCCAAACTCACGACCATCAAAGTTTCGTTGGTCAAATCATCATCGTACTTGTAATAAGCGATGACTTGCTCGTTATTGGTGCTACAAAACGCAATGTTATTGGTTTGCTGCAACGAAGCGTGCTCGTTACGAAGTGCGTTGATTCTGGTAATCAGCGTCGTTAGTTTGTTTTGAATCGTCCAATCCCAGTGATAGTATTCGTATTTTTCTGAATTGAGATATTCTTCTTTGCCTGGCGCCATTGGATCACAAACGCGGTATTCGAAAACCGGCCCGTAGATTCCTACACTTGAACTTAATGTTGCCGCTAAAAAGTACTTTTGCAAATGCACCGATTCGTTTCCGTTTTGTAAGGCAAAGGGATTGATATCAGGCGTATTCGGCCAGAAGTTCGGACGGTAGAATTCTTTTTGCTCCGTTTGCGTGAGTTCGGTTACATATTCGGTTAACTCCGCTTTAGAATTTCTCCAGGTGAAGTACGTATACGATTGGCTAAAGCCTTGTTTCGCCAATTCATTCATGATCTTTGGACGGGTAAATGCTTCCGCTAAGAATAATACATCGGGATGTTTTTTCTTGATTTCAGCAATCAACCAACCCCAAAAATAAAAGGGCTTGGTATGTGGATTATCAACGCGATATACTTTAATGTCACATTCTTCAATCCAAAATAGAGCAACATCTAGCAACTCTTTCCAGAGGTTTTTCCAATCCGCTGATTCGAAGTAAATGGGTTGAATGTCTTGGTATTTCTTTGGTGGATTCTCCGCGTATTGCACCGTTCCGTCTGGTCGCCATTTGAACCATTGTGGAAAATCTTTTACATACGGATGATCGGGAGCGGCTTGTAAAGCATAGTCCATAGCGACTTCAATTCCCAGTGATTTTGCTTTCTTAACTAGTGATTTAAAATCTTCAATAGATCCTAATTCCGGATGCGTGGCTTTGTGTCCACCATACTGTGAACCAATACCCCAAGGTGAACCCACATCTCCAGGTTCCGCATTGGTTGCATTGTTTTTACCTTTGCGATTGACTTCACCGATGGGATGAATGGGTGGAAAATACAACGTGTCAAAACCCATATCCGCCACGCGTGGTAATAACTTTTCGCAATCTTTAAAAGTCCCGTGTTTGCCTGCAACTTCCGAAGCAGAACGCGGAAAGAATTCATACCAAGTACTGAACAACGCTTTCTTGCGATCGACATAGACTTGTAATTCCGTCGATTTATTTTCGATGTACAGAATCGGGTATTTTTTAAAGATAGCGGTCAATTCGTGTGACATCGCTATTTCGATTGCTTTGTCGTATTCTTTTTCATCAATGAAATAAGCAGCTGCTTTCTTTAGAAATTCCTTTTCCACTTTGTCGGCTAATTTTTGAATTGCTTTGACGTATTCTGCACCTTCTAAAAGCTCAGACTTTACGTATTGATTGTCTTGGATTTTGCGTTCGGTTCCGTGTTGCCAATTGAGTGCGTAATCTACCCAACCTTCTATAAAATAGTTATAAGTTCCTTGTTTTTCGACTTTAAATTCCGCGGTCCACGCGTCGTTTTCTGTTGGTCGCATCCGAACATCTTGCCATTTTTTAGCTGCCTCGTGTTTGTATTTTACTTGACATTCGATGACGTCATGACCGTCGGAAAAAACGTCTGCGGTAACGGTTACTTTTTGTCCAACAATTCTTTTGATTGCGAACGCGCCACCATCTAATTGCGGCAATACATTTTCAATTACAATTCGGGTTTGATGTTGCATTTTATAATTTATTTATGACTTCTAAATTTAATAAAAAATAGAGAAAACAATACCTTGCGTTAAAATTTATTGAAATGACAAAGAAAACCAAAAAACCCAACCAAAGTTTGAAAATTCCTAAAATTATCCTCGTCGTTGGTCAATTTTTGTCGTTTATTTCAACAAAATTAGTGGTACAATTTGCAGCCAGATTGTTTACTTCTCCCATAAAATACAAGATTCCAAAGCGCGAATTAGAGATGGATCGGCTGAGTCGACAAGAAGTGTTAGCCATTCCATCGATACAGAAGAAAATTAACGTATATCATTCTGGCTCCAGTGCAAAGAAAATATTGTTGGTTCATGGTTGGTCCGGGCGAGGAACGCAACTCGTGAAGTTTGCAGACGAATTCGAAAAATTAGGCTATCAAATCGTGAGTTTCGACGCGCCAGCCCACGGAAAATCGCCGGGAAACACGACTATAATGCCGGAGTTTATCGCCTCGATTTTCGAAATAGAAAAGCACTTTGGTCCTTTTGACGCAGCGGTTGGGCATTCGTTAGGCGGCATGTCGTTGTTGAATGCGGTCAAAGAAGGTTGTAAGATTAAACGACTTACGATCATCGGCAGTGGCGATATTGTGAAGGACATTATGGATGACTTTGTCAAAAAGCTACAACTCGATTCGAAAATCAGCGACTTATTGCGCATCCACTTTGAAAAAAAATCCAATCGCACGATGGATAGTTATTCCGCGTTTCAAGCGGCAGCCGAAATTTCAATTCCAGTATTGGTCATTCACGACGAAAATGATGAGGAAGTTCCTGTCAGCTGTGCGCATCACATTCATCAAAATCTAAAAAATGGCGAGCTGATGATTACGCAAAACTTAGGACACCGCAAAATTCTTGGTGATGCTCAAGTGATTCAAAAAACAATTCAATTTACGACCTCATGAAATACCCCATAGCAAAAACGGAAGAAGAATGGAAAGCGCAATTGGGTCTCGACCGCTATAAAATCCTGCGCCAGAAAGGAACGGAAAGACCACATTCAGGACAATACAATCTCCATTTCGAAAAAGGAACGTATTGTTGTGGCGCTTGTGGTGAGCCGTTGTTCGAAAGTGATTCGAAGTTCAACGCGCATTGCGGCTGGCCTTCGTTCGACGAATCTATTCCTGGAAAGGTAGAATACATCAAAGACACGACACATGGGATGTTGCGTATAGAAATTTTGTGCGCGAACTGTGGTAGTCATCTCGGGCATGTTTTCGATGACGGCCCGACAGTAACAGGACAGCGGTATTGCGTAAATTCGTTGTCGGTAGATTTTAAGTAGTGGGGCGTGCCGGCTCAAAGACATATTAATTTTTCATGAACCTCTCGCGAGCCGTCTGGCTATTCGCTAAAGTCCTCGCCGCTCCGTTACACTTCGCGGCTGTGGGCTACCGCTGCACACGAGCGATAGCGAATTGGCGAAGCAATCCCTCACTCAAACACATTACAATTAATCCTTGACACAGCGAACCGATAATCCATTTGTTTTATACCTGAGGCTTACATACGATTCATCAAAATTATTACCTATATAGTTCATCCACGCAATATCTGTAAAATATGAAGTAGAACTCCACCAATAAGCATTTGCAACAATGCTATAAAATGTTCCTTCATTTGCACGGCTTCCTCCAGGAAGACCTGTGAAACCACTACTATTAGTACTGACAAATCCTGGGACCAAGCTCCATCCAGTAGTAGTTTTCATTTTGATTCCTGCAACTGCTTGTCCCCCCAGAAAATCAACTACTGTATTCCATTCAGCACTACTCGGCATATGCCATCCAATTGGCACCAAACCACGGGGGTCATTCACCGCGTACCAGTTGTATAATTTACCATAAATCGGTCCATTGGCAGGGTCGTTATTGTAATAACACCAAGCACCTGTAGTCAAATTTGCCCATTGGGCTGAATTGGCAACTTGCGGAATCGGGTCACCATTTCTGTAACGACTTACGTTTAAGTTTTTCGTCATCCAGATTTGTGTGCCGATTTGCACTTCACCATTTTGTAATGGCAACGTTGGTCGAGCAGCTATTTGGTTTTGTGTTTTGCTTTCTTCGTTAGAGCACGAGAGTAATCCAAAAAATAAAATTGTGATTATGGTGTAGTAGTATTTTTTCAAGGTAATTTTTTTAAAGTTTTATAAAAGTAGTACATGTATTTATGCCTACAACTTTCCTATTCTTAATCTTTGCGTCTTGGCGAGCGAAAAACGCAAAAAAAGCCACAGAGTTAGATGCTAAAGTCCGCGCCGTTGCACTTCGCGGCCGTGGGCTACCGTTGCACACGAGCGGTTGCGAATTGGCGAAGCAATCCCTAACGCAAATCAAATAACCAGCATTCTCAATTTTTGATACAACGTACAGACAATCCTGCGTTTTTAAGTGATCTACTCCTATCAATGCGAGTCTGGTTAAAAAACAGTACCCGCTTCCAGGCATTCTGAAAATCACTTGTAGAACTCCACCAAAATCCATATTCTTGAATAAAACCAAAATGTTGGACATCCAGACAAAAACCGCCGGGCAGTGCTGTAAAACCAGAATAATTATTCACTTCTGTAAAATAGCTTTGCCATCCCGTTGTAGCTTTCAATGCAACTCCAGCAATATTCTCGCCACCCAAATAGGCTGTCAGAATAGACCATTCCGCATCACTAGGAATATGATATCCTGTGGGAGCTAATCCTCTTGAATCATTTACTGCATACCAATTATATAACTTACCATATACAGCACCTAAGCCGGTTTGGTGTGCATAATAGCACCAAGCACCGGTATTAAGATTATACCATTGTGTTGGGTCAGTCACTTGCGGAATGGGGTCGCCATTTCTGTAGTGACTTACGTTTAAATTAGTTTTTGTCCAACTTTGGTTACCAATGGTCACTATCCTATATACATTGCCATCTATATCAGTGACAGTATTTGCTTGACTTGGCACCGTTGGTCGCTCAACTATTTGTGTTTGTGTTTTGCTTTCTTCGTTTGAACACGAGATTAATCCAAAAAATAAAATTGAAATTATGGTGTAGTAGTATTTTTTCAAGGTAATTTTTTTAAAGTTTTATAAAAGTAGTACATGTATTTATGCCTACAACTTTCCTATTCTTAATCTTTGCGTCTTGGCATCTTGGCGACCAAAAAAAATAAAAATAGCCGTCGGGCTATACACTTATAGTCCTCACGCAAACAAGTATTTTCTAAAACCTATAAGCAAATAAACAAATAGTTTTATACACTTTTGCTAAAAATACTAATCTTTGATTAACCTAATAGAGAATCCCGCCGACCTATCTGCCCCATCATCCAATAAGTTTGAACCAATATTACTCAAACTGAAATAAGTGGCTTCAGACATAATATTGTTTGGACCATAAACAGTAGTATATAATTTAGTGCTCCACCAATTTCCATTGTTTCCTTTACCATAGGGATTATAGCTATATACATAATAAAACCCATTTAAAATCGCTGTCCTCCCAAAACCACCTCCAGGCATTGCGGAAAATCCACTAGCATTAGTCGCTCCAGTGTTCGGGCTCGACCAATAGGTGGTAGTTTTCATTTTTCCTCCTGCTTCAAATATTCCCCCTAAATAATTTCGTAAAGTTTGCCATTCTTCTTTACTCGGAACATGATAGCCCTCTGGTGCAATTCCTCTTGGATCATTAACTGTATACCAATTGTATAATTTACCGTAAGTGTTCATAGATTCAGTGTATTGATAACACCATGCGCCAGTAGTCAAATTTCCCCAACAAGAACTACTTGGATGCCATGGATCGCAATCTTGCGAACCGCAAAATTGAGGAATATCATCACCGTTACGATATTTGGAAACATTTAAGTTCATTGCGGTCCAAATTTGGGTACCTATCCTTACCGTTGGATACGAATTGCCTTCTATATCTACCATAGGATCGGGCTGTGGCAAAGTCGCAAAACTAAGTTCCTCGCCATAATTAGTTCCTACACTATTGGTTGCATAAGCCCTTATATAGTATGTGGTTCCTCCTGTCAAACCCGTTAAGTTACTTACAAACGATCCCAATCCTATACCGTCAATTGTTTTAGTACTTAGTGCTATGGTTGGGTTGGGAGAAGTGCTCCAGACAACGCCTCTTTCCGTAACTGGAACTCCACCCCCATCTATTGCTATAAAGCCTCCAGCTGTAGCTACATTAGTGTAAATATCACGTGCGTTATGAGTTACCAAAATGGGAGCGCTTAATGGTAAAGTAGTAAAAATGTATTCTTGACCATAAACGTTTTCAATTTGATTAGTGGCATAGGCTCTTACGTAATATGTTGTGGAGGCTGTTAGTCCCGTAATAGTACTTGTAAAAGAGAGCCCATTTGCAAATGTCTTAGTAGAAAGATCTAATGTTGGATTAGGTACTGTATTCCAAACTATCCCTCGTTGCGTTATCCCAAGAAAATAATTAGTTGTGATAGTGCCACCACATGATGCTTGAGTAGCAAATATTGAACTAGGAGGAGTTGTACTAACTACTAGAGTAGGAACAAAAACAGGATCTGTTGTCTGCGTATAAAGTTCATTTGAATAAGTTAATGATTTTCCCTTTGCATTAAAAGAAAATACTCTGTAAATATAATAAGTACTAGCAATCAAATTTGAATCTGTAAAAGCTAAGATATCAGCATTTACAGTAGCAACGAGTTCATAATTTCCTGCTGTATTTCTTCGTTCAATTTTAAATCCTGATTCATTGGTTGAATTATCTTTCCAAGAGATCCTAACTTGAGTTGTTGATATACCGCTTCCAACTAACTCTGTTGGCGCCAAAGGAACTTCTCCCTCAGAATCATCACTTGTTGAACAAGAATAAATTATAAGCAATCCAAATAGAAGAGGCAGTATTTTTTTCATAGTTCGTAATGGTAAAGTGTAACCAAATATAAGTAAAAAATTTTGCAGCACAATCAAATCTGCTGAACATAGCTTAAAGGATTACTTCCTCATAGTGAAAAAAAACGTTCGTTTGAACACGAAGTTAATTCAATTAATAATACTAATAGTGAGGTTATGGTGAACTAGTATTTTTTGATGACTTTGGGTTATAAAGTTTATGAAAAGTAACAATTCCATATTATAAAAAAAACAAACTTTCTAGTGAATGTGTGTGAATTTTCTTCAATTTAAAATTTTCACACAGATTTTGTGTGAATTTTTCTTAATTTAAAATTTTCACACAGATTCTGTATCATTTTTTTAAGTGAAAAATCATGACACAAGCTGATAAGAGTATTCCTAAATAAACCTCCGTTACCTGCAGAAAACAAAAAACCCGTTGTTTTCACAATGGGTTTGCTTCGCCAGTTCGCTAGCGCTCGTGTTTCTTAAAAAGACGACATTTGATTCTAAGAGGAGGAAGCAAGCGGGCTTCAGTTACTTATTTTGTACTTCAACATTCGTTGTTCGTTAATCATCTGTTCAACATTTTCTACGTTCCTGAATGTTGAATGATGAACAACGAACTTCCAATTTTGAACAAAAACAAAAAACCCCGTTCGTTAGAATAGGGTTTTTCTTAAAATGGCGACGACTTAAGGGCTTTGCCCGACAGCGTCGCTCCGATAAAAACAAAAACCCCAACCTGTATAGGTTGGGGTTCTCTTAAAAAGGCGACGACATACTCTCCCACAAATTGCAGTACCATCTGCGCAGGCGGGCTTAACTTCTCTGTTCGGGATGGGAAGAGGTGAGCCCCGCCGCAATAACCACCTTAGGTTTTTAGCTAAGAGCTGACAGCTGTCAG
>JANMML010000021.1:0-27387 GCA_031373195.1 Flavobacterium sp. | reverse complement strand
GGAAAATTCTACGGCATTGGTATTGAGTTCAACATCTTTGATGATACCCTTAATGTGGTCAATGTATTGAATGATGGTCCGGGTTCTAAAGCAGGACTGGAGACTGGCGATAAATTTTTAAAAGCCAAAGAATTGGGTATTGATATACAAGGAGTTTTAAACAAAACAATTACTGCATCGCCAGAACAATTAGTGTTATTAGAAAAAGCTCAAATTAGTGCATCAAATCCAGTTTTTGCAGGATTTGAAATTCATAATTTATTCGAATTTTTCATGGTATTCGTTATCCTTTGCGGATTGGCAGCTGTAATTTTAATGGCGCTTACTCCAAAATTGAAAAAAATGATGCACGGAGTTCGTTAACATAAAATAAAAAATATTTTTATATCTTTCAAACCTACAAGAAATCCTTGTAGGTTTGTTTTTTAAAACTAATATATTATGTGGAAATCTCACCCAAAAGCATTGCCTTATTTATTTTTATCTGAAATGTGGGAACGTTTTGGTTACTATTTAATGATCGGAATTTTTACACTTTACCTTAAAGATGTAGAAGCGGGATTTGCCATGACCGAAAAGGAAGCTTCCGACTTGTATGGAACTTTTATTGCGCTGGTGTTCTTAACACCGTTTATTGGAGGCTTGGTCGCCGATAGGTATTTGGGATATCGAACTTCCATTATTATTGGTGGATTGTTAATGGGTATTGGATATTTCATGATGGGAATCCACAACATTACTATCCTTTATATTGCGATGACTTTTGTAATCGTTGGTAATGGCTTTTTTAAACCCAATATTTCAACTTTACTAGGTAATTTCTACTCGAAAGAAGAATACAAAGACAAGAAGGATGAAGGCTACAATATTTTCTATATGGGAATCAATATTGGTGCGTTTATATGTAATTTTTTTGGTGCTGCGTTACAGATTCTTCTAGGCTGGCAATATGCCTTTATGGCTGCTGGTGTCGGGATGTTTGTCGGTGTTTTGGTTTTTATTCTCGGAACCAAACATTATGCAGGTTATGATCAGAAAAAAGGAACGCAAGAGGGCGATATGCCTTTTTACAAAATTGTACTTTTTATATTGCTACCATCAGTAGTATTTGGAATTATAGGCTGGATGTTAAAAGGTGTTACTTCAGACGCTAATCCAGATAGTTATATTTTCGGTTCGGATAGTACAGATGCCTTTATTTTCGCTTGTATTCCAGTGATTTTCTTTTACGCAAGTTTATATTTTAAAGCCAAACCTGACGACAAAAGGCCTATTGGTGCTTTATTGTCGATTTTCGCAGTGGTGATTTTGTTTTGGGCGGTATTTAAATTGAATGGCTCGGCACTGAATACCTGGGCGGATCGTTATACGGATAGAGAAATTACAGGAACTACCAAAGCAGTTTTTAATGGACTAAAATTATCGAAAGAAATTGAGTACAAGAAAGATTCCGTCGAGTTATATGATGCGAGCTTTCGTCTTCAAAAAGAAAATGGAGCAGTCAAAAAAGTAGTGGATTACCCGGTTTATTTCAGAAATGTAGCGAAAGATAAGTTGCCTGAAGAAAATTCGAAGGTGAGTTTATGGGCGACCAATTTAAGTCAATCCATCAATCCGGGTTGGGTGATTATTCTGACACCATTGGTAGTCGCATTTTTCACTTTCTTGAGAGGAAGAAAAAAAGAACCCTCGACTCCAACCAAAATTGCTTTCGGTTTATTAATATCAGCACTTTCTGTATTAGTAATGGTGGCGGCAGTAAAAATGGGTGCAAATGGTTCTGAAAAAGTGAGCGTTTGGTGGCTCGTTGCCAATTATGGAATTATTACAATTGGGGAACTATTTCTGAGTCCAATGGGATTATCCGTGGTTTCAAAGTTAAGTCCAACCAATATTACTTCTTTGATGATGGGCGGGTGGTTTTTATCCACTTCCATCGGAAATAAACTAAGCGGCGTGCTTGCCAGTTTATGGGACACGTATGAAGACAAAACCGATTTCTTTTGGATCAATTTTTCGCTATTAATATTTGCAACTGCATTGATGTTTATCTTACTGAAGCAGCTCAATAAAGTAATGCAAGAAAAAGGAATCAAATAAAACTTAAAATGGAGCAAAACTTAACATTAGATCAGATTCAGAATTTCGAAGGGAAATACCCAAAGCAACTTTGGTATTTGTTCTTAGTTGAAATGTGGGAACGTTTTTGTTTCTATGGAATGCGAGGCGTTTTAACCATTTTTATGGCGGATCAGGTTTTGGGATTATCGCTGTCTGACAAAGAAGCTAATCTAAAATACGGCGCGATTCAAGCTTTCGTTTACGCCTTTACCTTTATTGGCGGAATTTTCGCGGATAAGATTTTGGGCTTCAAAAAGTCACTCGTATTTGGCGGAATGGTGATGATTGCAGGAAATTTATTGATTGCTTTTTCTCCACAAGAAATGTTCTATTTGGGAATTACTTTGTCGATTATAGGAACAGGTTTTTTTAAGCCAAATATTTCCTCGATGGTAGGGGAGCTATATAAAGAAGGCGACAGCAGAAGAGATGCTGGATTTGGATTGTTCTACTCTGGAATTAATATTGGAGCGTTATTAGGCGGTGCGGTTTGTGTTTATTTAGGAACAAGTGAAGATTACGGTTGGAGTTATTCCTTTCTCTCAGCAGCAGTGGTGATGTTAATAGGATTAATCACTTTTATGATTACTAAAAAATCTTTAGGTCCAATTGGTGATTCACCATTGTTAGAATTGCCAAAGTCGAAAAGAACTACAAAGGAAATAGCGGTTTATATAGGATCGATAGTTAGTATTCCGCTCATTTTTATGATGATCAAGAATACAGATTACACCGACTATTTTATGTACACGATTGGGCCATTAGCCATTCTCTATTTCTTATTTGAAATGTATAAGGAAAAAGAATTGAAGGCGCAAAAGAAACTAATCGCCGCATTTATTTTTATCATCTTCTCGATTATCTTCTGGGCATTTTTCGAACAAAGCGGTGGGTCTTTGGCATTGTTTGCTCAAAATAATTTGCATCATAATTTATTATTTTTCGAAATTAATCCGAACATTGTAAATAACACATCCAATTCCTTATTTGTAATTGTTTTTAGTCCAGTATTAGGATTACTTTGGTTAGCAATGGCTAAGAAAAAATTGGAACCCAATACAGTCGTTAAATTTGGTTTAGGATTTCTGTTCCTAGCGGCCGCATTCTATGTTTTTTACTATACAAGATTTTTCGCAGATGTCGAAGGACTGACATCTCTAAACATATTTACTTTAGCTTATTTAGTGATTACCTTTGGAGAATTGTGTTTGTCGCCAATTGGCTTATCAATCATGACCAAATTATCACCAAAGAGATTGTCAGGAATGATGATGGGCATGTGGTTTTTGGCGAGCGCTTATGGACAATATGCCGCAGGTTTGTTAGGAGCAGGAATGTCGTCGCCGGATGAGAATGCGTCTTTGGTGACGAAGCTGCAGGGATACACCGATGGCTATTATCAATTGGCGGTTTATGCGTTAATTTCAGGAGCGGTTTTGATAATCTTTACCCCATTAATCAAAAAATTGATGCAAGAAGTAAAATAAATTTATTACTTTCGGCATTGTTTTTGTCAACACAGCAAACCTTTTAAAAAAAATATAATATGAAAAAGATACTAATCTCAGCTGTACTTATTCTTGCTGTAGCAACGGTTGGAGCACAAGAATTAAAGTGGGAAACCAACATGGAGCAAGCTTCACAAATTGCAATTAAAACTAAAAAACCGTTACTAATGTTCTTTACAGGAAGTGATTGGTGCGGTTGGTGTATACGGTTGCAAAACGAAGTTTTAAAGAAGCCAGAATTTGCAGCTTGGGCGAAAGAAAACGTGGTTTTATTAGAACTGGATTATCCACGAAGAACACCTCAATTACCAGAAATTCAAAAGCAAAACATGGAATTGCAACAAATTTTCGAAGTACGCGGCTACCCTACAATATGGTTGGCTAATCCAACCAAGAAAGATGGTAAGACCAATTTAGAGAAATTAGGAAGTACAGGCTATGTTGCTGGAGGTCCAGAGAAATGGTTAGAAACTGCCAATCAAATATTAAAGAAGAAATAATTTATTTTTCTAATTTATAGAATCCCTTTTCATATGTGTTATGAAAAGGGATTTTTTCTTTTATGCATGTTGCTTGCCAGAGTGACGAATATGATTTAAAGTTACTAGCGTCGACAATTACAAGTCTGGGTCTGCAAGTCTGAAAAACCCGATTTAAGTTGATTTTTGGTGATTGCCTGATAATGAGTATGTCCGGGCGTACGTTTTTTGGATAGGCGCCAGAGCTATCAATAATTACGATTTTCTTATTTAAGACGTACATCAAATTTGGAACTGTATTTTCTTTTACAACTTTTGAAAAGTTAGCGGTCAAGTAGGGTTGAATTGGACTGTTTTTAGCAATTTCAGAATCCTTAAAAAGAGATACTTTATTGCCATTTCTTTCTGCTATTAAAGTTGATCTTTTAATGTTAAACACAATGAGTTCGTTTTTGTTTTCGGTCGCCCAGCGCGTATAAAAGAAACTGCCTTGTAGCAGAGCGACTCCGACAGTCACGAATACTATTCGCTGAAAGCTTGGTTGCTTACAGTATAAAACTGCAGCGATTAGTAAAAGATAGAAACTCAAAACCATCATAACATTGAACGGAATATCGGTCAGAATCATCTGATCAAACGAAGCTATTTTATGGATGATATAGTTCAAGAAAGTGATTGATTTCTCGACGATACGAGCAAGAAATAGTGGCGTTAAATGGAACAAAAGCAGAATCATTAGAAGCAGGCCAGAAGCCATGATAAAACTCAAAAACGGAATAATGATCAAGTTAGTCACAAAAAACAATCCCGGAAATTGATGGAAATAGTAAATGCTAATTGGTAAAGTTCCAATCTGAGCCGCAAAGGATACCGTGATGATGTCCCAGAAATATTTCGTGATTTTGTGTTCAGGCTCCCAAATGGCGCCAAGCAAGGGCTGAATCCAAAGAATGAAAAACAGCGCCAAGTAACTAAGCTGAAATCCTACGTCAAAAAGAAATGATGGCTCAAAAAGTAAGATCAACAAGAGCGAAACCAGCAAGGTATGGAACATGTTTGTTTTTCGTTTCAAGTGTAATCCAATGGCAACAAATGAAAACATGGTGACCGATCGAATTACCGATGGTGAAAGTCCGGCAATAAATGCAAATCCCCACAATACAAGTAAGATGAAAGCTAATTTGAAGTAGTTGATCCATTTTGTTTTCGGGAGATATTTCAAAATAAATCGCAGGAATAGTACAATGAAACCAACATGTAAACCTGAAACAGAAAGTATATGTACCGCACCTGCCATTTGATAATCACGAACAATGTCTTGAGAAATGTCTTGTTGTTGTCCCAAAATTAAGGCAGCAAGAACGTTTAATTCGACTGATTTGAATTGTGCTTCTTTCAAGCCGGCCAGTATTTTTGAGCGAACTGCATCGGAGTAATAGAAAAGATCTTTGACCAATATCGGTTTAATCTTAAATTCTGAATCTTCAACGTAGGTTTGTGCTAAAATTGACTTTGTTGACAAATATTTGCCATAGTCAAATTGATTAGGATTTAAAGGCAGTTTGTGAGGGGTAATTGTACTAGAAACAAGAAGTTTGGTGCCAATTCGAAGATTATTTACATGACTACTTTTGTTAAGATTGAGAATAATTTTGCCAGAACAAGTTTTGTCATCTATCTTACCAACTAGACCAACGTATCTCTCGAAGTATAAGTTGCTCTTTAGTTTTTCTCTTAAAACAATTTCAGTTTTATGTAGAATTTCAAAGGACTGAATTTGATTAAAGTAGTTGTCCTTTTGATGCTTTCCGGAGTGAATCATCAAAGAAAAAACACCAAGACAAAAAGAAAAGAAATAAGTGGTGAAACCAAAAACGTTGTTTTGGATATATTGCTTTTGAGTCCAAAAATAGGCGAGGCAAAAAGTACCAAAGGAAGTAGCAATAAGAATCGTGGCCCAAATAAAATCGACATTGCTAAAGTGTGCAACTAAGATTCCAAAAATAAAGGCAACAGTAATTCGGCTTAAAGGAAATTGAATGGCGTTCACGCGTCTAAAGTATTCAATTCTAATCTATAAGCCAAATAAATTAGTCTAAAATTCGGTTGGCTTGTGCAAAATTCTTTCCGTAGTACGATTCTCTGGTTGAAGATACAATAACCCCTTTTTGAGTAGAAGAATGGATAAATTTGATTTCATCGTCTGTGACTTCGGTGACCATTCCAACGTGATTGATGACGCTTTTCCCGTTAGTCCTGAAGAAAATCAAATCGCCTTTTCGTATGTCATCTTCATCCAAGATTCTGCCAATTTTCGCCATGTCTACAGAGGAACGCGGCAAGGTAATGTCAAATTTTTTGAATGTGCTATACATCAAACCAGAGCAGTCAAAGCCATTACTAGTTGTGCCACCAGCTTTGTATTTGGTTCCCAAGTTTTCTGAAGCAGTATTGATCAGTTGCTTAACCATATAGCTTGAATCATCAACGCTGATCACATAATCATCGTCGTTCTTATCATTGATTCGATTCCCGGCAACCGCTTTCTTAGGCTCTTTTTTACTTTGTTGTGATCGCACTTTTTCCGCTATTTTTTTATTTTCGGGGAATCTGTAAATACCTCGTTTCACCGCTTCGGATTTGGAGGTAATAATATTAGAAGTTGGCTTACAGCTGACCAAGAGAACAAGAATGATGAGAGCAGAGAATATTGATTTCAAAGGATTTTTTTTAAATGGATAATAATTTATAACGCTATTTCAAAAGGCTTCGTACAATGAGTTGCGCTGTTTTTTTACTAGCGCCAACTCCGCCTAATTTTTCTTCCAACAATGAATAATTGGCAATAACTTCATTCCGGTGCGCTGGTGTAAGGATTTTTTGTAATTCTATTCGAATATTTTTTGGGTTGCATTTTTCTTGAATTAATTCGGTCACAACTTCTTTATCCATAATCAAATTGACCAGAGAAATATATTTTAAAGTAATGATGCGTTTAGCAATCTGATAGGACGCCCAACTGCCTTTATAGCAAACAACTTCCGGAACTTTAAACAATGCAGTTTCCAACGTTGCTGTTCCAGAAGTAACCAAAGCTGCAGTTGCATGATTCAAGAGTTCGTAGGTTTTGTTCGAAAGAAAATGTACGTTCTTCGATTTCAAAAAAGGAAGATAGAAGGCATAATCTTGACTTGGCGCTCCAGCAATTACAAATTGATAATCCTTAAAGTCACCAACCACGCTTAACATTACGGAAAGCATTTTGCTAATTTCTTGCTTTCGACTGCCTGGTAATAAAGCAATGATAGGTTTGTCTTCTAACTTGTTTTCTTTGATAAACTCTTGGCGTGAAATTACAGTTTGATTGTGAATTGAATCAATGAGTGGGTGACCAACAAAGGTTACTGGAAAGTGATGTTTCACTTCATAAAATTCTTTTTCGAAAGGCAGAATGACATATAAATAATCAAAGTCTCTCTTAACGGCAGCTATCCGGTTTTCTTTCCAAGCCCAGATTTGAGGCGAGATGTAATAATGAGTTGGAATTCCTTGTTCTTTAGCCCATTTGGCAATTCGCATATTAAATCCAGGATAGTCTATAAAAATAATCGCGTCGGGCTGAAATGTTGAGATGTCTTTTTTGCAAAATTTAATGTTATTGAAGATTGTTTTCAAATTAAAAACCACTTCAATAAATCCCATAAAAGCCAATTCTCGGTAGTGTTTTACAAGCGTTCCGCCGACACTTTGCATCAAATCGCCACCCCAAAAACGAATTTCTGCGTTTGGATCTTCTTCCAAAAGCGCTTTCATCAAGTTAGATCCGTGTAAATCTCCTGAAGCTTCTCCAGCAATTATGTAGTATTTCATTGAGATTAATTCCTAGTTTAGTTTACACAAAAAGCGTTATAATGGCTAGTAAAATTAGTCCCAAAATAACGCCTCGCGCCATGATGTCTTTATTTTTCTTTAGCAAAACAAAAAATAGAATAAGGTTTAATATGGCTCCCAGAGTTATTATTTTACCTAATAACCCATTGGCTTTGTAAAATTCCAAACCACGATAAAAATCCATACCCGTAAAAAGTTCAATAAATACAAAGCTGCCAATACCGCAGGTCAAAATCGACAGTAATACACCAATACTCAAATCTCTAGTTTTCATCATTATTTTTCATTTAAGTTCCACGAATTCAATTGTTGAATGGCATGATGCGCGGTCATATCGAATTGAACCGGAACCACAGATATATAACCTTGTTCCAACGCCCATTCATCAGTATCTTCACCTTTATCTTCGTTTACAAATTCGCCAGTCAACCAATAATAATCTTTACCTTGAGGTGTTTTTCTTTTGTCGAATTTTTCCATCCAAATCGCTTTGGCTTGTCGACAAATTTTGATCCCCTTGATTTCGTTTTCTTTCAGCTTTGGAAAATTAACATTCAAAACAGTGCCTTCAGGCAAACCATGTTCTAAAGTTTGCAGCGTTATTTTTCTCACAAAAGATCTAATTGGATTAAAATCAGCATTCCAATCATAATCTAAAAGTGAAAATCCAATGGCCGGAATTCCCTCTATTCCTGCTTCAACAGCGGCGCTCATCGTTCCGGAATAAATCACATTGATTGAAGAATTTGAACCGTGATTTATCCCCGAAACACACAAGTCTGGTTTTCGTTTTAGGATTTCGTTGACCGCTAATTTCACGCAATCTACGGGAGTCCCAGAGCAATTGTATTCCGTTACTTTGGCATTTTCTGCAGATACCCGATTTAAATAAAGTGTGCTATTAATCGTAATGGCATGACCCATGGCACTTTGAGGTTTGTCTGGAGCGACCACAACAACTTCGCCAATTTCTGACATGACTTCCACCAACGTGCGGATTCCAGGAGCGGAAATTCCATCGTCATTGGTCACTAAAATTAAAGGCTTTTCCATTTAATATTTCTTTTATCTAGGAGCTGGTTCCTGCTGTACATTCTATCTTTTGCGGCAAACGCCGCCGCAAAAGGATGCCATTTCCATCAGGGCTAGGGTACTTGACTCACAACCAAATTATCGATGGAATAACTACGAGTTGATTCTAAATAATTCCCCGCAAAAATAAGCATTTTTAGCAGGAACTTCTTATTTTAGCATCTTTAACAAAAAATTAGGCAGGCAAAATCAACGGGGTTGGTGTTTTTGTGTAATTTAGTTTCAAAAATTAAATGAATCTATTAATGCAATATATGAAAAGGAATTATAAATTATTATTGGTGGTTCTCGCTGTTTCTCTAGGATTATTCGCTTTTAAAGGCGTCTTAGAACCTAAAGGAGATCCTGAGAAAGACAAAATGTTGTTGGAGTTGCTGACGTTTGTGATTGAAAGAGGTCACTATGACCCGGCAGTAATTGACGATAATTTCTCAAAAGGTGTTTACAAAGATTACATCGAAGCTTTAGATCCGTCAAAGCGTTTCTTTATTCAAGCAGATATCAATGAGTTTGTGGCGTACGAAATGCAAATAGATGATCAAATTAAGAATAAAGACTTAACCTTTTTCAATTTGACATACGATAGGTTGATGAAGCGCTTAAGCGAAAGCAAAGATTTTTACAAAGATATTTTAGCAAAACCTTTTGACTATTCTGTAAAAGAAGAATTCAATACAGACTATGATAAGTTACCTTACGCTAAAAACGTATCTGAGTTGAAAGAAAAATGGCGGAAACAAATCAAATTGTCTACACTTTCTTCTTTAACTGATAAGCTTAAAATGCAAGAAGATAAAAAGAATGGTGTAATTCCATCGGAAAAAGAGAAGGACGAAACCAAGAAAACGGAAGAAGTGGCAGATAATACTCCGCCTAAATCTTTTGAACAGCTAGAGAAAGAAACACGTGAAAGTTCGTTAAAGTCACTCAATGAGTACTTTGATTTCATTAATGACTTAGATCAGAATGATTGGTTTTCTGTATTTGTAAATGCAATTGCCACACGTTTTGATCCACATACTAATTATTTTCCGCCTGATGAAAAAGAGCGTTTTGATGTCAGTATGAGTGGAAAATTAGAAGGAATTGGTGCTCGTTTACAAAAGAAAAATGATTACACGGAAATCTCGGAGTTGATTTCCGGTGGTCCTGCGTGGAGAGGAAAAGAATTGGAATCGGGGGATATTATTCTAAAAGTTGCCCAAGGCAATGCAGATCCAGTTGAGGTGGTGGGAATGCACTTGGATGATGTAGTGAAAAAAATAAAAGGACCGAAAGGAACAGAAGTTCGATTGACAGTAAAAAAAGTGGATGGTACAATCAAGATTATTTCCATCATAAGAGATATTGTTGAAATTGAAGAGACTTATGCCAAATCGAGTATTGTAGAAAAAAATGGTCTGAAATATGGTATTATTTATTTGCCAAAATTCTATATCGATTTTGAAAATAATGATAGTCGTGATGCAGGAAAAGATGTTGCCATTGAAGTGGATAGATTAAAGAATGCGGGTGTTCAAGGAATCATTATGGACTTGCGTGATAATGGCGGTGGTTCATTAAAAACAGTGGTAGATATTGCAGGGTTGTTTATCGAAGATGGTCCAGTAGTGCAAATAAAATCTGCAGGAAAAGCAAAAGAAGTGCTCTACGATAAAGACAAGAAAATTCAATGGGATGGTCCTTTGGTGATTATGCAAAATAGTTTTTCGGCTTCAGCATCAGAAATTTTAGCAGCTGCAATTCAAGATTATAGAAGAGGAATTGTTATTGGTAGCAAACAATCATACGGAAAAGGAACAGTTCAAAATGTAATCGATTTAAATCAGTTCGTTCGCGGAAGTAGCGTTGGAGATTTAGGAGCGTTAAAGACAACAACCCAGAAGTTCTACAGAATTACAGGCGGCTCAACGCAATTGGAAGGAGTTAGCAGCGATGTAGCGATTCCAGATCGTTACGCCTATCTAAAGATGGGTGAGCGCGATATTGATAATGCGATGCCATGGGACAAAATTGAGCCCGCTCAATTTAAGTTTTGGGAAAAGCAAAATAGCTTTGATGCTGCAATCGATAAGAGCAAAAATAGAATTGCAGGCAATGAGAAATTCAAGTTAATCGATGAAAATGCCAAGTGGATTGATCAACGCAATAAAGAGAATGTTTATAGTTTAAATATTGATCAGTTTAAAGCAGAGCAAAGAGCCATCGAGGAAAAAGCTAAAAAATATAAATCAATTGCGGACTACAAAAACGCTTTACAATTCAAATCTCTGCCAAGCGAGGAAGAAACTATGAAGACTGATGTTTCCTTGAAAGAAAAAAGAGAAAGGTGGCATGAAAGCTTGTCGAAAGACATTTACGTTGAGGAAGCAATTAATGTCTTAGATGATTTGCAACCGAAGGAGATCGTAAAATCTGTAGAAAACAAATTGAAAAAAGACAAGGTGGTAAAGTCTTAAAAAATACAAATAGTCAGTACGTTAAAAAGCGCTTTAGAATTATCTAGAGCGTTTTTTTTGATTTTTTTAAAATAAAAAGCACCACAAAAAAATCGAATACTAAGTCAAACACGGCGAATACTAATTTACAACCAGATTCATTAATCAAAATAGATACATTTACAATGCATTATTTTAAATAGTATAATTAGATGTATTTTAAAGATATTTCATCAAAAAGAAGAATTGTATTTGCGGTTTTTTTATTATTTCTCTTTCTTCCGAATTATACCAGCGGCCAATGTGCAGGCGAAGATAGCGCAATATCAATATGTGATTATGCGAATCCTTTAAACCAAAGCGTTGATTTATTCTCATTGCTCAACGGAACACCAAATATTGGCGGAACATGGACAGATAACTTTTTTACAGGAGCATTGAATACAACTACGGGAGTTTTGAATGTTTGGAATATAAATTTTAGCGGTATCTACACTTTTACTTATACTGTAAATAGTATTTCTGGATGTACAGATAATTCAGCCACTATAACTGTAACTATAGGCGGCTATTCTGGCGTAACAAGCCCTGATGCTTCAGCATGTAGTGATGACGAGGAGGTTAACTTATTCCAATTCTTTGATGGCAGTATGCCCAATCCACATTTGAATGGTTATTGGACAGATGATAGCGGTTCAGGAGCTTTAACTGATAATATCTTTAACGCCAAAGAAGCGGGCATTGGGGTATATTTCTTTACTTATGTCATGCCAGGAATTGGTTCATGCCCTACTATGTCGTCTACAGCTATGGTCACTGTGTACAGAGTTCCTTTCCCAGGAATTCCAGCGCGATTATTAATTTGTGATAATACTGATTTTTCACAATTGACCAATGTAAATTTGCTTGACCTTTTGGCGGGTCCAGATCCTAACGGAAGATGGAGTGAAGACGGTACTTCCGAGTTGTTAAACCCGTTTGATTCTTTTATCGATATTCAAAACATATTCAACACCTTTGGGGTTGGGAAGTATTATTTTACTTATACCGTGTTTCCAACGAACCCCGTTTGTGAGAAGAAGAGTGCTACAATAGAAATCGTAATCGAACATTTGCTTGATTTTACTGGTGCAACTTTTGTGGTCAATTCTGATATATGTGAAGATGAAATTGCAACCACTACTTATACAGCAGTCTTAAACGAAGGATTTCTCCCCATACCCGACGGCACCTATAAATTAGAATACACCATTACTGGACATACTGGAATTTTGGTCGCAACAGCCAACTTTTTGAATGGGGTTTTGACATTTCCTATAGATGCAAATTATTTTTCAGCTGTTGGCGCATTCACAGTTCGCATCACAGAAATTTGGGATGTCACTAGCGAAAGAGCTTGCGACAATATTATCGATGTTGCCGATGTTTTAAATATCTATCCACTGCCAAGAATCGACGCCGCAACTTTAACGATTGCTCCTGTGTGCCAAAATTCAGATGTCACCGTTCTTTTTTCTGGAACCAGTAATTTAACAGATGGAAGTTACGAGATCATCTTTAACTTGATTGGTAGCAACATTTTGACTGCACAAGTAATCACGGTTTCAGTATTAGACGGATTGTTTGATTTTACCATTGCAGCCGCAGTACTTCCAAATTTTGGAAACACAACAATTCGAATTACTCGTATAAAAAACCTTCAAACTGGTTGCGAAAATGTCTCCACTTTGTCAAAGGTATTTGTTATCAATGGCACTCCTAATATTGTTAACTTTTCAATTACCGTCAATGATGTTTGTAAAAATCAGCCTGTTTTAGTTGCGCTGTCTGGGTTAAATGTATTGAGCTCAATTACTATAAATTATAATTTAACTGGCGCAAATACTGCAACAAATCAAACCGCTCAGTTAACGGTGAATTCCGGAAATTCAAATTTTGAAATTCCATCAACTTTGCTTTCAAATTTAGGCGCTACAACTATTGCAATTACAGATTTAATCAATAATGTATCACTATGCGGCGTCTCATTAGCGAACGCAACCACTAGTTTTTCAATAAATGATATTCCTGCTCCACCTACTGTTACTGATGTTGCTTTTTGCAAAACTGAAAATGCAACAGTAGCCAATTTAATTCCAAATGAGAGTCAATTTGACTGGTATGATTCAGAGACAGCCACAACTCCTTTAAATAGCAATGCGCTTCTCTTTTCAGGCAGTTATTTCGTTGCTGAAAATAATGCTGCTGGTTGTAGTTCCGATAGATCGACTGTTATGGTAACTATCAATGAGTTGGCGGTGCCTACTTTAAATCCAGAAGGCCAAAATTTTTGTGGGGTTACTAATCCAACGTTACAAGATTTAACCAACAATGCTACTGCTACAAACGACATTATTTGGTATGATGTTCCAATGGTGGGTAATCCGTTGCCTAATTCGCAATTGCTTCAAGATGGACTAACGTATTATGGTTTTTCTTTTTCTGATGCCACGCAATGTTATTCTGAAAATGGACTGTCAGTAGTTGTTTCCTTGTTGGCTTGTGATGAGGTAGTATATGATTTTTTTGTTCCAGATGGTTTTTCACCCAATGGAGATGCAGCGAACGATACATTTAGAATCCCGGGAATTGAATTTCTATATCCAGATTACGAATTAGAAATTTATAGTAGATACGGAACACTCTTGTTTAAAGGGAATAATAATCGACCACAATGGGATGGAAAAAGCAACCAAGAAGCGAATAGTATCGATGGCATTGCTTCCAATGGAATTTACTTTTATATCCTGTATTTCAATAAAAATAACAGACAACCTCAACAAGGAAGACTTTATTTGAATAGATAATAAACAACAACCAAATGAAACGACTACTGATATATATAAGTTTGGTCTTTTTTTCCTTCGACGGTTTCTCACAGCAAGATCCGCAGTATACGCAGTATATGTATAATATGAGTATTGTAAATCCTGCTTATGCGACAAGTAAGGACCAAATTCTAAATCTAGGAACATTATACAGAACCCAATGGGTTGGAGCTGTTGGCGCGCCAAAAACATTCACTTTTTTTGCACATATGCCGGTAAGTCAAAAGGTTCAAGTGGGATTTTCTTTAATTTCGGATGATATTGGAGATGGCGTCAAAAAAGAAAATAATTTCTATGGAGACTTTGCTTATCTGATCCAGCTTAAAAAAAATCATCAACTTTCTTTAGGTTTAAAAGCAGGTTTCACTTCTTTAGAATCTAATTTTAATGGTTTTCGATTTGAAACAGGAGACACATCAACTGATCTAGCTTTTAACGAAAATGTAAATGTTTTCAAGCCCAATGTCGGCGCTGGAGCCTATTATTCTACGAATACCTATTATGTCGGAGTGTCTGTCCCCAATTTATTAGCATCAACTCATATCGAGGAAAAAAGTGGGATTAGCGCTTATGGTTCAGAATACAGTCACCTTTTTGTTACTGGAGGTTATGTCTTAACCCTAAATTCTGACTTCAAATTAAAACCAGCGCTGATGTCTAAGTTTGTTAAAGGATCGTCGCCAGTTGTAGATGTAACAGCAAATGTTCGCTATGCAAACAAGTTTGAAGTAGGAGCAGCTTATCGTTATAAAGATGCTGTAAGCGGTTTGGTAAACATGAATGTAACTCGGAATATAAAAGTAGGCTATGCGTATGATTATACGCTTTCTAATTTAGGGCAGTTTAATTCAGGTACTCATGAAATCTTTATTTTATTTGACTTGTATTTGATTGGAAAAGGCCACGATTTATCCCCAAGATTCTTTTAAAATGACACTTATGAAAAGAATTCTCTTTATTTTGATTGTATTTATGGTCCAATTTTTAACTGCGCAAGAACAGGAGTTAAAATTGGCAAAAATATACTTTGATCGAACCTATTATAGTAAAGCAATTCCGTTGTATGCTAATGCTATTCAAAATAATAGGTCACTTGAAGTCATTCGTAATTTGGCAGATTCTTATTATTATACAAGCGATTTTGTAAACGCATTAAAGTGGTATTCGCATTTGATGAGATACACACAAAACATTGAAGAAGAATATTATTTTCGTTACATACAAACTTTAAAAGCCTCAGGCGATTATCAGGAAGCTAATTTAGTTCTTAAGACTTATCTTCAAAATAATTCCAATTCTGAATCACTGATACAACTAGAAAAGGAAATTGAAGAGTTGGAAAACATCAGAGCAATTGGTGACCGATTTCAAATTGAAAACTTAGCAACTAACACAAAGTTCTCGGAATTTGGCGGAGCGATTAGCGATAGTTTGTTCGTATTTGCTTCAGTAAGATCGAAAAACGAAATGTTCGATAAAGTTTACCAATGGAATAGCGAGAACTACTTGGATTTGAAGGCGATTTCACTTCAAAAATTAAAAGCGGGGGATACAATAGCAACTTCTTTTTCAAAGGAAATTAATACCGCAATGCACGAAGCCAATGCAGTTTTTACAAAAGATGGCAAGACGATGTATTTTACGCGCAATAATTTTATGAAAGGGAAACGAGCAAAAAACAAGCAAAAGATTTCGAAACTTCAGATTTATAGCGCAGAATTAATAGATGGAAAATGGACAAATATCACTTCACTGCCCTTTAACAGCGATGACTATTCAACGGAGCATCCAGCATTGAGTGTGGATGAAAAGACACTTTATTTTGCTTCAGATATGCCAGGTGCGCTAGGATCATTTGATGTTTTTTCTGTCGCTATAAATAATGGTGCATTTGATACTCCCATTAATCTTGGAGCAACAATAAATACAAATAAGAAAGAGCAATTTCCTTTTATTTCAAATGACAATAAACTGTATTTTTCATCAAATGGCCATTTCGGATACGGAATGATAGATGTTTTTGTTTCTGAAATTAAGAACAACAGTTATTCAAGACCGCTAAATGTTGGTTTACCTATTAATTCAGGATATGATGATTTTGCATTTGCAATTGATGCAATTACTAAGGATGGATATTTTACTTCAAACAGGGTAGGCGGAAAAGGAAGTGACGATATATACAAGTTAAAAGAAATAAAACCATTGATCATTGAAAGTTGCAAACAATTGATCGCAGGAATAATAACAGATATAGATACTAAGTTGCCACTCGAAAATGCTTTGGTGGTGTTGCAAAATAAAGAAAATGTAGAAGTAGAAAGGAGAATTACTTCAGCTGATGGGAAGTTTGGTTTTTCAGCAGGGTGTTTAACTAGCTATACCGTATTGGCTTCTAAAGAAGGATATTCTAAAAATTCAAAAATAGTAATACTTCAGAAGGAGCGAAACAAAATCAACGATGCATCGATGGCATTAAAATCTGACAAAGCAAGAATTGAAGAAGAAAAGATTAGGTTAGAAAAAGAAAACAAAGAAAAAGAAAACGCTTTAGAAAAATTAAAAAAGGGCAAAGTTGACAACATTCTGTCTAAAGAAAAAGATGTTATAATAGATAAAGATCGATTGATAATTAAGACTGACCCGATTTACTTTGATTATGACCTGTGGTACATCCGAAAAGAATCAAAATTGATACTCAATAGGGTAGTAGAATTAATGAAAAAGTACCCACAAATGGAAGTTGAAATTGGTTCTCATACGGATGTTAGGGGAAATGATGCTTATAATTTGAAATTGTCTTCTAAACGAGCAAAATCTACCCATCAATATATTATATCTCAAGGAATTCCGGCAAAAAGAATCTTTGCAAAAGGCTATGGAGAAATTGTTACAATAATTAAATGTGTTCCCGAAGAATCTTGCAGTGAAGAACAACACGAACTTAATAGGAGAAGCGAGTTTGTAATAAAGAACTTATGATACTACCACTCATTTACTTTATTCGCATCCATTTTCAAGAAAATAAAGAGCAAAATAGTGAATCCCCAAAGTCCAGAACCTCCATAGGAAAAGAATGGTAATGGCACTCCAATAGTGGGGAATATACCAGCTACCATGGCAATATTGACAAAGAAGTGAATGAACAAGATACAAGCAACACAATAACCATAAACCCTACTAAATTTGGTCTTTTGCCTTTCTGCTAAATATATGGTTCTAAAAATCAAACCGATAAAAAGTGCAACAACAATTAAAGAACCGAGGAAACCCCATTCTTCTCCCACAGTGGTAAAAATATAGTCAGTGTGCTGTTCGGGCACGAATCCACCTTTGGTTTGCGTTCCTTCTAGAAATCCCTTTCCAAATAATCCTCCAGATCCAATAGCAATTTCCGATTGATTGGTGTTGTAGCCAATACCTTTCATATCAACCTCTTTGCCAAGAAGTATATTAAAACGGTCTCGATGGTGTTGTTTAAAAACCGACTCAAAAACATAATCAACAGAGAAAACAAATCCTGAAATAACTACCATGGCAATTGCGCTAGCAATAATATTTCGGTCAATAATTCGACTGCGATAATATATAAATAAAGTAACAAGAAATGCAATTAGGATGACCGCCCATGGTTGAAGTATCAAAGACAGCACAAAAATAACAATGGCAATTAACCCAGTCCATAGATACCAAGGAGGCAAACCTTCACGATACAAAACAAAGAAAAACACCATAAATATTAAAGCACTTCCCGGATCATGAACTACAATCAAAAGGACGGGCAGAAAGACAATTCCTAACGCTTGAATTTGTCTATTCATATCCTTAAGATTAACCTGTGCGTCGCTTAAATACTTTGCTAATGCTAATGAAGTTGCTGCCTTAACAAATTCGGAAGGTTGTAAACCAAAGGCTCCAAAAGAATACCAGTTGGCTTGTCCTTTTACCGTTTTACCAAAAACAAACAAACCCGCTAATGATAACAAACCAATAGTGTAGATAATACTTGAAAATTTCTCATAAAATTTTCCATCAACAGAAAGCACCACGAATATTAGAGGAATCGCTAGAGCTATACTTAAGAGCTGCTTGCCATAAAACTGTGTTAGATCTAAAGTAAAAGGTTCGTCGGACAACGATAAAGAAGAAGAATAAATATTCAACCAACCCATGATGACCAATACAATGTAAATAATTACGCTGATCCAATCTAGATTATTGGTTACACTCTGGTTTTTCATCTCAATTAATTTTCAGTAGCTTCTTCAGGAGTCAAAACTTTTGGTTTGAGTAATAAACTATCTACTTCTTTTTTGCCCGTATATTTAGCATATTCTCCCTGTAAGCTTCCCTCGAGCATACGTTTTTCTAAATCGGTACGCGTAATTTTCTTTTTCAGATATTTTTCAATCATTAAGCTTGTAATAGGACCAGCCCACCGAGCGCCCCAGTAACCGTTTTCAACCAAAACGGCAATAGCAATTTTTGGATTGTTACGAGGTGCAAAGGCCACAAAAATAGAATGGTCCTGCAATTTAACTCGTTTACCGTTAATTTTCGCAAAGTTTTCGGCGGTTCCTGTTTTTCCACAAATTTCAATTCCTTCCACTTGCAGTGCATGCGCGGTACCTAAGTTATAAACATCGAACAAACCGTCTATCATTGGTTGAAAATACTTTCTTTCTACAGTAGTAACATGTTTGGTTCTATATTTTTTATCGATAACTTCCCCTTTAATCGATTTGATGATATGAGGAGTATAGTAAAAACCATGATTCGCAACAGCCGCCATCATATTTGCTAATTGAATTGGCGTCATCAAGACTTCACCTTGACCGATGGCATTAGAGACGATTGCTGTACTTCGCCATCCTCCATTTGGGTATATTTTTTTGTATGTTTTTGAGGTTGGTGCTTTTCCTCGTCGTCCTGTTGGTAAGTCGTATCCCATAAATTCTCCAAGACCAAAACTTTTCAAGTGTCTGCTCCAAACATCAACGCCGTCTGCAGGTCGCAAGTACTTATTTATGGTTTTCATATACACCGTTCCAAAATAAGCGTTACAGGATTCATAGATCCCGCGATGCAATTGTTGTGCACCTCCATGGCAGTGGCATTTCATAAAACGGCCTCTAGCATAACTAAAACCATGACGACAATATACTGTTGTTTGTTCGTCAATTACTTTTTCTTGAAGCGCAATCAAACCGGTCAAAATCTTAAATGGAGAACCCGGAGGATATTCTGCTAACAATCCTCTATCATATAACGGTTTGGCGATGGAATCTCGGTATAATTTCGTGTAATTCCTAGATCGTTGTCTTCCTACTAAAATTGCAGGATCGTAGGACGGAGCGGTAACTAAAGCTAGAATTTCACCTGTTTGAGGTTCTATGGCTACAATTCCTCCTCTTTTGTTAATCATCAATTCCTCCCCGTATTTTTGAAGCTCCGCGTCAATTGAAAGATGAATATCTTTTCCTTGAACGGCTATGGTATCATATTTCCCGTCTTTATACGAGCCAATTTCTCGATTGTATTTGTCTTTTTGAATATATTTTACTCCTTTTATTCCTCGCAAGCTAATTTCGTAACTTTCCTCAACTCCTTGTTTTCCGAGTAAGTCACCGCTATTGTAATACGGATTTTTTTCAACCGTTTTTTCATTGGCTTGGGTAATAAATCCGAAGACATTGGCGCCAAATTTTACTTGATAATCACGCAGTGAACGCTTCTGAATATAAAATCCTGGAAATTTTCGAATCTTTTCTTGAAAAGCCGCATATTCTAATTTGTTTAATTGAGGTAAAAAAACAGAAGGCAATCTTGGACTATAAACTTTGGCTTTTGCAATAATTTTTATAAAATCTTCTTTGGAGACATTCAATAAATGGCAGAACTCCAACGTATCAATGTTCTTCATTTCTCTTGGAATAACCATAATATCATACGAAGGTTGGTTCGCAACAAGAAGGTCCCCATTTCTATCGTAAATATATCCTCTTTCAGGATAATCGTATTGAATTTTTATTGCGTTATTGTCTGATTTCAGCTTAAAAGAATCGTCAATAATTTGCAAGTAAAAGAGCCTTAATACAAGCAATATTGTTGCTATGATAATAACAGTTGGCAACAATACTTTTCTCATCTTTTATTTGGCTTGATTAAGTAGATTATGAGAATACAGATTATTAGTGTGAAAATGGTGCTTACAAAAGTCTTAAGAATAATTTCAAATAGAAAACTTACACGGAAAACTTCAAGTATAAAAAGAACGAAATGATGAAGTACCACTGCTATCGCTAGAAATGAAAATCGTTCTGGTGTCAAAACATCGTTTAATTTTACAGTTTGATATTCATAACTCAATCCGAATGAAAACTTAAAAATATAGGGTCGATAGTACGCTAGCAGCAATGATGCAGCGGCATGAACTCCTCCAGAATTACAAAACATATCCAGAATAAGACCCAAAAAGAAACTGGCTACTAAAAGTCCAGTTTTATTACCATTTACAGGATACAAGATTATAAACAAGATATACGGATAAGGATTTATATATCCCAGAAAATCTAAGTTATTGAAAATAAGAATCTGAGCCGCCAGCAGCAGTACAAATCTCGCGATATTTACCAATACTGCGCTATTCATTTTCTTTCTTTTCTAGGTTGAGGATTTCTTCTCGATCTTTGCTTTTTATGATGTAAACATGTCCTAAATTGGTCATGTCATTAAACAGTTTGATGTTTAAAGTATAGTAATTTGTTTTGTTGTCGACGTAAATATTGTTGATTGTTCCAACACCAATATTTTCAGGAAAGATTACCGACTGACCACCAGTCACAATGGTATCTCCTTTTCTTACAGAAGCCAATCGAGGGACATCAATCAATTGCACAAAACCAGTACTTTTTCCGTTCCACACTAGTGAACCAAAGTGATTAGACTTCTTTATCTTGGCATTTATCTGAGATTTTACATTCAAAATACTGATGACTGTTGCGTAATTCTTAGAAGTCCTATCTACAATTCCAATGATACCAGAACTATTAATTACACCCATGTCTGATTTTACACCAGCAGCACTTCCGCTATTTATGGTGAGGTAATTTTCGTATACGTTATAAGAATTATGAATGACTTTAGAAACTATGATGTCGGCATTTCTTACCCCTTTGATGGAGTCAATTTTTGGGAAAGTGGTGGTGTCCTTAGCATTAAAAATGATGCTTTTCAATCTCGCGTTTTCAATCGCCAATGCTTCGTTTTGATTCTTAAGGTTTAAATATTCACTAACATTATTGATACGTTCATAGACACCGCCGCTTAAGAAATTCGCAGAGCTTATCACTTTACTTCTATGATAGGAATGAGATTGAATAGTGAAGACTAACGAAACCACCAAAAGCAGCAAAAACAGCAATCGATAGCTGTTTTTAAATATAAAAATAAATATTTGCTGCATGAGTTTTCTAAATATTTAAAATATCAAATTCCAAATTCCAACGTAACGGCTGACTGATGTTTTGGAATTTGGAATTTCATTATTGCAATTTTATTTAATAAGGATACTTCTAAATTTTGGAATGTTTTTCAAAGCCATTCCAGTTCCTCTAACTACTGCTCGTAAAGGATCTTCAGCAATATAAACGGGCAAATCTGTTTTTTGAGAAATACGTTTGTCTAATCCTCTCAACATGGATCCGCCACCAGCTAAATAAATTCCCGTATTGTAAATATCTGCTGCCAATTCAGGCGGGGTTTGAGATAATGTCTCCATGACAGCGTCTTCAATTCGCTGAATAGATTTATCTAATGCTTTCGCAATTTCACGATAGGAAACTTCTACTTGTTTTGGTTTTCCAGTTAGTAAATCTCGACCTTGAACAGACATATCATCCGGCGCAGTTTCCAATTCTTCTAAAGCCGCGCCAACAGTAATTTTTATTTTTTCAGCAGTACTTTCACCCACAAATAAATTGTGTTGTGTTCGCATATAGTAAACAATGTCATTGGTAAAAACGTCGCCTGCAATTTTTACAGACTTATCACACACGATTCCACCCAAAGCAATCACGGCAATTTCGGTTGTTCCACCACCAATATCTACAATCATATTACCTTTCGGTTGCATGATATCGATGCCGATACCAATCGCAGCGGCCATTGGCTCATGAATCAAATAAACTTCTTTTCCGTTTACACGCTCACAAGATTCTTTCACCGCTCGCATCTCTACTTCGGTAATTCCGGAAGGAATACAAACCACCATTCTTAAAGCAGGAGTAAACATTCTCTTTTTAAGCGCTGGAATACTTTTGATAAACATGCTAATCATCTTCTCAGAAGCATCAAAATCAGCAATAACTCCATCTTTAAGTGGACGGATGGTTTTTATGTTTTCATGGGTTTTACCTTGCATCATATTCGCCTCTTTTCCTACGGCAATTATTTTACCAGATATACGATCACGGGCTACAATCGATGGGCTGTCAATGACTACTTTATCATTGTGAATAATAAGGGTATTAGCGGTACCAAGGTCTATCGCAATATCCTCGGTCATGAAATCAAAAAATCCCATAAGTCTTTTAAGGGTTTATTATGTTTATATAAAATTTAGTGCACAAAGTTAAACAAATTAATGTTTAAAATGACGCGTTCCCGTAAATACCATTGCAACTTTATTTTCGTTGCAATAATCGATACTTAATGCATCTTTTATTGAACCTCCAGGCTGAATTACCGCTGTAATACCAGCCTCTTTTGCAATCGCCACACAATCAGGAAAAGGGAAAAAAGCATCACTTGCCAAAACCGATCCTCTCAAATCAAATCCAAAATTATTGGCTTTTTCTATAGCCTGTTTCAAAGCATCTACTCGGGAAGTTTGTCCTGTTCCCGACGCAATTAAAGTTCGATTTTTTGCCAGGACAATAGTATTCGATTTTGTGTTTTTGCAAATCTTCGAAGCAAACAACAAATCTTCAATTTCATCGGAACTCGGTGCCGTAAGCGTAACGGTTTTTAAATGTTCTTTATTGTCAGTAATGTTGTTTTTATCTTGAACTAAAATCCCATTTAAGCAAGTTCTTACTTGCCTTTGAGGCAATTTCACTTCATTTTGAACAAGTATGATTCGGTTTTTCTTTTCAGACAAAATTGAAATGGCGCCAGCATCATAACTTGGTGCAATTACAACTTCGCAGAATAATGCGTTGATTTCGTTTGCGGTTTCGACATCAATTTTTTGATTTGCAATAAGAACACCTCCAAAAGCTGAAGTTGGATCGCCCGCCAATGCTGAAAGGTACGCTTCTTTGATCGTGTTTCTTGTGGCCAATCCGCAAGCATTATTGTGTTTCAAAATAGCAAAGGTTGGGGCATCACTTTTAAATTCTAGAATCAAATTGACCGCTGCATCAACGTCTAGCAAATTGTTATAGGATAGTTCTTTACCATGTAATTTCTGAAACATCGCGTCAAAGTCACCAAAGAAAAAGCCTTTTTGATGCGGGTTTTCACCATACCGTAAAATTTGTCCGTGAGCAATACTCTCTTTGTAAATCGTGTCGTCTTCATTAAAATAATTGAAAATAGCCGTATCATAATGAGAGGAAACGTGAAAAGCTTTTGTGGCTAATAGACGTCTGTTTTCAAGTGTAGTCGCTCCATTTTGAGAAGTTATCAATTCAAATAACAGAGTATATTCATCTACCGAGGCAACAATAACGGTGTCTTTAAAATTCTTTGCTGCGGCTCGAATTAGGGATATTCCACCAATGTCAATTTTTTCTATGATATCGACTTCGGACGCGCCTGAAGCTACGGTTTTCTCAAATGGATACAAATCGACGATAACCAAATCAATCTGCGGAATTTGAAATTCTTCCATTTGTTGCACATCGGTTTGATTGTCTTGACGATTTAGAATTCCACCAAAAATCTTAGGATGCAAGGTTTTTACGCGACCTCCTAATATGGAAGGGTAAGAGGTGACATCTTCAACTGCAACCACGGGAATACCAAGATTTTTTATAAAGTCTTCTGTTCCGCCAGTTGAATAAATAATAACATTTTGTTCGTGTAGTTTACGAACAATTGGCTCTAATCCATCTTTCGAAAAAACAGATATTAAGGCTGATTGGATTGTTTTTAAAGTGTTCATGTAGTAGTTGTGTTTGTTGTGGCAAAAGTAGCTTTTTTGAAAGTAAAATTCAATCGATTTGTGTAACAATATTTAGGAAAATTGTACAAATGTCTAAGTCCAATTTTATTAGGTTTGTTGCAACAAAATACGGACTTTTACCTTTCAAAATTTATTGTATGATCGTCTATTTCCGATTGCTTTCTGAGAGTTTAAGTTTTGCGCTGAATGCGCTTCGCAACAATAAGTTGAGAACCTTATTATCATTACTTGGAGTTACCATCGGAATCTTTTCAATTATCGCTGTTCTTGCCGCTGTTGATTCTTTAGACAGAAAAATCAAGAGTGATTTGAGCACTTTAGATAAAAACACTATATACTTGACTAGTGTTTCATTTGGCCCCACGGATATTCCTGAATGGAAAAGAGAACAGTTTCCTAAGGTGAATTATGAAGAATATCAGAATTTGAAGGAAAATCTAAATCATACAGAACATGTTTGTTATCAGTTCTTTACCAATAGAGAAAGTGTGAAGTTTGAAAAAAAAGTGATGACCGACGTGAATATCGTGCCCGTGACTTACGAGTTTGTTGATATTCAACGTTTGGAATTTGCTGACGGTCGATTTTTCAATGAACCCGAATCTAATTCAGGTAAACCAGTCGTGGTTTTAGGCTATGAAATTGCGAAAGGTCTATTTGATGATGTTGATCCTATCGGAAAAACAGTTCGATTGTACGGACAACGTTTTGTAGTGATAGGCGTGACCAAAAAGAAAGGAGAATCAGGAATTGATATGGGAGGAGGAGATGATACTTCGGTTTTCCTTCCAACTAATTTCTTGAGGCAATTATATGGCGACAACAATGAAATGATGTTGCCTGTAATCATTATCAAACCGGAGAAAGGTGCTGATATTCCTGAGTTGAAAGGTGAAATTGCACAAAAATTAAGGAACGTCCGAGGTGTAAAAACGGATGAAATAGACAATTTTTTTATTAATATTCTGTCTGGATTTACAGATTTGATTGACGGAATTGTCTCTCAAATGAATATGATTGGATGGATTATTAGTGGATTCTCCTTATTGGTTGGTGGATTTGGAATTGCGAATATTATGTTTGTTTCGGTAAAGGAACGAACAAGTCTCATTGGGATTCAAAAATCTTTGGGAGCTAAGAACAAGTTTATTTTATTTCAATTCTTATTTGAATCGATTATTTTGTCTGTGATAGGAGGAATCTTCGGACTACTGTTGGTTTGGATTATCTCGATTGTTTTAACCAACGCACTCGAATTTGAATTTATATTAGGTTTTTGGAATGTCGTTCTGGGAACAGGATTGTCCGCTTTTATTGGTCTTTTATCTGGAATTCTTCCTGCAATTTCAGCTTCACGCTTGGATCCTGTTGAGGCGATTCGAACAGGAATGTAATAAAAAAAAGTCCCGATAATTTTCGGGACTTTTTTTATCGTATTTCGTTATTCTCAATCAAGTCAATAAACAAATTAATTTTATCTTTCAACTCCTTTCTTGGCGTAATAAAATCTAAGAATCCATGTTCTAAGACAAATTCTGCAGTCTGAAATCCTTCAGGCAAATCTTTTCCTGTCGTATCTTTCACGACACGTGGTCCTGCAAAACCAATTAAAGCGCCAGGTTCTGAAATGTTTACATCTCCCAACATCGCATAAGAGGCTGTTGTTCCTCCTGTTGTTGGATCCGTACACAAGGAAATATATGGAATCCCAGCTTCGGCTAATTGTGCCAATTTTGCTGAGGTTTTTGCCAATTGCATTAAGGAATAAGCCGCTTCCATCATACGCGCGCCACCAGATTTAGAAATCATTACAAATGGAATTTTGTTTTTGATAGAATGATCAATTCCTCTCGCAATTTTTTCGCCAACAACGGCTCCCATTGAACCGCCAATAAAAGCAAAGTCCATACAACAAACCACAAGGTCTTTCCCCTTTGATTTTCCAACTGCTGTTCGAACGGCATCTTTAAGATTTGTTTTCTCCATCACTTCTTTCAAGCGGTCGGAATACTTCTTTGTGTCTTCGAAGTGCAAAGGATCTTTCGAGGTCATCTTAGCATCTAATTCTTTGAACTCATTGTTGTCGAACAAGATTTGAAAATACTCTACACTTCCAATTCTAACATGAAAACCATCTTCTGGGCTAACCCATAAATTGCGTTCCAATTCATCAGCATCGATAATTTTTCCTGTTGGGGATTTATACCATAAGCCCTTAGGGACATCTTTTTTGTCTTCAGTTGCAGTGGTAATTCCTTTTTCTGTTCTTTTAAACCAAGCCATATCTTTTTAATTGATAATTATAAAGTGTTTACATTGTTCAAATCAGCGAAAGCTTGTTCTAATCTCTTATTGAATGTCATTTCGCCCTCGCGAACCCACTTTCTTGGGTCGTAGTGTTTTTTGTTTGGGGAGTCTGGTCCGTCTGGACTACCAATTTGTGTTCTTAAATACTCGATATTATTTACCATATAATCACGAATTCCCTCGGTAAAGGCAAATTGTAAATCGGTATCAATATTCATTTTAATTACCCCGTAGCTGATGCCTTCTCTGATTTCCTCGAGAGTTGATCCAGATCCACCATGAAAAACAAAATCAACAGGATTGGTACCTGTATTGAACTTGTTTTGTACATAATCCTGAGAGTTTTTTAATATTTTTGGAGTTAACTTCACGTTACCAGGTTTGTAAACGCCATGTACATTACCAAAAGCAGCGGCAATTGTAAAACGTGGGCTAATTTTCATTAACTCTTCGTAAGCGAAGGCAACTTCTTCAGGTTGCGTATATAATTTCGAGCTA
>JANMML010000020.1:0-108487 GCA_031373195.1 Flavobacterium sp. | reverse complement strand
ACATCGGATTAATACGCGACCAAGAAATGAACGATATCTACAAAAAGGTATTGATAGAAATTCAAGACCGACTCTTTACCGTTGGTGCCATTTTAGCAACACCACCCGAAAAAGAAACATTAAAAAACGGACAACTTCGTCTGCAAAATCTCGGAATCATTGAATCGGATATCGAATTTCTCGAAAACGAAATCGATACCATGGAAACACAATTACCACCAATGACACATTTTGTTTTGCCTGGTGGACATACTACAGTGTCATATTGTCATATAGCACGTTGTGTTTGTAGACGTGCCGAGCGTTTAGCGGTACATTTGAATGATATCGAACCTACAGATGAAATGGTTATTAAGTACCTTAACCGACTTTCTGACTACCTTTTTGTCTTGGCACGGAAGTTGTCTCTCGACCTGAACGCTGACGAAGTGAAATGGATACCGAGAAAGTAGTAATCAGCTGGCAGTGGTCAGTTGGTAGTAAAATTTCGAAATATAAAAAGCAGTTTTTCATAGTTCATTTTTACAAAATTTATCGAATTATAAACAATTCAAAACTGAACACTGAACACTGAGCACTGAACACTAAAAAAACACGTTCTTAACTTTAATTATAAAATAAATCATTTTTTACTTGACTTTTTCAGTAATAAATTTATTTTTGCATAAATTATAAAATCGAAAGCAGATGTATTGGACCTTAGAATTAGCATCGTATTTAAGTGATGCACCGTGGCCAGCAACCAAAGATGAATTAATTGACTATGCTATTAGAGCTGGCGCGCCGCTTGAAGTTGTAGAAAACCTACAATCAATAGAGGACGAAGGCGAAATATACGAATCGATGGACGAAATTTGGCCTGATTATCCAACCGACGAAGATTACCTTTGGAACGAGGATGAGTATTAAAAAAATAATAAAACCCATGAAAAGTCTCTCACGAGGCTTTTTTTTTGTTTAAATTTGCGCACTTTATCAATACCCTTTTATACACCCAATTATGAGTTTCATTAACGATATATTAAAAATATTTGTAGGAGATAAATCTAAAAAAGACGTAGGTGCTTTACAAGGAACCATCACCAAAATAAAATCCATAGAAGCGTCTTTGACTAATTTGTCTCATGACGAATTACGAGCAAAAACAACGCATTTTAAAGAAAAAATCAAACAAGCGCGCGCAGAAAAAGACACTAAAATTGCTGCCTTATTGCAAGAGGCGGATTCAATCGAAGACATCGACAAAAGAGAAGACTTATATGCTTCTGTTGACGCTTTAGAAAAAGAAGCCTACGAAATATCTGAAAAAGTACTTAACGAAATACTTCCAGAAGCTTTTGCCGTTGTAAAAGAAACCGCCAAAAGATTTAAAGAAAATACCCAATTAACCGTAACTGCAACCCCAAAAGACCGCGAATTGTCAGCGACAAAATCGTACATCAATATCGTCGGGGATACTGCCGTTTGGGCCAATTCGTGGAATGCAGCCGGAAAAGAAATCACATGGGACATGATCCATTACGACGTTCAGTTGATTGGTGGTATGGTGCTTCATAGCGGAAAAATCGCGGAGATGCAAACGGGTGAAGGAAAAACTTTAGTTGCGACGTTGCCACTTTACCTCAATGCATTAACTGGAAATGGTGTGCATTTGGTAACGGTAAACGACTACCTAGCCAAACGTGATAGCACCTGGAAAGCGCCGTTGTTCGAGTTTCACGGTTTGACCGTAGAATGTATCGACAACTACCAACCCAATACCGCCGAACGTAAAAGAGCCTATGATGCCGATATCACATACGGAACCAACAACGAATTTGGTTTCGACTATTTGAGAGACAACATGGCACATTCTCCAGATGATTTAGTGCAACGTAAACACAATTACGCCATTGTCGATGAGGTCGATTCGGTATTAATTGATGATGCGCGTACACCTTTGATTATCTCTGGTCCAGTGCCTCAAGGCGACCGTCATGAGTTCAATGAATTAAAACCAAAAATCGAAAATTTGGTGCAATTGCAACGACAATTATCAAACGGTTTCCTTACAGAAGCGAAACGTTTGGTAAAAGAAGGCAACATGAAAGACGGTGGTTTCAACCTATTGAGAGCGTATAGAAGTTTACCAAAAAACAAAGCGTTGATCAAGTTTTTGAGTGAGGAAGGCATCAAACAATTGCTGCAAAAAACCGAGAATCAGTACATGCAAGACAACAATCGTGACATGCATAAAGTGGATGAAGCTTTATATTTTGTGATCGAAGAGAAAAATAATCAAGTTGAATTGACCGACAACGGCGTCAAATTTCTTTCCTCAGATACGGACGAAAATTTCTTTTTACTCCCAGATATCGGAACTGAAATTGCACGAATCGAGAAATTAGGTTTAGAAAAAGACAAAGAAGCGGAAGAAAAAGAAAAATTATTCCAAGATTTTTCTATCAAAAGCGAACGTATTCACACGCTTACCCAATTATTGAAAGCGTATTCTCTTTTTGAAAAAGATGTGGAGTATGTGATCATGGACAACAAGATTTTGATCGTCGATGAACAAACAGGTCGTATCATGGATGGTCGTCGATATTCAGACGGATTACACCAAGCCATTGAAGCCAAAGAAAACGTAAAAATTGAAGCCGCAACCCAAACTTTTGCTACCGTTACGCTTCAAAACTATTTCAGAATGTACAGCAAATTGGCGGGTATGACTGGAACTGCAGTAACAGAAGCGGGTGAACTTTGGCAAATATACAAATTGGACGTGGTGGAGATTCCAACCAACCGTCCGATGTCTCGAAAAGACAAAGAGGATTTGATTTATAAAACGACACGCGAAAAATTCAACGCCGTTATTGAAGATGTTTCTGAGTTATCGAATGCAGGTCGACCAGTTTTGATTGGTACCACTTCCGTTGAAATCTCTGAATTATTGAGTCGAATGTTGAAAATGAGAGGCGTAAATCACAACGTTTTGAATGCAAAAATGCACAAGCAAGAAGCGCAAATCGTCGAGGAAGCCGGAAAGCCTGGCGTAGTAACTATTGCTACGAATATGGCTGGACGTGGAACAGATATTAAGCTTTCAGCAGAAGTTAAAGCAGCTGGCGGATTAGCCATTGTGGGAACGGAGCGTCATGATTCGCGTCGTGTTGACCGACAGTTACGCGGACGTGCGGGTCGTCAAGGAGATGTGGGTAGCTCGCAATTTTATGTTTCACTTGAAGACAACTTAATGCGTTTGTTTGGTTCTGAACGTGTTGCGAAAGTAATGGATAGAATGGGATTGAAAGAAGGTGAAGTGATTCAACATTCGATGATGACCAAATCGATAGAACGCGCACAGAAAAAAGTAGAAGAAAACAACTTTGGCGTTCGTAAGCGTTTGTTGGAGTATGATGATGTCATGAATGCACAACGTGAAGTGGTGTACAAACGTCGCCGTCACGCATTACATGGTGAAAGATTGAAAGTGGATATCGCTAACATGATGTACGACACGAGCGAAGTAATCGTGCAAACCAACAAAGCAACTAATGATTTCAAGAACTTTGAATTCGAATTGATCCGATATTTCTCGATTACCTCTCCTGTTTCAGAAAGTGAATTTGAAAGATCAAGCGAAGTGGAATTGGCCGGAAAAGTATACAAAGCAGCCTTAGAATTCTACACAGAGAAAACCGACAGATCTGCTCGTGAAGCGTTGCCAATCATCAAGAATGTTTATGAAGACCAAAACAATCAATTCGAACGTATTGTTGTCCCTTTTACAGATGGAATTAAGACCTTGAATGTCGTAACTGATTTGAAGAAAGCCTACGAAACTGAAGGAAGACAATTGGTTGCGGATTTTGAAAAGAACATTACTTTAGCCATCGTCGATGAAGCATGGAAAAAACACCTACGCAAAATGGACGAGTTGAAACAGTCGGTTCAATTGGCAGTTCACGAACAAAAAGATCCGTTGCTGATTTACAAATTTGAAGCGTATAACTTATTTAGTTCGATGTTGAATGGCGTGAATAAAGAAGTAATTTCCTTTTTATTTAAAGGTGATTTGCCACAACAAAGTGCGCCGGCTATTCAAGAAGCGCGACAAGTGAAGGCAAAGGAAAACTACAAAACGAGCAAAGACGAGATCCCAAATAGTGATTCATTAGCAGCTGAAAATCGGGAAGCGGGACAAACGCAGCAACGTCAAGTTACGGAAACAATCGTACGTGAAATGCCAAAGATTAACCGTAATGATACAGTGACCATCAAACACATCATGAGTGGGAAGACAGACACCATGAAATATAAAAAAGCAGAAAGCATGATCAACTCAGGAGAATGGGTTGTTGTACAAGAATAATTTCTTTGGTTTATCTGAAAACCAAAACAGGAACGATTTAGAAAAATGTTTCCGACAAGTCGACAAAAGAATGATACTTAACTGCAGGCATTATTTTGTTATATACAATTCGTGTTTGTGCATATAACTAATCAAAGAAACAGTTTTTCTCGAAAGAGATATTGCATAGAGCGGAAGTTATAAAATGGGACAGTTTATTTTGGAAATTTTATTTATGATTCTAAATAAAGTATTTCAATTTCTAAGATTGGTTAGTTGTGTTTGGAAATAAATTAAATCCTCAGTTGCTATAGTAATTGAGGTTTTTTTTGGAGCAAAAAGTATAAATCATGCGACACGATATATCAGATGTGTTTTCAAATACACTTCTTTCCATTCCAATTATAAAGAAGAACAAACTTATTGATGTTGATATTTTTGTTTATTTTGATTGAATCGATTGTTAACCAAGATGCCTATGCTTTAGGAAAACTAGGTTCAAAATGGTTCAAGGCTTGGAGATGTACCAAATATTATGTAGTTTTCTCGTCAATTTATGTTTTTCAAAGTGCTGGTCGGAAATTTATCTATTTCCAGTTTTAATAATTATGAAAAAATTTCTACTCAAAATATTCCTCTTCGTCTTCATCCCATTACTCATATTGTTAATTTGTTACATGGTAATACCTGTTAAATCACTGGCCTACAGACCGTGGGAAGCGCTAGTGTTTTCAAATATGCCATCAGACGCTCCTTTTTATCCGAACTCAAATCTTGATATGTATTCCGTTGGTGATTTATGTCATCATAGCAAAAATTCTATTTTGAAAAAAGAACACTGGAAAACTGATGAATTAGGATACAGGAATGACAAGTACATAAGAAATGCAGATATACTAATTATCGGTGATTCTTTTACTGCAGGGTCTAGTTTAGATCAAAAAAATACTATAAGCAACCGTGTATCTCTTATTGACCAAAGTTTGAAAGTCTACAACATGGCACCTAGTTCAATGACACAATTTGACAAACTATTAAAAACAGGTAAAATTAACAAACCTAAACTTTTAATATTTTCGACAGTTGAAAGATTTGCACCACAAAAAATCCATTATTATAATCCGAATTCAAAAAAAGAGATGCTAAGGAAAATAGCTCTTAACACCAGTTTAACTGCGCAAATTGATTGTTTTCTAAAGTTCTTACCTTTTAATTGGGCTAAAGCAAGAATAAACGGAAGTTGCGGAACTGGAATTAAGGGTGTCAATAGTTCAAAAATGCACTTTTTGCTTGGAAATGGTCAAATGAATTATAACGATAATTTACTAAGTACTGCAGATATCTTAATAAGTTATAAGAAATACTGTGATTCACTTGGTGTAAAGTTCCTATTTATGCCCATGCCTGATAAAGAGACTGTCTACTATGAACTTGTTCCTTTTAATAAACAACCTGACTATTTACTGAAGTTAGATTCCATATTAAATACTTCTGGTGTTCCAACTATAAATACACTTAAGATTTATAATGATTACCGAAAAACTAATGATAATCTGCTATATCATCTTGACGATACGCATTGGAACTCAAATGCCACCACGATTATTGCATCAGAAATCATCAATAAAGTAAGGAAGAAATAGCAATATTTGAGAGCGGAATTTTACATGTTCGTGGTGTTAAATTGTCGATAGATTACTTAGGAAATTATATACGATTCTAAATAAAGTACTATAATTTCTATGATTGCGTAGTTTTGTTTCGAAATAAATTAAATCCTCTATTGCGAAATTAATTGGGGATTTTTTATATTTGACTAAATAAAATCAAGATGAATTCCAAAATCATTCTATCGCTTTTTCTTTTAGTCGCTTCAACTGTTTTTGGTCAATCGCTTGACAAACTCAAAGAATCGACAAAAAAAATCTACGACGCCAATTACACGATGGATTTCGATGCGGTCGCAAACGGTACCTACCCGGCAATCGTTGAACACTTAGGAAGAACAAATTTTCTTGATAAATTGGATAACGATTATCAAAATGAAAAGTACCGCATGCGCGTACAATTAGAAAAAATGGTTTTTCAATATGGCGAAATTCAAAAAATAGAGGGCAAAATATACTGTGTAATCACTTATAGAAATCCTGCGCGTTACTTTTATGAAACAAAATTAGATTCGAATACTTCTTTAATCGAAGCCAATTTCTTGCGAGAAAAAGACCAAACTAGAGACGTGACTTTTGAACCCAAACGCAATAGTTTTAATGTGCGACGAATTTCTAAATTGATTGCTATCGCAGATGCAACGACCGGAAATGAATGGAAATTTTTGAATATGGATGATGTAGAACAGCGATTGCTTTCGAAAAATATCCTTACTGATGCAGTAAAAAAACAGTTGGGACTTTAAGAAAATAAAACAAATACTATTATCTTTACTTTGATACTATTTAACTAAAAACAAAACCATGGCCAAAAGTCAAGACGCTAAGAAAACCGTAAAAAAAGAACCGCTGAAAACGGCAAAAGAAAAAAAAGCGGAAAAAAGAGACAAAAAAAATAGTCCTAAAAGAGATTAGTTGACCAATTCTAACCGCTAACAACGCTAAAGTATCGCAAAGGACGACATGTCTTAATCTATTTTCATAGTGTTCTTAGCGTAAAAACCTTGCGAACCTTGCGGTTAAATACTATAAATTATCTGGGAAAATCTTCCCTGGATTCAAAATACCGTTAGGGTCAAAAACATCTTTAATGCCTTTCATCAATTGCAGTTGCGCATTGTTGAAAGCAATATCCATATAATTTTTTTGTACATAACCAATGCCGTGTTCACCGGAAAGTGTTCCTTTTAGCGACACAGTCAGTTCGAAAATTTCACGAATTCCTTTCGTTACTTCTGTATCCCATTCTTCATCGGATAGGTCCCCTTTTACAATATTCACGTGTAAATTTCCGTCACCTGCGTGTCCATAACAAACCGATTGAAAGCCATATTTGTTTCCAATGGTCTTAATGCCGTTCAAGAGATTCGCCAATTCATAACGAGGAACTACGGTATCTTCTTCTTTATAAATAGAGTTTGATTTTACCGCCTCACCTACCGAACGGCGCATTTTCCACAGTGCATTTTTCTGGTCTTCAGTATCAGCAAAAAGAATCTCATCTATTTGAAAATGCTCAACGACTCCCATGATTTTTTCTGCTTCTTGAAACAAGATATCCGGATAATTTCCATCCACTTCTATTAATAAGTGCGCTTTTATTTCTGGACCAATGGGCACATTCAATCCATCGATGTAGCGAATCGCCCAATCAATCGCATCGCGTTCTAAAAACTCTAATGCACTTGGTGTAATTCCCGCTCTGAAAATAGCTGACACCGCTTCACACGCTTCGTCCGCTTTGAAAAACGGCACCAACATTAAGATATTATGGGTGTTTTTTGGCAACAGTTTCATCACAATTTTAGTGATGATACCCAACGTTCCTTCGCTACCGACCATCAATTGGGTGAGGTTATAACCTGTAGAATTTTTTAGGGTATTCGCCCCCGTCCAAATGATTTCTCCGTTGGCCAAAACCACTTCTAAATTTAGAACATAATCTTTGGTAACGCCGTATTTTACAGCTCGCGCGCCACCTGCATTTTCAGCCACATTTCCGCCAATCCAACAACTTCCTTGACTACTTGGATCTGGTGGGTAAAACAGCCCTTTTTCAGCTACCGATTCCCGCAACACTTGCGTAATTACAGCCGGTTCAACAGTGACTTGCAAATTTTGCTCGTCGATGTGAAGGATTTTGTTGAATCGCTCCATCGACAAACCAATTCCTTCGTAAATAGACAACGCACCGCCGCTTAAACCTGTCCTCGCTCCAATCGGAGTGACTGGAATAAGTGCTTCATTTGCCATGATCAGAATAGCGGCCACTTCTTCGGGAGTTCCTGGTTTTACGACGACACCTGGAGGAAAAACAAAATCTTCCGTTTCGTCATGCCCGTAATGTTTTCGAGTTTCGAGATCCGTAAATACAAAAGATTCGCCAACTATTGCTGTCAGCTTTTCTAGAACTTGCCCTGAAATTTGTGAAGTAGTAATCATAACCTTAAAATTGAAGCGTAAAATTAGTGTTTTGAAAATAGTTGACCAAATTAAAAAGAGTTGTTGGTGAAGAGTTGTGGGTTGTGGGCTTCCCCTCCTTTGGAGGGGTGCCTGAAAGGCGGGGTGGCCTAGCCCCGAGTGCTTCGCCAGCGCGCTCTGCTTGTGTGAAAAGAAAATCCTTTTGTGCTAGAGTATCCCAATACATTTGAAAATCGCCATTGAAACGGTATTCGCGTGAGGGATTGCGCTTTGTTTGAGCTCTTTTTGCGATGGCGTTCAGCGCAAAAAAGCGAGTGCAAAAACCCGACCCTTGCGGTCACGCCCAGAACCCATAACTTACAACCTACAACCCTCCACTACTTCTTCTTCAAATTCGGAAGAAAATAGCAAATGACGCCAATGATTGGAAGAAATGAACAAATATGATAAACGTATTGAATCGAAGTGTGATCCGCCAAAATTCCCAGTAAAGCCGAGCCCAAAGCACCCATTCCAAAAGCAAATCCGTAGAACAACCCGGAAATCATTCCAAGTTTTTTAGGAATCAGTTCTTGTGCATACACGATAATGGCTGGGAAAGCCGACGAGATAATGATTCCGATGACAATCATCAACACATCTGTCCAAAATAAGTTGACGTAAGGCAATAGCAAAGCAAACGGAGTGGCGCCAAAAACCGAAAACCAAATGATGTACTTCCTTCCAAATTTATCCCCAAGCGGACCACCCAAAATCGTTCCTAGTGCATAGGCAATAAGATAAATAAACATATGAAATTGCGCCTGACGAATGGAGAGCTGAAACTTATCCATTAAGAAAAAAGTGTAGTAAGTCGACAAACTTGCTGAATAGAAAAACTTAGAGAAAATCACAATCAGTAAAATAGCAATACTCCATTTTACCCGCAATTTTGAGAGGTCGTGTAAATCGAAAAACAGCGCCTCTTTATTGGTTCTGTAAATGAGATGATCGCGATACCAAAAAGCGATCTTACCGATAATTCCTAATGCGATGACTGCTGCAATAACGAACCATAAAATATATGCTTGTCCATGTGGCACTACGATTAACGCGACCAACAACGGACCCAAAGCCGTTCCCATATTGCCGCCAACTTGAAAAATAGATTGTGCCAATCCGCGCTTCCCGCCTGAAGCTAAATTGGAAATTCGAGCCGATTCTGGATGAAAAATTGCCGAACCTGTTCCGATGAGCATTACGGACCATACAATCCACGCAAAGCTATTAGCAAAAGATAAGGAAACAATCCCTGACAGGGAAAACAACATCCCGTAAATTTGCGAAAAAGGCTTGGGATGCTTGTCGGTGTAATACCCGACGAATGGCTGCAGAATCGATGCTGAGAACTGAAAAGCAAAAGTAATGAGTCCAATTTGAGAAAAGGATAGATGGTATTTTTCTTTTAAAATCGGGTATACCGATGGAATAATAGCTTGAATCAAATCATTGAGCAAATGCGCAAAACTAATCGCGAACAAAATCGAAAAAAGCGTTTTTGAAATAATGGCGTCTTTATGCGTTTCGGTTGCTTGCATCTAAAAAGTTTTAAGTACAAAATACCAAAAAGCTAAAGTGATAAATGATAATGGAATCCCGACACTCACCATCATATTGCTCAATTTTGGTTTGAGTCCATAAGAAGCGGAGAGAATGGTTCCTGTTATCATAGGTGCCATCGCAGCTTCCATAATGGATACATCGACAACTAGTCCTTTTCCATTTCCAATTATTTTGTACAATAAATAGAAAAAAGCGGGCGTCAGTATAAGTTTGAAAAATAATCCAAGTCGCAAGAATTTCCAATGTTGGCTGTTCTTGTCAAATTTTATTTGATAACCAACAGACAAGAGTGCAATTGGCGTGACGGTGCTACCCAGTTTTTGAAAAACAGATTGAAAATCGGCAGAAAAATCAATGCTAAGTAAACACATAATGCAAGCAATAAAAAAAGCAATAAACGGTGGAAATAATAGAATTTTTCTACTCATTTCCTTTGCTGTAGCTTGGCCTTTTGAAAAGTAAACCGCGGTAATAATTCCCAAAGTAGAAATGACTACAAATGAGCCAGGTTGATCAACAATAATCGCCGTTTTCAATCCCTCTTCTCCAAACAATGCTTGTATGACAGGGAAACCGACAAAGGAAGTATTTCCTAAACCAGCTGTAATAATAAGACAACCAATCAACTTATTAGACCATTTGAGTTTTTTTCCAATAAAATAGAAAAACAAAAATGATAAAAGGAATCCAAGCCAAGCAACTCCTAGCGGATATAACAATTGCGAACTGATTTGAATTTTGGGAATATAATACAACGCCAAAGCCGGCAATGAAATATAAATGACAAATTGGTTGAGTGTTAGGTGGGCGTTCTTAGGAAAAGCAGTAACGAATTGCAATCCATAACCCAAAATCAAACACAGAAATAATAAGATTATACTATCCATTCGGATTGTCGTTATTTTTTTTGCAAAGGAACGTCAAAAAAAGACAAAAACAAGTTTTAAAAAGTAAAAGGTATCTTAAAAATAATGTGTTAATACTCGAAAAGTAAGAGCAAAGTCAAGTGGTTATTTTGGAAAACTACAACCCTAAATCTTATATGAACTTATGTGCCTTATATGATTCAAAACAAAAAATGCAAGTTAACAATATAAGACATATAAGATTGAAATTGATTGGTGAATGTAGGCAACTCGATTATTTTACTAAATTTACCAAAATGTTTTTCACTTGACTACTCCAAAGAAAAAAGATTCTGCATTACACGAAAAACCTGGCATTTCGCAACCAGAAATGATTAGTAATTCGGCTATTGGAAATCTCAAGGAATTTAGAAAAACGCAACCCTCATCAAACGAGCTAATCGATGGCATTTTAAAGGGAGATATAACGTCTTTAAGTCGCGCCATCACAATTATAGAAAGTACCAATACCGACCATCTGGGAAAAGCCAATGAAATTATTGCGGCTTGTTTGCCACACGCGAATCAATCGGTACGCATTGGAATTACTGGAGTTCCCGGCGTTGGAAAAAGCACTTTTATTGAAGCCTTTGGAAAACAGCTAACCGGTTTAGGGAAAAAGGTCGCGGTGTTGGCCGTTGACCCGAGCAGCACGATTTCACATGGCAGTATTTTGGGAGATAAAACGCGGATGGAGGAATTGGTCAAAGACAAAAATGCCTTTATCAGACCATCCGCTTCTGGCGAAACGCTCGGCGGAGTGGCACGCAAAACAAGAGAAACCATCACTTTATGCGAAGCCGCTGGATTTGATACGATTCTTATTGAAACGGTTGGTGTTGGTCAAAGTGAAACTGCTGTTCATAGCATGGTTGACTTCTTTCTATTGTTAAAGATTTCAGGTGCAGGCGACGAATTGCAAGGTATCAAACGCGGTATAATGGAAATGGCGGACCTAATTGTCATCAACAAAGCAGACGGCGACAATATTAAAAAAGCCAATTTAGCAAAAGTTGAATTTCATCGTGCTTTGCATCTATTTCCAGCGAAGAAATCCGGTTGGACAGCCTCGGCAACTACTTGCAGTTCAATAACGGGAGAAGGAATTGAAAATATTTGGAAAATTATTGGTGATTATTTGACCTTGACAAAAGACAATCATTATTTCTTTGAAAAGCGGAAAGAACAAAACCAATATTGGATGATGGAAACCATCGTTGAAGAACTGAAAATGAATTTCTTTCAACATCAAGACATTTTAACGCAACTTGAATCCAATAAAAAAGCAGTGGCAAACAATGAAATTTCACCATTTACCGCTGCTCAGAATATTTTGAAAATGTATTTTAAGAAGTAGTTTCAAGTCATTTATTGACAATTAACCATCTCCTTTGATAAAAAATGGACTTGGGAATTTATCTTTTAATTATTTTTTTGGTAACTGTGTTTTTATTTGAAAATAATTTGATAAAATAAATACCTGAAGCAACAGTCTCAAAGTTAACGCGACTGATATTGCCATTCTCCTTTTGTGATAAAATAACGCGACCATTACTATCTACTACTTCTATTTTGGTCATTGTATCTTGCGCTTCAACACTCAAGCTATTAAAAACCGGATTTGGATACATCTTAAAACGAGTTTCAATTTCATTTTCGTTAATTCCTAAAAGTGGACATGGTGTTTGTACCACGGCCAAAAAAGTAGCGTTAGGTTGCGTTTCAAAACCTGGGTCTAGCATTACATAACCATCCGTAGCTGGATTTGCGTCTAGTGTTACATCAGAACCGCTCGCTATTGTTGTCACTCCACTGGAAGCAATCCACGAATTGGAACCCGTATATAGGGTGTTGTAAATTCCTGAAATCGTAACAGTAGCTGGACATTGAGCCTGCGAAGATGTATAGACCAGTGCTATGAGAAATAAATATACATATAGCTTTTTCATGGTTTTAGTTTTTTGCATTAAAAACCAATGTTTTCAATGATTGATTTTCTTTTTTCAATGTCTCGATTTCTTTTTTCATTTCAATCATATACAAAGTCAACTCTTCTATTTTTTCCATTTGAGTTGCTTGCATTTTTCCTAAATCGAGTCCCTCTTTTACAAGTTCTGCTGCGGAAGGCACATTTGGTAAATGCTTGTTTTCTTTGATGAATGCTTCAACTTCTGAAAGCGGTTTTAAGTTATAATCAGCTGCAAAAACATAATCTGCCCAAGCTGGTGAACTTGCCACAGCTACTTTTACTTTTTCGGTAAGAATTCCTTGCTCAACATACAATTTGTAACCCGCTGGAGTAGTAACGTTACCAATCCGCATATTTCCTGTTTGAACATCAACATTTCCGTCAAAATATCCCGCATAGTGATTTGGGGCAACCGGAGCTATTCCCCAAATGGCTCTGTTCCATATAGCAGTAGTGTTTAATTCTACTTGACCAGCAACGCCAGCATTAAAGGCTCCTGTAGGTGAATTTACATATCCTGTAACTCCTTGATTATAGCCATTTGCATTATTAGCTTCACCAAAAACACCAATGTTATTTACCGACGGTTCCGTAGCTGAACCAACAACACCATACATAGAACCGTTGGTAGTATTAGAAGTATATTTAGCATTCCCAAAAATGGCAATACCATCTAAATCACCAAATTGATTTGATCGTTTAATTAAATTACTTTCTTGAGCGGTAGCTTCTGCATAAATTCCCACTGATTTACCAAAGGCATTGATTGCAGGATCAGTAAGCGCTGTTGTTACTACCTCGAGTTGCGATGTGGGTGTAGAAGTTCCAATACCTACAAATCCAGCTTGATTGATCCTCATTCGTTCTATACTTCCCGTAGAAAAAGCCATATTATTTGCTATTGGTCTAAAAATCCCGTTGCCACCGCCGCCATCATTTTGTGCAGTTGTTGGGTCCGAAACACTGCTTTGAAAACCAATGGCAGGATCAGCGGCAGTATTTCCTTGTGCTGCTAAAATTCTTGCTCCACCAGCAGTTGGAGAATAACTGGAAGAACCCGTAATTTGTTGAGCAAAAGCTCCTGTTGTTGAAACTGCAATAAATAAAGCAGTTGCCATAATGTTTAATTTTTTCATAGTTCAATAGTTTAAATTTCCCTACTCTTGGTTTGGCTTTTCGGGTCGCGCCAGTTTAATATTTTAAATTAGGTCTCGTTTTGTTAAATACGATTGTTATTTATAATTTATCGCTTAATCACACGAAGCGTCTTTACATTTTCACCTTGCGTAACAATAACATTATAAACGCCAGAAGCATAGTTTTTTCCGAAAGTTACTGTACTCAAATCAGAAACTGTGGCTTGATGAGATTCTATGGCTCTTCCCATCATATCATAAATTTTGATTTCTAGCCCATTTTCGTTTAGAGTACTGATGTCAAGATTAAATTCATCACTATACGGATTTGGATAAGCGACCACTTTGAAATCAGTATCATCCTCGACTGTTCTTTGATAAGTAGGAGATGTGGTGAGCACACAACACGGGCCATAGAGATCTTGCCCAGCTGCATCGGTTTGCCAAATACCGTTTAATTGTATCTGAATGCAAATCGTATAAGTATTACCTGGTGATCTTGTTATGACAGGAGCAAATGCATTGTTTCTTAAATTAAATACGGTGGTTGGAGGTGTCAGTGTTAAATAACTTACGGTACCTCCATTATTCTGATCAACTACTCTCACACGATAGCCAGTTACAGAATATGGCGGTGGCGTCGTTACAGGATTGATAAACAAACTATTCCAACTACTCGACGTTGTAATGCCACAAGATTGCGGAACTAATGATGTCGTAATCCCCACTGGAGTTGTTATGGTGCAACTTGCTCCGTAAGCTCGCCAAAACCCATTTACTTTTACAGCCACTCTAATCGAGTAAGTTGTATTAAAAGTAATGCCCGGAAAATTATACATATTGCATTGGTATAACTGCATTGGTGGGGCTGGTACTGGGGTATCAATAGTTTGAAGATAGGATGGATTTCCAGGAACATTCGAAAGTTCAAAGCGATAGCTTGTTGCACCAGGAGTTCCGTTATACTGAGTAGAGAAAATAGTATTCCAAAGATTCGTTAAAGTGGTACCGCATTGTGAAGGAATGACCCTCACTGTTTGATACACTTCATCAATAATACCATCGCAATTATCATCGATGCCGTTGCCCGGAACTTCAACATGGTTAGGATTAACATTTGCATTAGAATCGTTACAATCCGTATTGTTACTTACATAACCCGTTGGACGAGCACATGCAGTTGTAGAAATCAATGGGTTACCATAAGTATCATTATCATTGTCAGCATACCAAGTTGTTGCAGGCGTGACTACGATTGTCATCGTCATGGTTGATGCGCAAGGATTTGACGTTGGTGTAAAAGTATAGGTAGTTGTTGCTGAACCATTAAATGCTGGTGACCAAGTTCCTGTAATAGCAGGATTGTTTGTTGAATTCGTCAACAAAGGTGATACCGTAGTGTTGAAACAAATTGGTGACACTTGTGTGAAAGTTGTTGTCACAACAGGGTTAACTTCTATCGTCATCGTTGTAGTTGTGGCACATTGTCCCGAATTAGGAGTAAAAGTATACGTTGTCGTTGCAGTATTGTTTACAGCTGGCGACCAAGTTCCTGTAATACTCGTCGGATTATTGGTTGAACTAGTAGGCAATGGCGATAATGTAGTGCCAGAACAAATCGGTCCAATTTGAGTAAAGGTTGGAACTGTACCAGAAGGCGTCGCAACAGCAATATTACCCGATAATAAAAACCCAGCAACTGTATCGAAAAAGAAAACAACGGCGCGAATTTTCCAAGTTCCTACCATAGGATTCGTCACGGTGTTGAGTATTGGAGAGGATAATAAATTAACATTACTTGCTGGCGTAACTGCTATCGGAATAATAGTTAAATCTGGTCGCACTAATTCAAATGAGATCAATTGATCGTCCCATGCAAGACTGAAGTTACAAGAAAAACTAGTGGTGCCAGTAGCAATGGCGAAAGGTCTTTCAAAGGTATAGGTTACAGGATTATTGGCACCTGTATTCTGACCTGTGTCATTAATCCATCCAGCATTGGTTAAAGTTACAGGTGTTGGCTGCCAATTCCCATTGATAAAATTACAAACTATTGGCGTCGGCACCAAAGGATTACCTGAAATTTGCCAATTCGGATCAGGTGCTCCCACAGTTACATTAATTCCAGAATTATATACACCTGTACTTACATTAATATTTTGAGTATTGGTTGTAGGAATTACATTGATAGTTATCGTTGTAGTTGTTGCACATGGATTTGATGTTGGTGTAAAAGTATACGTCGTTGTTGCTGAACCATTAAAGGCTGGCGACCACGTTCCTGTAATTGCAGGATTGTCATTTGATGTCGTCAGCAATGGCGATACTGTCGTTCCCGAACAAATGGGTGCAATTGGATTAAAGGTTGGAACTTCATTTGGTCTTATAACAATAGTAAGCGAAGTACTTGTTGCGCACTGACCAGGATTTGGCGTAAAAGTATAGGATGAAGTTACCAAATTATTCAGTGCTGGTGACCATGAACCTGAGATACCATTTGGTAAATTATCCGATACATTTGAAAAGGGAAATGCACTTAATTCACCTGCACAAAATGATTGTCCTGCAAGTTGAAGAAAATTTGTTGATATGTTTGGATTTACAACAATAGTCATCGTTGTAGTCGTAGCACATTGACCGGCATTTGGAGTAAAAGTAACGATTGTGGTTGCTGTATTACTAACTGCTGGCGACCATGTTCCTGTTATTCCATTTAATGACGTTGTTGGTAATGTCGGGATTGTACTTCCTAAACAAATTGGCGCAATTTGAGTAAAGATTGGCGTCGTTGCCGGATTAACCGTAATCGTCAAAGTCCTTGGTACGGCACAATAACCGGCATCTGGAGTAAATATATAGGTTGTGGTCACTGTATTATTGAACGCCGGCGACCAAGTTCCTGTAACACCATTAAGAGATGTGTTTGGTGGAGAAATTAAGGTGTCACCAGCGCAAATTGGGTCAATTGGAGTAAAGAAAATATCTTGTAAAGGATAGACCGTAACACTAATGGTTGTCGTAGTAGCACATTGCCCAGCATCGGGCGTAAAAGTGTATACTGTGGTTGTTAAATTGAATGGAGTTGTTGTGTTGTCAAAAGCTGGCGACCAAGTTCCAGTAATACCTTCGAGTGATGTTGTCGGCAATGGCGAAACTGTAGTTAATGTACAAACATTTGCAATTGGAGTAAAGGTTGGCGTTATAAGAGGATCAATTAATATTACCATTGTTGTAGTCGTAGCACACTGACCAGCATTTGGTGTAAAAGTATAGGTTGCTGGTAATAAACTATTAAAAGCGGGCGACCATGTTCCTGTAATTCCATTTGTAGATGTTGTTTGCAATGGTGAAACTGATGTTCCTAAACAAACTGGTGCAATTGGAGTGAAAGTTGGAACTGTACTTGTATCAGTATTAACCGTGATTGTACCTGATAGTAAAAATCCGGCAGCTTGATCTATAAAGTTTACAACAGCTCTAATTTTCCATACTCCAGCTTGAGTTGACGGAAAGAGCGAATTTGGTGTTGATACTGATAAAAAACGAGCACCATTACTTCCTGTTGTAACATTTATTGGACTTGTTGTTAAATCAGGTCTAACAAATTCAAAGCTTACTAATGCATCATCGTACGCTACGGTCAAATTATAATCAATAGTAGTAGTTCCGACACCAACTGTAAATGGTCGTTCAAAAGTGTAAATCCCAATTTGGCTCAGTTGAAACAGATAATTACCATAATGATTAATCCAGCCAGCGTTTGTTGATGATACTGGTGTTACTTCCCAGAAAGGTGCAAAATAATTTGAGACCAAAGCAGGTGTTCCGGGCGGATTTGGGCTACTTGCTATTTGCCAATTTGGGTCGACTGTTCCGGCTGCTAAAGCATTACCAGCATTATCTATTCCCGTACTTACATTTATAAATTGAGAAGTTATTGGAGGAATAATAGTTAAGTTTAATGTATTAACAACCGTACAACCAAAACCATTAATTGTATAAAAATTATAAACACCACAATTAGAGTAAGTTAATCCACTAACCGGCCAAAAATAAGGTGTGCTTGAAATGATTGTTGAAGTGGTTGTTAATTGAGCAGGTTGCGAAATGTTAACTGTAACGGTTGAAGTACTACCATTTGCATCAGTTACCGTAAAAGTATGAACACCTGCGCTTGATGTAAATGAACCTGTTCCTGTATAAGGAGAAATTCCACCTGTTGCCGTTACAGTAACTGTTGTTGTTCCACCAAAACAAACAATCGTTCCAGTAGTAGCAGAAGCTGTTAATGTATTCGTTGAACAAGGTAAACAATTTGAAGAATAAGAAGAACTTGGATCTTTCAACCAATTTGGAATAGATGCCGCAACACCTACACTAACAACCTGTATACAAGTTAAATTTGGATTTTGTTCACAAGACATTGTTGTATTAAAATTGCCAAGAACCATCATGTTGGTTAAATCTAAACAAGTTAAGAGATTCTCCGAAGCATTTAATTCAATAAGATTTAATCCGCTAACAGTTAAAGTAGTTAAAAGGTTCCTCTTACAATTTAATCTAATTAATGCATTTAGTCCTGTTAAGTTTAAATTTGGTAATGAGTTATTGCTACAATCGACATACGATAAAATTGACAATCCAGTTAAATTCAAACTTGTTAATTGATTATCAAAACAGATTACTGTACTTAGATTAGTTAATCCGGTCAAATTTAAACTTACTATTGAATTGGTGTTGCATCTTAAAGTTTGTAATGATGTAAACCCTTGAATACCAATTAAATTTGAAATGTTTTTATTTGAAACATTCAAACTTGTTACTATACTAACTTTCGCAATTGGTACGCGAAGATCCATAATACCATTACCCATATTTGTGGGATCTGTTATTAAAACTAGGGCTCCAGCAGCATTATGTGTTTCTAAATAATTCTCAAAATTTGAGTCTTGTAAAGTTACATTCTGCGAATAGCTATTCAATCCTATCAATAGCATTAAATAAAATAATAATTTTTTCATAATTTTTCGTTTTGTTTCCCTACTCTAGGTTTAGCTTTTCGGGTTTCGCCTGTTTTATTCTATTTATGGTAGGTTATTTAAGATGGTTTTCATTTGTGCCGCACTAACTACGGTTGTTTCGCTTTTACTAAAAGTGACTTGTTGGTCATTAACAATTGTAATGGGTTTGATAGCATATCTAAAACTTCCGTTTTCTTCGGCTAGAAAAATAATATTACACTGCAATCCAATAGAATATTTACCGCCTAATCCACCCAATGAATTTGGTCTGGCATTAGTTGACAAAAACAAGGTGCTCGCGTTTACGTATTCGGTTGGTATGTTGACTGTAATTTCAGTTCTTGGTCCAATGTTGGGTAGTTTATCATAATTAAACCAATCAAAGTTTGACAATAATGTATTGTACTTGTCAGGGGTTGTGGTTAAATAAAAATCGACTCCTTGCGCCACTGCCCAAGTTAAGTTTCCAGCAGCATCAATAGTTCCCGAGAAAGGTTGCATCCCTGTTTGTGTTCCTCCGGTTAATGAAGTTGGCGTATTGATTTGATAATAACAAGTTGTTGTAAGTGCAACACCGTTTTGTTTAAGTGCCACTTTAAACTCACCACCAGAATCCATCGGAACTAAATCACCGTTGGCATCGATTCCTAATGTGGGCTTGTTCGTAATAGCCATGGTACCACGATCATAAAGTTCAATAAACTCTAAGTCTACATTACCTGTAACTGGATTTCCGTTTTTTCGCAAACATGTTCCATCGATAACTACTGTTGTTCCGGCAGTTGAAGTAAATGTAAACGTTGTACCGGCATCAAAAGTTGCTGTTTGCTTGATATCATCTAAGTTTGAATTAAATAACGAATTTAAGGCAACTGCAGTTGGAACATAGTTACTGTTACTGTCGCTATCCTTATCGTCTTTTGAACAATTTACGGCCATCAACGCAAGCGAAATGAATACTACACTGATACTTACTAATTTTAAACTTTTTTTCATAATTTCTAGTTTTATGTTTTCTACTTTATGATGGCTTTTAACGTTACACCATTTATTAAATTTACTTTAACAAATATTAACATTGTTACAAAATAAAAAATCCCTAAATCGTGGGATAAAGGGATTTGAATATTCTAAAAATTGTTTTACTAATTTTTCACATTCTTATAATAAAATGCAATGGCTTCACCCAATGATGAAATATGAAGTTTTTCGTAAATACGCTTGGCATGGGTGTTCACAGTAGCATAACTAATACCCAATTTATCTGCTGCCATTTTATAAGAAAGTCCTTCAGCAAGATAGGCAAGCACTTCGTTTTCCTTTGGCGAAAGCGGGTTATTAATTGCTTTGGGAATAAAATAATCTAACACTTTTTGAGCAATGGCTGGGTTCATGGCAGCGCCGCCTTGATTGACTTCTTCAATGGCTTGAAGAATACGCTGTGGCTTGTCGTTTTTAAGAATATAACCACTTGCGCCATTTTTGATGCAGGTAAATATTTTTTCACTGTCGTCAAAAGCGGTTTGCATTAATACTTTTATTTCGGGATGATGCATTTTTATTTGGCGTAATCCTTCAATACCGTCAACTTCGGGCATGTTAATGTCCATCAAAACAACATCTGGATAAAAGGTTTCTATTTCTGAGAGTACATTAACGCAATTCATCGCTTCTCCAACAAACTTGAGTTCATCATTGAAACTGAGTAACGCTTTGAGACTGTCGCGTCTTTCGGTACTATCATCATAAATAAATATTCGTATTGCCATAACACAAATGTAATTCAATTAGTTGCGAATTTTTGTCCCTTAATTTAGTGACATGGAATTGAGGCCGAAAGCACGGTTCCACTTGTTGCGCTTGAAATTATAGTAATGCTACCATCTAATTCTGCAACTCTTTTTTGCATATTAACGATACCATTGCCTTTTACTACTGTCGGATCAAAACCAACGCCGTTATCAGAAACTATAATTTTTAAGGTGTTGCTTTCTATTTGTAAAACAACCTTCACTTGCGTTGCTTTACTATATTTCGCTACATTGTTTATCGCTTCCTTTAAAATTAAAACTACATTCTTACGAGCAGTCATATCGGTAATTTTCTTGTCGATTTCAGGTTCAATTTCAATCTTATAATTAATATTTGTTGAGCCCAAAATATCATTTGCAAAATTTCTAATTCTGGAACTAATCGTCATAAATTCATCTTTACCTGGTTTCATGCTCCAAATAATATCCCCAATTTTATCTGCGATGATTTGAGATTGATTTTCTATTTTTTCTAAAATTAATTGGGTTTCCTCTGGATTTTTAATGATTAATTTATTAGCAACAGCGCTGTTAATTTGTAAACTACTTAAGGTTGCCCCAATATCATCATGCAAATCTGCGGTGATTTTATTGCGCTGTTGTTCAAGCGCAAGTTGTTGTTGAAATACTCTTTTCTGTTTAGCAAGCCGTCGTCGATAGACAATATATACAGTTATTACGAGAGCATATCCAAAAATCAAAGCCCAAAACCAAACCTTTTTATAGAAAGGAAAAGCAATTGCCATAGTGATTGCTTTTTGAATGATCACTTTATTTTCAAATTTATCATAAATCCCAAGTTCTAAATTATAAGTATCTGGTGATAGATTTACCAAATCAATACTGCAATCGGTTTTTTTATAAATCCATTTAGACTTGTTTATTCTATAAACTATGGGAGACTGTTTGCCTTTATAAATATTACAAACTATAGCATGAATACTTATGTTATTTTGACTGGATTCTAGGTTTAATTTATGAACATAATCATTATTTCTGTTTACTGCTAGTTTTTCTTGATTAATTAAAATTTCATCAATGTATACTTTCGATTGATAAAAAACATTATCATATTTTAAAGGTGGTTTAAAATAATTGAAGCCTCGCATTCCTCCAAAATACAAAGTGCCATCGGTAGCTTTATAATACGATCTATTATTAAAATCCCAATCTTGAATACCATCTTCTTTGGTAAAATTGATAATGTTATAATTGTTTCCATTAATGTAACTCAATCCTCGTTGATGACTTGCCCAACAATTCCCTTTTTCGTCTAGTAAAATTCCGTATATGTATGTACCAGCAAGATTATCATTGGCATCGATTTTTTTAATAATTTTAAAATTGGAATCCAAAACCAAAATGCCATTATTGGTTCCAACCCAAATCACACTTTTAGTAGTATCTTCTTGAAAATAAAAAGATTGGATTTCGTTTAATATATTATTTGAATACAAAATATTGAATTTTGCATCTAACTGATAAACAGTTGCTTCTTGATTTAGATAAGATACTAAAATCCTATTCTTTGAGATGGGATTAATTTTAAATGGATTCTGTTTTGTCTGATTCGATAGCTTTTTTAGTGCCTTCTCTTTTAAATCGACATGGTATAATCCGCTTTGAAAGGAGCAAACTAATTGATTGCCCAATAATACGATGTCTTGCAATAATCCTATATCAGTATTGGCAGAAAGCGTTGCATAAAAATTAAGCTGTTTATTGTAATCTACTTGGTACAACTCAATAATATGATTGCTATTTTGAATGATCTTCCAAACAATCTTATGCTTAATATCAGTTGTATTTTTTACTATTGAACCAGTCCTATTATTTGCTTCTACTTTTTTAAAACTTCTTTTTTCTTTGTCAAATACCACATTATCTTGAACTAAAATAGTACCGTCGGCAAACTCTGAAAAATTGCCAACACCAGAACTAAACAATTCATTACTACTTGAAATTTTATTAAGAAACGGCGGATTAAAATCTAAAACAATTTGCCCAAAGCCATCCCTGCAAATCCATAGCCTATTGACCTTATCAAAAGAATAACAGTATGATGTTTTAAAATTTTCATCTAGTTTTTGAGTGTACAGTACTTTAAAATCCTTATCATAGAGATCAAATTTTTCTTTGTCTTTTAAAACGATTATCTTTTTATTAACTGCAATACCTTCAACCCTAAACTTCTTTTGTTTTTTTTCAATGACACCCGTTACACAATCAAAAACCAATAAACAATCAGTAGTCCCTATTAAAATTGTGTTGGTGTATTTATCATAACTGGCAGAGAAAATTGTGAGCTTATTAACTAACAGATATTGCTCCAAATATCTTTGTAACTTTAACTTCTTGGTATCAAAAAAAAGCAACCCATTAGGGTTAATAATCCACAAGTTATTATTGATATCTACGAAAGGAATGCGCGTAAAAATGGGATTTTGCAAATTGTCATAAACATGAAATGATGCCACTTTATACCTGTTGGAAGTATTGTATACTTTTGAAGTGTTTGCAACTAAATTATAAGCAATAATATTAAAATCTTTATCATGACACCATATTGTCCCATGAGCATATCCTATTGGAAAAACAGTTTGGTCTTTGCCTTTTGGGAATAAGAACTTTAAATTAAATCTGTCCTTTTTTCGTACATATACATACAACCCGTTTGGACTTCCAATATAAATATTATGAGCATTATCTTCAGTAAAACCATAACCTTGTTGCAGGTTCTTACAGTTTTCAAAATATTGGTCTTTTTTATAAACCTTTACATAATTACCATCATATCTATTAAGAGCATCATTTCCAGTAATCCAAACAAATCCTAAACTATCTTCGTATCGAAAATAATTAGATCCTTGTGAAAGTCCGTCATCCTGTGAAAGCGTTGAAATAGAAAAATCGAAGCTAGAATTTTGCGCTCGAATCGGGTTCCAAAGAAGGAAAAAGAGCAGAATAAAAAATATTTGGCTTTTACTAGAGATAAGGTTACAATTAGAATTTTATAAATATAAATAAAAAACAGTAGCAAATTTATTACATATCAAATTTGCAACTGCATTAGTATTTCTTCGGAACAATTCTATTCCTCGTAACGCGCCACTTCTCTATCGTAAAATTCATTTGCTAAGACAATCAATCCTTCCATTTCAACATTCAATTCAGATTCATCAAGATCTTCGGCTTCTTCCATAAATTCAACCTCATCATCTTTCAAGTTGATTATAAATCGTGGGTAATCCAAATGAATGATAAAAATATCATCTGGGAAATCAGTGTTGTCTCCGAGGAGAAATTTTGGTAATTCCATAATTGTTGTGGGTTATACGTTGTAAGTTTTAAGTTAAAGGTTACGAATTGTTTAACCTATAACTTACAACCTACAACTTTTTTTATTTATCTGATATAATCACCGGCGCACTTTTCCCATTCATAAAAATCATTTTAGAATTGGGTGAAGCTGCCAGTTCTTTTTGTGCTTTGATTTGTTCGTATTGCAATTGTTTGTCGGTTAATCCCATCGAAATAATTCTTTGGTAATCCGCAATACCTTGCGCTTCTACTCTTTTTCGCTCAGCTTCTTGTTTCTCTTTCTGAAGTACAAATTGCATTTTCTGTGCTTCTTGTTCTGCATTTATTTTGCTCTCAATGGTAGTTTTTACCGAAGCTGGAAGATTGATGTTTCGAATGAGCAACTGCTCTAAAATTAAGCCTCTCGATTTAAAATCATCTTCGATACTTTTGTAAATACGCTGCTGGAATTCATTTCTTTTGGTAGAATATAAAGCCACCGCATCATAATAAACTGCGTTGTCACGAATACGGGTTCGTGTAACTGGACGAACAATCTTATCAGTGTAATTGACCCCAATTTGCTTGAAAATTTTCGGCGCAGATTCTGGTGAAATGCGATATAAAACGGTCAGGTCAATGACCACTTCCAAACCATCATTCGATAGCACTCGGATGGCATCATCACCTTCTTGTGCACCTTCAGAATGGATGGCTGACATCGTGTAATTCTGTGTTTGAATGTCGAAATCGGTAACATCCAACAGTGGATTAATCATATGCAATCCACTTTCTAAAACATCCGGCTGAACGCTACCGTAGAGCGATTTTACACCCACTTTTCCTGCGTCAATTTGTTTGAAAGCAGAAGAAAAAATTCCAATCAAAATCAAAATAAATCCAATGACTCTTAGAGGTTGTGTAAACTTAGAAAGTGGGTGATTTGGATTGGTAGAAGTAAAACTGGCAATCAGGAAGATTGCGCCCAAAATAATAAATAGTATCATTTTTTGTTTTTTAAAATGTGGTGTTTATACGAGAGATTATTTTAGAAGTTACATTTGAACAAAAGGATATTTAACTTCCATGATTTTCAGTAACCAATTTCTTTGTTAATCGTTCGAAGCGAATATACAAAAACAAAGCAGCTGCTGTTAATCCGGCAAGCAATCCAATCCAAATTCCTGTTGCTTTTAATTCGGTATAAATTCCGAGATAAAATGAAATCGGAAAACCAATGAGCCAATAAGCGACGAAAGTAATATACATTGGGATCTTCACGTCTTGCAAACCACGCAATGCACCTAAAACTACTACTTGAATGCCATCCGAAATCTGAAAAACCGCGGCAACTAATAGCAACTGCGATGCAATTGAAATCACTTCTGCATTGTCTATGACTTGCAGCGAATTATCCATATTTAAAAATAAATGCGGCAGAAATTGATGCAACGCGACAAACAGAATTGCAAAAATAAATTCTAAAATTATAGCCAGTAGAAATATCGACCGAGCAACGATGATCAAATTCTTATAATCATTGAGTCCTTTTTGATTGCTGACGCGAATCATAGCAGCCACATTCAATCCCATAGCAAACATAAAAGTGGTGGTCGCCAACGTCAATGCAATTTGATTGGCAGCTTGACTGGTTTTTCCTATCGAGCCTGACAACCAGATAGCTGCAGTAAATAAGGTCACTTCAAATAACATTTGCATCGCAGAAGGAAACCCTAAATTGATGATTTGTTTGAGGATTTTTTTTCGAATTTGATTGAAATTAAATTTCGTAAAATACACTTTCAGTTCCTGGTTGTACTTCAACAAGTAATGCATAAAAACGACCATCATAATTCTGGAAATCACTGTTCCCAATGCGGCGCCAATGATTCCCAATTTTGGAAAAAACCAAACGCCATAAATCAAAACATAATTGAAAAAAATGTGCACGGCATTGGCCATAAAAATGGAATACATCGCGTATTTTGTTTTGGATAGACCGTCTGCAAATTGCTTGTATCCTTGATAAATAATGACTGGGATTAAAGAAAAGGCAACCCAATCAATATAAGGTGAAGCCAAGGCAACCACCGCCTCAGGTTGATGCATTAAATGTATAATGGGTTTTGCCAAGACAATCATTATAAACAAAGCCACACCAATCAGGGTGCATAATAATAATCCGTGATGAAAGACGGAACGAATTTTAGACGAATCCTTGGCTGCATCTGCTTCTGCAATAATTGGAGTAATAGCGGTTGAAAATCCGATTCCAATTGACATGCCTATAAAGATAAAACTGTTTCCTAATGACACGGCTGCTAATTCTGTTGAACCTAAATTCCCCACCATAATATTATCGACAATACCTATCAGGGTGTGTCCTAACATTCCTAAAATGACAGGATAAGCTAATTTTATGTTATAGGAAAACTCTTTTGTGTAGGTAGAAAAATTCAAATCGTAACTTTTTCGCCAAAAATACGTCAGATAAAACTTTTAACTATTAAACAATTCTTAAATCTGCGAAATAAATTACATTTACAGCATCAAAAACTTTACACTAATGAAAAGAATTTTACTTCTAGTAATTGCTTTCTTAACCGTAGGAATTTCTCAAGGACAAAACATCTTTAAAGATGATTTTTCAACGTACACAATCAATCAAGAACTTAGTGGACAAGGGCTTTGGTCAAACAGTCCAATCGCCCCAAATGTTGGTATTGGTGCTTGCCTTCCTTTAAGCGGTAGCGAGCCATGTTCCGGCACCAAAGTAATAGGCCAATCTGTAAGTTACCTGGGTTACGGGGAGTCGATTAATACCATTCTTCTTGGTCCAGTGCAAGATGGAGTTGCAAGAGCTATAACGCCCATTGTTACTGGTGGAGATTTGTATGTGGGGTTAGTCTTAAATATTACATCAGCGCCAACTACTGCTGGATCTCCTGTCGACTTTTTACGAGTTATCAATAGTGACGCGACACAGGTCACTTATAGATTATTAGTAAAAGATGCTGGCTTCGGATACAACGTTGGAATACGAAAAGGCGCATCAAGCAATGCTACTGCATATACAGGAAGTTCGTTTAATTATGGTGAAAATGTTTTGGTAATTCTTAAATATTCCCATTTAACTGGTCCAGATGATGACATCGTAAATGTGTACGTAAATCCGCTTTACAGCAATGGAGAACCTGCAACAGCATCAGCAACTACCGCTTCTGGATTTGACCAAAGTGGTGCTATAGATCGTATTGCTTTTCGAATGAATTATAACGTAGCAGCATCAATGCCAACAGGTGTACTGGGGTTGGTTAGTACTTCTACTACTTGGGAAGGTCTGACTTTCTTGCCATTAGGTGTAAATCAATTTGAAGCGAATAATGTTACTATTTCAAGTGTACTAGAAAATGGTCAACTGCAAATAAATTCAAAAAACTCCTTGAATAATGTACAAATAAAACTGTATTCAGCAACCGGAGCTTTACTGGAGCAAAAAATGATAGACGTTCCGACTGGAAGTTCACAAATTGGACTTGCTTCAAAATTAAGTAGCGGTGTATATATTGTTCAACTGAATGACGAAAGCGGCGAAAAAAGCAGCTTCAAAATTATATCTAAATAATCTTCAATCTTAATCATAAAAAATGAAAACTAAATTAATTCTGGTTGCACTAATGGCAACATTCAGTGCCCATGCACAAAACATATTTCAAGACAACTTTTCGACTTATTTTACAGGTGTTGATCTAAATACACAAGGAACTTGGTCAAACAACTCTTCAAATCCCGGTGGATTAGGAGCGGCAATCGGAGCCATCCCTAATAATGCCGATGTACTCGCTACTCCAGTTTCTTATCCTGACTATGGTTCTAGCATCAACTCTATAAAAATTAGCCCAGACTCCGATGGCTGTGGAACTGAGTTTCCTACGGTTGCTTCGGGAGATCTTTATGTAGGCTTTATTTTAAACTTAACCAACGCACAAGCCAACAACAATAGCGATTTCTTCAGAGTCATGAGTGGCGGTAACTTTAATACTACTTTCCGTTTGTATGCGACACCAGCTCCTGGCGCTTTCTTCCTCGGAGTGAGTAAAGCTGCCAATGGAAATCAAATCAATTTTACACCAAACGCACTCGCTTATAATCAAGATCATCTAGTTATCATAAAGTATACTCAGGGTTCTGGGACCAACGACGATCTAATTTCTGTTTATGTTGATCCTGCATTCGCTGCTGGAGAACCTGGCACCGCAACGATTACAAACAATGTAGGGTTGGACCAAGCGGGTAATTTAGATCGTTTGTCATTCAGACAAAACTGGACGAACGGTATGCCAACCGGAAATGCAGGTTTACTAAGTTTGGCTTTGACATGGGCTGACTTAGGTTTTACTCTTGGAAAAGAGCAGTTTAATTCAAATTCAATTGCAATTTCTAGCACCAACGCGAAAAACGGAGAACTTATATTGCAATCCAATATCGCATTAGATCATGCGACTTTGAAAATAATTACCATAAATGGAGCGGTTATAGAAAACAAAAACATCGAAATAGAAGCGACAAATAATTTGATTTCCATCAATCCTATCCGTTCCGCTGGAGTTTATATTATCGAAGTAACTTCTAAAAACGGTCAACGATTTGTACAAAAAATCATGGTGAATTAATCTAAAAAAAATCATTTCTAAAAGTCATCCTATGATCTCATGTGATAGGATGACTTTTTTTTTGGTCATAAATTGAATGTAAATTATAAAAGAAAACAAAATAATTGTAAAACGCATTAATCCCAGAAACCAGTAATTTCGCTTGATAAATTAGACAGTAGCAAAGCTTAAAAAAACCAATCGAATATGTTGACAATTGCTAACCATTCAAAAGTACTTACACTCTTACTAGCTGCTTTGTTTCTTTCCAACCCAACTCAAGCTCAAGAAAAAAAAACAGATAATTTTGACCAAGGATTTCGTCTCGGTTTTGGCATCAACAGCGGTTATGCTTTTCAAGAACCCTATCATTTTTCTTATGGGGCCGACATGCGCATACAATATGATTTATCCGAAAGATTTTCTATCACACTAACAAGCGGTTACACCAACATCACCATCAGCGGAAACGATAATGACTTAGCATTTATTCCCGTAAAAGCCGGTTATAAAACATTCGTTTGGGCTAACAAATTTTATGCTATGGGCGAAATTGGTGCCGCAATCGGAACCACCGATACGTACCACAAAACTTCGGTAATTGTTTCGCCTAGTGTCGGTTTTGCCAACAAATTTATTGATATTAGCATACGCTACGAAAACTATGCTGATTTCCCAAACATAAAAGATAACGGTTCAACTGGAGATGGCGTTGGACTGGTTTCGCTGCGATTGGCCTATGGATTTCAACTTTGATTTAACCGCAAAGGACGCGAAGGTTTTCGCAAAGGACGCAAAGTTTTATCTTGAAAAAATATATTTCATATTGTTAACAGATTTGTTTCTGTGCCAATAATAAATAATTTAAACTATAATTATATCGCAACTATTTAATCCTAAAAACTTATATGCTCTTATAAGCCTTCCATGGTCCAAAATTAGGTTAACCATAAAAGGCATATTAGTACATTTAAGCTCTATATTGAAAAAAAACTATCATCAGCGAATTGACTAAGTAAAATTTTCAGCATTTAAAGATATTAATCTGCGGTCAAGAATTACTTCAACTGTTCTCGAAAAAAAGCCATATCCGCTTTCACCTTCTCATCCAATTCCGGTTCCTGAATATCCGAATGTTTTTGCATTTCCTCCCAAATAATCTTGGCCACAATATAACGCGCCATTTCTTTATCATCAGCTGGCACAACATACCAAGGCGCATGAGGTTTTGAAGTACTGCTAATCGCCTTTTCATAACACGAAATATAGTCATCCCAACGTTCGCGCTCTTTCAAATCACCAGGCGAAAATTTCCAATTGTGATCCGCTTCATCCAATCTGCGCAACAATCTTTCGCGCTGTTCCTCTTTACTCAAATGCAAGTAAAACTTCAATACAATCGTTCCATTTTGCACCAAATGCTTCTCAAAATGATTAATTTGCTTCATGCGTTTCTCCCAGAACTCAGGTGTAATATCCTCCACCTTCTCAATGCCCGGCAAATGCTCATTCAAAATATATTCAGGATGCACGCGTGTCACCAAAACATTTTCATAATGCGTTCGATTAAAAACTGCAAACTTCCCTTTTTCTGGTAAAGCCAAATAATGCCGCCACAAATAATTATGTTCTAATTCGGTCGAGTTTGGCGTTTTAAAACTATGCACCACCACACCACGTGGATTAAATTCCTTAAAAACTTCCCGGATCAAACTGTCTTTGCCAGACGTATCCATGCCTTGCAAACAAATCAATACACCATAGCGATTGTGCGCATACATAACATCTTGAAAAGCACTCAATTTGGCTTGTACTTTATCTAGCTTCGCTTCTTTTTCATCCGAATCGGCGTCAATATCAAGTCGAGTGGGAAACTGCGACAAATCGACCGCGGAAACTACTTTAAAATCATCAGGTTGAATTGACTTCATAATTTTGTTGTTATTTACGTAAATATAAGTATTTTTAGGAGCTATTTCCAGCTGTCCGTTACAATCTTTTTGTTTGTCAGCCCGAGCGCAGTCGAGGGCATTTTTAATAACAAAAAGGATTTCCACTGCTATCTGGGCTAGGACTTTTCAAACCAAACAGTACATATGCAAAAATTCACTTTAGAAATTCTTTTTCAAATCATCGGAATCGGCTCGGCTTCCGGATTAATCTTAAACAACGATTCCCTCTTTATCATTTCCGACAATAGCACATTCTTGTATGAATATTCTGTTGTGAATCGTACCATCAATAAAATCAAACTACTCGACAGTAGCCAAGAGAATATGCCGAAAAAGCAAAAGTTAGATTTTGAATCAATCACCCAAAAAGGAAGCAAACTCTACATTTTTGGTTCAGGTGCCAAACCCAAACGTGAACAACAATTCATCTACAATCCGAAAAATCAAAAGGCAGAACAAAAAGATTTGACCTTGTTATATCAAAAACTAAAATCAAATGCTGGGATTTCAGATAAAGACATGAACATCGAAGGCGCCGTCTTTTATAAAGACGATCTGGTTCTTTTCCAACGCGGCAATGGCGAAGGAGCCAAAAACGGTATCTTTATTTATGATACCAAAAAAGAAACAACTCGTTACATTCCCGTAACACTCCCGAAATTAAAGACCGTTGATGCCACCTTTACCGATGCGGTTTTGGTCGACAATACAATTTATTTCTTGGCGTCTGCCGAAGATTCAAAATCAACTTATAAAGATGGTGAAGTTTTAGGCAGTATGATTGGAAGTATCAACCCAAAAACGTGGACCGTCGATTTTACCACCCAAATTACCGAAACACAAAAATTTGAAGGACTCACCTTATCTAAAAAATCGAAAACCCAAATTGAGTTTTTGCTTTGTGAAGACAATGATACCGAAGAACTCCAATCGAATATTTATAAACTAGTGCTAGAAAAATAACACTTAAAAAAAATAATTATAGCAAATATGAAAAATAATCCTCCGGAAATGGTAACGATTAAAGGGCACGAATTGCTTTGCCCAATTTGTTCTAACAGAACTTTTTGGAGAAGTAAAGCACAACTCAATACCGCCGTCGCCTCTCTATTTAATCTGGACTGGACGAATCGTTCAGCGACGTATTTTGTCTGCTCAGAATGCACCCATCTTTCGTGGTTCTACGGCGAATAAGTACTACTTTTCTATTTCCCGTAAATTTTCCATTTTCTTATGCGCCAAGAATCCAGCGATGTCTTCGAAGTGCTCTTTGACGCGTTTGTTACCAAACTCAAAAACTTTGGTGGCCAATCCGTCCAAGAAATCACGGTCGTGCGATACTAAAATTAAAGTCCCATCGAAATCCTTTAAAGCGTCTTTAATGATGTCTTTGGTTTTCATATCCAAGTGATTCGAAGGCTCATCCAATATCAATAAATTGACGGGTTCCAGCAATAGCTTAATCATCGCCAAGCGCGTTTTTTCTCCACCCGATAACACTTTCACTTTCTTAGTGACGTCGTCGCCATGAAACATAAACGCACCCAATAAATCTTTAATCTTGGTTCGGACATCACCCACAGCAACATCGTCTATCGTTTCAAAAATAGTCGAATTTTCATCCAATAACGATGCTTGGTTTTGAGCAAAATAACCGATTTGCGCATTGTGACCGATTTCAACAGCACCGCTATCAATGCCGATTTCTTTCATAATGGCTTTGATCATGGTCGATTTTCCTTCTCCATTTTTACCCACAAAAGCTACTTTTTGTCCACGTTCAATCACAATATTTGCGTCTTTAAATACGATGTGATCACCGTATGATTTGGATAGTTCTTTTACGATAACAGGATATTGTCCAGAACGTATAGAAGGAGGAAATTTGATTCGCAATGCCGAAGTATCAATCTCATCGATTTGCACCGGAACAATTTTCTCCAACATCTTTACACGCGATTGAACAGACAAGGTTTTGGAAAACGTGCCTTTAAATCGGTCGATAAACTCTTGATTATCCGCAATCATTTTTTGCTGTTCGTCGTAGGCTTTCTGCTGGTGAATGCGGCGGTCTTTACGCAATTCTAGATAGTGAGAATATTTCGCTTTGTAATCGTAGATGCGGCCCATCGTAACTTCAATCGTACGGTTGGTGATGTTATCGACAAACGCTCTATCGTGGGAAATCACAACGACTGCTTTTGCAGAATTAATCAAGAAATCTTCTAACCATTGAATACTCTCGATATCCATGTGATTGGTGGGCTCATCAAGCAAAATCAAATCTGGTTTTTGCAGTAGAATCTTTGCTAATTCGATGCGCATTCTCCAACCTCCAGAAAATTCTGAAGTGGGACGCGAAAAATCTTCACGTACAAATCCCAGACCAATCAATATCTTCTCAACTTCCGCTTCATAATTGACTTCCTCAATGGCGTAATACTTTTCACTCAAATCCGAAACATGCTCGATGAGTTTCATATATTCATCGCTTTCGTAATCTGTGCGAATCGTCAACTGTTCGTTGATAGCATCCATCTCGGCTTTCATTTTGAACACTTCGCCAAAGGCTTTCGAAGTTTCCTCGACCACTGTTGCCGTATCCGTCGTGAGTAAATGTTGCGGCAAATACGCGATTACGGCTTCTTTTGGAGCTGAAATATTTCCAGTTGACGGCTTGCTTTGTCCCGCAATTATTTTTAAAAGCGTCGACTTACCCGCGCCATTTTTACCCATTAAGGCAATTTTGTCATTTTCATTGATAGCAAAAGAAACATCGCTAAATAAAGTGGTTCCGCCAAATTGCACGGAGATATCGTTTACTGTAATCATTTGGATTGTTAGATTGTTATATCTTTGGACTTTAAGATTTTTTGAAGCCGCAAAGATAATCTAATTTAGAAACGAGGCAATTTGAGGATGCACTAATTTGAAAATGGGAAAACGTATTGATAAACAATGAGTACTACTTCTAAAATATCTACACCTTTATGCCGCTATTAGATTACAGTTTTCTAAGCAAAATTTTACCTAAAGCCAAGATTAAAAAGAGCTTCAGAAACGCGAAGCAATCCTATCTGAATAGGGTTCGGCTTGCTACTTCTCTATTTTTCTTTGGCATGGGATTTTGCTTTGCGACATGGGCCAGTCGAATTCCTGATATTAAATCAACACTCCATCTCAGTGAAGCTGCTTTAGGAACCTTGCTTTTTGCTTTGCCATTTGGTCAGTTGGTTGCCATGCCGTTCTCAGGAAAAGTGGTCACACAATATGGCAGTAGAAAAATTGCCATATTGGGGTTATTCTTATATGCCATTTGTATGATTTTGCCTGGATTGGCATCAACAGATTGGCAGTTGGCCATTGGCTTGTTTTTATTTGGTTTTTTTGGCAACTTCTGTAACATCGCTGTGAACACTCAAGGCGTTTATACCCAACAATTGTTTACCAAACCGATAATAGGATCTTTTCATGGCTCGTGGAGCTTGGCAGGCTTTTGTGGTGCTTTGTTATCGTTGTTGATGTTGGCTTTTTCGCTAAGTCCGTTGTTGCATTTTGTAATCGCATCGATCATTGTCAGCTTGATCATCGCTTTCAATTACAAATACATCGTCGAATCTAAATCAAATCAAAAAGAGGATAAAATCGAATATTCCTTTTTTAAAAAACCAGACAAAATCCTGGTATGGTTGGGCGTCATCTGTTTTTTCAGTATGGCAAGTGAAGGAATTATGTTTGACTGGAGCGGTGTGTATTTTAAAGAAATTATCAGAGCACCCGGTGCCTTGGTGGCTTTGGGTTATACAACCTTTATGATTAGCATGGCTTCGGGTCGGTTTTTGAGTGATATTTTGGTGCGAAAATACGGAGCAAAAAAAGTACTGATTGCCAGTGGCATGATCATCTCATCTGGGTTTTACACGGCGGTTTTGTTTCCTTTTTTGATACCGTGTACTGTAGCTTTTATGCTAATTGGATTCGGTGTTTCTAATGTGGTTCCGATCATTTTTAATTTGGCTGGCAATAATGAAAAAGTTCCCACAGGAATTGCTATCACAACTGTATCTAGCATTAGTTTTTTGGGATTTTTAATTGGTCCGCCCTGCATTGGTTATATTGCTGAATTGACCAGTTTGAAATATGCTTTCGCCATTATTGGCGTTTTTGGATTGTTGATTTCGATATTAGTGAGTAAGCTAAAAATATTCAAATAACATTTATTCAAGTGTACTTTTGAGTTTTTAAGGCTAACAAAAAACGACACTTTGAAAAAAGAAATAAATTACTTGCATAAAACTAGCCATAAGATTTAACCTGCATTATCAGAAGTTTATTCTTTAATTATTTTTTGCACACATACTTTATTATTGATTTTATATGTAATAAAGTAGATTCCACTTACCATTTCTTGAAGGTCTATTTGAGTTGCATTTACATCAAACTCCAGAACAGTTTGTCCTAAATTATTCACTATTGAAATTTCTTCAATTTCATAATCATTCGGATTATTGATAGCCAAAATAGTATTTACAGGATTTGGATATAAAAGCAATTTCTTGCTGTCTACAATTTGAGATACATTCAAATTAGAACATACGCCACTAATAGCTGTTGGAATATTCTTACTGATAAAAGTACCATCGCCAATTGCTCCATTGTTATTATAACCCCACGCAAGTAAAGTGCCATCTGTTTTTTTTCCAATACTATGATTGCCCCCAGCAAATGCACCTTGCCAATTGGTATCTAATCCAATTTGAACCAACGTTGTTCTATTAGTGTTGGAGCCATCGCCCAATTGACCGTTGGTATTGTAACCACAAGCCCAAAGTGTACCATTGTTCTTTATGGCAAATGTGTGATAAAATCCGGTTTGAATTGATTGCCAATCGTTTAAGTTACCAATTCTAGTAGGGACATCTTTATCTGTAGTAGAACCAATTCCTAAACCCCCAAAAGCATTCGAACCCCAACCCCAAATCGAGTAATCTGTTTTCATCGCTATAACACTTGCACTACCACCACCACATGAAACCGAAAGCCAATTTGTGCCAGTTCCTACTTGATAAGGTGTTGTTCTGCTATTACTGATGCCGCCATCGCCAATTTGTCCAGATAAATTATACCCCCATGTCCACAAAGTGCCATCTGTTTTAATCGCAGCTGAATGATATCCACCGCAAGAAATTGATTGCCAGTCGTTACCATTTCCAACTTGAGTTGGCGTATAGTTATTTACTATTGTGCCGATACCCAATTGTCCTCTTAGATTTTGCCCAAAAGCCCATAGCGTTCCGTCATTCTTTATACCAAGTGCATGAAAACCACCTGCTGCTACTTTCAACCAATCGGAGTCGTTTCCTACTTGGGTTGGAATTAATCCGCCAAAAGAATTTCCCCATGCCCACAAAGTTCCGTTTGACTTAATTCCAACTGTAAAATAAGTCCCTCCAGAAATTGCTACCCAAGTACTGCTGTTAGAAACATTTACGGGCGTATTTTTATTTATAGTGGTTCCATCGCCCAATTGCCCTTGTTGATTACTGCCCCAAGCCCATAAAGAACCATCGTCTTTAATAGCATGAATAAATCCATTGCCAGCTGAAATAGTTTCCCAACATTGTGCATAATTATTTATACTTACAAAAAGGAACACTAATAAAATAGTTTTCTTCATTATCATATTTTTTTTTAGATTACAAAAAACTAAATACTCAACCGAAATTCCTCGATAGTAGCATTGGCTTTTCCAAAATCGATTTCCTGAATAAACAATTCAACGGGTTTGGTATTGGACAAAGACGGCAACACATTCGATTGGTTGTTATTGCGAATAACGGTGCTCACGCCAATTGACTCTATTTTTTCTTGTAACGCTAAGGCTAGAATTTCGTTGCCTGAAAATACTTTCATTAATCCCATAGTAAGTTGATGGTTGTTAGTTGTAGGTTGATGGATTTAATCTTCGTCTTCTAATTCAAACCAAATAGGCTCGACAAGCATCTTTTCTGCAAGCATTTCTATGCGTTCGCTCAGTACTTCCGAAAATACAATTCGTTGTGTTTTGGTAATGCTATTAGAGATGCGCATAATTTTAGTTTCATGCCGCAATTTCAAAATCGGTTCCGCATCATCCAAAATAAACATCTTCAATCGATTGACGTTATAACCTGCCGTCGTAAACATTTCGTTCAATCTGTTAGGTGTTCCGATGAGCACATCAATTCCTGTGGAGATATAATTCTTGTCGTATTCCAGATCGCCTTTGTCATGAACGCCGTAAACGCGCAGATTGGTGTACCTACCGAATTGTTCGAATAACTTCTCCATGGCGAGGACTTTTGCTTTGTCTTCTACAATAATCAATGCTCGAGGCGATTCCTCTCCTTCGGCAACCAGTTGTTGGATGACATTCAGCACAATGGTAGTCGACTTTCCGGTACTCGAGGGCGCAATAATCACGCAATCGGCGCCACTTTTCAAAGTAGAAAAAGTATCTTGTTGAATGGGATTAGCTTCTGTTAAGCCTGACTCGATTAGCGCTTGTTGAAGGTTGGGGTTTATTTTTTTTAGGTTCATTTGTGGGTTGTAAGGTGTAAGTTGTAAGTTGTAAGTTGACTGAGCTAAACCTATAACTTACCACCTACAACAATTTATTTACTTGCAAACAATTTTACATCAGTTTCAGAAATTTCATTTCCGCCCAAGATAATCAATCGTTCGATGACATTTCTTAACTCGCGGATATTTCCAGTCCAATCGTATTCTTGCAACAACTTAATTGCGACCTTCGAAAAAGTCTTTGGAGAAGTTCCTTGGTCTGAAGCAATACTTTGCGTGAAATGCTCGATGAGTAACGGAATATCGTCGCGTCGTTCGTTTAACGACGGAACTTTAATTAGGATGACTGCCAATCTGTGGTATAAATCTTCACGGAAGCGACCTTCTTCGATTTCCTTTTTCAAATCTTTGTTGGTTGCCGCAACAACTCTCACGTTGACTTTAATATCTTTATCAGCCCCAACTCTTTGGATCAAACTTTCCTGCAAAGCGCGGAGTACTTTGGCTTGCGCCGCCAAACTCATATCTCCAATTTCATCTAGAAAAATAGTTCCGCCATCGGCGGCCTCGAATTTTCCAGCGCGATCGCGAACAGCAGAAGTAAAAGCACCTTTGACATGTCCGAACAATTCACTTTCGATGAGTTCACTAGGAATAGCAGCACAATTAACTTCGATTAAAGGGAAATTACAACGCTCGCTTTTCTCGTGCAATTGATGGGCAACTAATTCCTTTCCGGTTCCGTTTGGACCCGTAATCAGTACACGAGCGTCGGTTTGAGCGACTTTCTCAATCATGAGTTTGATATGATTGATGGGTTCACTTTCTCCAATCATTTCGTATTTCTTTCCGACGATTTTCTTGAGAATTTTATTCTCGACCACGAGTTGCTTTTTGTCGAGTGCGTTGCGAACGGTATTAAGCAATCGATTTAAATCTGGTGGTTTGGAAATATAATCGAATGCACCTAAGCGCATTGCGTTGATGGCTGTTTCCATGTCGCCGTGGCCAGAAATCATGACCATCGGAATTTCGGGTTTTATTTTTTTGACGGCTTCAAGCAATTCGACACCATCCATTTTCGGCATTTTGATGTCGCACAAGACCAGATCGTAATCGGTTTGCTTGATTTTCTCAAAACCTTGAATTCCGTCTTCTGCTTCTTCTACGTGATAAGTGACGCTTTCTTCGGAGAGTATTTTTATCAATACTCTTCTGATTGAGGCTTCGTCTTCGATGATTAGTATTTTGGGCATTTTTTTGAGTGGAAGAGTGCCTGAGTGGCTGAGTTACTAAGTTATTGAGCTGCAAATTTAGTGAGTTAGTTTGAAAGTGGAGTCATCAATTATATTTTGATTGTGAATTTTATCGCAATACCCTAGCCCCGATAGTAGTGGAAATCCTTTTTTGCTTGAGGAAAGTCCCTCAACTGCCTTTCCGCCGACAGGTGTGGCGCTCGGGATGACAAGCAAAAAAGATTGCAACGGATAGCGGGAATAGCTCCTAATAAGAGCTCAGAAACTCAGCCACTCAGCTACTCAGAGACTCTCTTATTAATATTTCAGCCATTTGTACAACTCTTTCCAAGTCGGTTTTTTACCATACATCAGAATGCCGACGCGGTATATTTTTGAGGCGAACCAAACCACTCCTATAAAAGTTCCAAAAAGAATAGTTATCGACAATACGATTTGCCACCACGGCACACCAAAAGGAATTCGCATCAGCATCACAATGGGAGACGTGAGCGGCACCATCGAAAATATGGTGGCGATGTTGCCGTGAGGATCATTGATTACGGTAAAGAATCCGATGTAAACGCCTAAAATTAAAGGCATAATAATCGGCAAAAGGAACTGTTGTGAATCGGTTTCGTTATCGACAGCGGCTCCAATGGCAGCATAGAATGAGCTATATAAGAAGTAACCTCCGATAAAGTAAACTATAAAACAAATGATGATTGTGGCAATCGGCAAGTTCCATAATTCTCTCATATACAATTGAATTGTGGACATTTGTTCTTGTGCCTGGTGCATCATTTCAGGTGGAACTTTGGCTGTTGGTGATGCGTTAATTCCGAAAAAATAAGAAAACCCAAACATGAGCGCAAGTCCAATAATAGCCCAAATCAAGAATTGTAAAATCCCCGCCAGCGACGTTCCAATGATTTTTCCCATCATCAACTGAAATGGTTTTACCGAGGAAATGATGATTTCGATAATGCGGTTGGTCTTCTCTTCGATGACGGAGCGCATGACCATGTTGCCGTAGATGATGATAAACATCATAATGAGATAACCGAAGGCACCACCAATGGCGATTTTGATTTCGTTGAGTCCTTTGAGTGATTCTTCTCCAGAGGATTTTGCGACTTTGATATTAATCTCTGCTTGTGCTTTTTGAATCGCTAAGGTGTCAAGTTGCGCTTTTTCAAAATTGAGTTTGGTGAGTTTATTGGCAATCACATCTTCGGTTTCCCCAAGAAATGTGATACTTGGACTGTCATTCGAAAGATATTGAATTTTGTTTTGCAGCGAATTATAATCATCCGCTTTTGGGATATAAAGCAGTCCTTCGAACTGCTCTGAAACTAAACTGTCTTTGAGGACTTTCATATCAACCGCAGACATATTAAGATAATGAAATTCTTCTGAGTTTTTGAATTCATTGACGAAAATACCGGTTTCGTCGTGGATGGCGATTTGTTTGACATCGGCTTTTAGTGAACCTAAATAGCCCACAAAAGCGGCGATTCCGACAAAAAGTAATGGACTTAAGAAAGTCATTACAATGAACGACTTGTTGCGCACTTTGGCAATGAATTCTCTTTTTATGATTAGGGATATGATGCTCATAATTTTGGAAATTATCAAATTTGAAATTCCAAATTCCAAACCGTCCAGATTGGAATTTGGAATTTTATTATTCTATTTTATTATCTGTTACAGTTTGAATGAAAATATCATTGACGCTTGGGATTTTCTCCATGAAATGGGTTACTTGTCCGCGCTGTGTTAAAATGTGCAGGAGCTCATTTGGCGTGGCGTTCCCCAGCTCAACTTTAAGTTTGAGTTCATCGTTCAGCGATTTAAAATCGGTTTGACCAACTGTAAATTTTTGCGTGATATCGTACATTAATCCTTCTACGTTATCGGTTAAGATTCCGACTTCAAAACTGTTCGTGCGGTATTGTTTCTTGACGTCAGAGAGCTTTCCTTCGATGAGTTTGTTGGATTGGTGGATTAAAGCAATATCATCGCAAAGTTCTTCGACACTTTCCATACGATGGGTTGAAAAAATAATCGTCGAGCCTTGCTTTTTGAGTTCAAGAATTTCGTCTTTGATGATGTTCGCATTCACTGGATCGAAGCCAGAAAATGGTTCGTCGAAAATTAACAATTTGGGTTTATGCAAAACACAAACGACAAACTGGATTTTCTGTGCCATTCCTTTGGAGAGTTCTTGAATTTTCTTGTTCCACCAACCTTGAATTTCAAAGCGATCGAACCAATATTTTAACTGTGCAGTCGCTTCAGCTTTAGACAATCCTTTCATTTGCGCCAAATAAAGACACTGCTCGCCCACTTTCATTGATTTATACAAACCGCGTTCTTCGGGAAGATAACCGATATATTGCACGTGTTTTGGCTGTAATTTTTCACCATCGAAGATGACTGACCCAGAATCGGGCATCGTGATTTGATTGATAATTCGAATAAGTGAAGTTTTACCTGCGCCATTGGGACCAAGAAGTCCGTAGATACTTCCTTTCGGAACAGCTAGTGATACTTTATTGAGTGCAACATAATCTCCATATTGTTTGACTACGTTTTCAACTTCAAGAATATTACTCATGCGTTTGATTATTTTTTTGGTTTGTTGCGTTTTGAGACGTTTGTGTGTAAAAGTAGGTAAATGTTACAACATGAATTGTCTGGCTAAAAAAAACCCACCCTTATTTGCACAAGGATGGGAAAAATTACGATAGCTTAAACAATCTAATATCGAAACTCACTAATTAAATCACTTTCTGTTGTTGGATTAATACTATAAATTGTTCTTGTTGTTTCATCAACTGCAAATGGAGCTAAACCGCCAATTCCTTTATTTAAATTAATCATTTCAATAGCGTTGCCTTCCCAATCAAAAACATGTATTTCAACGTTTGAAATTTCTTCACTCACTTTACAATTTATGTTAAGTGCATAAATAAAATTATCGGTCGTATAAACATTACCATAGTATAGCTCTGTATTGTCTGAAAACTGATTGTTAGGGAGAATTTCTGGTTTTGGAGAATTTCGATTAATTGTATAAATAATATTTCCCTCATTATTATAAATTACAATTTTTTCAGAATATCTGTACGCCTTAACGAACTTGGATTTGTCTGGTTTTGCTTTGATTATTCCATATTTGTATAGTCCAAGTAATTCTGAATCCTCTAATTGTTGCATAAATTCTTGACTGTACTCTTGACTAAATGCTTTCCACTGTAATTGGCTTGAACCACTATTGTAAATAAAAAATTCTCCAATATCTGAATAACCTGAGCCGAAAATTAGGTTGTTGTTGAGTTTGATAACATGTACGGCTTCGTCTATAGATTCTGGTAATTTTATAGTTTTTATATCTTCGGGAGTCAAAGAATTATTTAGTGCCTTATTAAAATCAAAAGTGGTCAACTCCAGTTTATCCATTTGTAAAACGGTTAAGAAAGTATTATTGCCAACAGTTTCAATTTGGTCGGTAAAGCAGGGATTAAAAATTGCTCCAATTGAATTGTCTTCTTTTCCAAAACTTCCGATAAAATTAAAGTCTTCTAATCTATAGACGTAAAAATGTGTTTGGTTTTCCATATCGCAGAAGAAAATATTTCCTTCATGAATTGTAACGAATCTTGGAACTACCGATAGACCTAGTCTTCTACTCTTCTCGCTTGTGACAGAAGTTGTCACTTGAAAATCTTTGCTATTCACCTCAACTTTCTCAGTGCAAAATGTTAAAGAAAGTACTACAATCATTAAAATTAGTTTTTTCATTTTTTTTTGTTTTTTGAACTGTTTTTACTACCATTATTACTATTTTGATTATGCGTTCTTGGACTAGGTGGGTTAGTACCTCCCGGACCGGTCCCTCCTGTTTGTCCGCCGCCGCCTGCACGGCATGTTCCTGTAGCGCTGTAACCAACCATAAGCATATAATGACAGCTACAACAACATCGTTTTATTATTCCAGTACCATTTCTGTTGCCCGTCAGAATAAGAGACACGCACGCCCTAGTTTGTCCAAAACTTGAATTAAACGTTAATAAAACTAACAAAATAAAGACTAACCTTCTCATAATCAGATTTTTTAAAAATTATTTTAAGGAAAATTACTAAAAAAATTGTCTAAAAAATTGTTGGAATTGATACTAATTGTTTCTTAAAAGGTCAATAAAAATTCATATTTGATAAATACAAAATTTACTGTGTATATTTGATGCACTAAATTGTAAAAAATGGAAATTGGCAATAGATTAAAATCTTTAAGAGTAAAAAAGGGGTTCAGCTCAGAATTTGTTGCTGAAAAACTTGGTGTTTCATTAGTTACTTATAGAAGAATGGAAAGAAACGAATCTGTCCCTGATATTAATTTAATCGAAAAGATTGCAAAAACATATCAAATTCCAATTGCTGATATACTAACTGATGATAAAATTATTCTAAATCAAAATCAAACTGGAGGAACTTCTAATAATGCAATTATCATTAATCAGCTTTCAGAGAAATTGATTGAGCAATTTGAAGAACGGATAAAAGAAAAAGAGTTGATTATCATAGAACTGAAAGATCAATTGAAAAAAGCATAAAAAAAACCCACCCTTATTTGCACAAGGATGGGAAAAATTGCTATGAAAAAGAAATACTAGTTACCTAGTATGATTCAAATATAAAATATTTTTTTCGATTTATGAAAACATATCTTTAACTTTTTCGAAAAAAGATTTGTCGCTTTTTTCCGGTTGCGGAATAAAGTTTTCGTCATTCAAATTTTTCTCGAAAAACTGCTTTTGTTCTTTATTTAAAGTTTTAGGTGTCCACACGTTGATATGCACCAGTAAATCACCTGTACCATAACCGTTTAGGCTCGGAATACCTTTACCTTTCAGTCGAAGAATCTTTCCTGATTGAATTCCTTCTTCCAATTTGATGCGCACTTTTCCGTTGACCGCGTCAATATCTTTAGAGACTCCCAGCACTGCTTCGGCGAAACTGATATATAAATCGAAATGTAAGTTTTCACCTTCACGTTTTAAAAATTCGTGCTCTGCTTCTTCAATTGCAACAATCAAATCACCGGGAACACCATTTCCTGGAGCGTCATTTCCTTTGTTTGCAACTTTAAGCTGCATCCCATCTACTACGCCGGCTGGAATCTTGATCGAAACGGTTTCGTCCTCTAACAACATCCCTTGCGCATCAGCATTAGCTGGTTTTTTATCTAAAATCTGACCAGAACCCCCGCAAGTTGGACAAGTAGAAGCTGACTGCATCCTTCCCAAAATGGTATTGGTGACGCGCATGACTTGACCTTGACCATTGCAAGTAGAACAAGTTTTGTAGCTCACGCCTGGTGCTTGAATTTTACGTTTTACCTTTACTTTTTTCTCGACACCATTGGCCACTTCTTCTAAAGTTAATTTTACTTTGATACGAAGATTACTTCCTTTCATACGACGTTGACCTCCGGAATTTCCTCCGAATCCGCCGCCAAAAGCACCTCCGAAAATATCGCCAAATTGACTGAAGATATCGTCCATATTCATGCCGCCATGACCGCCACCGAATCCTCCAGCACCATCAAATGCTTGGTGTCCGTACTGATCATATTTGGCTTTCTTTTGAGGATCACTTAAAACTTCGTAAGCTTCCGCAGCAGTCTTAAAGTTTTCTTCTGCTTCTTTGTTTCCTGGATTTTTATCAGGATGGAATTCAATCGCTTTTTTGCGATAGGCCTTTTTGATTTCAGCCTCTGACGCACTTTTAGAAATCCCTAATATTTCGTAAAAATCTTTTTTCATTTTAAATTTTTTCAATTAGTCTTTCGACTTGAATTGCAATTAGAACGGTTATTAATTACCAATAACTACCTTCGGAAAACGAATGATCTTATCCCCTAATTTGTACCCTTTTTCGATAACGTCTACTATTTTCCCCTTTAAATTAGGAGACGGCGCTGGAATTTGAGTGATCGCTTCTGCAAAATCTGCATTGAAAATATCTCCAGCTTTTACAGTGACTTCCTCGAGACCTTTTGATACCAGTGTAGATTTTAGTTTTTCATAAATCAACTCCACGCCTTGAAGTAAGACATCGTCATCCGATTTTTTAATTTCGATTAAAGCTCTGTCAAAATCGTCCATGACAGGCAACATGGCTTGAAGCACTTCTTGATTGGCAGTTTTAAACAAATCCATACGTTCTTTGGAAGTACGTCTTTTATAATTTTCAAATTCAGCAAAAAGTCTAAGAAACTTGTCTTTTTCGTTGGCCAAATCTTCTTCTAATCTTTGTTCTGGAGATAAATTTTCCGCGGATTCAATGCCTGCTTCGTAGTTTTCAGTAGGAACTTGATCAACCAATTCTTCTTGTTCGTTGTTCTCAGTGGTCATTTTACTTTTATGTTTAAAAATATTTTTTATCATTTTTTCTCGCTGAATTGCAAAAGTATTGCCATTTGTGGAATAATGTCAAATTGTCACTGTTTTTTTTAGATACTGTGGAGTTGTTTAATCGTGGAATTGTTTAATCGTGGAAATTTTTAATCGTTTAATCGGATGAACTGTAATTAATTGTTGTCTCGGTGCCGATTGGAGATTTTGTAATCAACAAACTTCGGGATTCGACACAAAGATTTAGTATGGACTGGATTTGGCTGCTAAAATCTCATAAACAATTATAAATCCTCGAATCCACGGTCAAACGATTAAACAATTCCACAAAACAACAAATCAACTTCAGGTAATATAGAGTGCTTTATGTATTCAAGTGCCCTAGCCCCGATGGCAGTGGATATCCTTTTTTGCCGATGTTCGGCGAAAAAGATAGAAACGTACAGCGGGAACAGCTTCTAAAAAGTTAAAATAAAAAATTTAATAGAATTTTAAGACGAAATCGATTTCGATTTGATTACGTTTGTGTCCGTTCAGTCCTAAAAAATTGTATGGAAAGAATCTTAAGGTTAGCGTTAAGCTTCTAAATATTATTAATTCACCCAGATTATAAAAGAAAAGCTCCGTTCAAAAAACGGAGCTTTTTTTATGACAAAATCTCTTGTAAAGCCTTATCTAGCGTAGGAAACTGAAACCGAAATCCAGCATCAATCGCTTTTTGAGCACTAATTTTTTTGTTGTTGAAGAGCAGTTCATGCATGTCGCCTAAAATGAACTTCATGACAAACTTAGGAATGGCGGGCAACCATAACGGGCGATGCATTTTTTTTGCTAAATCTTGTGTTAGCTGTTTATTCGAAATCGGAAATGGTGCCACTGCATTGTAGACGCCTTCCCATGAATTTTGTACTGCAAAAAGGTACATGGCCGCCAAATCTTGAAGGTGAATCCAGGATGAAATTTGACTTCCATCGCCAAAATTTGAACCCAGCACAAAGCGAATCGGCTTGATCATTTCTTGCAAAGCACCACCGTTTTTGGCAAAGACAACGCCAGTTCTTAGTTTGCATACTTTGAGATGTAATAATTGAAACTTGTCGACACTTTCCTCCCATTTCACAACGACATTCGACAAGAAATTATCATTAAATTCAGTATTATTCTCACTATAATTAACAATAGAACTGTCCGGATATATGGCAGTTCCCGAAGCGGAAACAATTTGCTTGATTTGATTGGGATTTTCTTTAATGGCTTTAAAAAGCGTATTGGTTGCTAGAATTCTACTTTCTAAAATTTCGGTCTTGTAGGCATCGGTCCATCGTTTTGCGATACTCGCACCTGCAAGGTGAATGACTGTATCAACGCCCATCAGCGCATTTTCATCGATCATTCCTTGGGCCGGATTCCAATAAAAGCCCTGGTAATTCAACTGGCTTTTGATTTTACTTTTGGAAGTGGTCAGGTAGTGTACAGCGATTCCGTTTTGAAGAAGCAATGATACTAACTCAGTTCCAATGAGTCCAGTCGCGCCTGTGATGAGGATTTTCATTTTTTTATTCAAAGTTAGTCAATGACCAAGGAAACGGATTGCTAATTAGGTTCAATTTAACGACTGTTGAAAAACTATTGCTTGACTTTTAGTGTCCATTCGAAATCCATTTCGGCAACCACTTCCCCTTTTTCGTTCGTGCCGGTTGATTTCAACCAAACCGTTTTTCCCTCGCCAGTCGCAATGGTTTCGTGTATTGCCGTTTCTATTTTCTCACCATCTGGGCAGATGAAATGAATTCTCCCAGTTGCTTTTTTGGTAAAAACACATTTGTTGCTGGCCACCAACATCGAAATGCTGCGTCCACTTTGCTGGATACCGTGCATCACCAAAGCGCCAGTAGAAAGTTCCGCTGCCATCGCTTGAACCGCGAAATAAAGCGAATTAAATGGATTCTGATTGAACCAACGATGCTTTACTGAAGTAGTACACTCTTGTGAATTGATCGATTTTAAGCGAACGCCGCACCAAAAAGCAGCAGGCAATTTGTAAAACAAAAAAAGATTGATCTGAAAGGTTGAAGTGCCCATATTTGTTGAATTATTGTCTAAATATCGGAATAAAAAAGCGGAAAATTTGCGGAATACAAATGTTAATATTTTGTTAAGATATGGTACTATGCGAAACAAGATACTGTTTTTTAGCTATATATTTGCATAAGAAATTACTATATACTTTTAATCATGGAAACAAATTCAAAAAACAGTACCGCAGCATTGATCAACTTAAGCACGCTGACACAGTACTTCATCCCGTTCGGAAATTTTTTATTTCCTATTATCATTTGGAGCACAACTCGAGATAGATCAGAATACGTCAATGTGCAAGGAAAGCAAACCATCAACTTTCAGTTGAGTTTATTCCTGTACTCTTTTGTCCTTGCGTTAATCGCAATTCCAATCTTACTAGTTAATTTCTTTAATAATGTAAGTTTTAATGCGATTATCAATAACGACGATTTGTTTCTCGAAAATTTCGACTTCAGTAATATGACTACTGTTATTACTATTGCCATATCAGCCATCGCACTTTTTATCTTTATGAAAATCGCCGAATTTTTCTTAATTATTTACGCCTCAGTAAAAACCTCCAATGGAGACGATTTTAAATATCCATTCACCATAGCATTTATCAAGTAGTTTCAATCATCAAAATCATTAATCAATCAATCATTAATCAAAAAACGAAATCATGTTAAAAATCATCACAACGCTAACGTTATTCTTAATCGGAATTCTAGCAAAAGGACAAGAAGTAGAAATGAGAACAGTATCTTCATTTTCAAAAATTAAAGTGCAACACGGAATCGAATTAGTGTACACCGAAAGCACAGCGACCTCTATTCGAATTGAAGCATCAAGTCAATCGACTATGAAAAACATTACAACGAAAGTTACTGGAAACACATTGATCATTGACGTCTTAAATGACACGGAATTCAATCCAAACGATGCCGACATTAAAGTATTTGTAGCCACCAATAATTTAGTTGGATTAGAAGCCAATACCAAAGCAATCATTACTATTGACGAGGCATTGCTTGCGGAAAAGTTGCATATCAAGCTCAATTCAGGTGCAAGTCTAAAGGGCTCAATTAGAGTTAACGGAAGCACGACGTTTCAAGCTTCAGAAAACACAACCTTTAATGGTAAAATCGAAGCCATTTCGATTGACGGTAACTTTACGCAGAATGCAAAAATCAACTTAACGGGAAAGGCGCAACAAGCCAACTTTGAAGCGGGTGATCATGTTTTTCTTAGTGCTAGAAATTTCATTTCAACTGCTATTACTGTAAAAGCAAGTGGCAATTCGAATGCTGCAATCTATGCCAATTCGCATTTAGCGGTCGATGTGGCAGACGAAGCTAAGATTACCTATGCTGGTTTCCCAGATCATATTGATCTAAACGAAGACGCAGTGGCCTTACAAAAATACCATTATGATCGATTATTGACCTCAAACTAATGAGAAGTATGGAATTCACACAAATTAATCTCCCAAATAAAAAAATAGAATCATGAATATTGAAAACACAAAAGCCCAGATGCGTAAAGGTGTTCTCGAGTTTTGCATCTTGTGCGTTCTAAAAGAAAAAGATGCTTATACTTCAGAAATTTTGGATACCTTGAAAAACGCAAAATTACTTGTGGTAGAGGGAACGGTTTATCCGCTATTGACAAGATTAAAAAACGACGGATTACTCAACTACCGTTGGGAAGAATCTACCTCCGGTCCACCACGAAAATATTACGGTTTGACCGAAATTGGAAAAACATTTTTAAACGAATTAAATAGCACCTGGACAGAATTGTCTGATGCGGTAAACATTATAACAACACAAAAATAATAGTCATGAATAAAACAGTAAACATAAATTTAGGCGGTATGTTTTTTCACATAGACGAAGACGCATACCAAAAACTGACACGCTATTTTGATGCGATAAAACGTTCCCTGTCCAATTCAAACGGACAAGATGAAATCATCAAAGACATCGAAATGCGCATCGCTGAATTGGTGGCTGAAAAACACACCAACGAAAAACAAGTAATTAACTTGAAAGAGCTAGACGAAATCATCGCAGTGATGGGTCAGCCTGAAGATTATCGCATAGATAATGACGAGGACGAACCTAAAAAAACCAACGATTTTAATGGATCAACTAGAGCCAATAAAAAGTTGTACCGTGACAAAGACACTGGAATGATTGGTGGTGTTGCCGCCGGATTAGGTCACTACTTTGGAATTGATGCGGTGTGGTTGCGTTTGATCTTAGTCGTGTTAGTATTTGCTGGATTTGGCTCAGGAATTGTCGCGTATATCGTTCTTTGGATTGTCATGCCTGAAGCGATTACTACTTCGGAAAAACTAGAGATGAAAGGAGAACCCATCACCATTTCTAACATCGAGAAAAAAGTAAAGGAAGAATTTGACACCGTTTCAGAAAAATTTAAAAGCGCCAACTATGACAAAATGGGCAACCAAGTCAAAACAGGTGTGGAAAGATTTACAGGCGGATTAGGCGAAGTATTGATGTCAATTCTTAAAGTATTCGCAAAAGTTTTGGGTGTGATATTGATCATTTCAAGCTTGGCAACGCTGGTAATTTTATTTATTGGTGTATTTACACTCGGCTCTACTGCTTTTATTGATTTCCCATGGCAAAGTTTCTTTGAAGCTGGGAATATTTCAGAATATCCGCTTTGGGTTTTTGGATTATTGATGTTTGGTGCCATTGGAATTCCTTTCTTCTTCTTGATGCTTTTAGGATTCAAATTGTTGTCGCCAAATATGAAATCAATCGGATATATTGCCAGATACACGCTACTAGCATTGTGGTTGATTTCGCTAGGAATATTAATTTCTGTTGGAGTTCGTCAAGCTACGGAATTCGCAGTGGATGGTAGATTTCTACAAAAAGAAACGTTACCGCTCAAAGCAACGGATACTTTGTATGTTAAATTTCAATTCAATGAATTTTATGCCAACGATATTAACGACAATGATAATTTCATCGTTACAGAAGACGCCAATAATGCTAAAGTGATTTATTCTAACGATGTACGTATGTATGTGGTAAAAACTGATGAAAAAGTACCTTACATACAAATTGAACGAAAAGCAAAAGGCAGATCGTTATCCGCCGCTAAGAAAACAGCGGAGAAAATTATGTACGGGTACAAATTGGAAGGAAATCACTTAATCCTAGACAACTACTTATTGACGGATTTCAAAAATAAATACCGCGATCAAGAAGTCGAAGTGTACTTGTATTTGCCAGCTGGAATGTTACTAAAACCGGATAGCAGCATTCAAGATTACGATGATTCTGATGACTCTTACTTTAATTTGCATTTTAGTTCTGACCAATATGTTTATAAAGTGGATAGCACCAAAGTAAAATGTATGAACTGCCCACCGGAAGAAAACGAATGGAATGACGTGGAAGGAGCAGAAAATTTTGAAGGCACCATCGACATTAAAGGTCCAGAAAGTCCTGAAGATTCTACCGGAACTAGCGTTACACTAAATGAAAACGGCATTTTGATCAAGAAAAGCAGCAATCAAAGCGAAAGCAAAAAAATCAAAAGTGTCAAGATAAATGAAGACGGCATCACCATCAAAACCAAATAGTCATGTGGAATGCTAAATTTGTAACCAGAAGATTATTTGGCCTCACAGTAGTTGCGTCACTTTTAATATCTTGCCAATACAACGGTATTACCGGAAGTGGCAATGTCACCACTGAGAAGCGAAATATTGCAGAAAATTTCACTTCAATCAAAACCGAAAAAGGACTCGACATTGTTTTAGAGCAATCGCAAGAAACCGAAGTAACGGTAATCGCTGACGATAATTTACAAAAACACATCACTACAAAAGTGTTAAATGGTGCTCTTGTTATTAGTTCTGAGTACAACAGCTATCGAAATGTGAGAATGAAAAAGGTCGTTGTAAAAATGCCAAAAGTTGACCAAATCAAAATCAGCAGTGGTGCCCATTTTGAATCTCGAAATACGATAAGAAGTCAAAACCTTTCCCTTGAATCGAGCAGCGGAGCAACATTGAATATCAACGTCGACGCAGAAAAGACGACTTGTGAGTCTTCGAGCGGAGGCAACATCACCATCAAAGGAAAGACTATCAATTTGGAAGCGGCTTCTTCTAGCGGTAGTAGTTTGAATGCGGAAAAATTAACGGCAAACAACATCATGGCAAGTGCATCAAGCGGCAGCAATAACAATGTTTACCCGTTAGAAAGTCTAAATGCAAACGCGTCCAGTGGCGGATCAATCAATTATCATCACGTTCCGAAAAATTTGAACAAAAAATCGAGTTCAGGTGGAAACGTCAATAGTCAATAATCAAAGTCAACTTAACCATAAAAATCATCCATGTATTGGGTGATTTTTTTTGATCTATTAGGAAATAAAACAGTCAAAAAATATTTCATAAATTAGCCCGCCGGCGCACTGACAAGCAATTGCAAGAAATCAACACCTATTCATTCAAATTTGAACAAAATAGCCAAATTTTTCAATCGACATCCCATAGCCTACTTCGTGAGATATGCTTTGGTTTCTGAGAATGTAAAAGAAAGTGACATCGGAGATTTGGGATGCTTTAATGATTTCAACACGCTCGCTTCCATCCCAAAATTGTATTTCGAAACCAACGAAAAGATGGCGATTGACGCATCGCTTGATGAATACGACAAAGCACTTCAAATCGGAAAATTCCTTCGCTTACATATGAAAGGTGGAACTGGGCTTGGATTGTCATCAAGAGAAACATTAGAAAAAATGCTTGCAAACAAAGGCGGCGTTTGCTCCGACTTTTCTCAAATTTTTAATATTTTCTGTTTTATCAACGGAATTAAAGTAAAGGAATGGGGCTGCATCGATCGATTTTATAAAACCGAGTTTGGGCACTCCTTTAATGAAATTTACAGCAACGGCAAACAAAAATGGATTGCCATCGATATTCATAAAGGAATCGTATTTACCAGCGCAGCAGGAGCGCCGCTTTCTGTCATCGAATTATTCTCAGAATTGCGGAAAGACAACCACGTTGATTTCAAACACTATTCTGACTACCTTTCTCCTGATCATCATCGAACGCCCAAGGTGTTTTCGGCGACAACGATTCCATTCATCATCAGCAATAATAAGAATGATGTAACAGATTATTATTTTGAAAAGTACCAGAATTTACTTTCACCGATTTTGATCAATAGTCTGATTTTGTTGCTTCGAAAAAACCACAAATTTCTATTTGTTATGGATGACTATAAAGCTAAGTTGTTTCCTAAATGGATGCAATAAGGGTTACAGATTTTTCTTTCTCCAATTTCATTTGAACAAAAATTTGTACATTTCTAAAATCTTTACCGTAACAATTAAGGTAAAAAGGGTCTAACGGCAAACTTCTAACTTTTAAACCAACCAACGCATGGAATTAATTATCAAAAACTTAGAGAAAAAATATACCAATGGCGTGCATGCCCTCAATAATGTTTCACTGACCATAAGCACGGGAATGTTTGGATTATTAGGTCCAAACGGAGCGGGTAAATCTTCGTTCATGCGAACTTTAGCAACACTACAGGATGTTGACAGCGGTTCCGTTACTTTAGGTGAGATTGACGTTCTAAATGACAAAGAAGCCGTGCGAAAAGTTTTGGGTTATCTACCACAAGAATTTGGCGTATATCCGAGAACATCCGCGATTGACTTACTGGATTACTTAGCATTATTAAAAGGTTTTGAAAGCGCAACAGAACGAAAACAAATTGTTGAACAATTGCTTCTCAAAGTAAATCTTTGGGAACACCGAAAAAAAGCAGTCGCCAGTTATAGCGGTGGAATGAAACAACGTTTTGGAATTGCGCAATCGCTAATCGGAAATCCATTATTGGTGATCGTCGATGAACCAACAGCCGGTTTGGATCCGGGAGAACGAAATCGTTTTTATAACATCTTGAGCGAAATAGGTGAAAACACCATCGTTATTTTATCAACACACATCGTGCAAGATGTAAGAGAATTGTGCACGCAAATGGCGGTTATGGATAATGGAAAAGTGCTGTTTAGTGGCAATACTGATGAAGCACTCGAACAAATAAAAGGTAAAGTTTGGGAGAAGAAAGTTTCTAAATTAGAATTGCCTGACTATCAAAAAAACTACAAAGTCATTTCAAATAAATTGGTTGGAGGCCAACCACTAATTCATGTTTTTTCTGATTCAAACCTAGAAAATGGATTTGTAAAGGCAGAAGAAAACCTCGAAGATGTGTTTTTTGCGAAACTAAACGAACTCGTTTAACCCAAATCCGAATCAATTATGTGGAAATTTATCAGACACGAACTCAACTATTGGTTGAAAACGCCAATGATTTGGATATTTATGTTGATCAATACACTGTTTGTCTTTGGAGCAGTGGCTTCGGAGAATGTTCAAATTGGCGGCAGTATTGGCAACATCCATAAAAATGCGCCCTACGTTATTGAATCATTCTACGCTACCATGTCGGTTATCAGCCTACTGATGACAACGGCGTTTATGAATGCTACGGCAAATCGTGATTTTCAATTTGGCATGCACCAATTTATATTTTCCTCGCCAATTAAGAAAAGTCATTACTTCTTTGGCAAATTTATTGGAGCAACAATTGTTTCTATTATTCCGCTACTAGGCGTTTCAACAGGAGCAATTCTTGGGGCAATCCTCGCACCGATATTCGATTGGACGCCAGCAGAGCGTTTCGGAGAAATCATCTGGGCTGGACATTTGCAAGGCATTTTGATTTTTGCAATTCCAAATGTGATTATTTCAGGAGTTTTGCTTTTTGGACTTGCCATTATTTTCCGTAGTTCGATTGTCTCTTTTATTGGATCGATGTTAATCCTGGTATTGTATGTAGTGTCAGCTGGTTTTACGCAAGACATTCAAAAAGAATGGATTGCCAATGTACTCGATCCTTTTGGTGATCGCCCATTTGAAACTATGACCAAATACTTAACGGTAGATGAGAAAAACTATCAAGCTGTCACCTTGCACGGAGATCTTCTGATTAATCGCTTAATTTGGTTAGGAATCGCTGCAATAATTCTAACGGCGATTTATTTCAAGTTTTCATTCAACACCAAAAATGAAAAAGTCAAAAAAACCAAAAAATCGAAACTGGTAGAAATTCCGTTACTTGTAAGTGAAACTATCTATGCGCCACAAAAAGCAGCTGTTTTTTCTTTCAATACATTTCTAAAAATTACCCAATTCGAGATTAAAGCAGTAATAAAAAACCCAAGTTTTATTATCTTGACAGCAATTGGTATGATTAATTTGATTGTGGGATTATCAAGTTTTACCAGTCAATACGGCGTATCACAATATCCAGTTACGTATAGTGTTGTGGATACGATTGAAAACGCGTTCAATATCTTTATGATCGGGTTCATTACTTTTTATACCGGTGTATTGGTATGGAAAGAACGCGATGCTAAATTCAATGAAATCCAAGATGCGACGCCCATACGATCAAATTCCTTATTCTTCTCAAAGTTAATAGCAATCATTGTGGCGATTGCAATCGTTTTTGTCGTGGCCATAATTTTCGGACTAATCACCCAAACCATCATGGGCTATTATCACTATGAATTGGATGTTTACCTCAAATCGTTATTGCTGATTCGAATTACAGGCTTGTCCTTTTTGGTGGTATTGTCACTGCTATTTCATTACTTAATCAACAATCGGTATATCGCCTACTTTGCCTTTGTGGCGTTTATCATCATCAATAGTTTCATTTGGGGACTTTTAGAAATCAATTCGAATATGATTTCATTTGGCTCTAGACCTAGCGTGACATATTCAGACATGAACGGATTTGGTCCTTTTATCCCAGGAATGTTTGGATTTACAACCTACTGGTTTCTATTTTGTTGTGTGCTCTCTTTTGTTTGTTTGGCTTTTTATATCAGAGGAAAGGAACCCATTTTTAAATACCGTTGGAATCTCGCCAAACAGTCCTTTACGACCAACAAATTTCCTATTGCAATTTCCTTACTAGCATTTTTCATCTGTGGTGGTTTTGTCTATTACAATACCAAGATTTTAAATACGTACGATTCGGCTAAAGAGCAAGAGAATAAACAAGTCGAATACGAGAAAAAGTATAAAAAATACGAAAATCTGAATCAACCTCGTTTCTACAAATTCAATTATGCCATCGATATCATGCCCGAAGATCGAAGTATGACGGCAAAAATCGAAGCTTGGGCAAAAAACAAATCGAATACACCAATTAATGAGTTGCATTTTACGATGCCGTTGTCTGTTGATAGCATACAAATTCGAATTGCAGGCTGTCAACTTAAATTAAAAGACAAACGCCTTTTTTATCGAATTTACAAGCTAAATAACAGTCTTGCTCCTAATGATTCCATAAAGATTAATATTGATTTGTGGAGTATTACCAAAGGATTTGAAAATGAGGTCAGCTTTACGTTTCTCACGCAAAACGGAACTTTTTTCAATAATGCCGATTTGCTACCAGCTTTTGGTTATCAAAACAACTATGAGATTTCCGATAAAAACAAACGCGCTAAATTGAAATTGCCGAGCAGAATTAGAATGCCAAAATTAGACGAGAACAATTTAAAGGCAAGATCAAATACGTATATCAGCAATGATTCCGATTGGGTAGAAGTAAACACGACCATCAGTACATCGTCTGACCAAATAGCCATCGCTCCAGGTTCTTTACTAAAATCATGGAAAGCAAACGGCAGGAATTACTACAACTACCAATTAGATCAAAAATCGTTGAATTTCTATTCTTTTATATCTGCAAGATATCAGGTAGCACGACAAAAATGGAACGGAATTGATCTTGAAGTCTACTACGACAAACAACACGCCTACAATGTTCCAACCATGCTCAAAAGCTTGCAGAAATCCCTGAGTTATTATATCAAAAATTACGGTCAGTACTACCACAAGCAATGTCGCATCATCGAATTTCCGCGGTATGCTAGTTTTGCGCAAGCCTTTCCGGGTACGATGCCTTTTAGTGAAGGAATTGGTTTTATTATCGACTTGCGTGACGTGACCAAAGAAGATATTGATCAAGTGTTTTATGTCGTGGCTCATGAAATGGGGCATCAGTATTGGGCGCATCAAGTCTGTGGCACCAATATGCAAGGGAGCGAAATGATGAGCGAGGGTTTTGCACAATATTCTGCCTTGATGGTCATGGAAAAAGAATATGGGAAAGACAAAATGAAGAAGTTTTTGAAATACGAAATGGATCAATATTTAAGCGGTCGAAGTCGAGAATTAGAAGGCGAAAACCCATTAATGAAAACTGAAAATCAACAGTATATTCATTACAACAAGGCAAGCGTTGTCATGTATTATCTAAAAGAATTGATCGGTGAATCGAAAGTAAATCAAGCGATGCAAAATTTAGTGAGATCTTATGGTTACAAAAACCCTCCATTCGCCACTTCAATTGCGGCGGTTAGTGAATTTAGAAAAGTGACTCCGGACAGTTTACAGTATGTGATTACAGATCTTTTCGAGAACATAACGTTGTTCTCCAACCGAATGATGAAAGCAACGTATAAAAAAGTTGGAAACGAATATGAGGTCACCATGACGACTACCTCAGAAAAAGTAAGGTCTGATGCAATGGGGAAAGAAACCAAAATCCCTATGGCGGATTACATTGATGTCGGCATTTTTGCTGAACCTACAAACGATCAGAATCTAGGAAAAGTTTTAGTATACCAACGCATTAAATTGACAAAAAAAGATAATACTTTCAAATTTAAGACCAAGGAATTACCCTATGAAGCGGGTATTGACCCCTACAATTATCTGATTGATCGCATCCCGGAAGACAACTTGAAAAAGGTGGAAGAGTAGGTTAATCAAAAAACTTCCCGATTGTCGCTTTTGTTTTTTTATATTTGGAAAAAATTTTAGTTAATGAATAAATTTATCGCCGTCATTGCAATAGTATTGTTTAGTGCTTTAGGCTTTTCACAGCAAAAAGAAAAGGTAAAAGGTTCTAAAATTGTCACTGTTGTTCAGAAAGAAGTAAGCGAATTTGAAACACTTGAAGTCGACGACAACTTAGAAATATTTTTAATAAAAGGCGATAAAAGTACTATTGAAATTGAAGCAGATGATAATGTGCAAGAGTTCGTCGAATTTACTTCGAAGGCAAAAACGTTGCACTTATTTACTTCTAGACAAATTTCAGGCACTAAAAAATTGAGCGTTCGTGTAACTTTCACAGACGATTTTAATTTACTGATTGCAAAAGACGACACTAATATTACTTCGTTGGCTGAACTTACTGTGGCAAATTTCACTTTCAAGATACATGACAACGCAAAGTTATTTGCTAATGCCAATGTCAAAAATTTCACATTAATGATGGATGACAAATCGAAAGCAGAACTCAATTTGAAATCGGAAGATGCAACCGTCGAGATGAGTAAAAATGCGCAATTAAAAGCATTGATTTCGTCTACGCAAATGAAGTTCGACATGTATCAAAAAACGAAAGCGGTCATTGAAGGCGACGTGATTAATTTTAAATTGCGTTTGGATAACGATGCAGATTTTACAGGACAAAAATTAACGTCCAAAAATACAGACTTAGTAACCGAAGGATTCGCGGAATGCAGTATTAATGTGGCAACTAGATTAGTGATAGATGCTAAAGGCAAATCTGAAACTAGGCTATATGGTGAACAAAAAATTGAAGTAAAAAATTTCTTGGACAGCGCCGTTTTGAGTAAAAAACCGACAAAATAATCTGAACTTAAGACCGAACAACCCATAAAAAAACCTCGAATTAGTTCGAGGTTTTTTTTATAATAAATTTGTAAATCAAATTTGCTACTCTAGTGCCGCCAAATACCGTTCTGCATCCAGCGCTGCCATACAGCCAGTTCCCGCCGCTGTTACTGCTTGGCGATACACATGGTCTGCAGCATCACCACCCACAAATACACCGGGAATATTGGTTTTGGAAGTGCCCGCAATATTTACGATATAACCGGTTTCATCTAATGTCAAATAGTCCTTAAAAATCGAAGTGTTTGGCGTGTGACCAATAGCTACAAAGAAACCTGTTGCAGGAATTTCAAATTCCTCATTCGTTGTTTTATTTTTAGCTTTAACGGCTGTGACCACTTGCCCGTCGCCAAGAACCTCAACCGTATCGTGATTCATTAAGATCGTAATATTCTCAGTCTTTCTGACGCGCTCTTCCATAATTTTTGAAGCCCTAAACTTTTCGCTTCGCACCAACATAGTCACTTTCTTGCATAGTTTGGACAAGTAGTGTGCTTCTTCGCAAGCCGAATCACCCGCTCCAACAATAACCACTTCTTGATTTCTGTAAAAGAAACCATCACAAACAGCGCAGGCAGAAACGCCACCGCCCAATTCTAAATACTTTTGCTCGGAAGGAAGACCCAAATACTTCGCAGAAGCGCCCGTAGAAATAATAACAGTTTCGCAGTGCAATTCCTTAGTATCGTTGATCCACACTTTGTGAATTGGACCCGAAAAATCAACTTTAGTCGCCCAACCATCGCGGACATCGGTGCCGAATCGCTGTGCTTGTTCTTGAATGTTAATCATCATTTCTGGACCTGTAATTCCTTCAGGATTTCCAGGCCAATTTTCAACTTCATTGGTAGTAGTTAATTGCCCTCCAGGTTGTGTTCCTTGATATAAAACTGGATTCATATTCGCTCGAGCGGCGTAGATGGCAGCAGTATATCCCGCTGGACCTGAACCAATAATTAAGCATTTTATTTTTTCAATTGTGTCTGACATAATAATATAGTTGAATGTAAATTTTGTGTGGCAAATGTAAACTTAATTCCAAAAAATCGGTTCGAATTAAATCCTAAAAATCAATGCGAAAATAAATTAAATTTATTTACAACAAATCGTTTTGCTAAGTAAAATTAAACCTTATCTTTGCGCTCGCTTCGGGGTGTAGCGTAGCCCGGTTATCGCGCCTGCTTTGGGAGCAGGAGGCCGCAGGTTCGAATCCTGCCACCCCGACAACAAATCCTTTTTGCGACAGCAAAAAGGATTTTTTTTATCAAAAAAGAATTCAAGTTCACTTGAAAATTCTTTTTTGATAAAAAAAATCTTCCATTTTGAAAAAATGGAAAGGATTTGCTGTAACGACTCCCCAATTCAGGATCACGAGGTAATCCTGAAAATTCACTTGAAATTCTTTTGTAATAAAAAGATCTTCCATTTTGAAAAAATGGAAAGGATTTGTTGTAACGACTCCCCAACTCAGGATCACGCCCGTAATCCTGCACCAAAGTTCAATTGAAAATTCTTTGAAAAACAAAAAACCTCAGGTTTTGAAAAAAAGCTAATCTTTACCTAAGAATTGCCAAACGCGTACTTTTCAAAGGTAGATTTGCTAATACCCCAACTGCCCAAGCCCAGATGGCAATGGCATCCTTTTGCGACATTCTTTTGGAGCAAAAGATTACCTCACAAAATAATAATTTTTGATTCTGTGTTCGGTCAATTCGCTTCGCTCGGGTGTAATGGACAGCTGGATGAAGCTCCTAAAAACTTCGCGCAAGAAAATTATTAAATACGCTTCTAATATGATTCAAAATTTAATATTGAATTCCTACCTTTGCACACGTTTTTAAGAAACCATTGAGTACTATGTTGACTTTTATTTTTTATCTATTTATTGGTATTGTTGCAATTCAATTGTGCTACTACGTGGCTGTTTTCGGAAAATTTGCATTCGTCCACTGTCCAAAAACCAATCCTAAGAAAATACCAATCTCAGTCATTGTCTGCGCTAAAAACGAAGAGGAAAACGTCGTAAAATTTGTTCCCCTTTTGGCGGAGCAAGATTACCCAGATTTTGAAATTATCCTGATTGATGATGCTTCGAGCGACAGTACACTGGATATTTTTGAAGAATTTGAAAAAAAATATGCCAATGTTCGTCTGGTAAAAGTAGTCAATAACGAAGCTTTTTGGGGCAATAAAAAGTTTGCGTTAACCCTCGGAATAAAAGCCGCGAAGAAAGAATATTTATTATTTACCGATGCAGATTGTTATCCTACTTCAAAAAACTGGATCAAGGAAATGAGTAGTAATTTTACGGCACAGAAAACAATTGTGCTGGGTTATGGCGCTTATGAAAAAATCGCAGGATCGTTTTTGAATAAATTAATTCGATTTGAAACACTAGTGACCGCCGTAAATTATTTTTCATGGGCAAAAATGGGGCGACCGTATATGGGAGTCGGTCGAAATATGGCCTATAAAAAAGAGGAATTCTTCAACGTCAATGGTTTTATTGATCATATGAAAATTCGCTCTGGCGACGATGACTTATTTATCAACCAAGCGGCCAAAGGGAGTAATACCACCATCTGTTGTTCACCGGAGAGTTTCACTTATTCGCAGCCCAAAACAACTTTCAAAGAGTGGTTTGTGCAGAAAAGAAGACACATTACTACGGCGTCCTACTACAAATCGTTTGATAAGATGCAATTGGGCATTTTTCATTTTTCGCAAGTGCTATTTTTTATTTTGCCGATATTGCTTTTAGTGTTTCAATTTCAGTGGATTATCGTAACCAGTCTCATTGGATTTCGTTATCTTTTCGCCTGGATGTCACTTGGCTTTTCTGCTGGGAAATTGAAGGAAAAAGATGTGATGTATTGGTTTCCCATTCTTGAAATTGTGCTTTTATTTACACAAATGAATATTTTTATTACTAATATTGTTGCCAAACCAGTACATTGGAAATAACAAAAAATATTGAATTAGCAAAGTTGGGCGATCAAATAGCCTTCACCTTTCTGTTAGATCATTATTGGAATGAAGTATACGGTTTTATGCTCAAACGCACCGAAAACGAAACCGATGCCGAAGACATCACGATCGAAACCTTCGCCAAAGCATTTGATAAAATTGCCACTTACAATCCCGAATTTCAGTTTAATACTTGGTTGATTGCCATCGCGAAAAATGTGCATATTGACATGCTTCGCAAAAGAAAGTCATCCCTATTTGTAGACTATTCCGACGAAAATGACTACCAAGCCTACAATATTGCAGATACCGCACCTTCAGCAGAAGATAAGATTATCACAGAGCAAAATTTATCACAGTTACTTCGTAACATCAAAGAGCTAAAACCGCATTATCAAGAAGTCATTCAATTGCGCTATTTCCAAGAAATGAGTTATCAAGAAATCGCAGACGAATTGGGTGAACCCCTGAACAACATCAAAATAAAACTGCTGCGCGCCAAGAAATTATTGGCGGAAATTATCGAGAACAAGCGTTAAATCGAGAACATGTTTAACCGTGGAATCATTAATTGTTTAATCGAAAATTAGATTTATTGTAATTTGTTTTTTTGCAGGAGCTATTTCCCGCCATCCGTTCCCAAACTTTTGCGGCGCGAGAACAAAGCAAAATGACAAAAAACTCCACCGCAAAAGGTTTTCCTCTTCTGTCGGGGCTAGGGAAATCATCCTTCCAAGTACTTTCCTTTTAACGACCAAACAATCCCAAGATTCAACAAGTCAACATTTAAACGTTCAAACATTTCACCGATTAAACTATTCATCGGTTAAACGATTCAACAAGTCAACATTTAAACGTTCAAACATTTCACCGATTAAACGATTCATCGGTTAAACGATTCAACAATTCACCGATTAAACAACCAAACAATATTTTCCCATCTCCTCACGTTGTAACAAAAAAGCACTCCTATGAAAGAATAAATACGTAACCATTAAACTTTTGAATTATGTCAAAATTTAGTATTTATTCCAAATCATGGATTGACCTCGTATTTGAAAACAAAAACCAAAGTTATGGTGCTTTTCAATTGCGTCAAAAAAGCGACGAGACGACCTTATTAGCTTTTTGCTTAGGATTGACTGTCATTGCAACAATCTTTACCATTCCAATGTTAGTTAGCAGTTTTAGTTCAAACCAGGAACATCCTCTGACTGCGCCTGTGTTGGAATATCCAGTGATTCAAGTTTCCAACTATCAGCCTACGCCACCGAAATTGCCTGAAAAATCTGCTGTTGCAATCGCCACAAAAGAACCGTCGACAGAGGTCGATAAGAAAACGTTGGTGAATCCAGAAATTGTAAAATCTGCAGCGGCAACTCCAGAAATTACTACAACCGCTACTACGACCAAAATATCAAATGCAGAAGAAGGTGAGAACAATGGTAAGGAAGGAACTAACACGCAGTCTGAAATTGAAAAAGGAAGAAACCTTGCAAACTCAGAAATTTCAGAGGATATATTAAATACTACAATAACTGTAGATAAATTACCCGAATTTCCAGGTGGATTGGAGGCATTTTACGCATCCGTAGGAAAAAAGTTTGAAGCTTTTGAAGTCGAAGAAACCGTCACCGTTTATCTTTCCTTTGTCATCGAAAAAGATGGCAACATGACCGACATAAAAGTAATACGAAGCGCGACACCAATTTTAGATAAAGAAGCGATACGGGTTTTGCAATCAATTCGAACGAAGTGGAAACCCGGAATCAAAGACGGGCGAAATGTCAGAACTTTATATCGACTGCCCATCAAAGTAAAAAAGCAGTAAACGAAAAAAGCAGCATTTTCATGCTGCTTTTTCTATGCTTTCTTCACGAATTCAGTTCTTAAAACCATCGCAGTTTTATTAACGCGACAATCGATTTCCGCAGGATCGTCCGTAAGCCGAATATTTTTGACCATGGTGCCTCTTTTAATCACGTCAGATGAACCGCGAACTTTTAAGTCTTTGATCACCGTTACGGAATCTCCATCGTTCAGAAGATTTCCATTACTGTCTTTTACTTCCATGTCTTTATTTTTTTTTCTTTTTCGGGGTTTTCTTCTTCGTAGGGGTTTTCTTTGTAGTAGTTTTTGGCTTTGGTACTTCCTTTACATACGCTTTATACAAACCATCCTGCTCTGCTCGTGCTTTGGCTTTAATAGCTCGATCTCTTGGGTCCGGATGCGAACTCATCATCTTGGTAATAAACGACGAATCCTGCCCTTCACTCATTTTGGCTAAAATGTTAAATGCCGATTCAACCGCATTGACGTTGTAGCCATTTCTCTTCATGAAATCATACGAAAATGTATCCGCATCGGTTTCTTGTTGTCTGCTGTGTCTGCTATCTATGAGTGAATTTGCAATTTTTCCCAATTGACTATCAGTCACCGCCGCTACTTTATCAGATTGCGACGCCGCAGCATCAATCAAGGCTTCTTTCTGATACGCAGCTTTCATCGCGTCTCTCGAATCGTGATTGGCAACGTGACCAATTTCATGACCAATAACGGCAAGTAATTCATTGTTATCCATGATATCCATCAATCCTGAAAAAACACGCACGCTTCCGTCTGCAGTGGCGAACGCATTCACATCTTTTACTAAATAGACTTTATAATTAAGTGACAATCCATCTTCATTAGAATGTTTACCGAATACTTTATTCAATCGAACACTATAAGGATCTTTTGGTCCAGCAACAGTATTCTCCACATCCATTTTATCGACCGCTTGCTTAGATAAAGCAGCAGCATCTGCATCAGAAAACATAAAGCCACTCAAACCTTTTTGAACTGCCCCTAACGCTCTTTCACCTAAGTTAATTTGTGCACTTGCAGTATTAAAATTTGCCATGGTTAAGGCAACAACGAATGCTATTAATGTGTTCTTCATTTTTACTTTTTTTTTGAATTTTCTTGTACAAATATAGCAACTTCACAAGAATTGAATTCTTAAAAGCCAGAATATTGCATTCCTAAGATCTAATTTATTTCCATTTTTAATACATTTGAATTTATTGTCACTACCGTTATGAAACATTTTACAACGCAAGAAAAACTAAAACACTTGCTAGGATTTCCCGTAATTGTTGCCGCTTTAGGCTACTTTGTTGATATCTATGATCTACTTCTTTTCGGAATTGTTCGGGTTCCTAGCTTAAAATCAATGGGACTTGACGTGGATGTGGCTGGGACTTATATCCTCAGTTTTCAGATGACTGGTTTGATTATCGGCGGAATTCTCTGGGGAATTCTGGGCGACAAGAAAGGCAGATTGTCGGTGCTATTTGGTTCCATTCTCGTTTATTCTTTAGCAAACATTGCCTGCGGATTTTTACCTCAAATGCATTTTGCGGATCCTGTATTAACGTATGCCATATTGCGATTTATCGCAGGCGTGGGTTTGGCAGGCGAATTAGGCGCTGGAATTACATTAGTTTCAGAAACGCTACCAAAAGAACTGCGTGCGATCGGAACCTCATTGGTCGCAGGATTTGGAATTTTGGGCGCAGTAGTGGCGCAACTTACTGTTGAATTAGCGGGCAATTGGACCACCGCCTACTTTATTGGTGGCGGTTTAGGTTTGGCATTACTTGTCTTGCGAATTAGCGTGGCAGAAAGCGGCATTTTTCATGCGGTAAAACAAAATGCGGCGGTAAAAAAAGGAAATTTCTTTTCTTTTTTCAGCAATAAAACACGTTTGATAAAATACTTAAAATGCATTGCAATTGGCCTACCGATTTGGTTTTGCATTGGTATTTTGGTTTTGATGGCGAACCAATTTGCACCTGAAATGGGAATCAAAACCTTGGTTCCCGGAAAAGCCATTCTGTGGTCGTATCTTTTTGCGTCGATAGGCGATTTTTCGAGCGGTTTTATTTCACATCGCTTGGCTTCCAGAAAAAAAACCATGTTTTTGATGATGGGCTTTACACTTCTTGGGGTGATGCTTTTATTGTTTAGCGGTCCCAAATCTGAGAACATGTACTATTTCTATTGTGCGTGGATTGGATTGGGAACTGGATTTTGGGCAATGTTTGTCACGGTGGCAGCAGAACAATTCGGAACTAATATTCGCAGTACAGCTGCTACCACGATTCCAAATATGGTCCGTGGGATGTTGCCAGTCATGCTCCTTGGATTTGACTTTCTAAAAAAAACCAATACAGTAATTTTCTCCGCAGCAGTTGTTGGCTTTGTGGTATTTGGTATTGGCTTTTATGCCATTTACACCATCAAAGAAACGCACAACACGGAAATGGATTTTGTAGAATAGCAACACTTAAAATAGTATAAGATGATTTTCAAAGCTTCTTTAGATAAGTTAACAATTTCTCTGACTGTTGGAATTACCATTCTGTTCCTTGTCATTGGGTTCGGACCATTATTTTTTTCGCAAGGCATTAAAAGTTATGTCCCCATTTTTGTTGACATTTTTATATTGGCAACCTATATTTTGTGTTATGGCCTCAGTCCAAAGTCATACGAAATCAATAAAAACAGTCTCATTATCAAAAGACCATTTAAAAACGTTGTTATCGATAGAAGTCAAATTATTAGTGCAACACCAGTCGAAAGCAGCAAATTAAGATGGGCAGTCCGAACCTTTGGCGTTGGCGGATTATTTGGCTACTTTGGGAAATTTTGGAACAAAGAATTTGGAGATATGACTTGGTACGCATCGCAAAGAAGTCATACGGTTTTGATCACTACAAACGATCAGCAAAAAATCATATTGACTCCCGATCAAGAAGTTGACTTCATCAAAGAAGTCATGAATTTGAACAACTAACAGTACGTAATCTGTTTTTCTTCCTTTAGCAACTGCCCTAGCCCTGATGGCCGCGGCATCCTTTTGCGCCCCACTTTTGGCGCAAAAGATAGAGCAAACAGCAGGAAAAAGCTCCTAAAAAACACCAATTTAAAAATCTAAAATCCTAATTCCTATTTCCTATCTTTGTGCTTCAAAAAATGTGGCTATGGAAAGTGTTATAGATGATAATTTACCTGTGGGTAAACCCAAATGGCTAAAAGTAAAATTGCCCATCGGAGAAAAATATACTGAACTTCGAGGCTTGGTTGATAAATATCAACTCAATACGATTTGCACCTCCGGAAGTTGCCCAAATATGGGCGAATGCTGGGGCGAAGGAACAGCCACCTTTATGATATTGGGAAATATTTGCACGCGTTCTTGTGGATTTTGTGGTGTTAAAACGGGTCGACCAGAGACGGTAGATTGGGATGAACCAGAAAAAGTGGCGCGTTCTATAAAAATTATGAATATCAAACATGCGGTTGTTACCAGCGTAGACCGTGACGATTTGAAAGACGGTGGATCGATCATTTGGATTGAAACCGTAAAAGCCATTCGACGAATGAATCCTGAAACAACTCTAGAAACCTTAATTCCAGATTTTCAAGGCAACGAAAGACATTTAGATCGCATTGTGGAAGCCAATCCAGAAGTCGTTTCACACAATGTGGAAACGGTTCGAAGATTGACTCGCGAAGTGCGCATTCAAGCGAAATACGATCGCAGTTTGGAAGTGTTGCGTTATTTAAAAGAAAAAGGAATTAACAGAACCAAATCCGGAATCATGCTCGGCTTGGGGGAAACGGAGGAAGAAGTGATTCAAACCATGCAAGATCTTCGTAATGTCAATGTTGATGTGGTTACCATTGGTCAATACCTACAACCTAGTAAAAAACACTTACCCGTAAAGGAATTTATCCGTCCAGAGCAGTTTGAAAAATACCAAAAAATTGGCTTAGAAATGGGCTTCCGCCATGTCGAAAGTGGCGCTTTAGTGCGTTCGTCTTATAAAGCAGCTAAGCATATTCTTTAATTATTTTAAATGCTAAATTTTAAATTTTAAATGAATAAAAAAACGAGAATCGCCATAAACGGTTTTGGAAGAATCGGCAGAAGTTTATTCCGATTACTGCTCGATCACCCATCGATAGAAGTCGTTGCAATTAATGACATTGCGGATAATAAAACCATGGCGCATTTGATTAAATACGACAGTATTCATGGGGTTTTGCCCTTTGAATGTTCATTTGATAAAAATTCAATTATCGTAAATGGCAAACCCTATTTGTTTTTTCATGAGAAACATATTTCCAATTTAAATTGGGATTCCTTTGCCATTGATGTAGTGATTGAATCAACAGGGAAATACAAAACTTTTGATGAGATCAGTGCGCATATTACTGTAGGCGCAAAAAAGGTAATTTTATCAGCGCCTTCGGAAGTCGATACTATCAAAACCGTTGTGCTGGGCGTAAACGAATCGATACTCGACGGTACTGAAAAGATAATTTCGAATGCGAGTTGTACCACCAACAATGCGGCACCGATGATCAAGATCATTAGCGAATTGTGTGGAATCGAACAAGCTTATATCACGACCGTTCACTCTTACACCACCGACCAGAGTTTGCACGATCAACCGCATAAAGATTTACGTCGCGCTCGCGGTGCAAGTCAATCCATCGTGCCAACCACAACAGGAGCTGCCAAAGCGTTAACCAAAATTTTTCCGGAATTTGAAGGGAAAATTGGAGGAAGTGGCATCCGCGTTCCAGTACCAGACGGCTCTTTGACTGATATTACTTGTTATGTAAAAAGGCAAGTCAGTATTGAAGAAATTAATAGCGCTTTTAAAAAATCTTCTGAAAATGAATTGAAGGGAATATTAGCTTATACCGAAGACCCAATTGTTTCTGTTGACATCATTGGAAATAGAAATTCTTGTTTATTTGATGCTCAGTTGACCTCCGTTATAGACAGGATGGTCAAAGTGGTGGGGTGGTATGACAATGAAATTGGGTATTCCTCCCGAATAATTGACTTGATTCTTTACACGACTGCAAAATAAAATTGCTATATTTAAGGCCTTGAAAAAAATCAAGCATTATTTATGAGGCATCTATTATTATTATTTTTTCTAAGTTCTTTTGCTTTTGCTCAAAAGAAAGAAAAAAATGCTTCCAAAGTGGATAGTATTGCTTATTATATTGAGCTTTCTAACTTTAATATCAAAACCAACAACTATAAGTTCTCCCTCAATTTTGCGCAAAAAGCCATCGACTATGCAAATCAAGTTAAAGATGTAAAATCAGAAGCCAATGCAAACGCACTGATTGGTGGAATATATTTTGAGCTCAAGAAATTTGATGATGCGATTGAATCTTATTACAAGAGCGTCTCTTTATACAACACTTTAAAACCTTCAAGTCAACAAGCCTATTGCTACTACCAATTAGGGCTTTGTTTTATGGAAAAAGAGAACTATTTGGTTGCAGATAATAATTTTGATAAAGCCAAAACTATTTTTCAAACAATTAAAATTCCGGATGCCATTGAGTTGCTCAATTTGCAAAAAGGAATCGTATACAAAGCGAAAGGACAATACCTGCAGGCAATTCCAATTTTTAATCAAATCATTGCAAAACCAGACACCAATGACTTTTCTAGTACAAAAGCAGAGGCATTATATCAAATCGGGACTATTGAGCTCGCCAATGATCGAAGTAATTTAGCATTAAATTACCTAGCACGCGCTTTGGCGCTCAATGCAAAAGACAAAAATTTCGAACAGAAGTCAGAGATCCTCTTAGCACTGAGCAAAACCTATGAAAAGCTTTCGAATATCAATAAAGCACATCAATACTTGAAAGGTTATCTGATACTTAAGGATAGTATTGCATTACTCAATATTAAAAAGTTAGGAACGGAAGACTATGCCGCATTTAAGGACAGTGAAAGATTAAAAACCATTGAACAGCTTGACAAAGAAAACAAAGAACAACAAAAAGCCAATAAAGTGGCTAAATTGATTAGTATACTAGCCATTGCTTTAATAACCATTCTTTCATTATTAAGCTTGTCGCTTTACAAGAACAACATCATCAGAAACCAATCAAATATGTTGTTAAAGGAAAAAAACAACGAACTGCAGATTGCTAAAGAAAAAGCCGAAAAAGCTTCAAAAGCGCGTGCTGAATTCTTATCTACGGTGAGCCATGAACTGCGAACGCCTCTGAATGCAATCAATGGAATTACGCATTTGTTATTGGAAGAAAATCCAAAACCAAGTCAGATGAATTACTTGACTTCACTCAAGTTTTCTGGTAATTATCTGCTTACTTTTATTAATGAAATTCTTGAAATCAATAGAATTGAATCGAATGCAATAGAAACTGAAAATTTGAATTTCAATTTGAAATTATTGTTGTCGAATATTCAAAATTCACTCAAAGAACTGGCCTCGATTAATAACAATACTTTTACCATTGAAATAGACCCGACCATTCCAGATTTCTTAATTGGAGATCCAACTAAACTTTCTCAGATATTCCTTAATTTGATTAATAATGCACTGAAATTCACTAAGAATGGTGAGGTAAAAGTCATTCTTGATGTGAATGAAATTAATGAAGAATTTACGTCGATTCACTTCAAAATTGTAGATACCGGTATTGGAATTCCAGAAGAAAAAATAGAATCTGTTTTTGAAAGTTTTTCCCAAGGCTCGATTGAAATCAATAGAAAATATGGTGGAACCGGACTGGGCTTGACGATTGTCAAAAAGCTAGTGGATATTCTTGGTGGCAAAATAATACTAGAAAGTAAAGTCGGAAAAGGATCTTCTTTCACATTTGATCTAAGCTTCAAAATTGGAGCAGATGAACAAATAGTAGAAGAAAAAATAAGCGAACAAAACGACGCTATTCTAAATGGTAAAGTGGTGCTTTTGATTGAAGACAACAAAATCAATCAAATGATTACCAAAAGAATGGTCGAAAATAAAGGAATGATTTGCAATGATGTGATTGATAATGGTGAAGATGCCATCGAGGCAGTAAAAAATAATACGTACGACCTGGTCTTAATGGATGTTCATTTACCAGGAATCAACGGAACGATTGCCACTCAAACCATCCGGACATTTGACAAAAAAATTAAAATCATTGCGCTTACTGCCATTTCTTTAAATGAAAATCGAGAAATGTTATTGTCCTACGGAATGGATGATGTGATTACCAAACCTTTCGATCCCGCCGACTTCTATCGCATCATTGCGAACAATCTAGCAGAAGAAGCCTAGTAAGTTTGTATCAATTCTTTGATTAAAGTGCGAACATGTGGTTCCGCTTTTCTTGCGGCCTCTAAGACTTCGGCATGACTTACCGTTTCAATATTGTCCTCGTTCCCCATATCGGTAATCACTGATATTCCGAAGGTTTCCATATCCATGTGACGGGCCACAATAACTTCAGGAACCGTTGACATCCCAACCATATCAGCACCTAGTATTTTTACCATTCGATATTCGGAAATGGTTTCAAAGGTTGGTCCTTGTAGTCCAAGATAAACACCATCGTGAACTTCAATACCTAAGTTTTGAGCTAATGCTTTCGCTTTACTAATCATAGCGCGACTATATGGCTCGCTCATATTCAGGAATCGTGGACCAAATCGACCTTCATTTTTTCCGTGTAATGGATGTTCCGGCATCATATTGATATGATCCTTAATTAATACAATAGAACCTACTTTATACGCATCATTCACGCCACCCGAGGCATTAGAGACAATCAGTTTTTGAACGCCGAGATACTTCATAACGCGAACTGGAAAAGTCACTTCTTTCATCGAATAGCCTTCATAGAAATGGAAACGTCCTTGCATGGCAACCACTTTCTTTGACCCAATCGTTCCAAAAACCAAAGCGCCCTTGTGACCTTCAACAGTCGAAACAGGAAAATTCGGAATAGCAGTATAGGGAAGCGTATACTCTACTTGGATGTCATCCGTAAAGCTACCTAAACCGGATCCTAAAATAACACCGTATTCTGGAGTGAAATGGGTTGCTGATTGAATATAACTAACAGTTTCTTGTACTTTTTCCCACATAATTTATGATGATTTGGTCTAATTGATCGCCATCAGCGACCAGCTTTGTTTTGATTGGTAAATAAAATAATTGACTTGAAGGCAAGTGTTCCTTTAATCGAACAAAATCTTTTTCAGTTGTAATGACGCGTTTATTTCCTGCTCTTTTTTTGATTGTATCAATGTCGCTATCACTAAAATGATGATGATCTGGAAACTCCATCATTTCGTCGCCTTCGTTTTGCAAATATGCAAAAAATGGTTTGGGTTTTGCGATTCCAGCAACGAGTAATTTTGGAATGGATTGCAATTCATGAACCTTTAAAGAAGATTCCAAAGAATAAACAGAATCATCGTAGGAAATTGTACTAAAAAATATAGGTTTACCAATGTTCAACTTATCTTTTACGACTTGCATCTCCGATTCCGAAATCGTTGTTGGACATTTGGTCACAATAATCATAGCTGCGCGATGGGCGCCAGACTTACTTTCCCTTAAATTCCCTGTTGGAAGAAGGTAATCATCAACATACAACTCTTCATAAGTGGTGAGTAAAATGTAGAAGCCAGCCCGAACTGTTCGGTGTTGAAAGGCATCGTCTAAAACAATAACTTCTGGCTTGGCTTCTTGAGAAAGTAACTGTTCAATACCGTTTTTCCGATCCGCATCAACGGCAATTTGAATATCTGGGAATTTAAGATGCATCTGGTAAGGCTCATCGCCCAAGGTCACAGCAGTTGAATGTTCATTCGCTAATAGAAAGCCTTTTGATTTACGTTTGTAACCTCGACTTAACATTGCGACCTTATTGTCGGCCGAAAGCAATCGAATAATATATTCTATTTGTGGTGTTTTTCCTGTTCCGCCAACGCTCAAATTTCCAACTGCAATCACCGGAATGTCGAACGAATACGATTTTAGTATTCCTTTGTCGTACAGAAAGTTCCGAAACTGCGTAATCCAACCGTACAAAATGGCGAATGGGAAAAGTATTTTTCTCAAAAAAATCATAGTACGAAAGTAGCGTTTTTTTTATCTTTGAAAGAAAATAATTATCAAATACACCGCGCCATGAATCTTAAAGTCAAGAAATTTATTTTCTTTTTTTTACTACTGTCGATAGGAGTTTTCGCTCAAGAAAATGACAATGCCGCCATTCTAAAATCTGTTTTTACAAAGTATTACGCTAATGAAAAAGTAATTGCCAAAGGTCGATTGCAATTGCTGAGTTTCTATTGCAAGAAAGCGCCAAACAACGAAGAAGTGCTTGAAGTCATTTCAAAAAGTGATTTCCTTAAAAAAAATGCAGACGAAATTAAAAAACAAATCGTCAGCAATATCGATGAAAACTGGTCCGCAGCGTACGATTTGCTATTCGATAACCAAAATCAGTACCTAAAGAAGAAAGTCAATAATTGTCTATCTTTCGAAGAATACAAAGCAGTCTCCGATAAATATGGCGAAAACAACCAGCGATTGATGATTGTGAGCAAACCGATTTATTTTTCAGAGAATAAGTTTGCCTTAGTAAAAGTAGCTTTTTACCGAAGCATTGAGCATAACAGCAGCAGTTATCTTTTGTTTGAAAAAGTGAACGATATCTGGACCATCAAAGAATACTTAAATGTCTGGTCAACTTAAAAATAATTACCGCAGATTCGCAGATTTTTTTTATAGATAATCTGCGAATCTGCAGTTAAAAACAAACCGATGAAAATTAAAGATATCCTTATTATACTAGAAGAAATGGCACCTTTGGCTTATGCCGAGGATTTTGACAATGTAGGCTTACTAACAGGAAACAAAGACAACGACGTTACCGGAATTTTGGTTTGTCATGATGCGTTGCAAAGTGTGATTGACGAAGCAATCTCCAAAAAATGCAATCTCGTGGTTTGCTTCCATCCTATTGTATTTTCTGGATTGAAGAAAATCACAGGCTCAAATTACGTTGAACGCTCTTTAATTAAAGCCATCAAAAATGACATTGCCATCTATGCCGTTCATACCGCTTTAGATAATCATCCAAAAGGAGTCAATCATATTTTTGCGACAGCAATTGGTTTGCAGGACATTAAAATCCTAATCCCAAAATCAAATTTCATCAGAAAATTAGTAACCTATACAATTCCAGAAAATGCGGAACAAGTGCGCAATGCCTTATTTGATGCTGGTGCAGGAATGATCGGCAATTATGAAAACTGTAGTTTCAACTCGAAAGGAATCGGAACCTACATGGGCAACGAAAATAGCAATCCTGAAATCGGAGCGCGATTCGAATTTGTTGAAAACGACGAAATTAAAATTGAAGTCACTTTCGAAAAACAACTAGAATCAAAAATTCTCAAAGCACTGTTTCAAAGTCACGTGTATGAGGAAGTAGCGTATGAAATTTATGAACTTCAAAATCATCATCAAAACATCGGTTTAGGAGCAATAGGAACACTAGAAAAACCTTTGACAGAAACAGAATTCTTGTTGATGGTGAAAGAGAAAATGCAAACACCGGCGATCCGACATAGCGAATTCACCAATAAAAAAATAAATAAAGTCGCTGTCTTAGGCGGTTCAGGAAGTTTTGCAATTAAGAATGCTATTCGTGCTGGTGCGGATGCTTTTTTAACTGCAGATTTAAAGTATCACAACTTCTATGAGGCTGAAAATCAGTTGCTTTTAGCAGATATTGGACATTTTGAAAGCGAACGTTACACAAAAAATTATATTGTTGATTTTCTTCAGAAAAAAATTCCTAATTTTGCAGCCATCTTGCCGCTAGGCGGAATCGTTTTATCAGAAGAAAATACAAATCCTGTTAAGTACTTATAATTATTATGGCGAATACAAAAGAACTAAATGTAGAAGAGAGATTAAGAGCGTTGTACGACTTGCAACTCATTGACACTCGAATTGATGAAATCAGAAATGTGAGAGGTGAATTGCCTTTGGAAGTAGAAGACTTAGAAGATGAAGTGGCTGGGCTTTTGGCGCGTCAAGATAAATTGAAAAAAGACCTCGAACAGATTGAAGAACAAATCAAAGTAAAAAAGAATGCGGTAGAAGACCACCAAGTGGCAATTAAAAAATATACCAAACAACAAGATAGCGTTCGAAACAATAGAGAATTCAATTCATTAACCAAAGAAGTGGAATTTCAAGAATTGGAAATTCAATTGGCTGAAAAGCAAATGAAGGAATTGAAAGCGACGATGGAGCACAAAAAAGACGCTATCAATAGCTCTAAAGAAAAATTAGAAGCGAAAATGTCTCACTTAAAACACAAAAAAGCGGAATTAAGTGATATCATGGCTGAAACACAAAAAGAAGAAGCTTTTCTAACAGAAAAATCATTGGAATTTGAAGGATTAATTGACGAGCGTTTATTAAAAGCGTACAAAAGAATCCGCTCTAGCGTTCGAAATGGTTTAGCCGTAGTTTCTATCGAAAGAGGTGCATCTGCTGGTTCGTTCTTTACCATTCCACCACAAACACAAGTAGAAATCGCCGGTAGAAAGAAAATCATCACCGATGAACACTCTGGTAGAATTCTAGTCGACAGTTCATTGGCAGAAGAAGAAAGAGAGAAAATGGATAAATTATTCGCATTGATCTAAAATAACAAGCCTCGAATTCGGGGCTTTTTTTTATGAAAAAAATAAAGGCATTCTTATTAACTAAGTCCGTTGGTTTCTATATCAACGTCCTTAGTTATGTGGCGCCGAGCAAGGCTTTTCAAATGGCATATGTTTTCTTTAGCAATCCACGATCAGGGAAACTACAATTAGAAAACTTACCCGAAATACTTCAAGCTTCCAATCAGGAAAAGCTGAATCTTGATGGACATGCTATACAAACCTATCGTTGGCAAGGAAATGACACCGTAGTGCTACTGTTGCATGGTTGGGAAAGCAATTCGTCGCGCTGGGAAAAACTACTTCCACTACTCCTAAAAACAGGCAATACCATCATAGCAGTCGATTCTCCAGCACACGGGTTATCCAGTGGAAAAGAATTTAATGTGCCTTTATACGCATCCTTTGCCGAATTAGTGATTCAAAAGTACCAGCCCAAACACATCATTGGGCATTCTATGGGTGGCATCACGGCAATCTACCACCAACATCAGTACGGAAATCCATCGCTACATAAAATGGTGTTGCTGGGCGCGCCATCCGATTTTAGTATCATACTTCATAATTATTTGAAATTGCTGAGTCTTAATAATAAAATCAAAAAGGCCTTTTACCACTATACCAAAGAACGTTTTCAAATCGATATTGATGATTTTTCGGGGCAAGCATTCCTTAAAACTTCCCAAGCACAAGGCTTGATTATTCATGACAATGACGATACCGTAGTCTTATTTGAAGAAGCAAAAAAACTGGCATCGACTTGGAAATCCGCCACACTCATTCCGACTAATGGATTGGGGCACAGTCTGCACGATGAGGAAGTCAATCAAAGAATTGTTGCGTTTTTATTAGAAGCTTAATCCTGCTGTACATTACAATCTTTTGTGCCGTACAACGTCACAAAAGGATTTTCATTACCATCAGGGCTAGGACTTCCGATAACAATTGGAATTTTTGTTTTCAATAGAAGAACTCAAAGTACCTGAAGTCCACTGGACTTTTATTACGCTGGCGCTCCATACAATTCGACCTTTGGTCTCGGGTCTCCTCTTAATATCACCCGAGGCGCAGCCGAATTGAGCGAAGCTAAATCATCAGGGCTAGGGAATAGACTACTAGACTGTAAGATTTTAGGATTGTAAGACTCAAGACTTTACCATCAATCAAAATCTTACAGTCTTATTGTCCAATTGTCTTACAGTCTTATTATCTCATAGTCTCAAATTCCAAGAAAAACCCTAAATTTACCCCATGGAAGATTCCCTTAAACGACTCAACAAATTCATTGGCGAAACTGGTTTTTGCTCCCGCCGTGAAGCCGACAAACTCATCGAAGACGGTCGTGTTACCATCAACGGCATTGTTCCTGAAATGGGAACCAAAGTCTCTCGAAACGACGAAGTCCGCATCGATGGAAAACTCATTAGGGATAATACCGAAAAGCTCATCTACCTGGCTTTCAACAAACCCGTCGGTATTGAATGCACGACCAATTTAGAAGTCCGCGATAACATCGTCGATTATATCAATTATCCGAAACGTATTTTCCCCATTGGGCGCCTTGATAAAGCCAGCGAAGGATTAATTTTTATGACCAACGATGGTGATATCGTCAATAAAATACTACGCGCCAGAAACAACCACGAAAAAGAATATACCGTCACGGTAAGCAAACCCATCACCGATCGCTTTATAGAAAAAATGGGGAACGGCGTTCCGATTTTAGATACCATTACACGGAAATGTAAAGTCGAACAAATCAGCAAATACAATTTTAAAATTATCCTGACGCAAGGACTCAACCGTCAAATTCGAAGAATGTGTGAGTATTTGGGGTATGAGGTGACGGCGTTAAAAAGAATTCGGATTATTAATATTTCGCTCGATATTCCTGTTGGCAGATACCGTGAATTGACAGAAGCTGAAATCGCAGAACTCAATCAACTGATCGAGCCTTCTAGTAAAACAGAAGAAGCAAGCTTGCCAACTCGAAGCAAAACGGAAAAAAGTCAAACGCAAACGGATGCACCAAAAAGACGAACAGAATTCATCAAACGGGATGATCCGCGGTATAAGAAAAAAGGTGACTATTGAAAATATTAAATTATATTAGCAAGCTTCCGCAGAATTCTTCACCCAATTAAATCCTGATCAAATGAAATTTTTATCCTCAATACTCATTCTCTGCCTTTCTATTTCTTCCTTTTCGCAAAACAGCAAAGTGAACGGAAGAAAAAATCTACTAGACGCCAATGGGTTTCCTAAAAGTCAACAAAAGCAAGACAGTCGCGGTACTGATTTTTCACCTAGAAGCACCGATGATATTGTTCTTGGATATGAGGACACAAGAGCATTAAGTGAAATAAATACTGCTGGCGTGGGTGATGCATATCCGTGGATTTCAAGTGATGGACTACGACTTTATTATACAAATGGACTGGATGTAAACAATTTGCTGCTCTATTATTCAGAAAGAGCCAATGTTGATAGTCCATTTCAAACTCCAACACTCGCGCCAATAAATATTGTTGCCCCACTGTCTATTTGGCTTTCTGAAAATGAAATGGAAGCTTATGCTACAACTTTTGATTCGTTTGGAAATAAACTATATTTTTATCAAAGAAATTCATTGGAACAACCTTTTGGCACACCTCAGGAAATTATCTTAAATGGAATAACCTTAGGTTTTATTTCGGGAGCTTCGTTAAATGCATCTCAAACTGAATTAATACTCTATTCGACTGATTATGGTGTAATTACTTTTAATCGAACCAGCTCCAATTCGTTTGATTTTGTAGGGACATTACTTACTCCCACTTCAAGTACTACACCAGGTCAAATTTCAAAAGATGATCTTACTTTCTTCTTTGGGATAAGTAATATAGAACTTGATATTGCTATAAACCAGTTAGAGAGAAGTACCGTGGCGGATGCCTTTAGCTCCAGCACATTACAAGAAATTTCCGACCTCAATGAACCCTTGTATTCAAGCGTACAACCTTCTATGTCAAGTGAATTAGAATGGGTAGTTTTTGTTAGAAGTTTGGGGAACTCATGGGAAAACAACGACTTATATATCAGTCGTAAAGCAGCACTTTCAGTCATAAAAAATGAAACTAAAAATAGTTATACCGTAATTCCTAATCCGACTACGGGGAAGTTTACTATTTCATTGGCAACTACTTTAAATTCAAATGAATATTATACTATTTCAATTTACGATTCAACAGGGAAGTTACTGTTCGAGAAACCAATGGCTAGCGAAATCGATCTGACAGACTATGCTTCAGGAATATATTTCGCAAAAATCGCAGGAGGAACTTTTTTTGAAGTACAGAAAATTATTCGAAATTAAGCGAGGTCGTGTAGTCTTCCAGAATAGTTAGCAATAAATCAAACTATTCAATTGATAATCGTCGCTGTTCTCTCGCCAATAGTGTGTTTTTCAATAACATCGCAATCGTCATCGGCCCAACGCCTCCTGGAACGGGCGTAATATGCGAGGCCTTTTTGCTCACCATTTCAAAATCGACGTCACCCGTAATGCGATAGCCTTTTTCGGTGGTTTTGTCTTCCACGCGTGTGATACCCACATCAATGACCACTGCGCCATCTTTGACCATTTCCGCTTTGAGATAATTGGGAACACCCAAAGCCGTGATAATTATATCTGCTTGCGTGGTAATTTGCGCAATGTTTTTAGTGTAACTGTGGGTTAAAGTAACCGTAGAATTCCCAGGAAATCCTTTGCGTCCCATCAAAATGCTCATTGGTCTTCCGACGATGTGGCTTCTACCAATAACTACGGTATGTTTCCCTTTGGTTTCAACGCCATAACGCTCTAACAACTCTAAAATTCCAAATGGTGTGGCTGGAATAAAAGTCGTCATATCTAACGCCATTTTACCGAAATTCTCGGGATGAAATCCATCCACATCTTTGCGTGGATCGATCGCCATAATGACTTTTTGTGTATCAATTTGTTCTGGCAACGGCAACTGCACTATAAATCCATCAATATTGTCGTCTTCGTTAAGTTGTTTGATTTTTTTCAACAACTCTGTTTCAGAAGTAGTGCTTGGCATTCTAACCAAAGTCGACTCGAAACCGACGCGCTCACAGGCTTTTACTTTACTACCCACGTAGGTCAAACTTGCCCCGTCATTCCCAACAATTACTGCCGCTAAGTGAGGCACTTTCTCGTTGTTTTTTTTCATTAAATCAACTTCGGCGGTGATTTCGTTTTTGATATCATCTGCTGTTTTCTTTCCGTCTAGTAGTTGCATGGTAGTTGTGTTGTTGGTTGTATGTTGTAGGTTGTAGGTTGTAAGTTGTAAGTTGTTGGTTGTAAGTTGTTGGTTGTTGGTTAGTGGCTTTTATAGTTTTCCTCGCTCTATTTTATGTGTCTCTTTATTTAAGAATATTGAATAAATAAATGAAAACACTAAAGATCTATGTTAATCGGAATGTTACCCTAAAACTGCGTGAGGGATTGTAGCATTGTTTGAGCTCTTTTTTGTGGAGCTAGCGGAGCAAAAAAAGCGAGTGCGAAAAGCCCGACCCTTGTGGTCACGCCCAAACCTACAACTTACAACCTACTACGTTTTACGGCATTCCTTTCATTCCGCCCATCATTTTCATCATCTGCTTTCCTCCTGGACCTTGCATCATTTTCATCATTTTGCTCATTTGCTCGAATTGCTTCATCAATTGGTTGACTTCTTCAATTTTTCTGCCCGAGCCTTTGGCAATTCTAGTTTTGCGTTTCATATCGATTAGCGCTGGCTTGCTTCGTTCTTTGGGAGTCATCGAGTAAATAATGGCTTCGATATGTTTGAACGCATCATCTTCAATCTCAACATCTTTCATCGCTTTGGATGCACCTGGAATCATGCCAACCAAATCCTTCATGTTCCCCATTTTCTTCACTTGTTGAATTTGGGTAAGAAAATCATCAAAGCCGAACTCATTTTTAGCAATTTTCTTCTGTAATTTTCGGGCTTCTTCTTCATTATACTGCTCTTGCGCTTTTTCTACTAAGGAAACCACGTCTCCCATTCCAAGAATTCTTTCCGCCATACGCGAAGGATAGAACACATCGATAGCGTCCATTTTTTCGCCTGTTCCAACAAACTTGATGGGCTTGTCTACGACAGATTTTATAGTAATGGCAGCTCCACCTCGAGTATCACCATCTAATTTCGTTAGGATAACTCCGTCAAAATTCAAAATATCATTGAACGCTTTTGCCGTATTTACTGCATCTTGACCTGTCATGGCATCTACCACAAATAAAGTTTCATGGGGTTGAATGGCTTGATGAACATTCGAAATCTCGTTCATCATTTCTTCGTCGACCGCCAAACGACCCGCCGTATCGACAATCACTACGTTGTATCCTTTTTCTTTAGCGTATTTAATGGCATTCAAAGAAATTTCAACTGGATTGTTATTTCCAATTTCTGAATACACCTCAACACCTATTTGATCACCAACCACGTGCAATTGATTGATTGCCGCCGGACGATAAACATCGCACGCCACCAAAAGTGGTTTTTTACTTTTCTTCGTTTTGAGAAAATTAGCCAACTTCCCAGAGAAAGTCGTTTTTCCAGAACCTTGCAAACCAGACATCAAAATTACGGTAGGATTTCCAGAGAGATTAATTCCAGCAACATCACCGCCCATCAATTCCGTCAATTCGTCTTTCACCAATTTAACCAAAAGTTGACCAGGTTGCAGCGTCGTCAGTACATTTTGCCCAATTGCTTTTTCTTTTACTTTAGTCGTAAAATCCTTTGCAATCTTAAAATTGACATCGGCATCCAATAACGCCCGACGAACTTCCTTTAGGGTTTCTGCTACATTGACCTCCGTGATTTTTCCATGTCCTTTAAGGATGTGAAAAGCCTTATCTAATTTATCGCTTAAATTATCAAACATAATAATACCTGTTTTTGAAGATGCAAATATAACATAAAGTAGATATGGTTCAAAGCAGCATGACTTCAAAGTTTGAGTAAAAACATAGAAATTTTATAAGAATAAGACAGAAAGTTACATAACGGAAAGGCAGTGGCGTGGCTACCTTTATAATAACTTAAAAGGTGCTATTATGAAAACGCTACTACAATATAAAATGATCTTATTGGTGTTGACAACTGTACTTCTATTTTCCTGTAGCACAGGCAAATTTAAAGGTAGTGCGTCAGACACTACGGGCACCAATGGTGCAACAAACGGAACAGGAAAAATTCCAAGATCAGGAGCGCTAAATAAATAAAAAAAAGGAAAAGATATCCTTTAGTTTCCTCCTAAATAGCCCGGAAACATTGTACTTCACTCAATATAAATCTACTTTCTACCTAGCAAGAATATTTTTTTATTTTATTTTCAGTAGGGTTTTGTTTTCACAATCTGTTTCATTAACAATACCGACAAAACCAAAGATGAAAAAGTCAATCACATATTCCTTTTTGCTCTTCACTTTTCTCGCTTATGCCCAAGTCAAAAATGTTTTTGATGTAGCGAGAAAAGGAAATCTACAAGAAATACAGGAAATCTACAAAAAGAACCCGGTCTTGATCAATTCGGTTGACGAGAAGAATTCGAGTCCACTGATTTTAGCCAGCTATCGCGGTAACACGGACGTCGCAGTATTTCTAGCAGATAAAGTCAAAGATGTAAATTACAACTCCGGAATGGGAACCGCTTTAATGGCTGCTGTCATGTCAGGAAATAGTGCCATTGTCGAAAAACTGATTCAAGTAAAAGCAAATTTGAATTTAGTTGATCAAGGTGGTAAAACGGCATTAATTTACGCAACATTTTTTAACAAAAATGAGTTGGCAAATTTGTTACTCGAAGCCGGTGCAGACAGAAACATCAAAGATATAGATGACCGAACTGCATTTGATTATGCAACGTTCAATAAAAATACAGCATTAATAATACTGTTTCAAAAATAGAATTCAATACAATTTAACTTAATACTTAACCTATCATGAAAACAATGAAAAAAAATTACCTACTAGTGCTTTGTTTTGGTGTAATGCAATTTAGCATGGCGCAACTCAAAGAAACCCCACTGACCAATATTGGTGGAATGAAAGTAAAAATTAGTCTAGACTCTGGAACATCAATCGCGACAATCACCATGGTTGGACCTTCTACGAAATGGCTGTCATTAGGCTTCGGAACTTCGTCGATGTCAGTAAATAAAGACGTAAATACCTACGGGACAACACTCCTAGATCAGTATTTTACAACTTCGGGACATGTTGTACCAACAACAGACACGACCAATAATTTGACGGTACAAAGTAATGATGTCGTAGGAAGTACAAGAACAGTGGTTTACACAAGACCTTTTAATACAGGTGATGCTAAAGATTATACGTTTGTATACAGTAACAATTCTTTAAATATTGTTTGGGGAATAGGCCCGTCAACAAATGTGACGTCTGAGCACTCCACTTTTGGAAGTAAAACACTCACATTCTCTACGGTATTGGGTGTTGAAGATTATACCACATTAAATGACATTACAATCTTTCCCAACCCGTCTAATGGTGTATTTACTATTGCAAAAAATAATCTAATAACGGTAAATAAGATTAGCATTTATGATATGAATGCGAAGTTGCTAAAAGTAATAGCAACAGAAATTACCGATCAAAACAACACCATCGACTTGACAGAATTACGCAAAGGCATGTACTTTATGGAAATTGCAAATGACGCCGACCAAGTGGTGAAAAAAATAATTATTAACTAAAAATAATAGTAAGATGAAAAAATCGAGAATTATTGCACTGGTCCTTTTGTTATCTGTCGTAGTGGGAGTATCCGCATTTAACTATGTAATGCATGGTGGCGGCAGAAATTTGCTAAAAGAAGAAACCAACTTTTGGGTGAGTTCGAATGATCTTGCAAAAGAATTTAGCTCAAACACCAATTTGGCAAATACAAAATATTTAGAAAAAGCAGTGGCTGTAAAAGGGATTGTTGCTGATGTAAATAAGAATGTGATCACATTAGACAACGGTATAGTTTGCACACTTCAAACTGCAAATAACGCAATCAAGAAAAACCAAGTAGTCACTATTAAAGGAAGAGTTGTTGGCTACGACGATTTGATGGAAGAAATAAAATTAGATCAGTGCTTTTCAATCTAAATAAGAAATAATGAATTTTAAATATCTTTTCTCCTGGATTTTTCTTTTTTCATTTGTTGGAATTATTTCAGCGCAAGATGACTTATTGAGTCAGCTCGACACCATCAAACCAAAAGGAAAACAAGTGGAGATGGCCGCCTTCAAAGGATTGCAGGTTTGTAGCATGCAATCAACGAAACTTCCAATTCAAGGGGAATGGTATTTTCTCGTGTCTCATCGATTTGGTGATCTTACGGAGGGAATCAATAATTTCTTTGGATTAGATAATGCGTTGACCAGAATTGGTGGCATATATGGGGCAACCGATTGGCTATCACTGGGAGTTTCTCGTCATACGTTTAATAAGACATTTGAAGTTTCTGCCAAATATCTATTAGTGAGTCAAAAAATTGATGGATTTCCACTCACCATCGTTGGGTATAATACCATGGATATCAACTCTTCGAAGTTTGATAAAGTTGAATTTCCAAACTTTAAGGACAACAACCGATTGGCTTATACATCGCAGTTACTGATCTCAAGAAAATTTAACGAATCGGTTTCTTTTCAAATTAATCCAGTGTTTGTGCATAAGAACTTATATGATGCACAGCCCGGAACTGAAAAGAAAGACCAAATGCTCATTGCGGGCGGAGGAAGATGCAAATTATCTAAAAGAATTAGTTTCAACTTAGAATATGCTTTTCGCTTAAGTGAACCGGAAAAGGAAACCTATCACAATCCACTCACGGCCGGTTTTGATATTGAAACTGGCGGACACGTATTTCAACTCGTGTTTTCCAACTCACAAGCAATGAACGATGTTGCTTATTTTACCAATGCGAATGGAAAATGGAACGGAGGAAGCATCTACTTTGGATTTAACATGTATAGAGTATTTTAACTATGAAAACACTAAAAATAACCCTGTTGATTTCTTTCGCGTTGACTTTGTCTATTGTTTCTTGTGAATCTAACACCTATGAAGAAATCGCTGGTGTAGTCGAGAATCCAACCTACCAAGCCAATGTAAAAGGCATCATGGACGACAAGTGCAATTCGTGTCATAACCCGGAATACGGTCAAGAACCCTATCTCCAAACCTACGAAATGGTAAGAGATGCCTGTGAAAATGGAAGTTTGATTTGCAAAATTGACGGCTCTTGCGGATCAATTATGCCTACAGAAGGTAAAATGCCAAAAGCGCGGATCGACATTATTCAAAATTGGGCGCTACAAGGATATATTGAATAACATATAAAATTAATTATTATGAAAAGAATTCTAATTGTTGTCTTGTTCCTATTATTAGGAGAAGCAATGTTCGCTCAGAAGTTAATGACGCATTCAGGTAAAATAAAGTTTGACGCTTCTATGCCTGACCTGGTCGAAATTGCCGGAACAAACGTAGGGGCATCGTGTATTTTTGATGAAAGTACTGGCGACTTTGTGGCTCTGGCGCTCATCAAATCTTTTAAATTCAAATCTCCATTAATGGAAGAACATTTTAACGAAAATTATATGGAATCTTCGAAGTTTCCCAAAGCAACTTTTAAAGGTAAAGTACTCAATTTTGACGCATCTAAATTAAGTGAAAGAAAAGGTTCTTACGAACTAGAAGGAGACTTAACCATTCATGGAGTTACGAAAATGATTAAAACAAAAATCACTTTGGTGGAAAATGCTGGGAAAATAGTGGCAACCAGCAATTTTACTGTAAAGTGTAAAGATTATGCCATCGAAATTCCAAGTTTAGTAAAAGAGAAGTTTGCTGAAAACATTAAAGTTGCACTAGAATTTCCTTTGGAAAAGAAATAAAGATTGTTTGTTTAGTTTTTGACCGAAAAACCGCCGAAAGTACTATACTCGAGGTGGTTTTTCATTTATAAGCAGTTCGGTTTCCATTTCATTGTAAAAATGCTTTACCCAAAATTCTAAGAACAATGCGCTGAAAATAAGGAGGAAAGTGGCACTTCTTTAACCTCAACCCTTTACATAACTGTTTCAAAGTGATGTAGCTTTATTTGCAAAAACTTACACATAAAAAAAACCAGCACACAGTTGGTTTCATTATAATAACATCGGCGCTATTTCAGTTAGTTTTTTTCAAAAGTGAGAAGATCAACACTTCCGTCTCCGCCACTAATGTGCTTTAATTCTATTTTTTGGTTGGTTGCTGTCAAGACAAACCAATCATCGGAAATAGACTCAAATGGCCCATCTGTTTCTGTTTCAAACGCAATTGGAATCTTTACTTTCCCGCTATCTGTAATTGAATTCCATGTTCCTATTTTTTCTGCTGGTCCAGTCGCTACTAAAGATCCATCTGCATTGAAATCGAACGTGTAGCCGGAAAAATCAGAAACTTGATCAACACCCGCTTCGTTATACAAAGAAACATCCCACGTTCCATCCACGATTAGTGTATTAACTTGCGCTGCAGTGAGACCTGTTGCTGTTGTTTTGTCATCTTTTGAACAGCTTACAATCACTGTGGTAAAAAATAAAGTGATGGCTGATAATCTTAAATTCCTTTTCATATATATTGATTTATTTAAATTTTCTCGAAAGTCAAGTAATGAATTTCACCGTTTCCTCCGCTTACATGACTCAATTTAATTAAGGTGCCATTAAATTCTATAACGCGCCAATCGTCTTCTATTTCTTCTAAAGTATCTCCTAAAAAGCTTAATTCAAGTTTCGAATAGTCACTGTCAACGTAACTTGCCCAATTTCCATCAAGTGAAGTCGTATTTCTCACGGCTAACGAAGTCCCGTTTGCAGAAAAAGTAAAAACATATCCATTGTAGTCGGCGGTTTTATCTTCATCTCCATCAATGAAGCTAGAAATTTTCCACGATCCTGAAACAATTACTTCCGACAATAGTAAATCTACAGATGGGTCATCATCACAGTCGTCAATCACGTTCTCAATTCCTGCTTGAAGTTCAACATTAGAATTAAAAACAACGTTATCTCCATTCGACAAGGTCATCGATAAAGGATAAACAATATTGTAAAACTCATTACTTGTTAGACCATTCAAAAAATTATATAATTGCGCATTATCTATAATGGTAACCGTACTTGGTATTTGATTATCAATACTATAACTATTGATAACGATTGGATAATTGAAATCAGTACACGCTATTTCATTGAAACCGCTATCAACACCGCAATTCGCTAAAACAGTATTGTATTCTTGTTGACTCGCCACCACAACTTCTTGGAAATTTGGAAATTTTAATCGAATTGGAAAACTAAAATTTACAATATCATCATCATTGGAATTGGCATTGATGATTTGACGAACAGTTTCGTATTGATTACTGTCATTCACTGCAACGGTAGTAGAATTTACGGTTACCGAAACTGGCAGCACAACGGCAAAACAACTCGTCCCATCAAGAATATTATCTTTTGAGGTAGGGCTTTGTGACACACGTCCCATAAGTGTTGTTAAGACTGATGTTTTAGTTAAGTTTTGAGGTGATTGCGATTGGCTTTCTGTGTCTTTTTGACATGAAAAAAGACTTAACAAGAACACCAACATATATACTAAAGTAAAGTTTTTCATTTTATATATTGTATAAGACAACATTAAAACAAATTTCAACAAAAAAACCCTACTTACAATGTTTTTTTTAGCTAATTTCACAAATACAAATCGAAAGTATTTTTATGAATAATTCCCAATCTAAAGGTATATGTGACGAAAGTTTATTTTCCGTTTTTTTTAAGAATAATGTCAAATCGTTACGGAATTATTTGTATTTCAAATTTGGCAACGAGGAACAGTCCAATGACATGACGCAGGAAGCCTTTATCAAGCTTTGGGAAAATTGCGCAGATGTTCCTCCAGAAAAGGCAAAATCTTTCCTCTATACGGTCGCAAATAATGCGAGTCTCAATCAAATCGCTCATCAAAAAGTGGTGTTAAATTATACTAAAAACAATACGCTGAATGATCGAACAAATGTCAATCCAGAATATATTTTCGAAGAAGAACAGTTTAAAGTAAAACTAGAAAAAGCCATCACCAATCTTACCGAAGGACAACGAACTGCTTTTCTACTTAACCGTATTGAGGGAAAGAAATATGCTGAAATCGCAGAGATGCTCGACATTAGCGTGAAAGCAGTTGAAAAGAGAATTCACGGAGCTTTAGTGTCACTGCGAGCGAATATTGAAGAATTTAAGTAGGGTTTTGGTACCTTTAGTTGTTTTACCACTAATAAAAGTAAAATGGAAAAAAATTACGAATTAGCAAAATGGTTGGCTGGAGAACTTTCAGAAGCAGAATTACGTGCTTTTGGAAAAACTCCGGAATTTGAAACCTACGAAAAAATTGCTAACTATTCTAGTCAATTAGAATCCCCATCATTTGACGAAAATAGCATGTACCAAAATGTCATTTCCGGTCGTAAAAAAACCACACGAGTAGTTTCACTGCACCAAACTTGGTGGTTTAGAGTCGCTGCTGTTTTTCTGATTTTTCTAGGTTTGACCTACTTTTATACGACCAGCATTGCCATAACAGAATCGGCAGAAAATGGCGAATTCAATGTTTTTAATTTGCCAGATGATTCACAGGTGGTTTTGAATGCAGGGTCTGAAATTGATTATAATAAATGGAATTGGGGCAATCATCGCCAGCTTCAGCTTTGTGGAGAAGCCTATTTTAAAGTCGCAAAAGGAAAGAAATTTGAAGTGCAAACCGACTTGGGTACCGTTACTGTTTTAGGCACACAATTTAATGTAAAATCGCGAAAAAATCGATTTGATGTGACTTGTTATGAAGGCCGGGTAAAAGTAAACTATGATAAGCAACAGTTAGTCATTACCAAAGGACAGCGTGTCTCTTTTAAAGATGGAATATTGCTTGAATCTCCGAATACCATAGCTTTAAAGCCAGAATGGACTTCCCAAGAATTGGCTTTTGTAGACGAGAATCTATCGGCAATTTTAGAAGAGATGGAAAGACAATACGACTGTACTTTTACGTATACTGATATTAATAATTCGCAACTTTTTACTGGAACAATCCCCGCAAATAATATGAATCAAGCATTACAAGTGCTGGCGACCGTCTACCATCTAAAATTCAAAAAAACATCCAATAATACTATTACTCTAGAATTTATTGATGTGGAAAAATAGATACTGCATTGTCTTTATATTCTTTCTTTTTCAAAATTTTGCCAACGCTCAAATTGAAAAAGCAGCCATTCCATTGAAAGAAATATTCGGACAAATTAGTTCCCAGCATGGTGTGAAATTTAATTTCATCGATGATGAAATCGTGATTTTCAACATGGTTCCGCCTCCGGAAGAATACACGCTACAGACTAAAATTGAATATATCAAGGAAAAGACAAAGTTGAAGTTTTCAGTCACAAACAAGAAGTACTATACCGTCTTTAATGATCAGAAAGTAGACAAGCCCATGTGCGGGTATTTGTTAGATGCGGAAACAAATTTGCCAATTGAAAATGCGAGTGTCCAAGTCGTAAATACGAACGCAAGCACTTCAACCAACGAACAGGGCTATTTTGAACTTCCTATTGTATCTCCCAATTCAATTGAATTTAGACATCAAAGCTATGTTCCAAAAAACATAGAAGCGCGAGCTTTATATGTGGAAGGCTGCCCCAATGTTTTGCTTACACCATTTTTACAAGAGCTCATTGAAGTGGTTGCAAATCAATACTTGGCACGAGGAATTTCAAAAAAAATAGACGGACGTATTGAAATAAAACCAAAGAATTTTGGGTTGCTACCCGGCTTAATCGAACCGGATGTTTTGCAAACGTTGCAACAAATTCCTGGTATTAATAGTGTCGACGAAACCATTTCAAACATCAACGTTCGCGGCGGTACTCATGATCAGAATTTGTTTTTATGGAATGGCATTCGTTTGTTTCAAACAGGACATTTCTTTGGACTGATATCAGCGTTCAATCCATCGTTGGCGCACACCATTTCAATTACAAAGAATGGAACCTCAGCATTTTATGGCGAAGGTGTTTCGAGCTTAGTCGATATTTCTACCCATGCAAAAACCATTGAGGAAACAAAATCGAGCATAAGTACGAATTTAATCAGCTCAGAATTCTACTCCAAATTTAAAACTTCTAAAAACGGTAGCATTGAAGTGTCGGGACGAAGATCTTTGACCGATTTTATTTCATCTCCTACTTACACCAATTACCGAGATCGTGTATTTCAAAACACCATTGTAACCAATCTCAATACTAGCGAAAGCGATCAGATTGAAAGCAAAGAAAATTTCTACTTCTATGACTTGACGCTGCAATATCAGCAGAAAATAGGTAAAAAACATGAATTGCTCGTTGACGCCATAACCATTCGTAATAATTTGAGCATAGATCAAAAGAAAAGTACTGCTGCGAAAAGTAGTTCACTTGCCCAAGAAAATTTCGGAGGCAATATGCGGTGGAAAACGACATGGAACGAAAAAAATAGCAGTCAAATTGACCTCTCCGGATCGCATTACAATCTTGACGCTACAAATGAATCGATTCAAAATAATCAAATTTTTGATCAACGAAATGGAGTACTTAATTTTGGATTTCAAATAAGAAATACCCATCAACTGTCCGATAATTATATACTCCGAACAGGATATCAGTTTGACGAAATTAGTGTAACCAATAGTGATAAGATCAATACGCCAACATTCTCCAGAAATATCAGGGAAGTTTCAGATACGCATATTGCTGTGGCTGAAATTCAATACCAAAGCAGCAGTGGCAATACCTTCTTGAAGTTTGGAGGCCGTTTGAACTACTTCGAAAAATATTCGGCAACTATTTTTGAACCGCGACTTCAATTGAATCAATCCATCACAAAATCGTTAAGAATAGAAGTTTTAGCAGAACAAAAAAGTCAAACATTATCTCAAATAATTGATCTTCAACGCGATTTTTTAGGGATAGAAAAGCGACGATGGACATTGGCAAATGGAAATACAATACCAATTCAAAAAAGTACACAATACAGTATTGGCTTGACTTTTAAAAACAATAGTTGGTTGATGACGTGGGACAATTTCTACAAAAGAGTGAATGGGATTACGACCAACAATCAAGGGTTTCAAAATCAATTTGAATTTTCAAAAGAAATCGGACGCTACGAAGTTTTCGGCACGGAATTGCTGATTCAGCGCAACTTTAAAAAAATGTATACGTGGGTGAGCTATAGCTATAACGACAATAAGTACTCATTTGACCAATTGATTGCTGCTGATTTTCCAAATAATTTGGAGTTGAGTCATAGCATCACGGCAGCCGTTGTTTACGATTGGAAACAGTTCAAAGTGGCCTTGGGAGGAAAATGGCATTCTGGCAAACCCATTACTGAAACGCTGACCAGTAGTATTAATTTTGATAATCCATCCAACCCAAAAATTCAATACGATGCGCCAAATAATGCCAATCTACCTGACTACTTTCAGTTGAACTTTTCAGCGGCAAAGGAATGGAAAATGAGTTCTAAAATTAATTTGCAAGGGAGTTTTGCGATATTGAATTTACTGAATACAGAAAATATTATTCAACGGTACTACCGCATAAATTCTAGTCAAAATGGAATTGAAAGTATCAATACTTATGCGCTGAAACGAACGCCAAATGCGAGCATCAAAATAAGCTTTTGAACTACATTCTTTCTGGAACGTCAATACCCAGCAATCTGAATGAAGATTGAATCGTATCTGCCACTTTTTTTGAAAGCTGAACACGAAATACTTTCTTGGTCGTCTCTTCTTCCCCTAAAATCGAAACCGATTGGTAGAAAGAATTGTATTCCTTAACCAGTTCGTAGGTATAATTTGCTACTAAAGCCGGACTGTGTTGATGGGCTGCATTTTGAATCACCTCGGGAAACAATTCGAGTTGTTTGACTAACTCTTTTTCTTTTGCGTGAAGGGCTAATTGATTGACTTTTACATTCAAATCGAAATCAGCTTTGCGCAAAATAGACTGAATTCGAGCATAAGTATATTGAATAAATGGACCTGTATTTCCGGCGAAATCCACCGACTCTTCTGGGTTGAAGAGAATTCGTTTTTTGGGATCAACTTTCAAAATGTAATACTTCAGCGCTCCCAATCCAATGATGTTATATAATTTTTGCTTTTCCTCGATAGAATATCCCTCTAGCTTTCCTAACGATTCTGCTAGTTGTTGCGCAGTTTGTGACATATCCTCAATCAAATCATCAGCGTCTACGACAGTTCCTTCACGAGATTTCATTTTTCCTGATGGCAAATCGACCATTCCATAAGAAAGATGAAAGAGATTTTCAGACCAATCAAATCCCAGTTTCTTCAAAATAAGAAACAACACTTTGAAATGGTAATCTTGTTCGTTACCCACGGTATAGACCATTCCTCCGACATCCGGAAAATCTTTGACGCGTTGTATAGCTGTACCAATATCTTGCGTCATATAAACCGCCGTACCATCGGAGCGCAATACAATCTTACGATCAAGCCCGTCTGCGGTTAAGTCAATCCAAACCGAGCCGTCTGGATCTTTTTCAAAAACACCTTTATCTAGACCAATTTGAACAACTTCCTTTCCTAATAAATAGGTGTTGCTCTCGAAATAATAGGAATCAAAATCTACCCCAAGACGCTGATACGTTTCAGCAAAGCCGTCATAGACCCACTGATTCATTTTTTTCCAAAGTGCCACCACCTCTGTATCGCCTGCTTCCCAATCGAGTAGCATTTTCTGGGCTTCCAAAAGAATTGGTGCCTCTTTCTTGGCTGCTTCCTCTGTTTTTCCTTGGGCAATCAATTGTGTGATCTGCTCTTTGTAGGCTTTATCAAATGCAACGTAATACTTTCCAACTAACTTGTCTCCTTTAACATTGGCGGTTTGAGGCGTTTCTCCATTTCCAAATTGCTGCCATGCCAACATCGATTTGCAAATATGGATACCGCGGTCATTAATGATCTGCGTTTTATACACTTTCTTTCCCGCTGCCTTGCAAATTTCTGCTACCGAATAGCCCAAAAGATTGTTACGGACATGCCCTAAATGCAATGGTTTGTTGGTATTGGGAGAAGAATATTCCACCATAATCGCCTTGTCCTTAGCCATAGGCGCAACAAAACCAAATCGCTGTGCATCCTTAATATCATTGAAAAACTGAAGATAATATTCATCCGATATGACAATATTCAAAAACCCAGAAACAACGTTAAAGCGAACTACCTCATTTGTATGTGCTACCAAGTAACCGCCCAATTGGTTACCAATTTCTGCTGGACTACTTTTTATTTGTTTCAAAAAAGGAAATAAGACTAAAGTAATATCACCTTCAAACTCTTTTCTAGTAGCCTGAAACTCTATTTTTTCAAAAGTTGTATTGAAAATTTGGTTAAGCGCATCATGAATAGGAGATGTAAGTAGTGATGAAAGTGACATGTTAAATGTATTAAGACCGCAAATATAGGCATTACGGTTGCAAAAATAAAATGGAATAGCAAATGAGGAGCCTCAGTACAGGATGTCATCTGTGAATTACACGCCAATACAATCCCCACAAAAACCAAGAAGTAGTATCAAATAATTTATACGATTTGTAAGATTTTTATATTGTTAAAACACAAAAAGATGTATTTCATCGATTTTATTTGCTTTTAACCGATATAATACTCAATCTTTGGAGTGTCAAAATAAATATAGTTTAATAGTAAATCCCAAATCTACTATGAAAAAATTACTACTCATTACAGCTATTGCTGTAACTGTGAATTGTTTCTCGCAAGCAATATCAGTCAGCACAAACACGTACACTGTTCCTCAATTGGTAAATTCAGTGTTGATTAATTCGCCCTGCGTTTCTGCAACCAACATTACTTGGAAAACAGGAACCAACTTTGCCTCTTCGAACGGCATAGGCTATTTTCAAAATTCCAATCCAAATTTTCCGATGCAAGCTGGAGTAATTCTGAGCACGGGAGATGTTACTGAAGCATCTGGACCCAACACATCGATGTTGAATAGTGGATCTGCCAACTGGCCTGGAGATGCTAGTTTAGAAAGCACTTTGCTGCAATCTGGAATCTCTATGAACTCGGTGAACGCTTCTATTTTGGAATTTGATTTTACACCAATTTCACCAACCTTCAATTTTGAATTCCTATTCGCATCTGAAGAGTACGGAAATTTTCAATGTCAATTCTCTGATGCTTTTGCCTTTCTTTTAACAAACACCACCACTGGAGTGACGACAAACCTCGCAGTGGTTCCGAGCACCAATATTCCGATTTCGGTGGTGACCATTAGAGATTTCTTATACAACTCATCTTGTCCCTCTGCTAATGCGCAGTACTTTGGAGCCTATAACGGAGGTTCATCTGCCCCTTCATCTGCGATAAATTATAACGGACAAACAAAAATGATGAACGCTTCGGCGGTCTTAATTCCGAATACTACATATCACATCAAATTGGTGATAGCAGATCGATCTGATGAGAGTTCAGATTCTGCCATATTCATCTCTTCAGACACTTTTAATATTGGACAAGATGTACTTGGATTAGATTTGACTGCGGCAAATAACTCTGCTTTGTGTTTTGGTGCTAGTCATACTTTAGTTTCAAACTTAGACCCAACACAGTACAGCTTCAGTTGGACAAAAGATGGTACACCAATAGCAGGAGAAAACGGACCCAATTTGACAATTACCTTACCTGGACAATATAGCATAACCTATCAAAAAACGACAAGTGGTTGCCAGCCAGTAACTGATACAATTACAGTTGAATACCTACCTGAAATTTTAGCGCAGGAACCAATGAATTTGTACCGATGTAACACTGGAAGTGCTACCTATACTTATGACTTATCCTTAAATACAGAAGTGGTAAGAATGGGACTAAACCCGTTAACACAAGTGACTTACTTTGCTTCTTTAGCAGATGCCAACGCCGCAACAAATCCACTGCCTACAACTTATAATGCTGCACCTGGGACTACAATCTATGTTCGTGTAAAAAGCAGTACAAGTGCATGCTATGTGGTACGCTCGTTCCAACTATTATTTTCGGCACCACCAGTGGCGAATCAAGCGCCAAATTACACAAAGTGCTCAACCTCAGATTTTAACAATGCAGGATTTGATCTAACACAACAAAACGCAGCAGTGCTGGGAACACAGTCTTTATCGCAATATACCGTTTCGTATTATACCTCGCAATCAGACGCCAATAGTGGAACAAATCCAATTGCAAATAATTTTATTTTTGCAACGAACAACACACCAATTTTTGCTCGTGTTCAGAGTACAACGGATAGCGTTTGCTATAGTACTTCTAGTTTCCTATTATTAATTAATCCTTTGCCTCTAGTAGATGTGCTTCAACCTGTTTTTGTTTGTGAGCAATATATATTGCCGGCATTAACAAACGGAAATTATTTTACAGAGCCTACTGGCAATGGTACCGCATTAGCTGCAGGTGAAAGCGTGTCAACAACGTCTACTATTCATATTTTTAATCAGCCAGGTGGACCTTTAGGATGTTCGAACAGCAGTACACTTGTCGTAACAATTCTTGATCCTGAATCGTTAGTTCCTGACAGTGCTAGTTATTGCGGTAGTTATGCGCTACCGAGCCCTGCGGTCGGAAATTACTTTACCGGTCATGGCGGAACTGGAACTTTGATTCCAAATGGAACTGTCATCACTACTACTCAGACAATAAACTTCTATTACTTATCGGATGAACCTCCTTTTTGTGAAATAAATGAAGATTTTACAATTACGATTCTCCCTACGATTAGTTTACCGACTTTTACTAACGCTTTTGATTGTGTTGGATATACCTTACCTGTACTAACTGTAGGAAACTACTTCACAGAAGCAAATGGGAACGGCACACCAATAGCAGCAGGAACGGTCTTAAGCAATACACAAACTGTTTACGTTCACGCAGTTACTCCAGACGATTGTAGAGCAGACGCTTCCTTTGAAGTTTTTGTTGGGCTTGATATTCCTGCTGATGTATCTCAGTGTGAACCATATACCCTACCAGCATTATCAGTTGGAAAGTATTTCACCGGTCCACAAGGTTCTGGTCAAGAAATCCCAGCTGGAACTGTAATTAACATGACACAGACTATTTATGTTTATGTTCAAACAGCCAGCGGCAGTAATTGCACCGATAATATCCATTTTGAGGTTGCTATCGCGCAACCAATAATTGATACGCTTACAGATATTGTTGCCTGCGAAAGCTATACGCTTCCGGTGCTAAGTAGTGGAGCCTATTACACCGGCACAGTTGGAACTGGAATGAACCTGCAACCTGGAGATGCCATTACAGCAACGCAAACCATATACATATTTAAACAGTCTACTTCTAGTTCAACTTGCTATAATGAATCAAGTTTTGTAGTAAATATTAGTGCGAAGCCAATAATTGATTCAAGATCAGATATTGATATTTGTAATTCTTACGTCTTAACTAATCTGACGGTAGGGAATTATTTTACTGGCCCTAATGGTACAGGAACGCAACTGGCAGGCGGAACAATTATTACAACATCACAAACTATTTATATTTATGCGATTGCAGCGGTAGCACCATTTTGCACCAACGAAAATAGCTTCAATATTACGGTTTATTCTATCGAAGCTGAGGCGCCAGCAAATGTGGTTGCTTGCGATAACTATACTTTACCCGCTTTACAACACGGAAATTATTTCAAACTTCCAGGTGGACCTGCAAGCGGGGAAGGAAACCTACTATTGGCTGGCGACGTTATAACGACTTCACAAACCATCTATGTATATAGAGAATCAGGAGAAAGAATCAACTGTACCGACGAAAACAGCTTTACAGTAACCATCAATACAACGCCAATAGTGGCACCAATCGCTGATATCAATGCTGTTGGTTCCTATACCTTACCAGCTCTTGCAGTAGGAAATTATTATACTGGTCCAAACAAAACAGGAACACTATTGAATGCTGGTGACACTGTTAACTCGAATCAAACAATATACGTATATGCAGAAACAGCTACAACGCCAAATTGCAGCGATGAGGAAAGTTTCTCCACAACTATTTTCAATGTTGACGAAATAACCAATGTCACTACTTGCGATCGATTTGTATTACCAACTTTAAATGTGGGTAAATATTTTACAGGCACATTAGGAACGGGAACTGAACTTTTGGCTGGACAGTCAATTACAAATTCTCAAACTGTTTATATCTACGGCATTGCGCCTTTTGATCCAAATAGTTATGATGAAAGTTCATTTGAAGTAACCATTGTGGATGCTCCAACTGCGAATTCTGTACCAAGTAATATGCTTACTACTTGCGACACTGATGGAACTAATGATGGAATTACGAATTTTGATTTTACGACCTTAAATGCAACCATTCTTGGTGCGCAAACGGGAGCAGAATTTACAGTGACTTATTACACTTCATTTACCGACGCTAATGCGGGTGTAAATAGCGTGACAACGTCAACAACAAAAACGATTTACGTTCGCGTTTCAAATACACTAACGGCTAATTGCTTTGACGTTAAAGTCATTCAAGTTCGAGTAAACAAGATTCCAGAACCAACACCACAAAGTGGAACGATGTGTTTTGATAGTACAAACAATATTCTTTTAAACCCATATACAATTTCAAGTGGGCTTAGCGGGAGTAATTACAGCTTCCAATGGGTGAACGAAGATGGTATTGTCGTAGGAAGCGGAACCACATACCGCGCAATATTGCCAGGTGTTTACTCTGTTATTGCTACAGATCTTGCGACAGGTTGCGCATCAGAGCCAACTCCAGCAACAGTTATTTCTTCTGAACCTGCCATCGTAAGTTACGCAGTTTCTGAGAACTTTGAAGACAATCAAGTAATTACAATTACTGCTATCGGTGTCGGAGGTGATTACGAATATCAATTAGATTTTGGTCCGTTTCAAGACAGCCCATCTTTTGAAAATGTTACTTCGGGAGTACATACCATTACAGTTCGAGACAAAAATGGTTGCGGAAATGCTACGACAGAAGCGTTAATAGTGAATTATCCTAAATTCTTCACCCCAAATGGAGATGGTTATAATGACACTTGGAATATTAGTGCTTTGGAAAATCAATCAAAATCTGTAATTTATATCTACGACCGCTACGGAAAACTGCTTTCACAACTAAAGCCAAGCAGCACCGGATGGGACGGAACACTTAGCGGACAAACATTACCATCGGATGACTATTGGTTTACGATAACCTATGAAGAAGATAATGTTGAGAAAGAATTTAAATCACACTTTGCAATGAAGCGATAAATTGAAATTTGAAAACTATTTTCGATCTTACTGTAACAAAAGGCACAAACAAAAGTCTACTGTATACATCAATCAAAAATAGAACGAGTTAGTAATTTTTATAATTGGGTTTTATATAAATTGAGTTTTAGTTAGAGAGAAAAAACCAGAGTGTGCACTCTGGTTTTTTTTTGTTTCTAAAAAAAGACAACTACCATTTAATAATAGCACTTGCCCAAGTAAAGCCACTTCCAAAAGCCGCCAAAACAACTACATCTCCCGATTTAATTTTACCTAATTCCCACGCTTCTGTCAATGCAATCGGAATAGAAGCAGCAGTAGTATTGCCGTACTTATGAATATTATTAAAAACTTGATCGTCTGTTAATCCAAACTTTTTTTGAATAAATTGAGAAATTCTCAAATTCGCCTGATGCGGTATGAGCATATCGATATCGCTAACTTGCAAATTATTTGCGGCTAATCCTTCGTGAATGACTTCGCTAAATCGAACTACAGCATTTTTGAAAACAAATTGCCCATTCATATAGGGAAAATAACTCTCGTCATTGGGATCGTTATCCGCTAAAATATCGGTAACCCAGCGACCTCCCATTCCCGGCGCCAAGACGGAAAGTTCTTTCGCATGTTCCCCTTCGGAATGTAAATGTGTTGATAATACGCCATGATTTGAATCTGCGGACCGAGAAATTACTGCCGCTCCTGCTCCATCTCCAAAAATTACAGAAACACTGCGTCCTCTGGTGGTCATATCTAAACCAATGGATTGCAGTTCAGAACCGACAATCAATATGTTTTTATACATGCCAGTTTTTATGTACTGATCCGCAATGGACAGCGCATACACAAATCCCGAACATTGATTTCGAATATCCAATGCACCGACGGTTTTCAATCCCAGTTCTTTTTGTAACATTACCCCAGGCCCAGGAAAATAGTAATCTGGCGAAATAGTAGCAAAAACAATAAAGTCGATGTCTTCCTTCACAACTCCAGAACGTTCTATCGCAATTTGTGCCGCCTTAATACCCATGGTGGTGGTGGTTTCTCCGCTACCTTTTACCACATGTCGGCGCTCTTTGATACCGGTTCGTTCTTGAATCCATTCGTCGTTCGTATCAATAATTTTTGAAAGGTCATCGTTGGTGACAATATTTTCGGGAACATAGTAACCTAGTCCGGAGATTTTAGATTGGTACATCTTATATTGATTTAATAAAAATAGAAGTCAAATTTAAACAATTGACAATACAGCATTGTCAAAATTGACAATAATTTATTTTCTGCTAATTTTGACGCTAAAAAAAACGATAATTATTTGACAAACTTCACCGATTGCCTTCCGGTATCGTTATGAAGGTTAAGGAGATAAGCACCCGAAGTATAAGGGAAATCAAAAGAATAATTCTTAGTCCCGGGCTTTTCAATCGTGTCCACTTTGAGTGATTTTATGAATTTCCCTGCAACATCATAAATCTCCAAAACAATATGATCATTGCTCGTAAATTCGATAGAAATATTCAATTTGTCTTTGATTGGATTCGGCAGAATTTTTACTTTCAAAGGAACACGAGTCGATTCTGTAAAACTTTCATTTGACAGGCTATTTTCGCTAAACTTATAAATCGTTGCACCTGAAGCATAAGCCAAATTATTCGAGAGAAAGAATATCCTATTTAAGTTACCGCCCACGCCAGCGTCAGTCCATGTGTCTCCACCGTCTTGCGTTTCCATAAATGGAAAATTCGTACCAAGTGTCGAGGTATATCCGCCCATCCAACCATGCATTTCTGTCAAAAACCCAACAGCTTGAACGCTGGTATAGGGCACTTCTTTGCTGATCCACGTCACTCCAGCATCTAAGGAACGAATCATCCTTCCATTGTTGGGTGCATTGGCCTCCACCGAACCAAAAACAACATTTGAGTTTGAAGCCAAAATTTGTAGTTTCCAAACATATTCACCAGGAACATTGGAGCTGTAGATGTTAGTCCAGGTCACTCCTCCATCTGTGGTTTTTAATATAATGCCTCCCGTGCTATCTGCACCCGATGCATATCCAACATTTTCATCCAAAAATTGAATTTCAACTAATGCAGTTGCATAAGCACTCATATCCGTAGACGTCCAAGTGGCGCCACTATCGGTTGACTTGATAATAAAAGCGGGGGAAAAATAAGCACCGCAACCAAAAATAGTTGACGAACCCACAACATCTAAACCACAAATCGCTGCCGGATTATTTGGAAGATTTGTTACGGGAGTCCAATTGTTTCCTCCATCATTTGTTTTGAGAAACAAGTTATTTAACGTTCCAAGGAAACCTACGTTTTCATCGAGGAATTCAATATTTCGAAAGTAGTAATTTCCACCAAGCGACTGCTCGGTAACTTGAGTGGTCCAAGTTGCTCCACCATCAATAGTCTTATACACTGCTGCATAAGCACCATTAGCGGCCCAACCGATATTTTCATTGATGAAAAATACATCATCAAAACGTTGATTGTCGATGTTGGTGATAGACGCAGCAAGCGGTCTCCACTGCAATTGTGCTTGTAGTGAAACTGAAATCAATAGAATAGAAAGGAAAATTTTTTTCATAAGATAAAATGATTTGCCACAAATTTAGAGAAACAAATCATTTCACATTGATATTAGTGTTGACAATTTTTTAATTTTTTATTTCTAAACAAACCTCACTATTTGCATCAATCGGAAATTCGTTTTCAAAAAATACTTTTTGATTCAAAATCATCGATTCAACAAGAAATCCATTTCCTTTGAAAAAAGATTGCACCACTTTTACCTTCAATTTTGAATCAGCAACTACCTTGAGCTGATAAGGAAATAAATAAACTGTTCGCTCGTCTCCTTCGATTCCCAAGATTGTGCTAGAGATTAGATTGACATCGTCAAAAAGGGATGCGGTGTAAAAATCGATTCGCTCCTCATAGACACTTTTTGTAAAGCCGTTGGTCACTGCATTCCCATCTCGCAAAACTAAAGTTTCATCACTAAATGACAAAATATCTTTGCTGTCATGCGTCGCAACAATACAGGTGATTTCTTTTTCCTTTAAATAACTAAAGACCCTTCTTCGTAAACCATTTTTTCTAAAAGTATCAATATGACTGAATGGTTCATCAAGTAAAAGCAGTTCTGGTTCCAATGCCAAAACCCGCGCAATAGCCACACGCTGCATTTGACCACCACTCAAAAATTGTGCTTTCGTGTCAGCAAATTCCTCCATTTCAACCAAGGCAAGCAATTCGGTAATTCTTGATTTCTTCGAATTTAAGTTGCTATTTGACAGATACTTTCCGACATTTTCCGCAACAGTAATATAAGGCATTAGGTCAAAATCTTGTGCCAAATACTTCATGTTTTCCATGCCTGGAATAAGATGGAACTTTGGACCTAAAACTTCTATCCCATTCCAAAGAATCTGTCCTTGGTCTAAATCATGTAATCCATATACCAGCTGCAACAGTGTGCTCTTACCGCAACCACTTTCTCCAATTACAGCGAGGCACTTCCCTTTCTCGATGGAAAAGGAAACATTACTAATAATTCGCTTATCGGTATACGAAAATGAAATATTTTTTACAATTAACATAGGCTGGTTTGAAGTGCAAAAATCATCAAACTATATCGAACTAAAAAATAAATGCTAAAATCGGTTCTAAACTCCCAAGTTTTTTGTGTGAAGTAGTTGATTTTACTGCTTAAAATGATTTTTTTTTAGAAAATTAGTTTACATTTGTCCTACCCTTAATTTACTAATAAACCTTTCATATGAAGTTGAAAATATACTTTGTTGTAGTTTTATGCTTAATAGTAGTACAATTTGCTGATGCTCAAATCGGTATCGGGACAACGACCCCAAATGCTACACTAGATATTCGCCCTTCGAATCAAGCAACACCCGCTAATACAGACGGAGTTTTAATTCCACGAATTGATACATTCCCCGCAACCAATCCAACGGCGTCCCAAAATGGAATGTTGGTTTTTCTTACCACGACTTCAGGTGCAAATCAACCGGGTTTTTATTATTGGAATAATGCTTCCACAAGTTGGGTCGGAATAAATTCAACAGCAAACTCCGATGCAGATTGGTATAAAGTGGGAACGACCTCCGCACCTACGCTGATTACCGACAATATGTTTCATACAGGAAATGTAGCCATTGGAAAAAATACCGCCAATCACCCTTTGGAAGTCCAATCGACTAATGTTGATCGAACTGCAAATTTAATTTATACCAACACCACGAGTAATGCCGTTGCCAATATTAGTTTGAATAATTCCCTAAGTGGTTCTTCAACAGATACAACGTACGGAGTTATGAACAGTCTGTCTGGAACTGGAGCAACGGGTTCTCAATTTGGCACTGCTAATACCATCAGCAATTCGGGGAATAGTAATCATCATGGTACTTACAATGAGATGATTGGTTCAGGAACTGGAAATCACTATGGCGTGTATAGCGACATTGGTGGAGCAGGAACTGGCAAACAATACGGAAGTAGTATTAATATTTCCAATTCGAGTAATGCGATTCACTATGGCACCAACAACAACCTCTCGGGAGCAGGAACTGGTATTCATTACGGGGTATTTACCGATTTATCAGGAACTGGTGCCGGCGAGCAATATGGCGAATATATTAGTGTAAGCAATACAGGAAATGCAAGCCATTTTGGTAGTTACTTCGATTTATTGGGCAGTGGAAATGGTACCCAGTACGGGATGAGTAGTAATATTGGAAACACAGGAACAGGAAATCACTATGGTAGTTTTACTAATTTAAGTGGTGTAGGTACCGGAATTCAATACGGAACAGCCAATACTATAAGTAATACCGGCAGCGGAATTCACTTCGGTAGTTTTAATTTGCTTTCAGGCACCGGATCTGGATTACAATATGGAACGTATAACCAGATTACAAATAGCGCTAACGTGACGCACTATGGAACTTTCAATACGTTGGATGGCGCTGGAACAGGATTAAAATACGGCAACTACAATTACATTAATCCTGCTGCTGGTGGAACACATTACGGAATTTATTCCGAAGTATTAAAATCAGGAACCAATTACGCGGGTTACTTTTTAGGAAATGTATCGATTGGAACAACAACTTTAAACAATTATATTTTGCCTCCTTCTCGCGGTACCAATGGACAATTTATGCAAACAGATGGCTCGGGAAATGTAACTTGGCAGAGTCTTAATAGTTCAGCTTGGCAAACGACTGGAAATAGCGGAACCACTCCAGTATCAAATTTTATTGGTACGACCGACAACCAAGATATAGTTTTTAAAAGAAATGGAATTCGTTCTGGCTATATTGGAGATCCAACCTACGATGGAAGTTTCAACTATAATAACGGAAACACCGCTTTTGGAGCCAATTCACTCTTAAATCCCACCATTAACTTTGCCTCCCAATTTGGCGTAAGAAATGTGGCATTTGGAGCCAATGTTTTGACTTCACTTACAACCGGACAGCGAAATACGGGAATGGGTGACCTTGCCCTTTTTTCAAATACAACAGGCTCTGAAAATATCGCTATCGGTTCTGGAGCCATGTTTTCCAATACGACGTCAAATTTTAACGTAGCAATAGGACGTCAAGCCATGACCAGCTATAATGCTCCTTTTCTACTCAATACAGGAAATACAGCAATTGGATTTTGTGCCCTACGTAATTCCATCACAGGAACAAATAACGTGGCGGTAGGTTATGATGCCCTGCGAAATATAGCAGGAAATGGTAGCATTGGAATCGGTTTTCAAGCAGGACGTGCCGAAACGGGGAGTAATAAATTGTATATTGAAAACTCTAGTGCAGATGCCAATGCAGCGTTAATTTATGGTGAGTTTGATAACAACATTGTTCGAGTTAATGGTGAAATCCAAGTGGGAAATCCGACGGTTGCAGGTTATGCGCTACCCACCAGTAGAGGTACCAATCTGCAAGTCCTCCAAACCAACGGAGCAGGTGCGACTTCATGGGTTAGCCCTTCCACTTTAGCAATTACGGAAACGGATCCACAAGTTTCATCTGTAACAATTAACAATGTTCCCAAATGGAATGGAACAACATTGATAGATGGTGTCGCAACAGATGACGGCACAAACTTCGGAATCGGAACTACGCCAACAGCTGGAAATAAATTGGAAGTAAATGGCAAAACCAAAACAACCAATTTCCAAATGACTTATGGTGCTGCAAACAATGCCGTTTTACAAAGTGACGCTGCTGGAAACGCCTCGTGGGTTATTCCTACTTCGTTATCGGTCGTCAGAACAAACTTGAGTGCAAATCAAGCATTAGGCACTTCGGGCTGGCAACGTGTAAATTTTAATACAGTGGTATTTGATGTCAATACAGAATTTGATACCGGAACCAACCGATTCGTCGCTACAAAAGCAGGCTATTATGAAGTAAATGCTGGCTATCACACCGATAATCAAAGCAACACGCAACTCTACTCTATTGGAGTATTTAAAAACGGCGCTTTATACCAACAGACTACTGGAAATCACTCAAATATTGGGGTGGTTGCCAGAAATATCAACTGTGTCTTGGCATTAAACATTGGTGACTATGTTGAAATTTTTGTTGAAAATTACCAGTCAAGTGTTGCTGTCGATTCCTACTTTGGAAAGACTTTTTTTGAGGTGAAACAAATCAGATAAAAAACACCTTCCTACTATTAAATCAAAACATCTTCGAATTTAAGATTGATTAAACCACTTTCCGACCGGTTGAGTCTGACTTTTATAATATAGCAATCGATTCTATATGCTTATGTTTTTATCTTAATAACTTTTTAATAAAATTAAGATATTGCTAAAATTAATAATAATAAGTTGCTACAAATTTAAATACAGATTAACCATTTACTCATCAATCGACCGATAATTTACTAAAAATGTAAGGCTATTATTATAAATATAATAATTCTTTGCCTCTACATTACTACATCATTTTCTTTGGCAAGACACTATTTCATTCATTAATTCGAAAACGATGTAGTAACTACTGCTTCAAAAAGCTCGTAAAACCTAGTGCTAAGAGTTTAAACATTTAAAAAACCTTTCGTATAGTTTTTTTGCAATTTGAATCTACAAAATCTAGAGTAGTATGTACCTAAATTTGAGATTCAACAAAAACATTTTAAACTCATGAAAAAAATTCTCTTATTACTCTTCCTGATGTGCAGTGCATTAGGATTTTCACAACCCGGTGCAGGACCGACTGCGCCGCCAGCAAGAAATTCTTGGGATGTATTTTCGGTCTTCAGCGATGCTGCCTACACTGTAGTTCCAGGCACTAGAACTTACAATCCTGGATGGGGCCAAGCTGGTTCTGGTGCCGTTATTGATTTAGGTACAGGCGACAATGTCTGGCGTGCTTCAAATCTTAATTATCAAGGTTTAGATTTTGGAGCTAACGTTAACGTTTCAGCAATGACAACTTTTCACGTAGACGTATGGACTGCAAATGAAACTTCATTGCAGTTCTTTCAAATTAATAACGGAGGTGGTGAGAGATCAATTACCCTCACTCCATTAAATCAGAATTCATGGAATAGCTATGATATACCATTAACAGATTGGACAAGTCAAGGCGGTTTCAATGTAAATGCATTATTTCAGTTCAAAATTGTTGGTTCGGGAGGAAAAACACTTTATTTCGACAACATGTATTTCTACAGAGCGGCTACTACGCCACCGCCGACTTTTGGACCATTTATAGTGCCCGCGCAATTGGCTGGAGCTTCGCCATTTATGTTGACAGATCCAAATTCCACTAACTTAACTGGTGCTTTTACTTATTCTAGTAGCAATACCAGTGTTGCTACTATTATCGGAAATACTGTAACCGTTGTAGGCGTGGGTGCTTCTACAATTACAGCGACTCAAGCAGCTGCCGGAGGTTTTGGTGTAGGTACTACGAGTGCTACCTTAAACGTTACTCCAGGGTCAGCACCACCGCAACCATCGAGGAATTCTTGGGATGTTTTATCACAATATGGTAATGCTTACACCAACCAAGCCGGTGTCATTTTTGACAGTTTTGGAGGTGCGAGTATCGTTGGAGACGTCACTTTACCCGACGGTAATATTGCAAAATTATATACGGGACACAATTATTCAGGAATCAGAGCTAATGGAGCTGGAAGCTTAAATGTATCTGCAATGACACACCTGCATTTTGATGTTTTCTCGCCCAATTTTACTTCTATGAGAATGAAACTTGAAGCGGCTAATGGCTCTAATTTTGAATTAAATGTGCCCGGAGGAACAAGTCAAAATACTTGGAGATCATATGATATTCCACTTAGTTCTTTTACAGGAGTAGACTTATTCAATTTAAGATGGTTAGTTCCTGTCACTGGTGGTCAAAATGCGACGCTTTATATTACTAACGTCTATTTCTACAGACCTGCAACGGTTCAACCTCCAACAATTGACCCTTTGGTAATTCCTTCTTCTCTGCAGGTTGGTGCTCCAAATCATGTTATAGTACAACCTGGGTCTAACAGTAGTGGTGCTTTCACTTATACCAGTAGTAATACTACTGTAGCAACTATTGTAAATGGAAATGAAATTCAAGTAATTACTGGTGGAACAACAGTTATCACAGCGACTCAAGCGGCTGACGGATCATATGGATCAGGAAGTGTTATTGCTACTTTAACTGTAACTTTTCCAGCTCCTGGACCATCTCCAGTACCTCCAACTAGACCTCCTGGGGACGTTTTTTCTTGTTTCACTGGTGGTGACTATGCCGATCCAATACCTGCAATGGTAAGAGCATTTTGGACAGCTGGAACATCTTTAAGTACAATACCGAACGGAACAAATACTTGTTTACAAGTAGATAATTTAGGGTATTTAGGATATATTACCCCTGGTGCAAACTACAACGTAACTGGTAAGACAAAACTTCACGTAGATATCTATTTGAATACGCCAATTGCTAATATGTTTATCTTCCTTTTATCTAATGGGGATCAACTATACAATACAGGTCCACTTGTAGCGGGTTGGAATCCTATCGATATTACTTTGTCTACTTCATACCCTGGAGCAAATTTGGCTGATATTTACGGTTTCAAGTTTGAACACAACCAAGGTCCTACACGACAAATTTATTTAGATAACATTTATTTCTATACTCCTACTGGTACAGACCCTGGTCTTACTAATTTTACACTTCCAGCAAAGGTGTTTGGAGATCCTGATTTTGCAATCACTCCACCTACGTCAAATAGTGGAGGTGCGTTTACTTACTCAAGCGGTAATACAAGTGTTGCCACTATTGTAAATGGTAATGAAATACACCTTGTAGGTTTTGGTACAGCAACAATTACCGCAAACCAAGCGCCAGATGGTATTTATGATGGTGGTTCTATTTCTGCTTCATTGGTGGTAGCAGCTCCACCGTTGGCTACTGCTGCACCAACCCCTCCGGTAAGAAACAACTGGGACGTTATATCACTATATAGTAATGCATATACGAATATACCTTCTACTGTTTGGGTTGGAATTTCATCAATAACTGACGAAGTAATTGAAGGAAACGATACGAAAAAAATGAGTAATTTTCTTCTCGAGCTTTTAAATTTTGCTCCAACAAATGCATCAGAAATGACGATGCTTCACATGGATATTTATACTCCTGATGCGCCTGCATTTAATATTTGGTTGTTAAACAATGGCGATAGAAATGCTCAAATTTTCCCAGCAGTTAATGGATGGAGAAGTATTGATATTCCTTTATCGACCTATTCAAATGCTGGATTAAATTTGAATGGTTTAATACAAGTTAAATTTGAAAGTTTAACAGGCTCAGGAAAAACGGTTTATGTAGATAACGTTTATTTTTACAGACCTGCTACTTTGCCTCCTGCAACAGTTGGAACTTTTACTGTACCTGAAAAAAATGTTGGTGACGCTAATTTTACAATAACTCCTCCAACATCAAATAATGCAAGTCCATGGGTTTTCACAAGTAGTAATAGCGCTATTGCAACAATTGTAAGTGGAGACCAAATACAAGTTGGAACTGGTGGTACATGTACTATTACAGCTACACAAGTTTCTGATGGAACCTATGGACCAACACTCAGAACAGCTTCTTTTGTCGTTAGCTTCCCTGCTCCTGGCCCATCTCCTACTCAACCAGCAAGAGATCCTTTAAAAGTGAAGTCTGTATATAGTGCAGCATACGCCACTGATCCAGGTTTTGATATGGTGAGAGCTTATTGGACAGCTGGAGCAACTTTAACTACAGTACCTAATGGCACTGATACAGCATTAAGAGCTGATAACCTAGGTTATATTGGTTTAATTGATTCTAGTGAAAGACGTTTAAGTGTTTCAACGATGACTACTTTGCATATGAATATTTATGTTGATGCACCATTTGCTAACTTGTTTTTCTGGTTATTGACTGATGGTGATCAAAGAAGAGATATTACAAATCTTCAAGCGGGTTGGAACACTGTCATCATACCTTTGTCTGAGTTCGCTGGAGCTAATTTATCTAACGTTTATGGATTTAAATTTGAACAAAATCAACCATCTCCTCTCAGATTCTATCTTGATAACGTTTATTTTTATGATGAGAATGTTACTTATTACCAGGATATTGATGGTGATACGTATGGCAACCCATTAGTTTCTCAACTTGCTACTTCTCCACCTGTTGGATACGTAACCAACAGCGACGATTGTGATGACACGAATCCAGCATTGAACCCAACTAATCCTTGTGCACCTCCAACGACTGTAGTTAACTTGAGATTTTTTGTTCAAGGTTACTATGTTGGCGCTTCATCAATGAACTCTGTTAAATTTAATCAAGATGGGGTTTCTTCTCCAACAGATGTAGTGGATGTAACTGTAGAATTACACAGTGCAACTGCTCCTTATGAAACGCTTCATACTGCCACTGGAACATTGCAAACTGATGGTATAGTTACCGTTTCTTTTGCTGGTGCGCCTAGTGGTTCTTTCTATGTTGCAGTAAAAGGAAGTAACATCGTTCAAACATTGAGCGCTACACCACAAACGGTTGGTGCTGTTGCTTTGAGCTATGATTTCTCAAGTGCAGCTTCACAAGCGTATGGAGATAATATGATTGAAATGGAACCTGGTGTATTTGCATTTTACTCAGGAGATACAGATCAGAATGGTAATATAGACACCCTTGATTATGCGCAATGGGAAACAGATTACAATGAGTTTGCCTCTGGAGTATTTGCAACGGATTTAGATGGAAATGGAAATGTTGACACTCTTGACTATACTATTTGGGAGAGTAATTACAATAATTTCGTATCTACTGTTTCACCCTAATTAATAATCAATTAACCCTTTATAAACAAATTTTAATATGAAAACAAGAATCATGATTAAGAATCTCAGATTAGGTTTAGTGACCTTATTCTTAATGATGTTATCTGTTACGGCTTATTCCCAGGCTTGTGCTGGGAATAACGTA
>JANMML010000016.1:0-25317 GCA_031373195.1 Flavobacterium sp. | reverse complement strand
AAATCGGTTCACAATATCCTTCTGGAGTGTACAACATTATTGTAACTCAAGGAAGCAACGTGAAAACGGTAAGAGTTGTTAAAAGATAATTAGATTGTCTTCATATAAGAGAAACCGCTTCGGAAACGAAGCGGTTTTTTTTTGCTTAAAGTCGTGTGAGTTGGCGACGCATTTTACAGTTTGGCTCATTGCTTGGCTCAAATTCGTGAGACGTTGCGCATCGACTTCGCGCAGCGGGTGTGCACGGATCAGAAATACGCGCCATCTGACTTTTTCTTATGACATAAAAAAAAGGTCCGGTTTCAATTTGAAACCGGACCTTTTTTATTTTACTATAAATTATTATGCTAATTTTCTGTATCGTCGTATGCTGTAAAAGGCAAAAATAATAGCAAGTAAACCCAACCAAATAAGTTGTCCATTTATTGGTGCTGGAGGCGGGTCGTTTCCTTCTAATCCACCACTTCCATCGTCATCGCCTGGCTGTGCAAATGCAACAAAGTCAACCAACAAAAAGAAGATGACTAAGAAGCTATATGATACTCTGTTTTTCATGTTACATCGAAATTAAGTTGCAAATATAATAATCATAATTGAAAAAAAGGACTTTGGGCACAAAAAATATTAAGCGGAAGTCAATAATTTTAGGTCTTTATTGCACTATTACGTTTGAAATCTATTTTACTCAAATTCCGAAGTAAAGTAAAGTTTGACATTGGGGTATTTGCTAATTGTCATTTGAATGGTAAAATCTGAATCAGCCAGGAAGACCAACTGGTTGTATTTGTCTTTTGCTAAAAACTTTTGTTTAATTCTCTTGAACTCTTTGAATTCTTCGCTTTTAGGGTCTTCTGGTTTTACCCAACAAGCTTTGTGTACAGGAAAATTTTCGTAGTTACATTTGGCGCCGTATTCATGTTCTAAACGATATTGAATTACTTCATATTGTAGCGCTCCTACGGTTCCGATTACTTTACGGTTATTCATCTCTAAAGTAAATAATTGCGCTACTCCTTCGTCCATCAACTGGTCTACCCCTTTATCCAACTGCTTTGCCTTTAACGGATCGGCATTGTTAATGTATCGGAAGTGTTCAGGAGAGAAACTTGGTATTCCTTTGAAGTTCATTACCTCGCCTTCAGTCAATGTGTCGCCGATTTTGAAGTTGCCTGTGTCGTGGAGTCCAACGATATCCCCCGCATAAGAAATGTCGACAATTTCTTTCTTTTCTGCAAAGAAGGCGTTGGGGCTCGAGAATTTGAAGTTCTTTTTTTGACGTACATGAAAATACGGTTTGTTGCGTTCAAAAGTACCTGAGACGATTTTGATGAATGCTAGCCGGTCACGATGCTTCGGATCCATATTCGCATGTATTTTGAAAACAAAGCCAGTCATTTTCTCTTCGGTCGGATCAACAAGACGTGTTTCAGATTCTTTGGCTGTGGGAGATGGTGCTATTTCGACAAAACAATCGAGTAATTCACGCACTCCGAAGTTGTTTAATGCCGAACCAAAGAAGACGGGTTGAAGTTCGCCTTTGAGGTACCGATCCCGATCAAATTTAGGATATACTTCCTCTATTAATTCTAATTCTTCTCGCAACTTGTCTGCGGGTTTTTGTCCGATGATCTTCTCCAGTTCAGGATTCAGTACGTCGGAGAATGCTATGGTTTCTTCGATATTCTTACGGCTATCTCCGCTAAATAAATTGATATTTTTCTCCCATAGATTGTAGATCCCCTGAAAGTCATAGCCCATTCCGATTGGGAAACTTAGCGGGGTAACCGTTAGTCCTAGTTTTTGTTCGACTTCGTCCATGAGATCAAAAGCATCTTTTCCTTCGCGATCTAGTTTGTTTATAAATACGATAATAGGAATATTTCGTAAACGACAGACTGCTACTAATTTTTCTGTTTGCTCCTCGACTCCTTTTGCTACGTCGATCACCACAATTACGCTGTCGACCGCAGTTAAGGTTCTAAAAGTATCTTCAGCGAAATCTTTGTGGCCGGGCGTATCCAGGATGTTTATTTTTTTGTCCTGATAATTGAAAGCGAGTACCGAAGTTGAAACTGAAATTCCCCTTTGACGCTCTATTTCCATAAAGTCGGAAGTGGCACCCTTTTTTATTTTGTTGTTTTTTACGGCACCCGCTTCTTGAATAGCGCCTCCGAAAAGCAATAATTTTTCTGTTAATGTTGTTTTACCAGCATCGGGATGCGATATGATTCCGAAAGTTCTGCGTCGTTGTATTTCTTTTAAAAAACTCATAGTGTCAATAAATGGATTGCAAAAATAGTATTAATTCGACAATAAAATTCAATAAGTATTTAGACTGTCTCTTCAGCCCTTGTTTTTATTGAGAAAACATGCCAAATGCATCGTTAATAATTTTTTGTTAATAGTATTCGCTATACTTGTTTAATGCAATTGAATTGCTATTTTTGTTGCTTGAAATTAACAAATATTTTGATTTTGATTTTTTCTATTAACTTAATTTAAAAACAGAAAATTTACTAATAATGAGAATAAGACAATTGTTTTTTGGCGTACTACTTTCTTTAAGTTTTTTCAGTAATGCGCAAAGTGTTAAAAAAGAAGTTTTATTTACAATTGATGAAAAACCCTATTACACTGATGAATTTTCGCGGGTCTACAACAAGAATTTAGATTTGGTGAAGGATGAATCTCAAAAAGATTTGACGCAATACCTTGAATTGTTTATCGGTTACAAACTTAAGATTGCCAAAGCCAACAAATTAGGATTGCAAAACGGAGATTCTTATAAAAACGAACTTGGTTCTTATAGAACACAACTTTCAAAAAATTATTTAAGTGATTCTAAAGTTACCAAGGAACTGGTCGAAGAAGGCTACCAACGCTCTTTGAAGGAAGTTAAAGCGGCACATATTCTGCTTACTTGTGATGAAAATGCGGCTCCAGAAGACACTTTAAAAGTCTATAATAAAATTGTAGACATCAGAAACCGCGTATTAAAAGGCGAGGATTTTGGAAAATTGGCTGTTGAGTTTTCTCAAGATCCTTCTGCCAAAGACAATAAAGGTGACTTAGGTTACTTTAGTGCCTTTAGAATGGTTTATGCTTTCGAATCTGCAGCGTTCAAGACTCCAGTTGGCAAAGTGTCTAATCCGATTCGTACTCGTTTCGGATATCACATTATCAAAGTGGATGACGTTCGAGATAACAGAGGAGAAGTAACCGTTGCTCACATTATGATTGTTAATCCAAAAGAGGAAAAGCCTGAAGATAAAGATGCCAACAAAAAGAAGATTGATGATATCTATCAAAAATTGTTACAAGGTGAAAACTTTGAGAGTTTGGCTAAGCAATTTTCTGATGATAAGTCTTCATCTTCGAAAGGCGGCGAATTGGCTAGATTTGGATCTGGACAATTGAGTTCTGAGGAATTTGAGAATACTGCTTTTTCATTGACTAAAGAAAATCCGTTATCAGCGCCATTTCAAACGCGATTTGGTTGGCATATTGCAAAGCTTATCGAAAAACATCCAGTTCGCACCTTAGATGAAATGAAAGTAGAGTTGGAGAACAAAGTGTCTAAAGACGACAGATCCCGATTGATTACGAACTCATTGAATGAAAAGTTACGAAAAAAGTACACGGTGAAGCGTGATGATAAATTGTACGCAGCCCTATCGAAGACTGTCACGAATGACTATTACGATAACAAGTGGGAAGTACCTGCAGATACAAAAGCTTTTGATAAGAAGTTGTTTGCTATCAACGATAAGGCCATTACAGGGACTAGCTTTTTGATTTATTTAAAAACACAAGAGAAAGCAGGATTGACGTTGAAGCCCATTACAAAGCTAGTAGATAGTTTTTATCAAAAGTACTTGGATGAGCAATTGACCTCTTATTACACGGATAATTTAGAAAAAGAGTTTCCGGATTTTTCAAATGTAATGGATGAATATCGTGATGGGTTGTTGCTTTTTGATTTGATGGAAAAGGAAATATGGGATCGTTCAAAAACAGATACGCTGGGATTAAAGAATTTCTATGAAAGTCAAAAAAGTCTTTACCAATGGAAAACTCGTATGGATGTCATTATCGCGTCTTCTACCAATATGGATGTGATCAAAAAAGCACAAAAATTATTGAAGCAGAAAGTAGCTCCAGAGAAAATAAAAGAGCAATTGAATACCAAAGATAAAGTTGCTGTCATGACCAATGCGGGTGTATTTGAAGAAGGAAATGATGCTTTACCTAAAAATTTGAAACAAGTGGAAGGTCTTTCTGAAATCATGAAAGATGGCGATTATTATTTTGTGACTATGGTGAATAAGGTTATGCCGGCCGGTGCTAAAACATTGGAAGAGTGCAAGGGTAAGGCGATCAATGATTATCAGCAGCATCTTGAGCAGAACTGGGTTGCGGAACTAAAAAAGGAATTTACCATCAAAACTTTTCCTGAAGTTTTCGAAAAAGTGAAAATGGAACTTAAGAAATAATGTTGAAATTTGTAACGGCAGTTGTAGTTAGTTTGGTTTTTACTGCTTGTACATTTTTTGATTCTAACAAGAAAACTGAGGCCATTGCACGCGTTAATTCTGACTATTTGTACGCAGCAGATATCGCAAACTTAGTTCCTCCCGGAATTTCAAAGGAAGACAGTATTGTCATTGTTCGGAGTTTTATTGACCGTTGGGCATCGAAAAAACTTTTGATTAAGGTGGCGGAAGTCAATTTGAATAGGAGCAAGAAGGCTGAGTTTGATACTTTAATTCAACAGTATAAGATTGATTTATATACCAAGGCCTATCTTGAGGAAATAGTAAAGAGAACTACGGATACGGTTATATCTGAAACAGAATTACGAGACTATTACAACGAGAATAAAGAGAATTTTAAAACCAATGGAACGTTAGTTAGGATACGATATATTAGCCTTCAGAAGGATAATCCCAAAGTCGAATTAATAAAAAGCAAGTTTTTTGATTTTAGAAAGTCAGATAAGAAGTTTTGGGACACTTATACGTTGCAGTTGAATAGTTTTGCTTTTAATGATTCGATATGGACAGAGTTAAGTCAAGTGTATGACAAATTGCGTTTTATTACACCAGATAATAGAGAATCCTACATTTTGCCTGGCAAGACGATACAGAAAGTAGAAGATAAGGATGTCTATTTTGTCAAGATTTCCAATGTTATTGACAAGAATCAAGTGGCTCCCTATCAGTATTTGAAACCGACCTTGCGAGAAGTTATACTGAATAAAAGAAAATTGGAATTAATAAAGAAATTTGAAAAGGAAATTACGGATGATGCCATTAAAGACAAGAAGTATGAAGTTTATAAATAAGAATACCCTGTTGTCCTTATGCCTTTTCTTTCTCACCACTGCTGTTGTAGTTGGTCAGGAAATCATTCAAGATACTGTAAAGACTAAGAAAACAGTTGTTGATTTGAAAAGACAGAAAATAGACGGCGTTATTGCGACGGTTGGAGATTTTAATATCTTAGATTCTGATATTGATAAGTCATTTCTGGAATTGTCTAGTCAAGGAAATTCTGTAAAAGATATCACAAGATGTCAAATGTTAGGGAAGTTATTGGAAGATAAATTGTATGCGCATCAAGCTATTCAAGACAGTATTATTGTCACTGACGATGAAGTTAAGAGTAAAATGGAGGAGCAATTGACTTATATGGTAGAGCAATTGGGCTCGATGGATAAAGTAGTAGCGTACTTTAAGAAGAGCAGTGAAGAAGATTTTCGAACAGATCTTAGTGAAATCATTAAGATGAATAAGCTTTCTTCATCAATGCAGAAAAAAATTATTGATGCCGTTGAGATTACGCCCGAAGAGGTTCGCAATTTTTTCAAAAGAATTCCGGCGGGGGAGTTGCCTCTTTTTGGTGCCGAAATGGAAGTCTCGCAAATTGTCGTGGCGCCCAAAGTATCGCCAGAGGAACGGCAAAAGGTTATCGACCGTCTCAAGGAATTTAAGAAGGATGTGCTAGAAGGTGCCAGTTTTTCTACAAAAGCGGTTTTGTATTCGCAAGATCCAGGCTCGAGTTCGAATGGTGGTTATTATAAAATGAATAAGAAAACACCATTTGTAAAAGAATTTAAGGATGTTGCCTTTAGTTTGTCCGAAGGTGAAATTTCAGAGCCATTTGAGACTGATTTTGGTTGGCATATCATTTATATTGAAAAAATAAAGGGTCAAGACGTAGATTTACGTCACATTCTTTTGGTTCCAAAAACCGATGACCAGTCGCTTAAGGACGCCAAAGAAAGAGTGCTTCAAATAAAAAAGAAAATTGAAGGCAAAGCTATTTCATTCGCGGATGCAGCACGGACAGAATCTGACGAAAAAGAGACGCGTTCGAATGGTGGCGTCTTGATTAATCCTAAAACTCAAGATACCCATTTTGAATTGACTAAGATGGATCCTAGCTTGTATTCACAGGTTTCAAACCTCAAGGAGGGAGAAGTTTCTGTTCCGCTCATCGATACCGATCAGTCGGGTAAGAAGAAATATAAATTGGTTATGGTAACCAACCGTATTGAAGAGCATACCGCAGATTACGGAAAAGATTATATTAAAATCAAGAACTTGGCTTTAAAAGAAAAGCAGATTGAAGCCATTGCTAAATGGTCTAACGAAAAAATACAAGAGACCTACGTTAAGGTCAATGGGGATTATCGCAATTGTGAATTCGCAAATAATTGGTTAAAAAAATAAATTAGAATTCGTTCTATCTCATATCAACACTATCATGTCAGACGTTACAGCAATACATAATTTAGTTCAAAAGCGACTCGAATTAAAGAAAGAAATCTCGAAGATCATTGTGGGTCAAGATGAAGTTGTCGATCAGATTCTTCTCAGTATTTTTTCTGGAGGTCATGCGCTTTTGGTTGGTGTGCCGGGCTTGGCTAAAACTTTAATGGTCAATACGATTGCGCAAGCTTTGGGATTGGACTTTAAAAGAATCCAATTTACACCCGACTTGATGCCTTCTGATATTTTAGGGAGTGAAATTTTGGATGAAAACCGTCAGTTTAAATTTATAAAAGGTCCCATATTTTCAAATATCATTTTGGCGGATGAGATTAATAGAACGCCACCAAAGACACAAGCGGCACTTTTAGAAGCGATGCAAGAGCGCGCGGTTACTATTGCTGGTCACAATTATAAATTGTCGTTGCCCTATTTTGTTTTAGCGACTCAAAATCCGATTGAGCAAGAAGGAACTTATCCATTGCCTGAAGCGCAGCTGGATCGTTTTATGTTCTCCATCAAGTTAGATTATCCTTCATTTGCTGAAGAAGTAGAAGTAGTGAGAAGTACCACTACAGATAAACAAACCACCATCAACCCATTGTTTTCTGCGCAGGAGATTATCGATTTTCAACACTTGTTGCGTCGTATTCCTGTGCCAGATAATGTGATCGAATATGCGGTGACTTTGGTTAGCAAAACCCGTCCTGACAATGCGCTGTCGAATGATTTTATTAAGAATTATATCGATTGGGGCGCAGGTCCGAGAGCGTCACAAAACTTAATTTTAGCGGCTAAAGCGCATGCTGCATTTAATGGTAAGTTTTCCCCAGATAGCGAAGATGTGAAGGCCGTTGCGGTTGGAATTTTAAGACATCGTGTCGTTAAGAATTATAAAGCCGATGCTGAGGGAATTACTATTAAAAAAATTATTGCTTCTTTATTTTAAAATATTCCGCTTTAGATTTTAGCCACGAATGCACGAATTAATCTTTTAAAATTCGTGTATTCGTGGCTAAAGTTTTATAAATAAGCGTTAGTTTCCTCGATGAAGCTGTCTATCCAATTCTTCATCATAAAAAAACAAAAACATACTTCCCATCATGTCTTGGTCGATTGTAGTCGTATTATTTACTTCCAACACCAATTCATAACTATGGTTGTGCTTCATCCAAACTCCAGATTCTGAGCTGAAGGCATCTATTTTTGACAATCCAATTTTATTGGTATGGTTGGATATATTGCTTGTGAATATTGCCTTTTTGGCTGTTTTATCCCATAAGGTCAATGCACTAGCAAATGGATGAACATGTACCGCAGCTGCATGAAGTCGGATACTGTCGGACGTGATTTGCAATTGATTGTCGATATTACTACGATAGGTATGTATGCCAGTGGGAATTACCCAATGACCAGAAAGTTTATTTCCGCAGCCGTCGTCGTAGCTATGGTTTTTCGTTTCAACAGGAATGCAGTAGTCTTTTCCTGGATCGATGGGACTTTTGTATGGGTCAGATTTGTTGTATGGCAACATGATGTATACCGTTCGACTCATCAGTGGTTTATAAGAAGCGGTGTTTGGCAGATAGTCAATTTGGACTTCATGTTTGATGAGATAATTGGCGTCGGGAATATTGTGATTGAGGGATTCAGTGGTAACATATAGAAGATCATTGCCTCTCATCGGGACACCGTAGCCTTTGGGGAATTTGAAATTTTCTAGACCGTGAGATAACGAAGTCATCCGTGGATATTGTTTGCCAATCCTATCGTTTAAATGAAAATTACTAAAGTACTTCACCTCGTTAAAATCGACGTTGGTGTGGCAAATAAAATCATTGGAGATTCTTTTTTTGTTGGATGAATTGACTGCTCTGACATGAAATCCTGTAATCCAAAGCAAGGTGCTGTCTTGCGATAATTGAACATAATTTGATGATTTCGGACCTTCCATCGATTTGTAAATTCCATCAATGTAGAACGCTGGGGAAATCATGGTATAGTGTTGTGATTTATTATCAATTTCCCATTGATTGTCGACCAAACCGCTATGTTGCAACAGATATGTTTTGACGATGGCCTGGTGTCTGTTAGGAAGCCGGTAATATAAAATCGCTGCTACCAGAATTCCGAGTATTGCGATAGCAGCTGTAAATTTATATATCTTTGAGTTGACCTTCATGGCAAATGATTTAATCAAAAATACATAATTCAGTTGAAAAAATCCTTGGCAAAAGACAATTACGATATTTTCGGTTTGAACCTATTGCGTTCTGGCTCGGTGTTGATGGTAGTTTTCGGGCACTTGATGTTGTATCGGCCAAGCCCTTCTGTTATTTCAAGTCAATTGGCGCCGTTATTTGGTTTCCTTGGCGTCGAGGCACTACTTGTCCTTGGTGGGTTTTTGATTGGTAAGAAAGTGTATGAACTTGCAGTTTTGAGCCCGGAGTTTTCATTGCAAAATGTTTTGAGTTTTTGTAAAAAGATGGCATGGCGTTTTTTACCTCTATATTTTTTGGTCCTGCTATCGGTACTAATTATTACGGTCCTCTTTGATCATCCCGCTGTTGACGTATGGAAGTATTTTGGTTTTATTCAAAATTTTTCAAGTCCAATACCAACCTTTTTCTCAGAAAGTTGGTCTATTACAATCGGGTTTTTTGGGAGTGTGGCATTGATTTTAGGGATGTATCTAACGGTAAAAAAGCTACGGTTTATTGGGAAATCATCTCTTTTTTTAGCGTTTACCTTTTTGATGATTGCTCTTTTTGTTGGTATTAGATACAATTTTTATTTGCAACACAGAAGCTTGACCTTACTAGCGTGGGATCAGCATCTAAAAACACTTGTGATTTATCGTCTTGACTCCTTTTACATTGGCGTTTTATGCGCGTGGATGCACTTTACTCGTCCAACCTTTTGGGCTACATACAGCAAATTGCTTTTTTTCTGTGGAATCGTATTGATGTTACTGCTTTTTGTAGGCGTTGGGTACTTTAGGTGGCTTATTGATTCTCAACCGTTTTTTTGGAAGGTGCTTTATTTGCCATTGACTTCTGTTTCGATTGCTTTATTTTTGCCTTTCCTAAGTAATTGGGATTTGAGGCAATCGTGGATTAGTGCCACATGTTCGTTCCTTTGCAAAATTTCATACCCTTTGTTTTTGATTCATTATTCGTTACTACTGCAAGTGATGAATCAGTTTTTCAGTATGAAGGACGCTTCGACTGGAGGTTTTCTTATTTCATCCACTATTTTTCTGCTTATTGGACTTGGTTTGAGTGTAGTTTTACATCGTTTTTTCGAAAAGCCTTTGACGAGTTTTGGCGCATAAAATTGAGATTTAGCAATTTAAAGGTGTTATATTTTATTTTTGATAAAAAAGAATCTTGTAATATTTCGTATTCGTAAAATATGCGCTTTGACCAACATATTTGACTAAAAGCTTTTTACTAGTATAACGTTTTCGTAATTTTGCACAGCGCTTGAGGCCATGTGGCCGAACAGAAGGCAGTTAAACAAATAAACCCAATCGATTATGGCTTTTGATATTGAAATGATTAAAAAAGTGTATGCTAATATGACCAGTCGAGTTGATCAAGCTCGTGACATTGTAGGTCGTCCCTTAACATTAACGGAGAAAATATTATATACACATTTGTGGGAAGGAAATCCTTCTCAGGCTTTTACAAGAGGAAAAGATTATGTTGATTTTGCACCAGATCGTGTTGCTTGTCAAGATGCTACCGCTCAAATGGCTTTATTGCAATTTATGCATGCCGGAAAAAGCAAAGTTGCTGTTCCGACGACGGTACATTGTGATCACTTAATTCAAGCGAAAGATGGTGCTGCAACTGATTTGGCTTTTGCCAATTCGCAATCGAAAGAAGTATTTGATTTTCTTTCATCGGTTTCGAACAAATATGGTATTGGTTTTTGGAAGCCAGGTTCGGGAATCATCCATCAAATAGTTCTAGAAAATTATGCTTTTCCTGGTGGGTTGATGATTGGAACCGATTCGCACACTGTAAATGCTGGCGGATTAGGCATGTTGGCGATTGGTGTTGGAGGTGCAGATGCTGTTGATGTTATGTCAGGCATGTCTTGGGAATTGAAATTTCCAAAACTAATTGGTGTAAAATTAACTGGAAAATTGAATGGTTGGTCGTCTCCGAAAGATGTTATTTTGAAAGTTGCAGACATTCTTACCGTAAAGGGTGGGACAGGAGCAGTGGTAGAATATTTTGGTGAAGGCGCAACGAATATGTCTTGTACAGGAAAAGGTACCATTTGTAATATGGGTGCTGAGATTGGCGCCACTACTTCAACTTTTGGTTATGATGACTCGATGAGAAGATATTTGGCTGCTACAGGTAGACAAGATGTGGTAGATGCTGCGGACCAAGTTGCCAATTATTTGACGGGAGATTCCGAAGTGTATGCCAATCCAGAGCAGTACTTTGACCAGTTGATCGAAATTAATTTATCAGAATTGGAACCCCATATTAACGGTCCGTTTACGCCAGATCGCGGAACACCAGTGTCTCAAATGAAAGCTGAAGCTGCTGCTAATGGTTGGCCCATTAAGGTAGAATGGGGCTTAATTGGGTCTTGTACCAATTCTTCGTACGAGGATATGTCACGAGCTGCTTCTATAGTGGAACAAGCTGTGGCGCATGGTATTACACCAAAAGCGGAGTTTGGAATTAATCCAGGTTCAGAACAAATTAGATATACAATTGAACGAGATGGTATCATAGCCACTTTTGAGAAGATGGGAACCAAAGTATTTACGAATGCTTGTGGACCTTGTATCGGACAATGGGATCGCGCCGGAGCAGACAAGCAGGAGAAAAATACCATAGTTCATTCGTTCAATCGAAATTTCTCGAAGCGAGCAGATGGTAACCCGAATACGCATGCATTTGTGACTTCACCGGAGATGGTAGCGGCACTTTCAATATCTGGCAGATTGGACTTTAACCCGATTACAGATACCTTATTAAGTGATAAAGGGGAAGAAGTAAGATTGAATCCACCTAAGGGAGATGAATTGCCATCTAAAGGATTTGATGTAGAAGATGCCGGTTTTCACGCACCTGCCGAAGACGGAAGTAGGGTGCAAGTAGCGGTATCTGAAACTTCAGATCGTTTGCAATTGTTGGCTCCGTTTGCGGCTTGGGATGGTAAGAATATCGAGAACGCCAAGTTGTTAATAAAAGCGTTTGGAAAATGTACTACCGACCATATTTCGATGGCTGGTCCTTGGTTGCGTTTCCGTGGACATTTAGATAATATCTCAAACAATATGTTGATTGGTGCAGAGAATGCTTTTAATCAGAAGGCAAATTCAGTTAAGAATCAATTGACAGGAACCTACGATACAGTTCCTGCCGTTGCAAGAGCTTATAAAGCATCGGGTGTTCCAAGTATTGTTGTGGGAGATCATAATTATGGAGAAGGTTCTTCACGTGAACACGCTGCTATGGAACCCCGTTTTCTGGGAGTAAAAGCCGTACTTGTAAAATCTTTTGCTCGTATTCATGAAACCAATTTGAAGAAACAAGGGATGTTAGCGTTGACCTTTGCCCATGAGGCTGACTATGATAAAATTCAGGAGAATGATCATATTAATTTTGTTGATTTAGTTGATTTTGCTCCGGGTAAACCGCTTACTTTGGAGTTTGTTCATGATAATGGCACTAAGGATATTATTTTAGCTAACCACACTTATAATGCCAGTCAAATTGGTTGGTTTGTAGCTGGTTCTGCCTTGAATTTGATTGCAGCTGCTGGAAAATTATAGTTAAGTACACACTTAATAATAGGAAATCCTCGATGTAAATCGGGGATTTTTTTTTGCCTTTATTTTACATTTTCGCATTGGTATATAATATGTCGAAAATTATTTCATTTACTGAAATAGCTATTTACGCAGGAGTAATTGGCAAACATGTGGAATAATTTTCTTATTAAAATGTGTCGTGTAAGTGCCACATTATTAGATTGTTAATAACTTTAATTCTCCTTTGCTAGTCAATTTCTTACAAATATTTCCATTTACGGGTGATATATCCTACAAATCAGTTATAATTATGTTATTAAACGTTAAAACTTACATATTGATGTTTTTAATCGGTTTTATCTGCAGTTAATCTAACTACGTTTGTAAAGCTGTTTTAGTAATCCCCATAACAAGAAACGGTGTGTCATAAAAAAAACAATTATATACAATTTAAATCTTAACCTGCGTGCTATGAATTATTTTCTTCTTAGAGGTATTCCTCATTTCCCTTACCGGAATTGCTTATTTTTTTTACATTAAATGCTTTGGTCATTGAGAATCTTGTCGGAAATGAAGCGGTGATTTGGTGTCGTTTCGTAGATCTGATAGTTTTTTTACAGCATTAGATTTCATTCCATCCATTATTACATTTTGTAAGTAAATACAGTCAATTAATAATTTTGATTGTATTTTATCGAATAAAAATTACACTTAATCGAATTTTTAATTTTAATCAGTTCAATATGCTCTTAATTTGTGGTGTATTATTATTGTCCCAAATGATAGTAATGCTTCTCCCTAAAAAAAAAGAAGTATAAAAACCTTAACCTACTATTATGAAAAAATTTCTATTTATGCTACTTTTAGCAGTAGCAGCCCACGGACAGAATCAAAGCTACACTGTTAGCACAGACATTTTTCCTAACCCGGATCGAGGATTCTATCGCTATACCTCGTCTGGTTCGTCAGGAACGACTTACTCGTTTATTAGTGCCAGTACACTTAATTCTTATCGAACTCAGAATCATACTGTGATTCAAAGAATGTTCTACTTGCAACAGTTTGTTGCTTCGCCAATTTCAAGTACCTATTTGGCCAATATGCAAACGGATTTTAATGCAATCAGAAATGCTGGGATGAAAGTGATGATTCGTTTTGCCTACTCCAGTAGTGAATCGGCCGCAGTTTTAGACGCAACAAAGGCGCAGACACTTGCTCATATTCAGCAGGTGGCACCAATCATCCAAGCCAATAAGGACGTTATTGCTACTTACCAGTATGGTTGGATTGGCGCTTGGGGTGAAAACTACTATACAAGTCAGGTTGCTGAATATGGTAATGAGGATTACAACCAATTTACTACGGCACAATGGGCCAGTCGCAAGGAAGTATTGGATGCTATGCTCAACAGTACTCCAGCAGAAATTCCAGTACAAGTTAGATATGTTTTATACAAGCAAAAGTTCTATCCTACAGGAAACAGTCGCGTTGGATTTTATAACGATTCTTTTTTAGGAACCTGGGGTGATTCAGGAACTTTCTCAGCAAATAGCTCAAGTAGCGCCCCTTCTACTGCGGAAAGTAATTACTTGACTGCTCAAACCGATATTTTACCGATGACAGGCGAAACCAACATGATTAATGCGCCACGAACGAATTGTGCGAATGCAGTTTCAGAAATGAACAAGTATAATTGGAGTTTGATCAATCGTGATTACTTGACGGCAAATATTACCAATTGGACGAGTAATGGATGTTTTGCTGAGATGGAACGTCGATTGGGTTATCGATTTGAGTTGGTGAATTCTTCTTTTGCCAATAACACATTGACTTTGAACTTGACAAATTCTGGTTATGCCAATGTCTATAAAGCAAGAAAGGCCTTTGTCGTTTTGAAGAATACGGCCACCAACGTGGAGTATTCGGTTGAAATTAGTAATGACATTCGCACTTGGAAAAAAGGTCTTGCGATGCAGCTCACTAAAGACGTTAGCGGAACCGTTCCTGCTGGGAATTATCAATTATTTTTAAACTTGCCTGATCCACTATTGACTAATCCGTTGTATTCGATTCGATGTGCCAACACAGGTACCTGGGACGCTACCAAAGGTTATAACAATTTGAACCAAACGGTTGCCATTACAGGTGCGTCTACTACAAATCCTATCGTAACTGACCCAGTTGTCACCAATCCAATTGTAACTAATCCAGTAGTGACTTCACCAGTATTAGCAGTTGAAATACTATTTATCAATAATAACACTTTGGTGCTAAACAACATGCCAAGTCAAAATTATACGATAAAAGTTTTTAACTTAAATGGAAGAGTTAAAGCACGATCAACAGATTTATCAGGTTTAAGAACTGGCTACTATGTTGTAAAGGTCGAGTGTAACGGTGTCATCTATTCGAAAAATATTTATAAGCAATAACTTGAGATTTGGAATGTAAAATAATTTGAGTTTATTAATTTTTGTTATTATTACAAAAAGAAACCCGCTATTCTAAAGCGGGTTTCTTGTTTTGTATCGATTCGTATTGTCCCTGTTTGTTTTCTTGAGTTCTTCGGCTTGGATGAAAACAAAGATCTTTTTTATATCTTTAACCACAAGCATCTATCGACTTAAACAAAAAATACGATTTAACTCACTATTATGGAAAACCAAAATCAAGAAGAATTTAAGCGTGAACTGGGACTATTAGACGGAACAATGCTGGTCGTTGGATCGATGATAGGCTCAGGAATATTTATCGTCAGTTCAGATATTGCTCGTCAAGTGGGCTCTGCAGGTTGGCTAACACTCATTTGGATTATCTCCGGAATCATCACCATGATTGCCGCCGTGAGTTATGGTGAATTGAGCGCCATGTTTCCAAAAGCAGGTGGGCAATATGTGTATCTCCGAGAGTCGTATAACAAATTGATTGCCTTTCTTTATGGTTGGAGTTTTTTTGCCGTTATTCAAACCGGAACGATTGCTGCGGTTGGCGTTGGTTTTTCTAAGTTCGCGGCTTACCTTTTTCCGGTGATGAGTGAGGAAAATATTCTCATCCAGTCTGGCGGTTTTACTTTACATGCTGCACAAATTGTATCGATTATCACCATTGTTTTTCTAACGTATTTAAACAGTCGAGGCGTCAAGAACAGCAAAACATTACAAACCGTATTGACCGTCATCAAAATACTTTCCTTGGTTGGATTAATTGTATTTGGATTTATCCTTGGCGCCAAAGCCGAAATTTGGAATGCCAACTGGACCGATATGTGGGCGACAAAATCGTATGTGTCTGAATCGGCTTCTTGGCTACCCATCAGTGGCGTTGCCTTAATTTCCGGTATTGCCGCTGCCATGGTAGGTTCACTGTTTTCGAGCGATGCATGGAATGGGGTCACTTTTATTGCTGGAGAGATTAAAAACCCTAAACGCAATGTGGGATTGAGTTTGTTTTTAGGAACATTTATTGTGACGATTATATATATCGTTGCGAATTTGATGTACTTGGCAGTCATTCCTTTTGATGAAATTGCAACTGCCAAATCCGATCGTGTTGCGGTAGTGGCTTCTCAATATATATTTGGCGATATGGGAACGTTGATTATCGCCGTGATGATCATGATTTCAACGTTCGCGTGTAACAATGGATTGATTATGGCTGGGGCACGTGTTTATTATACGATGGCAAAAGATGGTTTGTTTTTTGAAAAAGCGTCGCATCTCAATTCGGCAAGTGTTCCTGCCTGGGCTTTGTGGGCGCAATGTATTTGGGCTTCGGCTTTGTGCTTGACAGGTAAATATGGCGACTTATTGGATTTTGTCATCATCATTGTACTTATTTTTTATATCCTTACGATTTACGGGATTTTCATCCTGCGTCGGAAATTGCCGGATGCCGACAGACCCTATAAAGCATTTGGATATCCTGTTTTGCCTGCGATTTATATTGTTGTGGCCAGTGCCATTTCTGTTGCCTTGTTGTTTACCAAAACGAGTACCTGTGGTTGGGGTGTGTTGATTATGTTATTGGGAATACCGGTGTATTATTTGACGAAGGGGAGGAATTAGTTGTAAGTTGTAGGTTGTAGGTTGTGGGTTGTGGGTTGTAAGTTGTAGGTTGTGGGTTGTAAGTTGTAGGTTGTAGGTTGTAGGTTGTAGGTTGTAGGTTGTAGGTTGTGGGTTCTTGGTCTTAGGTTTTTGGCGTGACCACAAGGGTCGGGTTTTCCGCACTCGCTTTTTTTGTTTTGAAAGCGGCCCCTCGACTGCGCTCGGGGAGACAAAACAAAAAAGAGCTCAGACAATTGCTCCAACCCCTCACGCGGACAGCAGGATTAGCTTCTAAAAAAAAATCCACCTCATCATGAAGCGGATTTTCTTGTTTCTTATTTCTTTATTCAATCTACTAATAATAAGTATAACGTCTTACTTTTGCAATATATTTTGCCAAGCGAATTACTTGATGGCTGTAGCCGTATTCGTTGTCATACCATATATATAGCACGATGTTTTTCCCATCACCAGAAACGATGGTCGCATTGCTATCATAAATAGAAGGTGCTGAGGTTCCGATGATGTCTGACGACACCAATTCATTGTTCAACGAGTATTTGATTTGCTCTACCAATTCGCCTTCTAAGGCATATTTTTTCATAATCGCATTGATTTCTGCGATGGAGGTTTCTTTGCCCACTTCAAGGTTCAAAACTACTAACGAACCGTTAGGTACCGGAACTCGAATGGCATTGGATGTTAGTTTACCAGCCAACGAAGGAATCGCTTTAGATACAGCAGTTCCTGCTCCAGTTTCCGTAATGACCATATTCAACCCGGCTGCTCTACCACGACGGTATTTTTTGTGCATGTTATCGACCAAGTTTTGGTCATTGGTATACGCGTGAATGGTTTCTAAATGTCCTTTGACCACGCCAATGGTGTCCTCAAGTGCTTTTAGAATCGGCGTAATCGCATTGGTGGTGCAGGATGCCGCAGAGAAAATATTCACCTCGTCTGGATTGTAGTCATTGTGGTTCACGCCGTGTACGATATTAGGCACGCCTTTTCCAGGAGCGGTCAATAGCACTTTTTGAGTTCCTTTTGAAGTGAGATGTCGGGCTAATGCTTCTTGCGTCGTAAATGCACCTGTATTGTCTATCACCAGCGCCTCTTCGATTCCGAATTGGGTATAGTCAATTTCTTCCGGACCGTTTGCCGTGATGATATGCACGGTAGTTCCATTGATAATTAAGGCGTTGTTTTCGGCATCGGCAACGACAGAACCTTGAAAGTCACCATGAATCGAATCATAGCGTAATAAAGAAGCTCTTTTTTCTAAAGTAACGGCGTCGTTCTTGTCTCTGGTAACAATAGCTCTCAATCGCAATTGATTTCCTTTACCCATTTTCGACATGAGTTCACGTGCTAATAATCGACCAATTCGACCAAATCCGTAAAGCACGACATCTTTGGGTTGGATGTCTTGGGTGTCTTTGGCATTTTTCAGTTTATCTACTACAAAGGCTCGGGCATTGTTATAGTGGTTGTTTTCTAGATTGTATTCGTAGGTTAATTTCCCGATGTCTAATTTGGAAGGCGGCAAGTCTAGTGACAAAATTGCTTTGGCGATATCTACCGTGTCGAAAATAGAAATCGGCTTGCCCACGAATTCACCCGCATATTCATGCAAGTTAATAATGTCGCTGACGTTGCGATTGATGAGTTGGTTTCTGAATAAAACCATTTCGATGGATTTGTCATACCATAAATCACTGATGATTTTGATAAATTCTACGCCAGCTCTTCTTCTGTCGACTTGAAAAGAGACTTCCTTTTCGTATACATTGATATTACTCATAAGTTTGAAATTATAAAATAGTTAGTGTTGTTTATTTCAAAATTTTTGCAAAAGTATCGATTTCAATCGTTTTCGTAAAGGATTTTCAAAAAAATTTCTCAATAAAAAACCACTTCAATTTGAAGTGGTTTTTTCAGAATTAATAATTGTAAAAAATTTATATGATGATTCGAATGCGTTGTCCCATTTTGTTAATCATTTCGATACTAACACTTTGGTTTTCATCTTTCTTTTCGATGATTCTTGAGACCGTTTCCACATCGCTGGCTTTCATATTATCGATACTTAGGATAATGGTGCCTTTTAGTTCATCGTAATAAGGTTTTAGATTGTCGTTGTTGATTTCTTTGATACGAACTCCTGCGTCGATACGGTATTTCTTTTTGTCGGCAGCATCGATATTCTCAAATTCGATTCCTTTAAACTCTGTGGTTACGTATTCATTTTTGTTTAATACCACAGGAACCGTATAGGTTTTGCCGTCTCTGATATAAGAAACTTGTACTTTGTCATTGGGTCTTTTGGTATTGATAAATCCAGACAGTTCTGCATAAGTATTTATATTTTGATTGTCTAATTTTACGATGATATCGCCCTTGGTCAATCCTGATTTTTCAGCGCCTGAATTCTTGGTTACTTTTTTCACATAGAATCCTTGTGTTTCTTTCACGCCTAATTCTTTGGACGCGGCGCTATTCAATTCCCCACCTTCAACCCCTAGAATACCGCGTTGCACATTCCCAAACTCCATGATGTCTTCAATAATTTTTCGTGCTATGTTTGAGGGAACCGCAAAAGAATATCCGACATAAGAACCGGTTTGCGATGAAATCATGGTGTTGATTCCGATCAATTCCCCGCGCGTGTTCACTAATGCGCCACCGCTGTTACCTGGGTTTACCGCCGCATCAGTTTGAATGAAAGATTGGATTCCATTCGTGTCTAAATTTCTCGCTTTAGCAGAAATAATTCCAGCGGTTACGGTTGAGGTTAAATTATATGGGTTTCCGACAGCCAATACCCATTCTCCGATTTTTGAATTGTCTGAATCGGCAAAAACGGAATACTGTAATTTTTCGTCGGCATTGATTTTTAATAAAGCAATATCCATTTTAGAATCGGTTCCGATGAGTTTTGCTTTATAGGTCTTTTTGTTGTTTAAGGTGATTTCGATGTCTGAAGCGTCTTTTACCACGTGATTGTTGGTCACGATATAGCCGTCTTCCGAAATAATCACTCCGGAACCCGTTCCTACTTGTTCTTGCTGTTGACCGCCATTGTAACCGTAGAAAAACTCCAACATTGGATTGGATACGGTTCGGTACGAAACATTCTTTACGTGCACTACGGTATGAACTGTTTTGTCGGCTGCTTCGGTAAAGTCTAGTCCTTCGGGAACAAAGCTGGTATTTTTGGAATAATTGTTTGACGCAAGGGTAACAATGCTTTTGGGTTTTGAAAAGAATCCGTCCTTGTCTATCAATAATTTGTAACCTGCCAGCGTTGTGGCACCGCTCAACACTGATACTAAAAATAAACTAGAAAATTTTTTCATGGTAGTTGTAATCTTTTAAATGAAACTAATTTGTTTTTTTAAATGTGAACGTAAAATTAGAAAAGTATTGTTTTTGGTAAAAGAGTTTAACGCTCGTTTAACAAGACTTAACGTTATATTGGGATAGTTTTTATTGGCAGTGGATAATGTCTAGAGTTTCGCAAAGTCTGGAGCCTTTTGGCAGCATTGGGTTCTTACCACGCAAAAGGATTCGTGCGTTAGTGGTGGTAGTATGTTGTAAAGTTGGCTCAAAGAGTCGGGCATGAATTAGTTCGTCCGTTCGCTGCACTCAGGTGCAAATCCGTGCTATCGGTTCGCGAGGTAGCGGTGCAGCAGCGGAGTCTTATTTTACGAAGTAGTTAGTTCTCTATATCACAGGAAATATGGTGTTTTATCTAGGTATTTATGCCTTTCATCGATTTGATTTGTTTGTTTATCTAAAGTGTATTTTTATGCGTAACTTTAAGCATTAATTATAAAATACTATAGATATGAATTCACACTACATTTTTACAAAACGACGATTGGGATCGTCTTTTGTACGTTCTTGGCTTGGCTTATTTGCCTTATTTTCCTTCTTACTGATTGGAAATAGCACGTTAGCGCAAGTTTCGGGTTACACATTTTCACAAAGTTCCGGAACCTTTGCGGCACCAACAACTGGTTTGGTGGGAACGGCAGGTACTGCTTCTACTAGTCCGGCAAGTATTTTTACTACAGCATTCGATGATAATGTGGCAGTTATGACATTACCGTTTACGTTTAGATTTGCAGGAACAGATTATACTAGTGTATCTATTTCTTCCAATGGATTTATGGTGTTTGGTGGTACATTGTCAGGGAATTCAACTGGTTCGGCCTATGTAAGTTCTTCAGATGCTTCTGGTGTTTACTTAAGCGGAACGTCAACAAACAATGGTGTAGCCGGTTTCAATTTAGATCAGCAAATAAGAACTGGAACTACATTCACAGCTACTAGAGCCACAGGTTCAAATGTATTGACGGCTGTGTCTTCGGTTGCTGGTTTACGAGTAGGAATGCGAATTGATGGAACTGGTATTACTTCGGGTGCTATCATCACTGCGGTAGGAACAAATACCGTAACATTGAGTATTAACTCTTCATCAACTGGATCCGGAGCAACTTACACGCCGAGAACAGGTATTTATGCCGCACTTTCTGGTTCAGGATCTAATCGTGTCTATACGATTACTACAGTTGGCTCTAGAAGATTTGGAAATACCACTGATAGTTTTGATTTCCAATATGTATTAAACGAAACGTCTAATGTTGTTTCTTTAGTATTTGGTCAAATGACTGCTTCCGTTGCGGCGAGTAATGTCCCAATCGGAATTAGAACCACTACTGCTGATTTTAGATCGAGAACAACAGCAACTGATTGGTCTGCTACCACACTGGGTGCAAGTAATACTGATAAGTGTGTATTTTCTTCAACTATTTTCCCCGCATCAGGGTTAACTTTTACTTGGACTCCAGCAGCACTTGCCCCTTGTACAACTCCAAATTTAGCATCGGCGTTGACATTTAGTGCTGTTACAACCACCTCATTGAGCGGCTCGTTTACCGCGGCTTCTCCTGCTCCAAGTAAATACTTAGTCGTAAGAAGTACAAGCATTACCCCACCAACGCCAGCAAATGGTATGGTTTATACAGTGGGTTCAGCTGTTTTAGGAGTAGGTACTAATGTTAGATTAGCAAGTAACGCCTTATCATTTACTGATAGTGGATTAACTACAGGAACGCAGTATTATTATCATGTTTTTTCTTACAATGATAATTGTACGGGTGAGCCATTTTATTCCGCTGCTTTGACGGCTGGTCAAGCTACTACTTGTGCTAGTGCAACAGCAGTACTCACAAATACCGTCACGGCTAATTCGGCAAATGTTACGTGGACGGGTAGTGGTAATTATATTGTTGAATACGGACTAACCGGTTTTACCCCTGGTACTGGCGCTACTAATGGCACAGGTGGGACGATTGCTTCTAGCGTTGCAACATCGCCATTCCCTCTAAGCGGATTAGCGGGTGCTACTGGCTATGCTGTATATGTTAGACAGGTTTGTCCTTTAGGAGGCTTTAGTGCGAATTCAACAGTTTCCTCTTTTACAACACTCTGTTCCGCTATAACAGTATTCCCGAGTACATTTGATTTTGCATCTTATTTACCCTCCACTTGTTGGAGAGAAGGTGATTTAGGTGATTTAACCGCTGGACCAACAACCCTTGGTGGATCTGCAGTTAGTGATTGGGTAGTTGATGGTTTTCTAAATGTTGGTTCTACTGGAGCTGCAAAAATGAATATTGATACTGCGAGTGGTTCAGAATGGTTGATATCACCATTTTATACTATTCCAGCTACGGGTTATAGAGTGAAGTATAGTGTAGGAGCAACTCAATTTGGCGCAACCACAGCATTAACCACACCATGGGAAGCAGACGATTTTGTGGAGCTTTTGGTTTCTACAACCAATACAAACTGGACCATATTAAAAACATACAACGCCTCAAGCGTACCGTCAAATTTGGGTCAAATAGACGAAGCCGATCTATCTGCTTACAACGGACAGACCGTTCAGTTCGCCTTCCGTGCTTTTGAAGGTGCTACAAACGGTAGTGCGGATATCGATTTCTTTATCGACAATTTTATTGTTGAAGCTATACCTGTTTTACCTCCGAATTGTGCAACAGCTCTAGTTCCCGCTAATACAGCTACCAATGTAGTTAGAAACGCTACTTTAACATGGGCAGCAGCAACTGGTAGTCCGACAAGTTATGATGTGTATTTCGGTACTGCTACCAATCCACCTTTAGTAACTAATACCACAGGTTTATCTTATGCACCTGCTACGATGGCAGCCAATACTCCTTACTTCTGGAAAATAGTTGCGAAAAATGCGAACGGTGATGCAGTAGGTTGTGCAGAGCAGTCCTTTACAACTGGAACAATCATAGTTTATTGTTCTTCTGTACCTTCAAGTAACGATGCATCAGGAATTACCAATGTTGTCTTAGGGGCTACTAATTTTACAGTTCCGGATGTTACTTACCAAGATAATAGTGCATCTTCAGTGACCTTCGTGCAAAGTGCTAGTGCAAATGTTCAAATCACTTTTGCTACCGGATTTACTTATGATTCTCATATTTGGATCGATTTTAACGATGATGGTGATTTCTTAGATTCTGGTGAAAAAGTATATACGGGTGTTTCTACCTCTGCAAATCCAACTACTCTAGATGCCTCTTTCACCATGCCAATATCAGCTCCTCTAGGTGCTCATAGAATGAGAATTGGAACAGCTGATTCTGGTCAAGCGGCTCCTAATCCATGTTATTCTGGAACTTTTGGTGTAACACTTGATTTTACAGTTCAAGTGAATGCAATGCCAACAGATACTCCAGATTATGTAAATCTTCAATTTCCAGCAGCTGCAACGATATTAGCAGGAAATTCTACTACCGTTTACGCAAGAGTATTTGAAGGCGGTTTGACCGACGCAACCTCAGGACAAGCGCCTGGAATTCAGGCTTGGATTGGTATTAGTCCAGTGGGTAGCAATTCAAATCCAAATACATGGACCACTTGGGTTCCTGCTACTTTTAATGTAGAAACTGACGGAAATAACAATGATGAATACCAAGCTTCTATTGGTTCGTCTTTAGTTGCCGGCACTTACTATTACGCTTCACGTTTCAGATTGAATGGTGGTCCATTTGTTTATGGAGGAAATCCTTTCAATGTTTGGGATGGTACTACTAGTATCAGCGGTGTGTTAGCCGTTGATTCAAATCCTACACAATGTGCCGTAATTGGGGCTCCTGCTAATGCAGCAACCAATATTGTTATTGGAACCGTTGCCTTATCGTGGACCGCTCCGACTTCTGGACCTGCTCCAACAGGCTATAAAGTGTTCTTTGGAACAACTTCGGGCAGTTTAACGTTACAAACTACAACGAACGCTTCAACATTTACTTTCAATGCTTCGGCACCTGCTTACAGTACCACCTATTTCTGGAAAGTGGTTCCTACTTCTACCATTGGTGGTGACGCTGTTGGTTGTGGAGAGTGGAGTTTTACTACTCAAGCCGATCCATTTGCACCTTATTGTTCAACGGTTACTTATAGCACTGATGTCGAGCCAATCACTTCTGTGAATTTTGCAGGCATAACGAACACCTCTAGTGCCGTTGTTGATGGTACCCCTGCCTTAGAAAACTTTATTTCCATTTCGGGTAGTGTTATTATTGGAAATACTTATCCGATGACCCTTAAAGGGAATACTGCAGGAAATTTCACAAGTAATTTCCGCGTATTTATTGACTGGAACCAAGATGGTGATTTTGCCGATCTTGGTGAAACATTTAATGCGGGTACTATTACTAATTCTACTGGAGTTGATGCGCTTCAAGCAGTCACTAACATTGTTGTTCCGGGTTCTGCCTTAGTAGGTTCGACTCGAATGAGAATTAAAAAATTATATTCAGCAGATTCTGGCAGTGTTGATAATCCTTGCACTGGAGGTCAATACGGTCAATCAGAAGATTATACATTAAACGTCGCTTTATGTACCCCAGTAAATTGGTATGTAGATAATGATGGCGATACTTTTGGCGATACCGCTACCTTGGTTTCTGCTTGTAATTCTCCTGGTGCTACTTATGTTTTGGTTGGAGGTGATTGTAACGACAATCAAATTCAATTTGCTGATTCAGATGGTGACTTATTTGGTTCCACTACTCAAGTAGCGTGCGGTGTTGCCAACAACACGGATTGTGCTCCGACAGATGCAACAAAATGGAGAACAGGCACTTTCTTTGTTGATGCTGATAATGATGGTTACAACAACGGTTTCCCATCAACATCAGTTTGTTACGGAGCAACAACGCCATCAGGATTTGTAGCTGCAAACAACGGAGTTGATTGTAATGATAACAGCGCATCAGTGAATCCTAATGCTTCTGAGATTGCAGGAAACTCAATTGATGACAACTGTGATGGAAGTACCGATGAGGTTACGGCTTTATCTTCATTAGTTACTGCTAGTTGTGGTGCTACATTGACTAGTTTAGAGTCTACTATATTCGCTTACCCATTGTCTTCATTCCCAGAAGTTGGAACCATTCAAGGGTACCGTTTTAGAGTAACTAACGGAGCTAGTGTAAGAACTATCGATAGATCTTCAAATAGCTTCAACTTATCTCAATTGGCAGGAGGAGCAACTTATGCTACTACTTATACTGTTGAGGTATCGGTTAAATCAAATGGATTCTATAGAGGTTACGGACCAGCTTGTAGCGTAAGTACACCAGCGGTTCCAAACTCTACCTTTATTTCT
>JANMML010000009.1:0-136423 GCA_031373195.1 Flavobacterium sp. | reverse complement strand
GTATTCACGTTATTCAAATCTGCAAACGCTTGTTCTAATCTAGCTACGAATGTTACTTCTCCTTCACGCAACCATTTTCTTGGGTCGTAATACTTTTTGTTAGGAGAATCTGCACCAGTTGGATTCCCGATTTGAGTTTTTAGATATTCAAGATTATCAACCATAAAGTTTCTAATTCCCTCAGTAAAAGCAAATTGTAAGTCGGTATCAATATTCATTTTTACAACACCATAGCTTATTCCTTCTCTTATTTCTTCTAATGAAGAACCTGAACCACCGTGGAAAACGAAATCAACAGGATTGTGACCTGTGTTGAATTTGTTCTGAACATAATCTTGAGAATTTTTAAGAATCTTTGGTGTTAGTTTTACGTTTCCTGGTTTGTATACACCGTGTACATTTCCAAAGGCAGCAGCAATTGTAAAACGCGGACTTACTTTCATTAATTCCTCATACGCATAAGCAACTTCATCAGGTTGCGTGTATAGTTTTGAACTGTCTACATCTGAATTGTCAACTCCATCCTCTTCACCACCTGTAATTCCTAATTCTATTTCTAAGGTCATTCCCATCTTGCTCATTCGCTTCAAATACTGCGCACAAATTTCGATATTTTCGTGAAGCGGTTCTTCAGATAAATCAATCATGTGCGAACTATATAAAGGTTTTCCTGTTTCTGCGAAGTGTTTTTCGCTTGCATCTAACAGACCGTCTAACCAAGGCAATAATTTCTTTGCGCAATGGTCAGTATGCAAAATCACAGTCGCTCCATAGGCTTCTGCCATCGTATGAATGTGTTTTGCGCCAGCGATACCGCCAGCAATAGCAGCTTTTTCATTGGCGTTCGACAATCCTTTCCCAGCGTTAAAAGCTGCGCCTCCATTAGAAAATTGAATGATTACTGGAGCTTTTAGTTTCGCTGCAGTTTCTAAGACACCGTTTATGGTACTTGAACCTGTTACATTTACAGCAGGCAAAGCAAATCCCTTTTCTTTTGCGTACTTGAATATTTCTTGAACTTGATCGCCAGTGGCAACGCCAGGTTTTATGCTATGAGCCATAAGTGTTTATTTTAAAGTTACGGATTACAAAAATAATAATTTATAAATTTAGAAAGGGTAGTTTATTCCAATATTTACCACCGAATTTCCAAAATTATAGTCTCTGAACCATTTCTTATTGGAGGTGTCAGATGGATTGAAAGTCTTAAACCCAAAGTCTAGACGCAAAACAAAGAAACTTAAGTCATATCTCAGTCCAAATCCCGAACCGACCGCAGTGTCTTTCAATGATTTTATTCCACTGAAGACAGCTTCCTCTGCCTCAATATTGTCGAATATATTCCAAATGTTTCCAGTGTCAACAAATAAGGCACCATTAAATTTTGAGAAAAAATTAAACCTGAATTCTGCGCTAACTGCAATCTTAAAGTTTGCTTCATTAAAGTCTCTTCTTGCTGAAGTTCTACCCGGACCAAGTGAATAGGATTGCCATGCTCTATTATCATTTGACCCGCCAGAAAAATAACTTCGGGAAAAAGGGACACTTTCAGAATTACCATAAGGAACCGCGATTCCGACAAAACTCCGAAACGCTAGCACTTTTTTCTTTTTTAGATCCCAATGCTTGATATATTCAAGTTCGGTCTTAAAATACTGCGAGTAAGCTACTTCAAAGATTGTTTTACTGGCATCTTGAGTTCCTGTCTGCTTGGATATGTTTGCTAATAGGGACAGAAAATTTCCAGCAGATTCTAGTTTTGATCTAAAAATGTGAAAACTCTCATCATTGATGTCCTTTTTTGTCGATTTTGAAACCGAAAAGCTGGAAGCAAAAATCAGGTTATTTTCCGTAAGTCGAATTGCTCTTTCTGCAACACTTCTTACGGACTTTAAGTCATCAGTGTTTAAAGTAATCACATTATTCGTAACATCACCAATAAAACCCTCAATCCCTGTATTCACAATCAGATTATTACTTTCATCGAAGTAACTAGGATTAGCATTGTATTGTTTTGCTAAATCATTGAGTAGATCGTAAGAAGACTTGTAGATATTAAAATAATTATCTGGATTTAGATTTTTTACATATTGAATATTAAATAAATCAAATCGAAGCGATGTGTTTCGATTGAGAGTCCAATTATAAGTCATTGCACCGGTGAAATTCTCTTTATCTAAACCAATATTTTGCTGTTTCGAAAAACCCATCGTCACTACAGTAGAAGGCAACATGCGTTTCGGTATGATTTTGTCGGCATTGAAAAACATAAAGATTCGGGGGAAATTTAGCTTCAAATCGACCCCGTAATCACGAACATTAAAAAACTGGTTGTCAGGGTTGGCAAGATCTCGCGAAGATCCAATGTTCCCTCTAGTCACAATTTCGAATGTTTCAGCGCCATTAAACACGTTTCGAATAAGGAACGATAAATTCCCAGAAATCCCGAAATCTTGTATGTTCGAATGGGTAAAATCAATGCCGTAACCAAAACTATATTTTTCTCTTTGTGTTAAGTATATATCTGCAATTAAAGATTCATGAATTGAGTCGTTTGGATTGATTCTGTATTTAATTGTTGGATAATTGAAAACCCGCAAATTACTGAGATATCTTGTACTAAGATTGGTTTTTGAATCAGAATACAAACTTCCTTTTGTAATAAAAATGGCATTGGTAATCGCTTTCGGTTTGTACTTGAGTTTTCCTTTGCTGAAAAGATTAAAATTAGAAAACGACGTCTTTTTTTCAGCTACTTTCGATGTGTCCTTAGGGTTATGGTCGGTGTAAATATTTACTTCACTAATGGGGTATAAATTGAATGGCTTGGTCTTAATAGAGTCACCTTCACTGTAAGAAAAACCCTCTATTTTTAGATTGACATTGGCTTTATGATTTCCATTTAACGTATCAATATCAAAGTTTATAAACGTTGGCTGAAAATCGTACGCACCGTTATTTCGAAAATGAGTCGTAATTCTACTTCTCTCCGCCTCAAAGTCAACCGTTTTATATTGCTTTCCTGATTTTAAAAAAGTAGCCTCTCTATTGTCTTCAAAAAGCGAGTCTAATGCAGGCGTTGAGATTGTTGTTTTTATGCTATCAATAACATATGGTGTTCCTGTTGTTAATTTATATCTAATTTTAACTTTTTTTGCGGAAAAAGAATCGACTTCAAATGTGGACTTCACGTTAAAATAGCCTTGATTGAAATAATGAGATTTCAAACGGAGATTTGATTTCACAGTGCTTTTAGCCTCTACAAGAACTGGCGCCTCGCCTGTTGTTTTTAGAAATTCATGAATACCAGAGTACCAAAAAGATTTTCCCAAACGATTGACTTGTTTCGCCGAAAGGAGTTTCGACATTCGCTTATATTTTTCAGGATTTTTTGTAAATTTCAATTGGTACAAAGAATCATGTTTAAGACTTGCAAGATTGTACAAATTCAGTCTCAATTTATAACCGAGTATTGAAGAGTTCGGCTTTTGATATATCAAATCAGTAATATTCTCCGCATTTATTTTTTTTTCATTAACGAAAATTTCATTTTTAGTCAACAATTTTTTATCCGATGGAACCCTCTTCAAAGTATTACATGCGGTAATAATAATCCCTATTAGAATAAATAATGATATTTTTGCTGTGGAATTGCTCAAGGGTGAAAAGATATTTGAATCAAAAGTACATTTTTTCTATGGTTAGTAAAAACCAAATAAAATTAATAACGAGTTTGCAGCAAAAAAAATACCGTGCGATCCATGGATTATTTATTGCAGAAGGCGTTAAGGTGATTCAAGAATTACTTCAGTCTAATTTTGAATTGCATTATTTATTTCAAACGGAATCATTGTTTGAGTCGGTTCCAAATGAGTTGAAGTCGTTGATTTCCCCAACAGAATTGAGCAAGCTATCCGCACTTGCTACCGCTAATAATTGTTTGGCGATTTTTAAGATTCCAGCAATGAATCCTATTGTAGAGAATGGACTTATAGTTGTTTTAGACGATATTAGGGATCCAGGTAATTTAGGAACGATTTTGCGAATGTGTGATTGGTTTGGCGTTGATCAACTGGTTTGTTCAAAGGAAACGGTCGATTTATATAATCCCAAAGTGGTTCAGGCAACTATGGGTTCTATTTCTAGGGTAAAAGTCAGTTACGTTGATCTTGTAGAATGGCTCGCGCAAGCAAAATTGCCTGTTTACGGAGCGGTTATGACTGGGAGAAATATTTATAAGGAAAAATTTCCCATCGAAGCGATCATTGTTTTGGGTAATGAAGCAAACGGAATAAGTCCAGCGGTAGAGGAAGTTATAAAGAATCGCATTACTATTCCCCGATTTGGAAAACTACAACAAACCGAAAGTTTGAATGTTGCTACCGCCACAGCAATCCTTTTGAGTGAATTCTGCCGAAATCAGTGATAACATTAACGAAGTTTAATGGAAAGTAAAATTAATCAAGATGGCTCTAGTCGACATTGAACTTATGTTTCCTGTCCAAGGACTATTAGGGTCTTTATCCCTAATCAATTCATCTCCGGTTCCGAAAACACCTCGAATGGACGGAGAAAATTTAAAGTATTCCAAATACAAATCAATTCCAAATCCCAATTCATAATTACTTGTCCATGGTTTTACTCTAAATTTCTGTTGGGAATTATCATCTTCCGATTTAGAATTACTGGCAAGATTGAGTGTTCTAGAAAGACCTGCCAACAAATAGGGTCTTATATTTCCTGTTCGGACAGAGGAAAATTTCAACAATAAGGGAAAGTGAATATAGGTGGCTGGCACTTCTCTTTTGGCATCTAAATCTCTGGTGAAATTTGAGTAAGTAAGATTTCTTTGTGTATAAAACAGTCCCGGTTCAAATCTCAAATTGATATAATTTGAAAGTCTCAAATCCCCAACAAGTCCGACACTGAAACCAGTGGTTCGATCTACATTAACATCTGGGCCGTTTACCTTATAATCGAATTTATAATCGAAGCTGTTAAATCCCAAAAAGTAGCCCCAATACACTCTTTGTTTGTCAAAATTCTCCAAATTTACGAGTGGATCTTTACCGAATACTTTCCTTCCATGCTGCGCATTTCCCAGTAGGACAAAAAGTAAAAGGATAAAAGTAATTCTGTTTTTCATTTAAAACTCTTATTTTTTGGATGCGCTGTAAATAGTTGCCACTCCAAAAGTTTGCGGTTCGGCAAGCACTTCTATAAACCCATTTTTTCGCAAAATATTGTTTAAGGCTTCTCCAAATGGGAAAACTGACGCTGATTCTGAAAGATAATTATAAGCCGCTTTGTCTTTTGAAAAAATTTTCCCAATCAACGGTAAAAGATACTTGGTATATAAAGAATATCCTTGTTTGTAGGGCGTTTTTGTCGGATTTGACGTTTCTAAAACCACAAAAATCCCATTTGGTTTGAGTACACGGAGTATTTCTTTTAGTCCAAGATCTAGATGTTCAAAATTTCGAATCCCAAAGGCAACGGTAATGGCGTCAAATGAATTGTCTTCAAACGGCATTGATTCCGAATCTGCAAGTACCATTTCTATCTTATTTGACAAATTTGCGCTTGCTATTTTTTTTCTTCCAACTTCAAGCATTCCCGCTGAAATGTCTAATCCTATGATTTTTTCAGCTGACGTTTCTGCCATTAATAATGCTAAATCTCCTGTTCCTGTTGCAATATCTAATACTGTTTTAGGATTTTTTTTTGAAACAAGCGCCAAAACTTTCTTTCTCCACTTCACGTCTATGCCAAATGAAATGACACGATTTAATCCGTCATAATTGCCAGAAATGGTATCGAACATTTGAGCAATTTGCTCTTTTTTGCTCAACGTTGATGATTTGTATGGAGTAATATTCTTTGACATTTTTGTTTTCGACAAATATACTATAAACAATAGAATCTAAAAATGTCCGCGATAATAATACGAAATATGATTTTTTTAATAGAAAAGCATTCGATGATCATCAGAAAAGTTTACAATCTTCTGAGATAAGTCTCGTAGGTAAAATCGTAATGATGCTTATCGTCTTTCGGGTGATATTCCTTCTCAACAAGATCCCATTCATTTGGATTTATTTCTGGAAAAAAGGTGTCTGCATCAAAGTCAGAATGCACTCTAGTCAATTCAATCTTGTCGACAAAAGGCAATGTTTGTTGGTAAATTTCGCCACCTCCAATAACAAAAGCGTCTTCTTCGGACGGCAAAATAGCCAAGGCATTTTCAAAATTGGATACAACTATTGTCCCTTCAACTTTGTAATTTGCTTGGCGAGAAACAATGACATGGGTTCTGTTTGGCAATGGCTTCGGAAAACTTTCAAAGGTTTTTCTACCCATAATAATATAGTGATTTGAAGTCAGTTGTTTGAATCTTTTAAAATCATCCGGCAAGTGCCAAAGCAGCTGATTATTTTTCCCCAACGCATTGTTTTCTGCTGCTGCAGCAATCATTATTATCATTTTGAAGTGTATTAATTTTAATTTTTCATTGATTCCTCTTTCAACTCAGAGATTTTATTTTTTTGCTTTTGAATCAATCGGTCAATTTGTTCTCGTTCCCAATCTTTATTCATAAACCGATCTGTTATAAAGACTTTAATAAAATGAAGTATAAAGAGAAAAACCCAGATTGCGCAAACCCAAATGTACCATTGTTGAGGCTGCCCATATTTTAAAAATACATTTGCGATAAACAAAAATAAACTTCCGATAACCAAAAAAACAAAATGATAATATAATGTCTTTTTTTGTCTTAATCTTTGTCGCGCATTTTCGTATAATTGATGTTGGTCTTGGTCCATAGCAATCTATTCACAATGTTAAAAGGCAATTGGCTTTTTTCGATGTTCGTACAAATTTACATTTTAATATTAAAACTTTATAACTGTTTTTTTCTACCTTTAAACCACAAATTAATTCTGATGCGTTTTTTTACTTTTGCTTTTCTTTTATTGAATGTATTTCTCGTTTTTTCTCAGGAAACGAAATTGCCTTATCCGATGATAGCAGTTGATTCTTTATATCGAGAAGATCAGTTCTATTTTTCTTTCTCGTATAATACGCTCTTGCAAACACCTTCTGGAGTTAATACAAATAAGTTTTCACCAGGTTTCAAATTTGGTTTCCTCCGAGATATGCCTATAAATAAGCGAAGAAACAAAGCGATTGCGCCAGGCCTCGGCTTGTCTTATGCTAATTATTTCCAAAACTTATTTATTTATAAAGAAGAAGGATTACCTGTTTACAGCACCAACAGCATTGCCAGTAATTATAGGAAAAACAAGTTTGAGCAAGTGTTTATAGATGTTCCAATAGAATTCAGATGGCGAACGTCGGTGCCCGAATCGCACAAGTTTTGGAGAATTTATTCCGGACTGCAACTGAGTTATTTGGTTTATTCTAAGTCTATTTACACCGATCCAATATCTTCCATTACCGTTTCGAATAATAAAGATTTTAACAAATTTCAAGCTGGAGTATATTTAGTTGCGGGTAACAACACATGGAATTTCTACTCGTATTACGGTTTAGTTCCTATTTTTTCTTCTACTGCTCGTGTCAATAATAAACGTGTTAGCATGAATGCGCTACATTTTGGAATGATGTTCTATATTTTATAGCCAGAATCGCAGTAGTGCTAACTGGGGGAAAATTCCTACGGCAAATCCTAGCAATAGTTCTTTTGTAGTATGAGCGTTCATAACAATCCTTGAAGAAGTTACCAATCCTTTGCATAAAATGAGCATTGCAATACTGTAAATTAGGTTTGAATTGTCGTGAATGCTGAGTGCAATTACAAATATGGTAAGTGAACTGATGCCCAAAGTATGAATGCTAATTTTGATTGTTAAGAACAAAAAAACAAAAGCCAATAAAGCACTAAGAATACCGCCTAAATAGAAAAAAAACAACTCTGGTAATACTGTTAGGGTAACACTTTTTGAAAGTAATAAAACCATCAAAAAGATCTGAACCAACATCGGAATTTTGCGCTGGGAAGCTTCTGACACCATAATAGAATCGACTTTCCCCATAGCTTTTAAAAAATACAATATGGTAAATGGTATAAAGATAGTTACCAGAATAATCTGAGAAAGCAGCAAGAATTTCGGTAATGTTTCCAAATAATTATCCGCTCGATACAGATAGAATAAAGCTCCAAAAAGAGGGATAAAAATCGGGTGTAAGAGATAAGAAAAGAGAACTAATATCTTTTTCAAAGTCAAAAATGTTTAAAACTAGTTACATCTTTTTTCGTAAACGAGCGACAGGGATATCCAATTGTTCTCGGTATTTCGCAATGGTTCTGCGAGCAATGGGATAGCCTTTTTCTTTCAGAAGTTCCGCCAATTGATCATCGGGAAGCGGCTTGTGTTTGTCTTCTTCTTCTAAAATATTTTTTAATATTTTTTTGATTTCTAAAGTAGAAACATCTTCACCTTGATCATTTTTCATGGCTTCAGAGAAAAACTCTTTAATTAACTTGGTGCCGTAAGGTGTTTCAACATATTTGCTATTGGCAACACGTGAAATCGTTGAAATATCCATGCCGACCATCTCTGAAATGTCTTTCAAAATCATCGGTCGCAATTTAGTTTCATCGCCGTCTAAGAAAAATTCTTGTTGGTAATGCATGATCGCGTTCATCGTAACCCAAAGTGTTTCTTGCCTTTGTCTTATAGCATCAATAAACCACTTAGCAGCATCCAACTTTTGCTTTATAAATTGAACAGCATCTTTCTGGGCATGCGATTTATCTTTAGAAACTTTATACGTCTGCAGCATCTCTTGGTAATCTTTAGAAACGTGCAATGTAGGAGCATTTCTTCCATTTAAAGTCAATTCTAACTCCCCATCTACAATTCTAATCGCGAAATCTGGAACTACATTTTCCGTAATTTTATTTGCTCCCGTAAAAGACCCGCCCGGTTTTGGATTTAATTTTTCGATTTCATGAACTGCTTTCTTTAACTGTTCGTTAGAAACATTGAATTTGTGCTGCAGTTTGTCATAGTGTTTTTTACTAAAAGCATCAAATTGATTTTCAATAATATCGGTGGCTAAAGCTACATATTCTGAAGGCGTTTTGTGTTTTAATTGCAATAGCAAACATTCTTGTAAATCGCGTGCGCCAACGCCTGAAGGTTCTAATTCATGAATAATATGCAAAATACGTTCAACCGTTTTTTCGTCAGTATAAATTCCTTGAGTAAACGCCATATCATCAACGATGTCAGCAATGCTTCTTCGAATGTAACCCATATCGTCAATGCTGCCCACCAAGAATTCGGCGATTTCGCGTTCTTCATCATTCAAAATGAAAGTGTTCAATTGATTGATTAGATCTTGATGAAAACTCACCGGAGAAGCCAAAGGTGATTCGCGATGTTCGTCGTCGTCGCTGTAGTTATTCGTTTGAGTTTTGTATTCTGGAGTTTCGTCGTTACTTAAGTATTCATCGATATTGATGTCTTCCGCCTCAATGCTCTCATTATCATCAAAATCATCGTATTCTTCGTTGTCAAATTCGTCTTTCTCATATTCTTCATCTTCTTCCTTTCCGGCTTCAAGCGCTGGATTCTCATTCATTTCCTCTTTCAGTCGTTGCTCAAATGCTTGCGTAGGCAACTGAATTAACTTCATCAACTGGATTTGTTGCGGAGATAATTTTTGAGTTAATTTGAGATTGAGAAATTGTTTTAACATAATTCTTTACCACAAAGGCTCTAAGGCGCTAAGTTGTTTTTTGTGTTGATAAATCTTTTTATTCCATTTTTAATTAGAGGCACATTAAAATTAATTAGAAATCCTACGGGGTTGTTTGTTAATTTCAAGTGGCTAATTATTTGCGCATTCCACACTGGATTTATTTGGTCTACGGCTTTTATTTCAATAATGACAGTATCTTCAATTAATAAATCAAGTCTCAAACATTCATTGAAAGTAATTCCGTCATAAACAATTGGTAAATCAATTTGTCTTTGAACTTGAAATCCAGATTTTGAAATTTCATGGGCTAAACAAACTTCATATACTCTTTCCAATAATCCAGGACCTAGTTCTTTGTGTATTTTGTAAGCTGAATTTACTACAATTCTAGCAATTTCTTCTGTTCTTTCTGATAACATTTTGCTTGGCGATTAAAATTATTTTGCATTATGGCTTTTATATAAAAACTTTGTGCCCTAGCGGCTTCGTGGCAAATACTAAAATTCTGCGTTCATCGGTGTTCTAGGAAACGGAATTACATCACGAATATTACTCATTCCCGTTACAAACAACACCAATCTTTCAAACCCTAAACCGAAGCCAGAGTGCACTGCAGTTCCGAATCTTCGCGTATCTAAATACCACCACAATTCTTCTTCATCGATACCTAAAGCTTTCATTTTTTCAACCAAAACATCATGGCGCTCTTCTCTTTGTGAACCTCCAACGATTTCTCCAATTCCTGGAAATAAAATATCCATCGCGCGAACGGTTTTCCCATCTTCATTCAATCGCATATAAAACGCTTTGATGTTGGCCGGATAATCAAATAAAATCACGGGACATTTGAAGTGCTTTTCTACCAAGAATCTCTCGTGCTCGCTTTGCAAGTCAGCACCCCATTCATTAATGATATAACTGAATTTTTTCTTTTTATTTGGAGTTGAATCTCTTAAAATATCAATCGCTTCCGTATATGAAACGCGCTTAAAATCATTTTCCAAAACAAAATTCAGTTTCTCCAACAAACTCATTTCACTGCGTTCCGCTTGTGGTTTTGACTTTTCTTCATCCGCCAATCGACTTTCTAAAAATTTTAAATCTTCCCCACATTTGTCAACCGTATATTTCACCACATATTTGATGAAATCTTCTGCCAAATCCATATTGTCGTTGAGGTCGTTAAAAGCAACTTCAGGCTCGATCATCCAAAACTCGGCAAGATGACGAGAAGTGTTTGAATTTTCAGCTCTAAAAGTAGGTCCAAACGTATATACTTGCCCCAACGCCATCGCAAAAGTCTCCGCTTCCAACTGTCCAGAAACCGTAAGATTGGTTTCTTTTCCAAAGAAATCTTCTTTAAAGTTTACTTTTCCTTCGTCATTTCGTGGCGTACCGTCAAAAGGCAAGGCAGTCACTCTAAACATTTCGCCCGCGCCTTCCGCATCCGAACCGGTAATAATCGGCGTATTGACATACACAAAACCTCTTTCTTGAAAATAGTGATGCACCGCAAATGACAAAACTGAACGCACGCGCATAATCGCTCCAAAAGCATTGGTTCGTACTCTAAGATGCGCATTTTCACGCAAGAATTCTAACGAGTGTTTCTTTGGTTGCATCGGAAATTTCTCCGCATCCGAATCTCCTAATATTTCCAATTTTGAAACTTGAATTTCATATTTCTGTCCAGCACCTTGACTTTCAACCAAAGCGCCAGTTACTGAAATGGCAGCGCCAGTAGTAATTCGTTTTAAAGTTTCTTCAGGCGTATTTTCAAAATCAACCACGCATTGAATATTGTTGATTGTTGAACCGTCGTTCAAGGCAATAAATTGATTATTTCTAAAAGTTCTTACCCAACCTTTGGCGTTCACTTGTGCAACCGTGGCACTACTTTCTAGTAAGTCTTTTACTTTTGTGTGTTTCATTTTTTGAATTTTTAGGTCATTCGATTTTTGGTTTTCCAGCGCAAAATCGAATGCAAATATAATGGATTTGCTGTAATTTTTAGAAGCTAATCCCGCTATCCGTTGCAATCTTTTTGCTCTACTAAATTTCGTTCGACGGCGGTCGCAACGATAAAGCAAAAAGGATTTTCACTGCTATCGGGGCTAGGGTATTTATTTTCAATACAAACGTTGGGTTTTTATTTGGCTTTCCCTTCAAGTTCTTTTAATGCTTTCTTTTTTTCGAAAGTCAATACCAATGCCGGCAACACTAGCAAATTGGCGAACATAGCAAAAAGCAAAGTACACGATATCAATCCGCCCAAAGCAATGGTGCCCACAAAACTAGATAAAGTGAAAATAGCAAATCCAAATATCAAGACCACAGAAGTATAAAAAGTACTAATACCTGTTTCCCGAATTGAACTAATAACAGATTTACTAACCAATCCATTATTTTTAATCAAATCATGTCGGTATTTTGCCATAAATTGAATCGCATTGTCGACAGAAATTCCAAACGCAATACTAAAAACCAAAATCGTCGACGGTTTTAAAGGAATTCCAAAGTAACCCATCAAACCAGATGTAATGCACAAGGGCAGGACATTAGTAATCACCGAAGCCATGACCATTTTAACCGATCGGAATAAATAAGCCATCAATACTGCAATCACTAGAATGGCAAAAATGAGCGAGATAATGAGATTGTCAATCAAATAGGAAGTTCCTTTTTGAAAGACCAGTGCTTTTCCTGTCATTGTTACGGTATAGCGATCTTTCGGAAACAACTCGTCAATTTTTGATTGTAGTTTATGTTCAACTCTCGCCATTTCTTCGGTTCCGATATCTTTCATAAATGTCGTAATTCGGGCATATTGACCCGTGTTGTCGACATAGCTTTTCATCAAATTGTCTTTGGTGTTTTTGGTGGCGTTTTTAGCGTAGGAGAAAATGAATGCTTGTTCTTGCGAATTCGGTAATTCGTAAAAATCAGGATTGCCATTATAAAAGGCTTGCTTCGAATACTTCACCAAATTGACTACAGAAACTGCTGGAGAAAGTTCCGGAATTTCAGCAACAGTCTTCTGAAGTTCGTCCATTTTCTTCATGGCCGAAAGTTTCATCACGCCTTTTTTACGATGCGTGTCAATCATTATTTCTAAAGGCATCACACCGTGAAACTCCTTTTCATAAAAGAGAATATCCTTAAAAAAGGAAGCGCTTTTTGGCATTTCACCAATTAAACTTCCAGACACTTTCATTTGGGTAACTCCGATGACGCTAAAGATCATCAATAGTGCGTAGATAATGTATATTCTGGTGCGTTTATACATCACTAAATTTTCAACCCAACTTAATAAGGCTGAAATGTAATTTTTACTTAAATGATATAAGTGTTTTTCTTTTGGCAGTGGCATATAGCTGTAGACAATTGGCACGATGCAAAGTGTCAGAAGATATACTGTCATAACATTGATGGCAGTCACCAAACCAAATTCAAAAAGCAAGTCATTGTTGGTGATCATAAACGTCGCGAAACCTACCGCGGTCGTCAAATTGGTCATCAAAGTAGAAACGCCAATTTTTGAAATAACGCGTTGTAAAGCTTTGGCCTGATTCTTATGAATCTTGATTTCCTGTTGGTATTTATTGATTAAGAAAATACAATTACAAATCCCAATTACGATAATCAAAGGAGGAATTATGGCCGTAAGTATCGTGATTTTATAATGGAAAAGTCCTAAAGTTCCAAAAGACCAAACGACACCCAATAATAGTATACTAATCGAAATAAACGTCGCGCGGTAAGACCTAAAAAATAGGAAGAAAATAAAAGAAGTGATAAACAAAGCAGCGCCAATAAAAAGGCCAATCTCACCTTTCATGTTTTCTGCATTGATGGTTCGGATATACGGCATTCCGGAAACACGCAAGTCGATCCCAGTCACTTTTTCAAACTTTTCAACTTTCGGCACAAGATTTTCAAGAATAAACGTTTTTCTTGCTTCAGTATTGACAATGCTTTTTTTCAAGTAAACTGCCGAACGAATGCTTCCAGATTCCTTGTTAAATAGCAAACCTTCGTAGAATGGCAACCTGTCAAACAACTCTGTTTTTACTTCTTTGAGATAGTCCAGTTGATTGGTTTGCGTAGAATCGATAAAAGAAACCAATTGAAATTTTTGAGCAATCGTATCTTTTTCTAATTTTTTCAAATCATTCAAGGACACAACCAAATCAACTTCTTGAGCTTTTTTTAGACCTGTCATCAGTTCGTTCCATGCGGCGAAAGCTTTGGGAGTAAAGAAAGTCTTGTCTTTAAATCCTATAACGATGAGGTTTCCTTCCTCCCCAAATTTGTCTAAAAAATCCTGATATTGTTGGTTGACAATGTGCTTTTTAGGTAGTAAATTGGCTTCTGTATACGTCATCCCCAAATTTCTCCATTGAAAACCTAGAAAAATAGTAAGCGCAACAATAGCGACAATGATGGCGTTTCTGTTTTTAAGTATAATTCTAGCCAATCCTTCCCAGAATCCAACCTGATGCGTGTTTTTCATAAGCTTATAAAAACGAGTCGCAAAGGTAAATAAAACAAGAGAAATTCAATTCATTCGGGAGCTAGTTTTCCAAAAAAGTTACCTTTTCTTAAACTTGAACAAATTTTTGCCTACTATTTTTTTTGACGTTATAATTTCTATATTTGGATTCAAATCACTTGTGCGTAATCATATATTTAATTAGTAACAAAAACGCTATGAAGAATTTCAAGAATTCTATATTTTACATTATTGTAACTGGCGGTTTTTCAGCAATGATTTATTGGATTCTCGCTCAAGGAAAATTCTTGGAAATAGGCAGAAATATCGTAGTTGCTAATTCGACCAATTCACAATGGACGGAATTTGTAGCCTCGCTTCTTCATAATGTAAAACATCCTTTAGCGATACTTTTAGCGCAAATTATTACCATTATCATTGTCGCTCGTTTCTTCGGGTGGATGTTTCGCAAAATTGGACAACCTACCGTTATTGGAGAAATCATCGCTGGAATTGTGCTTGGACCATCGTTAGTCGGCATGTATTTTCCTGAGTTTTCCCATGCGCTTTTCCCTTTGGCTTCGTTGGGGAATCTACAGTTTTTAAGTCAAATAGGGTTGATACTATTCATGTTTGTTATCGGAATGGAACTTGACTTAAAAGTACTAAAGAACAAAGCCAATGAAGCACTAGTGATTAGTCACGCCAGTATTATCATTCCTTTTACGCTAGGTGTGGGATTGGCTTATTTTGTATATCATCGCTTTGCGCCACAAGGCGTCGAGTTTTTGTCATTCAGTCTTTTTCTAGGTATTGCCATGAGCATTACTGCCTTTCCTGTATTGGCAAGAATTGTTCAGGAGAGAGGTATTCATAAAACCAAAATAGGCACTATCGTGATCACTTGCGCCGCAACAGATGACATTACAGCCTGGTGTATTTTAGCAGCGGTTATTGCGATTGTTAAAGCAGGCTCTTTTGTAAGTTCGTTATACATCATTGGACTTGCCTTTGCCTACGTTTTGGTCATGATATTTGTTGTCAAGCCCTTCTTGAAAAGAATTGGAGATTTGTACGGTACAAAAAACAAGTTGAATAAACCAGTTGTGGCGATTTTCTTTTTAACACTGATTCTATCGTCATACTTGACTGAAATTATCGGAATTCATGCGCTTTTTGGCGCTTTTATGACCGGAGCAATCATGCCAGATATCTCAAAGTTTAGGGCTATTTTTATTAATAAAGTCGAAGATGTATCGGTAATCTTACTGCTACCGTTGTTCTTTGTATTCACAGGTTTACGAACTCAAATTGGCTTAATCAATGATTCGTATTTATGGGAAATTACCGGCTGGATTATTCTTGTTGCTGTTGCCGGAAAGTTTCTCGGAAGTGCATTAGCGGCAAAGTTCGTTGGTCAAAATTGGCAAGAAAGTTTGACAATAGGCGCCTTGATGAATACCCGTGGTTTGATGGAACTGGTCGTGCTGAATATTGGATATGATTTGGGTGTTTTAACCTCTGAAATTTTTACTATGATGGTAATTATGGCTTTGGTAACGACTTTTATGACAGGTCCAGCACTCGATTTAATTAATTATATTTTTAAGACCAAAGACATTTTTATTCCAGATGAGATTGAGCATGACGGCAATAAATACAAAATTCTTATTTCCTTCGGTAACAACGAAAAAGGCAAATCATTGTTGCGATTAGCGAATAGTTTCGTGGCAAAACAGAAAGATAGTTCAAGCATTACAGCCATGCATTTATCATTAAGTGATGAAATGCATTCCTATAATCTAGAAGAGCAAGAAAAGAAACGATTTACCCCAATCTTGGAGGAGTCTAAAATACTAAAACAAGAAATTACGACAATCTTTAAAGCCACGGTAGATATCGAAACGGACATCTCAGATATTGCCAATCAAGGAGATTATGACTTGCTGCTAGTTGGTTTAGGGAAGTCGATTTTTGAAGGAACTTTACTAGGAAAAGTGCTTGGTTTTACCACTCGAATCATCAATCCAGATCGTCTCATTGACAAGTTTACTGGAAAAGAAGGATTGTTCGAAAATTCTCCTTTTGATGAAAGAACACGTCAAATTATTTCAAAAAGTAAAATGCCACTGGGCGTATTAATAGATAAAGATTTACAAGAAGTTAAAAATGTATTTGTCCCATTCTTTTCATCAGATGATGCTTTTTTGATTGATTATTTTCAAAAGTTGATTTATAATAGCGATTCAAATATATCCCTTTTGGATATTAATAATTTGGTTAAAAATAATTTCGTGATGGGAAGTGCTATTCATTCTTTGGAAGATAAATACCCAGATAACATTACCGTTCTTCAAGACAGAACAATGAAAAAAGACTTTCTATCCAAGCAAGATTTGATGATTATCAGTCTAGAGAGTTGGAAAAAATTAGTAGATTCTCAAAGCCTATGGTTGAGCCATGTGCCATCGGTACTGATTCTAAAACCCTAAATTCAAAATAAAAGATAATTTTATAGCTAGATTATCTTCGGTTTTTGGCAGTTGATAGGGTCCGTAACGGTAAAAAGCTGTTAATCCAAACCCACTGTAAATCTGATTTAATTCGATTCCTGATTCATAATAGCCTTTTTCTAAAGTATTGAATTGCAGTCCAAGATGTCGTTCTTTGTTTTGCATGTCGCCCCATGCGGCACGGGTCACTAGAACAAAAGCAGGTTTTACTTTTCTGAATATTTCCAATCTTTTGAACCCGTGTTTGATGTGAATCATTGCGAATTCACTCGAGAAAAATTCGTTGAAAAACATGGTTTCAAAACTATTCTTCCCCGCAATCGTAACGCGTTCAATGAGCTTTTCGTTGGTCAAATTGTTGGGAGAAGTATTGTAAAGGTGCGTAAGCGGAATGGCTCCTTGCGCGTAACCACTTTCTAATAGTACTGCCGTTTTTTGACCATTCAAATACGTTTTTTCAAACTCTACACGAAATTCAATCTTTTTAAAATCAAAGTCGTTTTCTAAGAATTTAGGAATGCTCTGCGTATACTGGAACGTAAATTTCGGGAACCGTTTTTTTACTTCAAATCGACCATCTTCTGTTTGAAGATAATCACTAAAGGGGTTCCATTGCAACGAAAACTGCGCAGTTGTCATCGTATATTTCTCATACAAAGTCGAATCATAATTATAAAAGTAATCAAATAGAGGATCGACTTTGGTATACATCATTTGCCAAATACTCTCCGTCTTTGGAATGAGTTTGGTTTCCAAATAAGCCCGCCAACTTTGATAGTCGTAAAACGTTTTCAAGTTGATGGGTCTTGGGTCGTACAACTTAAAATTTCTCTTATCGATGGCAAAACTACTACTCGCAATTTCACGAATATCGTCGGTGTATGATCCGCCAATCCATGAATTTGAATTACTGTCAATTCTCGTTGATAACCCAAGGTTGTATTTGTATTGCTCGTCTTTTAAACCATAAGCGATATAACCGTCGAGTCGGACAACTTTTGAAAACAAATCGCTCGTCTTTCCGCCCAATCCAAATCGGAACCCTTCGTAATTGTTGAAACTTATCAGGTAACGCAGGTCCATGTCGAAATAACCAAATGGGACATAACCATTGAGTATTTTTCGCCCTTGAAAAAGTCTTTTTTCTATTTTATTTTTCGTTGCAACACTATCTAAGGCAAAGTAGGTTCTCTGACTCCGTAAATCCAATGAGTCAGTTCTGAATCGATTCCAAAATGCTTCGTTTTGAATTTCAGCATCTTTCTGCACTTCCATGTTTTGGAAAGGGTTTTTAATGTTGACAGGGTTATTGTATTTGACATCAAACAAACGCGTTTCTGATAAGAGATACGTAAAGTCTGACGCACCTTTCTTTCTTGAGCTATTGTCATTTTCCCCCGAATCAAACGCTAAAGTTTCACCCAAGATTCGGATGTCATAGTTATTTTTTCCTTTGACAATTTTAAAAAGTTTTTGCGTCGGGAACCATAATTTTTCTTCAGGGAAGTAGTCAAATTCATGCGTTCCGCTGATATCTAATAGTCCTTTGATCCGCATAATGGCTTTGTTGATGGCGAAGTTCTCCGCGTCGACATATAATACGCCTTCTAATCCGGCTTCTTTACTTTTTTTCTTATTCTTAAAATAAATCAAGTAGGATTTTCGATCATGTATTGTAGTGCTGTCAATTAATTTGAATCGATAATTTTGAAACGTGGTATTCGAAATCGGGCTTTTGTAGGCAGTTTCAAACAATTCATATTGATTGTCATAGACTGAAAAGGACTGCAAATTGACCGACAATATTTCATATATAGGTTGCTTGAAGCCAGCCATTTTGGTTCCTAGAATGGTTTCTTTGAGCTCTTTCCCGCGATATTGAAATTGTGAGACGCGCTCGGTTTGAAACAAATGTTGTTTGGAAATTATTTTTTTGAATTTATAAGCGGAGGAATCCACTTTATAATGATTCCTCGTCTTGCCTTTTTTGACGTAAATACTATCTATGTTACCCTTAATTGAATCGGGATTGGCGGTAATAACTAGTTTATTGTATGCCTTAAACTCAAATGTTTCTAACTTTTTTTGTGGATCATTCTGAGATTTTCGCGCAATTACTTTTTTAATGATTTCCAGTCCTCTAGTATTGCTCGAAACAGTAACCTCGTTTAGTTGATCACGCTGTGGATTTAGTTCTATTGAATAGAATTTGTTATTGTTTTCCAATAAGATTTCACGAGAAGTATAGCCAACATAAGAAACGAGCAGCGACAGTGAAGGTGTTCTAGAAATAATGACAAATTTTCCATCTAAATCACTAAGCGTTTGGATTTCTTTATTAGCGGTGATGGTCGCAAACGGTAATGGATTTCTAGAATCACGCTCTCTAATTACTCCTGAAAATTGAAATTGCGCTTGACAGACAAGCGTAAAAAGAAAAAAGATGAAACAGCATTTTTTCATTCGTTTGAATAACAAAATTCAGAGGATGGTCTAAAGGTAAGTAAAATAAAAACCCGCCTTGTTACGAAAACGAGGCGGATTTATTATTATTTCAGAATGCATTAAACTTTCATAATTTCAGCTTCTTTATGAGCGAGAATATCGTCAATTTTTTTGATGAAAGCATTCGTGAGATTTTGAACTTCATCCTCTGCGGTTTTACAAATATCCTCTGATGTTCCTTCTTTTTCTAATTTTTTGATGTCTGTATTGGCATCTTTACGAGCATTTCTTACTCCAATTTTCGCATCCTCTGCTTCTGCTTTGGCTTGTTTGGTCAAGTCACGGCGACGCTCTTCTGTCAATGGCGGAACAGAAATAATGATTACATCACCATTGTTCATTGGATTGAAACCAATATTCGCAACCATGATCGCTTTTTCTATCGGCTGCAACATGCTTTTTTCAAACGGCTGGATGGTAATCGTTCGTGCATCCGGAACATTCATATTCGCAATTTGTGCTAATGGAGTTTGAGATCCGTAATAGTCAACAAAAACGCTTCCCAACATGGCTGGCGATGCTTTTCCAGCCCGAATATTCAAAAACGATTTTTCTAAATGCGCTATCGAACCATTCATCGATTCTTTGGTGCTGTCTATAATAAATTCAATTTCTTCAGTCATATTTTGGATTTTAAGACTATGAGACTTTTAGATTTTACGACTTTAAGATTTTTGCAAAGTCAATCTTATCGTCTTATGATCTTACTGTCTTACGATCTATTAAACATTTACTACAGTTCCTACAGTTTCTCCTTCACAAATTTTCAATAAATTGCCTCTTTTATTCATATCAAAAACAACAATTGGCAATCGATTCTCTTGGCTCAAAGTAAAGGCGGTGCTATCCATAACGTTCAATCCTTTTTTGATCACATCGTCAAAAGAAATTGAATCAAACTTTGTTGCAGCGGGATCTTTCTCTGGGTCTGAAGTGTAAATTCCATCTACACGCGTTCCTTTCAAAATAACATCAGCGTGAATTTCAACACCACGTAATACTGCTGCAGTATCTGTCGTGAAATACGGATTACCAGTTCCTGCTCCGAAAATGACAATTCGACCTTTTTCAAGGTGACGAACCGCTCTTCGCTTGATATAAGGTTCCGCAATCGCTTCAATTTTTAACGCAGTTTGCAAACGCGTGAGCATTCCATGATCTTCCAAAGCACCTTGTAAAGCCATACCATTGATGACTGTTGCAAGCATTCCCATGTAATCACCTTGAACACGATCCATTCCGTTGCTTGCACCAGAAACTCCTCTAAAAATATTTCCGCCTCCAATAACAATGGCGATTTCTACACCTTTGTCATGAATTTGTTTTATTTCTTCAGCATATTCGGCTAAACGAGCTGGGTCAATTCCATATTGTCGGTTGCCCATCAATGCTTCACCGCTTAATTTTAGAAGAATTCTTTTGTATTTCATTACTTTGTTTTAAAGAGTTGTGCAAATATAGGGATATTCTTTTTTTGTAAAATAGTCTGTCCAAAAAAAACAAGTCAAATAAAAAAGGTTCAATTTGAAGATTACCTCATGAATGTTAGTATGAAGTTTTTCATTAATACCTAAATTTGTAGTAATAAATTCTTAAATCATGAAAGTTGCAGTAGCCCAAGGACTCGTGAATAGTCATTCTTATCTTCAATATCGATCAATAGTAACTAATTTGCTGGCTTCGGGCAAAGTCTCTGGCAACGAGCAATCCAAAGATTTAGTTCATTACACCGAATTGAATGAAGCCCGAATGAATCGCCTCGATAAGAAAATGGTCATCACCGAAGAAAATATTCAAAGACTATTAACCTTAAAAAGAAAGTATATTTGGTTGGTTTTATCAGAAGGTTGGTGTGGCGATGCTGCGCAAATCTTGCCGATTATTAATAAAATGGATGCGCTATCTCAACATATCGAATTAAAGATAGCATTCCGCGATGAGCATGAAGCGCTCATGAATTTATTTCTTACCAATGGAAGCAAAGCGATCCCGAAACTAATTATTTTAGATAAAAATTCAGAAGCCGTATTAGGAAGTTGGGGACCAAGGCCGAAAGGCGCAACTAATCTTATTAAAAGCTACAAGCAGCAATACGGCGTGGTAGACGAAACGGCAAAAACAGAATTGCAATTGTGGTATTTACACGATAAAGGAATAAGCACACAAAACGAAATCGTGGAACTTATGTTGCAATGCGAGCAATTGAATCATCAAACGACGTAATGTCCATTGCATCATTCACATCGTAATTGCCAATTTTAGTTCGTCTTAACGAGGTTAAGTGAGCGCCTGAACCCAAAGCTTTTCCAAAATCAAAAGCTAAGGATCGAATGTAAGTTCCTTTGCTGCAAACCACTCTAAAATCGACTTCTGGCAAAGCAATTCGAGTAATTTCAAATTCGTGAATCGTGGTTTTTCGAAAGGCAATCTCAACTGTTTCTCCGGCACGTGCATGGTCGTACAGTCGAACGCCATCTTTTTTGATTGCAGAGAAAATCGGTGGTTTTTGATCGATTTCTCCCAGGAACTGAGCAATAGTTTCTTGAATTAAATCATCAGTAATGTGAGCAGTTGGAAAAGTTTGATTGATTTCAGTTTCTAAATCGTAAGAAGGTGTCGTAGCGCCAATATAGAAAGTTCCCGTATATTCTTTGACTTGACCTTGCAATTCTTCAATTCTTTTGGTGAATTTACCGGTGCAAACAAGTAAAAGTCCAGTAGCCAAAGGGTCAAGTGTGCCGGCATGACCGATTTTGATTTTCTTCAAACCCAATTTACTTTTCAAAATCCACTTCATTTTATTGACCGCTTGAAAGGAAGTCCAGTGCAATGATTTGTCTATTAACAAAATTTGTCCGTTTTGAAAATCTTCTGCCGTCATTAAATTACGCTCAAAGGATGGATGAAGAAATGAATCAACAGCAAAGCAACACCAACTACAATTCTATAATAACCAAAGACTTTAAATCCGTGTTTGGTCAGAAAACCAATAAAACTTTTGATGGCTAAAAGCGCTACAATAAATGCCACGATATTTCCAATTACCAATAAATTAATTTGATCATCTGTCAATACATAACCATCTTTATAATAGTCGTAGCATTTTTTTACTGTCGCGCCCAACATCGTAGGAACTGCCAAAAAGAAAGAGAATTCAGCTGCCGCAGTTCGTGAAAGATTTTGCGACATACCGCCTACAATACTGGCGCCACTTCTTGAAATCCCCGGAATCATAGCCAAACATTGAAAAAATCCAATTTTGATTCCTTTCACATAAGTGACTTCGGTATTTTCAGAATTCCCAAACCAATCATCAACTTTCAACAAAATGATTCCACCTAATAATAAGGAAACCGCTACGGTCACTGGGTTTTCTAACAAAGCATCGATTTTCTTACTAAAAAGTAATCCTAGAACCACCGCGGGAATAAAAGCCACAAGCAATTTAAAGTAAAATTCTATCGTCTGAAAAAAGCGTTTGAAATACAAAACGACCACTGACAGAATCGCCCCAAGTTGAATGACAATCGTAAACAATTTGGTAAACTCATCATGTTCAATTCCGAAATAAGTACTGCCAAGAATCAAATGGCCTGTAGAAGAGACTGGTAAGAATTCAGTAATGCCTTCGATAATGGCAAGAATAATAGATTGAAGTATAGTCATTTCTTAGATTTTAAGATTTTGAGATTTTAAGATTTTAAGACTAGCATTCGATCAACGAATCTTACAATCTTGTAGTCTTAAAGTCTTGCAATCTAATTAGTTTTCTTAGGGTTTTTCACAATCGAATAAATCGTAATCCCAAATCCAATCAAGACCATAGTCGGCGCCAAACGTATTCTTTGAAAATTAAAGACAGCTTCGTTAAATACTTTCGGATCATCGCTCCCGCCGCCAGACATCAAAATAAATCCAACAGTAATCACGGCAATTCCAATCAATAGAATTTTATAATTGACTTTCTCAAAAAGGAATTCTTGTTTTTCTTGTTCGTTTTCTTTCATATTCTTAAAATCTTACCGTCTTAAAATCCTAAAATCTAATACAAATCATCCGATCGTAAATTCAAATATTTCTGTGTCGCAAAAAAAGTGCTCACCCAGGTAATCAAAATGCCGACTGCTAAAACGCCGAACAATATCGAAGCAACCATCAACTGATCTGCTAATATATTCAAACTCGGGAAACTATTATCAATGTAAATTAGCGTTCCAATCAAAGCGATAATCGCCAACACAGCACCAATAACGCCCAAACGAATGCTTCTCCAAATAAACGGTTTTCGGATAAACGATTTCGTGGCGCCCACCATTTGCATCGTCTTGATGATAAATCGGTTCGAATAAATCGACAAACGCATCGAGCTGTTAATCAATAAAACCGCAATCAAAGCCAAAATGCCGCTAATAATCAAAATCCACATGCTCACTTTCTTGATGTTGTCATTCACCAAACTCACCAATTGCTTGTCGTAAACGATGTCAGCAATCATTTCGTTGGCCAAAAATCGACTTTCAATTTTGCGAATATTTTCGGTGTCGATATAGTCTGCTTTCAAATGAATGTCGTAGGAATTCTGCAACGGATTCGCACCCAAAAAAGTCATAAAATCTTCGCCGATGATGTCTGTGTGCATCTTTGCCGCTTGTTCTTTCGTCACATAATCGCTCGATTTGACGAATTTCGCGGCTTTCAATTCCTGTCCAAAAGCCACCATCGTGCTGTCGGTCGCTTCGTTTTTGAAGAAAACAGTCATCACAATTTCTTCTTTAAAATCGTCGGATAATTTTTTAGAATTAATCACGAAAAAGCCTAAAATACCCAAAAGGAAAAGTACCAAAAACATACTCAGTACCACAGAAAAATAAGAAGAAATAAGCCGACGCTTTTGAAATTTTTCGAATGAAGAACTCATAAATGATAGTAATTATGGCGTAAAAATAATAAAGAAATTGTTTATTCAGAGTTTATAACGACCAAAGTTTTGACTTTCGTACAATAAACGTAAATTTGCCCTCAGTTTTTAGGAGCACAGCAATTGTTTTCCTCAGAACAGTCGTCCCGCTTTCCGTTGCAATCTTTTGTGCCGAACGCCGCCACAAAAGAATTTCCGCTACAATCGGGGCTAATTTTAAAACGTATTTTGCTGCCATCAAGTAGCCAAGATTCGCCAACAAAACAATATCACATTCGCTTTGCGCCTCTGCGTCTTTGCGAGCAAATAATAAAACTTAGTGACTTAGCGCCTTCGTGGCAAAATAAAGATGAAGTACAATCCAAACCAAATAGAAGCCAAATGGCAAAAATACTGGGCCGATAACCAAACCTTCGCCGCCAGCAACGCATCGGATAAGCCTAAATATTACGTACTCGATATGTTTCCTTATCCATCCGGAGCAGGTTTGCACGTTGGACATCCGCTAGGTTATATCGCGTCTGATATTTATGCACGCTTCAAACGCCACCAAGGTTTCAATGTGGTGCATCCGCAAGGTTACGACAGTTTTGGTTTGCCAGCAGAACAATACGCCATCCAAACCGGACAACATCCAGATAAAACTACCAAAGAAAATATCGCACGCTACCGCGAACAACTCGATAAAATTGGTTTTTCTTTCGATTGGAGTCGAGAAGTGCGTACCTCCAACGCCGATTATTACAAACACACACAGTGGATTTTCATTCAATTGTTCAATTCGTGGTATAATAAATCTTCCGATAAAGCCGAAGATATTTCGACACTAGTTGCTGAATTCGAACAAAACGGAAACGCCAACGTCAATGCAGTTTGCGACGATAACATCGAAGCATTTTCAGCAGCAGCATGGAACGCTTTTTCATCAGAACAACAACAAAAAATATTATTACAATACCGCTTAACTTACTTGGCAGAAACTGAAGTCAATTGGTGTCCAGCACTCGGAACCGTGCTTGCCAACGACGAAATTATCAATGGCATGTCAGAACGCGGCGGTCATCCAGTCATTCGTAAAAAAATGACCCAATGGAGTATGCGGATTTCAGCCTATGCTGAACGTTTATTGCAAGGTCTAGACACCATCGATTGGAGCGAAAGCATCAAAGAAAGCCAACGCAATTGGATTGGAAAATCTGTGGGTGCCATGGTGAAATTCCAAATTCCAAATTCCAATTTCAACATTGAAGTTTTCACTACACGTCCTGATACGATTTTTGGAGTGACCTTTATGACGTTAGCACCAGAACACGAATTGGTTGCTCAAATCACAACAGTCGACCAAAAAGAAGCCGTTGCCGCTTACATCGAAAAAACAGCCAAACGATCCGAACGTGAACGAATGGCGGATGTCAAAACAATTTCTGGAGTTTTCACCGGAGCGTACGCCGAACATCCATTTACCAAAGAACCGATTCCAGTTTGGATTGGCGATTACGTTTTAGCTGGTTACGGAACTGGTGCAGTGATGGCAGTTCCTTGTGGAGACGAACGCGATTATGCTTTTGCGAATTTCTTTAAGGGAGAAAATGGGATGCCAGCCATCAAAAATATTTTTGCCAATGTCGATATATCTCAGGAAGCTTATGGTTCGAAAGACAATGTAGAAATTGCCAATTCCGATTTCCTAAACGGACTCAATTATAAAGAAGCGACGAAGAAAGTCATCATTGAACTCGAAAAAATAAATCAAGGCAAAGGCAAAACCAATTATCGTTTGCGAGATGCCGTGTTTTCAAGACAGCGCTATTGGGGTGAACCTTTCCCAGTTTATTACGTCAATGGTTTGCCACAAATGATTGATGCGAAACATTTGCCAATTGTATTGCCGGAAGTCGAAAAATATTTGCCAACCGAAGACGGACAACCGCCGTTAGGAAATGCAACGACTTGGGCTTGGGACGTAGAAAAGTTGTCGGTTGTGAGTTGTCAGTTGATTGACCATAAAAACGTATTTCCACTCGAACTCAACACCATGCCAGGTTGGGCAGGAAGTTCTTGGTATTGGATGCGTTATATGGATGCGCACAACGAAACCGAATTTGCCAGCCAAGCCGCATTAGATTATTGGCAAAACGTAGATTTGTATATTGGCGGAAGCGAACACGCAACAGGACATCTTTTGTATTCTCGTTTCTGGAATAAATTTCTCAAAGACAAAGGATTTGCGCCAACAGAAGAACCGTTTAAGAAGTTGATTAATCAGGGAATGATTTTGGGGATGAGTGCGTTTGTTTTTAGATTGACAATAATTTCAGAAAAATTTCCAGGAGAACGAATGAACACTAATATTTATATTTCTCGTGACAAACTTAAGAAGTTGAGGAATGGAGAATTTGGAATTGAATCTGAGTTAATTAAATTAGGAATAGAAATCGACAGAGAAAAGTACCAGGTGTTTTATCCAGAAGACACACCCATTCATGTTGATGTATCTCTTGTTAATTCTTCAGATGAATTGGATATTGAAAGATTTAAATACTGGCGAGAAGAATTCAAAGATTCAAGGTTTATTTTTGAAGAAAACGGCAAATACGTAGTCGGTCGCGAAGTCGAAAAAATGTCCAAGTCGAAGTATAATGTAGTGACTCCTGACGATATTTGTGATGAATATGGAGCCGACACCTTGCGTTTGTACGAAATGTTTCTCGGTCCACTCGAGCAAGCCAAACCATGGAATACTGCCGGAATTACGGGTGTTTTCGGATTCCTGAAAAAATTATGGCGTTTGTATTTTGATGACAACGGTTTGATCGTCACCAACAACGAACCATCGAAAGAGAGTTTGAAAACTTTGCATAAAACGATTAAGAAAGTAGGCGAAGACATTACGAATTTTTCGTTCAATACATCTGTCAGCCAGTTTATGATTTGTGTCAATGAATTGTCAACGCAAAATTGTCATGAGCGTGCGATTCTTGAACCATTGGCAGTTTTGATTTCACCATACGCTCCGCACATTGCGGAAGAATTGTGGAGTCAATTTGGAAATTCGGGTTCGATTTCAACCGTAGCTTTTCCAGAATTCGATGCAAAGCATTTGGTAGAAAGCAGCAAAGAATATCCAGTTTCTTTTAATGGGAAAATGCGATTTACGTTGGAGTTGCCCCTCGATTTAACCGCGGCGCAAATTGAAGCAATTGTCATGAACGACGAACGTACCATCAAACAATTGGAAGGCAGAACGCCGAATAAAGTGATTATTGTTCCCGGTAAGATTATCAATTTGGTGGGGTAACTAATAAGGTATCTAAATTTTCGCTTTGAATGTTGGATTTTATTTAATTAAAAGACTAACTTATTCTAAGTCTAGTCTAATAACGAAAGTTCAATTTTGAATGGAATGCTTTCAGGCATCAATTTTTTCTCTTTTACTTTTCCGATTATTATATGAATTCTATTTATCGGAATATCTATCGTTCTTAAAGCGCATTTTAACAGAATAAACAGACATTTCGTCGAAAATTTGGGAATATTTAACAGATATTTCTTTTCTGCTCTTAAATTGGTCTGATTAACTAGCTCTATAATTATACACTCATTCGCCCCCTTGTGTGCGTGCTTTATTGACGCTTAAACCTTAAAAATTATGAAAAAACCAATGCAGGCGGCACTATTGCTTTTTGCCGTCGTCAGTATGTATGGTCAGGATGCCGTCGCCACCTCTGGAGGCGATGCTTCGGGAAGTAGGGGTAGTACCTCATATTCCGTGGGTCAAGTACATTACAGTGCCGATGTAGGCAAAGAAGCATCAAGTTTTCACGGCGTTCAATATGCCTATGAAATCAAATCCGTTTTCCAAAAGAAAGCCGACCTTTATTCAAACCTTAATTTTTCTGCATTTCCTAATCCAACACAAGACTTAGTGACAGTACAAATTGATGGTAACGTTAAAGGTGACTTTTCCTATGTGCTTTATTCGGTATCAGGAAAACGACTTTCCGAAGGTACAATGAACACTAAATCTAATGTAATTCCTATGCAATATTATTCTCATGGAGTGTATCTCGTGGAGATTAGTATTGATGGTGTACGAGTTAAAACATTTCAAATAATAAAAAATTAAACGATGAAAAAAATAGTATCATTACTAGCAATATTTTTATGTGTTTCAGCAACTTTTGCTCAAGCACCAAATAAAATGAGTTATCAATCAATTATCCGAGATGTTGATGGAGCATTACTTACAGAAAAGAAAGTGACTGTTCAGATTAGCATTCTTAAAGGAAGTAAAACAGGAGACGCTGTTTATGTAGAAAATCATTCTGCTGCAACCAACAAAAATGGTTTACTCAGTTTTGAAATTGGAGGAGGCGAAATCGTCTCTGGACAGTTTTCCAAAATCGAATGGGCCGATGGGGCTTACTACATAAAAACTGCTACAGATCCAAATGGCGGTTCTGATTTCAGTATTGTTGGCATTAGCGAGTTTCTCAGTGTTCCGTATGCTTTAAGTGCACGTATTGCAGAAAACGCATTTAGCGGAAATTATGATGATTTAAAAAATAAGCCTACTCGACTATCTCAATTTACAAACGATATTGGCATTACTGCAGCAGACAGCTTTAATCGTGGCCCAGGAGCTCCTGCAAGCGCTTGGTTGCTTCAAGGAAATTCTGCTTCGAACCCGCTTGTAGATAAACTTGGGACAACTGATTACAAAGACTTGGTGATGGTTACCAACAATGTGGAACGATTACGGATTACCAAAGATGGCGACATCAACATCTCCAATAACTTGTCAAGCAATGACCTTTATGTTAAAAGAAATGTATTTTTAAATACGGTAAGTGGAGCAACTATCAACAATGGAAATTTTACCGTGGCAAATAACAAGCCGACAAACCTTACTGGCTTATTAGATGTAGATAGAACACTAAATGTAGATGGGATTACTACTTTGCAAAGCGCACTGAACGTAAATAATATGGCGCCGACTTCGCTAACCGGTTCTTTAGTAGTTAAAAAGAACGGAACTTTCGAAAAAAATGTGTTTGTAACTGATACATTGTTTGCAAGAGAGATTGACCTAAAACGACTAAATGTAAAAGATAATGTTCCAGATGGTAAATACGTTGCCGTTTTTGAAAATACAAATAATGGAACAGGTGATGGTATAAAAATCATCTTAGGAAAAAATGCAACTAAACGTGGTGGCGGATTTGATGCAATTGATTCGGGATTACGCGTATTTGTAGGTCAGGGATTTGGTCCTGATAAATTTAGTTCAATAAAAGCCTTGTTTGATGGCAGCATCAATGCAGCAGATGGGCAGTTTTTGGCTGAAATGTTGGTTCCAGACACTGAAGATGCGCAGGCTATCGCGGCATCCGCATGTCGACTTTCTGAACAATTGTCTCGATTGATTTTTCAACAATTGAATTCTACACTAGATCTTCCTGTAGAAATTGGTGCACTATGCGTTACTCTACCTCTAGAGATAGGTAGAGTTTGTATGCCTGGATTCAGCAATGATGTTACTTTAATACCTGCACTTCCAACCGATTTAAGTTTTGGTTGTGATGTATTAGGCAGCGGTTTCCAATTCCCAACATTCTCTTTTGCCGATCAGTCAAATATTCTTGATAGCGAAAACAGTTTTGTCGAATTTACTGACAAAACAGGATGGCGTATGGGTGCTGTCAAAGCACAATCAATTGACGAATGGGCCGCTCAGTATCTTGATCCAGTTTTTTTATACAATCTTTATGCGACTTTCAAAGGATTAGATAAGTCTCAGATCTTCCCAGAAATCAGAAAAACAGCAAAAGAAGCAGCAGAATCATACCTTCAAATTGGGGTAGAATACAGCTCAGGAAATGGGGATTATGCGGAGTGGTTAGAAAGAGTCGATCCGAATGAAATAATCAGTGCAGGTGATGTTGTGGCTGTGAAAGGCGGAAAAATCACTAAAGACCTTGCCAATGCAGAACAAGTTATGGGTGTCTCTCACCGACCTATTGTTTTAGGAAATGTGCCTAAAGCTGGAATGAATGAAAAAGGGAATAATGTTGCCTTTATGGGGCAAATCCCCGTAAAAATTATGGGTTCAGTGAGAAGTGGTGATTACATTGTTGGAAAAAGCACTATTCCTGAATTTGGAATTGCTGTTCATCCAGAGAACATGACTGTAGAAGATTTCAAATTGGCTATAGGCCGTTCTTGGGATACTAATTTAGACGCTGGAGCTAAAATGACCAATACGGTCGTTGGTGTTCACAATGGTGATTACATTAACATCCTTAAGAAAATGGATGAAAAAATAAGATTTTCAGAATCTCGATTGGAGTCAGTTGAAGCTAAAATCGACGCACTTTCAGCATCGCTTTCTGAAGTGAAAAGAAATAATTAATAATAATACCATAACTGATTCCTCTGGTTTTCCAGAGGATTCAGTTATTTATATTAAGCTATGAAAAAAGGACTTATTATTGCCTGCTTCTGTATTGTAAGTTTTTGTTATTCGCAGGAAAGCAATACCGATACTGAAAAAGCTAAGAAAATAGAGGCAACTGCTCAGGTACTAGAATGGTTCGCAGATCTTAGTGAGAAAGGGATGGAATTTTCTGGCGACTCAATCAAAACTGGAAAGGAATTTAAGCTTGTCTTGGAAAATGCAAAATATCGAGAGTTTATGTACCCAAAACCTTATAATTGGGAAAATGCATTGTATTTATTGCAGAAAAACCACCTCAAACAGGCATTTTGGTATTTCATCAATTTGTATCCACAGCAGGAAATTAAAAACAAGGAACTTATTGTAAAATCGATATTAGCATATGAAAAATATTTCAAGATGGACGAGGTTTTGATTAATACTTTTTATACTTATGCGATGGCGGATCCCGAAATCAGTAACCTTACAAACGGGAAGCCTGAAATTGTGCATCCAGATGTTCTCGAAAAGAAATTAGGTTATGTAAAAGAAATTGTTGGCTACATTAAAAGCTATCGCAAGCAAAATCCTGATGCAAAGGCAGGAGGCTAATTGATTAATTTTAATAGGGCTGTTGCACCATTTGGCAATAGTTTTTTTAGATTATTCTGTTTTTAAGTATAATAAATCTAACACCGTTGTTTTGAATTGATTTGCGATAATAAGCACAAAAACAAGCCGTCTCAAAACTTGAGGCGGTTTTTTAATGGTCTTGAATATGCTTTAGTGTTTAAGAGCAATGTGTTATTTATGTTTCTTGCACACTACAACCACAGCCACATGTTACCTTTTACTTTATTTGTGTGATGACTTTTTTCAGATTTTTAAGGAATGCCTATTAAGGGAACTGAATTTACGTGCTTGAACTTTGCTACATATTTTAGTACTGTAAAGTGCAATCCAGATTGTAGTCATGACAAAAAGTAACTGACAAAATTGCACGAATGTTAACGCAAAGCAAATTGGCTTGTAAATTGACAAGCAATTTGTACTTTTAAATTTTAAAACTAAAAACAAAAAATTATGTATAATTTAAGTTACTTGATATTAGCAGGTTTAATTATGCTGGTGAGTTGGTTGGTCAGCAATCGACTGAAAAACAAATTCGAATTGTACTCGAAATTGCAATTACAAAATGGTATGTCAGGAAAAGAAATTGCCGAAAAAATGTTAGCCGATCATGGGATTCGCGATGTGAAAGTGATTTCTGTAGAAGGTCAATTGACCGACCACTACAATCCAGCAGACAAAACAGTCAATTTGAGTGAAGCGGTCTACAACCAAAGAAATGCGGCCGCTGCTGCCGTCGCGGCTCACGAATGTGGTCACGCAGTACAACATGCCACGGCGTACAGTTGGTTGGAAATGCGTTCGAAATTGGTTCCGGTGGTTTCTGTCGCCTCTAGTTATGTGCAGTGGATATTAATCGGAGGGATTTTGCTGATTAACAGCTTTCCTCAATTATTGTTGATTGGAATTGTAATTTTTGCTGCCACAACATTATTCTCTGTAATCACTTTGCCAGTAGAATACGATGCGAGTAATCGAGCTTTAGCCTGGTTAGAAAACAAACAAATGTTGAATCGCGAAGAGCAAGCGGGTGCCAAAGACGCACTCAAATGGGCGGCTAGAACGTATGTGGTGGCAGCCATTGGCTCGATTGCAACGTTGTTGTATTATGTGATGATTTATATGAATAGAAGATAAGAGTTCAATACTCAATATTTAAATTCCAAATTCCAAAAGCATACAATTGGAATTTGGAATTTTTTTTATTTCGATTTGTCGCTTTATTATTGCGGTTTGATATTTTTTTTCTTAAAACAATAATTATGTAGTTATTTTCGAAAATTGTAAAATACGTTTTACAAGGCAAATGGTAATTTTAGCAACAAAATAGGATGATAAATACACTTTAGGAAATGGAACCGAAAACACAGCAAAACACAGTAATCAGAAATTTGGATTCATTAGCAAAATTGATGGATTCCCAATTTCAGATTCCAAGCACCAAGATCCGATTCGGGCTGGATGCTTTAATCGGACTTATTCCCGGCGTTGGAGATTTTGCAGGGTTCTTAGTCTCTGGTTATATGATTATGGTTTTAGCAAGCAATGGTGCCAGCGGGTTTGTGATTGCCAGAATTTCATTCAATATTTTGATTGATGCATTAATTGGATCGATTCCGATTCTTGGGGATATTTTTGACTTCACATTTAAAGCAAACGAACGAAATATGAAACTCGTACATGAGCATTATTTGGAGGGCAGGCATCAAGGCGGCGCATGGAAAGTAGTCGTACCTGTGTTACTTATACTTTTTCTTTTAATTGTTGGCATTGCGTGGAGTGCTTACAGCATGGTCATGTGGCTAATTCAATTTATTTTTTAAACTACAACTGGATTTATCTTTCGGTCTGCTGATCCAACTAAAAAAGTTAAATAATCAATATTTAAAAATCCAAATTCCAATTGTGTCGTATTGGAATTTGGATTTTTTTTATTGGAATTTGAAGCTTTTTTATTGGAATTTTAAAGCTGTATTTGTCTATCAATCTGCTGATCTAAAGAAATAAAAGTTTCTGTTCTCGAAACGCCTTCAATCGCCTGAATTTTTGTGTTGAGCAATTGCATCAAATGTTCGTTGTCGCGGCAAATGATCTTGATGAGTATCGACCAATTTCCAGTGGTATAATGACATTCTAACACTTCAGGTATTTTTTTAAGTTCGCGAACTGCTTCAGAATTCCTTGCCGCTTTATCAAGGTAAACGCCTACAAAAGCCATCGTGCTGTAGCCTAAAACTTTCGTATTGATGGTAAACTTAGAGCCAGAAATAACACCAGCTTGTTCTAATTTTCGAAGTCTTTGGTGGATGGCAGCGCCAGAAATTCCTATTTTATTGGCGATTTGCAAAATGGGTTTACGTGCATCGTGCATGAGGTCACGAAGAATTTCTTTGTCTATTCCATCTATTTCTATTTGTAGCTGGTTTATCTTCATTGCATTTCGTTGTTTAAAGAACTATAAAACAAGCTAAAGCTTGTGTACCTCAAGCCCACCGAGCTTGCTCCTTTTAATTTCAAATCATCGATTTCTATTTGAAGGGAATTGATTTTCACTGCTATAAATTTTAAACCAAAAATACGATTTTGATTTTAGAATGAAAGTGAATTTCGGAATTTCTCTTTCGTTGGCAATACAGTAACGACAACAAGACGAGAAACCCTAGCCCTGATGGCAGTGGAAATCCTTTTTTGTTTTTCAGAAAAAAGCACCTCGACTGCCTGTCCGCCGGCAGGTGTGACGATCGGTGTGACATAAAAGAAAAAAGATTGTAACGTACAGCAGGTTCCCGGCTCCTAGAAAAAATTAATGCTTTACGCGATCCGGATTATAGCCGAGATAATCCATTTGTTTTTCGTTGAAAATCACGCCGTATTCTTCAAGTTCTTTTAAGATAGGCAAATAGACTTCCTTATTAATCGGCAATTGCACGCCCGGCGTTTTGATTTTGCCGTTTAGAATTTGTAGTGTTGCCATGGCAACCGGAAGTCCAACGGTTTTTGCCATGGCAGTGTAGGTTTGATCATCGCCAATACAAACCATTTTCGAATCGATTTGTTTTTGCACGCCATTGATTTCGTAGCCGAATTTATGGTACATTACGATCATGTCTTTGTCGTGTTCCTCGAGCGTCCATTTGTCGCTCAGGATTTTCTCTAGGATTTGCGCTGGAGAAGCATTTTTGAGTCCAACGATTTTACTCGAATTGAATAAGTCAAGCTCTAATAACTTGTCCCACATGATATCATCTTGTTCAATACCCAGTTGCAAACGCAACTTAATTTCTACAGAATCGGTCGGATGATAAGGCAAAAACAAATTGATAAATTCGCGGTAGCTGATAGTTTCGGAATTATCGATTTGGTAACTGTCGTCGGTCATGCCCAATTGCACGAACATATTCCATGCTTTCGAGAAACCGACACGACGAATAGTTCCTCGGTATAATGTAAGTGCGTCATCTAATCCGTAAACAGATCGGTATTTTAAGGAATCACGGTTGGCATAGGCTTCAAATCGCCCATAACCTTCTACTTCAAGAAACTCGGTTCTTCGAAATAATTTGTGATACGGAATATATTTGTACGTGCCTTCTTGAATGAATTTTGCCGCACCACCCTGACCTGCTAACACTACATTTCTTGGTGCCCAAGTAAATTTGTAGTTCCACAAATTGTTGTCGGATTCTGGAGCTACCAGTCCACCGCAAAAAGATTCGAACAAAATCATTTTGCCACCTTGATCTCTGATTTCATCAATAACTTTCATAGCGCTCATGTGATCGATACCAGGATCCAGCCCAATTTCGTTCATAAAGATGAGGTTGTTGGCTTTGGCTTGTGCGTCGAGTTCTTGCATGGCATCGCTAACGTACGAAGCTGTGACCATGTGTTTTTTGTAGGTAATGCAGTCTTTGGCCACTTCAATATGCATATGTGCGGGCAACATCGAGATTACAATATCTGCTTTTTGAATTTCGGTTTGACGTTGATTTGCATCAAAAATATCCAAAGCAATGGCTGTGGCATTCTTGTGATTATTGGTTTTTCGTTGTGCAAGTTCTTTTGATAAATCTCCTATTGTAAGATGTAAATGCTCAACTTCTGATTTATTTAAAAGATATTGAATTAAGGAAGAAGCGGACCGTCCGGCACCAATAATTAGTATGTTTCTCATGGTTTTTTGCAAATAGGCTTCAAAGGTATGAATTTGTTGACATAAAAAAAGCCCACAATGATGTGAGCTTTTTACTTGTAAGAAGAATTTATTCCAATCCTTCCAAATCTTGCAAATCTTCTTGTTTGGATTCGATTTTCTTTTGTTCGAATTGTACATCTTGTTCCACTTCATCAGGCATCATTGAGCGAACTATTACGACCGCAAGTGTTAATCCAGCTACAATTAACAACCATTTTGGGACATTTCTGTTACTAGCGTCAGATTTCGCATAGGCTAGGCCAGCAAATAATAAAGACAATCCAACAGGCAAAACACCTAAGGTTCCCATCGGTAAAATCACAAATACAATTCCAAGAATTGCAAAAATAAAGGCTAAAACGATTAGTGCTTTTCTCATATTAAATTCCAGTTGCTTTTGTTAAAGTTAATTGTCCTGTTCCGACAGGGATACTAAATTGTATTAATGCAGGCACTTTCGCAGCATCTGCAGTTAAGTAGATGATATTTTTATCAGTTCCTCTTAATTTATTGGTTTTGGCGCCAATTGAAATTTTATAACACACTTTTTTACCTAAGTTACCAGCGTTGATTGTTTCTTTGCCCAAATACTTCGCAGAAACACTCATTTCTTTTTCGTCAAAAACCACCTGAAAACTCTGAGTTTGGCCTGGTTTGAAGGCACTAAAATTGACGGTTCTCAATTTATATAAAATAGCGACAACATCTTGGCTGCCACTGCTAACTTGAAAAGCTTTTTTTGTTTCTGGCATGTTTTTTTTAGTTACCGTACTCTCAATGGTACGGCCGTCACTTTTAAAAATGTACTTTTCTTTCTTAGTATATTTTCCTTCAAAAATATCTCGTTTGTAGAGATTCGATCTTAAAGTAACAGGATCAACATACGATTCGTATCGATCACGAATCTTGAAAAAAGTGTCCCATTTACTGTAAGTAGTTGCCTCGCAACTTAAATGTAATAGTGTTTTCTTTGAAGTTTTGACGGTCTCGGTTTGCATGGTAACTTGAGCCAATTGCGTCATCAAACCACTCATATTGTATGAGGCAGAATAGATAAATTTCTCTCCAGATTTTACAGCACGATTGCTTTGAGCGCTGAGGCTAAGCGATGCAAATGCGGTAATAAAGAATAAGATTTTCTTCATGTTATTTTCTTTTTTAAAGTGCAAATGTACATTTTTTTTGTTAGGAGCTAAATCCCGTTTTCCGTTCTATCTTTTTCCGTTTAAAGAAAACGAAAAAAGGATGCCACTGCAACCGGGGCTAAAAACAGTCCAATTTCTTTGACGTCTGAAAGATAACAAATACTTTTACCATTTATTATAATGGACAAAATCATGGAAAGAAAAATAGTTCAAATCGCGGCCATACTGGGTATGTTGGCAATTGTTCTCGGAGCGTTTGGTGCGCATGCTTTAAAGAAAGTACTGACGATGGAACAATTGGTCACGTTCGAAACTGGAGTTAAATATCAAATGTATCACGCCCTGTTACTGCTTTTCGTTGGATTATCTGCACAAGTAAGTGAAATAGCAAAAAAGCGCATTTTCTATTTTGTAGTCACTGGGGTTTTATGCTTTTCTGGATCTATTTATTTGTTGGCGACCAATGACTTAACCACTTGCGACTTCAGAAAGATTGGATTTATTACGCCAATTGGCGGTCTGTTATTGATTGTCGGATGGATGTGTCTGTTCATCGATTTTTTGAAGAAAAAATCATAATATTTCAAGTTTCTAAATCTAGGTAAAATATTATTTTTACTTTTGTGCTTTAATTCAAACACAACACAATTACATTTCTATGGAGAATTACGCCCAAATTACGAAATCGATTTCGCTAGAAAAGTACGGTATCAAAGACGCAGCAGAAGTTATATACAATCCATCTTTCGACTTTTTATATCAAGAAGAATTAAAATCAACTTTAGAAGGTTTTGAAAAAGGACAGCTAACAGAATTAGGCGCTGTAAACGTAATGACAGGAGTTTTCACTGGTCGCTCTCCAAAGGATAAATACATTGTTGAAGATAGCATTACAAAAGATACTATTTGGTGGAATTCGGAAAAAGCGGTCAACGATAACAAAGCAATTTCACAAACTACATGGAACGCTTTAAAAGAAACTACATTAACTCAATTGTCCGGAAAAAGACTTTTTGTGATTGATGCCTTTTGCGGCGCGAATGAAAACACAAGACTAAAAGTGCGTTTTATTATGGAAGTGGCTTGGCAAGCACATTTCGTAAAGAATATGTTTATTCGTCCCACAGAAGAAGAATTAGAGAATTTTGGTGAGCCTGATTTTATTGTAATGAATGCCTCTAAAACAAGTTTCAAAGATTATGCGGCTCATGGTTTGAATTCTGAAGTGTATGTTGCTTTTAATCTTACTGAAAAGATCCAACTAATCGGTGGAACTTGGTATGGTGGTGAAATGAAAAAAGGATTGTTCGCCATGATGAACTATTACTTGCCATTACAAGGAATAGCATCCATGCATTGTTCTGCGAACAAAGGAAAGGACGGCGATGTGGCGGTTTTCTTTGGTTTGTCTGGAACAGGAAAAACGACTTTATCTACCGATCCAAAACGTGAATTAATAGGTGATGACGAGCACGGCTGGGATAATGATGGCGTTTTCAATTTTGAAGGTGGGTGTTATGCAAAAACCATCGACTTGAGCCGCGAAAACGAACCAGACATTTTTGAAGCCATCAAGAAAGATGCGTTATTAGAAAATGTAACCGTCGATGCCAACGGAAAAATTGATTTTAAAGATGGATCTGTTACGCAGAACACACGCGTTTCTTATCCAATTAACCATATTCACAATATCGTAAAACCAATTTCTAAAGCAGGACACGCTACCAAAGTTATTTTCTTAACCGCGGATGCTTTTGGTGTCATGCCGCCAGTTTCTAAATTAACTCCAGAGCAAACTAAGTATTATTTCCTTTCAGGCTTCACGGCTAAGTTAGCAGGTACAGAACGAGGAGTAACAGAACCACAACCGACTTTTTCTGCCTGTTTTGGGAAAGCATTCTTGACCTTACATCCTACGAAGTATGGAGAAGAATTGGTTAAAAAAATGGAACAACATCATGCAAAAGCGTATATGGTCAACACAGGTTGGAACGGAACTGGTAAGCGCATTTCGATTAAGGATACGCGTGCCATTATCGATGCGATTCTAGACGGTTCAATAGAAAAAGCAGAGACGAAAGTGATTCCTGTTTTCAATTTTGAAGTTCCAACTGCACTTCATGATGTGGACGCTTCAATTCTAGATCCTAGATCAACTTACGCAGATCCTTCGGAGTGGAATGCCAAAGCAGAAGATTTGGCAGCGAGGTTTATTGCCAATTTCCAGCAATATACTGATAATTCAGAAGGGCAAAATTTGGTCAAAGCAGGTCCTCAAAATTAGAGAATTAATTGTCTTATTAACATCAACAAGTCGATTTTTGAATTAAATGCAATCATTTTGTTCAAAAATCGACTTTTTTTCATCTAAAGATAATTCAGAACTAAAACGTTTTCTTGTTTAAGATTGGGAATTTTATAGCTTAATAATTAAGAATACAACTATTTTTCACGCTGGTTTTTGTCATTTTCTTAAATCGTGCTTGCTTCTGTCAAATATAGCAGAGAATTTATTTACTTTGTCCCATAACATTAAAAATGAAATAGTTATGTCAGTAAAGAAACAATTTATAAAAACTAAGCCGGTTTGTAAAGTAACTTTTACAGTAGAAGCGAAAGAGGCAAATAGCGCAGCAGTTGTTGGAGATTTTAATAACTGGAACCCGAAAGAAGGCGAATTGAGTAAACTTAAAAATGGTACTTTTAAAGGTATTTTTGACGTGAACAAAGACGCTTCTTATGAATTTAAATATGTAATTGACGGTGCTTTTGTTAATGAAGTAGAAGCAGACTCATACAAATTTAATGAATTTGCAGGTGCTGAAAACAGTGTATTGGAAGTATAATTTTACTTTTAATTATCATAAGGAAGTCGCTCAAAGAGCGATTTTTTTTTGTTTATACACCAGCTGTTTTCTATTCCTTAACAATATTCAAACTCACTTTCTCCCCATTTTCATTGGCAATGTTTACCAGATAAATTCCTGCCGCTCCTGCAATACTGCAATTGATTTTCGAAGTTTGCTGGTAACTTTCTTCCTGCACGATTTGCCCCAAAATATTTACGATTGTAATATCGATGTTTTCATAAACCTGTGGCAAGCTGATTTGAATTTTATGTCGGGTTGGGTTGGGAACGGCTTGGATGTTGGTTGCGGTAAAGTTGGAAGTGGTGAGACTGGGTACTAATTGGACCACCCAAAAATCATAATCACCGCGAGAAGCTTCTGTTTTTTCGCCAGAAATAGATGATTTGGAATCTGCGCTTAGTATTAAAGTGTCTTCTGAAATTACAATCAGTTTTGTTGCATAATCATCAGAACTACCTCCGATGGTTTTATCCCAAAGGACATTGCCATTATTATCTGTTTTTACAATCCAAGCATCTTGACCACCTCTTGAATCTTGGGTTTTATCTCCCGAAAGAGTTGACTTTGAGGATCCTCCTAGATAGAAATTACCGGAATTATCTTCTTTTATTGAAAACAAGATATCTTCATTATTACCTCCGATGGTTTTATCCCACAAAACATTACCCAAAGCATCTATTTTGATTATCCAATAGTCGTTACCTCCTTTTGAGTTTTCAGTTTTGTTTCCAGAAATATTTGATTTTGACATTGCTCCCAACAAATAACCACCATCTGACGTCGAAATTATATCTCTAAAATATTCAACCAAGCTGCCTCCTATAGTTTTTTGCCATAGAATAGTGCCATTTTCATCTATTTTAAGAATCCACAAATCGTATTCTCCAATAGGTTGCCCACTATAATCGCCAGAAAAATCACATTGTGAATAGCCTGCCAAGATAAAGCCACCATCATAATCATTTATCATTCGATATAAAATATCTGTTTCTTTGGTGCCAATAGTATTATCCCATTCGACATTTCCGAAGGCATCTATTTTAACTATCCAATAATCAAAGAAAGTCGTATATGGTTGTCCAAATGGAAAACCAATATTGTTTTCGGTTTTATCACCCGAAATAAATGATACAGACGAACCTCCCAATAAGTAACCGCCGTCAGCTGTTTGTATACTTGAATCAATAACTTCTCCAGAGGAAGCTCCAATAGTATTTTGCCACACGATAGTTCCTTGACTATCTAATTTAAGAATCCAATAATCATAAAACCCCAATGAGTTTTCCGTTTTATCTCCCGAAATATTGGATTGAGAATTGCCTGCAATCAAATAACCACCATCGCTTGTTTGCTGCAATGACGATGGAACATCATAGTCACTTCCTCCGATAGCTTTTTGCCATTCAATAACCCCTGTTGAAGATGTTTTTATAATCCAAATATCAGAGCCGCCTTTAGAAGGTACTGTTTTATCTCCTGAAATGGAGGACCTTGATTCTCCGGTGATCAAATAACCTCCATCATTACAAATAATAATTTTCGTTCCCCCGTCTATTTGGTTCCCTCCATAAGCTTTCTGCCAAGCTATACTAGGAGCTTGAGCACTTGACAAAAAACCAAAAAAGAGTAGCAGTATGTTAATATTTTTTTGCATGACATCTGAGTTTATAAGGACTGCCTAACCAAAGACTAGACAGCCCTCAAATGATTTAGTTTTTATAAAACGTTTGCTCAATTTTAACTCCCGTTGTGGTGTATTTTTTGAGGATGTAATAATACTGTTGCATGAGGTTGTCATAGAGTTCAGGATCTTTGGCTTCTATTTCGTTGAGTTGTTTGACAGTAATATTCATCGAGCCCAATACTTCCATAGAATAGACGGTACCAGAAACATAAGATTCGAAGGTGCAGGTATAAGGGGTAATGCTGTTAATCACACCAATACCACCACGAATTTGATTGCTCAAAGAGGGAATCTCAACACCGATGGCATGGTCAAAAGTATTAATATAATTAAATTGTTGGTCTGCCATTTGACTAATAGAACCACCAACTACGTCATGAAATATCTGCTCGTAGCCGGGTTGAAATCGCAATTGGTATTTTTGCGTTCGGCAAACTAAAGCCCCACCAAGGTCGGGTTGGTCTTCAGTACTGATGACATCACCTACCACCACTTTCGCATCAAACGGTTCATATAGTGTGGCAACATCGGTTCTGGCACTCTCGCCGCCAGGTAAATAGGCATAATGTGTGGTATTAGTCGCAATGAAATTGCGCATCCGAGCAATTTGACCTGGGGTAAAACCTAAATCCCAACAGCTACTGGAAGACACTCCAGGAACGTTCATATAATTTGGGGTAATGTCGGGAGGATAAACTTCATTGTAAAAATTTAAAAGTAAAGGGTTAACTATATAACCCCCACAGTTGGGGAGAAAATTGCCCTCATCTACGTTTGGCTGTGCAGGCGTATCAGTTACTTCATCGCCAGCGATGTCGGCGTTATAAATAGCTGGATTACTATTTGGAATTCTGTTCACACGTTCGCATCTTGTCAGATTATATAAGTCAGTTCCAGGCTGAAAATGACTTTCCGCCTCATGCGTATGATATAGTGAAAAGCAATGTCCAATAGCGTGGTTGAGCGAAATATCTAAGCCAGCTTCATAAGCTGGAAAATTCAGAAGATTCCCACTACTCATCACAATGTCTTTACCACCCATTTGTGATACAACTCCTACGTCACTATCTGAAACGACAAGCCCGTTAACAAAGTAAAAATTAATAGCATTTTCTTCTCTAAATTGATTTAGAGCTTCCCAACTACTTGAACCTTCATAACCGATAAAGGGTGTGGCAAAAGAAAAGATACTGTTGCGCTCCTCCGAATAGCCAACATACTTGAAATAGATATTGTGAGGATTGAATCGGATATTTAAGATTTTGACGCATCTAAGGAATTGACTTTCTATGAGTTGGGGTGTGCTTAAATAGTCATACCAAGGTTGGTTATAATAACCATCGCTATCTTTGATTAGGGTGAAATAAACATTAAATACATAAGGTGTTGTCAAATCCGTATCAGAAGGTTGTACGATAGATGAACGGTTAAAATTGGCAGGATGCCCGATAAATCCCTTCGTTCCGCAAGTAAGATTTTGACCATACGAAATAGAGCAAATAAAGAATAGGAGTGTAAAAATTATTTTTTTCATGATCTAAAAGTTTAATATTAAAAAAAAGACATTGATTATTCTAGCTATTCATTCCGATTAACGTGGGTGAGGAATAGCACCATCCCACGAATGTCTTTTTTTTCTTTCCTTTTTTAGACGTTGAAAATTTTTTGGTCGAGTGTCGTGTCGTGTCGTGTCGTTTTCATACTATTGTAAGTTGTAGTATTTTATTTTAATGTAGAAAGGTAAGGATTATTTTTGAACGCACATTTCTTTTAATTCATTTTAGAATATTTGCGTTGTAAGTAGTCTGTTATCTTTCCGCAGTTGATTGTGGAAGAGATACCAAAATTAAAATACTGATGGTGCTGATTTTGAATATCAAAAAGTTCTGGTTGTTATTTTTTTGTTCAAGAAAAAGCGGTTACTGATTTGTCTTTATTCATTTGTAATCGAAACAGACAATTTGCAGTTTTATCCTTTGCCACGATAAAGAAGGAATCCTTTTTTTTTGAACCCTTTCAGAGTTCAAAATTCTGAAAGGGTTGAAAACTCTTAAGGATTCAAAAAAAAGTTGCTGCGAATAGTGGAAATAGCTCCAAAAAATTAAAGTTGCTTATTTTTAGGCGGATTTTTTAGCAAAATGAATCAAGAGTCAAGATGTTAGTTTATTTTCTAAACTAACTTCTTGTGTCTTTACTCTTTTTTCTTCTTTACAATTCGCCAAAAAGACATAAATCACTTTCATTTTCTATTTCTTCTGGTAAATGATTTTGTCTAAACAATCTCGCCGAAAATTTTCCCTTAAGGATTATTTGTTCTCCTTTGACCTCTAACCAACTTCCTTCTCTTAAACCCAAAACTGGAACTGAGTTAAAAGCGTGAAATTCCTTAATTCGGGTTTCTCTGGTTTCTCCCATGTGCTTCGATTGTACATCCGGATCCAAATAATGGGGATTCAAATTAAATGGAATTAAACCCAAGGTCTGAAAACTTGGCGGATATATTATAGGCATATCATTCGTTGTTTGCATCGATATTCCTGCAATATTGCTGCCGGCACTAGTTCCTAAATATGGAGTTCCCTTTTTTAAAGTTTGAGACAAGACATCCATCAGCTTGTTCTTATACAATTGAAAAACCAAAAGAAAGGTATTTCCTCCTCCTGTAAATATACCTTGTGCGTCTTTAATGGCGGTAATGGGATCTTCAAATTCATGAATGCCTTTTACTTCTATATTGATTTCTGCAAAGGCAATTCGCACTTTATGGGTATATTCTTCGTGAGAAATGCCGCCTGGTCTTGCATATGGAATGAAAACGATGGACTTGCAGTTTTCAAAATGGGATTTCAATATAGGCAAAATATACGCGAGATAGCCGCCGCCATGCAGTGTCGATGTACTTGCAATAATTAGATTTTTCATGCTATTTTCATTATTGGTGCTAAAGATAGAAACCTTTTTCTTTCAATAAGAAACTGTGTATTCATAAAATTAACACAGACTTACCAATATGTTGGCAAACAATTAGGATTACCCATGATTATTTTTGTTTTTCTCAGAATATAATTTGAGATTAGTTGGAATATATAACCGAAATTACCAAGAAAGATTTGATAAATCACTAGCTTTGTTGGTAGTGTAAAATTGAATTTTCACAGTGATTTTCCACTTATAATTAACAGATATTCTAACTTAAATTGCTGCATTATGAAAAAGACTTTTGGAATTTTTGCCTTTCTTATTTTGACTCAATTGGCTTACGCGCAAGAATTATCGAGAAGAATAGTGCATGGTCAGGCAGTTAACGATTCAATTAAAGTGGAGAATGTCATTGTTTTTAACGTTAGCGCTAAGTTAGGTGCCGTCGTTAAAGCAAGTGGGTATTTCGATATCAAAGCGAGAGAAAATGACACTTTAGTTTTTTCTAGTTTGTTATTTAGATCAAAACGAATAGTGCTTTCTGCAGACGATATCAAAGCTGCTGAAATCAAAATAAAGTTGCAGACTTTCACCAATCAATTGACAGAGGTGATTATTGAATCCAACAAGAATCTTAAGCCCATCACTGGCAGCAAACAAGACATTATCGATAAGAAGTATGTTGATGACGCGCAATCTTCACCAAAAAACACAGTAATGCCAGGGAATGTGACAGAAAACGGAATGGATTTCGTTCGAATGTACAAAGATGTCATGAGATTGCTCCGAAAAAACAATCCAAATAAGAATGATTTAACTTCCTCCACAACATTTATCGAATTAGTGATGAAGAAAATAAAGTACTCGTTTTTCAACAGCACTTTGAAACTGCAAGACGATGAAATTAAACTTTTTTTGCTCTACTGCGAAAATGACTCAAGAGTAAATAAGGTCATGAAATCAAAATCTGAATTTGAGTTGATGGATTTTTTGATTGAGGAAAATATTGATTTTAAGAAATTAACAACTTTAGAAAAAAAGTAAAATAGAGATTCATTGAAATTAAAGACAATCGCAACTTTTTGTTTTTTGATTTTTATTCAGCAAGTCATTTCCCAGAAAATGCTTGTTGGAAAAGTGATGGTTGATAATACAGTAATGGCGAATGTAAATATCAATAATATTACAACGAATAAGTCGACCTCTACTAATATTGAAGGAGTTTTTTCAATTCCTATTTCTATTGACGATATATTGGTGTTCTCTTCTGTTAATTTAGAAACAAAGCGAAAGCAAATTGGTGCGGAAGATTTGACAGATACTATTATAATTGTAAAGATGAATGCTAGTATCATTCCATTGAAAGAAGTAAAAGTCAATGAAAACAATGCTGTCACTGCAGAAAACTTAGGCATTATTCCGAAAGATCAAAAAAAATATTCTCCAGCGGAAAGGCGCGTTCATGAAGCCACAACCGGCGGCGGATTAGTTCCGCTGAACCCAATTCTTAATGCCATTTCTGGAAGAACAACCATGCTTAAAAAGGAAGTAGTCGCAGAAAAAAAAGAGCGATTGTTATTGCGACTTGACGGATGGTTCGAAGAAAAATTTTACACGAATTCTCTTAAAATACCACAAGAATATATTAAAGGCTTTCATTATTTTTTGATTGAGGATACCGATTTTGTTCGGGCTTTGAAAGCAAAGAACAAAACACTTACAAAGTTCCTTATGAGTAAGCTATCATTGAATTATAAGGAAACAATTTCAATACCATAGAAATCATTATTTTTGAAGTATGAGAAAAATACGTATCGTCTGTTTTTTATTATTTATTGCGCTTAGTTCTTTCACCATTCACAAGTTTTATATCGCCATCTATCAAATCAATTTTATTTCGGAGAAGAAACGAATCGAGATTACTTCAAGAATTTTTGTTGATGATCTAAACGCAGCTTTAGAGAAACGATTCAAGGTAAAAACGCACATTGGCGAAGATTCGGAATCGCCCGAAGATAGGCTAAAAATGAATCAATATCTTTTGGAACATCTCAAAATTAAAGTTAATGGCGCTCCAAAAAGTATCGTGTTCTTAAATAAAGAAATGGAAAGTAATGTTGTTGTTGGTTATTACAAAATCAATGAAATTTCTAACATTAAATCACTATCAGTCGAAAACACATCATTAATGGAGGTTTATTCAGATCAGCAAAATATCATTCAAACTAACTTCAATGGAAAAAAACAAAGTTTATTGTTGACCGCGGATAATTCTAATGGGGTGTTAAAATAGACTCGAATCCGAAGTGCTCGAAAAAAAAACTTTATTTTTAGAGCTTCAAAATTAATATTATGAAAAAAAGTATTCTTGTTGGTTTGTTGACATTTTCAATTTTTAGTATTGCTGATGCACAAGAAATTGCAAAACCAAAACAAAAAGGGCATGTTGACGAAAACAAATTCAGACAAATGTATGATTTGTTGGCAACACCCAATACCTACAGAACCGCGTCAGGTGCTCCAGGACCGGATTATTATCAACAGCAAGCTGATTATAAGATTGATATTGAATTGGATGATAAAAACACCAGACTTTACGGGGTTGAAACGGTCACTTATACCAATAATGCACAAGAATCACTTGATTATTTGTGGATGCAATTGGATCAAAATATTGCAGCTAGAACTTCCAAAACACCTTTAGTTGATAGTAATACGACGGATCCAGCGATGAGCACTCAAGCTTTTTCTAGAAAGTACTTGGAAGAAAAATACGATGGTGGTTTTAAAATAGATTTTGTAAAAGATGGCAAAGGAAATCCGATGCCTTATACCATCAATGAAACGATGATGCGCATCAATTTGGCAAAACCCTTAGCTCACGGTGAGAAAATGGTTTTGAATATCAAATGGAATTACATCATCAATAATTATATGTTAGATGGCGGTCGCTCTGGATATGAGCATTTTGACGATGGAAACAATTTGTACGTGTTGGCGCAATTCTACCCAAGAATGGCCGTATACAATGACGTAGAAGGCTGGCAAAACATGCAGTTTTGGGGAAGCGGTGAATTTGCCTTGCCTTTCGGAAATTTTGAAGTGAATATTACAGTTCCAGCAGATCACATTATGGAAGCGACAGGTGTCTTGCAAAATAGAGCTGAGGTGTTTAGTGCTGAACAAGTAAAAAGATACGCTTTGGCAGAAAAGAGCTATGACAAACCGGTAATTATTGTGACTCAAGCGGAAGCGATGGCGGCTGAAAAAGGATTCTCAACACAGAAAAAAACATGGAAATTTAAGGCGGAAAATGTACGTGATTTTGGAATCTCTACGTCTAGAAAGTTCATTTTGGATGCTATGGCGGTGAAGTTTGGCGAAAGAAATGTGATGGCAGTTTCGATTTATCCAAAAGAAGGCAATCCACTGTGGGAAGAGTATTCTACGAGGGCAGTTGCCCATACTTTGAAGAGTTATTCTAGCTATACTTTTGATTATCCTTACCCCAAAGCGGTATCAGTAAGTGCTCGTGATCAAGGAATGGAATACCCAATGATTTGCTGGAATTTCGGTCGACCAGATGCTGATGGTAAATATACAGACCGACTTAAATATGGCATGTTAGGCGTGATTATTCATGAAGTGGGACACAACTTTTTCCCAATGATTGTCAATTCTGATGAGCGTCAATGGACGTGGATGGATGAAGGATTAAATACTTTTATGGAGTACTTGGCGGAGATGACATTTGATCCTAATTTCCCAGCAGATCGCGGACCGGCGAAAACTATAGTGCCTTATATGAGCGGCGATCAGTCTAAGATTGATCCCATTATGACCAATTCAGAAAGCATCAAGCAATTCGGAAACAATGCGTACGGGAAACCCGCTGTTGGATTGAATATACTCCGTGAAACGATTATGGGACATGACTTATTTGATTATGCATTTAAGACGTACGCGAATCGATGGAAATTCAAGCATCCAACGCCAGAAGATTTCTTTAGAACGATGGAAGACGCTTCGGCTGTCGACTTAGATTGGTTTTTCAGAGGATGGTTTTATACTACAGATTATAATGATATCGGAATTAAAGAAGTCAAAAAGTACTACGTATCGAACACGCCTTCTAAAGAAGTTACTGATTTCTTAGCGAAGAAAAAAAGAAGAAGATCAGGTGTTGATGGACCGATGGTTTATATGATTGCTGAAGGTAGTGAAGACTACAAACCAGAAATGAATAAGCCTTTTGAAATTAAAGAAATCAAGAATTTAGATGAGTATGTTCAAGCTACTTTCACCAAGGAAGAACAAGCAAAACTCAATAGCCCGAAGTACTTCTTTCAAGTAACTTTTGACAAGCCGGGAGGATTAGTAATGCCGATTATTGTTGAAGTTACTTTTGAAGATGGAACTGTAGAAAACTACAAGTTTCCTGCACAAATTTGGAGAATGAATGACAATGAAGTGTCGCGAACATTTGCAACACAAAAGGCCATTACCAAAATTGTTGTTGATCCTAAATTGGAAACGGCTGATATTGACGTGACAAACAATACATGGCCAAAACAAGAAGTCAAATCAAAATTTGATTAGGGAGAATTTAAGGCGATAAGTAAAGGCACTTCTATTTTACTTGTTAACTTTGCAAAAAAAAAATACAATATGTTTGGAATTGGTGGAGGCGAATTAGTGTTGATACTTTTTATCATGTTGATGCTTTTCGGGGCAGAGAAAATACCTGAAATTGCACGAACCATGGGCAAGATTATGGCGCAATTAAAGAATGCCACAAATGATATTAAAAGTGAAATTCAGAAAAGCGCAGAAAGTAATGGCTTAGACAAGACTTTTCAAGAGATGCATGGGAATTTTACTGATCTTTCACGAAATATTAATAGTGAAATCGATAAAGCAAAAACGAAATTACTAGAAGAAACGCCAAAAGTAGAAGTAGCCGAAGATATCGAATTAATAGAAGGACCAGTTAAACGTCAAAAATAAATGCTGGATAAAATAATAGCATTCGACAAGCAATTGTTCGTTTTTCTAAACGGATTGGGATCAGAGTGCTATGATGGACTTTGGCTTTTGATTACCAAACAAATTTACTGGACACCGCTTTTTTTGGTTGTTTTTTTTATTTTGCAAAAAAGAATAGGTTGGAAACAATTGTTGATTTTGCTATTATTTATCGCTGTACTCATTCTCATTTCAGATCAAACCGCCAATCTTTTCAAAACGACTTTCGAGCGATTAAGACCCTGCAACGACCCTGAAATCAAAGATTTTATCAGGATTGTTAAAGAAAGCAACTCATATGGTTTTTTCTCTGCTCATGCTTCGAGTTCTATGGCTTGCGCAACATTTGTTTTTCTCTTGTTCAAAAAACACTTCAAATATCCGTTTTTGTTTTTTTTGTTTCCATTAGTTTTTGCCTACAGTAGAATTTATTTGGGGGTACATTTTCCATTAGACATCATCGTAGGTTATGCGTTTGGGACTTTTTATGCCATGCTGTTTTACAAACTATATCAAGTACTACAACCAAAGTATTTCAAACATCATTAATGAAGGTCTTTCTCTAGAGCCTAGTTTGTTCTTGATTTTAAATTGAATTGATTTCAGTCTTTTTTCATACGTTTGTACAAACTCGAGAAAATGAAAACTGAAAAACCAACTCAATTAGTAGCATTACTAAATCAACTTTTGGCGGAAACGGACAAAATGAAAGTGGGTCAATCCTATATTGCTGTCATAGAGGAAATGAAAAGAATCACTTTCGCAGATGAAGCAAACAATCCTTTTTCAAATTTAGTTTATAAACACCTCATTCAACTATCAATCAAAGATTTTATTCATGCCGGTCGTTCCGAAGCCAGTGCGAAAGTGGTCAATGATGTTATTGAAGTTATTGCTAACGCAGATATAATTTCGTAGTTTTTTCTAAAGCACGCGACTTACGGTCAATCCATCTCTTATCGGAAGTAAAACCGTTTCAACGCGAGGGTCATTTTTTAAATGCGCATTATATTCTACCAGTACTTTTGTACTCAAATCGTTAGGCTCCAAAGGTTCTACAACTTTACCACTCCACAGCACATTGTCCGACAAGATGATGCCGCCTCGATTCATTTTCGGAACAATCATTTCGTAATAATGAAGGTAATTTTCTTTATCCGCATCGATAAATACCAAATCAAATTTTAAATCCAAAGTTGGGAGAATCGAAAGAGCTTCTCCTAGATGCTGGGTAATTTGTTTTCCCCAAGCCGATTTGTCGAAATACTTGCGTTGAAAATCAACCAGTTCTTCTTTGATGTCAATGGTGTGTAGTGACCCTTGGTCTTGCATACCTTCACACAGACACAATGCGGAATAGCCGGTATAAGTACCAATCTCCAGAATGTTTATCGGACTAATTAACTTCGAGAGCATACTCAAAACGCGTCCTTGAAAATGCCCACTCAACATGCGAGGCAATAAGATTTTTTGATAGGTTTCTTTATTCAAAGCCGCCAACAATTCTGGTTCTTTTTCAGAATGGCGCTCGATATAGTCTTCTAACTCTTCGGAAATAAAGTGCATAGTCGTTGTTTTGGACAAAGTTATCAAAATATTAAAAGGACGCACGAGCATTTATGGTGACAGATGGAATAAATCGACAAATAGTCATTAAATTTGCCGCATGGAAACCGAGAAGAAAGACATTCGCGCTTTATCAAAACAACAGTTACGAGACTTTTTTGTTTCGAACGGAGATCAATCTTTTCGCGGCAACCAAGTCTACGAATGGTTGTGGAGCAAAGGCGCACATCGATTTGAAGACATGACGAATGTCTCAAAGGCAACACGTTCTATGCTCGAAGAACATTTTGTGATTAACCATATCAAAGTGGATCAAATGCAACGAAGCGAAGATGGCACGGTGAAAAATGCGGTTCGTTTGCACGATGGATTAGTGGTAGAATCGGTTTTGATTCCAACAAACACAAGAACTACCGCCTGTGTTTCGAGTCAAGTGGGTTGCAGTTTGGATTGTAATTTTTGTGCAACAGCCCGTTTAAAAAGAATGCGGAATTTAGAGCCGGCTGAAATTTACGATCAAGTCATTGCGATAGATAAAGAAAGTCGGTTGTACTACAATCATCCTTTGTCGAACATCGTTTTTATGGGAATGGGCGAGCCATTGATGAATTACAATAATGTGCTAAAAGCGATCGAAATGATTACTTCCGATGAAGGTTTAGGCATGTCACCCAAAAGAATTACCGTGTCTACTTCCGGAGTTCCAAAAATGATTAAGAAGTTAGCAGATGATGAGGTAAAATTTAAGTTGGCGGTTTCTTTACACTCCGCTATTGATGAGATTCGATCTCGAATTATGCCCTTTAGCGCTAATTTTCCATTAGCTGATTTGCGGGAATCTTTAGAATATTGGTATCAAAAAACCAAAAGTAAAATTACCTACGAATACGTCGTCTGGAAAGATATCAACGACAACAAAGCTTCGATAGATGCCTTAGTAAAGTTCTGCAAGTACGTTCCTTGTAAAGTAAACTTGATTGAATACAATCCTATTGATGATGGAGAATTTCAACAAGCTTCCGATGAATCGATTGATGCGTATATTCATGCTTTAGAAGCGAACGGAATTGTAGCTAAGGTTAGAAGAAGTCGCGGGAAAGATATCGATGCGGCCTGTGGTCAATTGGCGAATAAAGAAGCATAAAAAAAACGCCTCAAATTTGAGACGTTTTCTTTTATAATTAAGTTGAATTTTTTAGTTTCCTATCACAATATTATAGGAATTCCCATTGATTGTAAATACTGCTAAATTGTCGCATGCACCAGTCCCATAGTCCAATGCTGCTGAGTTTCCATTTCTTTGGAAAGTGATAACACCTTGAACTAAAAGCGGTTTGTTGTCATTGATACAGCTCATTTTTACTATTAATGGAGTTGTGATTGTGCTGGTTTGGATTGTTGTATTCGGAAAAGTAGTCGTCCAATTTCCAGTTACTTGATATTCGTTATCGTTTAAAATATTGGGAGTTCCAAATCCAGCAATTATTGTTCTGGTTCTAGTACCAACTCTGGTAAAAATTCTCCCGTCAGGAAACGTTGCGGTCATATTCATATTCATCACGACCGTCGGAATTAGGGTCTGTGCTTCTACCGTTCTTGTAAATGTTCTATTTCCATCTAATTCAATTTGATTGTGGAAGAAATTTACAAATTCGTAATTGATTGTTGGAGCGGTTGCAGTTGGTTGGTACGTGAATGTTATAATTATCGTTCCTTGCACTACATTTCCATTCGCCAAGGTGCATCCTCCATTTTCATCGCCAAAAGTAATTGTTTTTGTTACTTCGGTACCAGGTGTTAACTGCGTTCCAAAAGCTGGGACTCTAGTAACTGTTCCGCAAATAAGCAAGCGAGAACTTGGAGTAGAAGATCCAGAAGATCTATTTTCAGTTCCTGCATTGTTTTGATTTTCAACGAATTCACTTTCCACTATTTCAGTAACGTCATCACTAGCGATGTCAATCTTAGAGTTTACTGCAGCTTCATCAGCGGTAATTACACCATTTGTTTCTTTGTCATCCTTATCATCTTTATTACAACTAAAAATTGTAAAAATGGCGATAAAACCAAGGGCTAAAATTTTTGTTTTCATGATTGTTATTTTTAAAAGTTTGGGTTTTGGACTTGCTTGTTTAATCATAGTTTAATTCACATGATAAAAATATTAAATATTAACTTTTAAATCTCTACAACTTAATACTATCTTTGAAATTCAATGAATATCATTTCACAAATAAAGCTGCCCATTAATAATGAAATGGAACTTTTTGAGAAAAAGTTCTACGATTCGATGACTTCAAAAGTGGCATTGCTGAATAGAATAACCTATTATATTGTCAACCGAAAGGGAAAACAAATGCGACCTATGTTTGTTTTTCTTACTGCTAAAATGTTGAATAACGGCGTGGTCAACGAGCGAACGTTTCGTGGAGCTTCCGTCATTGAATTAATTCACACGGCCACTTTAGTGCATGATGACGTTGTTGATGATAGCAATAGAAGACGAGGATTCTTCTCGATCAATGCACTTTGGAAAAACAAGATTGCTGTTTTGGTCGGCGATTATTTACTTTCGAAAGGACTGTTACTTTCTATTGACAATGGTGATTTTGATTTGCTTAAAATTATCTCAGTTGCTGTTCGAGAAATGAGTGAAGGCGAACTGCTTCAAATTGAAAAAGCACGTCGGTTAGACATCAGTGAAGACATTTACTACGAAATTATTCGAAAGAAAACAGCCACGCTTATTGCATCTTGTTGTGCACTTGGCGCCAAATCTGTCAATGAAGATGAAGTACAAGTAGAAACCATGAGAAAGTTTGGAGAACTCATCGGTATGGCTTTTCAAATCAAAGATGATTTATTCGATTATACGGAAGACGCAATTGGAAAGCCAACGGGTATTGATATCAAAGAACAAAAAATGACCTTGCCATTAATTTATGTCATCAATAATTGTAGTGCCAAAGAGAAATCATGGTTAATCAATTCCATCAAAAACCACAATAAAGATAAAAAGCGTGTGAAAGAAGTCATTGCTTTCGTGAAAAGCCAAAACGGACTCGCGTACGCAGAACAAAAAATGATCGAATTTCAACAAGAAGCGATTCAATTACTACAAAAATTCCCCGATTCCGACTACAAAGCTTCCCTATTGTTGATGGTTAACTATGTAATTGAAAGAAAAATTTAATTTCTTTTAATTTATAAATCATTGTAAAAGAGTAATTTAAAAAATATTTTTATTTTTTTTTAAGGAACGTGCAACCATTTTCTACACTTGTGCGTCTATGCTAACAGTAACACTTTACAAAAGGTTTTGAAAATAATCGATTTACATCAAGAAGAGAAAAACAGAATTCAACTGGCAGTCGAAAATAATCGTCAAGCGCAACAGTTGATTTATTCTAAATATGCTCCTAAAATGTTAAGTGTTTGCCGTCAATATGTAAAAGATATTCATCATGCAGAAGACGTCATGATAACTGCCTTCATGAAAGTTTTTACCAGCCTAAAGAATTTTGAACATAAAGGCAGTTTTGAAGGTTGGATTCGCCGCATCATGGTCAACGAATGTATTTCCTATATCAGAGCCAACAAGAAAGTTAGTTTTTTAGAAGAAGAAAGTTATAAAGAAGAAAGTGCTAATGGCACCGAGAGTCAATTCAATGTCGAAGAAATTCAGTTTCTAATAGATACGTTGCCAGACGGCTATAAAATGGTTTTCAATTTATACGCTATCGAAGGATACAAACACCAAGAAATAGCGGAATTGCTTTCCATCAATGAAGGAACATCGAAATCACAATTATCACACGCAAGAAGAATATTGCAAAACGAAATCAATACCTTAAAATCACACCAAAATGGGACTAAATAAATTAGAAAAAGAATTTAAAAGTCAACTTGACCAACGAGAAATCAAACCGTCGCCAGCTGCTTGGGATCGATTAGATGCGATGTTAACCGTTGGAGAAGAGAAAAAGGTAAAGCCAATCTATAACTGGATTTACATCGCAGCGAGCCTCATCGGGTTTCTAGCCATTGGATATGTGTTTTTTAACAATCCAGCTGAATTAGTAGATGTAAAAAGGAACGAAGTGGTTTTAGAAAACGAAACGCCTACAAAGACAAAAGATTCAATTGTTAAAGAGCAACAAACACCAATTCAAATTCAAAAAGAAGATGAAGTTATAGCAGACAATCAAATTGCAAGTCAAAAAAAGAACACCGCAATTGCAACTTCTCAAAAAACCAATAAGCAAATTATCGTTCCCCAAAATCAAATCGCACAAACCTCCAACACAAACAAAAATGCTGTAGAACAACAAATCGAAAAATCAATCATCAATCAAAAAACAAATGAAATCTATCAAACTTCACCAAATCAAATTACAAACGGATTACAAATTGCCGAAGTCTCAACCATAGCAAATAATCCGACCATCAAAGTAAACGCCTCCAATTTACTTTCCGAAGTCGACAACGAACTAGAGCTTTCTTTTCGCGTGAAAGTAATCCGAAAAATCGACAAAAATTATAAAACCGTAAAGGTGGCACTCGCCAATCGAAATCAACAATAAAACAATCATCAATCAAAAAACGCAACAATCATGAGAAATTTTACCTTTTATTTAGCGGGATTTTTAATCCTATTCTTAACGCAAGTTTATGGTCAAGAAACGTTCGAATCTCGAGCCAAAACAATCGCCATCAAAATTGAAAGCGTCACCAAAGAAGAAAAACTAGCACTCAAAGATGAAGTCGAAGCAGTCAACGTCGAACTAGAAAAAAACCAAATTACCAAAGTACAAGCTGACGAAAAGAAAGCCAAACTGGCTGAAGTTAGAGCCAAAAATATTGAGACAAGAGTCGGCGCGCTGCAAGAAGAACTAAAAAACCTCGTGCAGGAAAAAGTCGACGGTAAAATTAAAGAAGAAGATTCAACCAGAAGATACACTTTTACTTTTCCAAATATGAAAATTACTGATAAATTTAAAAACGGCGAGAGCAGAACGACCTCACAATTCGTCTTCGCTTTCGGACTCAATAATCTCGCGACCAATAAAGCCGTAGCCAATTCCGATTATCGCTATTGGGGCTCGCATTTCTACGAATGGGGCGTTACTTGGAACACCCGAATTCTCAAAAACAACAATCTTCTGCATGCCAAATACGGGATGTCGTTAATGTACAACAACTTGCGCCCAACAGACAACCGCTCTTTTGTAGAGAATGGCAAATACACCAATCTCGAAGTCAGTCCAACGCACTTAGAAGATTCTCGTTTTCGAAATGTTTATTTAGTTGTTCCAATGCATCTCGAATTTGATTTTTCTGGGAAAACGCAAAAAGACGATAAAACTATTTTCAGAACGCATCAGTCATTTCGTGTAGGACTCGGTGGTTATGTCGGCGGTAACATCAAATCAAAGCAAATCCTTTGTTATGAAGACGAAAATGGTAACGATGTCCGACAAAAAACAAAAGGCGATTTCAATGTCAATGATTTTATCTACGGCGCCAGCGCGTATATCGGTTACAAAGAATTGAGTTTGTATGCTAAATACGATTTAAGTCCATTGTTCAGACACAATTTAGTAGACCAAAATAACGTCTCAATTGGACTCCGATTCGATTTCAACTAAAATGTTCAATCTTGTTTATATGTCAAAGAAGCACTTCGAAAGAGGTGCTTTTTTTTTAGGAGCCGGGAACCTGCTGTCCGCTAAATTTTTCACGCCGAACAACGGCGCAAAAAGATACCGCTGCTATCAGGGCTAGGGTTGCATCTTGCGTAGAACGACTGCCCAACATCCAAAAAAATTCCTAACTTTGGGCATCGCTAAGAATTTAGAATGGCGAATCGTTAGGCGCAATTAAAATTCATACTTTGATCTCAAAATCATCCATAGATACCGTATTCGAAACCGCTCGCGTTGAAGAGGTAATCGGCGATTTTGTACAACTCAAACGAGCCGGAAGCAACTTTAAAGGATTGAGTCCATTTTCGGATGAACGTTCACCTTCGTTTATGGTGTCACCCGTAAAACAAATCTGGAAAGATTTTAGTTCCGGAAAAGGCGGAAATGCAGTAGCGTTCTTGATGGAGCATGAACATTTTACCTATCCAGAAGCCATTCGCTATTTGGCCAGAAAATACAATATTGAGCTTGAAGAAACCGAACAAACGCAAGAAGAGAAAGCCAATACTGACATCAAAGAAAGTATGTTTTTGGTATCTGAGTTTGCAAAAAATTATTTTCACGACACACTCTTAAATTCTGAAGAAGGCAAAGCCATCGGTTATTCCTATTTTAAAGAAAGAGGTTTTACCAACGAAACCATCAAAAAGTTCGCTTTAGGATATTCTCCCGAACAATGGGACGCTTTTTCAAAAGAAGCGTTAGGAAAAGGTTTTAAGCTAGAATTTCTCGAAAGCACTGGATTAACCATTGCCAAAGAAGAACGTTTGATAGACCGTTTTAGAGGTCGCGTGATGTTTCCCATTCACAGCATGTCCGGCAGAATTTTAGGCTTCGGCGGTCGAATTCTGACCAATGATAAGAAAGCCGCCAAATATGTCAATTCGCCTGAAAGCGAAATTTACCACAAAAGCAAAGTGCTCTACGGAATTTATTACGCCAAACAAGCCATTGCCAAACAAAATAACTGCTTCTTGGTAGAAGGTTACACCGACGTCATTCAATTTCACCAAGCCGGAATCGAAAATGTTGTTGCGTCTTCAGGAACAGCGCTTACACCAGATCAAATCCGACTAATCAATCGACTTACAAAAAACATTACCGTTTTATACGACGGTGACGCAGCAGGATTACGTGCTTCCATACGAGGAATCGATTTGATTTTGGAAGAAGGCATGAACGTTCGCGTTTGTACTTTCCCAGAAGGTGAAGATCCAGACAGTTTTGCCAAGAAAACTTCGTACGAAGATTTGGTCTTGTATTTAGAGGAAAATGCCCGAGATTTTATTCAGTTTAAAGCTTCATTGCTCATGAATGAAGCCCAAAATGACCCCATCAAGAAAGCCGATTTGATTCGAGATATGGTGACCAGTATTTCTAAAATACCAGATCGCATCAAAAGAGAAATCTACATTCAAGAGTGTTCTCGAATCATGGATATTTCTGAACAAGTGCTGCTCAATACGTTGGCGCAATTGGTTCAAAAAGACCTTACTGAAGCGGGTAAAAAGGTAAAGCAAGAACAAAAAGCTTTTGAAGTTGTCAAGAACGAAAATCCAATTGCAGTTCAAAAGGTAGATGTACTCTATGAATTGGAACGAAAAATTATTGAAATCCTTTTGCTTTACGGAGATAAAACCGAAGAATTCGAAGACGTCATTTTGAAAGCAAATGAAGAAGGTGAACTAGATGAGGTCTCTGAAAGAAAAGAATATAAAGTTTTTCAAAGAATTTACCTGAGCTTGCAAGAAGACGAAATTGAATTGGCAAACCCTATGTTTTTGGGAATTTACAATCATATTATACAGTATTTTCTGCATAACGAAACCTTCAATTTAGAAGAGTACTTAATGCATCTTTCACCGGAATTCGCTCAAGAAGTGACCAATATTATCATGGAGAATGAGCTCAATGAACTCAGTAATTGGGAAGGAAGAAATGTATTTGTAAAAATGAAAGATGTTACTACAGCACAATATGTTTCGGAAACAATATTAAGTATTCGTTGGTTTTTGGTGTGTCAATTAGTCGAAGAATTAAAACACACCGTTTCAAAAGAACTGGCAGAAGACAATTCGGAACACTTGCGAATGACCATGGATTACAACGGGCTTATTAATTCATTTTCAAAAAAACTAGGAAGAGTATTGTCTCGTTACAGTTAAACGATTTCTAACGTTTTTGCCTTATTCACCAAATCTACCAAATTGGTAACATTCAATTTAGTGAGCAACCTTAGTTTATAAGTGCTGATGGTTTTTTCATTCAAACCTAATATAGAAGAAATTTCATTGTTTTTCTTACCACTGCTCAAATAACGCAAGACCTCAATTTCACGATTAGAAAGTTTTCGGTACAATCTTTCGCTTTTGTTTTGCTTGGCAATCAAAGCCAAATTTTTCTTGATGGTGTCATTCAAAATCGTTTGACCTTGAAATACGCGTATGATTGCAACACCTAAAGTTTCGATCTTGGCGGTTTTGTGAACATATCCTGCGACACCTGCTTTTATGGCGTTTGGCGCATAAATTTGCTCGGAATAACTACTAAAAACAATCACTTTCGTCTTCGTATAATTTCTAATAATTGCCTTCAATTCGTAGATGCTCGACAGCCCATCTAAATCCAAATCCAAAACCAAAACATCAATTTCTTTCGTATAAAGCACGTCTTTCACCATCGAAAAATTACCAACATTAGAAACAATTGCAATCTCTGAGTGATCTTTAAAGTAAGATTTGATTCCGAAATGCACAACAGGATAGTTATCTGCCAAACAAACTTTAATCATAGTGGTATTTATTTATGAATTAAGTATTTTAAGAATGGATAAATTTAGTTAAAAAAAACTTAATACCTCAAAATTTTTAGACAAAATACCATTAATTCCGTTGAACTAAGCAAACAGGTATGGGATTCATTTTGTGTTGATTAATCGTATTTAATCGTTTATAAATGGCAAAAACTTCCTTTTCTCGCCCTGCAAAATCATCTGCACGTTTTCCTTTTTCATCTTCCAACATAGCCCATTCCAGTTCGTCATAAGTGGCACCCAATTGATCTTCATCTGTACGGTCATCGCCAAACAAACCGTCTGTTGGCGGGGCATTCAAGATCGATTCAGGTACTTTCAAATAAGCACCCAATGCAAAAACATCCGACTTCATCAAGTCTGCAATTGGACTCAAATCAACGCCGCCATCGCCGTACTTGGTGTAAAACCCGACGCCAAAATCTTCAACCTTATTACCCGTTCCCGCCACCAAAAGTCCATGAATTCCAGCAAAATAATACAGCGTCGTCATTCGCAATCTCGCTCGAGAATTAGCCAAGGCTAAATGCAATTTCGATTCCTCTCCACTTGATGGAACTTGTTTTTTAAAATCTTCAAAAACTGAAGACAAATCGGCTTCGACACTATCAACGTTTGCAAAACGTTCCTTCAATTGCGCAATGTGTTCCTTTCCACGATACACCTGATGTTGCACCTGATGAATTGGCATCTCCACACAAAGCACTTTCAATCCAGTTTGAGCACATAAGCTTGAGGTTACGGCAGAATCAATCCCGCCAGAAACGCCCACAACAAATCCATTAACTTTAGCGTTTTCAGCATAATTTCTTAACCAGTTTACGATGTGCAAGTTGACTTTTTCAACATCAATGCTACTTTTTTTCGCCATAATTTTCAAGAATTTTATAAACCAAAAGGTATCTTTGCAAAAATAATAATAATTGGGAGCTATTTCCCGCTGTCCGCTATATCTTTTTTGCTTGAGAACTATAGCGTAGGCTACGGGATTTTCCGAGCAAAAAAGGATGCCGCTGCCATCAGGGCTAAATTACGTACACTATATGAAACCAGCGTTTGTTTTATCGTTAATTTTAAGTTTTTTCTTATTTTTTTCTTGTGACAAAAAAAGCAATATCGAAAAAGCAGTTGAAGAAATCCCTGTTCATCTTACTGTAAATCGTTTTGACAAGGCTTTTTTTGAAACCGCGCCAGAGGATTTACCAAAACTAAAACAGTCGTATCCGTTTTTCTTTCCAGCAGGCAATGATGATGGTGTTTGGTTAGAAAAAATGCAAAACCCACAATGGCGGGAGTTATACACTGAAGTCGAGAAATTATATGCAAACTTCGATGGTAAGACCGCTGAAATCGAAAATCTTTTCAAACATATTAAATACTATTTCCCAGAAACAAAAACACCCAAGGTTTATACGGTTATTTCAGAAATGGATTACCATAACAAAGTAATTTACACCAAAGAAATGCTCATCATCTCTCTTGAACTTTACCTCGGTAGTAAACATCGTTTTTACGAGTTTCCAGCATACATTACCCAAAACTTTGAATCCAGTCAGATCTTACCAGATATTGCTTCTAGCTTTGCCAAAACAAAAGTGGCTCCGCCAAACGATCTTACATTTCTCGCTCAAATGATATATGTAGGAAAGGAATTGTACCTCAAAGATCAGTTGCTCCCAGAAACTTCAGATGCCGACAAGATTGGATATACAAAAGAACAGTTAATTTGGTGTCAAGAAAACGAAAGCTACATCTGGCGTTATTTCATAGAAAACAAAATGTTGTATGATAGCGATCAAAAATTAATTCCGCGTTTTATCAATCCAGCACCATTCTCAAAGTTCTATCTCGAAATTGACAACGAAACCCCAGGAAGAATAGGAACTTGGATGGGTTGGCAAATCGCCCGTTCATTTATGGAAAACAATAAAGTATCATTAAATGACTTTTTGAAAATGGATGCGAAAGAAATTTTCGAAAAATCAAAATACAAACCCAAGAAATAATGGCAAATACAATGATCTCTGAAATAAAGTTCTTAGTCGAATTAGACGAAAATAGAGTCCCTGAAAAACTAACTTGGACTGCTCAAGAAGGCGGCGTAAACGCTGAAGAAACTAAAGCGGTTTTACTTTCTATTTGGGATAGTAAAGCAAAAGAAACCCTTCGTATTGATTTATGGACTAAAGATATGCCAGTAGATGAGATGAAATTGTTTTTTCATCAAACTTTAGTGGCGATGTCAGAAACTTTCCAACGCGCCACTGGCGATGAAAAAATGACCGCAACTATGATAGATTTTTGTGATTATTTTGCGGAGAAATTGGAATTAAAGCAGTAGTTGTTTGGTGAAGTAAAAAGTTATGCTACTTTTGGCACTTACTTTAAAACCAAAATAATGAAAAACCTTTACAGAACCACGCTAGTCATATTGACATTTAGTTTATTCAGTTGTAGTAGTGACTCAGATAGTGATGATAATCCTAATCCATCGGGAACCTGTACTTCTGACATTGCTTTTTTTCAAACCGGAAAGTACCAAAAATACAAAGTGACACAATTTGGTTCTGATGCAGGTACGATGAAACTCACCTATGGAGCTTGTAACGGTAGTGGTTTGATTACAACTATGGAATTCAGAAATACATCGAACGTGGTGACTGGAACCATTCAAAATAAATTTTGGCAAGACGGTGTTTGGATGATTAACGATGCCAACAACGACGGAATTGATCCTCATAAGTTGTATAAGAAAAACGCAGTATTGAATGATAGTTGGAATGAAACGGATGAAGATGGTGCAATTGTCACACATACTGTTGTCGACATAGATTCATTAATCACGGTACCTGCGGGCTCATTTCATTGTAAAGTGTATCACTACGAAAAGTCGGACATCATCAATGATTCCTATATTTTTTGGGATGATGAATTTGGACAGATTATGGAAGATACGGGATTTTTCAAGACAGAATTGATGGAATATAATTAGGAATAAAAAAAGCGACTTAAAGTCGCTTTTTTTTATGAATTAGAATTAAAAACTTCCTCGTTAATTTCTCCGATATAAGAAAGCAATTCCTCTTTTCCTGTTGTTTCCGTTGCTGAGGTTACAAAATACGGAGGCATCTCTGCCCAATTATTGGCCAACATTTGCTTGCTGTATGCGGCAATGTGAGAGTCAATTTTTACTTTACTGATCTTGTCAGCTTTGGTAAAGATGATGCAAAAAGGAATTTCACTTTTACCCATATATTCCATAAATTCCAAATCGATGTTTTGGGCTTCGTGTCGAATATCGATGAGTACAAATGCACAAACCAATTGTTCACGTTTTTCAAAATAATCAGTGATAAATTGCTGAAAGACCGATTTTGTTTTCTTAGATACTTTTGCATAACCATAGCCCGGCAAATCAACTAAAAACCAATTATTGTTAATCTTAAAATGATTAATTAATTGCGTTTTTCCTGGTCTTCCCGAAGTTTTTGCTAAGTTTTTGTGATTGGTTAGCATATTGATCAATGAAGATTTACCAACATTTGATCGACCAATAAAAGCGTATTCTGGCAAAATATCTTTCGGACATTTGGCTACTTCAGAATTGCTGATAATAAATTCGGCGGTGGTAATTTTCATGAGAGGAATTAATTTTGCCAAAGGTAACTAAAACAAGCAAAAGCATGCAAAATAGTTGATTTGCATGTCTTGAGATAATGACAATTTATAGTTTTTGTTCCTTCAGCCACTGATGCATTAAGACATTGAATTCATCAGGATGTTCCATCATCGCAGCATGTCCACATTTGTCAATCCAATAAAGCGATGAATGAGGAAGTAGTTTGTGAAATTCTTCTGCGACTTCAGGCGGCGTAACATTGTCGTTTTTACCCCAAATAATGCAAGTTGGAACGTGCATTTTTGGTAAATCTTTTGCCATATTATGACGAATGGCACTCTTAGCAATGGTCAAAGTCTTAATTAATTTGATTCGGTCGTTTGCCATCGAATAGACTTCATCGACAATTTCTTTCTTGGCTATTTTAGGATCGTAAAAAACAGCTTCAGCTTTCTTCTGAATATAGTCGTAATCCCCTCGTCTCGGATAACTGTCGCCCATTGCGCTTTCATACAGGCCTGAACTCCCAGTAATTACAAGTCCAAGCATTTTTTCTGGATACATTTTAGTATGGTACAAAGCAATATGACCGCCTAGAGAATTTCCTAATAAAATTACGCGATCAAACCCTTTAAAGGTTATAAAATCCTTTACATATTTAGCAAAAGCCTTCACGTTCGTCTTTAAGATATTCTGAGTATAAATAGGAAGTTCCGGGATAACAACTTTATATCCATGCGCAGGGAAAAAATTTGCCACTCCATCAAAATTACTCAAACCGCCCATAAGACCATGAAGAATAACTATTGGTGTTCCTTCTCCTGCTTCGTAATAGGTGTACTTACCTTCCTTTTTTAAAATAGAATTCATCTTTTTTATTGCCATTTCTTGCGGCACAAATATAGGATTTTATAGATTAAAAGAAACGCTTCAGTTGTTTTTAAGAGCAAAAAAGTCGCCGAAAGGGATTTACAATACAATGGGCTGCATTTCGATTCGTTCCGTTTTTTTTAATGACGGTCTTTTTAATGACAATACTTTTCTAATGTTTTGCTAAAGAAGTTGTTGTGGTAGAAAAGTCCGCAATTAAAGGGAAATGGCAGAAAGTGGTAAAACTTATCAACAAAGTGGTAGTTTGTGGTAAATTGTGGTAATTATTTTTATATTTTTGCTCCTAAACATTTTAAAGCCACTTTTTTTGAATTCAATTGTCGGAACATACGAATGCAAAGTCGATGCTAAAGGGAGGTTGCTGATTCCAGCGCCTTTGAAAAAGCAGTTGTCGATTGCTCTTCAAGACGGATTTGTCTTGAAGCGTTCTGTGTTTCAGCCTTGTCTCGAATTGTATCCCATGAACGAATGGAACTTGATGATGGAAAAAATCAATAAGCTCAATCGTTTTGTAAAAAAGAACAACGACTTCATTCGGCGTTTTACCGCTGGTGTGAAAGTGGTAGAAATCGACGCTCTTGGTCGATTGTTGATTCCAAAAGATTTAGTGGTGTTCTCTCAAATATCCAAGGACGTGGTGCTGTCTTCTGCAGTGAATATCGTGGAGATTTGGGATAAAGATTTATATGAAAAAGCAATAGATGATTCTGTAATAGATTTTGCCGATCTGGCAGAAGATGTAATGGGAAATGTAAATGATGATGCTAATGGAATATCATAACCCTGTTCTGCTTCATTCGACCGTCGATGGTTTAAACATCAAACCAGACGGGGTTTATGTTGATGTGACTTTTGGTGGCGGCGGACATTCCAGGGAAATTCTAAATCGATTGGGTCCAAACGGAAAATTATTTGCTTTCGACCAAGATGAAGATGCGATTGCCAATGCAATAGACGACGACCGATTTGTTTTAATTACTGAGAATTTCAGATACATAAAACGTTTTTTGCGATTTCACGGTATTCAAAAAGTAGACGGTATTCTTGCTGATTTGGGCGTTTCGTCGCATCAATTTGATGTTGCGGAAAGAGGATTTTCAACCCGATTTGATGCGGAGCTAGATATGAGAATGAGTCAGAAAAACGATCTAAACGCTTTTAGAGTAGTCAATGAATACGATGCGGAAAATCTAAAAAGAGTATTTCTCGATTATGGCGAATTGAAAAATGCACCAGCAATTGCGAGAGTAATCATTGAAGCGAGAGAAAATACACCGATTAGAAATACCGAGCAGTTAAAATTGGTCTTAAGTCGATTTCTGCCAGCGCACAAAAGCCATAAGATACTGGCACAAATGTATCAAGCGATAAGAATCGAGGTCAATCAAGAAATGGAAGTTTTGAAAGAGTTTCTTGAGCAATCATTGGAAATTTTAAATACTGAGGGAAGATTGAGCGTGATTTCCTATCATTCTTTGGAAGATCGATTGGTCAAAAGATACATCAAGAACGGCATGTTTGAAGGAGAACCAGAAAGAGATTTTTTTGGAAACTATTCCGTTCCATTCAAAACAATTGGAAAGCTTATCGTGCCAGATGCCAATGAAATAAAAATAAACAATAGAGCTAGAAGCGCCAAGTTGAGAATTGCAGAAAAATTGTAAGTATGAAAAACGGTGTTTACAGCATATTAAAAGCAAGGTTCTTAATCAACGAGGAAGCCAATGCGACCAAAAATTGGCGATTTATTGTTTTCTTGATTTTACTGGCAATTATAATGATTGCAAATACACAGCGCTACGAACAGAAAGTATTTAAAATCATTGCGTTAACTGGTGAAGTAAAAGAACTGCGATCAGAATTTGTTGATCGTCGTTCTGAATTGATGAAGCTTAGAATGGAATCGACCGTGTCGGAAAAAATGGAAGCAAAGCAAATTTATCCATCGTCAGTTCCGCCAACTAAAATTAAAGTAAAAAAAGAAGAGGAAAAAAGTTTGTTAAAAAGAATATGGCAGTAGAAGATAAATATATTTCTTATCGTATGTATATGGTTGCTTTTGCGATGTTTCTCATGGCAATTGCAATTACTGTCAAGTTAACAAACATTCAATGGGTGGAAGGCGACTATTATCGCAAATTAGCAAAAGAAAGAACGGTCCGAAATTTTGTTATTCCAGCCAATAAGGGAAATGTTTATTCCGCTGACGGCAGTCTATTGGCGACGTCTATCCCTAAATATACCATCCGTTTTGATGCTGTAGCGCCTAAAAGCGATGCCTTCGAAAAAAATATAAAATCACTTGCCGATTCTTTAGGATTGCTGCTAAGAAAATCCAGTAGTACTTATCAATCTGACTTGCGAAAAGCAAGAGCGAATAAGAACAGATACTTCCTGGTGGCTCGCGACTTAAGTTACACGCAGTATATGAAGATCAAAAGTTTTCCATTATTCAACTTGGGTGCATACAAAGGCGGTATCATCACGGAGCAGAAAACCGTTCGTGAACATCCCATTGGTAAAATCGCGGAAAGAACAATCGGTTACGAAAGAGTTACTCCAAACGGAATGAAAGATGGTAAAGGAATTGAATGGGCTTTTAGAAAATATCTCAACGGTAAGGATGGTAAAATCCTAAAACAAAAAATTGCCAAAGGTCAGTGGAAACCGATTCGCGACGTCAATGAAGTAGATCCTCAAGACGGTTACGACGTAATATCAACCATCGATGTGTACATTCAAGATATTGCCCACCATGCTTTGCTCAAACAACTTCGTGCCTTTAACGCGGATCACGGTTGTGTGGTAGTGATGGAAACAAAAACTGGCAAAATCAAAGCGATTTCTAATCTTGGAAAAAATCCAGAAAGCGCAAATAAGGCGGAGGACAGTACATACTTTGAGACTACTAATTACGCAATAGCAGAATCGCACGAACCAGGCTCAACTTACAAATTGGCAGATTTGATGACTTTGTTAGAAGATAAGAAAGTCGATACCAGTGCTGTTTTCGACAGCCAAGGTGGGACTATAATATACTCCGGCAAGAAAGTTAGGGATTCGCATGAAGGCGGATACGGGAAAATTTCACTCGCACGCGGATTTGAGGTTTCTTCCAATACGGTTATGGTGCAAGCAGTATACAATAATTACAAAAATGACCCTGCTCAATTTGTCAATCATCTCAATTCCTACGGATTAAATAAACCGCTTGGTCTTCCAATAAAAGGTGAGGGAATCCCATATATTCCGCAGCCTGGAGATAAGAACTGGAGTGCTATTTCTTTACCATGGATGGCATTTGGGTACGGTGTTTCTATCACCCCTTTACAAACACTGACTTTTTATAATGCTGTTGCCAATAATGGAGTAATGGTGAAGCCGCAGTTTGTTTCTGAAATAAAAGAGTGGAGCAAAACCATCAAAAAATTTAATACAGAAGTAATCAATCCGAGCGTATGCTCGACCGAAACCTTACTTAAAGTTAGAGCCGTTTTACAAAATGTGGTAAAAAAAGGAACTGGATCTAAACTCTATTCAAAAGACTTCTCCATGGCTGGAAAAACAGGTACCGCACAGGCGAATTATGCAAAAAATGGAGGAGTGGAGAAGCATTACATTTCTTCATTCGTAGGTTACTTTCCTGCAGAAGCGCCTAAATATTCATGTATTGTCGTGGTTCACGAACCCAATACTTCAAAAAATAATTATTACGGAGCAGACGTAGCAGGTCCGGTTTTCAAAAGAATCGCGCAAAAAATATTTACGGATGCGCCTTCTACCAACGAAATCAAAAATTTGAATAAAAAGAGCACAAAGCAAGAAGAAAATTATACTGCTTATTATACAAAAGCACAAAAAAAACAAAGTTTTATACCAAATGTGAGAGGAATGTCTGGGATGGATGCAATTGCATTGCTTGGAAATTTAGGGTTAAATATAAAAGTTAAGGGTACTGGTAAAGTCAAATCTCAGTCAATCCAACCCGGACAGCCTTTCAATAAAAAAACAACTATAACACTAGAATTGTCGTGATTGTCTTAAGAGAAATAGTATACAAAGTTAGCATTGAAGCAGTAAAAGGTTCTACAGATATTGCGATCAATGCCATCGATTTTGATTCCAGAAAAATGGGATCAAACGATTTGTTTATTGCTATTAGAGGAACGCAATCAAATGGTCACGATTTTATTGATAAAGCGATTCAACAAGGCGCCGTAGCAATTGTTTGCGATACTTTTCCAACTGAAATTGTAGATGGAATCACCTATATTCAAGTAAAAGACACCAACAAAGCGCTTGCATTTATTGCAGCGAACTACTATGGAAATCCTTCACAGGCTCTAAAATTGGTTGGAATAACGGGCACAAATGGTAAGACTACCATTGCGTCATTATTATACCAATTGTTTCAAAAATCTGGATATAAAGTTGGTTTGCTTTCTACTGTAAAAATCATGGTAGCTGACACCGAATATAAGGCCACTCATACCACACCAGATTCAATTACAATCAACAAGTATTTGCGAGAAATGGTAGATCAAGGTGTGACGCATTGTTTTATGGAAGTGAGCTCACACGGCATTCACCAACAACGAACAGAAGCGCTACAATTCGAAGGCGGTGTTTTCACGAACTTATCACACGATCACCTCGATTATCATCCAACTTTCGCTGAATACCGTGATGTGAAGAAATCGTTTTTTGATCACCTTCCTAAATCTGCTTTTTCCTTGGTGAACATTGATGACAAGAACGGAATTGTAATGATGCAAAATACCGTATCACGAAAATTGACTTACGCATTAAAATCCTATGCAAATTATAAAGCACAGATATTAGAAAGTCAAATGTCCGGTCTGTTGATGAAGATTAATGACAATGAGGTTTGGGTGAGACTAATCGGGACTTTCAATGCGTATAATTTACTCGCCATTTATGGAACGGCAGTTGAATTGGGTCTAGATTCCTTTGAAGTACTGCGACTGCTGTCTGAATTAGAAAGTGTTTCGGGACGTTTTCAATATATTGTATCCAACGAAAAAATCACTGCTATTGTCGATTATGCACATACGCCTGATGCACTTGAAAATGTACTGAAAACCATCAACGATATCCGAACCAAAAACGAACAATTGATCACCATCGTTGGCTGTGGAGGCGACAGAGATCGAACCAAAAGACCAATAATGGCCAATATAGCAACGACATTAAGCGACAAAGTCATCATCACATCGGATAATCCACGGACAGAAAATCCGGAAACCATTATCGCCGAAATGGAAAAAGGAGTGGAACCACAAAATTTCAAAAAAGCAGTTTCCATTACCGATAGAAAACAGGCAATCAAAACCGCTTGCCAACTAGCACAACCCAACGATATCATTCTGATAGCTGGAAAAGGACACGAAACGTATCAAGAAATTAATGGCGTTCGCCACGATTTTGATGATATGCAAATTGTAAAGGAATTATTAATCCAACTAGGGAAATAAGCAAAAACCAAATCCCAAATCCCAACGGTTGGAATTTGGAATTTTAAATATTGGAATTTATGTTATACTACTTATTTGAATACCTCGACAAGACCCTTGATATTCCCGGAACTGGAGTGTTTCAATACATCACATTTCGTTCAGCTCTAGCGGTCATTCTATCGTTGATGATTTCAACTATTTATGGAAAGCGAATCATTGCTTTTCTTAGAAATCAACAGGTGGGAGAAACGGTCCGTGAATTAGGTTTGGCAGGTCAAAATGAAAAAGCGGGAACGCCGACCATGGGAGGATTAATCATCATTATTGCAACATTAATTCCCGTCTTTCTTTTTACAAAATTGAATAACATTTACATCATTCTTCTTGTTGTTACAACCTTGTGGATGGGAACCATCGGATTTATTGACGATTATATCAAGATTTTCAAAAAAGATAAGCAAGGACTTAAGGGTATTTTTAAAGTCATCGGGCAAATTGGATTAGGATTGATCGTTGGTTCTGTTCTGTATTTGCACCCTGGTGTAACACTCAGAAACGAGCACAATAAAACCATTACAATCAACCAAAAGGAGAATGTGATTGCACCAATGGCAGCCGAAGAGAAATCGACGGCGACAACCATTCCGTTTTTTAAAAACAATGAGTTTGATTATGCAGAACTATTAGCATGGACAGGCGAAGGCTACGAAAATTGGGCTTGGTTGGTTTTTATTCCAATCGTGATTTTCATCATTACAGCGGTTTCCAACGGGGCCAATCTCACCGATGGCATTGACGGACTTGCCGCCGGAACCTCCGCGATATCCGTAGTGGCTTTAGGGATTTTTACCTTCGTTTCGGGTAATATCATTTTCTCGAGCTATCTCAATATTATGTATATCCCCAATTCTGGAGAGATGACGGTTTTTATCGCCTCATTCGTCGGGGCACTAATCGGTTTTCTATGGTATAATTCCTATCCCGCATCTGTTTTTATGGGCGATACAGGAAGCTTAACCATTGGTGGAATCATAGCGGTTTTGGCTATTTCAGTGCGCAAAGAACTTTTAATTCCATTGTTATGCGGAATTTTCCTAGTCGAGAATTTCTCGGTGGTGCTGCAAGTCAGTTATTTCAAATTCACCAAAAAACGTTTCGGCGAAGGACGAAGAATCTTCCTCATGTCGCCATTACATCATCACTATCAAAAGAAAGGCTATCACGAAAGTAAAATTGTAACTCGATTTTGGATTGTAGGAATTATACTCGCCATTCTATCCATAGTGACTCTAAAATTAAGATAAATGCAACGACTGGTGGTGCTCGGAGGCGGGGAAAGTGGAGTAGGGACAGCCATACTCGGAAAGAAAGAAGGCTACGAGGTGTTCGTGTCTGATTTCGGAAAAATAAAACAAAATTACAAAGACGTTCTTATCAATAATGACATCGATTGGGAAGAAGAAACCCATACCGAAGCGAAAATTCTAAATGCCGATGTGGTGATGAAAAGCCCCGGAATTCCCGACAAATCGCCAATCGTTAAAAAGCTGAATGAAAAGAAAATTCCCGTAATCTCTGAAATAGAATTTGCGGCGCCATTCACCAAAGCAATCACCATCGGAATCACAGGAAGCAATGGCAAAACCACCACAACAATGCTGACGTATCATCTACTGAAAGCAGGTGGGCTAAATGTAGGACTTGGCGGAAATATTGGAAAAAGCTTTGCATGGCAAGTCGCAGAACAAGATTTCGATTATTATGTACTCGAATTAAGTAGTTTCCAATTAGACGGAATCATCAACTATAAGCCACATATAGCCATACTCGCCAACATCAGCCCAGATCATTTAGATCGATACGAATACAAGTACGAAAATTATATCGCTTCGAAGTTTAGAATTACCATGAATCAAACCGCAGCTGATTATTTCATCTACGACGCCGATGACGAAGCCATCACAAACTGGTTACAACAAAACAAAACTAATGCTCAATTAATTCCTTTTTCAATCACCAAAACGTTTCAAAAAGGAGCCTATCTAAAAGACAACAAAATGGAAGTAATTATCAACGAAGAAGAATTTATCATGGAGACCGAATATATTGCGCTCGAAGGAAAACACAATATGAAAAACGCAATGGCCGCAACCTCCGTCGCCAAATTGATGAAGATTCGCAAAGAAACCATTAGAGAAAGTCTATCTAATTTTCAAGGCGTAGAACATCGTCTCGAAAAAGTGCTGAAAATTCAAAACGTACAGTACATCAACGACTCCAAAGCCACCAATGTCAATGCGACTTTTTTTGCTCTTGATAGCATGACTGGGCCAACCGTTTGGATTGTCGGTGGTATCGATAAAGGAAACGATTATTCGGAACTGATGTCACTCGTGCACGAAAAAGTAAAAGCGATAGTGTGTCTTGGTGTCGATAACAAAAAGATCATCGATGCCTTCGGAAACGTCGTCGATGTAATGATTGAGGTCGATTCGATGAACGATGCGGTTAAAATGGCACAACGTCTGGCCGAAAAAGGCGATACCGTTTTGTTATCACCCGCCTGTGCGAGTTTCGATTTATTCGAAAACTATGAAGACAGAGGCAATCAATTTAAGAACGCTGTGAAGAATCTTTAGTCCTGAGCGCAGTCGAAGGATTAGAAGCCGGGAACCTGCTGTTCGCTATATCTTTTTTGCCTGTCACCCCGAGCGCAGTCGAGCGCGTTTCAAAAGCAAAAAAGGATGCCGCTTCCATCAGGGCTGGGGTTTATGGTAAAGACGAAAATAAGGTTATCAAACGAAAAAGAGAAAAGAAGAAAGACCGCTTCGCTGCAAGAGACAAGACCAACAACTAACAACATATAACATACAACGTAAAACGTACAACCATCAATAATGCTACAACTCATCAAAAACCTAAAAGGAGACAAAGTAATCTGGACATTCGTGGCCTTATTAGCGTTGTTTTCGTTTATGCCGGTTTTTAGCGCCAGTAGCAATTTGGCTTACATGGGTCATGGTACCGGAAATACTTTGGGTTATCTGGTCAAACATTTCGCTCACATCTGTATCGGATTTGCGATCATTTACTGGATTCATAAAGTGCCCTATCATTATTTTAGAGCCATTTCCATTGTAGCTTTACCCGTCGTTTGGTTGCTACTGGGATATACTTTAGTAAAAGGAACCGTCATCGCAGGAGCCAATGCCAGCAGATGGATTCAAGTGCCGTTCATCGGTATCACGTTCCAAACCTCGACGCTTGCCTTTATAGTCTTGATGATTTTCGTCGCAAGATATTTATCTAAGAAAAGAGAAACGCCCATCACGTTCAAAAGTTCTCTATGGGAATTGTGGCTACCAGTTTTTACAACGTTGATGTTTATTCTGCCCGCCAATTTCTCGACCGCAGCTTTGATGTTCTCGATGGTATTGATGCTCGCTTTTATTGGGCAATATCCACTAAAGTATATTGCAGTCATAATAGGCGCTGGAATTTTAGCGTTGACCTTTTTCATATTGGTGAGTAAAGTTTTTCCAGATTCGTCTTTTTTTAGCCGTGTTAAAACCTGGGAAAGTCGACTCGAGAATTTCACCACCGACAAACCTGATGAAGACGATTATCAAATAGAAAAAGCAAAAATTGCCATCGCTTCTGGCGGAATTCAAGGATTAGGTCCAGGAAAAAGTGTTCAGAAAAATTTCCTTCCGCAATCCTCTTCCGATTTTATTTATGCCATCATCGTCGAAGAATACGGATTAATCGGCGGTTTAACGATCTTAGGATTGTATTTGCTTTTGTTTTTCAGATTCATTGTAGCGGCGCATAAAGCCAATTCATTATTTGGAAAATTAGTCGTCGTCGGTCTTGGATTTCCAATCGTATTTCAAGCCCTAATCAATATGGCAGTTGCCGTCGAATTATTACCCGTAACGGGACAAACTTTACCACTGATAAGTAGCGGTGGAAGTTCCATCTGGATGACATGCATCGCCCTAGGAATTATCATCGGTGTCACTAAAAAAGAAGAAGAAATTGCCGCCGAGCTCACCGAAAAAGAACAACGAGAAGCCACGCTCAAACGCATGATCGACGCTCAAATTGAACGGGAGGAAAAAGCGGAGTCAGCATTGAAAGAAATAGAAGCCAGCGAGAAAACAGAAAGTTATTCCATAGAAGATAAAACCAACCCAATGAACGCGGTTCTCGGTAAAAAATAAACTCAGAAACTCAGGCACTCAGCGCCTCAGCAACTAAAAAGATGACAAAACTAAAATTCATATTAAGCGGCGGAGGAACCGGTGGACATATCTACCCAGCAATCGCTATTGCCAATGAATTGAAGTCGCGGTTTCCAGACGCAGAATTCCTATTCGTCGGCGCCAAAGACAAAATGGAAATGCAAAAAGTCCCGCAAGCCGGCTACAAAATAGAAGGTTTATGGATAGCCGGATTGCAACGTCGACTCACAGTAGACAACACCATGTTTCCTGTAAAACTTTTAAGCAGTCTATTAAAATCTAGAAGAATCATCCGAGATTTCAAACCAGATGTTGTTATAGGAACTGGCGGATTTGCAAGCGGACCATTATTGCAAATGGCGAACCGCGCTGGAATTCCAACCGTCATACAAGAACAAAATTCATATCCTGGAATCACCAATAAATTACTAAGCAAAAAAGCCAATTCGATTTGTGTGGCGTATGAAAACTTGGAGCGCTTTTTTCCACAAGAGAAAATTAGACTCACAGGAAATCCGGTGCGTCAAGATCTAATCGATATTGATAGCAAAAGAATCGAAGCAATTGCCTATTTCAAATTGAACCCCAAAAAGAAAACGCTTTTAGTACTTGGCGGAAGTCTCGGAGCCAGAAGAGTCAATCAACTCATCGCAAAAGAACTCGACTTTTTTGCATCAAACAACGTGCAAGTCATTTGGCAATGTGGCAAGTTTTATATCGAAGATTACCAACAATTTAATAATCGAGAAAACGTTCAAGTGGTTGCGTTTATTGACAAAATGGATTTGGTATACGCCGCTGCAGATTTTGTGATTTCACGTGCAGGAGCATCGTCTGTTTCTGAATTGTGTTTGGTAGGTAAGCCGGTGATTTTTATTCCGTCGCCGAATGTTGCTGAAGATCATCAGACGAAAAATGCGCAAGCTATTGTCGATAAGAAAGGCGCAATCCTTTTGAAGGAAAATGAACTTGAAGAAAGATTTGAACCGGTTTTCAATAATCTGTTAATCGACGAAAACTTGCAAAAAGAGCTTTCCCTTAACATCAAAACGTTGGCGAAACGCAACGCAACAAAAGATATCGTTGAAGAAATAATAAAATTTATCAAAGTATAAAATAGCAAAACTCAGTATCTCAGTTACTTAGTCGCTCAGCAACTCAAAAATGAATCTAAACCAAATACATAACGTCTATTTTATCGGTATCGGAGGCATCGGAATGAGCGCCTTAGCACGATATTTCAAAACTTTAGACAAGAATGTGTCTGGCTACGACAAAACGGAAACCGAACTGACTAAAGAGTTGGAGGGAAGCGGCATTAATATTCATTTCGAAGACAGCATCGCGCAAATTCCAACCGATTTTTATCAAGAGAATACTTTGGTCATCATCACGCCAGCTATTCCGAGTCATCATTCTGAGTGGAACTACTTCATTGAACGCGATTATCAAATAAAGAAAAGAGCTGAAGTGCTCGGAATTATAACCAAAGACACGTTTTGTTTTGCGGTTGCGGGAACGCATGGAAAAACAACAACTTCAAGTATTCTTGGGCATATTTTGTTTCAAAGTGGTGTTGATGTGACTTCCTTTATCGGTGGAATTGTAGAAAACTATGATTCTAATCTAATCGGAAACGGCAAAACAGTTACTGTTGTTGAAGCAGATGAATTCGATCGTTCGTTTTTACATCTGCATCCTAATATTGCCTGCGTGACTTCTACCGATGCGGATCATTTAGATATTTACGGTGATAAGGAATCAATTGAAGCGTCTTTCCGAGAATTTGCCGATAAAGTTGAAGATAAAAGCAAATTGTTTATCGCCAAAGGACTTCACCCAGAAGGAATTGAGGTCGCAGTAAACGAAGAAGCAAGTTTCAAAGCATTCAATGTCAGCATTGAAAACAGCGAATACTTGTTTGATGTTCAAACGCCAACGGAAATCATAAAAGATCTAAGGTTTAGTTTGCCAGGAAAGCACAATTTAACCAATGCGTTAATGGCATTGGCAATGGCGAAAACGTACGGAATTGCTAACGACGATATACGAAAGGCATTGGCGAATTTTAGGGGAATTCGACGTCGTTTTTCGTTTCAAATCAAAACAGACAAATTGGTTTTTATAGATGATTATGCGCATCATCCAACTGAAATTAATGCGGTGCAACAAGCGGTTCGAGAATTGTATCCCAACCAGAAAGTACTGGCAATTTTTCAACCACATTTGTTTAGCAGAACCAAAGATTTTGCTGATGGTTTTGCGGAAAGTTTATCTGCTTTTGATGAAATCCTGCTGCTCGATATTTATCCCGCTAGAGAGTTGCCAATGGAAGGTATAACATCACAATGGTTGCTTTCTAAAATGACCAATCCCAACGCAAAATTGGTGACAAAAGATGCGTTAATAACAAGTATAAAATCAAGTGAAGCAAAAGTGATTGTCACTATTGGAGCAGGCGATATCGGAGAATTAGTAAAACCTATTAAAGAAGCCTTGTCATGAGTTGGTTAAAATGGTCAAATATTCGATTAATACTGATGTTCGCATTGATGGCATTTCTTTATTCCTTTACTTCAATAAGAAATGAGAAACGAAAATTGATTAAATCGGAAGTGGTTTTTGTTGACAATTCTAGTCCATATATCAAACAGGAAACGGTTAATAAATTGTTAATAGAAAATAAAACCGACGCGCAAAGCATACGTAAAGATAAATTAGATTTGAACCAATTGGAGAAGTCTATCAATTCGAACCCAATGATTGAAAAATCTGAGGTTTTTGTTAGCATAGATGGGGTATTAAAAGCGGTGGTAAAACAAAAAACACCAATCGCAAGAGTGTTCAACGATGAAAGCTCTTTTTATATTGACTATCAAGGAAATATAATGCCATTGTCGGATGAATTTACAGCAAGAGTTCCAATAATTTCGGGGGATATTAACAACATAAATAAAGACGATTTCAACAAATTGTTGCGATTCATTTGGATGGATGATTTTTTGAAAAAAAACATCATCGGAATTCAAATCTCGCCGGTTGGAAGCGTAAAAATGCAGAATAGAAATTTCAATTATGAAATTCTGTTTGGTAAAGCCATCAACATAGAACGCAAGTTTCAAAACTATAAAGCGTTTTATCAAAAAACAAGCGTTGATAGTACATTATCTCGTTATAAAAGGATTAATCTGACATTTACGCAACAAGTAGTTTGCACTAAATAATAGAATATGGAAAAAGAGAATATCGCAGTAGGTCTTGACATCGGAACCACAAAAATAGTGGCCATGATCGGAAAGAAAAACGAATACGGTAAGTTGGAGATTTTGGGCGTTGGAAAATCCAAAAGTCTTGGCGTTGCTCGTGGTGTAGTAAACAATATTACACAAACAATCCATTCTATTCAACAAGCGATTCTTGAAGCAGAAACCAATTCTGGATACAAGATTAAAGATGTTGTGGTGGGCATTGCGGGACAACATATTCGCAGTATTCAACATAGTGACTATATCAGCCGAAGCAATGCAGAAGAAGTAATTGGAGGGAAAGATATCGATTTGCTCATCAATCAAGTTCACAAATTGGCGATGCTTCCTGGAGAAGAAATCATCCACGTTTTGCCACAAGAATTTAAAATTGATGGTCAATCTGACATTAAAGAACCGATTGGAATGTACGGCGGAAGACTAGAAAGCAGTTTTCACGTTGTCGTTGGTCAAGCTTCTTCTATCAGAAATGTCGGAAGATGTATTCAAAGTTCGGGAATTGAATTGTCTGGATTAACCCTAGAACCATTGGCTTCTGCAGATGCAGTTTTAAGTCAAGAAGAAAAAGAAGCCGGTGTCGCATTGATTGATATTGGAGGCGGAACTACGGACTTAGCCATTTTTAAAGATGGAATTATTCGTCATACCGCGGTCATTCCTTTTGGAGGAAATGTGATCACGGAAGATATCAAAGAAGGTTGCTCGATTATCGAGAAGCAAGCGGAGTTGTTGAAAATCAAATTTGGTTCAGCTTGGCCTGGAGAAAATAAAGACAACGAAATTGTTTCGATTCCTGGTTTGAGAGGTCGTGAGCCGAAAGAAATTTCATTGAAGAATTTATCGAAAATTATTCACGCTCGTGTTGTTGAAATTATTGAACAAGTTTTTGCTGAAATAAAAGCATATGGTCATGAAGATCCTCGTAAGAAATTAATTGCTGGAATTGTATTAACTGGTGGTGGCGCGAATTTAAAACACATCAAACAGTTGGTAGAATATATCACCGGCATGGATACTAGAATTGGCTATCCGAACGAGCACTTAGCGGGGAATTCAGATGAAGAAATCTCTAGTCCATTGTACGCAACTGCAGTTGGATTGGTAATGAACAGCATCGAAAACAAAACCCAAAGTGCGGTGAGATTTGAAACAACCGTGGTGCCAGAGAAGGTAACTTTCAAGCAAGAAAGAACTTTCGAGCCTTTCGAAATTCCGAAGCCAGCAGAAGAGCCGGCTTTTGAAAAAGTGGCAGAAGAAGTAAAGGTCGATGTGGAAGTCTCGTCAGTCAAGCCAGAATCAACAGAAACCAAAATTAGACGTTCGTTTTTTGACAAGTATGTCGATAAGATTAAAGAATTTTTAGATAACGCAGAATAAGGTTTACGCCTCAAATAATAAAATAAGAATATCAAAAACCAAAAATTATGACAAGCAACTCAGATTTTGGAAACATTTCGTTTGATTTACCAAAAAATCAATCCAATGTAATTAAAGTAATTGGAGTCGGTGGCGGCGGAAGTAATGCCATCAATCACATGTTTAAGCAAGGCATCAAAGGCGTAGATTTTATCGTTTGCAACACTGATGCTCAAGCTTTACAAAATAGTTCTGTTCCTAATAAAATTCAATTGGGAATGCATCTTACAGAAGGATTAGGCGCTGGTGCCAATCCAGAAGTGGGGCAACAGTCAGCAATTGAAAGTATTGCCGAGATTGAAAAAATGTTGGATACCAATACCAAAATGGTCTTTATAACTGCAGGTATGGGCGGAGGAACAGGAACAGGTGCTGCTCCCGTTATCGCACAATTGGCTAAGGAAAGAGACATTTTGACTGTGGGTATCGTAACCATTCCATTCCAGTTTGAAGGAAAAGTACGATCCGATCAAGCATTGCTTGGCGTTGAGAAATTGCGCAAGCAAGTCGATTCTTTGATTGTTATCAACAATAACAAACTAAGAGAAGTCTATGGTAACCTTGGTTTCAAAGCAGGTTTCTCTAAAGCGGATGAAGTATTAGCGACAGCCTCTCGTGGAATCGCCGAAGTTATCACGCATCACTACACACAAAATATTGATTTAAAAGACGCGAAAACCGTATTATCAAACAGCGGCACAGCCATCATGGGTTCAGCTACTGCTATTGGAGACAATCGTGCTAAAGAAGCGATTATTGCGGCTTTAGATTCACCGCTTTTAAATGACAACAAAATTTCAGGAGCCAAAAACGTATTGTTGCTTATCGTTTCTGGATCTAACGAAATTACAATTGATGAAATCGGTGAAATCAACGATCACATCCAAACAGAAGCGGGCTTTAATGCCAATATCATTATGGGAGTTGGTGAAGATGAAACACTTGGTGATTCTATTGCGGTGACCATTATTGCTACTGGTTTTAATGTGGAACAACAAAACGAAATTGTCAATACAGAACCGAAGAAAATTATCCATTCTTTAGATGGTGAACATAAATTAGAGCATGATTTAAGCAATAAAGCAATTCCATCGTTTCACGTTGACGTAGAAATAGAAAAACCGGCTACAGACGAGAAAATCGTTTTTGAATTGATCGACGACGAAGCGCCAGTTGTGGAAGCTAGTCAACCTGAATTAAACGAAAATGAATTGATTGTGATTTCTGAATTTATCAAGAACTTGGATGTTACCTTTGAAATTGTTTCGCCAGAAAAACCAATAGAATTTGAAGTTTCAAAACCCGTTGTTTCTGAGATTACCGAAATTAAAATAATTGATGCTACTGAGGTAAAAGAAGAGCAAGTGACTTTCTCTTTTGACTTACCAATATCAAAACCAGTCGAGGAAGTAGATGAAAACAAAATTCTTTTTGAGTTAAGCAACGAAACCAAAAACATCGAAGTAAATCAAGCCGTGCAAATGGTTCCGATGACCGAACTAAATGAGAATGGGATCATCAAATATTCATTAGAAGAATATATGGAATTGGAGAATGAACTTCTAAATTCTAAACCTGTCGAAAATATTGCAGCAGAGCCCGTAGAAGAAGAACTGAACATTACCATGAAAAAGGTAGAAGAGGTTTCTAATTTTTCTCCAGCATTTGAGGATGTTTCACCAATGGAAATGTCTATCGAGGAGACGCTGAAAGTAAGAGCCGACGAGAGACGAAGAAAATTGAAAGACTTCAATTACAAATTCCACAACAATCCATCTCGAATGGAAGAATTCGAAAAAGAACCAGCATACAAAAGATTAGGGATTGATATCAATACCAATCCACAAAAAAATAACACATCACGCACGTCTTTGGGAACGGACAGCAATGATGACATTCAATTGCGTTCAAACAATTCGTTTCTTCACGATAATGTAGATTAACCAATCCCCAATTGGTTGCGATTAACCCGAAAATTTCCTCAAGTTTTCGGGTTTTTTGTTGAAGAAAGATTACTATAATCTAACATTTTTTTGTAGTTTTGTCGGGCCTTAATCCGGCTGTCCGCTATATCTTTCTTGCCGAACAACGGCAAAAAAGGATGCCGCTGCCATCCGGGGCAAGTACAGAAGTATATCGAAAATTGCACCTCTAATATCAAACATAAAATGAGTTTATCTACCCAAATCATGGAGCACATCAAAGATGCCATGAGAGCCAAAGATACTGTCGCCTTAGAAGCGTTACGTGCCATCAAATCAGAATTGTTATTGGCACAAACTGCAACAGGAAGCAAGGAAGAAATCTCTGCTGAAGAGGAGATTAAATTGTTGCAGAAATTAGTCAAAACTCGAAAAGACAGCGCCAATATATTTACTGAGCAAAACCGTATGGATTTGGCGGAACCAGAATTGGCGCAAATTGCAGTAATCGAAAAGTTCCTGCCAGCGCAATTAAGCGAAGCAGAAGTAGAAGCCGTAGTCGCAAAAATTATTGCAGAAACGGGTGCCTCTGGAATTGCCTCTATGGGAAAAGTAATGGGAATAGCCTCTGCGCAATTAGGAGGAACTGCTGAAGGAAAGACAATTTCTACAATTGTAAAGAAATTATTAGTTTAAAAAGGACTGTAAGACTATAAGATTCTAAGACAGTATAATCTGACAGTCTTAAAATCTTACAGTCTTGCAATCCAAAAAATGGCTGCGTAGTTCAACTGGATACCTGTCTGCCGACAGGCAGGGAATATCAGATTTCGTATAAAATGGAATATTTTGTTTACATTTTGAGAAGTTTAAAAGACGGACGATTCTATAAAGGTCAAACTCAAAATATAGAAAAACGTTTACTAGAGCATAATTCAGGAAAAACAAAATCAACCAAAGGTTATGTACCATGGGAATTAGTCTATTTCGAAAGTTTTAAAACAAGAGAAGAATCATTACTTCGAGAAAAGCATTTTAAAACAGGGATTGGTAGAGCGTTTTTGAATAAGAATTTTAATAAATAATGGCTGCGTAGTTCAACTGGATAGAATATCAGATTTCGGCTCTGATGGTTGCAGGTTCGAACCCTGCCGCGGTCACAAAAAACAGGATATTGTTCCCCAAAGAGCATTTGTCCTGTTTTTTTATAAGAAAGTAAACTTTTAGATAATTTACCTACATTTGGTTTCAACTAAAAATCAATCTATTATGAAAAAGAAATTACTCTTCTGTTTCCTTTTAATCAATGTTTACTTATTAGCGAATGCAGCTCCACCGCCTGACGCCATAATTTCTTACAACTCGCCATTTTGCCAAACTTCTTCATTAGAAACGGTTACGCTAACGGGAACAGGGAATTATTTGGGCGGAACTTTTTCAGCAACTCCAGGATTATTTGTAAACGCTATTACAGGTGCAATTAATCCATCTTTTAGCTCGCCGGGAATTTATTCCGTTAGTTATTCTGTTGCTCCCAGCGGTTCAGATCCGGCATTTATGACAACTACAAACGTGACAATCCTTGCGCAACCCAATGCCGGAACAGATGGAGCTATAACAGTTTGCGACGTTGACACTACGGTCAATGATCTTCAGAACCTTATTACTGGGGAACAATCTGGCGGAACATGGACTAGGATTGCAGGTACTGGCGGAACATTTAATCCCGTGGCAGGAACATTTACCCCGGCTCCAGGAGCAACAACAAGTTCATTTCAGTATACTATTGTCGCCCCAATCCCATGCGTATCGGATACGAGTGTTGCTACTGTATACATATCTTCACAACCCAATGCTGGAACTGATGGAAGCATAAATGTCTCAAATACAACTAATACATCAATTGATTTATATTCGATAATCAGTGGATTTCAACCTGGCGGAATTTGGACAAGAACTTCTGGTGTTGGCGGAACATTTAACGCTGCTCTAGGAACCTTTAACCCATACCCTGACGCAACTTCTAGTACATTTAGCTACATCGTAACTGGAGTAGCGCCTTGTGTGAATGATTCTAGTGTCGCAACAGTTACAACTTCTTCAATTGTTGTTCCTGTGTTTGCCCCAATAACGGCTTTATGTTCTGGTTCAGTAGCGCCAAGTTTACCTTTAGTTTCTACCAATGGAATTACAGGAACTTGGTCTCCCGCTGTTATTGATACTACACAAAGCGGAATTTATGTATTTACACCTGACGTTGGACAATCTGGAGTTCCAGTAACCTTGTCTATTATAGTTATACCAGCACCAACTGCAGCGATAGTTGTTCCCGACACTGTCGTAATAGGATCACCTTACGTTGTTACCTTTTTAGGAACGCCTAATGCCAGTCTGACATACCAGTTTAACGGTGGGACAATTCAAACTATAGTGCTTAATAACGCTGGACAAGCAACTATTTTTTTTGAAAATGCTGTCACCAGTACGATTTGTTTAATCAGTGCTTCAATTGTTTGTACAACGCCGCTAAGTGATTGTGCTACGGTGAATGTTGTAGCCGTTCCAGCACCGATTGGTAATCCTAGTCAAACTTTTGCTCCAGGCGCTACTTTGGCTGATGTTGTTGTCGTGGGTGAAAATATTCAGTGGTATGATGGCGCTGGCAGAAGCGCAAATTCCAATCCATTGCCATTGAGCACAGTACTTGTTGATGGCGTAACTTATTATGCAAGCCAAACTAGTTATGGATATGAAAGCCCAGATCGATTGGCTGTGACAGTACAAGTTACTTTGTCAGCCAATTCGTTTGATTTCACTAGTTTATCTTACAGCCCAAATCCGGTCGAAAGTATTTTGAACATTAACGCAGAGGATATATTCCAAAAAGTAAGCATTTATAACTATTTGGGACAATCAGTCTTTCAGCAGTCGTATGCCACATCCAATTTAAAACTCGATTTAGGATTTCTACAAAAAGGGAATTATTTTATAAAATTAGAATCTGAAAGCAAGCAAGAAGTAATTAAAATTCTTAAGAATTAGGCGGTAAGTTTTTTTAAATCAGAAATAGTCTGAGTAGGGTTTTCCGCTTTAAAAACAAAATTTCCCGCTACTAAAACATCAGCGCCGGCAGCCACAAGTTGTGCGGCGTTTTTGTTGGTGACACCGCCGTCAATTTCAATTAAGGTAGAGGCGTTTTTTCTAGTGATCAAGGCTTTTAGCTTGGTTACTTTTTGATACGTGTTTTCTATAAAGGATTGTCCACCAAAACCAGGATTGACACTCATCACACAAACCAAGTCAATATCATTGATGACGTCTTCCAACAAATCGATTTTTGTATGAGGATTGATTGCCACACCTGCTTTCATTCCAGCGGACTTAATGGCTTGTAAAGTTCTGTGAAGGTGATTACAGGCTTCATAATGTACCGTCAGTACATTGGCGCCCAAATCTGCAAAAGTTTGAATATAACGATCCGGATCAACAATCATCAAATGCACATCGATGGTTTTCTTGGCGTGTTTGGCAATGGCTTCCAAAACGGGCATGCCGAAGGAAATGTTTGGGACAAAAACGCCATCCATAATATCAATGTGAAACCAATCGGCTTCGCTGTTGTTGATCATCTCGATGTCGCGTTGTAAGTTGGCGAAATCGGCTGCTAGTATTGATGGAGCGATGATGGTGTTTTTCATGTTGCAATTGTTTATGCAAAAATAGTTTTTTTTACCGCAAAGACGCAAAGTTTTTCGCAAAGGCCGCAAAGGAAAGTTGAACCTGCGTGAAGGATTGGAGCGGTATCCTCGCAGCGCAGCGAAGAGATATAGCGGAAAGCCTGACCCTTGTGGTCACGCCCAAATTTTATTTATGACTAAAAGAATCTGAAACGAGTTTAGATTAAAAAGCAAAACTCCGGTAATCAGCCGGAGTTTCAATCATCAATCAAAAAACGAACAGTTAATCAGACTGTTGTTACTATGAAATCCCAATTTTTAAATTCCAAATTCCAAAGTTGGAATTTGTTATTTTCTTATTGGAATTTTAAACTTACCCAAGATAAGTTTTTAATATTTTGCTTCTCGAAGTGTGTTTCAATCTTCGAATTGCTTTTTCTTTAATTTGTCGAACACGTTCGCGAGTTAGATCGAACGTTTCTCCGATTTCTTCGAGTGTCATTGGATGTTGATCGCCCAATCCGAAATACAAACGTACTACATCTGCTTCTCTTGGCGTAAGTGTTTCTAAAGATCTTTCGATTTCAGTTCGCAACGATTCGTGAATCAATTCTCTATCTGGATTTGGAGATTCTCCTGAACGCAAAACGTCGTATAAATTTGAATCTTCTCCTTCTACCAATGGCGCATCCATAGATAAATGACGTCCAGAATTTTTCATGCTTTCCTTTACGTCATTAACGGTCATGTCTAATTCTTTGGCAATTTCTTCAGCAGAAGGCGGACGTTCATTAGATTGCTCTAACAAAGCGTACATCTTGTTGATTTTATTAATCGAACCAATTTTGTTCAAAGGCAAACGAACGATACGAGATTGTTCTGCCAAAGCTTGTAGAATCGATTGACGAATCCACCAAACAGCGTACGAAATGAATTTGAAACCACGGGTTTCATCAAAACGTTGTGCTGCTTTAATTAAACCAAGATTTCCTTCATTAATTAAATCGGGTAATGTTAACCCTTGATTTTGGTATTGTTTGGCTACAGAAACCACAAAACGCAAGTTGGCTTTGGTTAATTTTTCTAGAGCTCTTTGATCACCAGCTTTGATTTTTTGTGCCAATTCTACTTCTTCATCGGCAGTAATCAAATCTACTTTTCCAATTTCTTGTAAGTACTTGTCTAATGACGCAGTTTCACGATTTGTTACCTGCTTGGTGATTTTAAGTTGTCTCATAGTGTAGTGTCCTTTTTTTAAAGTGTACAAGGCTTGTACGTTCAGCATTGGAATTAAGTTACAGCAATTGTAAAGTTTTATTTTTTTTTGGCATTTTGCAACATTGAATCTTTGATTTCCTTGTAAGTCGGACACCCAAGAGAAGCGAACTGACGAAGTAAACGCTGGCGCAAAAAGAGCTCACACAATGCTTTAAACCCTAATGCTGTATCGGCTATAATGAAAAAACCCACTTCTATGCAAGAAATGGGTTTTAGAGTCAATTTTAAAAAGATTTCTTAGAGCGTTCTTTGTCCAGTCCAAGTTCCGGTTTCTTGACTTGTATTTTGCCAAGTTCCGCTAATGTTGTTTCCTGAAACCGTTCCTGTAAAAGTGCCACCGTCGAAAGTTCCAGAAATGGTATTCTCAATAAAACCACCATTCAAAAATAAGGCTTCGCTTTCCGGAGAAGTACTTGATCGAGACAAACCATAAAGTTCTTGATCTAAAATGATAATATTAAATAGACCATTGTCGGTTGTTCCACTATACGTACCTTGATAACATTTTACAAGATCTGTAGAATATTCTTTTACAACATTAAATATAGCACCAAGATGATTTTGAATATTGGAATCAATAACCTCGATATTGTCACCACTTGCGGAAATATTGATAGTAAAACTATTGGTTCCGTTGGTAAATATCAAATTTGTGATAGCTTGGTTTAATGCCACTTCTCCTGCACTAGAATAACTAGAAGAAACCCCGTCAATTACTAATGTTGCATTGAGATTTCCGTCATTTTTTATATTAATCGTGATGACACCACTTGACCCGATGATAACGCCTTTGTAAATTCCGAAATTACTGGAGTCAAATTCTGCTTTTGCCAACGGCACGGTCGCTAAGGGAGTAGTGTTAGTATCTGAAGAACTGTCACTTGAGCATGAAAACATAAACGTGATTGCAAAAAGAAGTGTAAATAGTTTTTTCATTAGATTTATTTGTTTTAGTTATGGCAAAAATAGAAATAAAAATTGTATTGCAATCCTTATTTCTGATAATAAAGCACCTTATTCAAAAATTGAGTGAGGCATCGGAGCGTTATTTTATTTTTTCTACGATAGGACGATTTTAAGTTGTGGAAGGTTTTATTGATGAGGATTTTCTCGAGACATTAACTTTTCTCGTTTCATATATTTCGCTATTAAAAAAATTGTCCAGCATTCAAAAAAGTCAGATTTTATCAACTTCATTTTTGTCTCTGCATGGGGTTTTGGACAAGATTGATGTAAAATATTGGCTAGGTAAAAAAGAAAAAGAATATTTCAAGTAGATTATGACCGTGTCACTATCTCATCTCAACAGTGAATTTTGAATTGAGTAGAATGGGGTAATGATAATGTCGAAACACCTTATAGTCACTACTCGCTAAAAAAAATAAATCATAAAAAAGCTAATAAAAAAGAAGAGTTTTTGAAATATTATGATTTACTCAAGTTTTTGGCTACTTTGCGGCAAATTTTTTTTATGAGAAAATCACTTATGATTATGGTATTTATTTGTTTCTCGATGGCGTCCGTTTGGTCTCAAAAAGGAATGGATCCCACAGTTGAACAAATTGAATTCGCTAAAACGCTGCGAGAAAAACATCCAAAATCTGCTATAGCGATAACCGAAAGTAGCGATAATATAAGTTTTGCATTAAATAAGGCTCAAACGAAGGTAATGGTTTACCGCAACACAGATGAAGTCTTAATGAATATTGACCATCGGGCTAATATCGCTAAATATGAGTTTTATGATAGCGAGTCTTCGATAGAAGCATTTAATTTTACATACAGAAACGGTAAGAAGACCAATTTTTTTGTCAAAGATGAGTTCTACAAAGACAACGATTTTTTCTATAACGACGCGAAGGTAAAATATAGTAATCTTAGTTTTCCAGTGCAAGGCTATTCGCTGGGCTTTAAACTTGAAAAGACTTATTATGATGTTAAATATTTTACTTCTTTGTACTTCAATGATGAGTATCCAGTATTGAAAAAGCAAATTAAAATTACTATTCCAGATTGGTTGCAAGTAGAACTTAAGGAATTTAATTTCGACGGGTATGTAATCAAAAAAGAGATTGTGATTGATTCAAAAACGAAAGCGTCCACTTATATATACAATATGGATTTGATTGAGGCTTTTCATAAAGAAGAGAATACACCTGGAAAAAGTTACATTTACCCCCATATTTTAGTCATTGCAAAGTCTTTTAAAGCGCAAAATAAAGAGGTGACTCTATTTAATTCCGCCTCAGATCTTTACAAATGGGATAAGTCTATGGTCGACCTTATGAAGGAAGATACATCCGTCTTGAAGGATAAAGTAAATGAGTTGACTTCAATGGCAAAGAACGACGAAGAAAAAATTAAAAATATTTACTATTGGGTACAAGACAATATAAGATACATTGCTTTTGAAGACGGAATAGCCGGCTTCAAACCAGATGAATCAAACCATGTTTTTGAAAAAAGATATGGCGATTGTAAAGGAATGGCAAATTTGACAAAGCAAATGCTGAAAATAGCAGGGTTTGATGCTCGACTTGCTTGGATTGGGACAAAGCACATTTTTTACGACTTTACGTCTCCTTCTTTAGCCGTCAACAATCATATGATTTGTACGCTCTTTTATAAAGGGAAAAAATATTTTTTGGATGGAACTGAAAAGTTTAATTCTTTCGGTGAATATGCTGAACGAATTCAAAACAAAGATGCAATGATTGAAGATGGAGATCAGTTTATCATCGAGAAAGTGCCGGTAATGGATGTCGAAATGAACAGGGAAATAGTTGAAACGAAACTCAATATTCAAAATGAGAAGCTCATCGGTAATTCTTCAAAATTTTATAATGGCGAAAGTAGGGCTCAGTTCTTAAATAATTATCATGCTATCGAAACCGATAAAAAAGAGAATGCGTTAGAAAGATATCTTTCAAAAAGCGACAAAAATATTGAACTAACCAATATCAAGACGTCGGACCTTAAGAACAGAGATTTACAACTCACGCTTAATTATAATATTGCTATAAAAAATAAGGTGTCAAGTTTTGAAAATGATATTTACGTTGATTTGGACTATACCAACGAATTTAAAAACTTTGAGTTTAAAGACCGAAAAACTGATTATGTGTTCGACTCAAAAAAGAATATGGTTTCAAATACAAAACTAGCAATCCCATCTGGATATAAAGTCGCAAAAATGCCAGAAGATTTGACGGTCAGTGAGGATAATTTTTCTGCGAAAATTACTTTCTCAAAAACAGACACTGAAATACTTTACAACAAGTCTTTTATTTTTAAAAATGCGGTAATCAAAGTGAACGAAATGAATAAATGGAATGAATTCATAAAAAAGCTAAATGAACTCTATAACCAACAAATTGTGCTTACTAAACAATAAAAAATCAATGAAAAAAACACTTACATTATTTTTATTATTCATGGTCCTAATGCTTTCTGCACAAGAAAAAGCAGAAATAAAAAACTTTTTTTGGGGTCAATCTGACGAATATAAAAATGCAAACACAACGCCTGATAAATGGAAAAAAGAATCCGCTGTAATCATTAATAAATTTCTATTTTATGATTATCATAAGTTTGGCAAAAGTGTCACTTATACCGCTGCAATTCGCAAAAGAATCAAATTATTAGATGCAGTAGCTGTAAAGGAATTTTCTGAATTTTCGTTTAAAGACAAATTTTATTCTGATCGAGGTTTTTCTTTAAAAAAAGGCACGAACACTATTGGCGTTAAGATTGTCAAACCAAGCGGTAAAGAAATAGAAATTGATGTTGAAAAAGAAGCTAAGAAAGTCGATGAGGAAACTAAATTGGCGATTGCAAATCTAGAAGTTGGGGATATCATTGACTATTATTATTATAGCATAGAGCCTTTTAAGTCCACGTATCAATTCGGATTTGATCCAGAAGAGCGTACCCTTGGCGATGTGTATCCAATTATGAATTTCAAATTAAATTTTCAAACTGAAAATGATTTTTTCGTGAATTTTAGCAGCTATAATGGAGCGCCTGATTTAAAAGAAATTGCAACGAATAAAGGTGGAGAACGAAAATACGAACTGATTGCTAAAGACCTTGAAAAGAACGATTTTCCAAGATGGTTTGACCCACTAGTAGAATTGCCGTGTTTTAAATTTCAAGTGTACTTTGCCCGATCGGGAAAGTTCGAATCTCTAGCCAATGCCTTTCTGTCTCAGAAAGAAAGAGATGTAAAGAAAACGGTGTCGAAAGAAGATATTTTAGATTACTACTATGACAAATTTCGTCCAACAGGTGAGTTGGAATATATCAATAAATTTTTAAAGGATAAGACTTATGCGAGTGATGAAGAGAAGGTGAGAGAGGTTTATTATTTTACGCGTCATAAGTACTTTACGCAGTATATTGAAGCTTCGGTCGTTAGAGAATCTGGTTTTATGTATTTTCCTTTCGATTTGTACGACAATCCAATTTTCTTCAATACCGAGGAGGCCTTTATCAATCACTTTATGGGTTTCTTAAAGAAAAATAAGATTGACTATGATATCATTATTGCGACGAATAGGTACAATGGTTCAATTGAGGATCTGCTCATTCAAAGGAATGTGTCCGTTTTGTTGCGAGTGAATACGCCAACACCTATTTATTTGGAGTATTTTACGCCCTTCTCGAGTGCGGATCAGTTCAATTATTATCTAGAAAACACCAAAGCATTTGCCTTACAAGTTTCGAGAGGGAGACGAGTTGTTGATGCAGAAAATGCTGCTTTGCCATCAAGTACTGCGAAAGACAATCTTTCTAAAATTGTGACTAGTTTTTCCTTTTCTGAAGACTTAGTAAGCTTAATGATAAAAAGAGAATCATCTTTTTTTGGGCATTTCAAAGACAGCCAGCAACGTGGCAAGTTAAACTTCTACGATTATGTGTATGAAGATTATTCAAAATATGATACCAAACCTTTCATCGATAGAATAAAAAGTAAAAAAGAAAGAGCCCAAGTCGACAGTAAATATCAAGCATTAATAAGTAGTATGAAAGAGAAACAAAAAGAAGAATTGAAAAAAAATGTTTCAGAGGAGTTCGGATTTTTGATAGAAGATGTCTCTTTTAAAGTAAAGAATACAGGTAGATTTGGTAAAAACGTTCCTTTTGTTTATGAAGAAGAATTCACAATCAAGGATCAATTAGTGAAGAAAGCAGGACAAAATTTCTTAGTCGATATTGGCATGTTGATTACTTCTCAAGTCGAAATTGAAAAGAGTGAATTGAATAGAAAAAACAACGTTTACACCGGATTTCCGAAATCATTTGAAAATGAAATTGTATTTGACATTCCAACTGGGTATTCCGTTTCTGGACTTGAAAAGTTGAATAAGAATATCGAAAATAGTGCAGGTAAGTTCATAAGCACAGCTAATTTGAATGGGAATAAAATAGTAATAAAAACGCTAAAAGAGTATAGTAATTATTTTGAACCTAACAAGAACTGGGAGAAAATGGTACAATTCTTAGATGCGGCCTATCAGTTTACACAAGAAAAAATATTATTGAAGAAAATCTAATTTTGTTAATTTGCTAAAAAATGAAACCCCAACTGAGTTACTCAAGTTGGGGTTCTTTTTTAAAATTCTAAATTAGAAATTTGGATTTGTTTTAGTTTTTGTAAAAGTACACTTCAATTTTCACCCCCAATTACTATTAATTGCAAAAAAAAATCCCCGATTCAAATATTGAATAGGGGATTTAAGATTTTATTACTTTATTATCTTCTTGGGCCTCTATCGTCCCTTCTATCAGGGCGAGGTCCGCGATCTTCTCTCGGCGGAGCATTCTCATCTCTTGGAGGTCGCGGCAATAGTGCTTTTCTAGACACTTTTTCTTTTCTAGTTTTCGGATCAACACCTAAGTACTTCACTTCGAATACATCACCCATATTAACCACATCGGTTACATTTTCAGTACGTTCCCAAGCTAATTCTGAAACGTGCAATAACACTTCGTTTCCTGGAGCTTCCGTATATTCTACGACAGCACCAAAGTCAAGCAATTTGATAACTTTCACTTCATATGATTCGCCCATAGTTGGTTTGAAAATAATTGAATCAATTTTAGCTAATACCGCTGCGATTCCGTCTGGATCGGTTCCTAAGATTTCAACTACACCTTGCTCATCTACTTCGTTAATCACAATCGTAGTTCCGGTAGCTTTTTGTAATTCTTGAATTACTTTTCCACCAGGACCAATCAAAGCACCAATGAATGCGCCAGGAATGGTTCTCATGATGATTTTCGGAGCATGAACTTTTACTTCAGCTCTCGGTTGCGCCAAAGTTTCCGTTAATTTTCCTAAGATATGCAAACGTCCGTCACGAGCTTGAGCCAAAGCTTGCTCCATGATTTCGTATTTCAATCCATCGATTTTAATGTCCATTTGACAAGCGGTAATTCCTTCAGAAGTTCCTGTTACTTTGAAATCCATATCACCTAAGTGATCTTCATCACCTAAAATATCAGATAATACTGCGAAACGATCTCCATCTGTAATCAATCCCATTGCGATTCCAGAAACCGGACGAATCATTTGAACGCCAGCATCCATTAAAGATAGTGTCCCAGCACAAACGGTAGCCATCGAAGATGAACCATTCGATTCTAACACTTCAGAAACCACACGAATGGTATAAGGACAATCAGCAGGAATCATGTTTTTCAAGGCGCGTTGTGCCAAGTTTCCGTGACCTACTTCTCTTCTTGAAGTTCCTCTTAACGGACGCGCTTCTCCTGTCGAAAATGGAGGGAAGTTATAATGTAAGTAGAATTTTTCTTCTCCTTGTTCAGAAGGCGAATCAATTTGGTTGGCTTCTCTAGAAGTTCCTAGAGTAGCTGTAGCCAAGGCTTGTGTTTCTCCACGAGTGAACAAAGCTGAACCGTGCACTGATGGTAAATAATCTATTTCGCACCAGATTGGTCGAATTTCAGTTGTTTTTCTTCCATCTAAACGTGTTCCTAAATCTAAGGTTACATTACGAACTGCTTCTTTGTTGGTTTTGTAGAAATATTTTCCTACTAAATCTCCGTTTTCAGCTAATTCTTCTTCTGTAAACAAAGCTTTTACTTCTTCTTTTACAGCATCAAATGCAGCAGAACGTTCGTGTTTAGCAGAACCTTTGCTGGCAATGGCGTAAATTTTATCGTAGGCAGCCGCTCTTACTTTGGCGTAAATAGCGTCGTCAGATTTTTCTTGTTCATAGGTACGAACTTCTTTTTTTCCAAAAGCAGCTTGCAAGCGTTCTTGAGCAGCAATTTGGTTTTTGATATGTTCGTGTGCAAATTTGATTGCTTCAACCATTTCTGCTTCTGAAATTTCTTTCATTTCACCTTCTACCATGGCGATAGAATCTGTTGAAGCTCCAATCATCATGTCGATATCTGATAATTCCAATTGTGCACGAGATGGATTGATGATGAATTTTCCGTCAATACGACCCACTCTAGCTTCAGAAATTAAGGTTTCAAATGGAATGTCAGACAAAGCTAAGGCAGCCGAAGCCGCTAATCCTGCTAAAGCATCTGGCATCACATTGTCGTCATGCGACATTAACTGGATCATCACTTGAACTTCAGCGTGATAATCACTTGGGAAAAGCGGACGCAATACACGGTCGACTAATCTCATGGTAAGCACTTCGTTGTCGCTTGGGCGTGCTTCTCTTTTGAAGAAACCTCCTGGGAAACGACCTGCTGCAGCAAATTTTTCACGATAATCTACCGTCAATGGCAGAAAGTCGATGCCAGGACTTGCTTTTCTTGCGGATACTACTGTTCCTAAAATAACAGTATTTCCAATTCTTACTACTACTGAACCGTCGGCTTGTTTTGCTAATCGTCCGGTCTCGATTGTGATGCTTCTGCCATCACCTAAATCGATTTTTTCTACAAATAATTGTGGAATCATAAATTTTCCTTTTTTAATTTTACATTGGTTCTCCGCCTGTCGACAGAATAGTTGTGTTGCTTGTAGTTGTTGTTTACCCAATGAAAAACCAAACTTTTTTTATGCAATATAATGGTAAAAAAAAGAGGCGCGTGAGCACCTCTTTTTCGTATTGATTATTTTCTAATATTCAATTCTTTGATAATCTCACGGTATCTGTTGATTTCTGTTTTCTTCAAGTAATCTAACAAAGATCTTCTTTTACCTACTAATTTCACTAGGGAACGCTCGGTATTGTAATCGTGACGATTCTTTTTCAAGTGTTCTGTTAAGTGATTGATTCTAAATGTGAACAAAGCAATCTGGCTTTCTGATTTTCCAGTGTTTGTTGCGTTTCCTCCGTGCTTAGCGAAGATTTCAGCTTTTACTTCTGATGTTAAGTACATGCTAATATTGTTTAAATGATTATTATGTATGAATTTGGATTTTCCTAATTCGTGCGCAAAGGTAAAATTAATTATCAATTATGAGTTATGCACGAGGAATTATTTTCAAAATAATTTGGCAACTTCTTGATTTACAAACTTCAAAAACTTTTCGTCCTCAGAAGTAAAAGGATCCAACACATTTGAATCGATATCGATTTGTCCGATGTTTTTTCCATTGACGAATAGCGGAACGACGATTTCAGATTTAACGGTAAAACTACAAGCAATATAATTATCCTGAGCGGCAACGTCAGGCACAACAAAGTTTTGGTTAGAAACCGCCACTTGTCCACAGATGCCTTTTCCAAAAGGAATTACGGTGTGATCTGTTGGAGCTCCAACATAAGGCCCAAGATGTAAGGTTTGTGTTTCTTGATTGGCAAAGTAAAAACCAACCCAAGTATAATAAGAAATGTTGGTTTCGAGCAATTTGCAGACGAGAAGTAGTTTTTCATCTCGGGTTTGATTTTCTGCTGCGAGAATGGCTTGTACTTGCGGTTTTAAAAGATCAAATGTCATAGGAATGCGGATTTGCGTTAGGGATGGAGGCGGTATCCTCGCAACATAGTGGAGAGATAAAGCCGAGAGCCCGACCCAAAGGGTAACGCCATTATTTTGTGCAAAAGTAATCCTTGCTTGCGAGTTTAAATTATATAAATTTGTTAAAAATAAATTTTTTGAAAACGTACTTCCAGCTTTATCGTCCCTTTTTAGTTTTTCTCTTGAAGTTTTTCGCAGTTTATGGCGGGCTCACTTTTTTGTATCAATCTTATTTGAGTCAATATGATTCTATTTTGGCATTTGAAGTAGATGCTTTTACGAAAAGTGTGGCGCATCAAGTGCAATATGTTTTGCGTTTTTTCAATTACGATTGTCAATTGCAACTGCACGAAAGTCAGGCGTCGATCAAATTGATTATTAACGGCGTATATGTTTCGCGGGTGGTAGAAGGTTGCAATGCGCTGAGTGTAATCATTCTTTTTGCGGCTTTTGTCGTTGCTTTTTCGGGGAAATGGTTCAGAACAATTGGCTTTTTGCTTGTTGGTAGTGTTCTCATTCACTTGATGAATATCCTCCGCATCGCAGTTTTGTCTGTGGCGCTGTTGTATTATCCGGACCAAGAGCCATTGCTTCACGGCGTTGTTTTTCCGTTGATTATTTATGGTTTTGTCTTTGGATTGTGGGTCATTTGGGTCAATCAATTTTCAAATTATGCTAGAAAAGATTAAGTTAAATCGAATTAAGATTATTGCCATTGCGATATTAGTTTTCGTTTTGGTGATGATTCGCGCTTTTGAAGATTGGCTTTTCTACGATCCTTTTGCGCTTTATTTTAGAAATGACTATTTGAGTTTGGGTTTTCCAAAATTTGATATGTTGTCGTTGTTTTTGAGTATGGGTTTGCGTTTTGCGTTAAACTCAATTCTTTCTTTGGCCATTATTTATTGTCTATTTAAAGATTGGGCATTAACAAAATTTGCCTCAGTGCTCTACGCTTTCTTTTTCGTTGTTCTCATTTCAGCCTTTTTTGTTTTGGTGCTTTTTACCGATCAGTATAACAATTTTATTTTGTTTTACGTGCGACGATTCTTGATACAACCGCTCTTATTACTGCTTTTTATTCCTGCAATTCTCTACCAAAAGAGAATGAAGTAGGCACTTTATTTCGTACCTTTATTATTGGTTTTTACTTCAAATTCGATAAAATAAAGGGATGATGAAAATAGTAAAACATTCAGGTGATGTCGTGGATTATGATCCAGATAAACTTAGAAATTCATTAATAAAATCTGGCGCCGAAATCACAGTAGTCGACGATATTTTAGACCGTATTGAAAAAGAAATATACGAGGGAATGCCGACCAAGCAAATCTACAAGTTGGCGTTTGGGTATTTGAAGAAAGCGTCGAATTCGCATGCAGCTCGTTATAATTTAAGACAAGCCTTGCAGCTTTTGGGTCCAGCAGGTTTTTTCTTTGAAAAATATATGGCGCGACTTTTTGAAGCGGAGCAATACGAAACCCAAACCAATTTGACTTTACCTGGAAAATGTGTTACCCACGAAGTTGATGTGGTGATTCGAAAGAACGGCGTGATTGCTATGGTCGAATGTAAATTTCATACTGGTCGGGAGGCAACAACCGATGTCAAAGTACCCATGTATATTTTATCTCGCTTTAATGATTTGAAAGAGAATTTATACGTGCTATTTTCAGGGAAAGAATACATTTCAAAATGTTGGATTATTACCAATAATCGTTTTACTAGTGATGCGGTTTCATTTGCAACCTGTTCAGGGATTCAGTTGCTTAGCTGGGACTATCCGAAAGAGCTTAACTTGAGAACAAAAATCGATTCCCATCATCTGTATCCGATCACTTGTTTGACCACATTGTCAATCGCAGAAAAAGATAAATTGCTGATTTTGGATGTGCTATTGGTAAAGGAAATTATTAATAATCATCAATGTCTAAAAAAAATAGGTTTGCCTCCCAATCGGATTAAGAATGTTTTGAAAGAAGCGATAGCTTTGTGCGCCTATAATTAAGTCCATTTTTTTAAATAATCTAAATGAAATTAAAATGAAAATTAAATTTCTTGGCGGCGCAGGCACAGTAACAGGTTCTAAAACTTTGGTAGAAAGCAACGGTGTTAGAATTTTGATTGATTGCGGTCAGTTTCAAGGTATCAAACCTTTGCGCGAATTGAATTGGGAACCTTTGTCCGTGCTGCCTTCAACGATTGATTATGTTTTATTAACGCATGGGCATTTGGATCATTGTGGTTGGTTGCCGCGATTGGTGGCACAAGGTTTTAGTGGAAAAATTTATTGTACAAGTCCAACTGCTGCCATTGCAAAGTTGATTCTTTTAGATAGTGCCAAAATTCAAGAAGAAGAAGCCAATCTAGCGAATAAAGGACAGTATTCGAAACACGAAAAGGCAGAACCTTTATATACAGTAGAACAAGCCGAAGAAGTGTTTCCGCTTTTTAGAATGATCAATTTCAACGAAAAGCTCAGTTTGGATGCTGAGATTTCTGCTCTCTTTACCAATGCCGGCCATATTATTGGCGCTTGTAGTATTCAATTAGAAGCGGAGGGAAAGACCTTGGTTTTTTCAGGCGACATTGGAAGAGATGACGACGTGCTGCTTTTTTCGCCAACAAAACCTCGGAAAGGAGATTATATTTTTCTAGAAAGCACCTACGGCAACCGAATTCATCCAGATACTGATGTGAAATTAGAACTAGAGTCATACATCAACAATACAGTCGAAAAAGGTGGAACGGTAATTATACCAAGTTTTGCCGTCGAACGTGCGCAAACCATCATGTATTTGTTATGGCAGCTCAAAGAAGAAGGCCGAATTCCAGAAATACCCTACTTTATTGATACGCCTATGGGAATTAATGTTTTGCAAGTTTTTGAAAACAGCAAGAAATGGCACAAAATACCAGAACGCGAATATGTCGCGATGTGCAAAATGTTTTCGATGAATTCGGACTATCAAGAAACCATTGCAACTATTTACGACACGCAGCCAAAAGTCATTATTGCGGCAAGCGGTATGATTACAGGTGGTCGCGTTTTGAGTTATCTCGAACGCTATATTGAGTTGCCCGAAACGACGGTGATAATTATTGGTTACCAAGCCGAAGGGACACGGGGAAGAAAATTACTGGAAGGTGCAACAGAGTTGAAGATTCGAGGGAAATATTATGCGGTTCATGCCAACATTCTTGAGATTCAAAGTTTGTCCGCTCATGGTGATCAAAATGACTTACTGAATTGGCTGAGCGCGTTAGAAAATAAGCCAACCAAAGTCTTCTTAGTGCACGGCGAGAACCAACCAGCTGATGAACTTCGAATAAAAATTCAAGAAAAATATGGGTATGATTGTATCGTTCCGTTGATGAGTCAAGAAGTTGAATTGTAAATATTTAACAAGATTTTGGTTTGCAATTTAGGTTTAATCCGTACTTTCGCCAGATGAAATTTCAAAAAATCACCAGCCTTTTTTTAGCTTTTTTCCTGTTCCTTTCGAACGTTGGATTGGCTATGAATGTGCATTATTGTGGTGATGAGATTGCTTCTATCTCTATTAATTCACTTTCTAATGGCGCGGCTGCCGAAGAAGATTGCTGCGGTATTATAGAAAGACAGTCACCTTGTTGTAAAGACAAAGTGGTTCATTTAGAAAAGAAAACCGACCATGCGACGGTTTTTACTGTACAACTAGATGGTGTAAATGTTTGCATATTTGAGGAGTGGCAGCCCATTGTTTTTTCGTCTTTTTCAACTAATGAATGCGATAGCAGTTCAGAATATTCTTTCCAATCGAATGCGCCACCGCTCTTTAAATTGTATTCTCAGTATATTTTCTACGATCGTCTTTAATGTTTTTTAAAAGGGAAATTCTTATTCCATTATTAAAACATTAGAACACTATTATGAAAAAACAACTTCCATTACTTCTCGTAATGATTTTTTGCTCGCTGCAACTGTCTGCGCAAGACACGTTGAAAACAGTAAAAGTGGAATCTACACGCAAAAGTATCTTAAAGTCATTTACTGTTACGGGCAATACCTCAGTAATGACAAGCAAAGAATTGCTCAAGGCCGCTTGTTGTAATCTAGCGGAGAGCTTTGAAACCAATCCGTCTATTGATGTCAATTTTTCCGATGCGTTAACCGGAACCAAACAAATCAAAATGCTGGGCTTAACAAGTCCGTATTTGATGATCACAGAAGAAAATATTCCTTCGGTTCACGGCGCCTCTCAAGCCTATGGATTGTCTTTTACGCCGGGAACTTGGGTGGAAAGTATCCAAATCACAAAAGGCGCAGGTTCGGTTGTAAATGGGTATGAAAGCATTTCAGGACAAATTAATACCGAATTGCTTAAACCCTTGAATGACATTCCGTTTTTCTTAAATGCTTATGGATCGACAGATTCTCGTTATGAATTAAACACCCATTTCAATAAGAAAATATCTCCGAAATGGGCAACTAGTTTATTCGTTCATGGCAATACTAGAGTGGCGAAAAACGATCAAAATGGAGATGGGTTTATGGATAGTCCACTGGGGAAACAAGTCAATTTACTCAACCGATGGCAATATGCCGATCAAGATTCGGGTTTGGTTTCGTTTATTAGCGTCAAGTATATGAATGATGAAAAACAAACAGGCGAAGTCAATTTCAATAAAGACCGCGATAAGATGACCACCAATTTTTGGGGATCGGAAATCAATTCTGAAAGATTTGATTTTACTTCTAAAGTTGGCTATATTTTTAAGGACATTCCCAATCAGAGTATTGGTTTTCAAAATGCCTACAGCAGTCACCGCCAAAGTTCCTATTTCGGTTTAAATACGTACGACATTAAACAAGGTAGTTATTACTCTAACTTGATATTTAATTCCATTATCAGCAATATCAAGAATAAGTTTGCTGCTGGTTTAAACTTTACTTCCGATCAATATCAGGAGTTTGTAAATCGAATTGACAACAGTAGAATAGATAATTCTGCGGGTAGTTTTTTTGAATACACCTATGACAATCAAGATAATTTCAGTGTGATTTTAGGAGGAAGAGTAGACTATCACAATCGACTTGGTGTATTTGCAACGCCGCGTCTGCATTTACGATACAATCCGTGGGATAACGGAGTGGTTCGATTTTCGGCAGGACGAGGAAAAAGGGCAGCGAATATTTTTGCGGAGAATCAGCAGCTTTTTGCTAGTTCACGACAATTCGAAATTTTAGATACAAAAGGAAAAATCTACGGACTAGATCCAGAAATCGCATGGAACTATGGATTGAGTTTTGGCCAAAAATTCGTTTTATTCGGTAAAAAAGCAGATGTCGGATTAGATTTTTATCGAACAGATTTTCAAAATCAAGCGGTTGTTGACTTGTTTGAAAGTCCACAGAAAGCGGTCTTTTATAATTTAAGAGGAAAATCATTTGCCAACAGCTTGCAGTTAGATTTTAATATCGAATTGGTTCATCATCTTGATTTACGAACGGCTTACAAATACTATGATATCTCCACAGATTATCTTTCTGGAACGTACCAGCGGCCTTTGCAAGCCAAGCATCGATTTTTTGCAAACGTAGAATACGCAACGCATATTTCGGATGAAGGTCAACAATGGCGCATGGATGCTACGGTTAATTGGTTCGGAAAGCAACAGTTACCGAACACGGCGACAAATGCTGCAATAGATAGGCTACCTGAATTTTCGCCTTCTTTTTCAACATTCAATATGCAGATTACGTTGCAACAATCTCGTAACTTTGAGATGTATTTTGGCGGAGAAAATATTGGGAATTACCGCCAGAGAAAAGCCATCTTGGGCGCTATGAATCCATTCGGAGCCAACTTTGACACTTCAATTATTTACGCGCCAGTTTTTGGGCAAATGTTTTATGCAGGACTGAGATTTAAGATTAGATAACAATTAAAATTTAATAAAATGAAAAATATAGTAATGATGATGTGTTTGGTTTTCGTTGGATTATCAGCACAAGCCCAAGAGGCAAAAAATAAAAACGCAAAATATTCCATTGATGTCAATGGAAATTGTGAACAATGTAAGAAGCGAATTGAAAAAGCAGCTTATAGCGTGGCAGGTGTTAAATCCGCGGTTTGGTCGGTAGAAACGCATCAATTGAGTTTGATTATAAACGAAGAGAAAACTTCCCTTTCGACAGTGAAAAAAGGAATTGCTAAAATTGGCCATGATACGGAAGAAGAGAAAGCTGCTGACGAAGTATATAACAATTTGCACCATTGCTGCCAGTATGAACGAAAAAAATAATTGCGAATGAAGCATGTATTTCTTATGCTGTTAGCATTCTGTTTTCAGTTGCTGTACCCTCAAAAGACTGCCGAGAATCAAGCCAATTGGTTTGCCTACACCGGTCAATATAAGGTCTCGTCGAAATGGGGATTACACGCAGAAGCGCAATTTCGAATGGATGGAGATATTCAATTTAGCAGACAAAATTTATTTCGGTTGGGTGCTATTTATTATCCGAACAAGAACACCAATTTTATTCTTGGTTACGGTTTGATCAATACGCTAAATAGTGCGGTTGATGATTATTTTAAGGAAGACAGGATTTGGGAACAGTACCAGCATACGCATAAATGGCGTAACGAAAAAAACGTGATGATCAATCGGTTGCGATTAGAGCAACGTTTTGTGGATAAAATTGGGCTTCAAGAAGATCAAGTAGTTCGATTGGAGACAAATTATCAAAACAGATTTCGGTACTTGAACCGCCATCTTTTTCATTTGAAGTATTTAAATAAGAACAAAGACGAATGCTATGCGGTGGTGCAAGATGAAGTGTTTTTGAATATTGGTTCTAATAAAGTTAATCCACATTTTTTTGATCAAAATCGATTTTTTGCCGGGCTGGGAATTCAATCCAACTCCAATTTTAGACTAGAGTTGGGATACTTGAACCAGTTCTTAAATCCCGCTTCTGGGGCTGATATTATGAATCATACTGTTTCTGTGGCTCTGTTTCATAACTTGATTTTCTAGGAATAATTTTCCTCATAAAAGTCCAATATGAACTATCGATGCTAGGTTTTTAGAAAGAGAATTAACCATTGACTAATCGTTAAGATAACTTTAAAAAGAACCAATTCATTGCGGTTACAGTAAATTATTCTTACTTTCACAATCTTAAATTTTATTTTATAGACGCGTATATGAATCAATTCGAATGGACCCAATTACTTAATCCAGAGTTTTACATCACTTTTGAAATTGCTGGAATCCAACTCGGATTGTACATTGTTTTGTTTATTGTCTTTGCAGAAACTGGCTTGTTTGCAGGATTTTTTCTTCCTGGTGATAGCTTGCTTTTTCTAGCGGGAATCTACAGTCGCGATCTGGTTCAGAACGTCGCTTTTTTAGATAGTGATTTTATTAATGTCACACTTTTATCCACTGCAATTGCTGTTGCAGGTGTTTTTGGAAACATGACCGGTTATTGGTTTGGAGCCAAAAGTGGTTATTATTTATTTAAAAAAGAAGATACGTTTTGGTTTAAGAAAAAGTATTTATTACAATCAAAAGATTTCTTTGAAAAGTATGGTGGTAAAGCAATCATTTTCGCTCGGTTTTTACCAATTTTTAGAACATTCGCACCAATCGTAGCCGGAATTGTATCTATGGATAAAAAGAAATTTATGTTCTTTAATATTGTGAGTTCCTTTTTATGGTCATTTGTTCTTATATTCTCTGGGCACTATTTGTATGGAGTTTTCCTCAAACAAGGAATTGATTTAAAGCACCACATTGAGTGGATTGTGATTGGAATCATACTTGTTTCGACGGTTCCTGTTTTTATGAAGTTACTCAAGAAAAGAGCAGCCAAACCATCAGATAAAGATTAGATATAAAAAAATCCGAAGCTTTTAAACTTCGGATTTTTTATTTGATAATTATTGATATTACATCATCCCTGGCATTCCGCCGCCCATTGGCATTCCGCCGCCAGCGTTTTCTTCTTTAATTTCGACCAAAGCACATTCTGTAGTTAAGATCATTCCAGCCACTGAAGCTGCATTTTCTAAAGCGACACGTGTTACTTTTTTAGGATCGATAATTCCAGCCTTTAGCATATCAACATACTCGTCTGTTTTTGCATTATAACCAAAATCGCCTTTTCCTTCAGCCACTTTCGCTACGACAACCGAACCTTCCAAACCAGCATTTTCAACAATAGTTCGCAAAGGTGATTCTATAGCACGAGAAATTATTTGGATACCAGTTGCTTCATCTGCATTGTCAGCTTTTACGTTTTTCAAAACGTTTTTAGCTCTTAGCAAAGCAACGCCACCACCAGCAACAATTCCTTCTTCAACAGCAGCTCGAGTCGCATGAAGTGCGTCATCAACTCTGTCTTTTTTCTCTTTCATTTCTACTTCAGAAGCAGCCCCTACGTATAGAACTGCAACACCGCCAGCCAATTTTGCTAAACGTTCTTGCAATTTTTCTTTATCATAATCAGAAGTGCTAGCTTCCATTTGACCTTTGATTTGGTTCACACGGTTTTTAATCATATCCGCGGCACCAGCACCACTTACAACTGTAGTATTGTCTTTATCGATAGTCACTCTTTTAGCAGTTCCTAACATATCGATTGTTGTGTTTTCTAACGTATAACCTCTTTCTTCTGAAATGACAGTACCACCAGTTAAAATCGCAATATCTTCTAACATTGCTTTTCGCCTGTCACCAAAACCTGGCGCTTTTACAGCGGCAATTTTTAATGCGCCACGTAATTTATTTACGACTAAAGTCGATAATGCTTCACCATCAACATCTTCTGCGATGATCAGTAAAGGTTTACCTGATTGCGCAACAGGTTCTAATACAGGTAATAATTCTTTTAAAGATGATACTTTTTTATCATACAATAAGATGTAAGGATTTTCCAGTTCCGCTTCCATTTTTTCTGGATTGGTTACGAAATAGGGAGATAAGTAACCTCTGTCGAATTGCATGCCTTCAACAACATCAACATACGTTTCAGTTCCTTTGGCTTCTTCTACAGTAATGACGCCTTCTTTACCTACTTTAGCGAAAGCATTAGCGATTAATTCACCTATTACTTCATCGTTATTCGCTGAAATTGAGGCGATTTGTTTGATTTTCTCAGAATCACTTCCAACCACTTTAGCCTGTTTTGCTAAATCAGCAACAATTGCTTCAACGGCTTTGTCGATACCACGTTTTAAGTCCATGGGATTGGCTCCAGCGGCAACGTTTTTCAAACCTTCTTTAACGATTGCTTGTGCAAGAACGGTTGCTGTTGTTGTTCCGTCACCAGCTAAATCATTGGTTTTCGAAGCCACTTCTTTCACCATTTGCGCTCCCATGTTTTCGAGAGGATCTTTCAATTCAATTTCCTTAGCTACTGTAACACCATCTTTAGTAACAGTCGGTCCGCCGAAAGATTTTCCTATAATTACATTACGTCCTTTCGGACCTAAAGTTACTTTTACTGCATTGGCTAATGCGTCTACGCCACGTTTTAATCCGTCACGTGCTTCGATATCAAATTTTATGTCTTTTGCCATTTTTATTTATATTTTTTATCAATTAAATTATTGCAAGAATGTCGTCTTCACGCATCATGAGATAGTCCTTACCGTCCAATTTTAGTTCAGTTCCAGCGTATTTACCATAAAGTACGGTATCGCCAATTTTGACAGTCATTGCATGATCTTTGGTGCCATTTCCAACTGCGACAACAGTTCCTTTTTGCGGTTTCTCTTTTGCGGTATCTGGTATGAAAATTCCAGACGCTGTTTTGGTTTCTGCAGCTACAGGTTCGATAAGAACGCGATCTGAAAGTGGTTTAATTTTTAAAGCCATAATGTTATTTATTTTGTTATTTTTTGTACTTAATTTCAGCCTTGTCTCGCTTTTCAGAAAATGTGCCACGACCGAAAAACTGACAATTTTGCTTAAAAAAAATGCCAGCATTGTCAAGCTGGCATTTCATGTATATTGAATAGAATTTATTTTTTCGCTGGTTCAGCTGTTGCTGGAGTTGCCGGCGCTTCAGTTGTCGGCGTAGCTTCTTTTACAGGAGTTGCAGCAGCTGGCGCAGCTGTTTTTGCAGCACCTGCTTCTGTTTGATCAATAATTTTAGAATCGGTGTCGCTTAAAGTTCCGGAAAAACTTAGACTGGAAAGCATGATTAACACAATCAAGATGGTTGCTAAATACCAGGTGCTTTTGTCCAGGAAATCGGTAGTTTTTTGGACACCACCAATTACTTGAGATCCGCCAAACGAAGAAGAGAGACCGCCACCTTTAGGATTTTGTACCATGATAACGATGATTAATAGAAAACATACTATTGTGATTAAAACTAAAAAAATTGAAAATGTGCTCATTGTTAGGTATTATTTTGTTGTAAATTTTTGATATCTAAAATTCGGTCTGCAAAGAAACTACTTTTTTCTGGATATTTCAAAATTAATATTTCATAAGCTTGAATTGCTTTTTGATATTTTTTTTGTTCCAAATAAACTCGTGCTAAAGTCTCAGTCATTAAGGAAGAATTGTCTGCCTTACTAGGCTCAAAAAAAATAGCGGGAATATCAGTGTCTTTTTTTATTGGTGAAATTTTGGGATTGGATTCTATAAACTTATCGATTAAGACGTTTTTTTTTTGCTTCTCGAAATTGACTTCAGAAGGTTTTTCATGTTCGGGAGAATTCTCAAGGATTTCACGCTGAATGGGCTGGAATTTTGACAATTGCAACCAATCCTGAAAGGAGTGTCTCTCCGTCAAGGAGAATGTCAACGGTTTGCCAATTTCTAATTTTTGCTCTGCTTCTGAAACTGGTTTTGAGTCGAAATCAGCTACTTCAATCACGATATTTTTCTCCATTTGAGTTTCGCTTTCTGCAATAGAAGCTTCTCTAATTGAAGTCAAAATGGATTGTTCAATCGTGTTTTCTCGTATGATCAATTTAGGGTCTTCAGAAACTACTTCGCTTTCTGCTACAGTTATATCCAAAATTTCCGCTGCTTTTTGCTCATAAAACCCTTTTTGAATCGTCGTGAAAGTGTCTGAGGTAATAAAGTCGAATAAAACACTGCGATCGGTGGTGTGTGCGGCCGAGATTTTAAGGGCGTAATTGTACTTGAAACTATTTTGATTGTATAAACCTTTTAAATATAACGCTCGCGCACTTTGAAAGTAGGGGAATTCCTGTATGATTTTTCCCAAAGCCTCGGTTTGCTTGTCATTGACAGCATCAGGTTTGTTAATCAAGTTGGTATATTCGGCTACGTTCATTGTGTTTTTGGTCGTTTAACTGTTTAATCGTTTAATCGTTGATTTGCTTTTTCGGTAAAACGATTAAACGGTTCTACAAATTAACAAATTTTTATTTACCATTTAGCTAGCGATTCATTGAAAATGTCTTGTGTAATTCTTTCAAAAATTTCCTCAAGTCCAGCGCTTAGTTTAGAGCCAACCAGCTGCTCCGTCCCTGGGTAATTATAAAAGAAATTGAATTTTTTCTCAAAAGAATCAGTTTCCGTGTTTTTATTTGAAAAACGCACATTCACAGTTATGGATAGACGGCTTTCAGCAGCGCGCTGATCGGCAGTTGCGGTTGTTGGACTGATATTATAATCTACAATTTCACCTTCGAAGGTAAGATCTCCACCAGAATTTACTAAATTGAGATTCGTCTGATTCTGAATTAAGTTTTGAAGTTTTTGGGTAAAAGTTCTTTCAATACCAGGCTCAATTAAGGGTGCATTGTTTTGAAAATAATTGACTTGAAAAGTCTTTGCATCTATTTTTCCTGTTCCGGTAAAGTTATATACCGAGCAACTGTTGAAACTCAACGCAATGAAGCAAATAAAAAGATAATTTAGGTATTTCATTTCTATTCTAAAAGATTGCGAATGTAGCAGTTTATTTTGAATTACGGAATAGGGTCGCCTTGGTAATAGTATCGGGTAGCTATATGACTTGACTCTAAAACACCAAAATAATATGAATTTGCTGTTGTTGTTGTTGGCAAATTGTTGGCGTTGTATTCAATAACATAACCAGTAGTTTGTCCAGCGGGATCGTTTCCGTAACTGTCAAAAATAACGTTGTTAGCAGAGTTAAATATTCCTTCAGCCATGCGGCTTTGTCGGTCATAACCAAAAACTGCCATTGCTCTTCCAAACGGCAACATTGCAGCTTTCAGTGGATTCACTTTATTATCATGTGAATACGTTGAACCAGACGGGTCAGTCCAATTAGAAGTAAAAGCCATGTTGTTATTGCTGTAGTATCCAGCATAAATGCCATGATTTCCATATTGAATAGGAGGTTGCCCAATAGTAAAATATTCTTCATAAGTAAAATATTCATTTGTAGCCAAATACTCACTACTCAAGTTGATTTCATGCTTAATAAGATCATCATAACAACCAGGGCATTCGGGATCATTTGGAGGCAGTGGTGTTGGGTCATAATTGATAATGTATTTATTACTTACAGAATCGTAATTAACCACTTTTCCATTTACGGAGGTGACGCGATGCATCACATCATATGTAAAATTTATAGAATATACAGAAATAGAACTTTGATGAGTAATATTTATTGTTACTAAATCCTGATTGGCATCATAAACAAAGTTTTTTACTGCATTTGTGTTGGATGCTGTGATTTTTCGGAGTAATCCATTTGGATAAAAATACAAATGTTTTTCAGCATTCTGAATTCCTGGCCAAACAATTACCTTAGCCAACTTCGTCGGGTCCAAAGCATTAATAACGCGACCTGGTTTTCGCAGTTGTAGATTGTCATTAGAAACAATGTCATCCGCATCACTACAAGAAACTGAAATCAAAACAAGAAATAGTAATTTGTAAATCTTTTTCATAGCGAATGTGTTCAAAGATTCATAAAAGTAAACATAAATCCTTATAAGTCAAACTGTTTTATTTTTCGATACAACGTTCTTTCTGAGATGCCCAATTCGTCTGCCGCAGCTTTTCGTTTGCCTTTGTTTTTTTCGAGTGATTTCTTAATGAGTTCGATTTCTTTTTGTTCCAATTTCAAGACTTCTTCTTCTTCAACCGTTTCTGCAAATTGAAATTGCTCATCGTTATCAACAAAAACAGTTGGGTTGTTAGGTGTCGTCATCACGGAAGTTCGTGGTGTTTCTTCAAATGAAATTTCACTTTCATCCGCGTTGGAACCGTATATTTTTTGAATCAAATTTGGATTGATGTCTTGCACTTTTCCTGTGCCGTTTTTCATTAATTCTAAGGTGAGTTTTTTCAAATCATACAAATCGCTTTTCATATCAAAAAGCACTTTATATAGGATGTCTCTTTCTGTACTAAAATCACTATCTGATTTTTTATCTTTAATCACCGACGGTAAATTGCTTCCTTCTACGGGTAAATACGATTGTAAAGTTGCCGCGCTGACATCGCGATTGGTTTCTAAAACCGATATCTGTTCGGCGGCATTTCGTAGTTGACGAATGTTTCCACTCCATCTAAATTTTTGTAGAACTTGGACCGCTTGGTCATCCAATTTCAAAGGTGGCATTTTGTATTTATGCGCAAAATCGGCGGCGAATTTTCTAAACAGCAAATGAATATCCTCTTTGCGTTCTCGGAGTGGCGGTAACATAATGTCGACTGTACTCAAGCGGTAGTATAAGTCTTCTCTGAATTTACCTTTATCAATAGCATCAAACAAATTGACATTGGTTGCTGCCACAATACGAACATTGGTTTTTTGTACTTGCGAAGATCCGACTTTGATAAATTCACCATTTTCTAGAACACGTAGTAATCGTACTTGCGTTGTTAAGGGCAATTCACCGACTTCATCCAAGAAAATGGTGCCGCCATCTGCCACTTCAAAATAGCCTTCTCGAGTACTTGTTGCTCCTGTAAACGCGCCTTTTTCGTGACCAAACAATTCACTGTCAATCGTTCCTTCGGGTATTGCGCCACAGTTGACAGCGATGTACTTTCCGTGTTTTCTGTGCGAAAGCGAATGTATAATTCGAGGAATATTTTCCTTTCCAACACCACTTTCACCAGCGACCAAAACAGAAATGTCTGTGGGAGCAACTTGAATCGCTTTTTCGATGGCACGATTGAGTTTCGGATCATTTCCGATAATTTCAAATCTTTGCTTTATTGCTTGTACACTTTCCATAATAATAGTAAAATTTCAAATTCTAAATTCCAAAACTTCTGCGGTGGAATTTGGGATTTCAATATTGGAATTTTCTTAATTCATCGCTGAATAGCCAACCGCTTCTCCTATCAGCGTTCCGCTGGTGCAATTGGTGATTTTCACATTGACAAACTCGCCGATTTTGTAATTTTCTTTTGGGAAAACAACAGTAATGCTTTGTGAATTGCGACCAGACCAATCTTGATTTGACTTTTTCGATTCTTTTTCAATTAATACTTCGACTGTTGTCCCAACAAATTGCTTCGTTCGAAAAGCACTGTGTTGTCTTTGTAGATCAACAATTTCTTGTAATCTTCTTAGTTTGATTTCTTCAGAAACATCATCTTCCATTTTTCTGCCGGCTAATGTTCCAGGTCGTTCGGAATAGGAGTACATATACCCAAAATCGTATTTCACATACTCCATCAAACTCAAAGTATCTTGATGATCGGCTCCGGTTTCAGTCGGAAAACCAGCAATCATATCTTGTGTAATGCTGCAATCTGGAATGATGGTTCGTATATTATCAATCAATCGCATGTACTCTTCGCGGCTATGCAATCGGTTCATTTCTTTTAAGATTCTATTACTTCCAGATTGCACGGGTAAATGAATGTGATTGCAAATATTATCGTGTTTTGCGATGACCTGCAACACGCTTAAGTGCATATCTTGCGGATTTGAAGTAGAAAATCGAATACGCATTTTCGGAAAACCGACGGCTACCATTTCTAACAATTGGTCAAAATCGATTGCAGTAGCTTTTTGCATAGCGGTCGCTTTGTCTAAATCTTTTTTGAGTCCACCGCCATACCATAAATAGCTATCCACATTTTGACCCAAAAGCGTAATTTCTTTATAGCCTGCGTCCCACAAACCTTGAATTTCTTTCATAATGCTTTGTGGCTCGCGACTGCGTTCTCGACCGCGGGTAAAAGGCACGACACAAAATGTACACATATTATCGCAGCCGCGGGTTATCGCAACTAAGGCAGAAACGCCATTGGTCATCAATCGAACCGGTGCAATATCGCCGTAGGTTTCGTCTTTAGAAAGAATAACATTAATAGCATCACGACCTTCTTCTACTTCTTGTAGCAAATTGGGCAAGTCTTTGTACGCATCTGGTCCGACCACTAAATCTACTATTTTTTCTTCTTCGAGGAATTTGTCTTTCAAACGTTCGGCCATACAACCCAAAACGCCTACTTTCATTTTTGGATTCACGTCTCGCTTTACAGCATTGTATTTTTGTAAGCGTTTGCGAATGGTTTGTTCTGCTTTGTCCCGAATGGAGCAGGTATTCACCAAAACCAAATCGGCTTCTTCTAGTATTGTCGTAGTATTATAACCATCATTGGTCAATATTGACGCAACAACTTCGCTATCCGAAAAGTTCATCGCGCAGCCGTAACTTTCTATAAATAGTTTTTTTGTGTTTTCTTTTTTGTGTTCCAAAACAAGACTAGTGCCTTGCTTTTTATCGTCAATTTCCTTTTCCATAAAATAATCTTCTCTTAACCGAAAAGCAAAGATAGTACTAATTCATAAAATCTGACAAGATGTCAGATGAACTTTATGGATTGGCTCTGATTTTATTCAGGAGCTATTCCCGCTGTACGCTCTATCTTTTTCGCATTGCAAATTGGGACAACATGAGCGGAAATTGGAGCGAAAAAGGATGCCGCTTCCATCGGGGCTATTGCATTGCGTATGGCAGTAGTTTATGGACCAAGAACCCAAAATTTCGTTCAAAAGCACAATATTTAAAAAAAATAGATACTTTTGCCCCGAGTGTAAAACCACTGTATTTTCAACTGAGGTAGTAAACAATAGCAATATGGCAAAGAATTTAGTGATCGTGGAGTCGCCTGCAAAGGCAAAGACAATCGAGAAATTTTTGGGGAGTGATTATCAAGTCGAGTCCAGTTATGGTCACATTGCTGATCTGCCATCTAAAGAAATTGGAGTGGATGTTGCCAATGGTTTTAAACCCAAATATGAAGTATCCGCTGACAAGAAAGCGTTGGTTTCAAAGTTAAAAACTTTAGCAAAAAATTCAGAAATGGTTTGGTTGGCTTCCGATGAGGATCGAGAAGGAGAAGCCATCTCATGGCATTTAGCAGAGGAACTAAAACTCGATAAAAGCAAAACGAAGCGAATCGTTTTTCATGAAATTACCAAAACGGCGATCCTAAAAGCAATTGAAAACCCGCGTGAAATAGATTATAATTTAGTTAATGCGCAACAAGCAAGACGTGTCTTAGACCGATTGGTTGGTTACGAATTGTCACCAGTGTTGTGGAGAAAAGTAAAAGGAGGTTTATCGGCAGGACGAGTTCAGTCTGTCGCTGTTCGATTGATCGTCGAGAGAGAACGCGAAATTCAAAATTTCAAGTCAGTCGCTTCCTACTCTGTTACTGCTGAATTTACTAATGAAATAGGTAAATCATTCAAAGCAAAACTTCCGAAAAATTTTGCTACAAAGAAGGAAGCAGAAGCATTTTTGACTAGTAATATTAATGCTTCATTCTCCGTCGCTGAGATTGAAACCAAACCAGGTAGAAAGTCGCCGGCGGCACCATTTACAACTTCTACCTTGCAGCAAGAGGCCGCGAGAAAATTGTACTTACCAGTTGGAATTACGATGCAATTGGCGCAACGGCTCTATGAAGCTGGATTGATTACCTATATGAGAACTGATAGTGTCAATCTATCTAAAGACGCCATGGATGCTGCCCAAGCTGAAATTACAAAATCTTACGGAAAAGAGTTTTCAAAACCACGGGTTTTCGCTACCAAAAGTAAGGGAGCTCAAGAAGCACATGAAGCCATTCGCCCGACGGATATGTCGCGGCATTCCGTAAACATTGATAGAGATCAAGCCAGATTATATGACTTGATTTGGAAAAGAACTTTAGCGTCTCAAATGAGTGACGCAGAGTTAGAACGCACAGCAGTTAAGATTGAAGCAGATAAACATAAGGAGTTGTTTCTTGCTTCAGGTGAAGTGTTACTTTTTGAAGGCTTTTTGAAAGTATATTTGGAAGGAAATGATGACGATGAAGAAGAGCAAGAAGGAATGCTTCCGGCTATGAAAATCAAGGAGAAATTAAATAATAATTATATTACGGCAACGGAGAGATATTCAAGACCGGCCGCCCGATATAGCGAGGCTGCTTTGGTGAAAAAATTAGAAGAATTGGGTATTGGTCGCCCGTCGACTTATGCGCCAACAATTTCAACAATAATCAATAGAACATATATTGAAAAAGGAAATTTAGAAGGACAAGAAAGAAATTACACGCAATTAACTTTGCAACAAGGTGGCGTTAAGGAGCAAATATTAAAAGAGAATACAGGCTCTGACAAAGGAAAGTTGGTCCCTACTGATATCGGAACTATAGTAACGGATTTCTTGGTTAAGAACTTTGGAAATATCCTCGATTATAATTTTACTGCAAAAGTTGAACAAGATTTTGATGAGATTGCCGAAGGAAATGTGAACTGGGAGAAGATGATGCAAGATTTCTATAATAAATTTCATCCCAATGTAGTTGAAGTTGAGGCAAATGCTGAAAGAGAGAGCGGTGAAAGAATTTTGGGAATAGACCCGAAAACCGGAAAACCGATTAGTGTCCGTTTAGGAAAATTTGGACCTATGGCTCAAATTGGCGAGGCGGACGATGACGAAAAGAAGTTTGCAAGTTTGATGTCGGAGCAAAACATCGGGAATATTACTTTGGAAGAAGCCTTAAATTTGTTTCTCTTGCCCAAAAGTCTTGGCGAATATAATGGTGAAGAAGTAGAAGTAAATAATGGTCGATTTGGGCCTTACGTTCGATTTGGCGGCGCATTTATTTCATTGCCGAAAGGAGAAAATCCTCTAGATATTACTATGGATCGTGCTCAAGAACTCATAAATGAAAAAGTTAGAGCTGATGCTCCGATTGCGGTATACAAAGGTTTTCCTGTGCAAAAAGGAGTGGGTCGATTTGGTCCTTTCATTAAGTGGAACGGCTTGTTTATCAATGTCAGTAAGAAGTACAATTTTGATGCTTTGTCACAGTCAGATGTTGAGTCATTAGTTGAGGATAAGTTACAAAAAGATATTGACAAGGTCATTCATTATTGGGAGACAGAAGGTATTACGGTCGAAAAAGCTCGCTGGGGTCGGTCAGTTATAACGAAAGGAAAGTTAAAAATTGAGTTGAGCAAAGATGTTGATGCTACAAAACTGACGCTGGCACAAGTGCAAGAGTTAATTGAAAAGAAATCGCCTGCCAAGAAAGCTTCAGCTAAAAAGAGTTCAGTCAAAAAGGCAAGTTCTACTAAAAAGAAATAAGCAATGGAGTTTAGTTTTTTGGAGCCTATTGATATAGAAGTTCAGCAGTTCATACAGCAATTGTCTTCACAACAGTTAGGCAGTAAAGTAGTTTTTCATAATTCTGAAGATCTTCCAGATTTAAATAAGATTCAAGTGGCCATTGTCGGAGTTTTAGAATCAAAACAAGATGGTACAGTAACTACTCTGAAAAGTATTAGGAATGAACTGTACTCATTATATCCAGGAAATTGGGAGACTTCAATTGCAGATTTGGGAAATATAATGCCAGGTCATTCGCAAAAAGACACTTTTTTCGCTTTGCAGACGGTCGTTTCGGCATTAATTAGGAGAAAGATTATTCCAATTGTAATAGGAGGTTCGCAGGATTTGACATATGCTTTGTACAGGGCCTATGATGCTTTAGAACAAATGGTTAATTTGGTAGCGATTGATAGCAAGTTTGATTTTGGACAAGAATCAGAGGTAATATCGGCGACTTCGTACCTTACAAAAATAGTTTTAGATGAACCGAACAATCTATTTAATTTTTGTAATGTAGGCTATCAAACGTATTATAATTCTCAAGAAGAAATTGATTTAGTTGAAAAATTGTTCTTCGATAGTTATCGATTGGGTGACGTTTGCAGTAATATTTCCGTTGCAGAGCCTGTTTTTAGGGATGCGGACATTATCAGTCTAGATTTAACTTCAGTTAAGACTTCCGACTCAGGAAATTTTAGTACTTTTATACCTAATGGATTTTCAGGGAAAGAAATTTGCTCCTTAGCGCGTTATGCTGGTTTAAGTGATAAAGTTTCATGTTTTGGCATATTTAATCATAGTGATACTGACCAAGAATCAAAATTGACATCTCAAATTATTTGGTATTTTATTGAAGGTTTTCATTATCGATCCAATGAGTATCCGTTCGGAAGTAAAGACAATTACTTAAAGTACATTATTCCTCTAGAGGATCAAGAATTAGTATTCTATAAAAGCCACAAAACAGGCAGGTGGTGGATTGAAATTCCATATTTATCAACTGCAAATAATAAACTTAAGAAAAATACGTTGTTACCATGTTCCCATGAAGAGTATCTGGCTGCTTGCCATCATGAAATTCCAGAGAGATGGTGGAAAGCACAAAGAAAGAGCATTATTTAATGTGTAAATTATAATTTGAATCATGACGAGGGCGCATAATTGAAAGATATAGCCTACATTTTTTACATTAAAACGCATATAATCGATGTTATTTGCTTTTAAACGGTAAAATATTTTTCTATTTACGTTTAAAATTCTATTTTTGGAATGGCAAATTAATTGATTCGTTTTTCCAATTTAAAATTTAATAATATTTAATTGCTTTTTTAAAAAATAATAAATAGGTTTACGCCCTTAAATTATTAACACATACATAACCCCAATATATATGAAGAAATTCATTTCATTTTCAGTAATAGTAGCTATGTTGGTTGGCTGTGGCGGCTCGAGCGACAAAGGTGAATTGGTAGGAGTTAAAGGCAAGAAATGGAATCCTGAAAAGCCTTATGGGATGACATTGGTTCCTGGTGGTTCATTTATTATGGGAAAATCAGACGATGATTTAGCAAACATTCAAGATGCTCCAACCAAAACAGTTACGGTAAGATCGTTTTACATGGATGAAACGGAAATTACTAATAGTGAGTATCGTGAGTTTGTTGAATGGGTTAAGGATTCAACAATCAGAGTTCGATTAGCTATTTTGGCTGATGAAGTAGGTGGTGGTGGAACTGCTGGGGCTGCTAAAGGAGGGAAATCGGGAAAAAATGCGGGAAGTATTGGTGATTTTGCCTTTAATGACGCAGATCCAGCGAAAATGACTGCGTATGATAAGTACATGTACGAGAATTATTACAGTGTTGGCACTGATGATGATCCATATGCGGGACGAAAGTTAAATAGAAAAGTTAAATTAATTAAAGACACTTCGAAATATCCAGATGAGTATTATACAGAAGTGATGGATACGATGTATTTACCTGTTGCTGAATCTTTTAATGGACTTAGAACAGTAGATGTCAATAAATTAAAATTCCGCTACTCTTACATGGATATTCAAGCGGCTGCTAAGGCGAAGACTGGTAAGAGAAAGGATTTTATTAAAACGGAGCAAACTAAGGTTTACCCTGATACAACAGTTTGGATCAAGGATTTTGCGTATTCATATAATGAGCCGATGCACAATGACTATTTATGGCACCAAGCCTACTCTGAGTACCCAGTTGTTGGGGTAAATTGGAAACAGGCAAAAGCATTTTGTGCTTGGAGAACTTTAAAGAAAAATACTTATATAAAATCAAAAAAGAAGGGTAGAGATTTGACAAATTCGTTTAGATTGCCAACTGAGGCAGAGTGGGAATATTCTGCTAGAGGAGGTTTACAATCTGGAGCATACCCATGGGGAGGACCTTACACTAAAAATGATAGGGGTTGTTTCTTAGCTAACTTCAAGCCGAATCGTGGAGATTATGCTGCAGATCAGTCACTTTATACAGTAGAAGCCAAATCATTTGAACCAAATGGGTATAATTTATATAACATGGCAGGGAATGTTGCTGAATGGACCGATTCGTCCTATGACGCAGGTGCTTATGAGTATGTTTCTTCGATGAATCCTAATGTTCCTGATTCTAAAAACATGCGGAAAGTAGTTCGCGGAGGTTCTTGGAAAGATGTTGCCTATTTCCTTCAAGTTAGTACGCGTGACTTTGAGTACGCTGACACAGCTAGAAGTTATATTGGTTTCAGAACAGTGCAAGATTATATGGGAACTGTGACCACGGGTAAAGCACCTAAAAGATAAGTAATTAACCAACTAAATATACATTAACTTAACTAACTAAAATTTTTATTATGGCATTATTAAGCAAAAAAGCAATGAATTTCGCTTACGGTATGGGAGCGGCAATTGTAATCATCGGAGCATTATTCAAAATTACTCACATAGAGTTTGGCTTTATTACTGGTAACTTAATGTTAACAATTGGTCTAGTAACAGAAGCGCTTATATTTGGACTGTCTGCCTTTGAACCAGTAGATGATGAGTTGGATTGGACATTAGTATATCCAGAACTTGCAAATGGAGAAGCGAGAAAGAAAGAAGCAAAAAAGGAAGATGCAAAAGATGCCCAGGGGATGTTGTCTCAAAAATTAGATGCTATGTTAAAAGAGGCCAAAGTTGATGGAGAGTTGATGGCAAGTCTAGGTAATAGTATCAAAAACTTTGAATCTGCAGCTAAAGGTATTGCACCGGCTGTTGATGGTATTGCAGCTACTAAGAAATATAGCGAAGAGTTAACACTAGCTGCCGCTCAAATGGAGTCTTTGAACAGTCTATACAAAATTCAGTTGGATAGCGCTTCTAGAAATGCTCAAATCAACAATGAAGTTGCAGAAAATAATTTAAAACTAAAAGATCAAATGCAGTCATTAACTTCAAACTTGTCTTCATTGAACAATGTTTATGGTGGAATGTTATCTGCAATGAGTAATAAAGGGAATTAGTATCTCACTACATTTTTAATATAAACAAAACAAACTTAATTAGAAAAAAATGGCAGGAGGAAAATTAACCCCTAGACAGAAGATGATTAACCTGATGTATTTGGTTTTCATCGCAATGTTGGCACTAAATATGTCCAAAGAAGTATTATCTGCTTTTGGAATTTTGAATACAAAAATTGTTGAATCTAACGCTATAGCAGACACCAGAAATGAGTCTTCATTTCTACAGTTAGCTCAAAAGGCTTCTGATCAACCAGGACAATATGGTGATAAGAAAGCTAAGGTAGAGAAAATCAGAGCTGTCTGTAAAGAATTTAGTGATTATTTAGAAGGCATTAAGACTCAAATTACTAAGGAATTTCCAAAAGATAAAGAAGGGAATTATCCGTGCGAACAAATGGATAAAAGCGACCAAATGGACAATATGTTCTATATTGGCGATAAAGAATCTCCCAAAGCTAAAGAGTTTTTAGCTAAAATACAGGGTTTTGCAGGTCAGATAAAAGCAATAGGTGGAAGTTCTATTGCTGATTCAGAAATGAAGAAAATCGAGAAAAGATTTGCGACTAATGCCGTTTATTCTGAAAAGGCGGAAGCAAAAATATCTTGGTTAGATTACAACTATCATCATTTCCCATTAATTGCTTCTGTAACCAAGCTAACGCAATTACAAGCAGATATTAAAACTACTGAAAGTGATGTAATGACAGGAATGTTTCAGTCAGATCTAGTTGCTGCTGCTTCTCTTACGGCATATCAACCAATAGTTGTTCCTGAAAAAACTGCGTTCTTTCAAGGAGAAGCTGTTAAAGGAAAAATTATACTTGGAAAGTTTGATCCAACGTTAGTTGCAAAATCAGTTGTCGTTAATGGTCAGTCTGTTAAAGCAACCGCCGGTCAAGCCGAATTTTCTTTTGGTGCTGGTTCTGTCGGGGAACATGATATTACGGGGTCTTTTAATTTTGATGAAAATGGGAAGGTTATCAGTTTGCCAATCAAAGGGAATTATGTTGTAGTTCCTAGACCTAACTCTGCTACTATTTCGGCTGATAAAATGAATGTTGTTTATCGCGGTGTTGTAAACCCAATGACAATATCTTTCGCTGGAGTTTCAGACAACAATGTTACTGCGAGTGCTCCAGGTATGACTAAAGGAAGTAAGCCAGGTAAATATGAAATTCGTCCTGGACAGGGTACAGAACTAACAATAAATGTTACAGCTAAGTTACCAGACGGTAAACCAGTTTCAGATAAGAAGACTTTTAGAATTAAAGGTATACCAGGGCCTACAGGAACAATTAGAGGTGAGATGGGAGTTGTTAAAGGACCAAAGAATAGTTTAGAAGTTTCTACTGTTGGTGCTAAATTGGTTGACTTTGATTTTGAGGTTGGTTTAGATGTTGTTGGATTTAATTTAAAAGTGGCCGGTCAACCTACAGTGGTGGTTCAAGGTAATAAATTGAATGCGCAATGTAAAGCAGTGCTCTCTAAAGCAGGAAGAGGAGACCAAGTAACAATTTCGGAAATAAAAACAAAATTATCTGGTGCAGGTAGCTATATGTTGCCAAGAACTGCTCCAGTTATTTTTGAAGTGCAATAATAATTTAAGTTAGACACACGTTACCTTGTTAACTTAAGAAACTTATAATTATATAAAGATGAAGTATAGAAATTTTTTAATCGTTGTAGCATTTACCATTGGTAGTTTTTGTTCTTTTGCTCAGTCGAACTTGCTCAATGCAAAAGTTCCTTCTGAAATTGGAAAGAAAACAGCTGCTCAGTTAATTTCTGATAATGACAAACCATTAGCCTATGGATATGTTCATGACAGAGATGTATTGATGGGAAAAACAACATGGGAAACTATCGATTTAGATGAGAGAATTAACTTCCCTTTATACTATCCGATTGACACAGCAAACATCGGTAAAGACAGAAGATCTTTGTATGATGTCTTGACTAAAGCCATGAAAGATGGTAAATTAACTGAAGTCTATACGGATAGCTATTTCAACACCAAAAAAACGTTGAAGGATATTGAAGCTTCTTTGACAAGAATTGATACAACGGATCCAGGTAGAGAGCAGTTTAATGCTGGAATTCCAATTGATCAACAATATATTGTTCGAACAGATTTAGCTGCTATCGATGTTGCAGATTACAAAATAAAAGGATATTGGTACTTTGATAAGAGACAAAGTGAGTTGAAGTATCGTTTGCTTGGCCTATGTCCTATAGTTCCTGACGTCTATACAGTCGGTAAAGAAGAGCAAGATTATATTGAAATCTTTTGGATTTATTTTCCAGCGGCAAGAGAAGTGCTGCATGAGGCTAAAGCTTTCAATGATAGAAATTCCGCAATGCCAATTACATTTGATCATTTGTTAAATTCGCGCCGTTTTAATGGTGTGATATACAAAGAAGAGAATGTCTACGGAGATAGAGAAATTGCAGAATACATGAAGGAAAATTCACAAATGCAATTACTCGAGTCGGAACGTGTGAAAGATAAGATTAGAGATTTCGAACAAGATATGTGGAATTATTAATTTTGATTTCATTTAGACCCTAAACTCCTGTCATTACGACAGGAGTTTTTTTATTTTTTCGCGATGATAGATTATTTAATTATTGGTGCCGGACTAGCAGGGATTTCATTTTCTGAAACGGCGTTGCTTAGCAACAAGAAGATTTTTGTAGTTGATTGTGGGCAAAATTCTTCTTCTAATGTTGCGGCAGGTTTATATAACCCAGTTATACTGAAAAGATTTACGCCTGTGTGGGACGCTCAAAGTCAACTCATACTATTAGAAGACTTTTATAAGAATCTGGAAACTAAATTACACCAACAGTTTGATTTCAAGAAACCAATATTACGCAAATTCTTCTCGATAGAAGAACAGAATAATTGGTACATCGCTAGTGATAAGGTCGGTTTGAGTCCTTTTTTGTCCGCAAAACTAATTACGGATAAGTTTTCTGGAATTGAATCTCCCTATGATTATGGTGAAGTGAAAGAAACAGGTTACATCGAAGTAGCTTTATTGCTGAAGTCCTATAGGCAGTATTTACAAGATGCAAACTTCTACTTGCAAGAATCTTTTGATTATGATCTTTTACTAATTAAAAAAGACTGTATACATTATAATGGTATCATAGCAAAGCATATTGTCTTTGCAGAAGGCTTTGGGATGCATCAGAATCCGTTTTTTAATTATTTGCCTTTAGATGGTGTGAAAGGGGAACTTTTTATCATCAAAGCACCTCAATTGGATTTAGATGTAATTGTAAATACAAGCGTGTTTATTTTGCCTTTAGGCGATCATTTATTCAAAGTAGGGGCAACTTACAATTGGAATGATAAAACTGGTGCTCCAACTGCAGAAGGCAAACAAGAATTAATTGATAGAATCAAAGAAATTTTGACCTGTGATTTTGAAATTGTTTCGCATTATGCGGGTGTTCGACCAACAGTAAAAGATCGAAAGCCCTTGGTAGGAACACATCCTGATTACACAAATGTGCATATCCTTAATGGTTTAGGAACCCGCGGAGTCATGCTGGCACCATCCATGGCGAAAGCATTATTAGAATTTATCGAAGAAGGCACTCTGTTAGCACCAGAAATAGACATCAAAAGGTTTAGAAAAAAGTAGTTATTTGTTGGCGTTAGAGTCGTACGAAATAAACATATTAATATAGATGTTTCGAGCCCATCGCAGCACTAGCGGGTATAAGATAATAATGGAACCAACAATGATTCCAAAAGAAATTTTCAAATTCAGTTTGAAAAATACGTGTGAAATTACGAAAGCCGCAATTCCAATGGCGACATTAAGGGCATAACTTACATACATCGCCCCATAAAAAAAAGACGGTTCCAACTGGTATTTCAGTCCACAATGACTACATCTTTCATACATTTTTAAGACCGTCATCATGTTATATGGGTTCGCATTTACATACATACTCTCATTCTGACATCTCGGACAAGTTCCTGTTAAAATGCTATTTAGTTTGGATCCTTTTTTTAACATTTGCAAAAATTTTTTACAAAGGTATTCTTTTGTAGAGGGTTCTAATGTAACAACAGTCACAATTATATGCTAAACATACACAATCTCTCTGTTTCATTTGGTGGAACGTACTTATTCGAAGAAGTAACTTTTAGAATGGGAGCTGGCGATCGAGTAGGTCTAGTCGGTAAAAACGGCGCCGGAAAATCAACGATGCTAAAAATATTAGCAAAAGATATGATTCCAGATTCCGGAAGCATTGCGACAGAAAAAGAAGTAAAGATTGGATTTCTTCGTCAAGATATCGATTTTGAACAGGGAAGAACCGTTCTCGAAGAAGCCTATCAAGCATTCACAGAAATCAAAGAGGTCGAAAAACGCTTGGCTGATATCAATCACCAATTAGTTACCAGAACCGACTACGAAAGTGAAGAATATTCTCAAGTTATAGAAGATCTTTCAGATTACACGCATCGTTTCGAATTACTCGGCGGTTATAATTACGTTGGAGACACCGAGAAAATTCTTCTTGGATTAGGATTCAAACGCGAAGTATTCAACAACCTTACCGAGACTTTTTCAGGCGGCTGGAGAATGCGAATCGAATTAGCTAAATTACTATTACAAGCCAACGATATTCTACTATTAGATGAGCCTACCAACCACCTCGATATCGAAAGTATCATTTGGTTAGAAAGTTTCCTACGTAACTATCCTGGCGTTGTGGTAATAGTCTCTCACGATAAAATGTTTTTAGATAATGTGACAAATCGAACCATAGAAATTTCTTTAGGAAAAGCGTACGATTTCAACAAACCGTATTCTCAATATCTAGAACTGCGTCACGAAATCCGTGAAAAGCAACTAGCAACTCAAAAGAACCAAGCCAAGAAAATTGAAGAAACGGAAAAGCTAATTGAAAAGTTCCGTGCCAAAGCCTCTAAAGCTTCCATGGCGCAATCACTTATCAAGAAGTTGGATAAAGTAGAACGAATTGAGGTAGATGAAGACGACAATTCTGTTATGAACATTTCCTTTCCAGTTTCTAAAGTGCCCGGAAAAGTAGTGATTGAAGCGGAACACGTGACCAAAAAATACGGTGACAAAACCATTCTCAAAGACATAGAATTATTAGTAGAACGCGGAAGTAAAATCGCTTTCGTCGGTCAAAATGGTCAGGGAAAATCTACGTTTATCAAAGCAATTGTTCATGAATTTGAGTTTCAAGGTTCTATCAAACTCGGGCACAACGTGCAAGTGGGCTATTTCGCCCAAAATCAAGCGGAATATCTCGACGGTGAAATTACCTTATTACGCACCATGGAAGATGCGGCAACCGACACCAATCGCTCCAAAGTGCGCGATATGTTAGGTTCATTCCTTTTCCGCGGCGACGATGTAGAGAAAAAAGTAAAAGTACTTTCCGGTGGCGAACGAAACCGATTGGCACTGTGCAAACTGTTGCTGCAACCTATCAACGTTTTGCTGATGGATGAGCCAACCAATCACCTCGACATCAAATCCAAAAATGTCCTCAAAGCGGCACTCCAAAAATTCGAAGGAACACTACTTTTGGTTTCTCACGACCGTGATTTCTTACAAGGCATGTCGAACATCGTCTATGAATTCAAAGACCAAAAAATCAAAGAATATCTCGGCGATATCAACTACTTCTTAGAACAACGCAACCTCGAAAACATGCGCGAAGTCGAGAAAAAAGATGTAATCAAAAAAGAAGTTGCCGCCAACAATACCAAAGTTTCCTACGAAGATCAGAAAAAAGGAAAAGCACTGCAAAACCGCTTAAGTAAAGTAGAAAGCAATATCAAGCAACTCGAAATCGATATTCAAAACGACGACAAAGCGCTGGCTTCCAACTACGACAAACACATCGAAGACGCCTCGTTTTTTATGGCGTACAACAAGAAAAAAGCCGAGTTAGATAAACTGTTGGAAGAGTGGGAGCAAGTGCAATTGGAAATCGATAACGCTTAATTGTCAGAGGGAACGCAGTCGAAGTCTTGGGAGCTATTTCCCGCTGTTCGTTACAATCTTTTGTTTGCCATTGCTTCGTGCCTCACAATGACAAACAAAAGGATTTCTACTGCCATCGGGGCTAGGGTAATTCTTTCCAATCCAATTCTTTTGTATATTTGAAATCATGCAACAGAATTCCATCCAACAAAATATTCATTTATTGCTGTCGAGTGTAATTGTGATAGTCGCAGCACTAGTCTATGGACTTTCACCAACTACGATCTTACCAAAACTTTTCGACTTTCAAGTAAAAACGCCAGATCTGTCCAATGTTTTTCGAGCCATTATGGGTTTGTATTTGGCTTGTGCTTCTTTCTGGATTGTTGGCATTCTGCAATCAAAATACTGGAAAGCGGCGACAATTTCCCAAGTCCTGTTTATGTTGGGCTTGGCTTTCGGAAGAATAATAAGCCTGTTTCTAGACGGAATGCCATCAGCTATTTTCTCCTTCGGAATTTTAGGTGAACTTATTTTGGGTGTTTTTGGTTGGTATCAATGTCAAACATATAAGGATTAGTTTTATGGATTCTTATTTTTGTTAAAAACCAAACTCACATAGGTCGTATCATTTTGAATATCAAATTCAATTCTTCGGTTGGGTTGGTCTTGCAATTCGAAATTTCCGTTTACAGTGCATTTTCCTTCGGCAAACAAATAACCAGTTCTAGTTGTAATAATAGCTTGATATAAACTGTCTTTTACAACTTCTTGCATCGGATAATCGTTATCCCAACTCAAGGGTTTTCCGTTGCCACGAATTCCGACCGATTGAATGTTTTTTTCTTTTGAAACATCCAGCGTAATTACAACTACACGTTTATAAGATTTTTGAACACAGCTCGCCGCGACGAAAACACAAACAAAACTCATGATACATAAAATTGATTTCATCTTATTTTAATTTTTTAGTTAGTAAATAATCCACACCAAATCTTCCTGAACCCAAGACTAAAAAAGTCAGGCCTACCCATAGAAACCCCATCGCTGGGAGCATCATCCACATGCCTTCTTGCCATTGTTGCATGAAAATCGCTACCAACATTGTGCATAGGATTAAAAAGGAAGCTATTCGTGTTTGTAAACCAAATAGCAACAATAATCCGCCAACCGCTTCGCTAAAAGCGCCCATCCAAGCGAAGAATGCTGGAGCAATTGCGAAAATTCCGCCGTAAGCTGCTACATCATTAGGAAACCAAAAAGCGACTTCAAAAAAGCCCAAATTATTATCAACGGGCGACCAAGGCATACCGAATTTTTGTGCTCCAAAATCAGCAGTTAATAAATAGCCACAAACAATTCTGGGAATGGCTAGTAGTAAATCTTGTGACCAATGCGGCAACAAAATAGGGTTCGTAATTCTTTTTAAAATTTTCATTAGGATATAATTTTAGGAGTTAAGTGTTTTTATTGAATAACTTTCGCTTTGCCGATATTGATGATATTACCGTTGCCAGATGAAGTCATTTCAATTTCAGCAGACACATTTACTTTGGCATTTCCATTTCCGCTGCAAACCACAGTTGCTTGTTTGGCTTGCAGTTGAGTAGCCGATAAATTGCCATTTCCTTTACACAAAATGTCAAGATCATCAACAATTCCAGACAAAGTAGTACTTCCATTCACAGGATTTTCTACTTTGAAATTTTTACTATTGATATTTGTTACTATTAGTCCAGAGTTGCCATTATTACTCACTTCAGTAAGATAAGGCATTGTAATAATGACTTTAATTTTGGTCTCTTCAATATACATTTTATTGTTTCTGTTTCCTATTAAAGAAATGGTTAATCCTTTCTTGAATTCGTTTTCAACTACTGATAGCAACGGAAGCAGATTATCATCAATTGTGATGGAAACGCTAAAAGGTTTTCCAACTTCTATTTCGAGTTTTCCGTCTAAATCGTCAAAATATACTTTGTCGAAATTTTTGTAATCATAGGTTTTGGTTATTGTATTTCCTGAACCTTTTAATTGTGCGTTAGCTAATAAAGTAACTAATGCCATTGTCAATGAAATTAATATTGTTTTCATGATATTTTTTTTAATGATTTATAATTTTTTTGATGATTGAAACCCTGATTAGTTTGAATAACCCATTGAAAGTCCAGTATCGCCAGTCACTTTCAAGTCAATCGAAGCGGTGTCTTTTGATGCGTTGTTGATAATCAACGCCGTGTTGCGATCTACTTTGACAGTCGCATATTCGTTAGGTTTTACTTTTTGCGAAGAATGTCTTCCACCTTCAATTGGAGCATGATATACTTCTATACTATTTTGCGAAACATTCTTTAGTTTCACTTTAAAAGAACCGTGTTGGTTGTTGCCCAGAACAAAACTGTCGTTAGGTTTGATAATGGTGTTGGAGGTTAAACTGCAAGAAGTAAAAATTGATGCAAGTAATAATGTTGTCAAAATTGTTTTCATAATGTTTAGATTTAATGATTAATTATAGGGCAAAATTGCACCATAAATCACCATCAATCGCTTCAAATTATGATTTGAGACCTATTTCAATAAGTTTGTGAAGTACTATAAATAGTAGCGTTATACACTTTCGATAAATTCTTTTGGAGATAATCGGGTGTTTTTTTTGAAAGCGCGATTGAATGTTGCTTTCGAATTAAAACCGCAGTCGTAGGCAATTCCAAGTAAGGTAGATTTCTTGTGTTCCCCATTTTTGAACATTTCTTTAACGGCCTCAATTCGGTAATTGTTGATGAAGTCATTAAAGTTCATTTGAAACCCTTGATTAATTGTTCTAGAAATAATTGCCGGATTGGTTTGCAATTTTTTCGAGAGATCCGTCAAGGTTAATTCTGGGTTTTGATACAGTTTCTCTTGTTGAATCAGGACTGCAATTTTAGATTTCCACATTTCAAGCTCAGGTGAAATAGTTTCATCAAAGGTTTCGTGCTCAATATCGATGGTGTTTTCTTCAATAGCATTTTCATTTAGATTTCCCGACGACAAAAGCAGCGGTTTCTTATCAAATGCCGACATGCGAAAAGCAATTCTGGCGCTTGTGGGATTAGCGTATCCAGAAACGGCGATATAATACATAACGATAGAAAAGAACAAGAAAAACCACCAACTTCCTGTATACGATTTCAATTGTGGAAACAAGTAACCTGCAATTTCAAAAACAATAGGTAAAATTAACATCAATAGAAAGGCAATCAAGTAAGTTCTAATCCACTTAAACAAAACACTGTCGGCAAAGCTCACCACTTGATACATTAATTTTCGATAGTTATTGTAGTATCGCAAACTGATAATGAAGTAAAGTAGCATCGATAGTAATCCTAATTTTTGATACCAATCCTCAAAATCTTTGTCCATGCCATCTTGATAGAAATAGTAATCTTTGAAAATGTATAAATCGTATATCGCAATCAAGGAAATGTAAATCAAATACAAGATGCCAGGAGCCAAATGCCAAACATCTTTTTTCGTAAATCGAAAGGACGGATTCAAAAGACTTTGCGTGTAAAAAAGAATAATTGGTCCAATAAAAAATAAATGCTGGAACGGCATGTAAAACAAAAAGTCACGATACGGTTGTGTGTCGTACCAACCAGCAAAGCCGAGCATCCAAGGTGCAATATATAATGAACAAAGAAAGACAAACAAACTCAACCAAAAATTCGACTTGTTTTCAGTTTGAATTCCTTTGATCAAAAGCAATACGGTATAAATGATTCCCTGAGAAAAAGAAATCAATAGGATGGAGCTGTAGAATCCAAATTCGAAATGCATGCAGTTTTTTTCTAAAAGTACAATTTATAGCAAGAAAACAAAAACTTACTTAAATGGATTTCGTTCTTGCCAAATCATTTCAGGTTCTAAATAAGGAAAGATTAGCGACATTTTGGAGTTGATAAGACGATTGCTGTGTTCAATCAATCCAAACATTTTAGCTGGTTTGGCTCCAACAGAACTTTTGATTTCTAAAGCGGTTCTTCCAAAAACAATGCTGTTATACTTCTTGCTGATCGCATAGCCAATCATGTCGTACAACATATTGAGGTAGAGCATTTTTTCCTTTTGTACCGAGTTGTCGTAACCCAGGAAGTAAGTGTCTAAGGTTTTTCCGTTTTTGATTAGCGTGTTAAACCCAATGAGTTTTCCGTTTTCAAAGTAGCCATAGAATAGAAAATTGTCCTTTAGTTTTTCTTTAAAAATCCTGAAGTGATTCTTAGCCAAGAAGAATGTATTGAAAGGCGCATTCTTAGCTACATGAAAGTACAGACCATAAATAGCATCTTCATGCGCAATGATATCCTCCAATTTCATTTTTCTCTTTTCGAGTTCCGCTATTTTTTTTCGCGCACGTTTGAATTGATCTCTGTATTTTTTGCTTAAAGCATCAACATAATCTTGCTCAGAATGCCAGTTTTCTGCAATCGAAAATAGCATATTGGGCTGGGTGGTAAAGATGTAATGTTCTTTGTATTCAGGAAGCTGAAAGCACTTAATTTCACTTTCGTTAAAATCTTTGAAAGAAGTCAAATGAATTTTTTTTCCTTTGAAGCGCAATTGATTTTGCAAATCGAGTGTGGCTGCATGTATTGTTTTTAGAGCTGTTTCAGTATGAATTTCATTTGAGAAGACATACGCGTTTTGTCCAGTAAGCATATTGTTTCCAACAAACAACACATGAGATGCAAAATTCTTGAAGATAAAGTTTCTAATGTAAGTCTTAATACATCGGTCTCTTTCACCAAAAGACTCAAGTTGATTTAAATCTAAGAACTGAGATAAAGTAATTCCAACCAAACGATGTTCGTCAAACAATCCAATATAATGACAAAACATGTTTTTGGGTGCGGAGGTTTCCAATACTTCCAAATAGGCTTTTGAAAGAAAAATATTAGCTGCTGCAAAATAATCCCATTCGTCGGGCAGTTGTGAGGTTTCGCTATATATTTGGTAAGAGTAAAGTTTATTCAATGAAATTACATCTAATTTTTGAAGGCGTAATTTAGAGAAAGTTCTATGAGTGCTTCTAAATTTAACCTAACTTTATAAAAAAAGAAATGACTGCAATAAACGAAAGTATCATCAAGAAAGAACTACAGCTTCTGAATAACTGGAGTTACAATGAAAATGCAATAGAAAAGAATTATTCATTTAAGAATTTTGCAGAAGCATTGGCGTTTATCAATAAGGTTGGAGCGATAGCTGAAAAAATGAATCATCATCCAGAGTTGCTCAATGTCTATAATAAAGTAAAACTCAGATTAACGACACATGACGCTCATGGCGTTACGCAAAAAGACTTTGAATTGGCCTCAGCTGTTGATTCAATCCCAGAAAAAAATCGCGTCCTAGATAAGACGCGATTCTATATTCTTTTCGATGGTTTATTGCCAACCGCAAATGATGGCACCCATGATAGTAAAGCAAACTGTCCAGAAGCCTGCGGTTACCATGGTGTACTTAAAACTTCTTCTTTCATAAATTGCATTCGTCCCAATTACCGGTAATGCCAGTAATAAACCAGTCATACAACCATGCAGCGCTCCGTGTTTGAAAGTGCGAAATGCATTCCCATAATCTGCCATAAACTCTGCATAAGAAGGTTTAGCAATCGTGGGATCACCGCCAACCATTCCTATGGCTCCAAATTGATGGATGACTAACATCTGTAAAATAAAACTGATAAAGAGAGCGTACAAAAATGATAATCCGAAGATCATTGCCATATTCGCTCCTTTCATTTTTTCTTCTGTCATTCCTGATTCTTTCATCCAAATAGTTCCGAAAACTTTAGGATTGTACCAAATAAATCCGACTACTAGAGTCGAAAGTGCTGCCACTAATAAAGCTAAAAAATTAATTTCCATTATGATTTGTTTAATTGGTTAGGTAATCAAATGTACTTATTTTTTTATTTCAATCTTATAAACTTTAGCTTTTTTGTCATGATGTAGTTCATCGATTTTGTATAAATCAACATTTATTATTGTAAGAAAAATATAGTAAAAAAAATGAAAAAGATGCATTTCATCGATTTTATTTGCTCATTATCGATAACAGACATAAGTTTACACCATCAATAAACGTAAAAACATTCATTATGAAAACGATTACTACCTTATTCTTGTCTTTTGTTGCGACAGCATCGATGATGGCAAACATTTCTAACTCAGAAAAAGAGGCATTAGTAAAATTGTATAAAGCGACTAATGGTAGTCAATGGACTAATAAATGGGATTTGAAAGCTTCTGAGACTACATGGTACGGTGTCAAAATTCAAAATGATCAGGTTATTGCTTTGAATCTTTCTAATAATCATTTAGTAGGACAGTTGCCGGCAGAAATCGGTAACCTAGTTTATTTACAACAATTGAATTTATTCAAAAATGATATTTCAGGTTTGATACCGACTTCGATTGGTAACTTAAAAAAAATGAAAAATTTGAACTTAGCGTTCAATAAGTTCTCTGGTAAAATTCCAGCGTCTCTTGGTGAAGCAACTGCTTTGATTTCAGTAGAAATCTTTATGAATCAACTTTCAGGCGAACTTCCAGCAGAATTAGGAAACTTGAAAAACCTAAAAACCTTGTCTTTATTTAATAATGAATTGACTGGAAATATTCCAACTACCATATACGAGATGAAGTCTCTAAAAGTACTGTTATTAAACAGCAACAAATTAACCGGCAGATTAGGAAGAGAAGTAGCGAATATGTCTTCTCTTGAAAACTTGAGCTTATTTGAAAACAATATGGACGGTCAAGTACCATTCGATTTAGAAAAGTTGAACAATTTAAAAGAAATGAATATTTCATACAATATGTTTAGTGGATTGGTTTCTAAAAACCTAGCTAAACTAGACACACTCAATATGACGATGATCAATGAAAAAGGATTGGCGGTTAACTTGCCAGTTGTTGATAAAAACTCAGCGTATGCAAATGAAGATTAAATAGAAAAGTCAAAAACAAACTCAAAACATAGTTATTTCTTAAACTCAATATTATGAAAAAATTTACCTTACTCGCACTGACGATATTGTTGTCAACACCGATCATGGCAAGTGTTTCACTTCCAGAGAAAGATGCGCTAATCAAACTATACATAGCTACCAACGGGAGCCAATGGAAAACCAAATGGAATCTTGAAGAACCAGTTGAAAGATGGTTCGGAGTTAAAGTTAGTGACAGCAAAGTGATTTCACTGGATCTTTCTAATAATAATCTTGTGGGTGAATTGCCAAACGAATTGGGAAATCTAGTCTACCTTCAAAAACTAAAATTGACGAGAAATTCAATTTCTGGAGTACTTCCGAACACACTTGGAAACATGAAAATGTTAAAGATATTAAACGTTTCCTTTAATAAACTAACCGGAACAATTCCGAATAATGTCGGAGAAGTAAGTGAATTGATACTGCTAGAGTTGTACATGAACAAGTTATCGGGTCAATTACCTAATGAAATAGGAAATCTGAAAAAGCTAAAAAAATTATCGGTTTACAACAACGAATTGCAAGGAAGTCTTCCATTGTCATTGTATCAAATGAGATCGCTCAAGATTTTGCTTCTAAATAGCAATAAATTTAGCGGTAAATTAGAACCAGAAATTGCCAACTTAACACAATTAGAGGTCTTTAGTTTGTTCGACAATAATATGGAAGGTCAAATACCATTCAACCTAGAAAAGTTGAATAAACTGAGAGAAATGAACATCTCTTACAATATGTTTAACGGACCAGTTTCAAAGAATTTATCTAAAATGGATTCGCTCAACATGACGATGCTCAATCAAGAAGGATTGGCAGTCAACCTTAAAGTGCTTGATAAAAATACAGCATTGACCAACGAAGAATAAAGAAGTTTTTTTATAGTTAATAATTGTTTTGTAATTAAATTAATGGGTTAAAAACCACCAATGGGAATTGGTGGTTTTTTGTTTTTTGTCATTTTCTCCCTGATGTAGTTTCTAATCAAGTACTTGAGCGATTGACATTTTTTGACAAATTAACTTGTGTTTATGATTTTAGGTTGTATATTTGCCCTCGAAACAGCGCGGGATAGAGCAGTAGGCAGCTCGTCGGGCTCATAACCCGAAGGTCACAGGTTCGAGTCCTGTTCCCGCTACTAATGCAACCGCAACGCCCATAATCAAAGGTGTTGCGGTTGTTTCTTTAAAAAAATTGTTCCAGCATTGATACAGATTTGTCCGTAAAGTTTTTTTACCGGATAAATAAAAAAATGCAAAATTCTACACAAAAAACTGCCTCGCGGAATAGTATAGTGCTACTGGACTATTTGCCAGCCGAAATCAAAAAAGGAAAAGATTGGTTTGTTACCTACCACGCTAAGAACCCGATAACTGGAAAACTGGAACGCAAACGCAATCGAGTTCCAAAACTAAAAAGCATCAGGGATCGGGAGAATTGCGCACGAAAAATGATTGTCGAAGTAAATAACCGTTTAGCCCGTGGCTGGTCGCCTTTCTTTGAGAGCAAAGATGTTTTTTACGCCAAATTTTCTCATTGCCGGGATAAGTTCCTGAATCAATGTAAAATTGATTTACAGATGGATAACAAACGAATTGACACCGTTAGAAGTTACAACTCGTTTTTCAGCATATTTGAAGCCTACGCCGAAAAAAAAGGGCTAAAGCTGGATTTTATTATAGAATTTAATGAGGAAATTTTAATCCAGTACCTCGATTACATTCTGTATGATAAAAAATGCAGAAACAGAACCTACAACAATCATCTGAATTTTTTCATCACTTATTGCAATTGGTTGCTCAAAAGAAAATATATTAAAGAGAACTTCTGTCTTAGGATAGACAAAAAACCAAAGCAAGAAAAAATAAGAACTGTACTGGATCAAAACGCAAAAGAAAAATTGGCTGTGCTCCAGCATTATAATTTCAATTACTATACACTAATGATGTTGACATACTATTGTATGATAAGAAGAACTGAAATTACCAAACTAAGAGTTTCAGACGTGGATTTGCAAAACAAACAAATTTTCATATCTTCGAGCAAGAGCAAAAACAGAAAATCTGAATGCGTAACAATTACAAATCCGTTAATACCTTTGTTAGAAAAGCACCTATTGGATTCGTCACCTAACGATTTTTTATTTTCTCTGAACGAATTTAAGCCAGGTGAAAAACAACTAGCACCTAAAAAAATTTCAGATCAATGGGCTAAAATAAGAACCGACTTAAACCTGCCAAAAACTTCACAATTTTATTCATTAAAGGACACAGGAATTACAGATTTATTGCAAGGTGGAATTGCATCGATAAAAGTTAGGAATCAAGCTCGACACCATGACCTAAAAATTACCGAAATGTACACGCCAAGAAATATTACATTCGATCAGGAAATTGCGAACTCAAATATTTCTTTCTGATAGTTTTCCCCGCTCGTGAGAAAAAACTCGAAAAACGTGGAAACTTTGGAAACAGCAAAAACAAAAACATTAAAGTGTTGATTTTTAATATGTTATTTGTTTCTTTTTAGTTTCTTTTTGGCTTTTTTCTGTTTCCTTTTGTTTCTTTTTATTGGAAACTAGCGAGAAAAACGCTTGAAAGTGCAGAATTTCGATAATTTTCCGGAAAGTACAGTACGTTTTGTATGTACAATATGGAGCAAAAAAAAGCGTGTTGATCTCTCAACACGCTCTAAAAAATCCATCAAAGAATGACTATTTTTTTGCCTCGCATTTTGCCAGCGGTTTTGTTCTTACGATCTTGCCGCCTTTCACATATTTGAAACCTTTCAAAATTTTACCAGTGCTTTTAGAAAGACCTTCAATTTTGATATTTTTAGCAATGACTTTCTTCATTCCTTTAGGGAACGCTACGCCCATACCAACTGCTGTAACAACACTTTTAAATATTGGACTGGTCCTCATATCCTTTTTAAAGGTAGCTATTGCCTGTGCTTTGCTTGTAGCCTTGATTTTATGAGACACTTTTGTTTTACCATCTTTGGTGGTATAAACAACATCGTAAAATTGCATTTTTTCCATTGTATTTTATTTTACTGGTTGAAATTATTGTTTTCGTGGTTTCCCTGCCAAACATTGCCGAAAGGTTTTCTTACTTTGATTTGACGCTTTACAATCTCTTTGGCTTGCGCAAGACTTTGAGCAAGGACATTCGGTGCGATTTTCACGCCTCCCGTTTTAGTTCTAAATACTACTGTGTGATTTTTTTAGACTTTGCATGGTGTTATTATTAAGTTACTTTGAAAGATAATTTTCTAATTTTTGACTGTACTCGAGAAGAAGTGATCGGACTCTTTTGAATTTTTCTATCGTAAATATTAAATTTTAGATCATCCCGATCATTGTAGCGGTTTTTATCGATGTAGATGTAATTCTGTTTGTAATCATCGGCTTTTTCGGCAAAAAGCACAACGTCCGCATCAAATTGAGAATCAGAACCGCCTCGCATTTGCTTTGAGGTCGTAAGCTGGAAAATGATAATCAATAATTTTCCATGATACTTTTTTCGTAGATCATCCAAGTAAACTGATTTATCCAGTTTTTTGAGTTTTGGAAAACTATCGATCACAATAACATCATTCTCCTGGATTAATTTATGCAATTGCGCCATCGATGAAATATCGGGGGCTTCGACTTCATTAATCGCTTTATTGCTCCAGTATTGTACCGCTTTATCTTCATATAGTGCGCTATCGGGATGCTCCTCCATTGATGCGTGACCAACTTTGTATTTATTGGCAAAAGCGTTGATTAACTGAAATACAAATCTCGTTTTTCCCGATCCTTGCTCACCAGCAATTGTGATGGCAACACTTTCTTTGCTTTTTATCTCGATTTTACCCAAAAAATCTGAAATTTCTTTATCGTCAATTTCGTAGTATTCCCGGGATGTATTATTTGCATTGGCTTTTCTATATGCTAAAGAATCTTTGGCCAGATCCGATACAGCTATTTTCGGCTTTACTTCAGCAGTTTTTCTGTCCTTGGCCAGTACAGTAACTTTTTTCTGTGGTCGAAGAACCTCAACTGGTTTGGCGGGTGCATTTAATGAGACTGTTTTTTTTGATAAATTTCTTTTAGGCAATGATTTCATTGGCTTTACAATCTTTTTTGGCGTTGATTTTTCTGTCTTTTCAGTTTGTTTTTCTTCAATAGCATTTCTGTCGAGAATTAAATTAACCGCCTTTTGAGCCGCCGCCGCCGCTTTTAAATAAAATCGATTATCTGCTTCGAGTTGGCTTACAAGTTTTTTATTCCAAGACGCTAAATACTTAGCCGAATTGTCAAGTGTATGAAATAAAATTCCAGCTTCGCCACACAAAAAGACCGCCCCGAGTTCTGCAATCAATTCTTCATAAGCGTAATTTTTTGAGCCTTTCGCACCCGAAAAATCACGTTTCAATCTTTTTTCCGAACCTGTGGAATGCACAAGCTCGTGGAAATAGGTTGAGTAATACGAACTTTCTTCATTGAAAGCCTGTATTAATGGCATATTTACCAAATCATTTGCAGGCTGGTAAAAAGCCCTGTCTCCTACAAAGGTGTAGGTTGGCGGGTTTTTATAACCATCAATGATATTTTGAGCTACCTCAATCGGACTTACATATTTTAAAGGCTTCGCTTCGGTTTCAAATTTAAGCCCTGTGCAATCATCGGCTCGAAATACGTTGTAGTATTTGATTATAGGAATAATGGCAAGATAACGGCGCAAATCGTCTTCAGTTAGATTATTGTCTGCAACAAACTGGGCAAACTTTTCTTTATCGGCTGTTTTGAATTCTAAAGAATCTTTTTTGAAATTCAAGACGAAATTGTAGTAAATAACCCGACGAGCTTTGGCGCCTCTTTGCAGTGTAGCTCCAGCATCTTTAATTTGATTAAAAGTAAGATAGTAAGGGTTTTCAAACTTTGCAGGAACTAAATAACCGTTGCCATCATCGTCTATCAAAATATCGAAATTCAAAAGATAATTAGCTCCGGTATACTCTTTTTTAGAAACGTAATTCATTACTGATTTACCACCAGAGCCAATCCAACCTTTTTGCCAAGGTAAATGACCAACTTTTGCAATGGTATTAATTATTAAATCAGTAATGTAGCTGTAAATGTCATTTGAATCAACCCCAGCCATCCCAGCGCTATTTTCATGCGAAAAATCATCCAATAAAGACAAAACAACTTTATTGGCAGAATAAGCATTTAACGCACCCGAATTTTTCATAGTTTTTAGATATAATATTCCGATCCCAAAACAGTAATTACACCACGCGCTTTGAGGTCGGACGCTTTTAATGATAAAAGTGTTTGCAGATTTTCAAGATTTGAAGCAATTGGAATCTCAACAGCCAAACCCTTGAGGGTTTCTCTTGACCCAGCTGGTACATACAGATTTGATTTATTTACGCCGATTTGAAAAACCTGAACCCCTTGATTGTCGGTAATTATCACACGCTTTAGTGTTGTAATTAGGTCCGGGTTAAAATCTTGCGCAGTTGGATTATAAATTGTAACATCGAGATTGAATTTAAGTTTGCCCCCCTCGAATCTGATATTAGCGATTCCAGTAGGAATAGCTTTTAACTTAGGAAGTATCGATTTCCAAGAATCAATTTTACTTTTTCCATACACGTAAAGACCTGTTAAAACAGCTCCAGCGATTAATATTTTTGTAGTGGTACTCATAACTATTTCAGTACTTAATTTATTAATTGAAATTTACTTCTAAAGAAAACGATAGCCCGATACAATAGAAAAAGAACGACCAAAAGACCTAAACACATTAAAGTTTTTTCGAGCTTTGTATATGGTTTATTTACAGGAACTTCTTTTATTTTATCAATTGTTTTATCGCTTGTTTTCGTGTCTGTTACCTTTGTGTTACTTGAGGTGGTTTGCCCAACTTTGGCGTTTACTACCAGCTCCCTTTTAAGTGCGTCATATAGAATTTCAAAAGAGTTATCGCCCGATGTTTTTGAGTAATTAATTTTGCTTAATATATCAGCCACAGCCTTATTAACTATAGAATCCAAATTGGCATTTCCAGTATTGCTACCGGGAACCTTAATATTTAATTTGTCCTCAATAGCTTTATTTATAAGTAATTCTCGAAGCGAATCAATTACACGCTGGTTGTTTTCTATTACAACAGTTTTTTCTTGGATTGGTTGCTGGGATTTGCAAGAAACCAAAAAAAGTGAAGCACTAAATAGGATCACTAACAGAACGATAAAATATAATATTGGTTTTCTCATCAGACTGTTTTTATCGTTTCTTTTTGTGGTTTGTATATTGCCAATTTGTGAACTTCAAAAACTGGAATTCCGATCACATTAACACCAATTTGAAAAGAGAGTATCTGCAAGTATTTGAAAAGTCTGTTTTTCATATCGTTGTAATTAATTGGCTGTATAGCTTCTTTGATAAGGAGATTGCAACTGCAAGTTTTTTATTTCTGCTAAGTCTTCTTTAATAGCTCGCAAACTATTTACGGTATCCGCGCTGTCACGCATTCGAGAGTTATTAATTATTTTAAATCCATTGTTCTGCTCTAATTGCATAATTTCTTGACTGCTTTTTAATTGCTGAATATTTGATTTAATTTCAGAGAACTTACTGTTAGATACTGATTGGTAAGCATAAAGAGCTGACATAATAGAGACCGTAGCAAGAATTATGGCAATGATGCTCGGAATAGTAATTTTAAAAGATTGTTTATCAATTGTATTCATCGGATTTTTGAAAAATTAATTATCTACTTGATTATGATCTTTCGACGAAAGAAAACCAACACCAGCAGTTAGACATAAACCACCTTCAGCAACTTTATTTGTTGCAAAAAAACAGATTGCAGCAACTATTAAAATTGCTCCTATTAATGATGTTCTCCAACTTTTCATAATTTGATTTTAATGATTAATAATTTATTATTTCATTGCTTTAATCACCAAATAAAAACCTAGTGAAAGGGTTGTAAAAGGGATTAGATAATCTAAGTAATCGGATTTTTTTTTTTAATAACTCAATACTTAAATTTTGAGTTTTGTAGAATGCAAGTTTTTGTTTTCTCTTATCCAAACCGTGCAAACCAGCATTGATTTTTTTGGTTAAGGACTCGATTTGGTTTTTATCTGCAAGTGGATTCAAACCTCTTGCATTCCAAAAGAATCCAGCGGTATCAATTGCAATGTTTATTGTAGCCACGAGATCGGGATTTGAAACCACGTCGACACCACTATATTTTTTATATTGCTCATAATTAGAGCGTCCTGTGAGCTGGAAGATACCACGCCCTCTAAAACGCCATCCGTCACCAGGATAAATATTGCCTAGATTTTTTCTTCCCCAATCACCACCGTAGACTATATTGGCAATAGCCTCTTGATTTGCTTTGCG
>JANMML010000017.1:0-165215 GCA_031373195.1 Flavobacterium sp. | reverse complement strand
GCTCCTATCCCACCTGAAAAATTATAAACTGCGTAATCACTAAATACATAGTTACCTCCTGTAATTGGTGTATTGTGGGTCCAAAAATAAAGCGTTGTACCATTTGCAGGGCCTATTCCAAAAGCACTTGTGTTATCCTGGATAAACTCGCTAGCACTAATCGCACTTGGATAGGGATTACCAATACAATTCAAATCATTCGCGCCCGTCTTCACAATATCAACAATATAATCTCCATTATTAGGAACTCCTACAAAAGAAGCTGGATAAATGGCTGGAGTTACAGGATCGAAAGTTTGTGGTGCACGAATGATATAACCTTTGCCAATATCCATTGGGGTTAAGGCTGGGGCAGCGACTGCATTCCAATTGTAAATCGCGGTATTAAACCAAAAATACTTGTCTACCAATGTTAAAGGAGAAAGATTAGATAAAATTTGAAGATCTACCGGAGAAGACCAATACGTAAAATCAAACTTGCGAACTGGAGTAGTATTTCGATTATAGGTAATGGCTCCAACATTCGTGGTATTATTCACTTGTACCAAACTTGAATTATTTTCAAAAGTCAATGAACCGCCAGAAATTGTCAAACCATTCTGAATAATTAAATTATGATTTGGATACGTTACTGAATTTCCAAAAACCACATTTCCCGAAGTGATTTGTACTGAACATGCATTTAAATCACCAGAAGAATTATAGTTTCCTGCAAATATGACCGCTGATCCAGAAGTCGGTGCACCATTTGACCAAACTAAACCATTCCAAGTTGTCGAATCATAGGTTATTGTAATTACATTACTAAATGCCTCACATATTCCATTTGCAGCAACCGCTCTGTAGTATCTTGTTGCTGACAAAACACCCATTTGAGCTGAGGTTAAAGTAGCGGAAGCACTTGCCGGAATATCAATTGGAGTTGTAAATGCAAAATCGGTAGCGTATTGCCATTTTATTATTGAGGTCGTAAATCCTGTTACGGTTAAATCTGAAGGAGGATTGATACAAACCGATTGATCACCAGAAGCTGTTCCACCAACAGCGGCAGGTAAAGCGGTAAAAGGCCCAGCAAAAGAGCTAATAACTGCAGGCGTACAAGTCCCGCTGACTACTACATAATAATAGTAGGCTTGACCAGGAATGATACCTACAAAATTCGAAAGTGGTGTATAAGTGGCTGAATTTGTAAACGGAAGTGTTGTTGCGCCAACGGTACTAGCAATTGTGTTTCTCCTCCAAGAATACGCTATTCCTGATGCACTTGCTACAACAGTTATTGGTAAAAAGGCTTGACCTTGACAAACTGTCTGCGCTCCTGATGGCGAAGGCTGTGAACTGATAGCTGGTGCCGTATTTCTTGTAAAAGTATAGGTTGAACTAGATCGAGAGCAGCCGGTAACCGAATTGGTAACTGTGTATGTAAACGTAGTGGTAGGACCAGCATAAGGGCTTCCAGTACTATAGCTACCGGTATGACCTATAGGAGGTGCGCTACCGCCGGTCATAGTAAATGCCCCAACGAGACAAGTTGATAGATTAGTGGCTGTCGGAACTGCTGGTAATGCATTTACTGTTATCGATGGACTGCCACTGTTTCCTGTGCCGGCCACTCCATTAGCGTTGGTCACTGATACAATCGTATAGGTTCTTGTTGCGGCAGGTATAATAGGTATGTTGGTACCGCTCAAATAATTAAAAACTGTAAATGTAGTTACACCATTGGAGTACACCACCGTAAAAGGTCCAGTGCCTCCGGTCATCGTAACTCTAATATTGGCAGTCGCCCCCAAACACACTGCCGTTGGCGCCACAGCAGTAATCACAGAGGCTGTCGGTCCAGGCAACAAAGTTCCGTTAAAACTAACATTATCAAATCGCCAAGTTCCTAATGGATTTGCAACCAATGCTGGAGTAGAAACCTGTCTGAACTGACCCGTCGCCTGATAATGAGAAGCCAACAGTCTTACTCCAAAATTGGGATTGTTATTTGCTGCTAATATTGCCGTAAAATTGACTGAAGTACGTCGATATTCATCACCAACTAAATTCGCCTCGAAACAACCATTCCCATTGATGCTCCCATTACAAAAAGTGGTATTAGCGCCAGTCATAGTAAAAGAAACCCAAGTGCTGCCGTCAGTTGTATATTGCAAGCGAACTGTGTTTGCCGCAGTATTCGACCATCGTTGATCCCAAGTAAAGGTAATATTTTGATAACCGACTGTTGAAGAGTTAAATTGCGAGCCATTGGATTCATTGAAACTACCCGGATCAAAAGGTTCAAAAGCCCAAGCGGTGACACCACTTTGAACTCCACATCCTGTGCCAGCCATACCAGTTCTTGCTCCTGGGGTCACAGTCCCTCCACCTAAATTAACAATCGAAGCAGTGCCTACTCCAATATTTGGCAATGGATTACTCGTTGTTCCAAGAAAAGGATCGAATGTCCATGAAGTGATTTGTGCTTCACTACCTAAAGTAAGCAACAAAAACCCAAATACAAAAAAGATATTTTTACAATTTGAAAGGAAAGTTGTTTTCACAATGATTACACTTTTATATAGGAAGATTAATTAATCAAATAAACTTGCGGCAAAGTTAGAATCAAATTATCAAGCACTAATTTTCAAAATGTTATGAAAAAGTAAAATATTAAAGTACCTGAATTCTTTAAATAAAATGAACGAAAAGAGCGTAAAACACCTATTAATAAAGCAATTCATTGAAATAAATCGAACTCAATTTTTTACTATCAGAGTCTCAATATTAGATGAAAATCTATCTCGTGTTAAGACTGTTTTAAGTTAATGTTATGGTCGATTTTAAACTTTACAATCATATAACCTACGTGTAACTTTAACGCACAAGTGTTCAATTACTTTTGACAAAATTTCAACCATGAAAAAGAAACTATTTTGTTTGTTAATAGCAGTAGTTATTTTTACTGCATGCACAGAAGATCGGTCAATTGAAGTAGACAAACCAATTGTAATTGATCCAGCGAGTGAACTCATTTACTATTGGAATTTTAATACTTTAGTTGGGACGGTTACATCAATAGCTCCAGATTTCGCCGCAATAACAGGGACTGCTTCCATTACCTACGATGGAACTGGAGATGGATATATGGATGGCGACATCGGCGGATACACGATTAACGCAAGAAATAACGACCCGGCAGAAAGCCTCCTGAAAGTTAGAAATCCAAGCAATACAAGAAAATTGGTTTTTAATTTACCAACCGTCGGCTATAAAAAAGTGGTGCTACAATTTGCATTATCACGGAGCAATAATGGCGCAACAATTCAAAATTATAGTTATACTATCGATGGCACGAATTATATCACAACTGGATTAAATAAAACCTCTCACAATCCAACGCCTGACCCGCTAGTAGATTTGATTTCAATCGACTTTTCATCCATCGAAACAGTCGATAATAATCCGAATTTCAAATTGCAAATAGAGTTTGCTGGCGATGCAGCAGCGAATCCAACCGGCAATAACCGATTTGACAATGTTACGCTAGAAGGCATTCCTTTGCCATAAATTTTCCTTTTACAAACGTATTTTAAAATATATACTAATGATGAATTTGAACCGAAAAATATTGGCTGTTGGATTTATTTTACTCGCACTCAATTGCATGGCACAAAAGGTAGCGAATTTAAAACCAACCCATTGGATTGCTACTGAAATTCCTGAGCCTTCAGACCTTTGTTTTGATCCGAAATCGGGAAATTTTTTCGTTGTAAGCGATGATGGAATTCTATTTGAAACGGACAAAGAAGGTAAAATAATTAGAAAAGTAAAGGAAAACGATGCCGATTTTGAAGCAGTTTATGTCGACGAAAACAATGTTTATGCAGTAAATGAGAGACATCGTAAGATTTATGTTTACAACAGAGTTTCATTACAAAAAACCAAAACGATTACGGTTCCTTTTGGTGGTGGAAGAAATAGAGCGTATGAAGCATTGACTTTTAATAAAACTAAAAACACTTTCATTTTAGTGGTTGAAAAAGATCCGATAACATTGCTAGAGTTGGATGTCAATTTTAATATTATTAATGAAATAGACTTATCTAAAATTGCACGTGATATTTCTGCTGCTACTTTTCATAACGGCCATTTGTGGTTACTCAGTGATGAAGACCGATCAGTTTTTAAACTCGATGCAACATCGTACCAAGTAGTCGAAAAATGGGAACTACCCGTTATCAATCCAGAGGGATTGGCATTTGATAATGACGGAAATCTACTCATCGCATGTGACGATATGCAACGAATCTATTATTTCAATAATCCAGAAAAAAAATAAAATGAAATCAATTATACTTGCCACAGCGTTGTTCTTTTTCATTGGTAAAACGAACGCTCAAGTCACTATTTCTAATGGAAAACATATCTTAGAAATTTCTGGAAGCTTTTCCACCTACCTCAACGAGCGCCTATTAAAATTTGGTGAAGAAGACCGCTCAAAAAACCGTTTTAAATTGCGAGATGCACAATTAGATATCGAGGGTCGCGTAGGAAGTGACTACGAATACAATCTAAAAGTCGATTTTGCAGACATGGCAGCCAATAACCAAGGTGCCGCAATTGATCCAGAAAACCCAGGTCTCATGGAAGCGACGATGAAATATAAAGGGTTTCAATTTTTCGATATTGAAATGGGATACGGAAAAGTTTATTATTCAAGAAGTTCTTTGAATCCTTTCAATTTTTCTCCCTACTGGCAAAGAGCAGAATTGGTTCGAGGTTCAATTTTCTCTCGAAGAGATGTTGGAGTAACATTAATGAAAAACTTTTGGAAACAAAGAGCTAATATTTATGTTGGCGCATATACCGGTTTGGGTGAACTTTCGTTGACCGGTGACAACGATCCCAGTGGTCAATTAGAATATATCGGTCGATTTGATATTTCGTACCCATCAAGATATCGTTATCGTGAAATCGACGATAGAATCACGCCAATTCCTATGTTTTCTTTAGGTGTCAATGGTCGATTTATGAATAAAAAACTGCCTGCTGGCGAAGCCTTTCCCGACAATGCAACGAGCGAATATGGGATTAAAGTAATCGATGGAAAAAGATATGTTTATGGTTTGGATGCCTCTTTTCAGTATATGGGATTCTCGGGACAGTTTGAAATTCATCAAATAAAATCCGAACCGCAGAACGAAAACGATCCACTATTCCAAAATTTAACAGCAAAACAAACCAAAGGCTATGTCCTTTCTGGTGGTTATATCGCCCAAGCCAATTATTTTATTAAAAATATTAAAACAATTGTATCTGCTCGTTATGAAGAGTTAGACCTAAATGATTTGGTGAAAGGGAATTCAGAACGATTTTCGACCGCAATTGCTTATCAAATGAATGGTTATAATGCGATGATCAAATTTCAATATTTCAACATCATCAAAGAAGAAAGCATCGATGTATTGAAATGGGATGAACAATTTAGAATTGGAATGCAATTTCAGTTTAAATAACAAGTGATTTAATTCACCATTACTTTACTTGACTTTACCAATTTTCCTTTTTCAAACAATTGCATAAGATAAAGGCCGCTACTTAAATCTTCTCTGTTTAATATGATGCGTTGCCCTGAAAAATTGTTGATTTCTCGAACCAATTGCCCAACTGCATTGTAAAGTTTCAATGATGCATTGTTAAAAGCAATGGCTGATTCGATAGCGAGTTCAGAAACAAATGGATTTGGAGCAACGCTAATGTTATCACTTAACATATCGCTTTCTCCTATTCCCAATGGCATCAATGATGCACAATCTGGATTTCCAAAAATATGTTCACCGTTTTGAAAACTGCACTTGGTAAAAACCATCATGCCGCCGCTAGCAGAACACACATTATACATACTATAATCAGGATAAAAAGGATGTTTGTTGCTACCTACACCTTCTATCCAAACTTGTGTAAGTCTTTCTCCGCAATATTCTTCAATGCTTTTTAGCGTTATTCTTTTTCGACTCCCATTATTAACAATAGTATAATCAACAGTCGCAGTAAAAGTGTTCCCGTATTGATAAATCGTACTGCCGTTTTCTAGATTAAAATCATACAACAATAAGTCAACACCATCAACGATTTTATATACTTTTCTTTCGGCTACATCTTCTCTCAAATAGACTGTGTGAAGCAAATTCGAATAACTATCGTAACTTGGAAACTGGTCAATATATTTCTTGTAGGTATGAGAACCAACAACAATATCTTCTGCTTGTTCAATCATTCTTTCTTCAGAAGGCAAACCGTGAGAAGTCCAATCATAAAGTAACCAAGTAGAGTTATGGAGCATCGGATGATATTCCTGAGAAAAAGCACTTTCTACACTCGTAAATAGAAAAAAAACAGCGAAACATAGTAGTGTTTTCATAGTATTAAATTTTAGGATATTAAAAAGTAGACTTGGGATCTTCTTTGATTTCTAGAACAAAATTAAAGACTTCCTCTTAACTACCTTCTTTTATTCCGTAACTAACTTATAAAAACGTTGAAGCGCATTTTTAACATCTATTTCAAAAAAAAAGCCTCGACAAATCGAGACTTCTTTTTCATATTTTCATTAAAGTTTATTCTAACACAAAGCTCACACTGACATTCACCACCAACTCTATTTCGCCAGTTGCTAAAGTTTCTCTCGGAGCTCCACCTCCACCGTCTGCCATAGCCATTGCTTTCATTTCATACATGGGTCTTGGCGGATAGTATGTTTGTGAATTATCCGAAATTGTCATCGCTTTTCCAACTTTTTGATTCAAAACAGAAACAAAATCTTCTGCTTTGGCTTTCGCATTTTGAATGGCTAATTTTCGAGCTTCGGTTTGCAATGATTCCATTTTTGAAGACTTGAATTCAACATTGTCAATTCTATTAATTCCCAAATCAACCAATCCGTCCATCAACGTATCGTATTTATTCAAATCTTTTAATAGCACAACTACGGTTTGCGTCGCCATATAATTGCTTTTCTTCTTTTCGTAATCGTAGTTCGGATACAAATTAACACGTTGCGTTTGAAAATCTTCTTTTGCAATGTTCATTTTCTTAATGTACTTCAATACCGCGTCGATCTTTGTATCATTTTCCTTTTTTACATCGGTGGCTTTTGCCCCTTTTGTTTCAACTGAAATCGAAATCGCTGCTTGATCTGGAGTGACTTTCACCTTTCCCTCACCTGAAACATTAATCATCGGAATAGGTTTGATTTCTTGTGCTTGCGCAAAGGTTGTAAATAACAAGACTAAAATTACTGCTGTTTTTTTCATGGGATAACTATTTTTAAAATTTCGAAACTCCGTTTACCAAAAGACATGCCACTATAATTTTCCAGCTTTAGCCAAAACAAAAAGCAAAACAATGGGAATGGCCAACAAAACAACCATAAAAGTATTCTCAGTGAGCATTTCAGGTTGCTTTAAAATCGTAATCAAATAACCACCGATGGCTCCCCCAAAATGAGCGGTGTGACCTATGTTGTCGTTTTTCGCCTTCATGCCATAAATGGAATAAAGCAAATAACCAATTCCGAATAAATAAGCTGGAATCGGAATCGGAATAAAAAACAAATATAAACTCATATCAGGATGCAACAATATTGCCGAATACAAAACGCCCGTTACTGCTCCAGAAGCCCCAATAGCTCGGTAACTGTATTCATCTTTGTGAAATAGTAAAGTCAATAAACTTCCGAATACTAAACTACCAAAGTAAATCACCAGAAAAGAAAAACTATCAAAATAATTAATGACAACTGGCGCAAACATATATAAAGTAAACATATTGAAAAACAAATGACCCCAATCCCCATGCAGAAACGCAGAGGAAAACATGCGAACGTTTTCTCCCGCTCGAATACTGCCGATATGAAATTCGTATTTTCTAAAAAATGAGAGGTCGTTAAATCCCTTATAACTTGTCAAAACTGTAAGTCCAATAAGCAGAAGAAGTGTCGGATGCATGGTCGTTTATATTTTTGTAAAAATAGAAATTGTTTCTATAGCTTTTGTTAAACTCACTAATTTAAATCCTCATTTAAATGTATATTTGCCCAAATAAAATACTACATGCAGTTATTAGTTTATCTACTAATCTATCCTATAATTTGGGGTATATCGATGTTGCCGTTCCGACTTCTCTATATTTTTTCAGATTGCGTTTACGGCATCGTATATTATATTATCGGCTACCGAAAGAAAATAGTGCGAGAAAATTTAGCAATCGCGCTGCCGCATTTATCAGACAAAGAACGCCTCATTATAGAAAAAAAATTCTTCCACCATCTTTGTGATACTTTTCTTGAAATGGCTAAAACCATGACCATTTCGCAAAAAGAAATCGAACGTCGTTATAAGTTTACCAATCTAGAAGTCTACCTAGAATTAGAAAAAAAACAAAAAAGTATTGCGCTACTTTGCGGTCATTACGCGAGTTATGAATGGGCGGTTTCAATGAATTTCTATATCAATCATAAAGGAATCGGTATTTACAAACGTATTGCCAATAAGTATTTTGACAAGCTGGTGCAAGATATCCGCTCACGATTTAAAGCGCATTTGGTCACCACCAAAGAAACGATTCCAACCATCAGTAAGAATTTTAAAGACAAAGTACTTTGCGTCTATGGATTTGCAAGCGATCAATCTCCAAAGATTTCGACTACATATCATTGGGGGAAATTCATGGGAATTGAAGTTCCTGTGCACACTGGTGGCGAAATGCTGGCAAAAAAATACGATATGAATGTGATTTTTTTGAGAACTAAAAAAGTAAAAAGGGGTTTCTACGAAGCGAGTTTCGAAGTCTTGAGCGAAAACGTCAAAGAAGTTCCTAATTATGAAATTACAGATCACTTCATGAAGTTGGTAGAACAACAGATATTAGAAGCGCCAGAATACTACTTATGGACACACAAGCGCTGGAAACACCAACGGTAATTTATTTTGAATTTTGAATGCTAAATTTTGAATGAACCCAAAGTTCAAAATTGTCTCAAGATCGAAACCATTTTGATACCAAATCTTTCTCGTAAGACTTCGCATTTTGATGAATGAATTCGTTCGAGTTTTTGTTGTAACTATAGTCTTTACTCCATTCATCATGGTTCTTTGCAACCGCTTTGATACTCTCGCATACAAATTGAATTTCGGCATTGGTAGTCGTTGGGTGAATCGACATTCGAATCCAACCTGGCTTTTGAATCAAATCACCTGAATCAATTTGACATACTAAATTATGGGAGGTTTCTTCATCAACATTCAACAAATAATGTCCATAAGTGCCCGCGCAACTGCAACCACCTCGAGTTTGAATACCAAAACGGTCATTCAACATTTTAACCCCTAAATTAAAATGCAAGTCGTCTATATAAAATGAAATGACACCCAATCGTTCGTGGTGTTGTCCCGCCAAAATCTTAATGTTCGGAACAGCACCCAACTCAGAAAAAACATAGTCCACAATTTCGTGTTCGCGCTTCAAAATGTTCTCAATGCCCATTTCCTCTTTCAATTGAATCGCTAATGCGGTTTTGATGGCTTGCAAGAAACCTGGTGTTCCGCCATCTTCGCGGTCTTCAATATTGTCGATGTATTTGTGTTCACCCCATGGATTGGTCCATGATACGGTTCCACCACCTGAATTATCCGGCACCATATTGCGATACAGTTTCTTATTAAAAATCAAAACTCCTGTCGTTCCGGGTCCACCTAAAAATTTATGTGGAGAAAAGAATATCGCATCCAAGTAACTTTCCGCATCTTCCGGATGCATGTCAATTTTTACATAAGGTCCAGAACAAGCAAAATCAACAAAACACAAGCCGTTGTTTTGGTGCATAATTTTAGCTACTTCATGATAAGGCGTGCTGATTCCTGTAACATTCGAACAGGAAGTAATAGACGCGATTTTAATGGTTCGATCTTGGTATTTATTCAATAAACTTCTAAAATTATCCAAACAAAATAATCCTTTTTCACAGGCTGGAACAATAACGACATCAGCAATAGTTTCCAACCATGACGTTTGATTCGAATGGTGTTCCATGTGAGAGATAAACACAATCGGCTTATCTTCTTGCGGAATTTTGGTGTGTGCTTTTAAATTTTCCGGAACTTTCAACCCTAAGATACGTTGAAATTTATTGACAACACCCGTCATTCCAGTTCCATCGGTAATCAAAACATCGTCGCTATTCGCATTGACATGATGCTTGATGATATGACGCGCCTGATGATACGCTAATGTCATCACGGTACCGGAAACAGTGGTCTCCGTATGCGTATTGGCAACGAATGAACCGAACTCATTCATCATCTTTTCTTCAATCGGACGGTATAATCGACCACTCGCTGTCCAATCTGTATAGATGATTTTTTTCGTTCCAAATGGCGATTCGAATTCTTGATTGACACCAATAATATTGTCGCGATATTGCTGAAAATAGCGTTCTAATTCTGTTGGTAAAGTCATCAAATCGTTGGAAATCATAGTAGTTGAATTTTGATTCAAAGATACATGTTTTTTAGTTTTTAGGCGAATCCAAAAACCATTGATTATTGTCGACCAACAACCAGGAATTAAAGACCGTAAAAAAAATCTAACAGTCTTACAATCTTAAAGTCTTAAAGTCTTACAATCTAATTAAATCCCCGCCACCGCTTTAATCTCATCAATAATTCGCAACGCCAATTGATCTGCTGCTGCTTGCGTCGGGGCCTCCGTATAAATTCGAATAATAGGCTCTGTATTGGATTTTCTTAAATGAACCCATTCGGTTGCAAAGTCAATTTTTACTCCGTCAATGGTAGTAATATCTTCATTTTTGTATTTTTCAGTCATGGCTTCTAAAATCGCATCGACATCAATCTGCGGCGTCAATTCGATTTTGTTCTTGCTCATATAATATTGTGGATAAGAAGCGCGCAATTCAGCAACCGTTTTATCTTGGTTTGCCAAATACGTCAAAAATAAGGCAACTCCAACCAAACTATCTCGACCATAATGCAATTCTGGGTAAATGATGCCACCGTTTCCTTCACCGCCAATAATCGCGTTGGTTTTCTTCATCAACTCAACAACATTCACCTCTCCCACTGCACTCGCTTGGTAACTTCCGTTGTGTTTGTTGGTAATATCTCGCAAAGCTCTTGAAGAAGACATATTTGAAACCGTATTGCCTGGAGTTTTACTCAACACATAATCAGCGCAAGCAACCAACGTATATTCTTCTCCAAACATTTCGCCGTCGTTGGAAATAAATGCCAAACGATCTACATCTGGATCGACTACAATTCCAAAATCCGCTTTTTCCTCTAATACCAATTTACAAATGTCTCCCAAATGTTCTTTCAAAGGCTCTGGATTATGAGGAAAATGACCGTTGGGTTCGCAATATAATTTGACCACGGCTACGCCCATTTGCTCCAGTAGATTTGGAATAATAATTCCACCAGATGAATTCACCGCATCAACAACTACTTTGAATTTCCTTTTGGAAACAGCTTCGGCATCCACCAAAGGCAAATTCAATACTTCATCAATATGAATATCCATATAGGAATCGTTAATGGTAATTTCACCCAATGAATCCACGTCAGAAAAATCAAAAGCTTCTGCTTCAGCAATTTCAAGAATCTTTTCTCCATTAGCGCCACTTAAAAACTCTCCTTTTTCATTCAACAACTTCAAGGCATTCCATTGTTTTGGATTGTGTGACGCAGTCAAAATAATTCCACCATCTGCATTTTCCATAGGAACTGCCACTTCAACTGTTGGTGTGGTGGAAAGCCCTAAATCAATTACATCTATTCCTAAACCAAGTAATGTATTCATCACTAAATTATGAATCATTGGACCAGAAATTCTGGCATCGCGACCGATGACAACTTTCAATTTTGATTTTGAAGAATTTTGCTTTAGAAAGGTTCCATAAGCGGATGCAAACTTTACGGCATCAACTGGCGTTAGGTTATCACCAACTTTTCCTCCAATGGTTCCACGAATTCCTGATATAGATTTGATTAAGGTCATTTTTGTATATGATTTATGAAAGTTGATTTACGAGCGACAAAGATAAAAAAGTTGCTGAGTTACAGTGTAGCGTAGTGCCTAAGTTTTTTCATATATTTACAAAACTAAGCTCAGAAACTTAGTCGCTTAGTAACTTAGTAACTCCGAAAAATGAATTTCCTAGCACATATCTATCTTTCCGGCGATAACGATTTAATCAAAATCGGGAATTTTATGGCAGACGGCATTCGAGGAAAACACTATGAATATCTACCCGCTGATGTTCAAAGAGGAATTATTTTGCACCGAGCCATCGACACCTTTACTGATGCCCATCCTGTTTTTCGTCTAAGTACCAAACGGCTACATGAACGTTATCATCATTATGCTGGAGTCATTGTCGATATATTCTATGATCATTTTCTAGCAAAGAATTGGGCAAATTATTCTAACGAAAAACTAGATGATTTTGTCGAGCGATTTTATCACTCCTTGGAGACGCATCATGATATTTTGAATGAAAAAACGCAAAAAATGAAACCGTATATGATTCAACACAATTGGTTGGTCAATTATCAACATAAACAAGGCATTTCGCGAATACTAACCCAAATGGACCATCGCACCAAAGATGTTTCTCAAATGCAATACGCTATTGAGGAATTGGAAAAATACTATGACGAATTCGAATCGGAATTCACCTTATTCTTTAGTGACTTAAAGATTTTTGTTGAGGAAAAAATATCGAAATTATGAAAAGAATAGTAATGCTTTTGTTTTTCATATTATGCAGTAAAACACTATATGGACAAACGGGATTAATCGCTTCCAAAGCCATGGTGGTTTCCGCACGTTAAGAAGCTTCTCAAATTGGCGTTGAAATCATGCAACAAGGCGGCAATGCTTTCGACGCGATGGTGGCAACTGAATTGGCTTTGGCGGTGGCGTATCCTTATGCAGGCAATATTGCAGGCGGTGGATTTATGGTATATCGCAAAGCCAACGGTGAGATTGGAGCATTAGATTATCGTGAAAAGGCGCCAATCAAAGCGAGTAAAGACATGTATCTCGACAAAAACAAGAATGTGATTCCGAACTTAAGTATCAATGGTGCTCTATCTATTGGAGTTCCTGGAACTATTGCAGGTGTTTTTGCAGTGCATCAAAAATTTGGAAAATTACCTTTAAAAACAATCATGACTCCGGTGATTGCTTTGGCAAAAAAAGGCGTGGTAATTACAGAAAAGCAATTAAAACAAATCAATAACAATCAAAAGGAAATCAACAAGAAAAGTGGATCGGAAACCATGTACGCCAAAACCTATAAAGTGGGAGACACAATCAAATATGGAAATCTGGCCAATACATTAGAGCGTATTCTGCAAAATGGTCCTGCTGAATTTTACACAGGCGAAACCGCTCAGAAAATGGTCGAATTCATTCAAAAAAACGGCGGCATTCTATCTATGCAAGATTTGGCAAAATATGAAGTCAAATGGCGAAATCCCATTACCTTTCAGTACAAAGATTTGAAGATTATTTCGATGTCGCCTCCATCCAGCGGTGGCATTACGTTGGGACAAATCATGAAAATGATTGAACCGTATCCGATGAAAACTTACGGACAAAATTCAGAAAAATACATTCAATTACTGACCGAAGCCGAACGACGCGCTTATGCGGATAGAAATTATTTTTTAGGCGATCCTGATTTTATTAAAATCCCTAAAAACCAGTTACTTGATAAAAAATACCTCAAGCAACGCATGAAAAATTTTGATTGGAAAAAAGCCTCACTTTCTTCTCAAGTTGCTCACGGAAACGTCACCATTTCAGAAAGCAACGAAACCACACATTACTCGATTGTCGATGCCGAAGGAAATGCCGTTGCTGCTACGACAACATTAAATGGTGCTTATGGTTCCAAATTATATTCTGAGGAATTGGGTTTCTTTTTTAACAACCAAATGGATGACTTTAGCAGCAAACCTGGCGAACCAAATTCGTACGGTTTAATTGGTGCTGAAGCCAATAGCATTGCCCCAGAAAAAAGAATGCTCAGCTCGATGACGCCGACGATCGTAGAACAAAAAGGAAAATTACTGATGGTCTTGGGATCACCTGGCGGCTCTACAATTATCACTTCGGTATTGCAAACAATTTTAAATGTGTATGAATTTAAAATGAATATGCAACAAGCCGTCAACGCACCACGATTTCATCACCAAGGATTGCCCGATGAAGTACTATTTGAACCGAATCGTTTTGCTCCAAATTTGATATACAGTTTGCGAAAAAAAGGATATTTTGGTAACGAAAAGAGCGCGCCGGTCATTGGTAAAGTCGATGCCATTCTAAAATTACCAAACGGTCAGTTAGAAGGTGGCGCAGATTACCGAGGCGACGACACCGCAAAAGGATTTTAATATGAGTTTTATCACTGCATTACAAAAAGCTTTCCAAGAAAATAGCTCCAAGGAACAAGCTATTCCCATGGAAAACTACATGAAAAATCACTTTCCCTTCTACGGCATCAAAACCGAAAAACGAAGATTGATTTTTAAAGCAATTTGGCAAGAACATCATGATGAAGTCAAACAAAATTCTCGCGAGATTGCACTGCAATTGTTTGATTTCAAAGAACGTGAAATGCATTATTGTGCTATCGAAATTCTCATCAAAAACTTAAAGAAAAACTACCAACTCGACGATATTCAACTCATAGAAAAAATACTTACTACAGATTCCTGGTGGGATTCTGTCGACACGATTGCGAAGTATATTTTGGGAGAGTATTTAATTGAATTTCCAAACGAAACCGAAAAAGTCATTCAACAATTTTCTGAATCAGACCATATGTGGCTCAATCGCTCGGTAATTCTTTTTCAATTGAGTTATAAGCAAAACACAAATTCCGAAATTCTCTTCAGCGAATGTATCAAACACGCCCATTCTAAAGAATTTTTTATTCAAAAAGCCATTGGTTGGGCATTGCGAGAATACGGCCGATTTTACCCCAATGAAGTCAAAGAATTTGTAAAGCAAACCATTTTAAAACCGCTAAGTACAAAAGAGGCTTTAAAAAATATTTCTTAAGTTCATTTTAGTCGTAAATTAGCGTTTTCGTCCAAACAACATGTTTAAAAAAGGTATTCGCAAAATTGAAAGTGTCATTGCTTGGTCTCAAACCAAACTTTCGACTAAGCAATTCTTATTCTTATCCAGCGTATTGGTTGGTATTTCTGCAGCATTTGCAGTAATTGTCCTAAAGACATTTGCCCATTGGGTTTTTACTTTTGCAACATCTATTAATGGAATTCTCAAGTTAAGTTTTATTAATAGCTTATTGCCAGTCATTGGAATTCTTCTCACCGTTTTTGTTGTCAAAAAACTCTTAGGTGGCACCATCGAAAAAGGCACTTCTCAAATTCTCTACGCTGTTGCCAAAAAAGCGAGTATCATTCCACGGAAACAAATGTATGCGCAAATTGTTACGAGTTCATTAACCGTAGGACTTGGCGGTTCCGCTGGACTCGAAAGCCCCATCGTCATTACTGGTGCCGCTTTTGGTTCGAATTATGCGCAACGCTATAAACTCAGTTACAAAGACAGAACATTGCTGATTGGTTGTGGTGTTGCAGCTGGAATTGCTGCTGCATTTAATGCGCCCATTGCAGGCGTATTATTTGCTATCGAAGTGTTATTGGTCGATGTAAGTATTTCAGCTTTCACGCCTATCATGATTTCCGCAGCAACGGGCGCCTTGGTTTCGGCAATACTACTTGACGAATCAATTTTATTGTCGTTCGACCAACAGCAAACTTTCAATTATCATAACATTCCGTATTATATACTGTTGGGAATCTTCACTGGACTAACAGCCATTTATTATTCGCGGAACTTTCAACGTGTCGAACATTTCTTTGCTCGGTTAAGATTCAAACCTTATAAAAAAGCCTTATTTGGCACTTCTATTCTAGCCATCATCATCTTTATTTTTCCCACACTTTTTGGCGAAGGTTACGAAAGCATTAGAACTTTATCTGAAAACAATCCACAACAATTACTAGAAAACACGCTTTTTAGTGATTTCAGAAACAATACATGGGCACTCATTTTATTTATCGGAATGACCTTATTACTCAAAGTTTTTGCCACTGGAATCACCTTAGGAAGCGGCGGAAATGGTGGCAACTTCGCTCCTTCTCTATTCCTCGGCTCGTACGCTGGTTTCCTGTTTTCGAAAATCATCAACACGCTTGGAATGGCACATTTACCGATTAGCAATTTTACTTTAGTGGGAATGGCTGGAATTCTGAGCGGTCTGTTTCACGCGCCATTAACAGCGATTTTCTTAATTGCAGAAATCACTGGTGGTTACGATTTAATGATTCCGCTCATGATTGTTTCGTCTATCAGTTTTGCGATTTCAAAGCGATTCGAAAAACATTCACTTGATCGAATAAATCTGGTCAAAAAAGGGCACGCATTTACCGAAAATAAAGACACCAACATTCTCTCGACCTTAGAAACCGAAAAAATCATCCAAACCGACTATTTAACTATACCAGATTCCGAAAATCTAGAGCAATTGGTCGATCTCATTTCACATTCCAATCAAGTGATCTTCGCTGTCATTGATCAAGATAGAAAGCTTCTTGGTATCGTCCATTTCAATGACATTCGAGAGATTATTTTCAGCGCATTCAAAGTAAAATATACGCCTGTCAAGGAAATCATGATTCCGCCAATCGAGATTGTCTATCCAACCGATAGCATGGAAATCGTGATGGAAAAATTCGAAAAAACCAACGTCAATTTTCTGCCTGTTATTAAAAACGGAAAATACTTTGGTTTTATCTCTAAAGCGAATGCATTAGAAGCGTATCGCGAGAAACTGAAAGCAATGACGATTGAGTAACAAATATTTAATAATGAATAATTGTTTTTAGGAGCTAAATCCGGCTGTGCGCTATTATCTTTTGCGTCGAACGCCGCCACAAAAGGATAATCACTTCCATCCGGGCTAGGGCAATCGTAGAGGTGTCGCTGAACAATTTTGTTTGTGTAGTTGGGTAAAACGAAAAGGCTATTGTTTCACAAGTTTGGCAGTTTGGATTTTTCCGTTAGATGTTACTTTACAGAAATAAATTCCGTTATTCAATTTTGACAAATCAATTACAATTTTATTTTTACCTTGTTGAAGTTCATGAGCTTTAATAGTTAGAACTGTTCTTCCCATAATATCAATTACGGAAACAGAAGCATTATTATTTTCGGACAAATTGAATTCTAAAGTTGTGGTTGATTGAAAAGGATTCGGATACACGACAAGACTTTTTTCAATTATACTATTTTCTTCGATTACTGCAAGCGTTGAACACATTTGCAAACTTTTATCTAAACAATCATATCCAACAACACCTGTTGGATTAAAAATTGCAATGCCCTGTCCTGGCGTTGTAATCCATATATTTCCAAGTGTGTCAGCGGACATTCGTTTAATAAATTGTTCCGGTAATCCAGAATTGTCAGTGGTATAGGTAATCCATGAAGTGCCATCAAAAGAAAACAGTCCCTGAGGTACATCGGGAAAGACACCATCTTCTGCGTGGATATATAACAATCCATTAGAATCAAACACGATAGCGCTTACCCAATCGCCAAACATAGGTGTGTTGGTGTGGTCGTACAAAGTCCAAGTGGTATCATCGAACTTATATAAACCATGTTCCGTGGCAATCCATTTATTTCCCAAATTATCAAATGCAATATCGTTGACAAAGCCGGCTTGTATCGGTGAATTGAATGACGTATAAAATGTCCAATTGGTTTGGTCAAATTTTGCAAGTCCACTTCCACCGCAAACCCAAACGTTATTTGATTCGTCCACACGAATAGATTGAACTTCACTGACACCACCAATTTGCGAGATATCAAAATTGTTTGTCCATGAGTTCGTCGTGTGACTATATCTTGCCACAGTTGTACCAAGACTTGAACCCACCCAAACATTTCCTGTTTTATCAGCACAAATTCGTGAAGTAAATCCTAAAGGAATTCCAGCTGAAACATTATCCCACACCACCCATGCTGCTGAATTTTGAACATCACCATTTGGTATTTGCACGACGCCACCTGGCGAACCATCATAAAGCATCCAAATATCACCAAAACTATCTTCTGTCACACCTTTTCCTGTTCCTGTATACGTGATGGGTTGCGGAAAATGGTTGCGATTATACGAACTGTAACTTTCCCAATTGGGACAGTTGAACATGCTTATACCACCATTAAGTGCGCTACCAAACCATGCGCGATTAGTGCTGTCTATAAACACATCATAGTTTTGCATGGCAGGTAAACCGGTATTGAATTTATCGTACGTTTTCCAAGTAGTGCCGTCATATTTTTCTATGAAACCAATACCACAAATCCAATATTTTCCGTCGTATCCAATGCGAACATCGTATACATGGTTTGGTGCAAGGTGCGTTGTCCAAGAAGCGCCGTCATAAATAAAAGCTGCGGATGTACTGCCAAGTGAACCAATAATTATGTTGTCTCCATGCGCATCAACCTCTGCCAATTGCGCATTTCCAACAGGAGAATTGGTATTATTAATGTGCGTCCAAGTCCCATTATCATATATATCAATGGAAAAAACAGTTACTGCGTAGACTTTGTTTGTTACTTCATCCACTTCTACATCTTTAACGCCATTGTTTATTGAAAGTCCGGAATTCGCTGAAGTAAAAAGCGTCCAATTAGTACCATCAAATTTGATCAAACCTAAGTTGCACCCAATCCAGATATTATTTTGTGCATCCACATCAATGTCTTTTACTTCAGTGGTGGGCAAACCTGAATTAGAAGGATTGTAAACAATCCAAGTGGTGCCATCATATTTTGCAATTCCACCGGCGCCAGTTTGATTATTATAAAAAGTAATCCATACGTTATCATTGTGGTCCACTACAGTGCCTTCCACATAATCGTCTGTTAAAGGTGAGTTTGTAGCATTCCACATTTCCCAAGTTGTTCCATCATAATGGGCCACACCGCCATGCAGATTAAAATTTTGGTTTTCATCGCAACCAACCCAGACACCATCATTACTATCAAATGCAATTGCAGTTACAATAGAACCTGGAATATAGCCTTCAAAATTACTCCACGAAGTCCATGTACTCTGGTCATAACGCACCAAGCTACCTTGAGCATGAAACGGAAGATATCCGCCTGTCCAAATATTTCCGCACTGATCAGCTTCTGCAACAAACTGATAATCGCCACCGATACCTGTGTTGGTTGTTCGGAGATATTTCCAATTAGGATCGACGATTTGCGCCTGTAGTGAAATAAAAAAAGAAGTAAGAAGGACTGTATTTAAGAGTAATTTTTTCATCATTTTTAGGTCATAATTAATTTGATTGGTTGTAGTAAATTCAAATTTTCATACTGCTATTTGATTTTTTTATTGCAACATGAATAACAATAATTAACTTGTAAAGTATGTGCTTTAAATACTAACATCTGTTCTAAATCTTTTGGAAAGAGTTATATGATTACCAGATTCTGCTTTTGGATGGATAAAATTCAACAACACCTACTTAAACGACAAAGTATTATTTCTTGATGATTTTTACAGTTTCAGTTTTCGCGTTTGAGGTCAATTGGCAAAAATAAATTCCGCGTTGTAATGACGACAATTCAAGTTCATTGCTCGTTTCTTCTAGATTCTTAGAAAGCAATTCCTTTCCTGTAACATCAAATAAAGTGGCATTCGCAGGTAGATTTATATCGTTTACTGTAATACTAATTTTGTCGGAGAAGGGATTTGGAGCAACAATCGTTTTAGAAGAAATACTATTTTCATTCGTAGAAAGAGCGCCCGTACCATAATGAAAAACATACATGTTTCTCGAACCAATAGCATATAAACTTCCATCACTCGCAAACGTAGTTGCCAAACCAGTTCCAGCATAAATGTTTGGAGTACTCACCCAATTTTGAATTCCAGTATTGCTGTATTGAACAATCGGCATTTGATTGTACGACGGATTAAACGGATCAGGTGTTGGTCCGCCAACGCCCGTAACAATTACTTCACCTGTTGGCTTTGCTAAAACATAATATGGATACGAATCGCTTGCTGTTAAAGGACTTGGCTCACTGTATGGTGAAGACCAAAGCAATGTTCCGTCAGTATCTGTTTGAAAGGTTTGCCATTTAAGACCAACCGCATTTCCATAACCAATGGCACTAATTCGATTGTTTACATACGTCATACGTGTTACAAAATTATAGCCGCCAAAATCATAATGATCGGTCCATAGTAAACTTCCTGTTGGGCTAAATTTGGTAAGTTGTGCATCATAATCATAAGTGATCGGGTTTGGCATATACTGAAGACTGCTTAATACATACACATTTTCATTCTCGTCAATTTCTACATCTGCTGCCAGTGTCCCAGCTGCATTGGCTGTCCATAATAGTGTCCCTAAAGTATCATAGACAAAAACAGGCGCAACATTTGGAGTTCCACTACTTGTTGGTAAAGCGATTTTATTATTTCTTAAACGCATCCCATTAAAATTTTTAGGGGCATTGATCGCACTAGAATTGGAAAAAATTAAATTTCCGTCAGTGTCTATTTTATATAAAAAGACGCCACCAACAATTGCCGTTCCGATGAACAAATTGCCACTTACATCAACAACACTGCGGCAATCAAAAGAGGTTGTACTATTAATAAGTATAGTTACAGGAATTACAGTTCTCCAAAGCAATGTTCCTGTTGGACTATATTTTAAGGCCACAATTGCATTTGGGTATTCAAAATTACCAATAGAATACTGATGACCAACCACATGTACATTATTGTTAGCATCACAATTAATCCAATTTGGTTTTTCATAAATGCTTGGTATTCCTGACGCATCTTCAACTTCCCAAAGTAAAGTTCCTGTGATATCATACTTTCTTGTGTACATTCTATAGCTTTGCAAATATCCTGTCACCACAACATTATCCTGCGAATCGACTGCACTCATCACAGATTTTTTAGAATCTTGACCTGCATTTTGCTCCCATTCTAAAGCATACTGTCCAAACGAATTCGAACTAATAAGGAATATCAAGCATCCCATTGATAATTTCATAGTGTTTTTCATGTTTTCATTTTATAAACACTTGTGAAATTAATTCTTTGTAAATGTCAAGTAATCTGTTCCACCATTGCCGCCACTAACATCTTTTAGTTTGATAACTGTTGCCGATTTTTCAATGATTTCCCAATCATCGCTAAGTTCTTCAAATTGCGCTGGTGAACTGAATGCAATATTAAAATCTAAATCACCAATGCTATCATCGTTACTATTACTATCCGTAATTGACCAAATACCCGGATAATCATTCGTTCCATTTGATGCTGTCAAAACATTACCAGCTCCAAAAGTAAAATTGTAACCATTAAAATTACTTGTCTCTTCTTGGTCGGTGTCGTAGTAGTAAGTAATCCTCCACGTTCCATTGCTGACAATGTTAACTACTTCCGTAGGATTGTTACTGTTTGAGCTTGGACTGTCATCATCGTCACTGCTGCACATTGAAGAAGTAGTAAGCATAAATAACATGGCCATTACTACACTGAATTTGATTTTTTGTAAATTTTTCATAATGCTTTGTTTTAATTGTTTTGTTTTAAAGAATTTGTTTGTTGCAAAACAAGTCAATTGAAGATTACCCTAATGCAATTAATAAAAAACCACCGTTCGTTTAATTCATTACTTTTTAAAGTGCTCTAAATTAAACTTTTAAATAAGAATAAAATATGATATATATCATAATAAAATTTATGCTTTGAATGTGGTTAAGACAAAATTCGATTGAAAATTTCGCAAGACCTTGCTGACTTCTCGCAAATTGTTATCAACTATGCAACGATTTAAATTGTTAATTATTCATTAATAATTATTCATTATAATACCTTTGCGCTTTGCCATTAAATCATGCTAGATACCGAAAATACCATTGAAGTTTTAGGCGCACGCGTCCACAATCTCAAAAACATTGACATCTCCATTCCACGAGAAAAACTAGTGGTCATTACTGGACTTTCAGGCTCTGGAAAGTCGTCGTTGGCTTTTGATACTATTTATGCCGAAGGACAACGCCGCTATGTAGAAACTTTCTCCGCCTACGCCCGACAATTCCTAGGTGGATTAGAACGTCCTGACGTAGATAAAATTGATGGCCTCTCTCCAGTGATTGCCATCGAGCAAAAAACCACCAGTAAAAGTCCACGTTCTACCGTTGGAACAATTACAGAAATATACGATTTCCTGCGCTTGCTATACGCACGTGCCGCCGATGCCTACAGTTACAACACTGGAGAAAAAATGGTTTCCTATTCCGACGACCAAATCAAGGAATTAATTACGGAGAATTTTATCGGAAAACGCATCAATATTTTAGCGCCAGTCGTTCGCGCCAGAAAAGGACATTATGGCGAGTTATTTCAACAAATTGCGAAACAAGGATTTCTCAAAGTTCGTGTGAATGGTGATATCAAAGACATCACGCCAGGGATGAAACTCGAGCGTTACAATACCCACGATATTGAAATTGTCATCGATAGAATGCTTGTCGAAGATACCGCAGAGAACGACAAACGATTGTCTGAAAGTATCCAAACTGCCATGCATCATGGCGAGAATATCTTGATGATTTTAGAACACGATAGCAATGACATTCGATTTTTTAGCCGAAATCTGATGTGTCCGACCACTGGAATTTCGTACCAAAATCCAGAACCAAATTTGTTTTCTTTCAATTCACCAAAAGGTGCATGCAACCACTGTAATGGCTTGGGAACGGTGAACGAAATCAACTTAAAAAAGATTATTCCAAATCCGAAACTATCTATAAAGCATGGTGGTTTCTTGCCATTAGGCGAATACAAAAGCACTTGGATTTTCAAGCAATTGGAAATTATTGGCGAAAAATTCGATTTCAAAATTACCGATGCCATCGAATCGATTCCGGAAGAAGCAATGAATATGATTTTGTATGGTGGCAAGGAAAAATTCGCAGTAGCGTTTAAAACATTAGGCATTACAAAAGAATACAAAATAGAGTTTGAAGGAATTTCTCATTTCATCAAAAACCAACACGACGAAAGCGGATCTTCGAGCATCAAACGTTGGGCAAAAGAATTCATGGACGAAATAGAATGTCCAATTTGCGAAGGTTCTCGTTTGAAAAAGGAATCGATGTATTTCCGCATCAATGACAAAAACATCAACGATTTGTCAGCGATGGATATTTCTGATTTGACCGTTTGGTTTGATCAACTGGAAAAATATTTATCCGAAAAACAAAAGAAAATTGCCACCGAAGTCATCAAAGAAATCAAAGATCGATTGCATTTTTTGGTGAATGTGGGATTGGATTATTTGTCCATCAATCGAAGTTCAAAATCACTTTCTGGTGGTGAAGCGCAACGCATCAGATTGGCAACACAAATCGGTTCACAACTCGTCGGAGTCTTGTATATTTTGGATGAGCCGAGTATTGGTCTGCACCAACGCGACAATGATAAATTAATTAAGTCGTTAGAACAATTGCGCGATATTGGCAACTCGGTAATTGTCGTCGAACACGATAAAGACATGATCGAACGCGCCGATTACGTTATTGATATCGGTCCACGTGCCGGAAAATTCGGAGGCGAAATCATCAGCATCGGAACGCCAAAAGAAACCTTGCAACACCATACGTTGACAGCGCAGTATCTCAACGGTGAACTCAAAATAGAAGTTCCTAAAAAACGTCGTGAAGGCAATGGAAAATTCTTAAAATTGACTGGTGCAACAGGAAACAACTTAAAAAATGTTTCTATTGAATTGCCTTTGGGTAAAATGATTTGCGTCACTGGCGTTTCTGGTAGTGGCAAATCGACGTTGATAAATGAGACTTTGTATCCGATTCTGAATGAATTTTATTTCAATGGCGTCAAAAAACCCAAACCCTACAAAAAAATCGAAGGTTTGGAACATATCGACAAAGTGATTGATATTGATCAAAGTCCCATTGGGAGAACACCACGCTCTAATCCAGCGACTTATACTGATGTGTTTTCTGAAATTCGGAATTTGTTTACGATGACTTCCGAAAGCATGATTCGCGGTTACAAAGCCGGACGATTTAGTTTTAATGTCAAAGGCGGACGCTGCGAAACCTGCGAAGGTTCTGGCGTGCGAACGATTGAAATGAATTTCCTTCCCGATGTATATGTGGAATGTGAAACTTGTTTGGGAAAACGTTTCAACCGCGAAACGTTGGAGATTCGGTACAAAAGCAAATCGATATCTGATATTTTAAACATGACCGTCGATGAAGCTGTGCCGTTTTTTGAAAACATTCCGAAGATTTACCGCAAAGTCAAAACCATTCAAGATGTAGGTTTGGGCTATATTACACTAGGGCAACAAAGCACGACACTTTCGGGCGGCGAAGCGCAACGCATTAAATTGGCGGGAGAATTGGCAAAAAAAGACACAGGTAATACTTTTTACATCCTCGATGAACCGACAACTGGATTGCATTTTGAAGACATTCGTGTTTTGATGGAAGTGATCAATAAGTTGGTCGACAAAGGCAACACGATTTTGATTATCGAGCACAATATGGATGTGATTAAATTGGCGGATTATATTATTGATATCGGCCCAGAAGGCGGCAAAGGTGGCGGTATGGTGGTGGCGCAAGGCACGCCGGAAGAAGTGGTAAAAAGTAAAAAAAGTTTTACGGCGGAGTTTTTAAGAAAAGAATTGGTTTCAAAATAGAAGTAGGATATTTTGGAATTTCACATATTTTGAAGTTATCTCTAAATTTAGTTTGTTAAAACTTTTTACAGCACGAGCTCTATTTTTTTGCAAATCATTTTTTTTTCATGGTACGTTCACATTCTTTATGCTGCTTTTTTATGATAAATTTCTGGCGCTGATTATTTTATGTATATTTAAAAAAAAATCAAAAAGAGCTATGAAAAAAATTACTTTACTATTCTTTGCTTTTGTTACTCATCTCTTTTATGCACAAGCCCCAACCCTTGAATGGACAAAGTGTTTAGGCGGCTCGAATAATGAAGAAGCATTATCAGTCCAAATTACTCCTGACGGCGGCTGCATTATTTTAGGCAACACATCTTCAAACGATGGCGATATTTCCGATACGCCGGGTTACATCGATTTTTGGGTTGTAAAACTCGACGCGCAAGGCAATATCACTTGGGATAAAACTTTAGGAAGCAACAATACCGATTATCCCGGAAGCATCGTAATCAGTAATGACGGCGGATATGTGATAACCGGAACAGTCGGGAGTTGCAACGGCGATGTTATTTGTGAGGATAGCTATGACAGCCTTTGGGTGATGAAACTCAATGGCTCAGGAATCCTGCAATAGAAAAAACTTACGGAGAGAATTGCGGCAATGACATCCAGAATACGGCAGATGGCGGTTATGTGATTGCTGGAAAGACTAATTCCAATAGTGGTGATTGTGATGCCATCGTCCTAAAAATAGATTCGAATGGCAACCAACAATGGATTAAGATTTTTGGAGGGAATTACGAGCAAGAAACCTTAAGCGTCATTCAGACGAACGAAGGCGAATATCTGGTAGCTTTTTTGGACCGCCAAATGTCTTCTTTTGACAGTACAATCTTAAAATTAGAGGCTGATGGGGATTTAATATGGCAAAAAAACATTGGTGGCGCTTTGGGCGATAGGATTTATGACATGCGGATTGCCGCAGACGGAAACTATATTTTAGCAGGCCACAGCAATACTGATAATGCATGGCTGATCAAGACCACTCCCAATGGCGAAATGCTCTGGCAAAGAGCTTATGGTGGATCAAACACCGAGCTTGTCAAAAGCGTAGCCGCTTTACCTGATGGCGGTTTTGTCGCTTCGGGATTCACGGGTACTAATAATGACGGTGACATTATCGGACCGCACCCGAATTATGATGCATGGCTCTTTAGGGTGGATGCAGAAGGGAATTTACTCTGGCAGAAATATATAGGTGCCATGGGTATTGACCTGTTTAACGATATAAGGCAAACACCCAACCAGGGCTTTTTGGCCGTAGGCTATTCGAGTTCCGATATACTTGAAGGTGGCGGTGTAAATCACGACGATGATGATTTTCTTGTGGCTAAGTTCTCTGCCGAAGTGCTCTCCAATAATACTTTTGAAATACCCGTGACCTCGGTATTTCCAAATCCGGTGGGTTCGGTTTTAAATTTTTCTGTGGTTACCGGTACTGATGGACAATCCATCAAGATTTACAATACTTTAGGGCAGCTCGTTAAGTCGCATAATGGAAGTAATATTGCTGCGGTTGATGTTTCGGATTTAACCTCTGGAGTATACAATCTGGTACTTGATAAAGGAAATGCGAGCGAAGTAATCAAATTTTTAAAAAAATAACTACTTTAGCGCGCGCTTTTCGATTAACGCGGAAGTTCTAGCCCTGATAGCAGCGGCATCCTTTTGTTCTGGGGTTCAGAACAAAAGATTTAGCGGATAGCAGGATCAGCTCCTTAAAAAATAAAAGTTAAAAAACATGAGATTGGAAGATTTTGACAATGACGAGGATAAAGTAATCCAAGATAAACTGAAGCAAAAAACGTGGAATGAAATCCGCACCAACGACAGCTGGGCGATTTTTAAAATCATGGCGGAATTTGTGAATGGTTATGAAAGTATGGGACGCATTGGTCCTTGTGTTTCTATTTTTGGATCGGCGCGGACGAAACCCGAAGATCCATTTTATTTGTTGGCGGAAAAAATTGCTTTCAAAATCAGTAAAGCCGGTTATGGCGTCATCACTGGTGGCGGTCCCGGAATTATGGAAGCGAGCAATAAAGGTGCGCATTTCGGTGGCGGAACCTCGGTAGGATTGAACATCGAATTGCCTTTTGAGCAGCATTACAATCCGTATATCGATCGCGATAAGAACTTGAATTTTGATTACTTTTTTGTTCGAAAAGTAATGTTTGTCAAATACTCGCAAGGCTTCGTCGTGATGCCTGGTGGCTTCGGAACTTTAGACGAAATGTTTGAAGCGATGACCTTGATTCAAACGAAGAAAATTGCAAAATTCCCGATTATTTTGGTCGGCACGCAATTTTGGTCTGGCTTGATCGACTGGGTCAAAGAAGTTTTGGTGGAAAGAGAAAAAACCGTGAGCGAAAAAGACTTGGATTTATTCAAGATTGTTGATACCGAAGACGAAGTGTTGGACGTTTTGGATAAATTTTACAAAAAATACGATTTGAGTCCAAATTTCTAATACGATTTGTTCTCGCTTTTCGTTTTCTTATCCAATAATTTCTTTCCAACTTGAAGTCAATACTAACGAGATTATCCTTTCTACTTGCTTTCTCTGCAACCACCGTGTTGCATGCGCAGCATACGATCAAGTTGAGGGCAAATTTGGATGCTGAGAACAAAACATTAACCGTAGTTCAAGACCTTACTTATTTCAATCAAACCAACGATACGATAAAAACTTTGGTTTTGAATGATTGGATGAATGCTTATTCAGACAAAAATTCTTATCTCGGAAAACGATTTTCGGATGAATTTGTAAGAAGTTTTCACTTTGCGCCAGAAAAAGAATTGGGGAATACCAATTCGATTGTCATTGTGGATGATAACAATCAAGTCGTTGATTGGAGTCGACCGCAAGGTCAAGTAGATTTGTTAGAAATTGCGCTGACTGAAAAGATACTTCCATTCGAAAAAAAAGTGTTGCATCTCTCCTACCTAGTAAAAATTACATCCGATCGTTTTACCAAATATGGTTATGACGCTGCGAAAAATAGCTTCAACTTAAGAGATTGGTATTTGGTGCCAGCTCGTTATGAAAACCATGAGTTTCTTCGATACAGCAATGCCGATACTGATGACATCGCCAATGGAATCTGTGATTATGAACTGGTGTTGAATATTCCCACTGCTTATAAGATAACTTCGAACTTAAAGGAATCGAGTTCGGCGAAAATAGACGAACGAATTTCTTATAGCTTTAGTGGAAAAGAGCGACAAGATATTAGTTTGTATATAGAAACGAAATCAAAATTTTACAGCTACAAAAATGATGAAGTAGAGGTTGTTACTGATTTGAATAGCAGTAATTTAACTGATATTCAAAAAGCGTTAATGATTGATCGCGTTGTCAACTATGTTCGTGAAAATGTTGGGAAATACCCATTTGATAAAATTACTGTTTCTGAAGTCGATTACGAACGAAATCCTTATTACGGATTGAATCAATTGCCCGGTTTCATCAATGTATTTCAAGATGAATTTGTTTATGAATTAAAATTTCTAAAGACGTACTTGAATAATTTTCTAAAGAATTCCATGCGATTGGACTCTAGGAAGGATAATTGGGTTTATGATGGATTTCAAGTGTATTTGATGATCAAATACATCGAAGAAAATCGTGCTGAGATGAAAATGCTTGGTGGTTTATCAAGGCTTAAAGTCCTGCAAGGATTTAACATTATTAACCTGGATTTTAATGATCAGTACAGTTACTTCTATTTGTTTATGGCGCGAAAGAACTTAGATCAACCAATAGCGAATTCTAAGGATTCTTTGATTCGTTTTAATGAAAAAATCGCCTCCAAATACAGAGCTGGATTGAGTCTGAATTATCTAGACCATTATCTCGAGGAACAAATCGTATCCAAGTCGATTACGAATTTTTACGGTTTAAGTGCTGCACAATTATGCAGTTCCAGCGATTATGAAAAATTGCTAAAACAAGGAACTTCTAAAGATATCGACTGGTTTTTCAGATCGATAATTGGCAGTAGAGACTTGATTGACTTTTCGTTTAAGAAGGTTTCAAAAACGAAAGACAGCATCACATTCACGATTAAAAACAGGACAGGAACAACGGTGCCTATTCCGGTATATGGGTTGAAAAATAAGAATATCGTATTCAAAAAATGGTACGACAACATTAAGAAAGACAGCACTTTTACGGTTGATCGACAAGAGGCGGACAAGATTGTAATCAATTATAACAACGAAGTTCCAGAGTTTAATAGAAGAAACAATTGGCATGCTTTGAAAAGCTTTTTCGGAAATAATCGGCCGTTTAAATTTGTGCTGTTTAAAGATATTGAAGATCCAAATTCCAATCAAATCATCTATGTTCCCTCAGTTACGTATAATTTATATGATGGAATCTCTCCCGGAATTCGATTCAACAACAAGACTTTGTTGAACAAACCTTTTAATTATGACATCAACCCAGTTTATTCGCCAAATACGGGATCACTTCGTGGACTTTCATCGATGAGTTTTAATCAATTCATTCGAGATAGACGTTTGTTTTATATTCGATATGGTCTAAGTACATCGTATTTTAATTATGCGCCAGACGCCTCGTTTTTCAAGATAAATCCAAATCTCTCCTTCAATTTTAGAGACAATGATTTTCGAAAAAATGACAGGCAAGCACTTGTTTTTAGATACAATATGGTTCAAAAACAAGAATCAAAAATTGTCTTAGATAATAACATAGAAAACTACTCGATTTTTAATTTCAAGTACATTGCCAGCAAGCAAGAACTAGTTAATTTTTCTAACTTTCAAACCGATACACAAATTTCAAGTTCATTTGGAAAAGTATCTGCTGAAATAAATTATCGACGGCTGTTTCGCAATAATCGACAGTTCAATTTTCGATTATTCGCGGGAAGTTTTCTTTATGATAAGACCGATTCTGGTACTTTCAATTTTGGACTTTCAACCCTAAATGACTATTTGTTTGAACAGGAATTACTGGGAAGATCAGAGAAATCTGGTATTTTTAGCCAACAATTTATTATGGGTGACGGCGGCTTTAAGTCGAAAGTCTTGCCAGAATCGGTCAATAAATGGTTAGTCACTACTAATGTTAGTTTCAATGTCTGGAATTGGATTGAAATTTATGGCGACTTGGGATTGGTTAAAAATAGTAACACGCCCGAAAAATTTGTTTATGACAATGGGATTCGTTTCAACTTAGTGCCGGATTACTTCGAATTCTACTTCCCAATCTATTCCAACAATGGCTGGGAGATTGCACAGGACAACTACGGTGAAAAAATAAGAATTGTAATTACAATCGACCCAAAAGTGCTCATCAATTTGTTTACAAGAAAGTGGTTTTAGTAGTGTTATTCATTGACTAATAATGCTAATCTAAAAAGTAATCCACTGTTTTATTGCATATTGAATAATTTATGAGGTAGTAATCTAAAATAAATTAGAAAAATCACATTACTTATTTTTCGCATCATTCTAAAATCTACAAGTTTTTTAATTAAATTTGTGGACCAAAGCAACATCCAGCCTTTATGACACAAGTTGAAACTACTACTGAACTTTCCTTTGAGGACTTTAAAAAAGAAGTGCTTAACGATTATAAAATTGCCGTCATCAGTAGAGAATGTAGTCTACTTGGACGCCGAGAAGTACTAACAGGAAAAGCCAAGTTCGGCATTTTTGGCGATGGCAAAGAGGTGCCTCAATTGGCGATGGCAAAAGCATTTAGAAAAGGTGACTTTAGATCAGGTTATTACAGAGACCAAACCTTTATGATGGCGATTGGCGAACTGACAATTGAACAGTTTTTTGCTGGATTGTACGGACACACGGACATTAATTTTGACCCGATGTCAGCAGGACGCCAAATGGGTGGTCATTTTGCCACTAAAAGCAACAATGAAGATGGATCTTGGAGAAACTTAACAGAACAAAAAAATTCAAGCGCCGACATATCTCCAACTGCTGGCCAAATGCCTCGGCTTTTAGGACTGGCGCAAGCTTCAAAGATTTATCGCAATGTGCCTGGTATTGACACCACTAATTTTTCTGTAAATGGTAACGAAGTAGCTTGGGGTACCATCGGAAATGCGAGTACTTCAGAAGGGCTGTTTTTCGAAACGATCAATGCCGCTGGAGTTATGCAAGTGCCAATGGTCATTAGCATTTGGGACGATGCCTACGGTATTTCTGTTCATGCCAAACACCAAACTACCAAAGAAAATATATCTGAAATATTAAAAGGATTCCAGCGAGATGAAGAAAATGAAGGATATGAAATTCTCCGAGTAAAAGGTTGGGATTACGCAGAGCTAATTGCCACTTTTGAAAAAGCATCGCAAATTGCAAGAACAGAGCATGTGCCTGTTTTAATTCATGTAAATGAACTCACCCAACCACAAGGACATTCCACCTCAGGTTCTCATGAACGTTATAAAGATTCCGACCGTTTAAATTGGGAAAGCGATCATGATTGTATCAAACAAATGAGACAATGGATGATTAGTTTTAATATCGCAACAGAAGAAGAGTTGACTGAAGTAGATTCGAGTTCGAAGAAAGAAGTGGCGGAAGGAAAAAAAACAGCATGGGCGGCATTTACTTCACCTATAATAGCGGAACAAAATGAACTCGTAACACTCTTAGAGTCAATTGCTAACAAAAGCGAAAATAAAGTGTTAATCGAAAAATTTTCAAACGATTTAAAAGCCATAAAAGAGCCAAATCGCAAGGATATTTTGACTACCGCTCGCAAGGTTTTACGAATGATTGTTGCAGAAAGCTGCAAATCGGACTTGTCAAATTGGATTACAAATTACCTTGTAAAAATTCAACCTAAATTTAGTTCTCATTTATACTCGACCTCAGATAAAAATATTTTTACTGCGAAAGAGGTCTTGCCAACGTACGATCAAAATGCCGAAGATGCTGATGGACGAATGATTTTGCGTGACAATTTTGATGCACTTTTTACAAAATATCCGGAAGTACTGGTATTTGGTGAAGATGCAGGAAATATTGGGGATGTCAATCAAGGGTTGGACGGCATGCAAGAGAAATATGGAGAACTTCGCGTTGCCGATGTCGGAATTCGAGAGGCTTCTATTTTGGGACAGGGAATTGGTATGGCGATGCGTGGACTTCGACCTATTGCTGAAATTCAGTATTTAGACTATTTGCTCTACGCGATTCAAATCATGAGCGATGATTTAGCCACACTACAATACCGAACGCACGGAAAACAAAAGGCACCGCTCATCATCAGAACTCGTGGACATCGCTTGGAAGGAATCTGGCATTCTGGTTCACCAATGGGGATGATCATTAATGCATTACGCGGTATTCATGTTTTGGTTCCGAGAAATATGACCAAAGCAGCCGGTTTTTATAATACACTATTACAAACCGATGAACCTGCACTCATCGTAGAATGCTTGAATGGCTATCGATTAAAGGAAAAAATGCCAACCAATTTGGGTGAATTTAAAACACCAATTGGTGTTGTGGAAACAATTAAAGAAGGAAATGATATTACTTTGGTTTCTTATGGTTCAACACTTCGATTGGTGGAGCAAGCTGCAAAAGAATTGATGGAAAAAGGCATCGATTGTGAAATTATAGACATTCAGTCTTTGTTGCCGTTTGATGTAAATCATGATATCGTGAAAAGTATCACGAAGACCAATCGACTTTTAGTAATTGACGAAGACGTTCCTGGTGGCGCATCAGCATTTATAATGCAACAAATTCTTGAAGTGCAAAATGCTTACGACTATTTGGATAGCAAGCCACAGACGTTAACTTCCAAAGAACATCGACCGGCCTACGGAACAGACGGCGACTATTTTTCAAAACCGTCCGTAGAAGACATCTATGAAAAAGTATATGGGATGATGAGTGAAGTCAATCCGACAAAATATCCTAGTCTATTCTAAATCGTAAATAGCCCAAAACACGCTGTTTCTATTGTTTTGTTGCTTAGCATTCCAATATAAATGAATAAACACCGTTTATAAAAAGAATGTAAAGAGGCAAGACTATGAAAAAGATATCGTTCTTATTGATTTTTTGTTTAGTGTTGGCGTGTAAATCTAAGAAAGTTTCAGTTGACAAAAAACCAGTCGCTGCAATGGAAAGACTATCCGACAGTCAAATTGATATCATACAAAAAGATAAAACAACAGCTTTAGGCAAACAGATTTTGATGACTTGCAATACTTCTAAGTTTGTTCCCTTTACAGAAAAGGAAGCTACGACTGAAGTTAGAAAAAATATGACGTTGCAGCGGTTGTCTAAAATTTGTTCGAAATTTCAACAAAAATATGGTGATTTTAAAGAACTAAAGTTCGTTGAAGCCTATCACGACCAAATAAATCAGACAATCATCTATCGCTATAAAGCTTTATACGAAAAGAAAATTGCAAATAAAGAATTGCGAGTGACGGTCAACAAAAGCAACCAAATTGCTGCAGTCAATTCAAAAGATTGGAAAGATATTTTTATTAATAAATAGTAAAGTTGCGGCAGCGTAGATTCTCTGTTAACACGCTTTTAATCAACAAAAAAGGAAAACGAATTAAAACGAAGTATGAGCAAAAAATCGGTAGCCTTTTTTTTATATTTCATAACATCCGTACTTCTAGGTCAAGAATCGATGACCGTTCAATCTAAATTATATCCTGCCTCGCCTACTTGGAATTTTATGTGTGACAATTATGTCTTGTCGGGCGTGGCAACAATTCAAATTGCCAAATCAGACAAAGGTGGTTATCTCAAAATTGCAGTAGAAACCAACAATCCTGCATTTTCCATTACGGGTAATATTTATGTTGATTTAAAGGATTTCACGACGATTATTTGTACCGATAAAAATCTAAGAACAATCGAAGGCAATCAAATAATCTCTTACTATGCTTTTTCTCAGTCGGAAATGAGTCGATTGCAAAAAGTGGACATCGAATCATTCCGATTTTTTATCAATGGTAAGTCAACCGCGTTTTCAAGCCAAACAGGCTATTTTACTGCAATCAATAAAAAGAAATTCTTCCACACTGCGTATGACGGCAATACAAAATACTACGAAACGGCGGCCGCTGTGCGAGACTTATTCCTTAAAAAATGATATTCAATTTCAAAATTAGAGAAGCCAATATACAAGACATTCCACAGTTAATGTCAATTCGATTGTCTGTACATGAAAACCAATTGTCCGATCCAGCACTTGTGCCATATGAAGATTATCTCGAATTCATTACAAATCGCGGGAAAGGTTGGGTTGCAGAAATTGAAGATAAAATCGTTGGGTTTGCCATTGTCGATGTGCGAGAAAATAATATTTGGGCTTTATTTATGGATCCACAATTTGAGAAAAAGGGAATCGGAAAAAAGTTGCACGATACGATGATCAATTGGTACTTCGAGCAAACAAGAACTGCGGTGTGGTTGGGAACTGAAGCCAATTCAAGAGCCGAGCAATTTTACAGAAAATCAAGCTGGCAAGACATCGGACTACATGGGAAAAACGAAATTAAGTTCGAAATGACGTATCAGAACTGGAATTCATCAAAAACCCAGTAGCAATATTCTAGGTCGAAAATTGAACGAAAGGAAAATGTTTAGTACTTTTGATGTAAACTTAGTTTGGTCATGAATAGTAAGAAAAAGAAAATACTCCTCACGGTTTTGCTCTTAGTTTCTTTGGTTAACTATGCACGAATGGCTGGAACAGAAGATATTCGCACCGTCGAATTCTTGTCGATTTTTGCCATAGGAGCTATTTCGGCGCTCTTAATTAACGTTGTTTTTGGTAAAGAAAATGAGGAGTAATCTATGAATATCAAACTCATTGCTGTCGGAAAAACCGACCATAAACACCTGCAGCTCTTGATTGACGAATATCAAAAGAGATTGTCTTTTTATATTAAGTTTGAATTTGAAATTCTAGCCGACATCAAAAATGTCAAAAACCTATCTGAAAGTCAACAAAAGGAAAAAGAAGGCGAATTGATTTTGTCTAAAATCGGTCCGACCGATCAATTAATCCTATTAGACGAAAACGGAAAAAACTACTCAAGTATCGATTTTGCTAGTGAATTGCAAAAGAAAATGAATTCTGGAATCAAAACATTGGTGTTTGTCATCGGCGGTCCTTACGGATTTTCATCAGAAGTATATGAAAAAGCGCAAGGTAAAATTTCACTTTCAGCAATGACTTTTTCTCATCAAATGGTGCGGCTTTTTTTTATTGAACAGCTGTATCGTGCCTTTACAATTCTAAAAAACGAACCGTATCATCATCAGTGATCCTTTTGATGGTTATGGTAGAATATTCTTCTCACCTTAAGGTTTTACAATTTCGCAGTCATTTTTTCAAATAGCTTCACACTTTCAACAGCTTCTTTCACGTCATGCACTCTAAGAATAGTAGCGCCTTTCGACAAAGCTATCGTGTTTAAAACGGTCGTGCCATTTAAAGCATTATCAGCTGAGGATTCTAATACTTTATACACCATCGACTTTCTAGAAATTCCAACCAGAATCGGATAGTCAAGATTTTGAAACAATTCCAATTTTTGTAAAACCTCATAATTCTGATCCAACGTTTTTGCGAAACCAAAGCCAGGGTCAATGATCAAATCATTAATCCCAATACTTCTTGCCTTGGCAATTTTCTCAGAAAAATAATAAAGCATTTCCTTTACAATGTCTTCATAATGAGTCAAACCAGTCATTGTTTGAGGCGTTCCGCGCAGGTGCATCATGATGTAGGGTGCGTTAAAATGGGAAACTACTTCAAACATATTTTCATCCAAAGTTCCAGCTGAAATATCATTGATAATTGCAGCGCCTGAATCGAGACTAATTTTCGCTACGTTACTCCGAAAAGTATCTATCGAAAGTATCGCATTAGGAAAATGTTTCAAAACGGATTGCAGCACGGGTATCAAGCGGGCAATTTCTTCTTCTTCAGAAACCAATTCCGAATTTGGCTTGCTAGAATAAGCTCCCAGATCGATAAATGTAGCGCCTTCCAAAAGCATTTTTTCAACTTGATCTAATATCAATTTCTCACTATTATAGCGATTTCCATCGTAAAATGAATTTGGGGTAACATTTAATATCCCCATGACTTTTGGGGAACTTAAATCAATCAGTTGGCCGAGGCAATTAATTGTCATGGTAAATTATAAAAATAGATTTACATCCAAAAAAAAAAGCTATTTTTGACCCGAAATCGTTTGACACGACGGAAACTAGGTAAAAATTTTGAGTACAAATATACTGCAATAATAATGAAGAATACTTCACAAGAATATGATGCTATAATTGCCGCTTGTCGTGACCTTTTTGTAAAAAAAATGAAAGATTATGGCAGTGCATGGCGAATTCTCCGGTTACCCTCTTTAACGGACCAAATTTATATCAAAGCACAGCGCATCAGAAGTTTACAGGAAAACGAAGTTCGTAAAATTGAGGAAGATGAACAAGCAGAATTTATTGGCATCATCAATTATTCAATTATGGCACTGATTCAACTTGAATTAGGTGTTGTAGAACAACCTGATTTGGAAACCTTAAAAGCGGCTGAACTTTACGATGCCAAAGTCGCTACCACAAAATCGTTAATGGAAGACAAAAACCATGACTATGGAGAAGCTTGGAGAGAAATGAGGGTCAACTCATTGACAGATTTGATACTCCAAAAACTGCTCCGCGTGAAACAAATCGAAGACAACAAAGGAAAAACAATTGTATCGGAAGGCATTGATGCCAATTACCAAGACATGATCAATTATGCTGTTTTTGCATTGATTCTGATACAATCAAAATCTTAATTTTATCTTTTTTCATTTTCTTTTTACTATAATTTTAGTTTATATTTACCTATTCCAAATTAAACCTATCAAATGAAGAACATAGTAGTACAATTTTCTAGAATTTTTGTTGGATTATTATTCATTATTTCCGGCTTAATTAAATTAAATGACCCGGTAGGATTTTCATACAAATTAGCAGAATACTTCAGTGAAACTGTTTTAAATCTTCCGGTTTTTGTTCCCTATTCTTTAGCAATTGCTCTATTTATGGTCATTTTCGAAACGGTTTTGGGTTTTATGTTACTCATCGGTTTCAAGTCGAAATTTACGATATGGAGTTTACTTTTGATGATTGTATTTTTTACTTTCCTTACTTTTTATTCTGCTTATTTCAATAAAGTTACTGACTGTGGTTGCTTTGGCGATGCACTAAAACTAACACCATGGCAATCCTTCACTAAAGATGTCATTTTATTATTTTTCATTACCATTTTGTTTTTGAATATTAATAAAATAAAACCGCTCTTTAATAACAATTTCCGAAATGCTCTGGTGAGTTTGACCGCTGTTCTTTGTGGTTTTATGGGATATTGGGTTTTGAATCATTTGCCTTTAAAAGATTTTAGAGCTTATAAAGTCGGAACCAATATTCAAAAAGGAATGGAGATTCCAGAAGGCGCACCAAAAACGGTGGTTGAAATGGTATTTGTGTATAAGGTAAATGGTGTCAATAAAAATTTCACTGAAAAAGATTTAATGAGTATACCAGCTGGAGCTACATTCGTAGAACGAATTGATCATATCGTTTCTGAAGGTTACAAACCTCCTATCCATGATTTTACTATGGAGAAAGATGGTTCAGACTACAAAGACGAACTGCTTGAAGAACCAAAATTGCTGTTATTTGTAACATATGACTTATCAAAATCAGACAAAAAAGGCCTTGCGATTTTAGAAGGTCTACATCAAAAAGCAAAAGCAAAAGGTTATAAAGTAATTGCGATGACCGCATCATCGGAAGTTGACATAGAAAAAACAAAAAAGGAATTTGGTTTTACATTTGATTTTTATTTTTGCGATGGGACTACGCTTAAAACCATTGAACGAGCTAATCCAAGTGTAGTGGTAATGAAAAAAGGAACCATTGTTCAAAAAGTACATTATAATGACCAAGCGTTATTAAAATTATAACCTTCCAATTTCAAAAAAAATCATGGCTGAAAATACAGGACAGAGAAAAAGAAGTCAAAGTCAAGCGAGCATAATAAGAACAAGAAAAGCGAGAAAAAAAAGGAACAATATTACCATTTTGGTATGCATCATAGCTTTTTTACTAGGTTACTACCTCTTAAATTATGTCGCTGCTATGGAGAAACCACCGCTGGGAGTAACTTTTAATATCGTTTTAGGTTGCACAATTATGGCTATAACAACCTTAATTTTTGTATACACGGTGAAGAAGCAATATTTTCCTCAAAAACGAAAAAGAACAAAACATGTTTTTCTTGATGATACTGACTTCCGAAAAAGCCATGAAATAGAGACAGATTAGCAATAAATTCTTGTAAAAGACTGCACTAAAAACACAACATTTTCTTGGGACAGTTTTCTCTGCATAAACCTTCGTTAGCAAATAAAAGCTCATAATGAAAAAACTACTCGCTTACCTTACACTTACACTGCTGTTTTCCGCAACCTCATGCATGAACGCACAAAAAACAGATTTTTCTGAAGAGGCCCTAATCGAAAATCTACTTTCTTTTGACGGAACGCAAATAGCATTTAAAGACGTGCTCAAGAAACACCAAGGCAAGACTATTTTGATAGAGTGTTGGGCCTCCTGGTGCAGTGATTGCGTGAAAGCAATGCCGAAATTCAAAGCCCTACAAGCCAATAATCCAAATGTTGAATACGTCTTTATTTCGATGGATAAAACCGCTGATAAATGGAAATTAGGTATTGAAAAACATGCACTTAATGGTGATCATTATATGGCAAACGACGGTATGAAAGGTGCGTTCGGAACTGCCATCAACTTAGATTGGATTCCGCGTTATATTGTTGTAGATAAAACGGGGAAAATTGTATTATACAGAGCCATAGAAACTGATTTTGAAACCATCAATTCAACTTTAAATTCACTAAAATAATGAGACATAAAATTGTAGCTGGAAATTGGAAAATGAATAAGAATGCGGAAGAAACCGAAGATTTACTCAACGCATTAATCAATCAATTACCGAATGATAAGGAAGTAGAAATCATTGTAGCACCAACATTTGTCAATCTTGCATCAGCGGTTGATCATGTAGAATTTACCAATATTGTTGTGGCTGCTCAAAACATGCACCAATCGGAAAATGGTGCATACACAGGTGAAATATCTGCTGATATGCTCAAAAGCATTGGTGTCAATACCGTCATTTTAGGTCATTCAGAAAGACGTTCGATTTTTCACGAAACTGATGCCGTAATTGCCTATAAAGTTGACAAAGCGCTTCAACATCAAATGCGTGTGATTTTCTGCTTTGGTGAAGAGCTCAAAGACCGACAAAGTAAGCAACATTTTAATGTGGTGGAAAACCAACTGCGCGATGGACTATTTCATCTGAATAAGGACGCTTGGGAAAGTTTAGTGTTAGCCTACGAACCCGTTTGGGCGATTGGAACCGGTGAAACAGCAAGCCCAGAGCAAGCGCAAGAAATGCACGAGTTTATTCGTGAAACCATTCGTAAAGCTTACGGAAGCGATATTGCTGAAAATGTTTCTATTTTGTATGGTGGCAGCGTAAAACCAGACAATGCAAAAGAGATTTTTTCTAAACCAGATGTAGACGGCGGATTGATTGGTGGCGCTGCTTTGAAAGCAGAAGATTTTGCCGCCATTGTTAATGCAATATAAATGTAATAAAATAGGTTAGCCACGAATTCACGAATATATATTATTTTACTTCGTAAATTCGTGGCTAACGCATTAAGAAATAACATGTCAAACGTATATTTAGGTTATCATTTTACGATCGAACCCAAAGAATTAGGTTCAGAAATTCTAATCGCGGAACTAGGCGAATTGCCATTTGAAAGTTTTGTTGAAAGTGAATTTGGTGTGACGGCATTTGTCCAAAAACAACTATGGAAAGCCTCTATTCTTGACGATGTATTTGTTTTGAATTCCCCACAGTTTACCATCTCATACACCATCGAAGAAATCGAGCAAGTCAATTGGAACGAAGAATGGGAAAAAAATTTCGAACCCATCGACGTAGATGGTCAATGTCATGTTCGAGCGCCTTTTCATCCTAAAACTAATGCGAAATATGATATCATCATCGAACCAAAAATGAGTTTCGGAACTGGTCATCATGAAACAACGCATATGATGATTCAACATCTATTGGAAATCGATGTCACCAATATGAAAACTTTAGATATGGGATGCGGTACTGCAATTTTAGCAATACTAGCTGAAATGAAAGGTGCCCAACCTATTGATGCCATTGATATCGACAATTGGTGCTATTTAAATTCGATCGAAAATGCAGAGCGCAACAATTGTCAACATATCACAGTTTACGAAGGAGATGCTACTTTACTATTAGATCAGAAATACGATTTGATTATAGCCAATATCAATCGTAACATCTTATTGAACGATATGCAGCGTTATGTAGATTGCTTGAATCCAAAAGGGATGCTGCTGTTAAGCGGGTTTTATGAGGAAGATATTCCATCCATAGAGGCATCGTGCACAGAAAAAGGTTTGACATTTGTAAAAAAATTACAAAGAAATAACTGGGTTTCTTTGAAATACGTAAATTAGCATTTTACGATTTAAACCGCTGTTAATCAATTAGATTCCATAAATTAGAATACCATGGCAACCATTGAAAAAACAAAAAGACAATCTTCAGTTCTCGAAGCTGTCGACATCAATAATGAAATCATACTGTACAATGATGACGTCAACACTTTTGATCACGTTATTGATACCTTAATCAAAGTCTGTAAGCATACCTCTGAACAGGCGGAACAGTGCGCGATTTTAGTCCATTATAAAGGGAAATGCACCGTAAAAACGGGCTCTTTTGAGGAATTAAAACCCCAATGCACCCAGTTGTTAGAAGCTGGTTTAAGCGCAGAAATTATCTAAAAAATGATCTAGTGAGGTAATTTGTCTTTCACTAATCCGTACAAGAATGTGCCCAAAAGTGCTCCAACTAACACAAAGACAACAGGCAAAAAGCCAGCACCCAGAAGTATAAATATCGGTCCTGGACAAGATCCGACAAGCGCCCAACCCAAACCAAAAAACAATCCGCCAATCCAGTAGCGAAAAGAACCTTTTTCCTTATCGGCGATCGTGATCGGGTCTCCTTTACTATTTTTGATTTCATTTCTTTTTATCAATTGAAGCCCTATTAACCCTACCATGATGGCTACCATGATAATGCCGTACATATGAAACGATTGGAATTGAAACATTTCATAAATACGATACCACGAAACCGCTTCTGATTTCGTTAACACGATTCCAAAAAGGAATCCAATAAGTATAAATTTTATCGACTTCATCTTTTAGAAAATTAAAGGGAAAATAAAATGGGTCATTAATAAACCCCCAACAAAAAATCCGATGACAGCCTTCAATGATTGTCTTTGCAAATTGCTCATACCTGCGATTGCATGACCAGAGGTACATCCGCCAGCATAACGGGAGCCAAAACCAATAAGCAATCCGCCAATCAACAAAATAAAAATCATTTTCGGCGATTGAAACGCGCCATTTCCAAACAAATTGTCAGGCAATAGTTTTCCATTTGGATCGTCAAATCCCATCGCCCGAAGTTGCGCAATAGTTTGCGGATTGATTGACACGTTAGAAGGATCACTCATAAAATGAACCGCTACAAATCCGCCGATCATGGCTCCCAAAATGACCATTAAGTTCCAGTATTGCGACTTCGCATCGAACTTAAAAAAGTCTGCAAATTTATCCGCTCCTGCCATAGTGCAAAGCGTCCGAAGATTCGACGACATACCGAAAACCTTACCGAAATAATTGAGTGTTAGCATGATCATCGCGATGATGAAACCCGTAATCGACCAATGCCAAGTATGAAAAAGAAAATCCATTGTGTCCGTTTTTTTACAAATTTAATAATTCATTTGATTTTTAATTGAAAATAACAAGGTATTAAAATAAACTAGTAATTTTGGACAGCAATAAAGTAAAATAACATGAAGAAGTTCGCAATTGAAATCAGATGGGGAATTCAATTTAGTATAGTATCGTTAGTGTGGATGATCTTTGAGAAAACAATGGGATGGCATGATGAGCTCATTAATAAGCAAGCCATCTATACCAATTTATTTGCTTTTGTCGCTGTTGGACTTTATTTCATTGCCTTAACAGACAAGAAAAAAAACTTTTACAACGGGACAATGGATTGGAAACAAGGTTTTATTTCAGGTATGGTGCTGTCAACGGTAGTGGCAGTTTTGAGTCCAATGGTACAATCTATTACCTTCACCTATATTACACCGCACTTTTTCGAAAACATAATCAAATATGTGGTTGCAAATAAAATTCAAACACAAAGTCAAGCCGAAATGTACTTCAATCTGAAAAGCTATACGATTCAAGGAATTTTCGGCGCTTTCTCTTTTGGAGTACTAACTTCCGCTATAGTTGCGTTTGTATTAAAAACTAAAGTCAATTCACATGAAAAATAGTCTATTTACTGCAATGCTTGTATTGATTTTGAGCGCTTGCACGAGCACGCAATCAACATTGAAGAATGTTGACAATAAAGCGGAAATTCCAAAAGTGAATGCCGCAAATACATTTGTATTAACTGCCTACAGCAAAGACAAAAAGTACGGCTACGACAAAGATTATCCCATTAATGTTTTTTACAAAAATGTCGCTTCTGCAAAAGAAAATCAAGAACGTTTTTTGAATGCATTGGCTGGACCCAAAGGAGAAAAAATAAGCTATACAAAAACAGGGATTTGTTGTCCATTTCCAAATGCCATAGCCGAAATGGGCGTCGGTTCTTTAGATGTATACCACATCATTTGGGAAGACCAAAAAAAACCGGTCATACTCTATCTTAATTCGTTTGAAAAAGGAGCTCTAATGGTTCCACTAGGTTTTACCGCGAAATAAATTTCATATGATCCGAATAGCCCAAGCCAGGTGCAAGTGAAAATCCTTTTGTAGCGGTTTTCGCTGCAAAAGAGGAGCGCGAACAGCTGGAACAACTCCTTAAAAAAATGTCAAACTTCGTCAAAAGCTCATCTATCCTAAGTATATTTGCGCCATTAAAATTTGACCATGAACATACATAACATACCTCAAATTAAGCATACAGAGAGTGGAAACTTTTTCTTATTAGCAGGTCCATGTGCAATCGAAGGAGAAGAAATGGCGATGCGCATTGCTGAAAAATTGATAGGCATTACCGATAAACTTCAAATTCCCTACGTTTTTAAAGGCTCGTTCAAAAAAGCCAATCGTTCTAGAATAGATAGTTTTTCTGGAATTGGCGACGAAAAAGCACTAAAGATTTTGCGTAAAGTTTCAGAAACTTTTCATGTTCCAACCGTTACGGATATTCATACCAATGAAGACGCGGCGATGGCGGCTCAGTATGTCGATGTCTTGCAGATTCCTGCATTTTTGGTGAGACAAACTGATTTGGTAGTGGCAGCTGCCAACACCGGAAAAGTAGTCAATTTGAAAAAAGGACAATTTATGAGTCCAGAGAGCATGAAACATGCCGTTCAAAAAGTCCTTGATTGTCACAATGAAAATGTAATGGTCACCGATCGCGGTACGATGTTCGGCTACCAAGATATGATTGTAGATTTCAGAGGTATTCCAACGATGCAACAATACGCCACCACAGTTCTTGATGTTACCCATTCGCTACAGCAACCCAATCAAATGATTGGCGTGACTGGAGGAAGACCCGACATGATTGAAACCGTTGCCAAAGCAGGAATTGCTGTTGGTGTTGACGGAATTTTCATTGAAACCCATTTTGACCCAGCCAATGCCAAAAGCGACGGTGCCAATATGCTCCATTTAGATTTGTTTGAAGGATTGATGACAAAACTTGTAGCCATCCGAAGAACAATTAATTCTTTTTAATACACACCGTTTGAAAAAATTATTTTATTGTGTTGTAAGCATATTATGCTTTTCAATCAATGCCTTTTCACAAGAATCTGTCGCACTACAACCTAAATATACCGCCCATAATAAAGGCAAATTTTTTGTCTCTTGGGGAGGAAATAGAGAAAGTTTTTCCAAGTCAGACATTACTTTCACCGGCGCCAACTATAACTTTACAATTCATAATGTAGAAGCTCATGACAAACCCAAGGGTTGGCATTGCGACTACTTGAATCCTGCGCGAATGACCATACCGCAAACCAATTTTAGACTGGGTTATTTTGTATCTGATCATTATAGCATTTCGATTGGTGTTGACCACATGAAATATGTAATGTTTCAAGAAAGAGCAGTTAATTTAAGTGGCTACTATCCACAATACGGCTCGTATGGTGAAGTTTTGTCAAATAACCAAACATTGCTTACGGAAGATTTTTTGACTTTTGAACATACCGATGGCTTAAATTATGTGAATACTGAGGTGTCACGATTTGATGATATCTCAAAACTATTTAAGATCGGGAATACGGATAAAATTCAGATCAATATTACCGAGGGAATTGGTGCTGGCTTTTTATATCCAAAGACCAATGCCAAAGTTCTTGGTAAAGAGAGGCACGATGATTTTCATGTTTCCGGTTATGGAGTTTCAGCGAAAGTGGGATTAAATATTACAATATTCAAACACTTTTACGTACAAGGCGAGTTGAAAGGTGGTTATATCAATATGCCGGACATCAGAACTACTTATGATACAGCGGATAAAGCGTCGCAAGAATTCTTCTTTTTTCAAAGAATTATTGCTTTTGGCGGGATTTTTCGAATTTAAGTAAAATTTAGGTTTTGCAACCTGCTAGGTTTGAATTTGATTTGTACATTAGCTTATCAATCTTAAATTATAAAAAAATGAAAAAAGTAATGTTGGCAGTCATTGCCATGTTGGGGTTTGCAGTTTCAGGATTTGCACAAGAGAGTTTTAAGAAACCTGCCAAAAAATCAGATGCTGTTGCTAAAGAAGTAAAACAGGAAATCAAGACTGTGAAGAAAACAGATGCAACAGCAAAAGCAGTAAAACAAGAAGCGAAGACTGTTGACAAAAAAGCAAAAGATACAAAAGTAGTTTTGAAAAAAGACGGAACACCAGACAAGCGATACAAAGAAGCGAAAGAAGTTGTATTGAAAAAAGACGGAACACCAGACAAGCGATACAAAGAAGCGAAAGAAGTTGTATTGAAAAAAGACGGAACACCCGATAAGAGATTCAAACAAAAATAAATTGAAAAGCCACTGAAAAGTGGCTTTTTTATTGAGACACTTTCTAATAATATTACTGATCCATCAAGTAAACTAGTGACGCGATTGCGGCTGCACCTAATTCTAATTCTCTTTTATTGACGGCATCAAACTTGTCGTTAGCTGCATGATGATAATCAAAGTAACGCTGCGAATCTGGGCGCAGTCCTACCTTAACCAATTTCTTACCGGTAAGCGGTTCAATATCAGAGCCACTGTGTCCTTTGGTAAAACTATGCAGCAAATAAGGTTCGAAAAGTTGTTTAAAGCCAACTATTTTATTAAAATTTAGTTCATCACATTCCATTGAAAATCCACGTGGAGAAAAACCACCTGAATCACTTTCTAATGCAAAGATGTGATTTTCATTATTCTTCTTTGACAATTCTTCGTACTGGTCGCCACCGCGACCTCCATTTTCTTCGTTCATAAACAGCACTGCCCGAATGGTATTCTTGGGTTTGTAATTTAAGTTTTTGAAAATATGAAGCACTTCCATACTTTGCACTACTCCTGCTCCATCATCTTGAGATCCGTCGGCTAAATCCCAAGAATCTAGATGTCCGCCGACAATCATAATCTGGTCCGGATGTTCGCTGCCTTTGATTTCACCAACCACATTGTAAGACAAAACATCGGGTAGCTGTTGAAAGGATTGTTTAAAATAGAATTTTAATTTTGGGTTTTCCTTTAATTTTTTGCTAAGTAATTCCGCACCATTTGTACTAATTGCCGCCGTTGGAATATATTGCTCTTTCGGGAGCTCACCGTAACTCTAATTTCCTGTATGTGGAAAATCATCCAACCGCATCGTCATCGATCGAACAATTGTGCCAACCGCTCCGTATTTTGAAGCTTTTCTTGCGCCAGCATAGCGCTGGTCTACTGCTTTTCCATAGGACTTGAACGTTTCAATATTCTCGGGCTCAAATGGTCGGTTGTAAAATACGATTTTCCCTTTTAATTTAACTTCACCAAGCGTTTCCAGCTCTTCAAAACTTTTCACTTCAATTACCTCTGCTGTAATTCCGTTTTTTGGTGTGGCGATAGAACTTCCCAACGCACAGATGGGCACTTCAATCTTATTTCCATTCTCTAAAATATAAGCGGATTCTTTTGCTCCACGAACCCAATGCGGTACCATCACTTCTTGCAGAAAAACGCGATCAAGACCTAAAGTTTCTAGTTGTTGTTTGGTGTATAAAACCGCTTTTTCCGCCCCTTCCGAACCGGATAATCGCGACCCAATTTTATTCGACAAATCATCTAACCAGGAATAGCATCTTCCTTGGGTCAAAGCAGAAGAATAAATTTGCCGTATCATTTGCTCGTCTTGAGATTGAGAATTGGTAATTGTAGGAAGCAGCAGCAAAAAGTATAGAAAATTTTTCACTTGTTGTTTTTTTTCAAAAATAAGTTAAAAATCATTTGGTTGAAAATAATAATTTAGTTTACTTTGCAATTCAAAGTACTTTAAAAATGGAAGCGAAAGATTATTTAAAAGACATACAAGACATCAAAAACATGATGTCGCAGTCGACACAATTTATTTCATTAAGCGGGTTGTCTGGAGTATTAGCCGGAATTTACGCATCAATTGGGGCGGTCTATATCCATAATTTCTTGGCTATGAAAAATGCAGAAGGATTATTATTCGACAGCCAAACTTTCAATCATGTTTTACTTACGGCACTTTTTGTACTGATAATATCTGTATTTTCCGCTTATGTCTTGACTGCTCGAAAAGCAAAAAGAATTGGTGAAAAAATGTGGAATGTTTCAGCCAAAAGGTTGCTGATTAATTTTTGCATTCCCTTATGCACGGGTGGTATTTTTGCACTGTTGCTTTTGAGACAAGGCTTATTTGACCTAATTGCTCCCATAACGCTAATCTTTTATGGTTTAGCCTGCGTGAACGCAAGCAAATTTACATTAAGAGATGTACGTTTTCTAGGACTAACTGAAATCATCTTAGGACTGATTGCGGTTGAATTTTCTGAATATGCCTTGTATTTTTGGGTGTTAGGATTTGGCGTTTGTCACATTGTTTATGGAACGGTGATGTACCTAAAACATGATAGAAAATAGATCCTGTGAAAAATATCATTCAAAATATTAACAAAGCCTTTGACCATAGAATCCGCTTGGGAATCATGTCTGTATTGATGGTCAATGATAGCGCAGATTTTAATAATTTAAAGGAACTACTTGGAGTCACAGATGGCAATCTTGCCTCCCACACCAAAGCGTTGGAACTTGAAGATTATATCGTAATTGAAAAACAGTTTATCGGCAAGAAGCCAAATACCCGATATATAGCAACCTCAAAGGGAAAAGAAGCGTTTCAATTGCACATACTTGCTTTAGAAAAATTGGTGCGCAATACATAACTTTTTTTTTGCATTTTTACTTTGAATTTCAAAGTACTTTTAATATATAAAAAACAGTAATCAAATTTAAATACAATAATTATGGAGAATTTACAAAAATCAATTTTACAATCGACAACAGCCAAAATGTTAATGGTTGGTTTTCTAACAATAGCGCTATTAATACCGCTGTTCTTTGTTCAAAATTTAATAAAAGAAAGAAGTATTCGGCAAAAGGAAGTGGTTGATGAAGTTTCGAATCTATGGGGAAATAAAGTACAATTTTATGGCCCAATATTACGCATCCCGTATAAGGTCTACGTAGAATCAACAGTTGTAGATGAGCAAACCAAACAAACCAGTTTTCAAAGAAATACGGTCATTGACTATGCCTATTTTTTTCCGAATCACCTCAATAATGTATCCGACATAAAAAAGAACACTTCTTTAAAACGAGGGATTTACAATAATGTCGTCTTTACGGCTACGATGAAATTCGACGGAGCGTTCAGCAGACCCAACCTTGAAAAACTGCAAATAAAAGAAGAAGATGTACTTTGGGACAAGGCGACAATCATGATAAAAACAACAAATTTGAAGAGCATAAAAAGTGACTTAAAAATTAAGCTTAACAACAACATTTTATTCTTCGAATCTAAACCGGAAGAGGATAAATATTACGGTACTTTAGAAAGCACAGCTTTTGATTATAACGCGATTGCTTCGGCCAAAAATATCAACTTTCATTTCACCATGCAATGTAATGGTAGCAAAAGTATTTCATTTATTCCCATCGGAAAAACAACGAAGGTTATTGTTGATTCAGACTGGGAGTCTCCCAGCTTTAACGGCGCATTTGCGGCAAATAATGCTACAAAAAAAATAAATAAAAAAGGCTTTCACGCAGATTGGAAAATCTTAGATATCAACAGATCTTTTTCGCAACAATATGTTTCAAAAGTACCGGATCTTAAAGAGTATTCATTTGGAGTGAAGCTTATTGAAACTGTCGATGAATACCAACAAAACGAGAGAGCTTCTAAATACGGATTCTTAGTAATTGGTTTGACTTTCTTAATATTCTTTTTGATTCAATCCATTAGCAAAATTGATATTCATATTTTCCAATACTCAATGATCGGCTTGGCCTTAATCATGTTTTATACTTTGCTAATATCCATAACGGAACATAGTAGTTTTAGCTTTGCATATACAATTGCAGGAATATCGGTGGTAGCTTTAATTTCGTTGTATTCTAAATCAATATTGCAAAATAATAAGTTTCCCGTTTTTATTGGAATTGCCTTAACCGTGCTCTATACTTTCATTTATGTAATTATCCAGCTCGAAGATTATGCGCTGCTAGTTGGCAGTATTGGATTGTTTATGATCCTTGGAGCGGTAATGTATTTTTCAAGAAAAATAGATTGGACAAAATAATTTTTGAATAAAAAAACCCTTTCAGAATTTAAACACTGAAAGGGTTATTATTTATTTACAGAGAATTTAGTGACTACTTTCTACTTCAATAGCATCCACATCTATGTTTTGTTTTTTCAGTATACCTTTTACTAAAAAAGCAAACAAAGTCAAGTATCCAAAACAAACAACAGTGATGATATAAGATTGATGAATCCCAATAATATCTGATAATTTTCCTTGAATTGGAGGAATAATTCCTCCTCCTAAAATCATCATTATTAAAAAAGCAGAACCTTGTGACGTATATTTTCCTAATCCAATAATTGATAAACTAAAAATAGCTGGCCACATAATACTACAAGCCAAACCACCTGATAAAAAGGCATAAATAGCAATAGTACCGCTCGAAGATAAACCAATCAACATGGCGAGAATTCCAAAACCTCCAAAAATCATTAAGGTTCTTGCTGGTTTGTCCTTACTTAAAAAGAAAGCTCCAATTTGAATACATACACAGAAAACATAATAATACAATGGTGTCATATCCTTTCCAGAAAGAATGTTAACCCCTAAAATAATCCCAAAAGCAATCAAAGGAATAATAATTAAAGCCAATGTTTTTGTGTTGCCTTTTAAGTTGAAAACACTAATAGCCCCAGCCCAACGACCAATCATTAAACTTCCCCAATACATCGAAACGTAAGGCCCAATATCAGAAGATTGCATGCTTCCAAACTCAGGAAGTTTTAACAATTCACCTAAGTTACTTCCAATAGCTACTTCTACTCCAACATAAGTAAAAATTGCTAACATCCCTAAAACCAATTGTGGATATTGCATAGCGCCCCAACCTTCAGATTTCTTTTGAGCGGATAAATAGGAATAAAAAATGCCACCTAAAACAACCAATAAGGCTAGAATTAAAAATTTCATTCGATACGATTGCAAATCTGCTAATTCTTGAGCAGAGATTGCAGCAACATCTGTTTGATAGGATTTAAAAATAGGCACAAAACAAGCGGCTAACAATACGGTCATTATCACTAACATTCGTAATGCTTTATTGGCTTTTTCCATAGGTTCATCCGCAATTCCACTTGGTACTTTCTTAGAAAAATAAAACATGGCAGCAGCTGCAATAAACAACAATCCTACTCCGATATATAAAATGACCACTTTACTTAATTCTAAGGCTTTAATTTGTTCATCCGAAACTGAAGCCGCCGTACCAAATAATGCTAAAGCAACTACAATTGGTCCGATTGTCGTACCAAAAGAGTTAATTCCACCTCCCAAATTTACCCGACTGGCACCCGTTTTAGGATCGCCTAACAATATCGCAAACGGATTAGCGGCGGTTTGTTGTAATGAAAAACCTAACGCAACTATAAACAATCCCAAAAGCATTCCTGCATAAACATTTGCTTCCACAGCAATTATCATTGCACCAGCTCCGATGGCTGAAAATAACAACCCATAAACAATACTTTTCTTATAGCCCCATTTTCCAACTATATCTTTCCCACTCATGTCGCCTAAAGCAAATAATAGTAATGCACCGATATAATATGCTGTATAAAATGCAAAATCAACCAACTGTGATTGAAACTGGTCTAATGAAAAATAACTTTTACAAAACGGAATAAAAATACTGTTCCCAGCGGCAATAAATCCCCAAAAGAAAAACACGGTAATCAATGTGTATAATGCAGGATAATTGGTCTTAGTGTGATTTGAATTCATAAATATTTATTGGTTTGGTTAATTGATGGGTTGGAAACTAATCGCGGTTCCTCCTCCAGGAGCTAAATGTAATTTAATTTTTGATTTGTTGGTAACTTGAATTGATTTTATAGCGTATGATTTCGGATTGGAATCCCAAGAAGCATCTTTTCCATCTTCATAAATCGCGGCTTGGTATTTTTTTCCTGGTGTGAGAAAGTCACATTTTATTTCAGTATTTCTCGCATTCTCGTCGGTAATTGAACCCAAAAACCAAGATTCTTTTCCTTTGGTTTTTCTGACCACCGTAATATAATCGCCAGGTTCCGCTTCAAGATATTTGCTGTCTTGCCAATCAACAGCGACCTCTTTAATAAATTGAAAGGCATCAGCATGTTTCTCATAATTTTCAGGCAAATCGGCCGCCATTTGCAATGGAGAATACATCGTCACGTATAAGGCTAATTGCTTGGCTAAAGTCGTATGTACTTGTGCTGTTTTGGTTTTGTCGTACGCACTCATTTTGATTTCGAAGATGCCAGGCGTATAATCCATTGGTCCGCCGAGTAATCGTGTGAATGGTAAAATGGTTTCATGCATCGGCGGGTTTCCGACACTCCACGCATTAAATTCATTACCTCGCGCCGCTTCCGCACAGATATAATTCGGATACGTTCTGCTGTAGCCCGTTGGCCGTGAACTTTCATGAGAATTAACCATCAATTTATAATCCGCCGCACGTTGCGCTACAAAATTGAAGTGATTCACCATCGATTGTCCATCGTGAAATTCCCCACGTGGAATAATCCATCCCACATAACCCGTCTTCACTGCTGGATAGCCATAATCTTTCATCAAATTGAATGCTCGGTCCAAATGCCTTTCGTAATTGGAAACCGATGCAGAAGTTTCGTGGTGCATAATCATTTTGACACCTTTTGACTTCGCATAATCATTGACTTCTTTCAAATTAAAATCCGGATAAGGCGTAACAAAATCAAAAACTTCCTCTTTACGGTCGCCAAACCACTCTTCCCAGCCAACATTCCAACCTTCGATTAAGACACCATCGAAACCATTCTTTGCTGCAAAATCGATGTAGCGCTTTGTTTTTGTTGTAGTTGCCCCGTGCTTTCCACTTGGTTTCAGCGCATCTTCAGGTTTGTTTTGAGCATTCTGTGAACCTGCATAATCCCAAGTCGATTTTCCGACATGCATCTCCCACCAAATTCCGACATATTTCATTGGTTTGATCCAAGAAGTGTCGTCAATTTTTGAAGGTTCATTTAGATTCAAAATCATTTTAGATCCTACGATATCACGTGCATCATCACTTACCATAATCGTTCTCCACGGCGACACACAAGGCGTTCTCAAATTGGCTTTATCGCCCACGGCATTAGGAACCAGATGCGACTTTAAACCATATTTAGCGACATCAACATCCAAATGCATTAACGGATAATTGACTACCGCAGCTTCAAAAATATTCAAATAGACTTTGTCTTTCGATTTCATCATCAGTGGTGCTTGCACGATAAATTGACCTGCGATTGATTTCATACCGATGCCGTTATTCAAATCAACTTTCTTGGTATCAATCTCTGAGAAAAGTGATTCTTGGTAGATATATTCGTTGCTATCAAAATCGCCAGGTAACCAAAACACTTTGTGATTATCGGTTAAATTAAACTCCGTAACTTCCTCTGCGATAGTAAAGTAATTCAAATCTTTTTGAAGCGGTAAATCATATCTAAAAGCAACCCCTTCATCAAAAACGCGGAAAATAATATTCATCTTTCGACCAGTTCCCATTTGAGAAAGTGCGACAATCAATTCATTATAATGATTGACGATATTGGCTTGTTCCCCTAAAACAGGTTGCCAAGTTTCGTTAAAAGTTGACGTCTTACTGTCTTCTAGTTTAAAGTGCGACGCCAAATCAGCGCCGTTTTTCAAAGTGATTCCAAGATAGCTTTGAAGAATAACTGGTTTGCCTTTATAAGTGATGGAATAGATTGGTTTCCCTTTTTCAGCGAAGTCAAAAGTCAAGGTGATTTGTTTGGATGGAGATTGAACCGATTGCGCCTGGACAACACTAAAAAGAATCAAAACAAGCAACGAAAAGATAGATTTCATAAAAAAAATTTGACTAAAGATAGCAACTTTTCTGAAAGTAAAAATCCTACTTAGCAAAAACTAAATAGGATTTTTTGAAAATTTCTGCTATTCTCTATTGCCTATTTTCCATCGACGTAGTCTTGTAAATACGCAAATCGTTTGGTGAGCTTACCGTTTTCCGTCATTTTTGATCGTTCCAATATGCCATCTTTGTCTCCATTAAAGAATGCTGGGATGACGTGCTTCATAAACATTTCGCCAAATCCTTCGCTGGCATCTTTGGGTAATTCACAAGGCATATTATCAACCGACATCACAACAATAGCGCCTGGATGTGTATAGGGAACTTCTTTATTTTCAGAAGGCAAATAACCAAAAAACGGATCTGCAATCGTCGATGCTTTTACCGTACAGGCAATGGGTCCTTCGACGTCACAGGAAATATCAGCTACTACTTTTATTTTACAATCTACTGCTTGCAGCATGGAACGAGAGAGAATTTCAGGACCATCATTACCATAGAAATGACCTGCCATAAATATATCGGAAACTTTCGTAAATCGCTCGAAATTAGAAATGTATTCAGTTGGATGTGAATAGAAGTTATCCTTCTCGCCTGCTTGTCCATCTTTTCTTTTATAATAATCTATAACGTCTATTTGGGTATAAACGGGTTCTGAGTAATTCTTAGATAAGTAATTCTCTATCGAAACCTCTTTGATTTTCATTCCGTCGAGTATTTCTTTGGCGCCCATAGCTACTTTTCCGTGACCTGTAAGGACGATTTTGATTGGTGGCAAAACTTGGCGTCGAAGTCTAACAATTAAGTCTTCTTTACTTGAAAGCGTCTCTGCTTTTGGTATGGTAAACAATTCGAACTTAATCCCAAAGGCACGTAATCCGTTATAAGCGCCCACGATTCCTGCATACCTACCAAAACCGATGAGTCTTTTATAATTTGAATCGACAATCGTCTCGTGGTCATACAAATCGATTTTCTTTTCTAAAATCGCTTGCAATAATTTTCTATTGTGGGATTGTTTTTTGAGTGTATGCGAAAAGAAAAAGTACTTTTTATTTGGAATCAAATCGGCTACCGGAACTTCTTTGACACCAAAAAGCACATCGCAATCCGTCATATCATTGCTGAGTTCGATTCCTTTTGCGGCGTATTCATCGTCAGAAAAAATACGAATATCAGAATGTTCTACTTTGATTTGCACCTCAGAATGCTCCTTTTTCATGCGCCCTAATTCCTCAGGAGTGAAGACCACTCGGCGATCGGGTGGATTTTTTCTTTCTTTGATAATTCCAAATTTCATAGACTGGGGTTTTTTTGACGGCACCAAATGTAAACCATAACTACAACGTTTTCAAAACTTTTTTTCTTAAAAAAATGGGCAATTCTAAAAACATAAAAAATGGTTAATAAAATGTTCATAACCCAAAAAACACGTCAGAATTCTCGTAGATTTGTTTCTCTATATTTGCTTATAAAGCATCCAAATATGAAGTCAACTAAATTTTTCTACTATATTTTCCTAGTTAGTATTATCGTTTTAATGATTACTTGCACCAAGCAAGAGCGAAACGAAGTTGAAAAAAGTGGAGTAAACGAAAATGGTTTGCCGACGATGATTCCATCTAAAGTAGCGTACTCAAAAATGGAATCTTCTTACCTGTCAAGCAAGAAATCTTGCGTGGAAAGATATTGCGGCAAATACTGGAGCAATGAAAATAACAACTTTAGTTTTCTAGTAGCAAAAGATGGCCAAATCATCTATGAAAAATACCAAGGTGTTGGGAATAGAGAGCAAGACATTGCCATTACACAAAATACACCACTGCATATTGCCTCGGTAAGCAAAGTATTGACTGCTACTGCTGCCTTGTTGTTGATTAACCAAAACAAAATCGGATTGGATCAGAAAGTCAATACAATTTTAGATAATTTTCCTTATCCAGAAATTACCGTTCGCACTTTGTTAGATCACCGAAGTGGTCTTCGAAATTACGCTTATTTTACTGAAGACAAAGGCGTTTGGGATCGACATAAAACACTGACCAACCAAGATATTTTGAACTTATTTGTCGAGAAGAACATTCAATTAGAATCGACTACCGATACGCGATTTGCCTATTGCAATACCAATTATGCGGTCTTGGCCTCTATTATTGAAAAAGTGACAGAGCTATCCTATCCTCAAGCGATGAAGGAAATGATTTTTAATCCATTAGGAATGACGGATACGTATGTTTTTGAATACGACAAACATTTAGAAACAGCAATTCCATCTTACAAAGCCAGCAACATGCGTTTGGCTTACGACTATTTGGATGCGGTGTATGGCGACAAGAACATATACTCTACGCCACGTGATTTATTGAAGTTTGATATGGCGAGAAAAGCACCAACATTCTTAAAGAAAAAACTGCGTGATCAAATATATGTTGGTTACAGCAATGAGCACAAAGGCACCAAAAATTATGGGCTTGGCGTTCGATTGATTGAGTGGGAAAGCGGTCAGAAATTTGTATTTCACAACGGTTGGTGGCATGGGAACACTTCGTCTTATATCTCTTTGATGAAAGAAGGCGTAACAATCATTGCACTTTCCAATAAATTCAATAAGAACATTTATGCCGTACGCAAACTCGCGCCGGTTTTTGGTGATTATCCGTTTGACTTTGCGGATGAAGATTAGGTACCAAAATTCCAAAATATAAATTCCAAATTCCAACAGTTCGGTTTCAAAGAAACTTTTACATTTAATTGGCAGCAAAATGTGAATTTTCACCCTACATTTGCATAGTGAAACTTGGAATTTGTTATTTCATTTTTGACATTTTTATAAATTGGGGTCGACTGGTTTTGACAGCAAGTCGAATTGAACAGTAAGCACGTCGAGAACGGAGACAAATCTCGTAAATCCATGTCTCAAAACTTTACACGGCGAAGGAAACTACGCTCTTGCTGCATAATCTGAATTAAAGTAAGATTAGCCACGTCCTACCAGGTAGGAAAGTGAGATTCACCTCGAAAGCCTTGGTTCTTGGCGGTCGGTTTAGGTGAATCGTAAATAGGAACCTAAGCATCGTTTGGCTTCGAGACGGTGACGAAAATTAAAGAAGATAAGCGTTTGGTGGTTGTTCCTGTCCTAGCACAACGTCGAAAACTCAAACAGGAAATAAACGCGTAGAAAGCTCTTTGGTTGCTTGTTTGGACGGGAGTTCGACTCTCCCCGACTCCACTTTATCATTATCAAATGAAACTAAAAGCCCGTAAATCTTAGGATTTACGGGCTTTTTTGGTTTTGTATGTTTTCAAAAATTGGCATTTTGTAGCAATTTCTCGGTTAGTAAATCGGTTAGTCGAAACAAGTCAAATTCTGACTAACCGAATTTTTCGGGAACACCAGTAAAATAAGGTGTTCAGAAGATGAACATCTTGACAAAAATAGGGAGAATAATTACATTTATTAACTCAAAAGTCACCACAACATGAAAACAAAAATCAGCATTCTATTTTATGCTAGCGCATCCAATCAATTGAAAAGTGGATTAGTTCCCATTTACTTGCGAATCACTGTAAATGGAAAACGGATTGAAATCAGCACAGGAAAGTTCATCGAAGAATCAAAATGGAACAAAGCAGCCGCAAAATTAAAAGGCTACTCCGAAGAAGCCAGAACAATAAACAGTTACCTCGATATTCTAAAAAACAAAGTCTACGAAACGGAAAAGAACATGGTCAACAATGATGAAGTCATCAACGCCAATACCTTCCGAAACAAATTTATTGGTGTTGAAGAACAACAGCGCATGCTCATTCCTATTTTCAAAGAACACAACCATCAGATGCAAGCTTTGATTGATAAAGAGTTTGCACTCAATACCTACAAACGCTATGAGACATCATTAAGTCACATTCAAGAGTTTCTAAAATACAAGTATTCCCTCGCAGATATTCCCATCAAAGACATCAACCTTGCATTCATCAATGACTTCGATTTTTATCTCAGAACTGTTAAGAATTGTAACAACAATTCCACCATCAAATACGTCCGCAACTTTGGCAAAATCGTCAAATGGTGCTATGCCAATGATTGGATTGCCCGCGACCCTTTTCTTAACTTCAAAGGTAAAGTGAAAGAAGTAGAACGAGCTTTTTTATCTGAAGAAGAAATCACAACGATCTATCTTAAAGAATTTTCAGCGGAAAGACTTAATCAAGTCAAAGACGCTTTTATTTTCTGCTGCTTTACTGGTTTTGCCTATATCGATGTCTTTCAACTCAAGAAATCGAATGTAGAAATGGGATTCGATGGCTCAAAATGGATTTGTACGCATCGCCAAAAAACCGATACACCTTCCAGAATTCCATTATTGCAAATACCCGAAGAAATTATCGAGAAATACAAAGACCATCCACAATGCGCAAATGAAGACAGATTGCTGCCAGTTCTCAGCAACCAAAAAACAAATGCCTACCTCAAAGAAATAGCGGACGTTTGCGGCATCAAAAAAGAACTGACCTTCCACATTGCCCGACATACCTTCGCGACGACAGTAACGCTCACTAATGGCGTTCCTATCGAAAGTGTCAGCAAGATGCTTGGTCATAAAAGCTTGCGAACCACTCAACACTACGCGAAAATCCTAGATCAAAAAGTAAGTGAGGACATGACCGCACTTCGAAACAAATTCGCAAGTCAACAAAAAGACGCAGGACTGAAATCAGTATAAACATTTCATTTAGCATCATTTAGAGTCAAATAATATCAATTGGTTGCAATTGATATTATTTTTTATTTATTTTTATGGAGTAAAATAAACGCCAACTCAATTATTTCTAACGCCATGAAATTGAATTACATCCTCGACAACTTCGAAAGTCTTGTGTGTGAGATTAAAAATCTAAAATTCTCGCTAGAACAAGGTACAAATAACACGCTGCAGCAATGTGCCTTTGAACATCAATTGACTTATCCCGTTAACTTTCGGGAAGAAAAAAACCAAATCAAATACAGCTGTAGTGGTCCAATAAACCACCTACATCCTTGTTACATAGAAGAACAATTCAAATCGATTGCAGTGGATAACCGATACATCAAACTTATTGACTTGATTGTAACGGAGCTTCAAATCAAGTTACTCGCGAAGGATTATTCTTGGAAAAACACACCGTCTGGAATCCAATTACACATCAAAACACAGCCAATATCTTGCAAAGAAACCCCCGAAAGTCAGTTTTTTAACTATTGCTTTCTTACGTTACAAAACGAATCAGAACTGATCGAAAGTATTATTAAAGCCAAAGTATTGAAATGTAAATCAGAGGAAGAAACAACGCTTTATATTCAAAAAAATCAACAGGCGCTAGATACTTTTATTGCAAAATTAATCAAAAGAATCCATCCAAATTCAATAGCTGATTTGTACACCATCTCACCCAATTATGATCGATTAGATTGCCTAAAATTAACTTTCATTTTCGCTGATAAAGTACTAGCATTTTTAGAGTCAGAATATACCTCATCATTAAACCATGCTATACCAGTTTCTAACAATACGCTTTTAAAAACACAGAATGATCTGTCATCAAAATACGATTACATTCAATCGCGAATAATGGATTCTAAACTCCAAAGCGAACTAAAAAATATTGCTCTTTTTCCATTATATAAATTTTCAAATATTACTATAAATGAAACACTTAAAATACTTGAATTTGAGTATTGCTGTAAATACATTAATAAGGCTTTTAAAAAATTAAAAAACCTCAACGAGCCATTATCAGACGAAAGAATTTCCGATTGGCTTTTCGAAATCAACCTAAACACCCTCTCATTTTTCGATTATCTTATAGATAAATTTAGAGTGAAATTACAACTTTGTGACACGCCAAATCAGCGGTTGGATACCCTCTATTTTTTACTCAAAATAGTCAACCAAAAGCCAGATATAGTCAACATAAAATTGAAAGCAAAATTACCACTGATAAAGCAACAACTTATCCGTTGGCTGGAGGAAGAAATAAGCTATTCAAAAAAGAAAATCGCAACAGAAAATAATGTTGCAATATCGACAAATGAGGAAACAAAAATCAAGTTACACTCAGGTCTTACCGTGGCACAACTAAGCTACTTTTCAAATCTTCTACTGAAAAGCGATATTATAAAAACCGAAAACCAAAGTGAAGTCTTTCAGTTCATGGCAACCAACTTTAAAACAAACATGACCGACAAAATATCACCCGAGAGCTTCAGATCTAAATACTACAACGTAGAGGAAACCACAAAGCATTTTGTCCGAGAAAAGATCATCGATTTATTGAATCTCACGAAGACCTAAAACTTACTTCATAAAGCATCAATACAACTGCGCTTGGCATAGCCAAACTATATATTTTAAGCTAAGGGATAAATCCATCTCTTTCTACTAGAATTAAATTTGGTATCGAAAGATAAATTTTGCGTCAAAATGAATACTTCAAAAAAACTTTTTTCTCGTAAACCATAGATTTTACAAGTGTTTGTCGGGGGTCCTAGGACCCCTGTGACTGTTTTGGTTTTACTTAAATTAATTCCTTTGGCGAATTAATCCTTAAAACCAAATATCATGGCAATCGAAGTAATCACCAAAGAAGACCTTTACGAGTTCCGCGACCTATTAATCAGCGATTTTAAAGAACTGTTGCAAATCAAACCACAGCAGCAACAAAAACGTTGGCTAAAATCCAATGAAGTGAAAAAACTCCTCAACATTTCATCCGGAACCCTCCAAAACCTACGAGTCAATGGGACACTCGCCTACTCCAAAATCGGTGGCATGATCTTCTACTCCTCCGAAACCATCGAAAGACTCCTGCAGCAAAACAAAACCCAAGCTAATCCAACTCTTTTCAAATAATATCCCATCACAGGCCTTCCCCTCCTCCGGAGGGGTGCCCAAAGGGCGGGGTGGCAAATCTCAAAACCTTCGCGCCTCTGCTCCTTTGCGAGCAAAAATCCAACAACCATCAACCATCAACCAACAACTACCATGAACTACATCAAACACCTCACCGGCTTCTTCGACAAAGTAATCCAAGACCGCCACCTCAACCCAATACACATCAGCCTATACATCGCGCTCTTCCAACAATGGAACATCAACCGATTTCAAAACCCCATCAGCATTACCCGAGATGAAATGATGCGCATCAGCAAAATTGCTTCCAAAGCAACCTATCATAAATGCATCCGTGAACTAAACGACAAAGGATTTCTAAAATACGACCCATCATTCAACCGTTATCGAGGCAGCATGGTTTTCCTTTTCAACTTCTCCGATGAAAATAAACCAGTTCAAAAAAAAGAACGCAACGAAGGAAAAATTGAACCAATAATTGAACAAGTTCTAGACAAGCTACAGACAGCTACCGAGACAACTAGTAGGACAAGCACTGAACAAGCACTAGTACCTTCTATAAACTATATAAACAATACAAACAATTCAAACATTGTAAAGCTTGAAAACGAAAGCGAGCTCGCAGAAAAAATTGATGAAGAAAATATTTCAAATTTTGAAAATGAAGAAGGGAAACAAAAAAAGTTGCGCGAAAAAAATAAAGAATTCACCAACCCAACGTTCGACCAAGTCAAAACCTTCTTCCTCGAAAACAACTTCCCCGAACTCGAAGCGTACAAATTCTACAATTACTTCGCTAGCATCGGTTGGCTCGTCGGCGGAAAAATTCCCATGGTCGACTGGAACGCCGCCGCCCAAAACTGGATTCTTAACACCCCCAAATTCAACAACCATGAACCACCCAACCGATCCGCACACCTCAACACCACCACTGAAAAAAACTATGACGAACCGCTATGACCTCAACTTCTTAGAATTACAATACCCACTCGCTGGCCGGAGTGCCCCGACCTAAGGATTTGGAAGCGAGCGTCAAATATTCGAAGAAGTCGTAAAATGAAAAGCTGTTTGAGCGCAGCGAGTTCTTTTCATTTAGACTTCAAGAATTAATTTGACCGCTGAAAATCCTAGTCTTGACCTTTTGTTTCTTTTGGGTCAAGCCAAAAGAAAAAATAAAAACAGCAACATGAACGAACAAAAATATTCCGAAATCATAACCTGGCTCCAAGCCAAAGGCAAAACCCTTTATGGCCAACACTTCAATATCCCAAAAACCGACTATGCAATCATTCACAAACTAATTGCCTATTTCACAAAAGACCAAACCACCTGCAGCCACTACAACATCAACCTCCAAAAAGGAATCCTCCTAAACGGACCAATAGGCTGCGGCAAAACCACCATCATGAACCTTATGAAATACCTAACACAACCCGACCAAAAATTCTTTGTAAAACCAACCCGAGACATCAGTTTCGAGTTCATTCAAAACGGCTACGAAGTAATACACCGTTACTCCAAAGGCAAGCTCTATCAATCCGAGTCCAAAACAATATGCTTTGATGATCTCGGTACCGAGAATAACCTCAAATACTACGGCAACGAATGCAACGTCATGGCAGAAATTTTGTTAAGCCGCTACGACCTTTTCACCACCAAGAAACTTCAAACCCACATCACCACCAACCTCTCCGCCCCCGAAATAGAAAACCATTACGGTAACCGTATCCGTAGCCGCTTACGGGAGATGTTTAATCTTATAGCTTATGATAACACCACAAAAGACAAACGGTTATGAAATTGTACCGATTACTTCTTAGAAGGATTTTCCGTAGCAAGGCGGAGGAAAATGAAAATAAAAACTTCCGCTTAGTCCCGCCATTAAATCAAAAGCGTAGAAAACAATGAAGAAGCGCAGTGGCAGCGCTCCACGAGTTGACCCGCTTCAGCGGGGAACGGCTTGGGGCGCGGAACGACGCTTCGAAGTAGTTTTCGAGCTTTTAATTTTCAGGCGTTGATTTTTTTGTTTCTTTTTTCATCAAGGAAAAAAGAAAAGAACTCAAATGAAACAACTAAAACCCAATCACACAAAACAAACCTCAACCCACAACATACAACCTAAAACCAAAACATATGAAAACCACCACAACCTTCTGGTCCTACTTCAACACAAACCAAAAAATAATCGCCAACCTCCAAAACAAAAGTGATAGCACATACAAAACCATCAACACCCAACTCGACCGGCGTCTCAAAAACTACTGCTACCACCTAGACTATCTCTTATTTTTTCCAAAGAGAAAAACAGAAAAACCCCAAATTGTCATAACCGCCAATGGCAACCCACTCTATTTCTCCTACGTCGAAAACCTGGTCAAAGCAGCTCCCAAACTCAAAAATTGGGATATCAAAGCATTTGTTCAACCCTCGAGTAAAATCGAAAAGATGAAACAAGGTCTCGACGAACCTTACATTTTCTGTGATCTAGTTCTAAAAAGTAGTGAACTCAAATTCGCACCACTAAATCCCGACGAGAAAAAGCAAAAACTGGACATTATCATCTACCTAAAAGACTACACAATCTATTGCGACAACCAAATTCTACTCGAAGCAGTATTCATGATTTTGTATGATCTATTGGGTGAAAAATCGATGGTGGAAGATTTGAACTTCATACAGTTGGGGCAAATGCCGGATGACAGTAACAATGTAGTTCACTTATACGAGCTTCATGAATACATTGGTAAGATCAATACCAAAGGAAATAAACGGTAAAACAATCTTTTGAAAAAGATAAAATTCGCACTTAATCGGATTTGAACAGCATTTCATCGGTATATTTAGGAGCAAAATTGTTTCTTTTCTAGTTTAGAAAAATTCATCAGAATTAAAACAAAATATTTTCTTACCTCGTTCTCTTTCTGTGAATACGCGAGGCAGAGAACATATGGTTAAAGTACGCTAGCGCGTTACAATAAAGAAAGCGATAATGATTAGAATCTTATCATTTCTAATGGAATAAACGACGACAAAATCAATTTTCCATAAGCAATAATGAAAAACAAACAAGTCATGATTTTAACAACTACATCAATAATGAGCATTTTGAAAATTTTATCAATAAATTATTAGCCCCGTAACAAAGGTAAAATGAAAAAATTCAATCTAAAATTACTATACTTTCTTTTTTCAATTAGTACAATTTACTGCCAGAACACTGTACAATTCGATAACAGCAGTAAAAAAATGCAATACGGTGTCAGTACCCGATTGGTTTTCGATGTAGGCAAGAAAAACTACAATAACATTAGAATAGGATTTGCAAGTGGTATGGGGTTTAATTTTTATACTACCAGTACCACCAGTCTAAATGTCGAATATTCAATTTTATATGGTGGCTTGGGCACTTACAATAATAAAAACAGTAGTTATTTCGTAATTGCTCCCCATTTTTGCCAATCGTTGCACAAAAATAATTTTGTTGTTGCGGAAGAGGCATTAAACTACAATCAACCACTTTATTATTTCACAGATTTGGTGACTCCTCCATTACAAAATCAGTTTAGAAAATCCGTTTCGATTGGTGCCAACTTTGTCTATTTCTTAAATGAAAGAATGAAACATCGTTGGCAAAGAGTAGCCCATTTTGGAATAAAATATGAAGAGGCACAATTAATCTATAATAACGACGGAGGCGCTTTTCTAAAGTATTGGGGTGATAAAGAAGATCGATCCTTTACTGGTATTGGTTTCTTAAGAGTCCGACTAAAGGATTATGTAGCTATCAACGACTTAGCAATAAGCTTTTACAAGTTCACCGGGTACAATTATATGTCTTTTGAAGCGGGCGATGAACTGCTGTACTCAAGTGTTGATTATAAAGACCCTCAACAGAACTTATTTAATAGAGGGTTTTGGAGTTTTCAAGTGGGGAATTCCAAATATGGCGATGTATTTATGCGGTACAATAATCCTAGAAACACGAAAGAAGTACAAAACTTCATACATTATACGATGGGGTTTGGTTATCATCAAAACCCGACCGATTCATTCTATACCTTCGGAGGAAGCCTAAATCAGTACCAAACTAATATTCCCGGAAAATGAGAAAAGTAATTGTATGCCTAGTTATTATTTTGTGTAGTTGTAACAAAAAATCATACGGTTTATTAAATGATTCACAAGCTCGTTTAATACCATTTCAAGACAACAAGTTGTTTGAAAAACTAGATTTGGACAATTATGACTATTATAAAAGGGAAATGTATTACCATTTTAATGGTACCAATTTTATTAAAACACCAGAACCAATTACGGCAGGCAAACATAACAGAAGATACGAAATTCAAATAATGGCAATAGAAAAAACAGCAGTAAAAGATAAAAATGTCTTTTACTTTAGTTACATACCACCATATAAACCTTCAAGTAAAGATGAATATGCTTATGAAATGGCTCCTTATGATGATTTTAATATTGTAAACTTAAATGACATCAATTACATACAATTCGGCAAATTAAATTGCGCTAATCAGATCACTTTTATTAGAGATCAATCAATTTCATTGTGGTCGCTTTCATTCAATCTCGATATCCCAGCCGTAACAATTGATAAATTAGTCTTTTTAGACAGAGGCAAAATTAAGTCTGTCAATACTTTTGATTATTTCCACAATAAATCCACCTATAAAAAAATATCTGCTCCGGATGTTTTATTACATTATTATCCTGGTGAACCAATTAGTCCTGAATGCACCGATTATCTTATCGAGTGTTTATTGTACTATGATCTTGATAAAAATGATATTTATTTTCATTTTGAAGATTATCTCGATGACAAACATAATACTTGGATAAAATATTCACACAAACGCTTAAGAGCGAAGTACGTTCCTTAACCACCACTAAGATCCAAAATTAGAGTATTCTCAAGATTGATGCAATTATTTAACACCTACTCTGAATCACCATATTTATTAAATCTAATAATCAAATATCATTGTAGAAGTGCCTTTTATTTGATAAGTTTGGAAAACATATTACAATTCTTGAAAAACGAAAAATACACACGCAAAGAAATCATAGACATTCGCCTAAAACAAGCGGGTTGGAATCTTAATGATGCAACTCAAGTGGTTGAAGAATTTGACATTCTAGTTCCCCTCCCTGATGGTATTAGCGAGCCTCGAACCAAATACGAAGGGCATCAATTTAGCGATTATGTTTTATTAGGTAAAGATGGTAAACCTCTTGCAGTAGTGGAAGCTAAAAAATCTTTGGTCGATGCCAATATTGGTAAAGAACAAGCAAAGCAATATTGCCATAATATTCAAATTGCAAAAGGCGGAGAATTACCTTTTTGTTTTTTTACTAATGGTCACGACATTTTCTTTTGGGATTTAGGAAATTATCCTCCTAAAAAAGTTATTGGATTTCCAACTAGAGACGACTTAGAAAGATATCAATACATAAGAAGAAACAGAAAGCCATTAGCTGCAGAATTAATCAATACAAGTATTGCTGGACGAGATTATCAAGTTCATGCTATCCGTTCTGTAATGGAAGGTATTGAAAGAAAAAAAAGCACATTTCTTTTAGTTATGGCAACCGGTACTGGAAAAACAAGAACAACTATCGCAATGGTTGATGCTTTGATGAGGGCTGGCTGGGTTGAAAGAGTTCTATTTTTAGTTGACCGTATTGCATTAAGAAATCAAGCATTAGAAGCATTCAAAGAATATTTGCCAAATGAACCTGCTTGGCCAAAAATTGGAGAAAAATCTATTGCAAAAGATAGAAGGATTTACACTTCCACTTACCCAACAATGTTGAATATAATTAGGGATGACGAGAATTCTTTATCTCCTCATTTTTTTGATTTGATTGTTGTGGATGAAAGTCATCGTTCTATTTACAATACCTATCAAGAAGTTTTAGACTATTTCAATACAATTACACTTGGCTTGACTGCAACACCAACAGATGTAATAGACCACAATACTTTTAAACTTTTTGAATGTGAAGATGGAATACCAACCTTTGCTTACTCATACGAAGAAGCAGTAAATAATATTCCGCCTTATCTCTGCGATTTTCAGGTAATGAAAATTCAAACGAAATTTCAAGAAGAAGGAATAAATAAAAGAACAATAAGCCTTGAAGACCAAAAACAATTAATCTTAGAAGGAAAAGAAGTTGCAGAAATAAATTTTGAAGGAACCGACATAGAAAAAACGGTGATTAACAAAGGAACTAATGTTACCATTGTTAAAGAATTCATGGAAGAATGCATTAAAGACCCGAACGGTGTTCTTCCAGGCAAAACAATATTCTTTTGTGCAACAAAAGCCCATGCAAGAAGAATTGAAGCAATTTTCGATTCTCTTTTTCCAGAATACACAGGTGAACTTTCGAAGGTAATGGTGTCTGACGATCCAAGAGTTTACGGCAAAGGCGGCTTGTTACATCAGTTTACACATAACGACATGCCGCGTATTGCGATTAGTGTGGATATGTTGGACACAGGAATTGATGTGCGTGAATTAGTAAACCTTGTTTTCGTTAAACCTGTTTTTTCATACACCAAGTTTTGGCAAATGATTGGACGAGGAACTAGGTTATTAGAAAAATCTAAAATTAAACCTTGGTGTCCTGAGAAAGATACTTTCTTAATTATGGACTGTTGGGATAATTTTGAATATTTCAAACTGAATCCAAAAGGCAAAGAATTAAAGGCTCAAATTCCTTTGCCAGTTCGATTTGTAGGAATTCGGATTGATAAAATTGAAAAGGCAATAGAAAAAGGTAAAACTGACATTGCGCAAAAGGAAATTCAAAAACTAAGAATTCAAATTTCTGAATTACCAACAAAATCAGTAGTTATACAGGACTCAAAAACTGATTTAGCGAAAGTTGAAGTGGATAATTTTTGGTCGCACCTAACCAATGAAAAATTAGAATATTTAAGACACACAATAAAACCTTTGTTTAGAACAGTATCACAAACCGATTTCAAAGCCATGCGATTCCAAAAAGATGTGTTAGAGATTTCTCTTGCCCATCTTTCAGAAGAGAAAGAAAAATTCGAAACGCTAAAAGAGAATATTATCACCATCGTAAGCGAATTGCCTTTGTCTGTTAACATAGTTGCAAAGCACACATCATTTATCAAGCAAGTTTTGACTAATCATTATTGGTCAACAATAACCGATGATGGATTTGAAGAATTAGCTGAGACTATATCACCATTAATAAAATTCAGAGAACAACGCTTGCAATCAGATGGTCCTGCGAAATTGAATTTGCAAGATGTATTGAAAACGAAAGAAATGGTGGAGTTTGGTCCACAAAACGAAGCTGTAAGCATTACAAAGTATCGTGAAATGGTGGAGGCAAAAATTGCTGAACTCACAGAACGTAATCCGATATTACAAAAGCTAAAATCAGGGAATGTAATTTCTGAAGAAGAAGCCCAACAATTAGCTGAAGAACTACATGAAGAAGATCCGCATATCACTGAATCTCTTTTGCGGAAAGTATATAAACATCAAAAGGCAAAATTTATTCAGTTTATAAAACACATTTTAGGAATTGAAATACTGGAAAGCTTTGATGAACAAGTAAGCAAAGCAGTTCAGCAATTTATTGTTGAGCATACACATCTAACTACAAGACAAATTGAATTCTTAAACTTGTTGAAAAATTACATCATTGAAAGAGGTAACATCGAAAAAAGAGATTTGATACAAGCTCCTTTTACTATCATTCATCCAAAAGGAATTCGTGGTATTTTTTCGCCATCAGAAATACAAGACATTTTAATATTAACAGAAAAATTCGCAGCATAATATGAGTTTAATCAATAGCAATCCAAAAATCGCTTCCAAAATAAATGACCTTTGGCAAAAGTTCTGGAGTGGCGGTATTTCTAACCCATTAACAGCCATTGAGCAAATTACCTATTTGCTTTTTATGAAAAAGTTAGATGAAAACGATTTGGAAGAATTGTCAAAAAGTGAATTTTCAGGCGACCCTTACATTTCAAAATTCGCTGGCATTTATGTACTTCCACAAGATAGGCCAAAAGCTGATGCAACTCCAGAACAGATTGCTGAAATCGAAAAAACAAAAGGCGTTGATAAAAATAGTTTGCGTTGGAGCCAATTTAAGAGAATTGCACCAACCGAAAATATGCTTTCTTATGTGCAACAATATGTCTTCCCTTTCATTAAAGAACTGGACAAAGAAGAAACTTCATTCACCAAGCACATGGCAAATGCCGTTTTCATTATTCCTAAACCTTCACTTTTAAAAGAAGCGGTTGATACTATTGATTCCATTTATTTAGAAATGGAAAAAGATGCCAACGAAAAAGGACAAGATTTCCAAGACATTCAAGGTGATGTGTATGAAATGCTGTTGAGTGAAATTGCTGCAGCTGGTAAAAACGGACAATTTAGAACACCAAGACACATCATTAAATTATTGGTAGAATTGGTTGACCCACAATTAGGACATCGTATTGCCGACCCAGCTTGCGGAACCGGTGGTTTCTTATTGGGTGCCTACCAATACATGATAACGCAACTTGACAAAGAGAAAGATAAAAAAGAACCTGATGAAGATGGATTCATTCGCAGTAGCCGTAGTGCATTGCTAACTGAAGATGTAAAAGATATTTTAGGTAAAAGCCTGCATGGATACGATATTGACCAAACCATGGTTCGTTTAGGTTTAATGAACTTAATGATGCATGGCATTGATAGCCCTCAAATTGATTACAAAGACACATTAAGTAAAAGCTATACCGAAAACGCTCAATATAAAATTGTTTTGGCTAATCCTCCCTTTACTGGCAACATCGATAAAGGCGACATCAATGAAGAATTGGCTTTAAAAACTACTAAGACTGAATTACTTTTTATCGAACGCATTTACAATATGCTTGAAATGGGAGGTACAGCAGGAATTGTTGTTCCTCAAGGTGTTTTATTTGGCACAAGCGGTGCTTTTGTAGATGCAAGAAAATTGATGATTGAAAAGTCAGAATTGAAGGCGGTGATTACCGCACCTAGCGGAGTTTTTAAACCATATGCTGGAGTAAGTACAGCTTTATTAATATTTACCAAAGGTGGTACTTCTGAGAATGTTTGGTTCTACGATATGGAATCGGATGGTTATACTTTGGATGATAAACGCAAAAAACAAGAAGGTAATGGAGATTTGCAGGATATAGTTCAAAAATTCAAGGAACGTAACAGTGAAGTAGAAACCGATAGAAAAGCAAAACACTTTTTTGTTCCAATAAAAGAAATTGTAGATAACAATTTTGATTTGAGTATTACTCGATACAGAGATTCTGTTTTCGAAGAAATTATTTATGATAAACCTAATGTTATACTTGAAAAATTAATTGGTGAAAATGGTTTGGAAAAGGAAATTATTAAAAAACTAGAAGAACTAAAACAACTTTTCTAATATGATTCATAAAGAGAAACTTGACTCATTGTGTCATATTAATAGTGGCGGAACACCTTCAAGGGGTGTTGCTGTTTATTATGGTGGTAAAATTCCATGGGCTAAAATTGGCGATATTGAAAAGTCAAATGGTGTAATTTATTCAACTGAAGAATATATAACTGAAGCAGGCCTTGAAAGTATTGGAAATAGAATTTTCCCTAAAGACACTTTGCTTTTTGCAATGTATGGTTCTGTTGGGAAAGTTGCATTTAGTGGTATAGAATTATCTACAAACCAAGCAATTCTTGGTATTCGATTAAAACAAGAAGCAAAGGAGAAACTTTACCTAGAGTATTTAAAATATTGGTTTCAAGTTAATTTACTTTTTTTTAAAGGCAGAGCTGTTGGTGGAATACTTAAAAATTTATCTGCCACAATAGTTCGAGATTTTGATATCCCGTTACCATCATTAACTGCACAGAAGCGAATAGCAAAAGTTCTTTCAGAATGCGAAGCATTGATTCAAAAGCGTAAAGAAAGTATTAATTTATTGGATGAACTTTTAAGGTCAATTTTTTTGGAATTGTTTGGCGAATCCTCTCTAAATAAAAAGCAATGGAGTAAAGTCCCAATTAAACAATTGGGAGATGTTATTACAGGTAATACCCCACCCAGAAGTAATCCAGATAACTATTCATCGAATCATATAGAGTGGATTAAAACAGATAATATACAATCTGTTGATCTCTATATTACAGAAGCTTCCGAATATCTCTCTCTTTCGGGAATTGAAAGTGCACGAACAGTTACTAATGGGGCATTATTGGTAGCTTGTATTGCTGGAAGTCTTGAATCCATTGGAAGATCAGCATTAACTAATCGAACTGTTTCTTTTAATCAACAAATAAATGCAATTCAACCCTTTGAGGATGTTGAACCATTTTTTCTATACTGGTCATTTAGGATTTCGAAAAAGTACATTCAAAGGCATGCAACCAAAGGCATGAAAAAAATATTGACTAAGGGTGAGTTCGAAAAAATTAAAATGATTAAACCACCACATGAACTTCAAACCAAATTTTCGATAATAGCAAATAAGATTAACCCAATAAAAAAGCTTTGCCAAGATAGCCTTAAAGAACTTGAAAATCTCTATGGAAGCATCAGCCAAAAAGCATTTAATGGTGAACTTGATTTAAGCAAAATAGATATTTCAGATATGGAAGAATCAAAAAAAAAGACCTTGACGAAGTGACGGAAGGCTTAACAGAAGAACAAATAGAGTATTTAATTAACTCATATGAACACACTTTGCCAAATGGTGATGTGCCATCAGACAGAGAAATAGATATTCGCGGGATAACTATAAGACAGTATTTAGGTTACCCTGAATACGATGAAATGACTGAAGGGGTTGAATTCCATCATATAGATAAAGATTATTTCTATCAATTTATTCTTACCAAAGGTTTTGCCGATAGAACTTTCACTTTGCCCGAATTAGAACAATACGCAAGAAAATATATTTTAAGAGGTACAGGTAATGAGTTTACTTATGAAAATTGGAAAACCATCATATTCCGCTTTATTGGAGCTAAGCAACCAATAATCGAGCAAGTTTTTGATGAAAATGACAAAACCATAAAACTAAAATTAACAGATGAAGCTTTTAAGGTTTAAAGTAAATACGCCCGAAGGTTTCAGATCATTGCAAAGTGGTTTTGAGATCTATTTTCTAAGAGATTTTGACTACCATTTAGCTCATGATTTCAATCCCAATATTTTGGCAGGTCGAAATGGAAGCGGTAAGTCAAATATCTTAGAAGCCTTGGCAAACATATTTTATCATTTGGATTGTATGTTTTTAGAAAACTTGCCCGATAATTTTTCTAAAAAAACAACAAAAAAAGAAGATACTAAAGAAGGGATTGTTATTGATAAGAATTATGTTTTTGATAATTCAATTTGTGTTGTAGATGCATTTGAATTAGAGTATTTTAATCCAGTACCAGTTAGACTAATTGATAAAGCTTTTGAAGACTTACCAAAAGTCATTTTTAATGATACAAAATGCCATATTAGAATTAGTAAAGAAGTTGGACAAACACCAATATTTGAATGGTTGAATAGAAGTGATTATTCTAGTAAAGCAGAACCACTAGGCAAATTAGAAATTCAATTACTCTTGCCAAAATATGTATTAGGTTATTCATCAGGCGAAAATGAATTGCTCAGTCTTCCTTTTTTCAAGACTCGTTTTATTCATTACGATGAATATGCTAATAAACTTATTCGAGAGGAGCAATTTTACCCTGTCAAATCAGAAGGCAGATTGGTTTATTTAGACAATCAATATAGTCAAGCAATCCTACTAGCTAATTTCCTTATGCAACAAGAAAAGACGCTTGCACCATTTAACAAGGAAGTGGAAATAGAAGATTTGGACGAATTCAGATTGATTATTTGCATGGATAAATATCTTGATTTACATGAAGATATCTTGCGGGATAAAAAACTAACAGCAGAAGAAACAAATAATGATAATTTATTTCAAGTTCAACTAACAAAGAACCTTAAAGATAGTATTGAAATTTTAAAAAAATGTGCCACTTGCTTTGAAAATCAACACAAAGAGCAAGAAAAAAATGAAGATGGCAGAGAATATTTAATTCTTGATTATAAAGTTACAGAAGTAACAAAAGAGGCTTTCCGATTTCATTTTTCTGATGGTCCTTTACAATTGTTTCAATTATTTCAAATACTATTGGAGTTAAACGCTTATGTGGTTTTGCCAGAAGATAAAAAAAGAGTTTATAAGTCTGAGAACATTTTTATCAGTAACGATATTTCACCCTTGCCTTTAGAAGAGGACAGAATTTTAAGATTTAAGAATTTGAAAATAAAAAAGCATGGAATAGAAAAACCACTTTACACAAAAGAACTTTCAGATGGTGAACATCAGTTTTTACATTCCTTGGGAATTTGCTTACTATTTAAAAATGAAAACTGTTTATTTTTATTTGACGAACCAGAAACCCACTTTAATCCTGATTGGAAAGCTAAATTTATTTCAAGTATCAGACATTGCTTTGATTTTGAAAGAAAAAATGAAATGCGAGAAATGTTAGTCACTACACACTCACCTTATCTTGTTTCTGATAGCGAATCAAAGTATGTCCATGTGTTTGTAAAAGATGAAGACACAAAAGAAGTAACATGTAGTTTTCCTGAGTTTCAGACATTGGGTACTTCTGTTAATAAAATTACCGTAAGGATATTCAATAAACCTGATACAATTGGAGAATTTGCAAATAGCAAAATTGAAGAATTAAGAAAAGAGCTAAATAACATAACTGATAAGGATGCTTTTATTGGCAAAATAAAAAGGGAAATTGGAGAATCTGTTGAAAGAGTTTTATTTATAAATGAAGTATTCGATTATAAAAAGAAATAATGCTTTTTACATATAATAAAATATCGGACCCGATTTTTGAAATTCAAAATAAACTAGATTTTCTTTTCAATGATGTATGGATAATTGCTAAAGGAACTTTTGATGCCGAGAAGCTCAATGGTAACCCAGACCTCAAACAAATTTATATTGATTTTGGTAATGTTGATTATGATCCAAATGATGCAATTAAAAAGAATAGTAAAGGGAAAGCTGCCTACTTTTTTAATAGTTCTGTAGAAAAAATATTTAGTTGTTTTGCTAGTATCGACAATGATACTTTTAAAAAAGAATTAAAACAAAAATATATAAACAATAACTCTATCGAAAATTTATGCAATAACAAAAAAGTAATTCCAGTTAGTTATGATGATATTGCACAAGTTGATAGCGTTTTAGCCAAAGAGCTACATTCCTTTTACTCTAAACTTTATGGAAATGATTCTCCATTTAATTTAAAAGCATTAGGATATATCTATGACGTATTATTGCCAAAATATGATGTAGAGTTTATGAAAGCTAATACCACCGAAATATGCCCATTTTGTGGGTTAAATCACTTAAAAGGAAATAACCATAGCTATAAAGAGGCTTATGACCATTATTTACCGAAAGGTGTTTACCCATTTAATTCATTGAATTTTGCAAATCTTGCTCCAATGTGTCATGAATGTAATTCAACTTATAAATTGGCAAAATTTCCAATTTATAATGGAGACCCAAAGAAAATAGATCCATTAATAAGAGAAACTCTAAGAGAATACTCTTTTTATCCATATTCAATAAATCACCCTAAATTAAATTTTGATATTAAACTGAACACAAAAGATATAGAAAATATAATCCCAACGAATATTGACATTAAAATTGATGCACAAAGCATGGATGAAAAAATAAATTCATGGAAAAGAGTATTTGGAATTGATGAAAGATACAAAGCATTAATTTGCAGTAAAAGTGCCGGAAAATCATGGTTTGATTTAGTTTATGATGATTTTGAAAATGCTTCAGTATTAGCGAATATAATTAATCCAGATAAATATTATAAAATGAAATTACGAGAAACTTTAATAGCGCCATACAGTGACTATGGGTTTATAAAAGGTCCGTTTCTAGAAGAATGTAAAAAATTAGGAGTGATACCTAATGTTTGGAGAAATTGGTTTGAACAATATACAATTTTTCAAATATTCTTTAAGAAAAGAGGGTAGAAAACAATTATATTATGAGAATTAGATAGTAGAAATGACTTGTAATTTTCCCAACAAATTACTTCCGATTAAGAGATTTAAATATAAAATAATTTGTTAATAAAATAAATATTTGATAGATGATAGAAAAATATATATATAACTATGCTATTGATTATTTATTAACTCATGAATCAATTACACAAAAGGAAATTGCCAAGCATTTGCTTCCGGAACATCAGAAACCAAATGATTTTAGAGTCCTTTTTGAGAGATTTTGTAAGACTGCTCAAAACAAACAAATGAGTGTTAAAGTTATTGGGGATTCAATAGGAGGAGTTGAAAATTTAGCAACTGTTCTATTTGGTTTTGATCCACATAAAGTTGCGAAAATCTACTCTAAGCAAGATGCAGACATTCTACTTAATATCATTAAAGACAAAATTAATCCGAAAGGAAAAATGAGAGATACAAATAGAAGTCTATGGCCTCTATACTGCAGAACAGCTATTGATTCTGCTCATTTCTTAGCTAAATTTGACTCTGTTAAGAATTTTTACGATTGGACTAACTTTTTTGCATATGATAGCAAATCTAAAGCAGCCTTGCCTTTAATTATTAGCATGGAAATTTCTGGCATTGGTTTCCCGTTAGCTTGTGATTTCTTAAAGGAAATTGGTTTTGAGCAATATGGTAAGCCAGATGTGCATATTAAAGAAATTTTTAAAGCTTTTGACATAATAGATCCCAATGAAAAGTCAAATTCAAAGCAAGATTATGAGGCTCTAAAAGCATTGGATAGAATTGCTAAAATAAATAATGTCAGTACCTATGCTGTTGACAAAGTTTTTTGGTTAATTGGCAGTGGTGATTTTTATCTTTCTAAGATTAAAATTGGGCAGAATAGGAATGAGTTTATAGATAGAGTAAAAATAAAATTTGATTTATGAAATCAATCTTACCCTGTAATTGCTAAAAAAGGACAACTATGACATTCTCGCCCTCCATCATCAATAATCTAAAATACTACGTGTATTTGTATTCGCATCCTATCACTCATGAAGTGTTTTATATCGGAAAAGGAAAAGGGAATAGAGTATTTGCTCATTTATTAGACCAAAAAGAAAGTCATAAAGTTAAATATTTAAGAGAACTAGAACAACATGGTTTGGAACCTAGAATTGAAATCCTAGTTCACGGATTAGAAGATGAAGAAGTTGCACTAAGAGTTGAAACTTCTGTAATTGATTTACTTGGTATCCATAATTTGACCAATAAACAAAATGGATACAAAAGTGCCACCTTTGGAAGAATGACGATAGACCAGGTGACTGCAATTTATAAGAAAGAAAAAGGCATTATAAATGATGCTGTCATCTTGATTAGAATAAATCAAGCTTTTAGGTATTCCATGCCCGAAAATGAACTTTATGAATATACTAGAGGACGTTGGGTTCTAAATCCTCAACGTGCAAAAAAAGCAAAATATGCAATTGCTGTATATCAAGGCATTGTTCAAGAAGTATATGAAATACTTGACTGGTATAAAGGTGGAACGACTAGTAGTTTTCGGTTAGAAGGAAAAGATTCTAGTTTAGATTCACTTGAAAGCTTAGAAGGTCGTTTTGAATTTGTTGGAAATATCGCTCCAAATGAGACTAGAGATAAATATAGATTTCTATCTGTTGAACATTATTTTAAAAGAGGAAATTCAAATCCGATTATGTATGTTAATTGTTGAAAAAATCTAAAATGAACAGACTAATCATCATCGGAAACGGCTTCGATCTGGCACACGGTATCAAAACAAGTTATCACGATTTTATTTTAGATTATTTAAAAACGTCTCTAATTAAATGTGTAGAAAGTGGTCCATATAACAAACAGAATGGAAACCAAAGGTATGATGGCTACTATATTGATAATTTGATAACTGTTATTCTAAAAACAAAATACAGTAATGTTAAGTACTTCGAAAAAATTAAAGAATTCCAATCTGTCGAAGAATTAATGAAATTCAATAAAACCTATGAACTAATAATAGTCCATAACTTTGAACTTCTAAAAAACACCATTGATGAGTATTGTGCCCTAAATTGGGTTGATTTAGAAGACCGCTATTTTGACTTACTTGTGCTTTATGGTACAAAAAATAATAGGAGTTATGATAAAGAAAAAATCAAAGTAATCAACGAAAAATTTGAGATTCTAAAGCAACTACTAAACCAGTATTTAATAAAGCAGCAATCATATTTCACAAATCCATTCAACAAACAGCCATTAATTGACTGTTTTAACGAGGAAATTAACAAGGATGAATTGGTTACTGTTACTTTAGAAGAAAACATACTGCCTGCAAACTTATATTTTCTAAATTTTAATTATACCAGTACTTTTGAAGCATATTACAAACATTGCAGTTCAATAATAGCATGCGACTTCAATTACATTCACGGTAACCTACATGGTGCTCATGGCAGCCCGATCTTTGGTTATGGCGATGAACTAGACAAACGTTATTTAGAATTTGAAGACGAAAAAAATAATGAGTTATTCAAACACATTAAATCATTCGAATATTTAAAAACAAAAAACTATTACCTACTAACACGCTTCATAGAATCCGACGATTTCCAAGTTCACATATATGGCCATTCCTGCGGCATTTCCGACCGCACCATGCTCAATCAAATATTCGAACACGAGAACTGCAAATCCATCAAAATATTTTACCATCAAAAAGCAGATGGTACCAATGACTATACCGAAAAGACTTATGAAATCTCACGTCATTTCAAAGACAAAGGAATGATGAGAAAAAAAATAGTTCCTTTTGATCTATCGAAAGAAATGCCACAGCCGTCTAAAGAAAATAGCAAGTAATCATTTGCCAGCCAATCAATTCAAAAGATAAAGATTACCACTAAGAAAACCGATGGCGGACCTACAACACCCACTCACCAAAAAAACCACAACTACCTCAACCACAAATCCCCAAAATCCCCACTCCATTCCCTAAATTTACCACAATCAAACCAAAACACCAAAAAATCAAACCAAAATGCCGACCACTCAAAACAAAATCGCCATCTTAGTTGGAGCAGGAGCAGTGGAGAACGCCTGGGAACCCATACTCACTTGTTTTAAACCAATCAATGGTCATGAGACAGATGCAGATACTGCCAACTTTCTATTCGCGAAATCCATCTGTGCTATGCGACTGTATTCAAAATCCCCTAAAGGTATCGTTCAGTTAAAAAACGAGCAGAAATTAGTGAAGAATATGAAGGAGCTTATTAGTATGTCACTAAAACTCGCCCAACAAAAAGGCATACTAAAACCCAGAAAAGAATTTGAAGCTGTTTTAAACAAGTTCGTCTTTGCAAATCCCTCCAATCTATTTGGTTTCGTATCCACAAATTGGGACACAGTAATAGATCGCGAAGTAGAACGATTAGTAAAAGAAAGGCTCCTGAATCATAGTGGTAAAGTGTTTCATATTCATGGTAGTATAGAAGCACACGAACATCTTTACCTCCCATCTGAAACCTCTCAGGAAAACTACCGCAGTGACGAGGAAAATGACAAATTGGGTTACGACCATTTTGCAACGTATAAGTTCATGTCGGAGGGTAATGTGATCATTCTTTATGGTATTTCTCTAGACCCGTTAGACGCTGAATTAAACCTCTTTCTAAACGGCGTACTCAAAGAAAGTAAAACAATTAAGGAAATAATAATCATCAATCCCGAATATCAAAAAATCCGAAAAAGGGTTGAAATATTACTGTGGCCACGAACCGATATCACTATTCGATGCTTTACCCCGGAAAATTTAGAAGTAGAATTATGAGAATTGTAAAACCAAACAAACGTATAAATAAGTCACATTCGATTTTCAAGCATCATTTACAATAAATACTAACGAATTTTAAAAAGTGTAGCTTTCATGGCACTTTTTTTAAAAATATTTTTAAAATGGCATGAATAATTTGTGTGTCAAAGTGAGACAACGATATTTTGCTCTGAAAAATTTAGAAACTATTTCTTTACACTATAGAGCGAGTGCGTGGCAAATTGAGCAATTTGTGTACATGAAGGCGGTAACGAGAAAATAGATTAATCGTCGATTTCAAATATAAAAAAGCCTTAACTGGGCAGGGCATAGAATGTTTTCAATTGTAAAGATACTGTTTTAGGCTTTACAGTAAATCCGTGTGAATGATGGACAATTCTACTATGTTAAACTTCATTTTCTTCTTCATACTTCTTTGCTAATTCTATATTCATAGGCAAATATTTTCCTTCCCGATAATATATAGCCAATATTTTTTTTGCGTATAAATTACCTAATTCTCCACTTTTCTTTAAACTGTTTAAAGCAAATTCTCTGCTAGTCGAATCAAGATTTTTTATTAAATCTGCTTGAAAATTATTTTTGTTATGTATTCTAATTATTGATTCAAAAATATTAAAATAACCATCAGCACTATTATACTTATATGCCATTATCATGGAATATGCTAATAACTCATCAGGAGCTTCTTTTCTTGAAAAATAAATATATAATTGACCGTAAGAGAATTTATCTCCTTTTTCAATTATATTTCTTTTTGCTTCAGGAACATCAGAATCTTTTAACAATCCATCAGTGCATGATGAAAAAAGCAGACAGAGTAATATTGGAATTAAAAAATTTGTTTTCATATTATTAAATATTAATTATTATATCCCCTAATAAAATGACCACCTCGGTAAATATTCCATTCAAATTTACCTTGATTATCCCAATAAAAATATCGAGGACCGAAAAAATTAAATGCCTTGATTAGTCCGCTTGGTGCAACGACAGTTAAATTTCTATGAACTCTTTTGCTGCTACTAGCATCATAGGAGAAATCTCTTGCTATGTTTCTACTAGTAATTACTCCAAATGATTTTGCACCAAATGCTCCTGTATAACAAGATATTAAAGTTAATTTAAAATTTCCCCCATTTTTTATAAAATTATTCCATCTGTCACTTTCCTTACTTAAGAAGAAATTTAATTGTTCAAATGTTTGGATTTCTTCACTGTTGGGGCCAAAAATCACATGTGTATTCCCATGAGTATATAAAGTTAAAGCATTTGCTTCATTTGTTGTGTCATTATTTGCAAGCTCCCATAGAGCACCATCCCTATCTTTGTTAAACCAGTTTACTACACCACTTCCTAACTCTAAATTCCCAACCGAAACTGAAGAATGTGATGGTTTTAATACACCCGCTACATAGCTTAAAATATTTTGCATTGTAGCGAAATCACGTGCATAAGGTAATATTCCACCATCTCCATACATTGAATCTACACTTGTGCCACTTGGAATTAACGAACCATTATCAGACATTCCTGTATACATTCCCGTATTAGTTGGTGTTGAAACCTGCATTCCAAAAACTGACGTGAAATGTTCGCCACCAATTCCATCCGCACCACTTGGGTCAGCAATACTCACAGGATTCCCATCAAAAGCATTATAAGGGGATTGTGAGAAGTGAGTAACAGGGTCAATACCTAACCATCTACCAATAGCAGGGTCGTAATCCCGCATGTCCATATCATACAAGTTAAGCCCCAACTCGTCTTGGTACTCAATGCCATTAAAACGGTACTTATGGAGTTCTGCTCACTTTTCCCCCTCGCGCAAGCGTTTACTTTTTGGTAAGAACGTACTACTTCATTTTCTTTTCAAGCCAAAAATAGTTCTTTTTTTTCATTTGAAGATTTCAATTGAAAAATAAAAAAGGATTAATATTTCACAATAAATTAACGTTTTTGTAGTTAATTGTGGTATAAAAATTGGTTTTTACCTATCAAGAAGTAACCCTATGAAGTATTTCTACGCATTATTTATTAATCTTTAAATTTTAATGTCATGAGTAAGCAAAAAGGTATCATTAAGTTGGTAGGTAACATTGGAGGTATGAGTTTTTATACCTCGAACGGAGAGTATTTGGCTAGAACCGCAGGGGGTCCTACCAAAGAAAGGATTGCGACAGGTTCTAATTTTGTGAGAACAAGAGAGAACAACGCCGAGTTTGGCGGTTCAGCTAAAGTAGGTAAAGCCATGCGAACGGCTTTAAGCGGTGTTATTCAGACTATGGGAGGTTCTTCTTTAGCTTCCTCATTGACACGGCTCTTTAAGTCCATTAATGCTAAAGCAGCAGGAGTTAGAGGAAAAAGACCTATTGCCTTATCGACCAATAAAGCGCAAGCCAAAGGCTTGGAGCTTAACGATAAGGTAAGTTTTACTTCTGTATTTAATGCGCCTTTTAGCGTTACCGCTGACGGCTCTCGTGTAGAGATTACTTTTAAGATTCCGGATTTTATTCCGCTTAACTTTATAAATTCTCCTGCCGGTGCTACAGGGTTTCGTATCGCTGCTGCCGTGGGTTGGTTATCGGATTACAGTTTTGACGATGGAACTAAAAGCTATGAGCCAGATGTTCCCGACCAAAATAGCTTGGGGATTTTCTCCTATAGTGCCATTCAAGATCTAAACAACGTAAGCACATCCATAACGCTAACGGCAACTTCTGTTGGTGGTGTTATTCCTGATAACGCAGTGAGTGTTATTGCGTGTTTAGGCATTGAGTTCTATCAAAAGGTAGATGGTGTTGATTATCTCTTGGCGCAAGGTAATACGATGCGTATTGTAGAAGTTTTCTAATTTGCCATAATTAGATTCAAAAGAGGAAGCTCTCTGATTTCAGAGGGCTTTTTTATTGGATATATATTTGAGATATCCTTGGGATAAACACGACAATAGTCGGCTTATGGTGGGCTTATCCTCGGGACATCTACGGGTTATTGTCGATTAAAAGTGTAATTATCCACGAGTTAAAATCAAAGATTATATTTCTTTCAATTGAAAAAAAAGGGTTTTGTTTTTATCTATTGACCAATCCAAAAAAGCCTTGACCTTTGGATTTTTCCTGTTCACAATCGATTTACTTTAATTTTGTGCTTGATTTTTTTGGAAGATTGCCACGACTAAACATCGATTTTAAGTCAAATGTCTTTTGGCAATCATCCAAAAAAATAAGCATAGCCTTGTGGCGATTGAACAAATAATATTAATCAATCCTAGTGCGGTGGCAGTAGCGTCGGCAGTGGGCGGGAGCGATGGGAAGGGGCTATTTTGCATAATAAGCTTATAGTGCTTTTCGCACTATAATGGCTTATTATGTAACATAGCTTTGGGAGTGGTTTTTGCAAGGTTTTTGGCTCTTGTTTTTGAGCGTTGGCAGAGCAGCTCTTTATTTTTTTTTCAATTGACCGATGAACAATATTAACTTCAATTGAAAAAAAATAAAGTGCTGTACTTGGGAAGAAGCAAGTGCCAAAAACCTTGTAAAAACCACTTGAGCGTTGGCAAGCATGGGCAGGGCGGGCGCAAAGAACTCAGCGCAGCGTTCCTATTTTTTTTATTTGATGGGGTGGAGTTTATCAATAGCCGTCTTTAGTGCATTAAGTCCGGTTTGTCTGTATTTCTCTGTAGTGTCCGGGTGTTTGTGTCCAGCAAAGTGCTGCACTATTCTAAGATCGTTACCCTTGGTGAGTAAATTCGCTATTACGCTTTGTCTTATAGAGGTTGCTGTTAATCGCTTTTTGGATTTATTCTCAAAAGAACCAATTAAATAATCAATGTTTTCTGTTTTTATAGGTGTTCCGACTTTTCCAAGTAAGAGCGCATTTTTATGCTCTCTGAAGGTTTTTATTTTATCTCTGTCGTGATTGATATACTCATGTAATAAAAGTATCTGCTGCGCTTTTAAAAGTAATATTCGGTTGTTGGTTAGTGCTGTTCCGGTTATTTGTATGGTAGCTTTCTCTAAATCAATATCAGTTAATTTCAACTTTTCTATTTCTCCTATTCTAAGTCCTTGATGAACTAGTAAACTCATTATTATTTTATTTCTTTTGGCCAGGAATGGATATCTCTCAACTCTAGGCTCTAAGAAGCTTTGCAGTTCTTTCTCTGTAAATAAATCTTGTAATTGGATTGGGTTTTGTTTGCTATCTCGCATTCTTATTGAACTCGCCGGATTGTCTTTTCTTTTACCAATTTCAATAAGGTAATCATAATATTTTTTTATAGAAGCAATAATTCTGGTCATATTACTCACGGCGTAATTACCTCGTAGTATCTCGATGTATAGCATTACGTTTTGGTAGTCGTACTTTTCTACATTTTTATTGAGTCTTTTGTATTTATTGATTTCATATAAATAACTTCTTGCTGAACTCGCTCTTAAATTTTGCTTTAAATATTCCTCTAGGCTCATTGGTGTAATATTGTTTTTAAAAAATCGATTCTTGTATAAACCTGTGTTGTTTTAAGCTCGCTGTGTCCTAAAAAATCCCGGACCATTTCGATGCTCATTTCATTCTCTAGTAAATGTGTTGCAATACTATGTCGAAGTGAGTGCAGACAATACGCCCTATGATCTGTGGCTTTAGTTCTTTTGAGTAATCTTTTAAAAAGATAATACATATAAGTCCCTTGCATTGGTAATCCTTTGGGTGTAATTAAGTAGTTTTCTAAGCCTTTTGCCCTACGGCTTTTAGTATCGTTGTAGTATGCCTTGCAATCGTTAACAATGGTTTGTGTTAGTGGTATTACTCTGCGTTTCTTGCCTTTTCCTTTTCTTACAAAGAGTAATTTCTGTTCAAAATTGATGTCTTTCAGATTTAGGTTTTCGGTTTCTGTTCTACGAAGTCCACACCCATAACACAAGTGTAATATCATTTTCTCCTCTATACATTGGCAGTTTCTATAAAGGGTTTGGATTTCTTCTTGAGTAAATACGATTCGTTGTTTTTTGTTGGGTTGCTTTATTTTTAAGTTATAGGGATTTTGTTTAACACACCGCATTCTCACTAAGTAATCAAAGTATATTTTAATGGCTAGTAGTTGGCTGTAGATGTGGCTCTCACTTATAATGCCTTGCCCGTGTCGCTTTGGTTTTTCTTTTAAATAACTGTAGTAGTTTCTTATATGTTCGTCCGTTACACTTGAGTACGTTTCTTTGGTATAATCTAATAAAGATTGAGCGTATTTGGGATAATTACTCACTACATTCTTGCAGTAACCAAGGTTGTATAATTCTCGTCTAAAATTTTGTATTGTATTTTCCATGGCTCTTTATGATGTTTTTTAGGTTATACTTTTTTTTTCGACCGAACGCTAGAGTTATTTTTTTAGTTTTTGCTTATAGAATAAGGTTTTATAATGTTTTTAGCGTTCGTTTGGTGTTCGTTTAGTTGCCGTTAGTGTTCGGTTTTAAGTCTTGGATCTGTTTTATAAAATGCTCTTTTAGTTTTTTTCTCACGCTTTGGATATCGTCAAAATGGAAGATTTTATATTTATAGCCTTTATTGCCGTGTCCGTATTGTTTTATGTATTCTAATTGTACCAATTGATTGATATAGTACTGCAATTGTGTCTTTTTAAATCCTGTAGCTTCCATGGCTTCAAAACGAGTAAAATCATCGGTTTTGAACTTTGTTTTTAATCGCTCAAAGAATTGTCTTAGTGAACCATCGAGCTCGTCTATTTTTAAGATAATGCTTTCAAAGAGTATCTCTACGGCATCCTCTACATCGCTTATCTCGGTTACTAATTTATTGTTTTGGGTTCTTCTTTGGTATTGGTTGATAATGGTAATTTGTTTGATGATGCTTTGGAACATTTCATTTAATCTTCGTTTTTTATGTACATTCTCGGGCAGTTGTATTTGGGTAGCATACGGATTTTGTACTTCTTCAATTTTTAAAGCTCTTAGTATTTTTTGTAGTTGTTCTTTGGCTTTCTCTTGAGTGCTTTCGTTTATTTCTCCGGCAATACGTTTGTTTTGATAGGTTATGATTTTATCGGTTTGCGCTGTGCTTTCATCAACGGCTAGTAAAAAACTCCTACTCATATTGTCCTCGTAAATCTCGCCTTTGGTGGTAGCCGATAAGCTGCTAAAGACTCCTTTTACTTCTTTCTTAACGCTTTTGATGTTGCCTTTTTTATCCTTTATCGATACGCTGCTCGATAGCCTTTGATTGCTTATGAGTTCTCGCATGGCAAAAAGCGCTTCTTCTTTGAGTCCGTCAAGGTCTTCAATAATCAGTAGTTTATTCACTAGGTCATACTCGCCCCAATTGTATAGGGAACTCTCTGTAATTCTTGTAAATCGAAGTACGTCTTCCGGTGGTATTAAATCGGCTATTTTACTAATGAGGTGGGTTTTTCCGCTACCGCTTGAGCCTTGCACAATGGCGTGTAAGGGTTGTTTGGTTTTATAGGAACTAGCAATAATAAAAAGTAATAATCTGCTGTTTGCTTCTCCCACTATGCCGGATTGTTCTATGAGTTTATTAATCTGCAGTAGTAAATTTTCTTGTTTTAAAACATCAGCGGTATTCTCCAGACTTGACTCTTTTGGTTTGGGTTGTGGTTTTAAGTTTTCTTCAATTGAAAATAAAAAGGGTACTTCTTTTCTTTGCTCGATTAGATGGGTTAAAATTTCGCTTTCGTGTCCGATAATTAAACTATTGATGTCTTCATTCTCAGGTGTTTGCACTTCACTTATTTTACAATTTGGTTTTAACTCTCCAAGGATTTCAGCATATCTCTTTACCGCTTCGTTTCCTGCTTTATCCCCATCAAAAAAGAAAATGATTTCCTCTAGTTGGCGCAGTGATTTTATAGCCTTTAGGATTTCATCGTTTAGCCCATTGGTTCCGTAGCAAGTAAGTAAAGTATAATTGGCTGCTATGTCATCGATTTGTAATAAACTCGCTGTGTCGATTATAGCTTCACTTAAGATTAATTTCTTGGTGTCTGGGTTTGGGTAATTCGGATATAGACCTTGTCTGTTTTTTAAATAAAAATGCTTTGCGTTCTCATTATCGAGTGTTGATCTAAAATAATAACTCACGATTTGGTTTTCTTTGTTCTTCAGTGGGAAGACAATACCATACTTTCCAAAAGGTTTATACCCTTGTCCGCCTGTACGGCTATTAGTGCCACCCATTATAAGTAGTCCGCATTCCAAGGCATCGTTAATTAACTTTTGCTCTTTTCTTTCTCCGTGATGGAACTGACCACTATTAAAACCGATGTGGAGTTTCTCGATATCTAGATTTCTGCTTTGGCAATACTGCTTTGCAGGATTACTGCTAAAGAGCCCTTTTCTAAAACTTAAAAACATTTTCTCTATAAAGGCTGTTCTTTGCTCTGAACTTGTTGTTATTACAGTTGTAGTTACTAGATTTTCTTTTTGTAAAGGTTCTGTAGTTTGTATCATTGCCGTACATTTTTTTAAGGCTTCGTGTTTGGTTAGCTTTTCATAATCCTGCACAAACTGTATCACATCGCCTTTTTTATCGCAAGCGTGGCATTTGTAAAGGTTTTGATTTGGATTCACTTGAAGGCTTGCCGTGTTATCGTCGTGGAACGGACAACGAAGCATATTGTTTTTGTTGGGTTTTAAGCTGTAATTCTCTAATACTTGGATTAAGGATAGATTTTCTTTGATTACGGCTATTTCCATTGTTGAAAAGTTTTTAATATAGTGATTTCACTACAAATGTATATTATTCGCTCAATCAAATCAAACGCTATATTAGATACTTATTCACAATCGCTATTTAAAACAATCCTTAAATACTCTTATTGGCTATATTTGTATTGTTAATAAGTAATATCACTATGACAGATTTGGCCACACGGTTATTAGACGCTAGAAAGCAAAAAGGATTATCCCAACAACAAGTTGCTGAGATCGCTGGTGTTCATTTTACTAATGTTGGGAAGTACGAAAGATCCGAAGCTGTTCCCTCGGCAGATGTCTTTAATCGGATTGCTAAAGCTTTGGAGGTCTCGCCTGATTTCTTATTGAACGGAACTATTCAAGATAAAGCCAAAAATTATATCCAAGATAGTGAACTCTTATTGCAGTTTGAGAAGATTGAAAAACTACCACAAGCAAAAAAAGAACTCGTTAAAGAGTTCCTTGATGCTTTTATTCTAAAATCTAATTTGCAGCAGCAGCTTACTTAAAAAAGAAAAAACCACTTCGTTTTGAAGTGGCTTTTTCTTTTTGACTTTGTTTTAATAAAAGTCTAGTTCTATAGAGTTGTTGTAACGAACATCTAATCCTGTGATGTTACAATCTATTAAAAAATCTATTAACTTTTCAGAATAAAATGGCTTTACCGCACTTTGGACGCAAATGATATCTTTTCCTAAATGTTCTTTTGAGATAGAGATTTTTTCAAATCTTCCTAGCGGATTTTTTTGCAAAAAGTCTTTGTATTCCTGACGGTTATTTATAGTGTGATATTTAAGATTGTTAGTGATCTGATACCCCGTAATTACTTTTGATTTATCATAATTAATTTCATCGCCTGTAATTGTCTTAATAAACAACAAATAATATTTTTCTGTTACATTCTCTATAGCTACTTCAAAAGTTGTGTATTCTCCAATATTAAAAGCACTAATTATATTAATGTATTTCTCACTAAAGACATTATGCAAAAAAGATATGTTTTGAGTGTAACCCATTATATCGGTTATGCTTGCCTTGTTTAGCAGTTTAGCTTTTATAATAGGAATTTTAATGTCTTTTATTTCGTCTTGCTTTTCCCAAAAAAGAATATTCTGCGTATTGAAAAAATTCAAAAAAAAATTATAATCACTATCCTGTAGTAATAAATTTTTATAAATATCTATTTGGTATAAACCGTCACTTACTCCTGTAACTTCTACATCTAAACCTATTTGATAATATTTCATATATTAAAATTGTTTAAAATAGGTACTAAGATTAGCACCTGTAGTATGGTAAGCATCTAAACCTTCATTAATCATTCCTTTTAGACTACCTTGTAATGCTTCAATAGAACCGGGAGATAAAGGCCCTTGATTTTTTAATTCTTGTATAGCACTTTTTACAAAATCATTATATGATTTATGTCCTCCCAAATGGAAAGGTACGGGTAAGTCCATTAGGTTGTTAGCTCCGTTTAATTTCATTACATCGCCTAATTCCCCCGCCATATCTCTAAATACGGCTCTTGGTATAATATGATGGCTTTGTTTTAAACCTGTAGCTGCCCATCCTGCAACCGGAACCATAGCGGCAAGACTTAACGCTGCTGTTCCATAATTTCCTCTTGCTCCTGATATACCAGCATTTAATAAATCAATAGGTTCGCCAATACCAGGAATAGCACCAAGCCAATCTAAACCAGATTGAAAGTCATCCATTGCCGCGCCACGCTGTCTAATTCTCCAACCTGCATAAGCATTAGCCGTCCAATAAACATGGCTTTGTATAGTTCCAATAGCACTACTATCCCAGCGACCATGACTGTTAGCATATACAGTGACTTCAGCTAATGATTCAAATGCTGTAAATCCTCCTGTGGCAGTATCAACCATACCGCCAGAACCTAGATTGTTATTTTGGGTGCTAAATGTACCGCCTCCATCATTTGACCAATTGGTTGTACCAGTTCCGCTATTATTAAAAATAGACATTATCCAACCGGGTATTCCATCAAGTCCGCTTGGGTCAGTCCAATAAATCGGGTTATTATGTGCAAAGGCAAATGGAGAACTAGAATAATTTCTTTCGGAGAGAGCATCCATCGAGTTGAAACGACCAATGGAGGGATCATATTGACGGAAGTCCATCGCATAAGTATTAAGCCCTAGTTCGTCTTGGTATTCTCTATTGGAGAATTTGTACTTATTCACCATGTCCGACGAAATCTCATTCCCTGTCAAAACAACCCGACCGTCAGTGTCGCTCCTATAGGCGTTCAAATCAAGATTGTAATTCGTGTGCTTCAAACCATAAGGATAGTAATGATTCTCTTCCAAAATCCGAACGGCAAACGGCGATTGTGTGTCGCGGCCATAACTCAATCGCACATTGCCCAAATGATCCTTATACTGATACACATAATTATATTGATACCCTTCGCCGCTCGAAACAGCACTCACATATCCTTCACTCGAAGCAATAAACTGCAAAACGTTTTTAAAATACTGAAATCCGCCCATATAATTCGTAACACGTTGCTCAGTCATTGGTGGTGTGATATAAGCCTTCTGAACTTTCTCACCACTAGCACTGTAAATGTAGGTAATTTTTTTACTTGTGTTACCCTCAAAAATAATCTCGGTCGGAAGATTCAAATGATTATACACAATTGAAGTAATCTGTTTGTTCTTATCAACAATCAAGTTGCCGTTCCGATCATAAACATACTCAATGTTTACTGGAACATCACCGTCCTTGTATCCTGCATCGCTATTAGTGCCATCTCCCAGTGATACCAACCTATTGCTAAGTGCACTTTGGTACTGATAAGTCATATTGTCTATCTCGACGGTCGTTCCATTTATGTCCAAATCACCATTTCTACTCAGACTCGTGATGTTGCCATTCTTATCATAACTCACTTGCTCATTATACGAATCTCGAACGGGATTCGTTGCGTCGGGCTTTTGGTAAATAGCTTTCGTCATGCGGTTCAGAGAATCATACTGGTAACTGTATTTTCGCACGGTGTTATCTGTAGCGGTTCTCCAATAGGTTTCCGAAATGTTGCCATTAAAGTAGCCTGTTGCGCCTGTGAAAAGAGGATCCACCTCATCGTAATTAATCTTGTAAGAAAACAAATCAATATTTTGCGCATCATCAGGGGCACCGGGACGCGCTGCCAAATTATCGATATTGTTAATGCTTGTGAGCCATCCCCGAATGTTATATTGATAATCTATTTGCTGCAGAAAATCGGCGCCAATCTTTCCCGTTAATTTTGCGACCAATCGGCCCAAAGCGTCATATTTGTTTTCCGCTAGTGTTACCCACGGAGCATTATCCTGAAGCGGATCATTAATTTGATGTTTTTGTCGCAACAACAAACCTTGATTGGTATAATCAAATTTTTGATTTACTGCAATTTGCGGCGCTGTATCTTCCAATTTATGGAAGGTCCTAGTCTCAACTATTTTTCCACTAAAGTCAAACTTCGAAATAGTTCGTGTGTAACCTCCTTTGAAATTAAACAAGTGAGAAACCACAGGATTACCTCGATAATCATAAAGAACATAGGAAGTTTCACCAACGATTGGACCGTTGCGATCTACTAGTGTTCTTACCCATGAACAGGTAGGCAAACCTTTTGGCTTTTTTTCGTTAGTAGAACTATCATAGTACACATTATTAAAAGGTGTGCTAAAATCAATAGGTTGAGGCGTGTTAAATCCTTGATGGTCGTCATAATAAGTAACACTGAGCAAAAGCAAATCTGAAGGCACATAATTATCTATAGAATAATAGACATCAATTCCATCAATATTCTGTGCACTGAGAATTCTCGACGAATTAAATATTTCTCCATTATACTCACCTTGCATCAATTCTCGAAGATTACTATGGTCCGGGCTATTTCGGTTTGATTCAGAAAAATCAGCTGAAAACCAACCTGTCATCACAACTCTATTTTGGTTGTCATAGCGGTTATACAACCAGCCCATTTCGCTGTCATCACTCCCAAACGGATGATAAGCTGGTCCAGTCGCGACTATTCTATTGAGTGCATCATAAACAATATACTCCCATTGCTTACCTGGTACTTTTTTCTCAATCAACCGATTTTTAGCATCATAATGATATTGGTAACACAAATCCCTCAAACTAGCAACATTTATATCAGTCACTTTTGGTGGTATTACAAAAATCAGATTACCGAAGTCGTCGTAAACGTAGTAAGTATCTATTGTTGTTCCATTATTAAAACTTCTCTTCAATACCAATTGCCCTTTAGTATTTTTGAACTCTTGTGTTACATTATTATTCTCATCAGTAACAACTGTTTTATAAAGTATATTTTCAGGAAAAGTGCCGCTTTCTAGCAATTCAAATTCTGGCGCCAAGGACTTAAAATATCTCACCGCGTCAGCAGTTGTATTAGCTTGGTACTGCATTTCTATTTCATTATTCGAGCCCATGCTCCAATTATTGCTATCACCGGGAGCTGCAATCTTAATCACTCGATTCAAAGGTGAACTTTCAAATTCCTTCTGCGAAAATGCGTCTTGGTTTGGATATTGCACACTAGAGGTTAAACCGTCAATAAATAACATCGCGTTCGAAGCCGCTGATAGAGGCAAATTGCTTTTCACTTGTCTTCCAAAATCATCATATTCAAAATTCGTTATAATGTCTTTTCCACTGTCATCCGCAGCTTGCTGAAAAGCGTTTTGCTGAATAGGCCTACCAAAACCATCTAGATAAGTGACATTTACTTTAGGATTACCGAGGTTCTCGTCGGTATAAATAGTTTGTTTAACCCAATTTCGATCATTGCTTTGTGCAGTAATTACCAGAGGAAAAAGCAAAATAATATATAATAATTTCGTCTTCATGATATTACGGATTAGAGATGGTGTGATATTGATTTTCGCTCAAAATATTGAATTGGTCGGTAGTATTAGGTTTTCTTTCTTTAGTATACTTCAACCACCCAAGTGCATCATACTCTGAAAAAATGGTATAGCCTTTAGGGTCAGTTACACTAGTTACGCCATAAACAGGATTGTAGGTGTAAGTAGTGATTAATGCATCAGGAAAATCAATTCGTAGTCCATTTAGTTTGTATCGTAACGCCTCGTCATTATCATCACTAACTACATTGTTTGCATATTCACGAATACTTTCAAGTCTACTTTGGGAAATATCAGAATGCTGAACGCCTGTCAGTTTTGCAATAACAAAACGGTTGTCATAGCCGTAAATATAGCTTTCTACACCAGCTGGAGATACTACGTCAGGCGCAGTGAATTGCATTGTTTGCACTTTGTTACCATGAGTATCATATTCAAATTGAGTGATTGGTTCTGGCTGCTCTCCATGCTTGGCGTGTTTGATTTCTGTGAGAAAATAACGATTATAATCTGGTGTTGAAGTAACTGGAAAAGCAGTATAAATAAATTCAGTAATTCCTTTACTAGGTGAATTAATTTCAGTAACCGTATTTTCAAGTATAGTATATCGTTCTCCGTACCTATATGTTTCCGCCTCTGTAAAGTCACTCTCAATCCTTTTTGTTGTCATCTTATAAGGATAGTCGCCAATTTCAGGACCGCCAGGAAAGTGAAAGCCTTCATCATACTCGTAGTAAACATCTTTTCTAATTATCTGTGGTAGCGCATCTGTACCTTTCCGAAAGTAATCTTTTGCTTCTATTTTCGATGTATAATTATAATAACCAAAATCAAATAGGAATTGTACATAGCCAGGTTCCGCAATTTCCGGATGACTATATCTGATGAATGGCATGATTTGATTCGAAAATACTTCTTCATGTATAATTTGGCCTATATTGTTATATACTCCTTTTATAGTTAACAATCCTGGCTTTACCCTTGGATTTCCATCTTCAGGGTAATTATAATTTAGAGATGCAGCATCTAATAGAGTATTTGACTTATAACAAAAAGGAAGATCAAAATCTATAGCCAATGTGTCAGGTGGTGCATCATCAAGACTTTGCGAGGCAACAGTTGAAAAATGGTACTTAGTGTAACCATTATTTTTATCATTCTCATTTAGTATAGTTTCGCAAACAGTAGTATAATGTATAATGCTTGGGGCATTGAGATACCCTCTAGAACTATAAACAGTCTCATAATTACCACTTCCAATATAACGCTCAAATTGATCATAAAGAACATCCGCCATCATTCCTTTGATATATTTATAGCCTTTTTTTGAAACAAAATGATTTGATTCATCAAAGTTTGTAATATTCTTTATTCTAAAGCCATCTCTCAAGAGTGAGTGACTATCAACTTGGTCAACATGAGCTAAACTTACTACTGTAGTTTGTGTAATATTCCGAATAATTTGAACCCTTACCCAATTACTTTCTCCTTCTATCCGTGCAGCCCAAATTGTCAGCTGATATTTGCCAGGTTCTAAGGAAAGCACAAGATTCGGGTCATATTGTCCCAAAACACCTGTTTTAACAAAATTATTTGAACTTGAAGTACCAGTGAAGTAAATCTGATCAGTTGGTGTTAAACAACCATCCACGGTGACAACATTTGAAAGGTCACAATCGTAAAAAGTTATTGGAGCACTTGCGGTACATGGTAAGATCTTATGAATGGCATAAACACCAATACCTGCAGTTTCTGTTATTTCACAATTTGAACTATTCGTCATCTGTGACAAATCAATTTCGATTGTCTTAACAAACTTAGTTGGCATTGTTATCTGCTGCGGGTTATTGTTAAAAACCAAGGGATTCATATTCTGGTTTACACCAGTAAATTGAATTGGAACACCACTTACCCCAAAATCATTAGGAGTATCACCACCAAAACAACCTATTGGCGCTTCATAATCGACCAAAGTCTCTGTACCAATAATTGTTGTTTGGGTTACTTCGGGAACGTTAACCAATTCATATCGCCCAGACAAAGCATTTTGTTCATATTCAAAAACACTATAACCTTTATTGGGATAGGTTATTCTTGTTAATGTTCCCGTTTTAGCAGCACTTAAGTCAAATGCACGACCATTAGCATGATTAAATAAATTGATATTCTGTATTTTAGCATTGAACAAGCCTAAAAAATCTTGAGCCATCGAGTTCAAAGGCGGTAAATTTTCTGGGTATTCGTATTCAAATCTATATTCATCTCCTTTCATCCAATTTGATGCTCCATTATCATAACCATATGTCGTTAAAGCGTCGAGTTTTAATCTTTTGTCAAGATAATAGGCGTCGGGAGCTGCGTTTCCAAAATAATCGTAGCTAAAGACTACTTTCTTGTACGTTTTTTCTTCACCATCTTCAATATTCGAAGCATTAAATTTATAAAATACTATTTCCTTTAGAGCATTTCCAACTTCGTCACCACCAACAAACTTCAAGTCCTTACGTGGCTCATATTTAAAGGATGTAATAGGTTTTCCATTATGTTCAATTCTTGAAAGCATCAATTGATTGGAACTATAAGTAGAATTTGTACTATAAGGCTGACTAATAATATTAGGAAATAATGAGGTCTTTTCGCTATTGCTCGGAATTGCTGTTAACCAATTAAAATTAATATAAGTCAATTCATAAACATCGAGCTTATTTCTCGAAACAACTTTTGTTAAAAGAAAATCATTTACACCAGTTATCGAAGGACAGCTTCCTCTAGTCGAAGTGACTGTTTCTTTTGCATTTCCTTGTCCAAAATAAAACTTGGTGCCATCCTCGGCAGTTACAATCCACTCCGCTGCGGCTATACCAGGAGTAATTTCAACTCTAATTTTTGGATTGCTGTAGCAAGTTGCATTTCCTGAATAGTTAATTCTAAGTACTTCATTCAATCCGAACACATTTAATGTATAGTAATCCCTATCTTCTGCCAAACTAGACCAATCTCCTTCTGAGTAGCCCATGGGTAGACAATCATTGGGACTATCTGTAGTCGCAGACGGTGTATCGTCAGGAACCCTTACCACCTTTCTTGTAATTCGTCCACCTGCGTTTAGATTCCAACCAAGTCCAATATTACTTGCCAACTGGTCTACCTTTATACCATTTGCCGTATAACTAATTGACAATGGAAAATTTAATTCCCTACCATTAAAGTTGTGAATTGGAATAGTGGAGTTCATTGTTCCCCGAAACATATCAACTCCTGACACATTATTGCCTTGTGCGCTAGATTCCGGTGACGAAAATTTGTATGCTTCATTTTGAGCAAATGTTTTGAAACAGTTTAATAGCACTAGTATAAGTACAAATACAATTTTGAAATTAGCATTGAAATTCATAGTCGTTTGATTTTATTTTCTATTCTTCATAATTTTAAACCCTTCACTTCCATTATTGGTTTTTACATTCACAATGTAAATTCCCACAGGATAATCACTCAAATCAACAGGAACAGTTCTGCTATCTATCTCAAACTGTTTCAAAAGATGCCCTGCCAAATCCACAATTGTAACGGTGCCTTTGTCAAAATCAAATCCTATAATCAAATTGGTATACCCAGAGGTCGGATTAGGATAAGCTTCAATCATGGCTTTCACTTTTGCCGGCTTCATTTTGTCCTTCAGTTTCACGACCCAAAAATCACTCGACCCAAAATTCTTGTCTTTGTCGCCAGATGGCTTTGAGTTAGGCAATTTATTGTCATTCATTTTTGCCAATCCATCTAATAAATCATCACCACCACCTGCACCAAGTGGTGAACTATTATTAAGAAGATTGCCTGCCGTAGTGTTCATGCCCATTTTAACCCTAGAGTCCTTAGAAACATTTTTCGCAGCATCATTAATCTTGTCATTTACTTTTCCAACTTGCTCTTGGTAAAAACCATTCACCTCATCAGTAAGCTGTTTTACTTGGTCATTCACATAAGCAGAACCATCCTCAAGCGCTTTTACAGCTTTACCGTTGCGAATATCCAAACCACTAATAGCACTTGTTTTGCTTCCAGATTTACTCTTAAAAGTCGTACCTCCCTTTTTTGTGGCATCAGAAGTACCAGCAAGCAAATACCCACCATCTCTGGTTTCAATAACTTTCTTCAAAATATCCTCCCCATCACTACCAACAGATTTCCGCCAAATCTCCTCTCCATTTTCTTTAATCTTAATGGCAACAAAATCATTAATTTCACTATCGTCATTCTTGCCCATTTCAACCTCAGTTTTAGCGAAACCACCCAATAGCAAAGTGTGATCATCATTTTCTATTACCGAGGTCAATATATCTTCCTTACCGATGTTGTAGGTCTCTTGCCAAGACATTTCGCCATCTTCTTTGAGTTTCACCAACCAAAAATCAGTACCTATACTGTTAGTTACTTTTTTTTCAAATGAACTGTCTGAACTAGAGCTTCCTCCCAATAAATAGCCTTTGTCATAAGTTTGATGAATCACAAACAACTCGTCATCTTTACTGCCGCCGATGGTTTTCTGCCAATCAATATTTCCTTTTTTATCAAGTTTCAACACCCAATAATCCCCAACTCCTATATTGTCGTCTGATTTGTTACCTGTTTTTGGTGAGTTCGAGTAACCGCCTAAGATATAACCGCCGTCTGTTGTTTGCTCAATACTTCTGAGCTCGTCAAGGAAAATACCTCCGATAGTTTGTTGCCATTCAGTATTACCATCCGCATCAAGCTTCACCACCCAATAATCAAGACTGCCATAACTATTTTGAGTTTTATCTCCTGATATACCAGAACTCGAGGAGCCTCCTAAAATATAACCTCCGTCTTTTGTCTGATACACACTTTGCAATTTCTCTTGCGAACTGCCTCCAATAGTTTTCTGCCATTGTTGCCCGCCACCAGGATTCAATTTAATAATCCAAAAATCTTCCTGTCCTTTGCAATCATCTTTTTTGTCAAAGCCTTTTCCCGAATTAGATGTTCCGGCAAGAATAAACCCGCCTTCTCTTGTCAACTTTATACTTTGTAAAAAGTCCGTTCCAGTACCTCCAAAACTCTTTTGCCATTCCAAGTCACCATCCTCATTCATTTTCCAGATCCAATAGTCCAAATCGCCCACATTATCATCCATCTTATTACCAGAATTTTTCGAAAGTGAACTCCCAGCCAAGATGTAACCATGGTCAGGAGTCGCTTGAGCATCCATCAAATAATCAGCGTGCCTGCCACCAAGCGACTTTTCCCAAAGGATATCCTGCCCGAAAAGAACAATAGGAAAAAACAAAACAATTCCAACTAAGAAATCCTTTTGGTGACTTTGAAGTAGTGATTTTTTCATATTTATTAGAGGTATTGAATTGCTTTTGTTAGTTGATGCAATAGGCCTTAACCTTACTGTAGATTTTCTACACTTTCTGTTAAATTATGCTTTGTCCAAATTCCGAATTTATTACGGGTATTCATTGGGGGTTTTCCTCAGGGTTTTCCTCAGGGATTTCCGTACGGAAAACACCCTTTTGGCTTAAAAAGTACATTTTCAATTATTTAGAGAAAATTATATTTCAAAACAGCACAAAAAAAGCCAAATAAAATTTTGCATTAGCACTTATTTAATTCAGTTTAGGTCTAAATGTTGTCCTTTTAGGTGTCAAAAGGAGTACAAAACATCTTCTTTTGAACATTAATTTTACTCTAAAATTGCAACATTAATTTCTTTTGAAATCAAATTCCTTTTTCATCAAATGCATCCGAAAGCACTTTGCAAACATTCAGGCACTCGAGAGCTCTTCTCGAACAGACGGGCAATCAAGCGGTCTCTCTCCGGTCGTTCCCTTTGTTCCGTTCGGCTGTTCCAGTCGGTCGTTCCTCCCTCCATTTCACAGCCACGTCAACTACGCCAAAAAAGGCCCCTTAAAAACAAGAAGCACATTTTTGGCGTATTTTCGTTCCTCTTCTTCACACGCTCACTCCCTGCGTTCGTCGGGGCTACTGCATCCGCAACACCGCATCATTTCGCTACACTCCGCAAGCTCCGTTCCGCTACATTCTGCCGTGTTCACGTCTGCCGCCCCTTGTGTTTTCAGCGGTTGCTCCTTCGCACAGCCATCGGGGTCGGCACCGCGCCCACAACTACAGATGTTCGATGACATTTTTTCTAAATATCAATTGTCAATTATCCATTATCAATTACTTAGGCGCTTTGCCCTAAATCAAGGTTCGCCTGCGGCGGCGTAACATTTTTTTTTCCCGCCGTTACACGCTCGCAGTCCTTCTCTCCACTGCGCGGGCTCCGTTTCGTTCCCATCCTGCGGTGGCTGTCCGATTGCCGCAACACCGCCACTTCGCTCCTCACAAAAAATTCCGTAAAAACTCCATTTTTTGCTGCGGTGCTTGGGGGTGTTTCCTAAACATCGACGACTATCCTAAAATCCAAAAAATAAAAAAAGATAGCTAAGGTCAGTTCCAGGTATTCCAAAAAGCAAGCTCAAGCCCTGCGGGTTTTGGATAAAATCTCCACGTTCGTCACAAGCCATTCGTTTGCTATGATATTCACCTTTCCTAGCGACTATTTACTAATAACTAATTACTCTTCACTCACGTAGTATTTGATCCAAAAAACTTGCTTTTTGAAAACCTTCCACTAGAAAAACGGCTTTCTTTTTTTCTTTTTTTTCTTTTAAAAAAAGTTTGCGCGTAGCCTCGTGAAGTGAGACGAACCGCTACAAATCGAAGTACTAATTTAAAATCAAAGCCATGCAAAATTTTATCATTAAAACCCACCAAAAAGGCACCGTTTACCCTCAACCACATTTGTTCATTCTTAACAAAGGAAACAACAGCGGAAAACCGCAAAAGGAACCCTTTACCAACTGTTTTGTCATCATTTTCGAAAAAGAAGCCGATGCTGAAAATCTCTATTTCATTGCACTCAGCTTATGGAAAAGCTACTTTTGGCATCCTTTCCTTTGCGGTTCTGTAATTCCTTTTTTACGCATTCATGATTTCAAAAAAGAGTTCAGTCGCAAAGCCACAATCATGATGAAAGAACACGAAGAGCACCTCAAAAATGTGCAAGCGCTCAAACTACTCGAGCAGCAAGAAAAGCATTTCCAAAAAAACCTAAACCTCATTAATGACTTGCGCAAAGCCATTATATATCGCTATTGCAATAAATCAGTATAACCAAAATTAACAGCAATGAAACTCTTCATCCTATACCAAACCGACCCATGGAAAACCAAAACATCACGAATCTTTTTTGGCATCTTCGACTGCCGATGCAAAGCCTTTGATAGTGCCAAATACAATGGACTATTAAATCAAAACGCGAAAGTTGTGATTGAAGAAGTAACAATTAACCAATTTGAGGATGTGTAATGAATGGGATTAAACATGACAATTATATAGAATATAGTTTTCAATTTGTATAAACTTGAAATTAATATGGCGTGAAATGTTAAAATTCACACTGCTCTTTTTGATACTATATTATTCAAACATCATATTCTATTGGAGTTAAGAGATTAAAAACCTACAACATCAACCAAAATAAGGGTTTTCCGCAGGGAAAACCCTGCGGAAAACCCTTATTTATTTTGTTATTATTGATTGTAAATTTATAGGCAATGTAACTGAGTGCCTTAAGTTCTATTTGGGATCTTCTTGCAATTTTATATCTCATAAGATGAATTTTGTTAATAAACTACAAACAGTATATAAATCTTAAACACAATAATTATGAAGAACACAAACAAACAGAATTGGCTAGTTTTTAGAAAATTATTTTTCTTAACTTTCGTTTTAATCAGCACAAATTATGGAAATGCACAATGTTGGACTAATATTTCAACTGGGCAAGATTTTAGTGTTGCTAGAAGCAATAATGGCACTTTATGGGCATGGGGGCTCAATATCGGAATATATGGAAATGGGACAACAACTCCCAACACTACAAACAACCCAGTACAAATAGGTACTGCAACTACTTGGTCAACGATGGCTACAACCTTCGGAAGTTGTGCTGCAATCCGATCTAATGGAACTTTATGGACTTGGGGACAAAATAGCTGGGGAGAGTTAGGTAACGGTAATAATACCAATAATTTTACACCCCAACAGGTAGGTACTGCTACCAATTGGCAAAATATCAAAGCAGCCAGAGGATACGCTGCTTACTATAGTAGTAGAGGCGGCGCATTATGGGCATGGGGATCAAATCAACCAAACGGACAATTGGGTAATGGTACTATTATCAATTCAAATGTTCCTATCCAAATTGGTACTGCAACTAATTGGCTAGCAATTTACCCAGGCAATCAGTATACGTTAGGCATCAGGACCAATGGTACCCTTTGGGTGTGGGGCTCGAACCCAGGTGGAGTATATGGAAATGGAACTACTGACTCTACAGTTGCTGGTAGATCTCCAATGCAAATAGGAACTGATACAGATTGGAAAATGGTGTCAGGAGGTTATGCAAGTGTTCACGCGATAAAAAATAATGGAACATTATGGGCATGGGGATCAAACCTATTTGGAACTTTCGGAAATGGGAATAATACCGTTAGTAGTTTGACACCAGTACAAATAGGAACCGATACTAACTGGTCTGACATTAGTGACGGCTACAACCATACTGTTGCATTAAAAACAAATGGTACTTTATGGACTTGGGGGAACAATAATAATGGTCAATTGGGTAACGGAACGTTAGTAAACAATTTTACACCGACGCAAGTGGGTACTAGTACTAATTGGCAAAATATTACAACTGATAGTAGTTCTTCAAATACATTTGCAAAAAAAACAGATGGGACAATTTGGGGCACTGGTAAAAACAATTCTGGTCAATTAGGTATAGGAACAACTGTTCAATCGACTGTTTTTGTTAAAGTTACCGGCTGTCCACTAATTATTGCTAATCCTGATTCAGGTGCAGCCATATCTGGTACAGCCAATAGTAATTCAGTGGCCAATGTCCGGTCCAATGACACTTATAATGGAGTTGCTGCTACGTCCAGCAATACTAATTTATCTTTTGTTAGTGCAACCAATAGTGGAATAACATTAAATAACACAACAGGTGCAGTTTCTGTTGCAGCAACAGTTCCGGTTGGAAGTTACACTTTAACGTATCAAATATGTGCCGTAGTTAACACGTCAAATTGTACAACAGGAACGGTAACGATTTCTGTTACTCCCCCTGTTATTGATGCTATTAATAATAACTTCTCTGCAACCCCAATTAGTTATGCTACTGGCGGTTCGACTGCTTCAGTAACCACTAATGATTTAATAAATGGTATTGCTGTTGTAAATTCAAATATAACTATTACATTGGTAAACAACGCTGGGCTTACAGGAGCTTCCATTTCAACAACTGGAGTTATAACAATACCTGCTGGGTCATTTGTCGGCACTTTTAACCTGACCTATCAAATATGTCAAACTTTAAATCCGACCAATTGTGATCAGGCGAAACTCCACTTTATCATTATCAAATGAAACTAAAAGCCCGTAAATCTTAGGATTTACGGGCTTTTTTGGTTTTCTAAAGTTTCAACATTGCTGCAAAATTAAATCGTTCTCGGACGTCCATCCAAAAATATTAAAACGAAATCAAAATAAAACGACTATTAGTAGCAAAGGTAGATTTAAAGCCATACCTTTAAGTGAATTTTTTTTACTGAAATTCAGTAATTTATATTGTAAAACATGTGAATTATATAACTTTTTAAACAGTTTATACAACTTTAATAGCAATTAGTAAACGCATCTTTGACAAATCCTAAAAACCCACAACAACTTGAAACTATACATCAAATACATGGTAAGCAATCGATGTAAAATTGCAGTGAGAGATGAATTAAAAAAGCTTGGACTGCATTTTATCATGGTCGATTTGGGCGTCGTAGAAATAATGGAAAACATCAATCCAGAAAAAAGACAGTTACTCAAGGCAAACTTATTAGACGCTGGTTTTGAACTCATGGATGACAAAAGGGCTATCCTCATTGAGAAAATAAAAAATATCATTATCGAAATGGTGCACCACACCGAAGAATCCATCAAGATCAATTTCTCGGATTTCTTGAGCGAAAAACTCAATCATAATTATACCTATCTCGCCAATCTGTTCTCAGAAGTGCAAGGCACCACCATCGAACATTATATTATTTCACACAAAGTAGAGCGTATCAAAGAACTCATCATTTATGGCGAACACAATATAACAGAAATTGCTTGGAAAATGGGTTACAGTAGCGTCGCACATCTCTCAACCCAATTCAAAAAAGTGACAGGCCTTTCCCCTACCCACTTCAAACAACTCAAAGACAAACGCAGAAGTCCAATAGAAGAAATCTAAATATAAAAATCATGAATATCAAACGAATTTTTGGCGCCATCCTCACAATCCTAGGCATTGTTGGACTAATATACACAGCATCCGTATTTCTAGGTACAGCAGGAGGACATCGAGACATCAAAATACTGCTCATATACGGTGTTTTGGGACTGCTATTCTTTATTACAGGTATCAGCTTGGTGCGTTCAACCAAAGACGAATCATAACAGAAACAGCCCACGATGACTTTCTCCATAAATAAGAAAAACAACCTCTTTTATTACATCGCAATCGCTTCGATTGTACTGCTATTGGCGGTATTTTACTACAATTCTTTGGTAGTGAAATCGACCGAAGCATTGGTAAATCATACCAATAGAGTCATCAATAAGAATAATGAAGTGCTCCTGGAAATTGTCAATGTGGAGAGCTGTGTTCGAGGATTTGCGCTGACGAACAAAGAAGAATTTCTCGAACCTTTTGAGAAAAGCAGTCGCCAATTAACACAAAATCTAGCCACACTGCTTGCATTAACGAAAGACAACCCAACACAGCAGACACGAATAAAAAAACTAGAAGAATCCATAAATAGACGAATTCAACTTTCTAAATCCCTGATTGAAAATCAAAAGGTCGTCAATCGCAATGAGCAATTTGAATTGGCCACGGTAATTTCCGGAAAAAAAGTCATGGACTCAATTCGGGAGAATATAAACGAAATCAATTTTCACGAATTGCAACTGCTCAATCAGAGAAAAAAAGAAAGCGCGTCTAGTCTCCAAACGTACAATATACTGCTCATAGTGTTTTTTATTTTAGTGGTGCTTTTACTGATTTTTATCTATTTCATTTTCAAAGACCACTATAAAGCAAACACAGCACTAGAAACCCACAACAAACTGCAACAAGCGGCGTCTCAATATTCATTGAGTCTCATCGAAGCGAGTTTAGATCCGTTAGTGACCATCAACAATGAAGGCAAAATCACCGACCTCAATCAAGCGACAGTAGCCGTAACAGGAACCAATCGAGAGCAACTAATCGACTCCGACTTTTTCGATTATTTTACCGATCATCAAAAAGCACGAGAAGTCTATCAAGAAGCGTTTCTAAAAGGCTCTGTCGTCGATGCACCTCTAACCATACGACATAAAGACGGAAAACTAACCGATGTGCTTTTCAATGGCTCCGTCTATAAAGATGAACTCGGAATCACCAAAGGAGTAGTCATCGTCGCGCGTGATATTGCGGAACAAAAATGGGCGTTAGATCTCAGCATTGCCAACAAAGAACTCGCTTTTCAAAATGACGAAAAAGAAAAAAGAGCCGCAGAATTAGCCCTAGCAAACAAAGAACTTGAATATCAAAACTCCGAAAAAGAAGACCGCGCCAACGAATTATTGCTCGCTAATGAAGAATTGGCTTTTCAAAATCAAGAGAAAGAAAACCGCGCGAACGAGCTAATCGTTGCCAATAAGGAATTAGAATACCAAAATAAAATCAAAGAAAAAAAAGCCGCCGAATTGATTATCGCCAACAAAGAACTAGCCTTTCAAAATGACGAAAAAGAAAAACGAGCACAAGAGTTAATCATCGCCAATAAAGAACTGCTATTTCAAAAAGATGAAAAACAAAATCGAGCAGATGAACTCGAAATCGCAGATATTGAGCTTGAATTTCAAAATGAAGAAAAAGAAAAAAGAGTCACAGAAAACAAAGCATTAGAAGCCTCCAACTATTCGTTGAAATTGTCAGCACAGTATGCGGTAAGTCTAATTGAAGCAAGTCGCGATCCGCTATTTACCATAAGCAAACAAGGCATTATCACCGATACCAATAATGCTTCTGTCAATGCTACTGGAGTCTCAAAAGAAGAACTTATTGGCTCCCAATTTATTAACTACTTTACCGAACCAAGCAAAGCCGAAAAAGGATATAAAGAAGTTTTTTTGAAAGAATTTGTTTCCGATTTTCCCCTAGTACTCAAAGACCATAAACTAACTGATGTGCTTTTTAACGGTTCTGTTTATAGAGACGAAAATAACGAAGTCATGGGCGCCGTCGTGGTAGCACGTGATATTACAGAACAAAAAAGAAACGAAAAAGAATTGACGGAAGCAAAGGTATTTGCGGAACTGGCAACCACAATTGCTGAAGACGCAAAAATTATCGCTGAAGCCGCAACTGCCAAAGCCGAAGAAGCAGTTAAGTCGAAACAGCAATTTCTTTCAAATATGAGTCACGAAATCCGAACACCCATGAATGCCATCATTGGTTTTACCAAAGTCGTACTCAAAACAGAACTCACAGCCAAACAAAAAGAATATTTGATGGCCATCAAACTAAGTGGCGATGCACTGATTGTCTTAATCAATGATATTCTCGATCTTGCCAAAGTCGACGCCGGAAAAATGACCTTCGAGAAAACACCGTTCAAACTCAACTTGTCGATCAAGGCGATGCTGCATTTGTTTGAAACCAAAATCCAAGAGAAAAATCTAAAGTTAATCACCCACTACGATAAAAACATACCTGAAATTCTGGTCGGCGACCCCATTAGACTGCATCAAATTATCTTAAATTTAGTGAGTAATGCCGTAAAATTTACCAACGACGGTTCAATAACAGTGCGCATTACGCAAGTCGCAGAGCGCGAAAATGAGGTCGATATCCATTTTGAAATCGAAGATACTGGCATCGGAATCAAAGAAAACAAAGTCAATCATGTTTTTGAAAATTTTCAACAAGCAACCTCCGGCACTTCGCGACTATTTGGAGGAACAGGTTTAGGCCTGTCCATCGTCAAGCAACTTGTGCAAGCGCAAAACGGCACCATCAATGTTGTCAGCGAATTTGGCAAAGGATCTACCTTTGGTTTTAATTTAACTTTTATGAAAACAGCGATTAATACCGTCCTAGAACCGGAGATTATTGAACTCAGAAGCGATGTGAAAGACACCAAAATTCTCGTAGTCGAAGACATGGAACTCAACCAATTGCTCATGAAAACCATCCTAGATGATTTCGGTTTTGAATGCGAAATTGCCGCCAACGGTAAAATCGCCGTCGAAAAATTAGAAGCTCAAACAACTGAAAAACCTTTCGATATCATCTTAATGGATTTGCAAATGCCCATCATGAACGGCTTTGAAGCCACAGAATATATTCGAAAGAAAATGAAATCGATCATTCCGATCATTGCACTCACCGCAGATGTCACCACCGTAGATGTCGCCAAATGCCGCGCAGTCGGCATGGATGATTACATCTCAAAACCTGTAGATGAGCGCCTATTATACAGTAAACTCACTAGTCTTATGAAAAAACCAGTAGTCATCATCGAGCAAACCATAATCAACAACGTGCAAACAGAAAAAATCAAATACGTCGATTTGACCTATTTAACCAAAATCACCAAAGCGAACCCAGTCTTAATGTCGGAACTCATCAATTCCTACCTCCTTCAAACACCAGCATTGATTAATACAATGAAACAAAGTTTTCAGGATAAAGATTGGAAATTGTTGAATGCAACGGTTCATAAAATGCTGCCGTCATTCAGCATCATGGGAATGAGCAGCGACGTCAATGAAATCGCCGCAAAAATCCAAGAATATGCCACTGCCATTCAATGTTCTCAAGAACTAGCGGATTTAGTCCTTGAACTCGAAAATGTCTGCATGCAATCCTGCCGTGAACTCGAACGTGAACTTACACACCTAAATTAATACCACCGTGAATAAAAAAAACAAAATAAAAATTTTCCTCGTAGACGACGATCCAGTCTATTTGAAAATACTAGAAATTCAATTTCTAGAAAATGCCGACTTCATCATCGAAACCTTTGCAACAGGCGAACTTTGCTTGGCTAGCTTAAAAGACAAACCCGACGTCATCATCCTCGATTACCACCTCGATGGCGTCGTGCTCAATGCCATGAATGGCATTCAAACCCTGGATGAAATCAAAAAATTCGATAACGAAATACCCGTAATTATGCTGTCCTCACAAGACCAAATTGAAGTCGCGATTAGCTGCATGCACCACGAAGCTTATGATTATGTGGTAAAAAGCGAGACTGCCTTTGTCAGACTCAAGAAAATCATCACCCTTATTTTCTTCTACAGCAACATGAAAAAGGAACTCAATTGGTACATGGAACGGATGTAAAAATGAAGCGTGAGGTCAAATCCTAAATCTATATTTTTTTGGGGCGTGACCGCGCCGAAAAAGGCGGGTCGGGCTGTCCGCTATATCTTTTGTGCTTGTCACCCAGAGACTGTCATCTCGAGCGCAGTGGAGAGAACCGTCAAAACCAAGCCATTTTTCCCGCACAAAAGGATGCCGCTTCCATCCCTCACGCGAGCGTCCATCCAAAATGACATTATTCTCAAAATAGGAATCTTACAACTTTTATAAAAATGATATAAGATTTTAAAATACAAGCCATAATAACTTCGTAACGTGAATACACTTTCACCAATAAATTAGGATACAATGAAAAAAGTACTTTTCTTTCTAGCAATTCTAAGCCTTGTCGTTCAAAGTCAAGCGCAATCCATCTCATCAAAAGAAGTCCCAGCATCTGTAAAAACCGTTTATTCAAAAACACATCCGAAAGCAACGGCGGTACAATGGCACAAATCCGGCAACACTTTCGAATCCACATTCACCGAAAACGGAGAGAAAAAATCAGCCACATTTGATAATCATGGAGTCTTGATCAAAGATGAAGAAAGCATCGTTATCGCAGCGCTTCCAGCAGCTGCAACGGCCTACATCGATACAAAATACAAAGGAAAAAAAATCAAAAAAGCCTCAAGAATGATTGGAAATGATGGTGTGATTAACTATCAAGCTGAAGTCGCTGGATTGCATCTGCTTTTCGATGTTCATGGGAAATTTCTTAAATCTGTTAAAGATTAAGAAAACAGTTATTGAAATCTCTTTGATTTAAATTTTACCATGCAAGCAAGACAAAAAATAATAGTCATCGGTGGCGGTTTTGCAGGCATTAAATTGGTCCGCCAACTAGACGCTGACTTATTCGATGTCTTGCTGATCGATAAAATAAACCACCACCAGTTTCAACCACTATTTTATCAAGTTGCCACTTCACAACTCGAACCATCAAGTATTTCTTTTCCACTCAGAAATGTTTTCAAAGGAACGAAAAACCTTCAAATTAGGTTGGCAGAAGTGCTAACCATCAACGAAGCCAGCAGCACAATTACAACAACAATAGGCGACTTTCATTACGATTATTTAGTCATCGCCATTGGCTGCAAAACCAATTTCTTTGGCAACCTCGAAATCGAAAAATGTGCTTTTACACTCAAAACGACTTACGAAGCCATCACCATCAGAAACCATATTTTACTCACTTTTGAAAACATTATTTCTGCCGAAGACGATGTGAAAGAAAGCCTATTAAACCTAGTCATTGTTGGTGCTGGTCCAACTGGTGTGGAACTCGCAGGGGCATTTGCAGAAATTCGAAAAAATATTCTACCCAAAGATTTTCCCGGAATCGATTTCTCAAAATTCAAAATTATCTTGGTCGAAGGAAGCAAAAATACGCTGAATAGTATGAGCGAAAATGCTAAAATGGCTTCTAGAAAATACCTGGAAGACATGGGCGTCATTATTTTAACCGAAACCATTGTCAACAATTATGATGGCAAAGTATTGACCTTAAAAAATGGCGATAGCATCAAAACTAAAACCGTGATTTGGGCAGCTGGCGTTACAGGAAACAAAATTTTAGGTTTCCCAGAATCTTATTATGCTAATTCTAATAGATTAAAAGTAAATCAACTAAATCAAGTTATTGGTTCAAAAAACATTTATGCTGTGGGCGATATTGCCTTAATGGAAACGATCAATTATCCCAAAGGCCATCCACAATTGGCCAATGTGGCTATCAATCAAGCGAAGAATTTAGCAAAGAATCTAAAAAGTATTGTTCAGGATAAACAGACAAAAGACTTCGAATACAACGACTTGGGTTCGATGGCAACCATTGGTCGACATAAAGCAGTGGTTGATTTGCCTTTCTTTAAATTTCAAGGCTACTTTGCTTGGTTCGTCTGGATGTTTTTGCACTTAATGCTCATTGTAAGTGTTCGAAATAAAATCATTATTTTCATCAATTGGGCATGGGCTTACTTCACAAAAGACACTTCACTTCGGTTGATTTTAAAACAAAAAACGAAAAAATAGCGGCGTCATGTTGATAATAATTCCAAACAAAACATGGGAATTATATAGCAAATAGTCCAAATTGTATAATTCATTCTTAGCCGTATCCACTATTTTTATCGCTTGGGCACGAAACGTAAAAAAATTAAGAATAATACAAAAAAACGACACAATGGAAAACAGTAAAAAAATACATAAAACATACATTCCTACTGGGGAGTTTTACAGTCAAGTGCTAGATAGTCTGCAAGATTATTCCATTTTTACCTTAGACACAGAATACTTGATTAATAGCTGGAATTCAGGTGCAACAAATATCTTTGGGTACGGAACGGAAGAAATTGTTGGGAAATCTTTTGACATCATTTTTACGGAAGAAGATGTACAGAATAAAATACCCCACAATGAAATCGAAATATCTTTAAAAAATGGTAGAGCTTCCGATAACAGATGGCACATTCGCAAAGATAAAACCTTGTTTTGGGCCTATGGATTGGTATTCCCGCTTTTGGGAAGTGAAGGGGAATTGCTAGGATATGTGAAAATTCTGAGAGAACTGACCGATAGAAAAAAATCTGAAGATGCCATAAAAAAATACATCGCAGATTTAGAGGAATTAAATACGCACAAAGAGAGTGTACTTGCCATACTCTCGCATGATCTCAGAAGTCCACTGGCTGGAATAATTGGTACAGCAGATTACTTGAGAAATAATTTCACAACGATGAAACCGGAGAATCTACACGAAATGTTAGAATTAGTATATAAATCAGCTAATGACGAGTTAAACATGTTAGATAATTTGGTGGAATGGGCAAGGATTAAATATGCGGCCGATTTATTTTCGCCGACCTTAATAGAATTGGCACGTTGTATCGAAAGCGTCTATGGAACGTTGGGTGATACGGCTAAATTAAAATCCATAAATCTCTTGCATGAAATTCAAGAAAACACCTTGGTTTTCGCTGATGAAAAAATGTTAATCTCAATACTTCAAAACATTGTTTCAAACTCCATTAAACATTCTAACGAGGAGGGAAAAATCATCATATCATCAAAATGTATAGACAAAAATATTATTGTTGAAGTAAAAGATACGGGCATTGGAATGTCGAAAGAAATTCAAGAAAAGCTCTTTACACCGGAGTATAATTCACTGACAAAAGAAAGAAATCATGACAAAGGCGCGGGTATTGGACTACTTCTGGTAAAAGGGTTTTTGGAAAAAAATGGCGGGAAAATTTGGGTTGAAAGTATCGAAAACGTCGGTTCTTCATTCTACTTTACATTACCCATCACATCGGAATCGATTGCTACAGACGCTAACGGATTGGTTCTTTTCGAATAGCATAAACTGATGAATGGCGTTGTAATTTAAAAGAAATATGAAAATATCCTTGTCCTCCATAATAAAGAAATTGTTACTACTATTTCTCGTAGTTTCAGGAATCTACTTTGCCAAAGATTTTCTGATACCGCTTTGCATTGGCGGTATTCTGGCTGCGCTATACCTTCCTTTCTGCAATTGGATGGAGAAGAAAAAAATCCCAAAAGGATTTGCCGTTTTAATATCTCTTTTAGGCTTATTAATTTTAATTTTTATGCTGATTTCCCTTTTAGGCTACAAAATATCGGAATTGGTAAGCGACATAGAAATAATAAAACAAAAAGCAATTGAAGCAGGCGCCCGCATCCAAAAATACATTTTCGATTCCCTTAATTTTACCATTACCGAGCAGAATCAAATCTTAAAAAGTGAGCAACCATCGTATGGGAATATGGTTCAAATGGTCCTGGGTTCTATGACTAGTTTCCTAACCAGCAGTATTTTGGTATTGGTCTATTTTGTACTCCTCTTGTACTATCGCAGTCACATCAAAAACTTCTTGATACAACTCACGCCAAAATCTAAGCAAGCAGAAATGCAGGAGATCGTCCGAAAAGTGGCTACCGTTTCGCAACAATATCTCATTGGACTTTCAAAAATGATTTTCCTCCTTTGGATCATGTATGGAATCGGCTTTAGTATCATTGGTGTCGAAAACGCTATTTTCTTTGCCATCCTATGTGGCTTGCTGGAAGTTGTTCCTTTTGTTGGAAATATTACAGGGACTACTTTGACCGTATTAATTGCTGCTATTAATTGCGGAAACGCGCAATTATTAATCGGTATTGTGATCGTTTACGGTATTGTGCAATTCATACAAGGTTGGGTTTTAGAACCGTTGATTGTCGGTTCTCAGGTAAAAATAAATTCACTATTTACCATCTTAGCATTAATTATAGGCGAATTAATTTGGGGAATTCCAGGTATTTTTCTGGCTATTCCAATTACTGCAATGTTTAAAATAGTTTGTGATTCTGTTGAATCATTAAAACCGTACGGATTTCTAATTGGCGAAATTGAGACCCCAAAAAAGGAAATTGATCTCGTTGAAAAATTGCAAAAAATAATCAAACCTAAAAAATGAGAAGATTCAAAATAAGAGATTTAGGTACACTATTCAAAATTACTTTCAATGAATGGCTTGACAAAGATCCATTCAGACAAAGCGCGGTGATTGCCTATTACTCCATATTTAGCATTCCTGGTTTATTGGTGCTAATTATTGCAATCGCGGGCTACTTTTTCGGTCAAGAGGTCGTCAATCAAAACTTAATAGCGCAAATATCCGATACAATTGGCCAAGAAACAGCCCTACAAATTCAAGAGGTTTTATCAAAATCGACCGCTGAAAAATCGACCGCTTGGGGTTCAATTATTGGAATAACCATTTTATTAGTGGGAGCAACTGGCGTTTTTGTAGAACTTCAAAAAACATTAAACCTCATCTGGAATGTAAAAGTAAAACCACAAAACGGCGTCTGGATGATTATCAAAGCCAGACTCTTCTCATTTGGACTGATATTGGCTATTGCCTTTTTATTGACGATTTCGTTGGTGATTTCAACCGCATTGGTCGCCGTAAGCAATTATATTCAATTTGAAAGTTCACAACTGATGGTGACCATTTATGAAATACTGAATTTCATCATTTCACTATTTGTTATCTCTGCCCTATTTGCGATGATTTTCAAGATTTTGCCCGACGCGAAAATTGAGTGGAAACACGTCTGGTTGGGTTCCTTAGTCACTGGGTTATTATTTACGATTGGCAAAATGGCCTTGGCTTATTACTTCGGAAAAGCAGAACCAGCGTCAGTTTATGGCGCAGCAGGTTCTATCATTCTAATCCTGCTTTGGGTTTCTTATTCTTCGATGATTCTCTTTTTTGGTGCCGAATTTACTGCGGCTTTTGCCAAAATGTATTCTGGTATCGTTGCACCAACAGCTATTGCAAAAGTAGAGATTCCGACGGCGACCGAGAAAGCGATGTGAGCTAAATTAACTAGCACAGCAAAAGTAAATCTGCTATGCAATAAGTAAGGATTTTTCAAATTAATCAAATAATAATACAAATCATTTTAGACGAATAACGCTGAACTTTGTATTTATTATTAATTAAAAAAATACCTAAGAATGGAAACTAAAAATCAAAAAAGTCAATCAAATGACGCAAAAAAAAGTACAATGAAAACTTCGCAACTCATGGAGTTATTCGAAGATGAATTGAAAGATATTTATTGGGCAGAAAAAGCACTGACGACTGCGATCCCAAAAATGATTAATAACTCCACTTCACAAGAATTAATCGAAGCATTAACAGGTCATCTTGCAGAAACAGAACAACAAGTTACTCGTGTTGAACAAGTATTTGAAATCATTGGTAAAAAAGCCGAAGCTGTAAAATGCGAAGCTATGGCAGGTTTGATTAAAGAGGCCGGTGAAATCATGGACGAATGTGAAGAGGGTTCGATGCGTGATGCCGGAATTATTTCTGCAGCACAAAAAGTAGAACATTACGAAATTGCTACGTATGGTACTTTACGACAATTTGCTGAAACATTAGGTTTGACCAAAGTGGTGCAATTACTCGAAGAAACACTAGCTGAAGAAAAAGCGTCCGATGTGAAATTAACAGAAGTTGCTGTTAGCTCAATTAATCTTGAAGCATCACAAATACTAGCATAAATAGGATTTCGCATCTGATTTTAAATAGTGCTGTGAACAATGTTTACGGCACTTTTTTTAAAGATATACGCTAGTTGAATCGTAGAAAACAAATTCATTTATTCTCAAAATCATGGAAACAAATAAAAATACAAAAGCGAAGAAAAAACTATCGCCACATCAAACAAAAGTGGCCGAAGTAATGCACGAATTCAAAGAAGGCGACTTGCATTCTGGTAAGAGCGATATTATTGTAACCAATCCAAAACAAGCCATTGCGATTGCTTTGAGCGAAGCAGAAGGTTTGAAAAAGAAAACTAAAAAATTATAAACAACAATATAAGTAATACGTCATTTATGCCATTTCAATTACAAATTATCTGGCTCTTTGTACTTTCTATTCCTGTTGCTTGTGTAGCATGGACAGTAACACATGAGGAAATATTCAAGGAACCAAGAGACTATTGTGTTAAAAGAAGCCTGAACGGTAAAACAATCATTGAAAGAAAGTTTTTTTACCTATTTACCTGTGAGTATTGCTTCAGTCATTACGTTGTCATTTTGTTTCTGTTTTTAACGGATTACAAATTATTGATGAATGATTGGAAAGGTTATGTTATTGCAGGATTTTCATTAGTATGGATTGCAAATGTTTACATGAGTTTGTTTGGGTTAATTCGCCAAGATATTAAAAAAGAAAAAACGGAGATTGAGGTGATGGAGAAAAAGGAAAAATCTCAAAATAGAAAATAAAGTCATTGCGATTGCCTTGAGCGAAGCAGAAGGGTTAGATAAAAAAACTAAAAATAACTAATTATGGAAAATACACAATTAAAGAAAAACGATTCAACCAATAATTTCGTTTTCTCAGTTAAGGAACAATTTACCGATAAATTTATCGAAACGGCACCAAACGTAAACCTATACGTCAAGGATTATGGTAATGGAGATCCCGTTATTCTAATACACGGTTGGCCACTTTCTAACGAAATGTGGGAATATCAAATAGAAAATTTGGTTGCCAGTAATTACAGAGTCATAACCTATGACCGACGGGGTTTCGGAAAATCTTCTCAACCATGGAATGGCTATGATTTCGACACTTTAACGGATGATTTAAAAGCGATCATCGACCAATTGGAGTTAACAAACATCACCTTGGTCGGATTTTCTATGGGCGGCGGAGAGGTCGTTCGCTATTTTAGCAGACATGAAGGTCAAAATGTTACTAAAGCAGTACTTATCTCTTCAATTATTCCCTATTTGGCGCAAAGCGAGGACAATCCAGATGGACGTACAAAAGAAAAAAATGAGGCGACTCAACTCGCAATTACAGAAGATCGAATCGCATTTTTAGATGATTTTGGTAAAAACTTTTTTGGTGTAAATTCTACTAATAACGCCATCAGCCAACCATTACTAAAATATTATAGCATGCTGGCCTCTTTTGCATCGCCACACGCTTCTACAGAATGTGCTAAATCTTTTTCGAGTGCAGATTTCCGAAAAGAAGCGTTGTCAGTAAACGTGCCTACATTAATTATTCATGGAAATGCAGATAAAATTGTACCGATTGAAATTTCATCTGAAAAATCATCACAGCTAATTCCTAACAATAAATATATTGTATATGAAGAGGCACCACATGGCTTATTCTATACCGAAAAGGATAAATTAAACGCTGATTTACTGGAATTTTTAAACTCGTGATTTTTAAAACAACAAGGTATTAAAATTCACATCATGAAAAACATCTTAATCATCAACGGAAATCCTGACAAAGAAAGTTTTTGTTTTGCTTTAGCAGAAAGTTATAAAATGGGAGCGGATTCATCAAAGACAAATTGCAAATTAGTACATTTAATTGATTTAAAATTCAATCCGATTTTGACTTATGGCTACAGAAAAATCAGTAAATTAGAACTCGATTTAGTTCAGATACAACAAGATATTTTGTGGGCAGATCACTTGGTATTTGTCTATCCGAATTGGTGGTCAACATTTCCAGCATTGTTAAAAGGTTTTATTGACCGGGTTTTTGTGCCTGGTTTTGCCTTTAAATACCGCGAAAATTCACCGTTTTGGGATAAATTGCTGAAAGGAAAAACCGCAAGACTTCTGGTAACTATGGATACGCCTTGGTGGTATTATTGGTTGATCAATCGAAATGCGGGACATAACGCCATGAAAATTGGTGTATTGGAATTTTGTGGTATAAAGCCTGTTAAGATTTCCGTTTTTTCAAGTATTAAATCATCTGATAAAAACAAACGAAAAAAATGGTTGCAAGATGCAGAACAATTAGGCGCAAAAGATTCATAAAGTAATAAATCATGTACAGATATCTCTTCATTTTCGTCACACTTCTGCACGGCTTAATTCATTTTATGGGTTTTGCGAAGGCATTTAATTATGCAAATTTTAGCCAATTGACCAAAGAAATTTCAAAACCAATGGGCGTTTTGTGGTGTGTAACGGCAACATTATTCCTGTTGAGCATTATTTTGTTTTTATTCAAAAAAGATGTTTGGGTCTATTTTGCATTAACTGCGATTCTTTTTTCGCAATTTTTGATCCTAAATAATTGGCAAGACGCAAGATTTGGAACTATCGCCAACGTGATCATTTTTCTATTTATCATCATTGGTTTTTTTCAGATGAATTTCAAAAATGAGTATAGAAACGAAGTGAAAAATGGTTTATTACAAACTAAAAATATCCCAAAAAAACTGCTTACTGAAGCCATGATCAAGGATTTGCCTGAGCCCGTTCAAAAGTACATTCGCTATGCCAATTGTATTGATAAACCAATGGTCAACAATTTTAGTGTTAATTTTTCAGGGGAAATAAGAAGCCACGAAAATCCAGTTTGGATGTATTTGACTTCTGAGCAATACAACTTTATTCCTTCCCCAACAAGATTATTTTATTTAGATGCGACGATGAAAAATTTGCCTGTAGCGGGTTTTCATTGTTATAAAGCTGGGATCGCCTATATGGATATTCGTTTATTATCGATGGTCAAAGTTGAATTTCAAAAAGGCGATGTGATGAATGTGTCGGAAACGGTAACGTTCTTTAATGATATGTGTGTCATGGCACCAGCCACGCTTATTGACCAAAGAATTAAATGGCTAGAAGTTGAAAATAACAAAGTAAAAGCGGCTTTCACAAGCAACGGAATTACCATTTCGGCTTGGTTGTTTTTTAACGAAAAAGGCGAAATGGTTAATTTTGTTTCAGACGATAGGTCGGCATTGTTAGCAAACGGACAGACCGTGAAATTAAAATGGAGCACGCCCATGCGCGATTACAAAACCATGAACGGACATAAATTAGCTAGTTATGCTGAAGCAATTTATGCCTATCCTGATGGAGATTTTACTTATGCTACTTTCACTTTAAAGGATGTTGGATATAATTTGACGGAATAGGAAAATGGCATAAAAATGAAACCGAAACTTGCGTCGATCAATTCCATTTGAAAGTTTCCAATTTTCAAACTTCGCTCGAATCTTATTCTTATTAATTAGGTCTTTAATGCGTTTGACCAACTTCAAAGTTTATATTCCTGAAACTGATAGATTAATAACGTACATTGGCAGTTCAAACTAATCCCCACCCCATGAAAAATAAAATACCGGAAATCGATAAAGAGCTTGCCAAGTCTCTAAACCATTTTCCAGTTGTGGGTATTGGCGCATCCGCTGGCGGGTTAGACGCTTTTAAAAAATTACTAAAAGCAATTCCCGAAGAATCTGGTATGGCATATGTGTTGGTGCAGCATCTTGACCCCAACCACGAAAGCATGTTGGTAGAACTACTGCAAAAAGTCACGACTATACCAGTACTAGAAATTTCCGATGATATTAAAGTGCAACCCAACCACATTTACATATTACCCAGCAATAAAATGATGATTGCCAATGATGGTGTGCTGGAACTTAGCCCGCGCCCAGCAAAAAGCAAAAACGAACGCAACCTGCCCATTGATCTTTTCTTTACCTCACTTGCCGAAGTGCACCAAAGCCATGCGATTGGTGTGGTTTTATCAGGCACCGCCAGTGATGGGACCATGGGATTGAAAGCGATTAAAAATCATGGAGGAATTACTTTTGCCCAAGATGAGGAATCAGCAGCATACGAAGGCATGCCACATAGCGCAGCAGAGGCAGGAGTGGTAGATTTTATATTATCACCCGATAAAATACCGCAAAAGCTTCTGGAAGTAATCAATATTATTAAAGGTAAAGATGTAGAAGATATTCCTCAACAAGATGAAGATGTGTTTAAACAAATCCTTTCGCTATTGCGCATTCGTAAGGGAACTGATTTTACCTACTACAAACAATCTACCATCCGTCGGAGAATACTCCGCAGAATGGCTATTAATAAAACCGAAGAGCTTACACTTTATTTAAAGTATTTGAGAGAGAAAAAAACCGAACAAGATTTACTATATCAAGATCTATTGATTCCCGTAACTGATTTTTTTAGAGATCCGAAAATCTTTGACAGCATATGCAAATCAGTATTTCCGCTTATTGTCAAAAATAAAAAAGAAGGTGAACCCATCCGTATATGGGTGGCAGGCTGCAGCACTGGCGAAGAGGTCTATTCTATTGCTATCTGTTTCAGAGAATTGATAGGCGACCGATTTTCAGCAGACGGTCATCAAAGAATACAGATTTTTGCGACCGACATCAGCGAACCAGCCATAACAAAAGCCCGAAATGGCATCTATTCTAAAAGTGACGTAGTAGGATTAACCGAAGCGCATCTTAATGAATATTTTACAAAAAATAATGGCGACTATCAAGTAAAAAAGTCCATCAGGGATTTATGTGTATTTGCCCAACACAATTTTTTGAAAGACCCTGCTTTCAGCAAAATGGATTTTATAAGCTGTCGCAATGTGCTGATTTATATGGAGCCTTACTTGCAAAAAAAGGCGCTCATCACTTTTCATTACGCATTAAACCCAAAAGGGTATTTACTACTGGGAAAATCTGAAACAACAAGCGGCGTGCCCGAACATTTTGCCGTATGCCAATTGAAAGGTACCGCTAAAACCGATAAAATATTTACCCGCAAAGATATTCAAAGCAGGTTTGTGCCAACGGCAAGCCCGAGGACTGAAAAAAACTTTGATATAAATATTGACACGAAAAGCGAAGCCATAAGAACCAACTTTCAAAAAACTGCCGATGATATCATACTAAGCAAATACACTCCGGCTGGTGTGGTGGTCAATGAGGTTATGGATATCGTGCATTTTAGGGGCAGAACAGGATTATTCTTAGAACCATCACCTGGTAAAGCCAGCCTTAATTTATTAAAAATGGCTAAGGACGGCTTGGCTTTTGAACTCCGCAACATACTACATAAAGCAAAAAAAGAAAATACAACTGTTTTAAAAGAAAATATTCCAATTCAGGTAAATGGTGAACAACACAATATTTCTATCGAAGCGATGCCATTGCCCGATATTGTTGATCCGCATTACCTAATCCTCTTTCACGATCAGCTTCTAAATACCAACAGTCAAATAGCAACGAGTACTAAAAAAACTAGCGTTGCTGCCAAATCAACTAGTGCAGCCAAAGATTTACGCATACAGCAATTAGAAAAAGAACTGGCACAAAGTCGTGAAGACATGCGCAGCATTACCGAAGACCAAGAAGCAGCCAATGAAGAACTACAAAGTGCCAATGAAGAATTGCTCAGTGGCAGCGAAGAATTGCAGAGCCTAAATGAGGAAATGGAAACCAGCAAAGAAGAATTGCAAAGTACCAATGAAGAACTAACGGTCGTAAATCAGGAAATTATAGGGCTAAACGAACAGGTAACTGAAGCACGAGATTATGCAGAAGCCATTATATCTAACTTGCACGAACCCCTGTTGGTGCTGGATAAACACCTTCGGGTAAAATCAGCCAATTATGCTTTTTATAAAAACTTCCAAGTCAATGAAAAAGACACAGAGGGTACAATAATTTTTGACCTCGGCAACAAACAATGGAATATTCCCGAATTACGAGAACTGTTGCAGAACATTCTGGATCACAAGGTAAAATTTGAAAATTTTGAAGTAGCGCACAATTTCCCCAATATTGGCGAACGAATTGTAGTACTCAATGCCCGCGAATTGGTAAATGAATCAAGCAGCGAAAAATTAATTTTATTGGCGATAGCAGATATAACGGAACAGAAAATTGCCCGTAAAAAAATAGAAGAAAGCGAACACCGCTATCAAAGCATGGTTTATAATTCTCCATCTATGATTGCTATTTTAAAAGGCGAAGACATGATCATTGAAATTGCCAACGATGCAATGATAGAAACATGGGGCAAGGGAAAAGACATTATTGGCAAATCGGTGTTTGAAGTGATGCCCGAAACCGTTGAACAAGGTTTTGATAAAATGTTGCAACAGGTATATGAAACGGGTGAGCCTCTACTTGTCTACGAAATGCCTGTCACAATTATCCGCAATGGCGAGCAGGAGTTAATGCACTACACTTTTATTTACCAAGCACAGCGTAATGTGCAAGGTAAAGTAGAGGGTGTGGCTATATTGGCTAATGAAGTAACGTTACAGGTGGAAGCCAAAATAAAAATAAAAGAAAGCGAAGAACGATTCCGTACATTGGCCGATAATGTGCCGATGAATGTATTTATTATAGAACCCACTGCTGAAGCCAACATCAGCTATTGGAACAAACATTGGTTGGATTATACGGGGCAAACTGAAGAAGAAGCAGTTGCCAATGCATGGAATGGTTTTGTTCACCCCGATGATTTGCAACCAATAATGGATGTATTTGTACCCGCTTTTGAAGCCCGCCAGCCTTATTTCTTACCATGTATTCGTATTAAACGGTATGATGGCGCATACAGGTGGTTTGCAGTTCAATCAAATCCCCGTTATTTACCCAATGGAGAATTTATGGGATATATAGGCGTTGGTTTTGATATTCATGAAAAAAAGCTTGCAGAAGATGCGTTGAAAGAAAGTGAAACATTTAACCGGACGGTTTTGGAAAGCAGTCCTGATTGTGTAAAAATTATTGATACCGCAGGCCGGATCCAATACATGAATACCAATGGCATGTGTATTATGGAAGTTGATGATTTTGGTACCATTAAAAACAAACCCTGGAGTGAACTATGGGGCGAAGACAACAAGCAAACAATATTGGATGCAGTAGGGAAAGCAATTGGTGGAGAAGCGGCACAGTTTCAAGCGATGTGTGCTACCGACAAAGGCACTATCAAATGGTGGGATGTCATTGTCTCACCCGTACATGAAGCTGGAAGTAATACAGTTACCAATATTATTTCAGTATCTCGTGATATAACAGAACTGAAGGCTTCGCAGTCATTATTGAATTTTAGAAAAGCATTATTGGAAGCTAATAACGAAGCTAGTATTGATGGCATTTTATTAGTAGATGCAAAAGGAAAAATTCTTTCTTTCAACAAAAAGTTTATTGAAATATGGAACATGCCGCAGCATATTGTAGATGCAGATGATGATGATGCAGCACTTGCTTTTGCAATGACACAGCTTATAAATCCAGAGCAGTTTATTGAAAAAGTAAACTACTTATACAAAAATCCAACAGAAACCACTATGGATATTTTGGAATTTAAAAATGGTAAAATGGTGGAGCGGTATGGCTACCCTGTTATTGCAGAAGATGGAAATCAATTTGTGTGGAGCTGGTCGTTTAGAGATATAACCGAACAAAAAAGAATTGAAAGAGAATTGATAGAAGCAAAGGAATTTGCAGAAAATGCGGTTAAGTCCAAACAACAGTTTTTGTCGAACATGAGTCACGAAATAAGAACACCCTTAAATTCTATAATAGGATTTACAAATGTGTTATTGAAAACAGTATTGGACGAAAAACAAAAAGATTTTGTCAAGGCTGTAAAAACAAGTAGCAATTCTCTTAACCTTCTCATCAATGACATACTCGATTTGGCCAAGGTAGATGCCGGAAAAATGACATTTGCAAAACAGCCTTTTGAAATTAAAAAATCAATAAATTCAATACTGCATTCTTTTGACCTCAAAATAAAAGAAAAGAATCTACAAATTGTAAGTGAGTATGATAGCAAAATACCAGCAATGGTAGTGGGAGATTCTATGAGATTAAATCAGATAATTGTAAACCTGATAAGTAATGCCATAAAATTTACACACCAAGGGAAAATTGTGCTAAATGTTAAAGTACAAAGCGAAGAAGGTGAAAATATATGTATTGAATTTGCCATTAAAGATACTGGAATTGGTATAGCAAAAAATAAAATTGAGTCGATTTTCAATCTCTTTGAACAAGCTGAAATTACTACCTCAAACTCCTACGGAGGAACAGGATTGGGGCTTGCCATCGTAAAACAATTAGTAGAGTTACAGGGCGGTAGTATTGGTGTGATTAGCCAGATAGATAAAGGTTCGACATTTAGATTTATAATGCCATTTGGAAAAACAAATTTAAAGAAAGAACAAGAAATAGAACTATTAGAAATACACTCAAAAATGAAGAAAATGCGAGTATTAGTTGCCGAAGATGTCGCATTAAATCAATTATTAATCAAAATGATTTTAAGTGATTTTGGATTTGAACACGACGTAGTAAACAATGGTAAATTGGCTGTAGAAAAATTACAAACCAATACATACGATGTTGTCTTAATGGATTTGCAGATGCCCGAAATGAACGGCTTTGAAGCAACAGAATATATCCGCAAAACAATGAAATCTACTATTCCAATCATTGCATTGACGGCCGATGTGATGTCAGTTGACGTGGTGAAATGCAAAGAGTTTGGCATGGACGATTATATTTCTAAACCTATTGACGAAAAACTATTATATACTAAAATTGTGACTTTAGTGGAGGGAAACAAAACGGATTAATCACAAAAAAATAAGCGAAAAATCAGATGCTTTAGGTGCAAAAATTTTATTTTATCAAAATCCGCAAGATTCCTTTTCATTCTCGCTACCGCTGATTTTCATTGTGAATAATGCAATTCTTTTGGATAATTGTATAACTAGTACTAATTTCGAAGTAAGCACTTTTATACTCGTATTTACAAAGCAATAAAAATGAAAACGCCATATACAATCCCATCCGAAACAAGCATTGGACACGTTCACCTAAAAGTGTCAAATCTACAGCGTTCGCTAGAATTTTATTGTGACTTATTAGGTTTTGAAATCACAACTATGTATGGCACCGAAGCGGCTTTTATTTCCGCAGGAGGCTATCACCATCATATCGGTCTCAATACATGGTATAGTGCCGATTACCCTAAAGCGCCAGAAAAAGGTGTCGGTTTATTTCACACCGCCATCCGCTATCCTACCCGAAAAGACTTGGCTACCATTTATGCCCGATTACTAGCCCATGAATATCACATTACAGGAGCGGCAGATCACGGAGTTTCTCAAGCGCTGTATCTCAATGATCCCGATGGCAATGGCGTCGAATTGTATTGGGATAGACCCAAAGACCAATGGGAATACAACCCAGATGGAACCATCATCATGTTTACACAAGCTTTTGATTTAGAAAATTTACTTAAAGAATTGGATTAAAATGTTCCGACACCAAGGAAAAACAAGAACTTTAAAACACAATCTGCAAATTGCTTCCTTGCTATCTTTTGTGGCTGGGCTGGTCAATGTAGCGGGATTTCTGGCAGTTCAAAAACTAACGACCAATGTCACCGGACATTTTGCCTTCTTTGTAGATGAGGTTTTTCAACTACATTTTTGGAACGGTTTCGTCTATTTCCTCTACATTCTCTTCTTCTTACTGGGTGCTTTTTTTTCGAACTTTTTACTTGAAATAAAAATTCACAACCACAAGGCTGGCATCTATACGTTTCCAGTTCTAACCGAAATTATCCTCTTGACAGTAGTAGCCTTTTTTGGAAATGACTGGATTACAAATAGTCCAAATACTGTCGCCTATACGCTTCTATTTGCTATGGGATTACAAAATGCATTAGTAACCAAAATATCAAACGCGACAGTGCGGACAACTCATTTAACTGGACTTTTCACCGATCTCGGAATTGAATTATCGCAATTGTTTTTCTACAAACTACCCGATCAAAAAGAACAATTGTTGTCCTCCATTAGACTGCGCCTGACCATCATCAGTTTCTTTTTTGTCGGTGGCATTGTCGGCGGATTGTTTTACGCATCCTTACATCTAAAAGTGCTTTTAATCGCCGCAGTGAGCTTGGTCATTGGTTTGATCTATGACGCTTTGAAAGTTCGATTGCTCGAATTACATCGGAAATTGCACCAGCACTAGCAAACGACTCGACTGCAAAAACGTTAAAGGTTGTCCAAAAGGATAGCCTTTTTTTAATGTGGGAATAACACAACAATTTTCAAAAGTTCTATAACACAAAAAGAACGGTATGCTACAACCTTTGTACAAATATTTAAAACAAATAACTAATATGAAAAAATTACTATTATTATGTATATGTATAGCATATACATTCAGCGGAAACGCACAAACAGAAGACAAGAAATGGAATGTTGGTCTTCATGGTGGAGCCATCCAGTATCACGGCGATCTCGGTAGAGATTGGTATAAAACCGACAAAACAGTGTATGGTTTCGGTGGGGTTTCAGTTTCTCGTTACTTATGGGATTTCCTTGATGTTAGCGCCTCCTATTCAAGAGGAACTTTAGGTTTCGATAGTGGTGTAACAGGTTATAAAAGTGATTTTAGTGCTGTAAATGTAAATTTAAGATGGAATTTAATTAGCCAAGAATTTACCATTAGACCTTATCTATTTGGTGGAATTGGAGCCATCTTATTTGATAATAACCTCAGCTTTAATAAAGAAAGAATCGACACCGCTTTACCAACTGCTGGTGGTGGTATCAACATCAAATTGTCATCAGATTTAACGCTGAATTTACAAGAAACATTCATGTTTACTAACACCGATAAAAGAGACGGTATTATATCAGGTAAAAACGACGATTACTTGATGCATTCGGCGGGAATTACGTACAGTTTTGGAAAGAAAAAAGATGCCGACATGGATGGTGTTTCGGACAAAAAAGACAAATGTCCAGACACGCCAACGGGCGTAGCAGTTGATAAAATGGGTTGCCCGCTTGATAAAGACAGTGATGGTGTAGCCGATTATTTAGATACTTGTCCAGAGGTTGCCGGTTCAAAACTATTAAATGGTTGCCCAGATAAAGATAACGATGGAATTGCAGATGCAGATGACCGTTGTCCTAACCAAGCGGGAACTTCAATGCTAAAAGGATGTCCTGATGCAGATGGTGATGGCGTTGCAGATTTAGATGACACTTGTCCAAATACCAAACCAGGTACTAAAGTAGACGCAAAAGGATGTGCCTCTGACAGTGATAATGATGGTGTTACCGATGATTTAGACCGTTGTCCAACTGCGGCTGGTCCTGCAAGCCTAAAAGGTTGCCCAGACACCGATGGTGATGGAATTGCAGATCAAGATGACCGTTGCCCAAGTGCTAAAGGAACGGTTGAAAACAAAGGTTGTCCTGAAATTGCAAAAGTAGATGCCATCCGAATTACTTATATCGGAAGCAAAATCTTCTTCGAAAATAACAGCGATAAATTGAAAGTAGCTTCGCTATCTCAATTAGATGAATTGACAAAAATTCTAAACAAATATGAAGGTGCTAGTCTTACTGTAGAAGGCCACACAGATTCTAATGGTTCCGATGCGTCAAATCAGATCTTGTCTCAAAAACGTGCCGACTCAGTTAAACGTTACCTCGCTGAGAAAGGAATTGCTGAAACACGATTAACTGGAATTGGATACGGCGAAAGCAAACCAGTTGCAGACAACAAAAAAGCACTGGGTAGAGCAAAAAACAGAAGAGTTGAATTGAAAACAACGTATTAAATAACGAATTAGTTAGTTTTGGTTTTGTTTAAGGGCTGTCACACTTGTGGCAGCTCTTTTTTTTATGTTCTAATGCCAAAGTTCCAACATAATGGGCTTCAAATCGAACTATTCTTTTCTATTAATAATACAACTATTGAATCAAATTCTATAACTACTATTCTGGGTGCTATTTCGAACTTTACGTTAATATAAATAACTATTAATCAGTTACTTAAATTATTAACCAGTAAATTATTAAAATCATGAAAAAAAGGCTACTCCTGGTGTTATTCATTGTTGGAACAATGCAAGCACAAACGGTCAATTACACGGCTAACACCATTAATTTCTGTAATCCTGAAAGGGGATTTTATAAATACACAATCGGTAGAAGTACAGGTACTTTTTCACCCTTAATACAAAGTGAAATGCTCGACTATCGAAATGCATCAAAAGGTACTTTGATTCTACGCATGTATTCCTTAGATGCCTTTAAAACTACGCCAATCTCGGCTGATTTTCTAGCCAAGATAGACAATGATTTTGCCATCTTGAGAAGTTCTGGCGTGAAATGCGTCTTGCGATTTCGGTACACAGACGCGGATGGTGCCGACGCTACGAAAGCACAAATTATGGCACACATGGATCAATTGATGGCGATTACCATTCCAAATCAAGATGTGATTTCATCTATTTCTGCTGGTTTTATAGGGCAATATGGCGAATGGTACAACAGTGATAATTTTGGTACTTCGAACCTTACGGCACAAAATTTAAGTGACCGAAAAGAAATTGGACTTAGAACCCTCGACCTCGCACCAGACAGAATGGTTGCCTTCAGAACACCGTTTATTCAAAAAAGTATCGGAGGCAGTACGCCAATGGTTGCGGCAGCTGCCTATGACGGCAGTGACAAATCAAGAATTGCCCTGCATAACGATGCCTTTCTTTCTAGTAGCACAGATTATGGAACCTATACCAATACAGCAACAGATTATCCGTATCTAGAAGCACAATCGAAATATACTTATTGTGGTGGAGAATCTAACGACTTGGACCCCAATTTCTCCAATTGTGCTAATGCTATTTATACGTTAGAGCGTTTTCATTACAACTACCTCAATGGCGGCTATTTCCCAGAGGTTCTAGCGTTGTGGCAAACCGAAGGTTGTTTCAACGAAATTCAACGACGACTAGGTTATCGTTACGAGTTGATTTCTTCCAATATAAGCAATCGCGTACTCAGCATCAACCTACAAAACGTTGGTTTTGCGAATCTGTTTAACGAACGAAACGCCTATATTGTATTTAGAAATTACAACACAGGTGAAGAATTTTCCTCACAAATTAACACGGAGCCGCGACTTTGGCTTGCCGGTAATAACACCCAAATCAGCAAAAATTTATCAGAGGTTCCACTTCCAGCGGGAAATTATCAATTGTTCCTGAACCTTCCTGACAAATTAATCGACAATCCGTTAGACTCCATTCGGTTTGCAAACAATAATGTTTGGGAAGAAAATACAGGCTATAACAACTTGTCACAAATGTATATCGCAAACAGTTTAGGAACCACAGCCTTTATCGAAAACAACCTGTTGATGGTAGCTGATTTAGAGGATTATGCTGTTCAAATTTTCGACTTAACAGGAAGATTGGTTTCTAGTTCACGTGACGTTTCTTCGTTACGGGATGCGGTATACATTCTAAAAATCCAATCAGATCAAGGAAGTTTTACGCAGAAAATTTTCAAACAATAAGGCACAAAGGAATTATATAACAGTAACAACGAATTGTATAACAGCTCCTCGTATGTACTGCAATACATTTACATCTAATATTTAAACTGATTTGAATATCCTAAAACAAACCAATTATGAACAAAAATGTATTAAGAATGGGGCTGCTATCAGCAATCCTTGTGGGAACTTTTTCTTGTAAAAACGACAAAAATGAACTGGCTGAAAAGCGTATTGCCGAGCTAGAATCTTATGTCGATTCTCTAAAAACGGTGGATGCGGCTGAAGTTGAAAACAATTGGGACAAAATAACAGCCGATTACAATCGTAAAACTTCTGAGGCGAACGAAGCGCTGTCCACTGCTGACGAAGCAACTAAAACAGCAGCACAAGAACGTGTAGATGCTTCCGTTTCTAAATACGATGAGTTTAAACTCAGCTACGAAAACAAAGCAGTTGCAACCGAACCTATGATTCAAACGACGAAAAACCCTTCTCAATCGCTGAGAGATCGACTATTTGGTGCAGGGAAAATTGGAAACGACATGAGTTTTTCTTATGTCAACAAAGACAATATCGTTGATGTGTATGACAAATTCTTCGAATCGTATAAAGAAAACAAGAGCGATTTCTCTCGTGAAGATTATGATGAAATCAAATTGATGTTTGAAGCACTTGACAACCGAAAAAATACGGTGGAAAAAGAAGGCTTGTCGTCGTCTGATAATATGAAAATTGCCTCGATTAAAGTCAAATTTAATCCTATGTTTAAACTCAACAGAGTTGGAGCAAAAGGTAGAGAAAATTCTGAAGCTAAAGAATAATCAGCTGACGCTAATTATTCAATACGAAAAAGACAATCAGCAATGGTTGTCTTTTTTCTTTGTGGGATAAGAATAATACAACTTCAAATTAAAGTTATATAACAGATTTACTTTCAATGCCATCGACCTTTATAATGTAATTAAATAGCAACAATAATCTAAAAAAGTCATGATAACGGTACACAAAGAAGGGATTATTCTACAAAAAACAGCGCTGCATTTCGAAAATGAAGGCGTTCTAAATCCAGCAGCTATTCGTGAAGGAGATTTTGTTCATCTGCTGTACAGAGCGGTAAGTACTGGCAATCACTCTAGTATTGGTTACTGTCGATTGGATGGACCTATGAAAGTTAAACACAGAAATGAGACATCGTTATTGGTTCCAGAGTTTGAATATGAAAGTCACGGCATAGAAGATCCACGAATCGTAAAAATTGAAGATACCTATTATTTAACCTTTACCGCGTTCGACGGGGTAAATGCTTTGGGATGTTTGGCGACTTCAACAGACTTAATACACTTTGAAAGAAAGGGAATCATTGTTCCTAAAATTACCTACGAAGAATTTAATGCCCTGGCAGAAACCAACGATACCATCCACGAAAAATACTTTCGCTTCAATGAGCACCGAGGAATTTTAGAAAAAGATGGGATTAAGATGCTCGTCTGGGATAAAAATGTCATTTTATTTCCTAGAAAAATAAATGGCAAATTCTACTTCATGCATCGCATTCGACCTGAAATCCAAATTGTGCTTGGCATCGATAAATTTGAAGATTTGACACCCGAATATTGGAGAAACTCCTTTCTAAACTATAATGATAACATCTTCCTTTCCCCAAAATATGACCACGAAATCAGTTATGTCGGCGGCGGTTGTCCTCCAATTGAAACGCCCGAAGGTTGGTTGATTATCTATCATGGCGTCAAAGATAGTGTCGAAGGTTACGTATATTCCGCTTGTGCGGCCTTATTCGAATTAGATAATCCGTTAGTAGAAATTGCGCGACTGCCCTACCCGCTTTTTCGACCGGAATTTCACTGGGAATTAAAAGGAGAAGTCAATAACGTGTGCTTCCCAACCGGAGCAGTTGTTTTTGACGACCGATTATATATCTATTACGGCGCCGCCGACGAACGCATTGCTTGCGCATCGATACAATTGTCTGATTTAATAAACGAATTATTATCCCAAAAAAAACATGAAAAGTAAACCTAACACCAGCATTCATTCTGATTTTGCATTGTTTAGCGATGCCCAACACAAAAATTTCTCCAATTTTAATTTCAAAAAAAGTGAACCTAAGCTCCCTGAAATTCTATTCATATCCTCTTTTCCTCCCCGCGAATGTGGCATTGCAACTTATACTTCGGATTTGATTTTTGCTTTAAATAACAAATTTCAAAAATCATTTCACATTGCCATCGCTGCCCTTGAGTTAGAGGAAGACACCTACAACTACACCAATTCTGTTGATTATATATTGAAAACAGACCTTCAAAACTCCTATCTAAAATTGGCGCAAGAGATCAATGAAAATCTATCGATTTCGGTGGTGGTGGTCGAACACGAATTCGGATTGTTTAAAAACAATGAATCCGATTTTATCCATTTCCTCAAATCAATAGAAAAACCAATAGTTATTGCTTTTCATACCGTATTACCGGACCCCAATTTACCCATGCAAAAAATGATTGCTGCCATGGATGAAGCCGTCGATTCGTTTATCGTCATGACACATGCCGCCGCCAATCTCTTAACACACGAATACCATATTGATGCCGATAAAATTGCAATCATCCCCCACGGAACGCACTTGGTCGAGCATTCAAACAAAGACATACTCAAAGAAAAATATGGACTAACCGGTCGTAAAGTGATTTCTACTTTTGGACTATTGAGTTCCGGAAAATGCATCGAAACCTCTATCAATGCCTTGAAAACCATCGTGAAAAAAGAACCTAAAGTAGTATTCTTAGTCATCGGAAAAACCCATCCAACAGTGGTGAAAAGCGAAGGGGAAAGTTACAGAGAAAGCCTACAAGAAACCATAAGAGAATTACATTTAGAAAAGAATGTTATGTTCATAAACGAGTACTTGCCGTTAGACAAATTACTAGAGTATTTGCAACTCACAGACATCTACCTCTTTACTTCGAAAGACAGAAATCAAGCGGTTTCGGGAACTTTTTCATATGCCATTAGTTGTGGTTGTCCGATTGTTTCTACTCCAATTCCGCATGCTTTAGAAGTATTGGACGACGAAACTGGAATTATCGTCGATTTTGAAGATTCCCAACAATTGGCGGAACAAGTTATAAAACTACTAGGAAATGAAAAGCTGCGAAAAAGTATATCCGCGAATGGCATTCACAAACTAGCCCCAACCGCCTGGGAAAACTCTGCGATTGCGCACACCCAATTATTCAAAAAAATTAGCGATGAAATCAAAGTGAGATACACCATGCCAGACATCAATTTGAAACATTTCAAAAACTTGACAACGCAATTCGGAATGATACAGTTTTCTGTCATCAATCAACCCGACCTCGATTCAGGCTATACCCTCGACGACAACGCAAGAGCATTGGTTGCCATTTGTCAGCATTTTGAATTGACCAATAATCAAGAGGATTTACAATTCATCATGCTTTACTATAAATTTATCAAACACTGCCTCCGACCTGAAGGCTATTTCTTGAATTATGTAGATGAAAACAGAAAATTTACCAAGCAAAACAATGAGAATCTCGCCGACGCGAACGGGAGAGCTATATGGGCACTAGGCTATTTAATCTCAATCGGTGATAATATTCCCGATACACTTCTTGTAGATGCCAAACTAACCCTCGACAGATCTTTGGCTTATGTAGATAAAATCCATTCGCCCAGAGCAATGTCCTTTATCATCAAAGGAGTCTATTACGGTAACAAAAAGACCAAATCAATCATGAACACGATGATTATCGATCATTTGGCAAGTAGATTGGTGCAAATGTTCCGACATGAAGCCAAACCAAATTGGGAATGGTACGAAAGTTATCTCACCTACGGCAATAGTACTTTACCGGAAGCCTTGCTGTGCGCTTATCAAGAAACGGGAAATGTGGTATATCGAGACATCGCAAAAAAATCTTTCGACTTTCTTTTGTCTAAAATTTTTACCGAGACGCGTATCAAAGTGGTTTCTAACAAAGGATGGATGCACCACCATGCCAAAACTAATAATCAGCCAATTGGCGGCGAGCAGCCCATCGATGTAGCCTATACGATCTTGGCATTAAGTCAGTTTTATGAGGTCTTTAATGACGCGCTCTATCTGCAAAAAATGGAATTGGCATTCAGTTGGTTTCTAGGAAACAATCACTTGGAGAAAATCATTTACAATCCCTGCACTGGCGGATGCTATGATGGACTAGAAAAGGATTATGTCAACCTCAATCAAGGCGCAGAATCGACCGTAAGCTATTTGATGGCTCGGCTTAAAATGGAAAAATACTTCCATCCTAAAGTGACAGATGTTGGTCAAAAAATGCACATCAAGAATAAAACCATTTACCGCCAGGCAATCCCTAATTAACCCCAATCATGGCAATAAAAAAAGTACACACCTTCACTCCTAAAAAAAGTGATGCAAAGAAAAAAATGGAAGCCTCCAATTCAAAGACAAAATCAGCAACTTCCAAGCAAAGTAATAAAAGGAAGCTGAATGAATTTGGAGACGAAGACGCAATATAAATTAAATAAACAAGGGAATGGAAACGCAACAACAAAATGTATACATACTAGAAGACAATACGTTACCAGCAATTATGTTGAAAAATTTTCTTCAAAAGAAATTCAAGGACGCATTCAACATCTCCATTTTTACCGATGGAGCATCGCTCGTAAAAAAAATCGACGCTTCAACAGCTATCGCAATTATCGATTATGAATTGAAAGGAGCAAAAGCAGACGAATTAATACGCAAAATCAAAACGATTAATGCCAATACTAAAGTGATTGTCCTGGCTTCTGATGAAGAAATTACAGCCGAAATTGCTACCCATAGATCAGGCATATCGAATGTAGTGACCAAAGGCAAAGATGAAAAAAGATTCATCCATCAAATTGTGCTTACGATGCTGTATTATCCTGTCAAAATCATCCAACGATTTTTCGGTTTCCAAGAACTCGCTGCTATTTTTATAGTAGAAATTCTCTTTGTGGGCATCGTGGTCATTTTTGGGTTTCAATTCCTAAGAAACTAGGATTCTTAAAAACTTAAATGATTATTGTGTAACGCTTTTACTGACTTTATAAACGAAATTTATAGCATAAAAAACGACCTAAAAACTCCTCATAAATGATTGTTAATCCACACATTTTAGACCTCCTCAAAAACAGCGAATCAAATCGCAAAAAAGAAAGTCTAACCAAAGAGTTGCAGTTCATCGACAGCTTCGAAAAAAAACTACACGAATTAGTGCCAAAAATCATCATACAATCGAAATCTCAAGAAAAAGTAGATGCATTTACCATAGACTTGAAATACACACTAGAGCACTTGTCAAAAATAAAAAACCTCCTCAAAAACATTCATTAAAACCAAAACCGAAGATCATGATACCAAAAATCGGCATTTCAGAAATCAACTTAAAAAAAAGCACCAACCTACTAACAGTCGTTCTTTCAGATGAAATGACGTTGTATATCAAAACAAGAAAATTTCATTGGAATGTCGCTGGCGAAAGTTTTATGGAATTACACAAACTTTTCGAATCGCAATACACCGCTTTAGAAATCGTCATCGACGAAGTTGCAGAAAGAATTAACAAATTGGGCGAAAAAACCATAGGAACGATGAATGAATTTACGTTGCTGACAAGAATCGTAGAGCATCCAAATAAATATCCAGTGCAAAAAGCCATGATGTCCGAATTGCTTTCAGACCATGAAATACTCATTGCCGAATTGCGAAAAGACATCGACGTTTGCGCTAACGAAAACCATGACGTAGGAAGTGCCGATCTACTCACAGGAATTTTACAACAACACGAATCAATCGCCTGGATATTGCGAAGATATCAAAGTTAATTGGGCGTAACCCTCCGCAAAAACTACGGGTCGGGCACCCAAGGCGAATGCCGAACTGGCGAAGCAATCCGCACTCGCTTTTTTTGTTTTGTCACCCCGAGCGCAGTCAAGGGGCTTTTGTTCAACAAAAAAGAGTTCAGACAATGCTGCTATCCCTTACGCAAACCATCCTTACATCTACAACGTACATTAAAAAATAAAATTATGCCCATTCAAACCACCAATCCACTCACCAACAAAGTAATCAAAACTTTCGAGGAAATATCAGAGGCAACACTTGACCAATTCGTAGCACAATCCGTTTCCGCCTTTCACGACTGGAAAAAAACTTCCTACAGCTTTCGGGCAAGCCTCTTGCATAAAGTAGCGCAACTCATGCAAGAAAGAAAATCGGAACTGGCGCAATTAATTACACTCGAAATGGGCAAACTCATCGCCCAAGCGGAAGCCGAAATCGACTTGAGTATCAATATCTTCGAATATTATGCAAAGAACGGCGAGACCTTCCTCGAAGATAAAACCCTGTATCCCGAATTTGGAAAAGCCTATTACAAACACGCGCCACTAGGAACCATCCTCGGCATAGAACCGTGGAATTTTCCGTTCTATCAAGTCGCTCGATTTGCAGCGCCAAACCTGATGATTGGAAACACCATTCTGCTCAAACATGCCTCTTTAGTACCGCAATGTGCAATAGCCATCGAGAAATTATTCCACGATGCTGGAGCAGCCATAGGGGTCTATACGAATCTTCAAATTTCAGGAAAAAGAGCGTCCCAATTGGTTTCAGATCCGAGAATTAAAGGCGTATCGCTTACAGGAAGCGAAGAAGCCGGTGCCAGCATTGCGCAGCAGGCAGGTAAGTTTATCAAAAAATCGGTCTTAGAATTAGGAGGAAGCGATGCGTTTATCGTGCTCGAAGATGCCGACATCGACGAAGCGGTTAGATGGGGAATTATCGGAAGAATTAATAACAACGGCGAATGTTGTGTGGCATCCAAACGTTTTATAGTGGTTGAGAAAATTGCTGAAGAATTTCTACGCAAACTGAAAGAAAAAATGAAGCATCTCGTCATCGGAGACCCTATGGACGCTGCAACGGAATTGGGTCCACTTTCTAGCGAAGCAGCAGCAGTTCATATTGCCGAACAAGTACGCGATGCGATCGATGCTGGTGCAACAATTGTGCTGGGAGGAAATCGCTGTTATAGAAAAGGCGCCTTTATGGAACCCACCATTTTAAGCGACATCAAACCCGAAAATCCAATTTATTATCAGGAGTTATTTGGTCCTGTTGCTTCCTTTTTTGTAGTCAAAGATGAGAACGAAGCCATCATTCTAGCCAATGATTCTCCTTATGGATTAGGCTGTTCTATTTTTACCAACAACATCGAAAGAGGAAAAGACATTGCCAATCAAATCGAAGCAGGCATGGTCTTTATCAATCATCCCACCTGGACAACTGCTGATTTACCATTCGGAGGAACCAAAAATTCAGGTTACGGACGCGAATTATCTGAACTAGGCATCCAAGAATTCGTCAATAGAAAACTAATTCGCATCAGCGAGTTTTCAGACCCGATGTAGGACTTTACGACTCTATTTAATTACTAAAAAACATTTATGATACGAACAGCAACAGCCCATTGGGAGGGAAATCTCAAAGAAGGAAAAGGAACACTATCAACACAAAGTGGTGTTTTAGAAAAGTCAAATTATAGTTTTAAAACCCGTTTTGAAGAAGGCGAAAAAGGAACCAATCCAGAAGAACTCTTGGCAGCAGCGCATGCTGGATGCTTTACCATGGCAGTTTCATCGATGCTAAACGCAAAAGGAATCACGGCGAATCGACTCGACACCCAAGCGACTTTAACCATGGAAGGATTGGAGATTACTGGAATTCATCTCAATATTTCGGGTTCGGTTCCAGGCATAAACGCCGAGGGATTTGCAACGATTACTAAAGATGCGGAACAAAATTGCCTCATATCTAAAGTATTGAAAATTCCTATTACTTCTGAAGTGCATTTTGAAATTTAAAAAACAAATAATGCTGCAAACTCTTTTATGTTAATCTGATAAGTTGGCGCAACGATATCTAAAACACATGGGGTTTTCCAACTTTCCGCCTGTGACCAACGAAATGGTACACGAGTTAGATAGTCGTTGATTAACAATAAAAAAAGAAGAGGCAACATCTTAATTTTCACAATAATTAAAATAATGTTTATGAATACTATTGAAAACTTAGAAAAAGTGGCCGGAATTCTCCAATTGAAAAAAATGGTAGAAGAGGTTAAGTTTTGCTTTTTTATTACAGACGTAAAAAATAAAAAAGGAACATCGTCAACCATCATGACGGCCCAACAAGTTGATGATGAAGGCAATATTTGGTTTTTTAGCGGTGCAGACAGCGATAGAAACAAAGATATTAACGCACATAAAAAAGTACAACTGTATTTTGCCTCGCCCGAAAAAAGCGCTTATCTGGCTGTGAATGCGACAGCAACTATTGTAATGGATAAAGCTAAAATAAAAGAGTTGTGGAATCCACTGTTGACAGTTTGGTTCAAAGACGGAATGGAAGATCAAAACATTTCATTAATCAAGGCAACAACAAAAAAGGCTAACTATTGGGACAGTGATGGAGGAAAAATGATCAATTTTTTCAAAATGATTGCTTCCGCCATTACAGGAAAGAATACTATTGATTCCACTCAAGGTAAAATTAAAATTTAAAAAAATGAAAATACTAATTGTTCTAACATCGCACAGTAAATTAGGGAACACGGACGAAAAAACGGGTTTTTGGATTGAGGAATTTGCCACACCCTATTACATCTTTAAAGAAGCTGGCGCAGCCATTACTATCGCATCCCCTTTGGGCGGACAGCCACCCATTGACCCAAAAAGTGATACCGCCGAAAATCAAACGGAAGCCACTACACGATACAAAAAAGATGAAGATCTATTAAAATTAATGGCAGATACAGAAAGATTAGAAGAGGTCGCCGCCAAAAATTTTGATGCAGTTTTCTATCCCGGTGGACACGGTCCAATGTGGGACTTAGCTACCGACAAAAATTCTATTCAACTCCTCGAAGATTTTTGGGATGCAAAAAAACCAATCGCAACAGTTTGTCACGCGCCATCAGCACTACTAAATGTGAAAGATGAAGAAGGTAACTATTTGGTTCATGATAAAAAAGTAACTGGATTTTCTAATTCAGAAGAAAAAGCGGTGCAACTTGATAAAATTGTTCCATTTTTATTAGAAGATGAATTGAAAAATAAAGGCGGAATTTATTCCAAAAAAGAGGACTGGGAAATTTATGCGGTGCAAGATGGTTTGTTAATCACCGGGCAAAATCCCGGATCCTCTGGAGCTGTTGCAGAAATGCTATTGGAATATCTACAGCATAAAAAAAATTAAATTCAAGTCAAAATGGATCTCCAAACAAAACAAATTGTTTTGGCAGTGGCGTATAAAACTGCCCCATCTGTCTGGGATTACAACTTGTTATGCACATGACCAACGCTAATAAAATATAATTCTTAATCTAGGAATTATAGAACTATTTAGTATTGTAATGTAAGTAAATATTACTTTATGGATACCACATTTGTATAGATCAAAATGCCAAATCATGTATCATATTTCCATCCTTTCATCAAGCATCAGAACGGGTCGTAAAAGCCACAATGTCGCTTTGTATTTTCAAAAGTACTTATCCGATAATTATCCTGTGCATGTTGAAATCCTCGACCTAAAAGAATATGACTTTCCGCTATTCGAAGCACCATTAAAATACCAAAAATCGCCAAGCGATTCTGTAGTAGAATTTAAAAACAAAATCGTCGCTTCGGATGGAATACTAATAGTTACGCCGGAATATAACGGAAGCATTCCCGCGAGTTTAAAAAATGCGATTGATGTGTTGTATGAAGAATGGTATCGCAAACCAGTAGCATTTTCTACGGTTTCTTCGGGTGATTTCGGTGGATTGCAAGCGTTGACGCATTTACAATTTATATTTTGGAAAATAAGAGCATGGACGTTTACAGCTAATTTTCCAGTATCGAAAGTGCAAGAAAAATTCGATGATTTTGGCGTCCCGACAAACCTGCAAGAAACCGATGAATTTGCTAAAATTTTCCTAGACGAATTTATTCAATGTATCGATTCAAGCAAAAAATAAATGAAAATAATCCTCAAATCTACCATCCTACTTTTACTCCTCATAGCTTGTAAAAAGGAAGTTACGAGCATTACTTCTCAAGATCCTCTAACTAATCTTACCATAGAAGATGCGGCGATAACTTCCTTTTTTAAAAACCATTCCGAAAACGATTCGATACAAAATAGTGTTCGGCTATTTTATAAAAACAGAAACCAAACTTATGCCTGGTTTAACAAAGACGGAATGACGGAAGCCGTTACAAACTTTCAAAATCAATGGCAAAATTATAGTGTAGATTTTCGAGATAAAAGCCTCAACAATTCAGAATTGGATGATCTAATCGATTCAAAAGTAGCTACGGAAACCAACCCAAAACAACGGGAATATGTCGAATTGTTGTTGACAACCACTTATTTTAAATATGCTAAAAAAGCGTTTGGTGGCATTGCCAAAACAGCACATGAACTCGATTGGTATATTCCGCGTGAAAAGCGAGACTATCAAACCATGCTAAACGCGTTAATCGGTAGCGATAAGAATGATGCGACACAACCTGTCAACCCGTACTTTTCCAAATTACTCATAAAGCTCCACGCCTACCGCAAAATTCAAAAAAACGGTGGATTCCCATCGATTAAAACCAATCGGAAAGAACTTGCCATCAACGACCGAGATTCGTGCATTATTCAGCTAAAACAAAGGTTACTGCTATCCGGCGACATAAAAACAAATGATCACAGCATCACGTTTACGAAAGCGACGGCCACTGCAGTTTCGAATTTTCAACAACGATTAGGATTGATGGCGACCGGCAAATTGGATGACAAGACTTTAGTCGAACTCAACAAAACTGTTGAAGATCGTATTAAACAAATCATTATCAATTTAGAGCGTTTGCGTTGGGTTCCAGATAATATGGAAAATGACTACTTGATCGTCAATATTCCGGAGTATAAATTGCACATCATCAAAAACAAAAAATTGCTTTGGGAAACCAATGTCGTCGTGGGAAAAACGGCCAAACAAACTAGTATTTTTAGGGGAAATATATCGAGAATCATACTCAATCCCTATTGGAATATTCCAAATAGTATTATCAATGAAGAAATACTACCCAAACTAAAAAGTAACGGAAATTACCTAAACCAAAACAACATGGAGGTGGTAGCGGGCGATAAAGTCATCGACGCATCGGAAGTGAATTGGAATAAATACACTAAAAATATCCCGTATACCATTCGTCAAAAACCAGGACCAGACAACGCATTAGGGAAAATGAAGTTTCTCTTTCCGAACAATTTTAATATCTATCTGCACGACACACCTGCCAAAGAACTTTTTAGTCATAGTCGACGCGCTTTTAGTCACGGTTGCATTCGCGTCGAAAATCCAAAAAAATTGGCGCTGTATCTACTCCACAACAAAACCAATTGGAGCGAGGGAAAAATTGACAAAACCCTACAGACGAATACAGAAACGGGTATCGCCATAAAACCAAACATGCCGGTTTATATCGTCTATTTCACGGCATGGGTCGATAGCAATGACAATCTGAATTTTCGCAATGACATTTATAATCTAGATGAAAAGTTGGCGCAAGACCTTTTTGCTGCACAATAAATCTAGGAATCCTGAAAATTATTGCCAAAGTAGTGTAACAAATTAACTGACTAATATTTAGAATTTTACGCTATTAAATTACTAATATTAAATTCAAATAAAGTATGGAAATCCAAAAAACAATTGAAGCACTTAACTCCTTAATCGTAATCAATAACGACCGAATCGAAGGCTACAAAACGGCAAATGACGAAACTAAGGAAACCGATTTGAAAATGCTTTTTTCAAATTTAACGCAAACCAGTATCGAATGTAGAAAAGAATTGGTCACAGAAGTAACCAGACTTGGCGGAACTCCTGACGAAGGGACACGAACCACTGGTAAATTTTTTAGAGTTTGGATGGATGTTAAAGCAGCATTGACCGGTAACGACCGAAAAGCAATTTTAGATTCTTGCGAATATGGCGAAGATGCCGCATTAGAAACCTATAAAAATGTGCTCATACAAGACTATCACGAAACCAATTTGAAAGAACAAGATATGCTCAACAAACATTATGCATTGCTAAAAGCAGATCACGACAAAGTAAAAGAATTACGAGATGCAATTGCTAATGAAAAAAAACTAGCAGAATAATAATCAATGTTGTTTGTCAAGAGAAGAAGATATTCACCAAAATAGGGACTTTTGGTACTAACGAATGACATTGATACTTTTAAAACCTACAAGATTTTGCGATTTTGTAGGTTTATTTTTTTGTATCAATTGAAATTTATGGAGGCAACAACTGCACTAGCAACCAATTGGAAACTTACTGCCGTTAAGTTTCAATAAATGCAGGCTTGTCTCATTTTTTCAACACTATAAATCTAGGAATCCTATAACTAATTGACAAAGTTATGTAACAGTCGACCGAACGAATTGATGCAATTTTACTATATCCAAAAGGGAAGAATAAATAATAATAAATCCATGCTATTTAGTCAAGAGAAGAAGAACCTCACCAAAATTGAGACAGTTTGGTACTAACAGATAACATGGATTTTTTATTTCTTAAACGTGTTTATTCTATCCCAAATCTCATTTATACTTATGGTAGCTTCCATTAAAACGATTTTCGAAGACACAGGCAAGATGGCCATATTCACCGGTCGATTTTTCAAAGAAATCATCAGACTTCCTTTTCCTATCAATGAATTTTTTCGACAATGTTATGCCATCGGATACAAATCATTACCGCTGGTATCGATTACAGGTTTTATTATGGGCGTGGTACTCACCATTCAATCCCGACCGACGTTGAGTAAATTTGGCGCTGAATCTTGGTTGCCGAGCATGGTTTCCTTATCGTTGATTAGAGAAATTGCTCCAGTGGTAACCGCACTCATTTGTGCTGGTAAAATTGCCTCTGGCATTGGAGCCGAACTCGGATCGATGAAAGTTACAGAACAAATTGATGCGATGGAAGTATCGGCCATCAATCCGTATAAATACTTGGTCGTATCGCGCATTTTAGCCACAACCATCATGGTCCCGATATTAGTGATCTTTGCTGATTTTGTTGGTATTTATGGAGGTTACATCGGCTTTAATGTACACGGCAGCATGAGCCTCTTTCGCTACTTTTCGGACGTCGTTGAACATCTCGAATTTCTTGATGTGATGCCGGCGGTAATCAAGACTTTTTTCTTCGGATTTGTCATCGGACTGATTGGTTGCTACAAAGGATTTAACGCGTCTAGCGGAACAGCTAGTGTCGGAATTGCCGCAAATGAAGCGGTGGTCGCCGCCTCGCTTTCCATTTTTATTATTGATATGTTGGCAGTGCAACTCACAGACTTATTCTTCTAGAAATCATGGAAAAAGAAGTCGTTATATCGATCAAAAACTTACACAAATCCTTTGGGAAAAATAGTATTCTGAAAGGTGTAAATCTAACAGTTAATAAAGGCGAAGATCTCGTCATCCTTGGCAGATCAGGATCAGGAAAATCAGTATCCATCAAATGTCTAGTGGGTTTAGTCGTAGCAGATCAAGGGAAAATCAAGGTTTTCGGAACAGATATTACGCAACTAAAAAGTGATGACCTCAATCCGATACGGAAGCGAATTGGATTTATGTTTCAAAATGGCGCACTCTACGATTCAATGTCGGTGCGACAAAATTTGACCTTTACCTTAAAACACCACACCAAAAATCTAAAAGAAGAAGAAATCGAAAAACAAATTATCGAAGCGCTCGATAATGTTGGTTTGAAAGAAGCGATAGACAAAATGCCATCCGAATTATCAGGAGGTATGCAAAAGCGAATCGCCTTAGCACGAACATTAATCATTCAACCTGAAATTATTTTATATGACGAACCGACTTCTGGTCTGGATACGATTACTGCGCGAGAAATCAGCGAATTGATCTTATCGGTACAAAAGAAATTCAAAACCACTTCGATCATCATCACCCACGATATGGCGTGCGCAAAAATAACTGGAGACCGAATTATGATCCTCAACAACGGAATCATTTATGCCGAAGGAACTTATGATGAACTCGAAAAAAGTAAGGACAAATGGGTGCGGTCCTTTTTTGTTTAATTTAAAAACAAGCAACTATGAATCAAGCTACAAATTATAAGTGGAAACTCGGAATGTTTATTATTGTTGGACTTTTGCTCTTTGTCATTGGCATTTATTATATTGGTAAAAACAAAAATATGTTTGGTTCAACCTTTGGATTGAATACCAAATTTAAGAACGTTAGCGGACTAAAAGTCGGAAACAATGTACGATTTTCTGGAATCAACATTGGAACGGTAGATCGCATCGAATTCATATCCGATTCAGCCGTTGCGGTGCATTTGATTATCAAAGAAGAAGTCCAAAAATACCTTAAAACCGATGCGATTGCCAGCATCGGATCTGATGGATTAATGGGTGATAAAGTTTTGACCATTTCGCCAGGAAATTCTTCCAATCAAATCATAAAAGACAACGCGAGCATTGCTTCTGTCAAAGCAGTTGAAATGGAAGATATAATGAAAAGTGTCAAAAAAAGTGTGGACAATGCCGCTATTATTTCTGACCAACTTGCCTTATTTTCAGCGAATATCAACAACAAAAAAAGTGTCATTGCGAAACTGATGACCGATGCTGATTTTGCAAATTCAGTCACAAAAACGCTAACCAATCTCGAATCGAGTACCAATGAATTTTCGGTTTTTACCAAAAAGATGAATGATGGCAAAGGGGTTTTATCCAAATTAGTTACGGACGAAAAATTGGGCAATTCGGTCGACTCAACCATTGTAGATATGAAAGAAACCGTAAAAGCGGCTCAAAGTAATTTCTTGTTGAAAGGCTACTTCAATAAAAAGAAAAAAGCAGCCGAAAAATTAAAGAAAAAACAAGAATCGGACTCCATCAAGAAAGCCAAAGCCCTAAAAAAATAGTGTGAATTTTACAACACTATAACATTATTATATAAATCAGTTGGCACCAAATTTTCTCACATTTACAGTACACATAAAACAAATCATAATTATGAAAAAAGCTACACTTTACTTGATGATATTTCTAATATCAGTCAGTATCATTCCAAACCCAGTTTTCGCAGCAGAGAAAAATCCAACAGCAATCACCAACCCACCAAAGGAAGTTCCTGCAGAGGTGCAAGTGATGCTTGATCGATTGAAAGAAATTAAAGCAATGGATAAATCAGATATGAATCGCTCCGAAAAAAAAGCACTTCGAAAAGAAGTTCGAGCAATCAATACTGGTCTACGAAGTAGTGGCAATGGAATCTACCTGTCTTTAGGCGCAATATTGATTATTATACTTTTAATCATTTTACTATAAATAGATGAAAAATTACTTCATTTTCTGTTATCTATTCTTATTCAACACGGTTGCGACAGAAGCACAAATCACGGTCAATGTTGCGCGACCAGTTTGGGGCCCGGCAGTTACAACCGAAGAATATTACTATTTACCTGATGTAGGCTCCTATTATGATATTCCTAAATCACAATTTATATATCTGAATAATGGCGTTTGGGTTCGCTCTAAAACACTTCCAAAACGGTACAAAAGCTATAACTTAAATAAAGGTCGTGTCGTAGTTATTAATGATTACCACGGACGAAGTCCCTACGTGCACTATAAACACCATAAAGCGAAGTACTATAAAAATGGTCATGGTGGAAAAAGCAAGGGAAATTCACAAGGAAACCACGGCAATGGCAAGGGAAATAAGAAAGAAAAATAAACTTTCTTCTGAGGTTTTGCATAAATTGCTTTATATCAACATTGAATTTAAAGTAAATCAATTCCAAATTGACAATATATAGTGACAGCCTAAAACCAAATACTACGTAGGAATATTGAAATGAATTTCAAAAGTTGTACAACAAGGAAAACAAGAAATACGACCAACTTTGTGTAGTTATGAAAATTCATTCACAACCTTAAAATGATACAAAATGATTGGAGTAATTGGTACAGAAAAAAAGGTAAAAGATCCTAAAGTTGAAAGTCAAAAAATAATTGACAATCATCAAAAGGCAGCCATGCATCATGAGGCAGCAGCCATGCACCATCACGAAGCGGCAAAACATCAAATGGCGGGCAACAGTACAATGGCATGTGGATGCAATTGTAAAGCCAAAGACCAAACAGATTTGGCTCGAAAAGCGCAAAAAAAGAACGAAAAAAAACAGACTAAAATAGCTTAGTCTGGTTTCTTGGTTAATTTTTAATTCTAGAAAAGCACCTGAAACTACTTTTGGTGCTTTTTTATTTTACAACATTCAAAAAAATGAAAACAGAAAAAGAACTGATGGAAAATATTTCAAAATTAACCACGACTATTCGAGCGGAATTCCCGGAATTAATGAAATTTTTAAATGAAATGCCCGAAACGATTCCGAATGTTGAAAGTCCGGAAATAACTCGGAAATCCTTAGAGGAGTACTTTGATTCATTAGAAAATTTACTCTTGAAATACGCTCCAAATCACAGTCATTTTGGCAAAAACCTATAAAATATCAACCTATGGAAACTCAAAAAAAATTAGCGGTCTATTTAGACCACTTTTCAGCAAATATTATCGGATATAGCAAATCGGCACAAGTACTACAAAGTATCAAATCGGAATTCAATCACGTTGAAAAACTGAAAATTCTGCAAAAAGGAGAAAGCCATTTGCATGAAAAAGAACAACAATTACAACTTCAATTTTATAAAGAAATCAGCGATCAAAGCGTTGGGTTTTCGACCGTAATGTTGTTTGGACCGACCACTGCAAAATCTGAACTCAAAACGATTTTGTCTCATGACAACCGCTTTTCTGATGTGGAAGTGAGCCTAAAAATCACCGACAAATTAGACCTCAAAGAGCAAATCGCATTTGTGAATAATTTCTTCTATATCGATACCCAATGAATGAAGTGTATCTAAGAATAGAGTTGTTATTTGAAAAACTAACGTCAATAGCGACCAGAATTTTGGGTAACGCCATCACGTTTATTGTGGCGTTCATTTTGGTTCTTTTCTGGTGGTCAACCAACTTGTTTACATCTGGAGATTCACATCAAAACGTGGGCGACATCATCTTTGGCATTACGTTCTTGAGCTTGTTTGTCATCCAAAAATCATTCAATCGGTATTCGGCCTTAGTCCATTTAAAAATAAACGAACTTATCTCGTCCCATGCGCCAGCAAACAATTCGGTAATGAACACCGCCGAGAAAACAGAAAAAGAAATCATGGAACTTTCAAAAGAATATATAGAAATGGAAGAGGAAATCCAAGTGGAAATTGAAGAGGAAATTGAAGAGGAAATTGAAAAGGAAATCAATGAAATTAAGAAAGAAGATACTAGTGAAAATCAAATATAAGTGGGAATAATGTAAGACTTCCCTCCAATTCTATAAGCTATACCATTTATGGATACGCATCTTTGCCTCAACAAAAAATATTAAAACTCACATAATGAAAAAAATTAAATTAGTATGGAGTCTGCTACTGATAGTAGCCTGTTCCATTCAAGCACAAAACGTTTCTAAAAACGCACTTGGTGTACGATTAGGTGACAATGACGGTTTTGGCGCAGAGATATCTTATCAAAGGAAACTATCAGGAAATAATCGACTCGAATTAGATTTGGGAATTAGAAACAGCAATTACATCAATGCGCTAAAATTGGCAGCATTATACCAATGGTACTGGAAAATAGAAGGTGGCTTCCATTGGTACGCTGGAGTTGGTGGTGGTGTTGGAAGCTGGAAATATGAAAGAGACAACTACTATGATAACGAAAGAGATAAGTACAAGGACAATGGTGGTTTTGCATTTGTTGCTGGAGATTTGGGAATTGAGTACGATTTTGATTTTCCGCTGCAAATATCATTAGATCTTCGACCGGAAATCTACTTTAATTCGGATGAATACAGAGATAATAATTACGGATCGGATATTGGTTTGGGCATCCGTTATCGCTTCAATTAGGGATCAAATCTAGGAATATTGAAAGTCTTTCAAACAACTGTATAAAGGAATGCCAGGAAAGAATTTGCAACTTTGTATCGTTATGAAAAAGAATTCTAACACAAAAATAAATCATATGAATACGACAACATTAAGTGGCGCTTGGGAAGAACAAAAAGGGAAGCTCAAACAAAAATTTGCAAAACTAACCGACAATGATTTGTTATATATTGACGGTAAAAAAGAGGAAATGATGGGTAAACTCCAAATCAAATTGGGAAAATCCAAAGAAGAATTAAAAAGTATACTTGAAAATCTATAACAATGAAAAAAGCTTGTTATATTATTGCTATTACAGCATTTATAGGCGGAATCTCATTAGTTGGTTGTAAATCCAATACTCAGGAGAAAGAAGATGCCATTGAAAATGTCAATGAAGCCAATCAAGATTTAGATCAAGTCGAAGCAGATCAAGCCGCTGACCAAGTCATTAAAGCCAATGACGCGGAATGGCAAACATACAAGTCTGAATCTAACAATACAATCATGGCTAACGAGGCTCGAATTAAAGAATTGCGAAAAGCCATGGATAAGCCAGGAAAAACATTTGATAAATCCTATGCTAAAAGCATTGATGCGCTAGAAGAAAGAAATACTGCGCTTAAGAATCGGATTGGCGATTATGAGAATAATCAGACCGATTGGGAATCCTTCAAAAGAGAATTCAGTTCGGATGCAGAGGGCGTGGCAAATGCTTTCAAAGACCTCACGGTCAACAATAAGAAATAGTCCAAAGGCGAGTTGATACTCGCCTTTTTTTTTGTGCATCCGTACTAGGAATATTATAACTTTTTGGCAGAGTTATGTAAAGGCTAGTTCACTCATAACAAGCATCTTTGTAATGTAATTAGGCCGATATAAGAAAACCAATTCACAATGAAAATTATAAAAAAGCACTTTGCCCTGGCTGCATTTGTTGCGCTACAATTTATAAGCGTACAAGCCCAAAATGATTTCAAATTAGGAATTAAAGGCGGCGTCAATTTTGCGAATTTATCTTCCAGTGATGCCAAAGAAAGGAAAGTATTAACCGGAATTAACTTCGGGGTTTTTGCCAAGTTACCCATTTCCAAATCATTCGCGATTCAGCCAGAGATCTATTTTACGAGCAAAGGTTCACAACAAACGTATGAAAATGCTTTTACCACAGGAACGGCAAAATTCGAATTGAATTATATCGAAGTTCCAGTGCTAGCCGTCATTAATCTGACGAATAATTTCAATTTCCAGTTAGGACCCTATGCTTCATATTTGGTCAGTTCGAAGGTGAAAAACGTTTCGGACATCAATTTCAATTTTGAAGATAATATTGCCTCAGGCGATTTCAACAAGTTCGACACCGGTATCGCCGCAGGATTTGGATTTGAAACAAAATCCATTGGATTTGGCGTCCGATATAATCTAGGATTGGTGACGGTTGGCAAAGAAAAAACCTATCTAGGTACAAAATATGTATTTCCAGACGGAAAAAATGGCGTGATCAATTTGTTTCTGTCTTATTCCTTATTATAAACTTTAAAAAAAAAACATCATGAGCAATCTTCTTTACACAGTCGCAGTTATTTTAATCATTTTTTGGGCGATAGGATTCTTTGCCTATAGCGCTGGAAGCATCATTCACATTCTCTTGGTCATTGCAGTCATTGCAGTTATCCTAAGATTAATTCAAGGAAAACAAGTTTAAAAATAGTAATCAATAAAAACAGAAATTATGAATTCAAGTAAAGTATTATTAGGCGTATTAGGTGGCGTTGCAGCAGGCGCAATAGCGGGAATTTTGTTCGCTCCTGCAAAAGGAACTAAAACAAGAAAAAGAATTGCAAATACAGGAGCAGGTTACGTCAAAGAGGTCAAAGAAAAATTTGACAAAGTCACTAAAGATTTTTCTAAGCAATATGACACCATTCTGCAAGACGCAAGAGAATTGGTTTCTGATCATCAAGAAAAATAAGTAGAAAGTATGGAAAGTACTACCGCAACAATTGAGAAACTGATCGAAAAAGCCGAAGTGTATGGTAAAACGACATTAGAACTTTACAAGTGTAATGCCATTTACAAAGCTGCTAATGTCTCTTCGTCATTAGCTATAAGATTGGTCTTACTACTTGTTGCGGTATTTATTTTCTTAATGCTCAACATCGGGCTTGCCTTGTTTGTGGGAGAATTAGTGGGTAAAACCTATTACGGCTTTTTTCTCATCGCCGGATTTTATGTCTTGGTCGGAATCGTCCTCTATTTGTTCAGAAAACAATGGATCAAACATCCAGTAAGCAACTTTATTATTAGTCAATCATTAAGTGAAAATTAAGATGAAGACAAAGAACCAAGAAGCAATTTTGATGGAGCGCATTATTGCTTTACAAAAACAACAAGCAACCGATTTAGAAGTATTAAAAGCGCATTATCAAACTACTATAAATAGTTTTAGCCCAGTAAATCTTATCAAAACATCACTTCAAGATGTGCTTTCAACACCGCATTTGACCTCCAATATCATCCAAGGAGCCATCGGTATGGGAACGCAGTATTTATCTAAAACCATATTCAAATCTACACCGAATATAACAACGAGCTGGTTGGGTAAAATCATTCAGTTGGTTACAAAAAGAATCACAAAAGCATAAATTACCGGTAATTCAAATCAAGGCACTATCTCCGGTTTGATTTACATCACGATTAAAGTATAAGGAATCTAAAATGGAATTATAGTAAGTCTACTCCATCATGAGCAGATAACCTCAAACTTTGCTTTCACAAAGGATCAAAAAAAATACCTAAACTAAAAAGAATAGGTATTTTTCGTAGGTTAAAAAATTTCTTCTAATCTGTAGTAGCAATTAGTTTTCTTGTAGGTTTGCTTGAATAATCTGCGGGGTATTGTAATTTATGATCTTTAAGCAACGTATAGGGTTCATCTCCAGTGTAGCCGTTAATCTTTTTATAATTTCCATTCTTCACACAATATCCATGAGAGTTAAGATTAAGAAATTCTGAAGTTACCCAATTCCCTTTTTCGCAGGAAATATACAACCCTTTTTGAATATCATAATACGTTTGAAGATTCGGATAATAGTAATACCTCAACTCTACAATATTATTTAATCCTGTTGCTTTTAAGCATTCATTAGTAGTATCTAATTTTATTTGAGATTGGGCAAACTGCGATGAAAAAATAAGTATTCCCATGGCTAAAAAAGTAATTCTTTTCATAATCTATATTGTTTTGTAATTAATCTGTTTTGATACTGTAAAATTAGCCTACAACACCATACTGCCTATTACACTTTTAACTGAAAAACTTGTATAATTAAACGCAATCACACCTTTAGGGAGCTGCAGTTACAGTAGATAAACTACCTGTATCTGTAAATTATATAAGCTTTCAAAATAATTCTAAAACGATAGATCAATACCTTTGAAATAGTAATAATTAACTAACTAAAGAAAATAGCATGAAAACAATAAAAATAATGATGACAGCGATACTCTTCACCGTAGGAGTTCAAGCACAAAACAAACAAGTACAGGAAACAACACAAACCACGACAACTACCGTAAAAAATGCAGACGGCGAAAAAAAATATGTGAAAGAAGATAATGTAAAAGAAGTGCAAAACATCGAACTCAAAAAAGAAAGTCCAAACACCTTAAATATTGAGAAAAAAGATTCGCCTGTAATCGTAACTACAACAACAAAAATAACGAATCCCGATGGCAGTACAAGAACGGTTGACATCGACAGAAGTGCCTATTACGAATCGAAAGGAAGAGCTTATAAAGTCGCACTTGATGCTGAAGGTTATACCATGACATTCAAAAATTCAAAACCAGCCTTATTAAGAAAAACGTCTACGAATAGCTATATTTATCAAGTCAATGACCAGATTGCCATTGGTTACTTTGATGTTGATGGAAATCTAATCATCGAAAAATACGACACCAAATTAGATAAAGTAACGAGCGAAAAATTTGGCGTGGTGAAGTAAGTCGATTTGCTGTAAATTCAGTCTTACCCGAATGAAAATCAATACTAAAAGCCCTCTTGAAATCTAAAAATTCAAAAGGGTTTTGTTGTATTATCTTATATCATTTTGGACCAATTGCATCAGTATAAATTCTAGAAAACAATCTCAAAAAAATTTAATAAAATGAAAAAAATAATCACTTTCGCCATCATAATGGCAACCGTACTAGTTTCATGCAATCAAAAAAACAAGGAAACTACCAATGACAATTCCCAGATGATGGATAATGACACTACTATGATGGATAACAACAGTACCATGATGGACAATAAAACTAAAAAGATGGAAAATCACGAAAAAACGTATTCCTGCCCAATGCATCCTGAAGTACAGGGCAAATTGAACGATAAATGCTATAAATGCGGTATGCATCTGACTGAGCCTGTGCTAGAGAAAGAGTAAGAAAACAAATTAGGTAGCTTTAGATAAATTCGCTAAATTAACCTTGTCATATTTGTTAACGTTAAAAAATAGAATTTAAATATATGAAACTTTATATCAAAAACATGGTATGCAGTCGCTGTAAGATAGTAGTTAAGTCTGTGCTTGAAAGTCAAGAAATTAATCCTATCTCTGTGGAACTCGGCGAAGTTGAATTAAAGAATGAAATTAACGAACATCAAAAAAACGAATTATTAAAAAACCTACGTGCAGTGGGCTTTGATTTAATTGATGACAGAAAAAGTAAAACCATCGATAAAATTAAAACACTGATTATCGACTTGGTTCAGAATAAAAACAATGATCTAAAATCCAATTTATCCGATTATCTTTCTCAAGCACTGCATCAAGATTATAATACCTTGAGCAATCTGTTTTCTGAAGTCGAGAACACGACCATCGAAAAATATTTCATCAATCAGAAAATTGAAAAAGTAAAAGAGTTAATTGTTTATGACGAACTGTCGTTAAGTGAAATTGCTTACTCTTTGAATTACAGCAGCGTCTCACATTTAAGCAACCAGTTCAAAAAGATAACCGGATTTTCTCCAACCTATTTTAAAAAAATAAAATCCATAAAGCGAAGACAGATTGAAGATTTATAAATCTTGCAAATCAAACCCAAAATTGTGCAAGTCCAATAAATCGTTATCCCGGAAATTTGTATTAAAATAAAAAAAGATGATACATACTTACAATATTACCGGAATGACTTGTGATGGCTGTCGAACTAAAGTCAAAAAGACATTGAATGCTATTGAGGGCGTTGAAGCCAAAGTTTCATTAATCCCACCAATTGCAACCATAACGATGGAAAAACATATTCCAACAACACAGTTGCAAGAAGCATTAACAACCGCTGGAAAATACACCATTGAAATGACTAATGGTAAAATGCCTCAAGAGGGAACAACCAATGAAGTTCCTGCAAAATCTTGTTGCGCTGCGCCTTCCCACAGCGATAAAAAAGAAATCAAAGTTCCCGTTACTGCAAATGGCAAATACTATTGTCCTATGCATTGCGAAGGCGGTAAAGTCTATGAAAAAGCAGGCGACTGTCCAGTTTGTGGAATGGATTTAGTCAAAGCACCGGAGTTATCAACCACCAAAAGCCTATACACTTGTCCCATGCATCCTCAGATTATCCAGGATGGTCCTGGCTCCTGCCCTATATGTGGCATGGATCTAGTTCCAATGAATCCGAGTGATACCGAAGATCAAAAGACGTATAAAGATTTGGTCAAGAAGATGAAAATCGCAGTCGTATTTACCGTTCCTATTTTCGCTATCGCCATGATAGATATGGTACACAACAATCCTTTATTACAACTAATGGATGCCGAAAAATGGAATTGGGTGCAATTAATTCTATCGCTTCCCGTGGTTTTTTATGCTTGCTGGATGTTCTTTGAGCGTGCTTGGAAATCCATCATTACTTGGAACTTAAATATGTTTACACTGATCGGAATCGGCTCCGGAGTAGCTTTTTTATTCAGTCTAGTCGGTTTGTTTTTTCCTGCTATTTTTCCACAAGAATTCATAACAGCACACGGAACGGTTCACCTCTACTTTGAAGCCACAACCGTTATTCTAACGTTGGTCTTATTGGGACAATTATTAGAAGCCCGAGCGCACAGTAAAACCAGTGGCGCCATCAAAGAGTTATTAAAACTCGCACCAACAGAAGCTACTCTAGTTATTGATGGAAGCGATAAAGTAATCTCTATTCACGAGATCAAAAAAGGTGATCTATTACGGGTAAAACCAGGAGACAAAATTCCTGTCGATGGAAAAATAACGGACGGCGAAAGCAGTATCGATGAAGCCATGATCACTGGCGAACCCATCCCCGTCGATAAAAAGAAAGACGACAAGGTGATTGCCGGAACTATTAATGGTAACAAATCCTTTGTCATGATCGCCGAAAAAGTAGGTTCAGAAACGTTGCTTTCTCAAATCGTGCAAATGGTCAATGATGCTTCGCGTTCGAGAGCGCCCATTCAAAAATTAGCCGATAGTATCGCTAAGTACTTTGTGCCAATTGTGGTCATAGCATCTGTAATAACGTTTTTTATTTGGGCAATGTTTGGTCCTGAACCAGCATTGGCATACGGCTTTATCAATGCTATCGCTGTGTTAATAATAGCCTGTCCTTGTGCTTTAGGATTAGCAACACCAATGTCAGTAATGGTTGGTGTGGGGAAAGGAGCGCAATCAGGAGTTTTGATTAAAAATGCCGAGGCTTTGGAAAACCTGAACAAAGTAAATGTTCTAATAACCGATAAAACAGGAACCATCACGGAAGGCAAACCATCTGTAGAAAAAATTTATTCGTTCAACAACAACGAGGACGATTTATTAAAAGACATCGCTTCATTAAATCAATACAGTGAGCATCCATTGGCACAAGCCGTCGTCAATTATGGTAAAGCAAAATCCATTTCATTAGTCGAAGTAAAAGATTTTGAAGCTGTGGCAGGAAAAGGTGTTACAGGAACAGTGACCAATAAAAAAGTGGCATTAGGAAATAAAAAGCTAATGGAACAAGTCAAAGCGGTCATCAGTGATGATATCGAAAACAAAATTATTGCCCAACAAAAACTAGGAAAAACAGTATCTTATATTGCAGTTGATGGCGTTGCAGTGGGTTTCGTATCGATTACTGATGCCATTAAAGTGTCTAGCAAGGAGGCCATAAAAGAACTCATGCGACAAGGAGTCGAAGTGATTATGCTTACTGGAGACAATGAAAACACAGCCAAAGCGGTTGCTAATGAATTGGGACTAACATCATATAAAGCAGGATGCCTACCAGAAGATAAACTCAAAGAAATCAAGCGCTTACAAGCAGAGGGCAAAATAGTAGCCATGGCGGGAGATGGTATCAACGATGCGCCTGCATTAGCGCAAGCTGATATTGGAATCGCCATGGGAACCGGAACCGATGTGGCCATTGAAAGTGCTAAAATAACTTTGGTCAAAGGTGATTTGCAAGGGATTGTCAAAGCCAAAAACTTAAGTCATGCCGTGATGAAAAACATCAAACAAAACTTATTCTTTGCTTTCTTCTATAATGTTTTAGGAGTGCCAATTGCAGCAGGTGCTTTATATCCATTTTTCGGAATTTTACTCTCACCAATGATTGCCGCTTTAGCGATGTCGTTTAGCTCCGTATCTGTAATTGTAAATGCGTTACGACTAAGAAATTTAAAACTATAAATAAAGGACAATGAAAAAAATAGTTTTAATAATCATTTTTTCAATCGGATTTTTTGCAAATGCACAAGTAAAAAAAGAAGCGCAACAAACTTTTTACACCTGTGTTATGCATCCCGAAATCCATCTGGCGAAACCTGGGAAATGTCCAAAGTGTGGGATGACATTAGTTAAAGAAAAAGCTAAACCTATAAAAAATATAGTTGTTAAAAAACCAGTCCCTACAAAAAAAGTTACTTCTGAAACCAATAAAGAAGTTTCAGAGCCAATAAAAGAAACTCCAAAAATTGTGGCAGTTCCAAAAGACATTTCTACTTCTGAAAACAAACCGATAATTAATACAATCGCTAAAACAGTGAGATACGACTTATACGTTCGTGATACCATTGTGAATTTTTCGGGTAAAGAGAAACGAGCTATAGCGGTAAACGGACAAATTCCGATGCCAACATTAACTTTTACAGAAGGAGATATTGCCGAAATATATGTGCACAACGAACTGAAAGAAACTACTTCATTACATTGGCATGGATTGATGTTACCAAATAAAGAAGATGGTGTTCCAAATTTAACTCAAATGCCTATAGAACCCGGAACTACACACAAATATACCTTTCCAATCATTCAGCACGGAACGCATTGGTATCACAGTCATTCTGGGCTACAAGAACAAATCGGAATGTATGGCTCATTTGTGATGAACAAGAAAGCAGAAGATCCCACTTTTAGAAAAGGTATTGATAATTTGCCAACTGTTCCAATTATTTTAAGCGAATGGACCGACATCAAACCTGAAAACGTGCACCGTATGTTGCACAATGCCACGGATTGGTTTGCTATTAAAAAAGGAACCACTCAAAGTTACGCTGAAGCGATACAACAAGGATATTTCAAAACCAAAGTAGCCAACGAATGGAAACGCATGAACGCAATGGACGTCAGTGATATATATTATGAGAAGTTTCTAATCAATGGGAAAAACGAAAGCCAGTTATCACAGTTTAAAGGTGGAGACAAGGTCCGTTTGCGCATTTCAAACGGCGGCGCTTCCTCCTATTTTTGGCTGACTTATGCTGGCGGTAAAATCACAGTGGTGGCCACTGATGGAAACGATGTAGAACCTGTAGAAGTCGATCGATTAATCATTGCGGTTTCCGAAACCTACGATATTATTGTGAGCATTCCTGAGGATGACAAAGGCTATCAACTTTTAGCCACTCCCGAAGACCGGACAAAATCAACTTCAATATCTATAGGCGGAGGTATCAAACAATTGATAGCGCCATTGCCAAAACTCAGATATTTTGAAGGCATGAAAATGATGAACTACATGATGAAAATGAACGGCGATTTAGACACTAAGGGAATGCAAATGTCCTACAATCAAATGGATATGAATGTGGTCATGTATCCAGAAATTACAGGAGTAGCAAACGCTGCTGATACGATGGATACCATGAAAATGCCTGTCCGTCCCAAAGGCGGAACGGAAAACGATACTGACAGCAACAAACTTGTAGAGCTCATTACGTTGAATTACGCCATGCTAAAATCGCCTACCAAAACCAATCTCCCAATCGGAGCGCCTGTCAAAGAATTACGCTTCACACTAACGGGAAATATGAACCGCTATGTGTGGAGTTTAGACAACAAAGTAATTTCTGAAACGGACAAAATACGCATCAAAAAAGGGGAAAATGTTCGTATGACAATCTATAATAATTCCATGATGCGCCACCCAATGCACTTACACGGACACGATTTTAGAGTTTTGAATGGTCAAGGAGATTATGCTCCTCTTAAAAACACGATAGATATTATGCCGATGGAATCCGATGTTTTAGAATTTAATGCCAATGCCGAGGGTGATTGGTTTTTTCACTGTCATATTCATTATCATATGATGGCAGGAATGGGCAGGGTTTTTACATACGAAAACCAAGCACCAAACCCATTAATCCCAAATCCTAAATTAGCACAACGAAAATTATTTGGCGAAGACCGAAAATTTCATTTCATGGCAGAAAATGATTTTGCCACTAACGGAAACGATGGTATGGCAATGTTTAGCAACACACGTTGGAGCATTGGAACCGAATGGCGATTGGGATATAGCGATATGCATGGTTATGAAATAGAAACCCACATAGGCAGATACATTGGGAAAATGCAATGGCTCATGCCTTTCGTTGGATTTGATTGGCGTTACCGTAAAATGGGAATTAATGAACAAGAAGAAAACCTCTTTGGACAAGCCAATACCAAAGATCAAAGAGCAGTTCTTAGTGTTGGAGTCAACTATACGCTACCGATGTTGATCCTCTTTCAATCTGAAGTATACACCGATGGTAAAATACGCATGCAATTAATAAGAGAAGACATTCCTGTTTCCAAAAGACTACGAATGGGATTTATGGTCAATACTGACAAAGAATATATGGTCGACGCAAAGTATATCATCAAAAGAAATCTAAGTATAAGAGCGCATTACGACAGCGATATGGGGTTTGGAATCGGGGCAAATCTGAATTACTAATTGTACCTATGAGAATTATGTAATGATTAAAAAGAATAGCATAATATCGAGTTGAATTAATTGAATCACCTTTATAATGGAATCGTTTGTACCAATAACATTTCTGGGCAACAGCAATCTGAAGGGCGGGTAACAGCGCAACTGAAAAATCTAAATTTTAATATGATGAAAAACTCAAAAATGATGGCGAACCTATTCACAGTGATGCTATTTATTGCAGTAGCACTTACCACAAGTAGCACCAGCGCACAAACCAAAACAAAAGGCGCCATGATGGAGGATTGTTGCATGATGAAAGACGGTAAAATGATGCACGTAAAAGATGGCAAAGCAATGCCTATGGACAAAAACATGGTAATGAAAAACGGCACCACCTGCATGGTCAATGGCGAATGTGTCATGAAAGACGGGACGAAAATGATGATGAAAGACGGTGACTGCATCGATATGAACGGCAAAATGGACAAGTGCAATATGATGACAAAAACCAAAAAGCACACGATGGCAATGAATTACACCTGTCCAATGCACCCCGAAGTTATCATTGACAAACCAGGCAAATGTCCAAAATGCAAGATGGACTTGGTGGCGAAAAAGTAATCATAATCAACACTGTCAGTAGCCCGAAAATGCTAATTTCAAACAGCAAATTTGACGACTGGATAGTGTCTCACTAAAACAAAAAACCCTCTTAAAATGCAAATTCTAAGAGGGTTTTGTGGAATTACCTTGTATGAAGCTGCATAGGGAACTCCGGTTGATGGTTAGCCGTTACTATCATAATCCAATGCTAACTTTGAAAATACCTGCCGACTTTTGTAAATTTTTCCTATTTTTATCTTCAATAAACTACCATATAACCTACAACCCACAACATACAACCCACAACCCACAACCTACAACCTACAACATCCAACATCCAACATAACCTATGTGCTACTACGTCCAACAAAGCAAACTAACCATAGAGATCACCGACTTCTTCAACAAGAACATCGACCATAAGGAAAACGTATTCACCTCGGACTTTATCAACGGATTCAGTTATCCCAATCTTCCCATCATACTCGATAACAAACCCGAAATCATCACCACCCATTTTACCTGGGGATTGTTGCCAACCCACCGCGACAAAGATTTTAGAAAAAGTACCCTCAACGCTCGAGTAGAAACGTTAGAGGATAAACCGTCTTTTGCGCCATCCATTAACAAACGTTGCTTGGTGATTGTTTCGGCTTATTATGATTATCATTGGAATGACGCAACAGGCAAATCAAAAACCAAATACCAAATCAATTCCCAAGAGCAAGAGTTATTCTGTTTGGCGGGAATTTACAACTGTTGGCAAGACAAAAACGGTGCGCTTTGGAACACTTACAGTATCGTAACGACCGAAGCCGACGCCCAAATGAAATACATTCACAACCGTAAAGAAAGCGAAGGTGATCAAAGAATGCCGATATTAATTAAGCATGAAGATGAAAACGCTTGGCTAGACGTTCAGAACCATCCTAGAGAGTTTGCCTTCCCGAAATACCAACCGTCGATTATTGGCTTTCCGGCGGATTAGGCGTGACGGCTGTTAGCTGCTGCCATGAGATTTACAGATGATTTTCAATATCCATCATTTCGTGCAAAACTCTTATAATTTCTATTTCATTTTTCTTTTCGTTGATTTTATAAAAAATGAAATGTGAGTTGACTTTCGATTGCCAATATCCTTTTCTTATATTTCCGTAGTCAAGGCCTGAATTTGGCTTTAAGCAGAGATAATCAATCTCATCAAAAATTAAATTTAAATATTTTTCAGCTTGCTCGATTGACCAGTTTTCGAACGTGTAAAGCCAAATATTTTCTAAATCTTTTTCTGCTTCTTTCCTTATCGTAAAATTCATTTCGATAAATGTCTTTCTTTGAGATTTTTCAAAAATGTATCACGATTGAAATCTTTGACAATTCCAGATTTTTCTCCTTTAATGAGTTCTTTAATAAGCTCAGCTTTTTTTATTTCTTCTTGTTCGAACATTCTCAATGCCGCACGAACGACTTCGCTAGCAGAAGAAAACTTGCCGGTTTTTACTTGACCATTAATAAAATTATTAAAATAATCTCCAAGTAAAATTGATGTGTTTTTTGCCATGACTACAATTTTTCTTTCAAAGATACCAATTTATGGTATTTTGTCAAATTTCCCGCAAAGTTTTTTTGGTTGCGGCTAACGCTTGGCAAGACGTTAAGAATCATCCTATGGACTTTGCTTTCCCGAAATACCAACCGGCGAATATTTGGTTTCTGGCTGATTAGGCGTTATTCATTTTAGCTTTCACTTCTCTGAGTTCACTGCGCATTTCCATCAATAACGAGGTGACATGATCCGGGCTAAATTCCGTCTTGCGGTCGCTTCTACCAATATTGCACACATATTCCCAAACTTCCAAAACCTCCGAAGCCTTGACACTATAAGGCTCGTAAAACGTATTGTCAGAGTTCAACAACAGCGAATTCTTGCCGTTCTTATTCAAGCGTTTGTAAACAATGCCGTCTTCCTTGGTAATCACAATATATGTCTTACCATCCAGAATATCTCCCAGTTTTTCGACGTACTTGGCAACAATAAAAGAACCGTCTTCATGCGGTGGCATCGAATCGCCTTCCACGGGAAAAGCACGATGCTTCCCGGCTCCTAAAAACGAAAGGGAAATTTGGGGCAATGAACCAATAAATTCCGGATCGGCATAACCACTCCTATAACCCGCTTTGGCCGTGTGGGTAACCACTTCAATCCGATCGTTGTTTTCAGCATCAACCGTAATCGGCAGTAACATGCGGTTTTGCCCAATAGCCATCATACTTTCTAAAGTGACCTTGGTCAAATCTGCCGTCAACAACAAATCGGTCGTAACATCATAATACTTAGAAATCCGAATCAAAACCTGATACGGAGCCTCCGAATCGCCATCCTCATACTTCTGATATTGTCCCCTACTAATCCGCAAAGCATCCGCTATCTTTTGTTGTGACAGTTCCTTCTTTCCTCTCAGATATCTCAAATTACCCGCAAATACAGCCATACTAAAAATTGATATGATTAATGTCAACAAATATAATACAAATTATATCAAATCAATCTAATTTTGTAAAAAAAAATAACCCACAACCAAAAAACCAAAAGTCAAATTCCAAATTCCAAAACCCTTAACCCTTAACCCTTAACCCTTAACCCTTAACCCTTAACCCTTAACCCTTAACCCTCAACTTACAACTTACAACCTACAACCTACAACTTACAACCCTCAACCTACAACATTCATCATTCAACATTCAACATAAAACCAAAATGTCCCGCGCCATCGTACATCTAGATCTCGACACCTTCTTCGTCTCCTGCGAAAGGCTCACCAATTCTAAATTAGAAGGAATTCCGCTAATCATAGGCGGTGGCGACCGCGGTGTAGTAGCCTCTTGTTCCTACGAAGCACGCACTTTTGGCGTCCGTTCTGCGATACCAATTCGAATGGCGATGCGATTGTGTCCACAGGCTAAAATCATCAAAGGGGATATGGAATTATATTCGAAACTCTCTTTTACCGTCACCCAAATCATCGAAGAAAGAGCGCCGATTGTTGAAAAAGCAAGTATCGATGAACACTATCTCGATATCACGGGCATGGACAAGTTTTACGGTTGCTTCAAATGGACCAACGAGCTGGCGCAAACCATCACCAAAGAAACTGGCTTGCCCATCAGTTTTGCGCTATCTGTAAACAAAACCGTTTCTAAAATCGGCACCGGCGAAAGCAAACCCAAAGGGAATCTTGAAATTCCGGAAAGTCAAGTGAGGCAGTTTCTCAATCCGCTATCGGTTAAAAAGATCCCCATGGTTGGCGATGTCACGTTTCAACTGCTGTCGAGAATCGGAATCAGAACCATCCAAACGCTCTCGGAAATGCCCGCCGAAGTACTCCAACAAATGATCGGCAAAAACGGCATTGAACTCTGGAAAAAAGCCAACGGCATCGATAACAATCCTGTTGAACCTTATAAAGAACGGAAATCCGTCTCTACAGAACAGACGTTTATACAAGATTCTATCGACATCAAAACGATGAAAGCCATTCTCGTGGGCATGGTCGAAAAACTAGCGTATCAATTGCGTTCCGAACAATGGCTGACCTCAACGGTAGTCGTCAAAATCAAATACGCCAATTTCGATACCCAAACCAAGCAATGCACGATCGCGTATACTTCGGCAGATCATATATTGATCAAAACCGTTACCGAGCTGTTCGACAAACTCTACGACCGTCGTATGCGACTGCGTATGATTGGCATCAACTTCAACGGACTGGTACGCGGCACCTATCAAATCAACCTCTTCGAAGACACCCTCGAAATGATTGCGCTCTACCAAGCCATGGATAAAATGAAAAAACGATTCGGTTTCAACGCCGTCGGCCGCGCGGGAACCATTTTGAAAAACAAATTATAAAAATAAAATTCCAAAATCTAAATTCCAAATTCCAAAACAGACAACTTACAAACCACAAACCGATCGCGGATGTTTTGTTGATTTGTTGAATCGTTTAATCGATGGCGGATCGTTCGATTGTTCAATTTTTGGAATTTGGAATTTTCAATTTACAACCCACAACATTCAACATAAAACCTACAACATAAAACCTACAACATGTACCTCAACTCCCACTCCTACCACTCCCTCCGCTTCGGCACTATTCCCCTCACCGACTTAGTGACACAAGCTGCTGCCTGCAACGTACAAGCGATGGCACTCACCGACATCAATACCGTCACTGGCATTTATGATTTTATTAAAGAGTGTAAAGCGGTAAACATCAAACCTCTCGTCGGTATCGAATTCCGTTACAACAACCAATTGCGCTACATCGGTTTGGCAAAAAACAACGCCGGATTGGCGGAAATGAACCGCTTTCTCACCCAGCACAACTTCAACAACACACCGCTTCCAGAGCAAGCACCCGACTTCAAAAATGTGTTTGTAATCTATAGTTTTGAAAAGGAACCTAGTCAATTAAAAGCACACGAATACATCGGCATCCGACCCGAGCAATTGCCCAAATTATACGCGACGAAATGGAAAAACAAAAGTCCTAAAATGGTCATTTGGCAACCCGTGACCTTCCGTACCAAAAAAGAATTCAACTTGCATAAAATCCTGCGCGCCATCGACACCAATACCATCTTGTCTAAGTTAACACCCGAAGATTATTGTAGCAACACCGACGTAATGATTCCCATAGCCGAACTCCTCGAGAAGTATAGCGACTATCCGCAGATCATCCAAAACACCCAAGACATCATTGATAACTGCCATTTCGAATTCGACTTCTCCACACCCAAAAACAAAAAATACTACACCAACAACCAAAAAGACGACATGGCGCTACTCACCACCCTCGCCCATCAAGGCTTGGCATGGCGCTATGGCAAAAACGATAAGGTCGCCTTGGCACGCGTCGAAAAAGAACTGCGCGTCATCAATCAACTGGAATTTAGCGGCTACTTTCTCATCACTTGGGACATCATCCGATACAGCAACAGCCGAGGATTCCTACACATCGGGCGCGGTAGTGGTGCCAACAGCATTATTGCGTATTGTTTGGGGATCACCGATATCTGCCCGATTGAACTCGACCTCTACTTCGAGCGCTTCCTCAACGAAAATCGCAAGAGTCCACCTGATTTCGACATCGATTGGTCCTGGAAAGAACGCGATGTCATCCTCGACTATATCTTCACCCGCTACGGCAAAGAACACGTCGCTTTTTGCGGTACCAATGTCGAATTTAAATACCGCTCCATCTTCCGAGAAGTCGGCAAAGTTTTCGGTTTACCCAAAGAAGAACTCGACGCTTTAGCACGCAAACCCATGGCAACACACGATAAAAATGCGGTGGTCAAAATGGTGCAAGAATATGGCATGCTGCTCGAAAAATACCCCAACCAACGCAGCATGCATTCCTGCGGCATACTCATTTCCGAAGAACCCATCACCAACTACACGGTACTCGAAATGCCGCCCAAAGGCTTTCCCATTGTGCTGTTCGACATGCACGTGGCGGAAGATATTGGTTTTGAAAAATTTGATATCTTAAGTCAAAGAGGCATCGGTCATATCGACGATTGTAAAAAATTAGTCGAGAAAAATCAAGGCATCAACGTCGATATCAGAAACACCAAACTCTCCAAAAACGAATCCAAAGCCAACACCTTTTTGAGTCGAGGAAAAACCATCGGTTGCTTTTATATTGAAAGTCCAGCGATGCGTGGATTGTTACGTCGACTCAAATGCGACAACTACAAAACCCTCGTCGCGGCGTCATCTATTATTCGACCTGGCGTCGCACAATCGGGAATGATGAAGGAATATATTTTCAGACACAACTTTCCAGATCAATTCGAATATTTTCATGACGTATTCAAAGAGCAACTCGGAGAAACCTATGGCATTATGGTCTATCAGGAAGATGTGATTAAAATCGCTTTACACTACGGTGGATTATCCGCAGCCGACGGTGATATTCTCCGCAGGGCGATGAGCGGTAAAGGACGATCGAAAGCGGCCTTGCAAAAAGTAAAAGACGACTTCTTTCAGTCGTGTTTGCGAAAAGGACATCCCGAACAATTGAGTCACGAGATTTACCGTCAAATAGAATCCTTTGCGGGTTATTCGTTTTGCAAAGCACACTCCGCTTCGTATGCTGTAGAAAGTTATCAAAGTTTGTATTTGAAAGTCTATTATCCCATCGAGTTTATGGTGGCGGTCATCAACAATCAAGGTGGTTTTTACCGTACGGAAGTGTATATACACGAAGCCAAAATGTCGGGAGCCACCATCCACAATCCCTGTGTCAATAAAAGCAATTACGAAACGACCTTGTATGGCAAAGACATCTATTTGGGATTGATGCATTTGGAAGGTTTGGCCTATCAATTGGCGATGAATCTGATTTCGGAACGCGAAAAAAACGGCGACTACCAATCGCTAGAAGAGTTCATCAACCGCATTCCCATTGGTATTGAAGGCATTCAGATTCTCATTTTTATTGGCGCATTTCGTTTTACTGGAAAAAGCAAAAACGAATTGTTGGTGGCTGCACGATTGATACTTGTCAACTTCAAACCAGAAAACAGAAATCTCATGCTTCTGCAAGAACCCGTCAAAGCCTATCAACTACCGCAACTAGAACGCGCGCCCTTTGAAGATGCTTTCGATGAAATTGAACTCTTGAGTTTTCCGGTTTCTTGTTCTCCTTTCGATTTACTGCAAACCAATTACCGCGGCCATGTGATGGCGAAAGACTTATTAACCTATCACAAAAAAACCGTAAAAATGTTGGCGTATTTAATCTCCCGAAAGCACGTTCCAACCAAAAGAGGCGATATGTATTTTGGAACTTGGGTTGATGCCGAAGGCGAGTTCTTCGACACGGCACATTTCGCCGACAGTTTGCAACAATATCCGTTTCAAGGAGGCGGTTGTTATTTGTTATTGGGTAAAGTGGAAGTCGATTTTCACTTCCCCACCATCACCGTAACCAAAATGGCGAAAATGCCTTTTATTGCCGACCCGCGTTATGCCAATTCTAATGAACAGCAATTCAAAGTACACCAACACATTCGCGAAGATGTCAGCATGACGCATCGCGCGCCTTATCCTCAGGAACATGAAATTGGATTGCCACGACATAAGATGATTTCATAGCACCAAAGAAAACGCGTACATTTACAAATCCCACAACATTCAACATTCAACATTCAACATTCAACATTCAACATTCAACATTCAACATTCAAAATAGAACCCACAACCTACAACCCAACATCCAACAACCCCCACCTACTTCACCAAAATCTTAATACGCTCAACCACCTTCTTCTCCCCATCAAACAACAAAACGCTATAAACACCCTTCGCCAACATACTCACATCTACAGTTGCTGAAAATGGCGCCGCATAAACTTCTCTACCCTCCATATCGACAATCGAAGTAAAGTCGATATTATCAGCGGTATTGATGTTCAGAATATGATCCGACGGCACTGGATATACAGTGGTTTTGCTTTCCGCTGCAAACTGATTGACACCTAAAGATGCATTTTTTAATTCAATAATGCGATCATCTGTGGCGACTGGAGTACCTGTATAATCCCGATTCGAAGTGCAAATAAACACACGTCCGTCCGGAATCACCAGTACGTCTCGCAATCTGCCGTAGGTATTGGTATAAAGTAAATTTTGTTGCACCACTTGCGTACCTTCATCATTCAATTTCAATTGTATCAATTGCTTGTTCTTTAAAACCGCCACCAACAGCGAATTGTTCCATTCTGGGATGGCATCATTTTGATAGTAATCCAATCCACAGGGCGCAATGGACGGCGACCAACTCCAAATGGGTTCTTTCACATTGTTGGCAGTACAAAATGTAATTTCTGTAGCAGTATTACAAATACCTTCCACAGTCGGCCAACCATAGTTTCTATTGGGTTCAATAATATTAATTTCATCGTTAGAACCCGTACCATGCTCTGAACTGTACATTTTACCGTTGGCATAGCACAATCCCTGTGGATTTCTGTGTCCCAACGAATAAACATAACTTCCCGGAATAGGATTATCAGCAGGAATACTTCCATCCAAATTCATTCGCAACATTTTGCCGTTGATAGAAGTCAAATTCTGCGCAACTGCTGGTGTGTTATACGTATCGCCCAAACTGATAAACAACTTATCATCTAAAATCACCATTCGTGAACCGTTATGCGAAACGCCAGCGCCAATATTTCCTAAAATTATTATCGGATTGATTAAGGTATTATTGATGGTATCGTACTCGTAACGGACTATTTTTGAAGTCGTTGTTGTATTGGCATAATGCACGTACAGAAAAGGTGAAGTGGTAAAATTGGGATCCAAGACCATCGAATGCAACCCGACACTAAAGCCAAAAAGTGCCACATCGCTAATGGCGAAAACTTGCTGTACTTCATAGGTAGTAGGATTCATTCTCTTGATGTTTCCTGCCAATTCAGTAAACCAAATCCACCCATCAGCGCCATACACCATATCCCAGGGCACATTCAAATTGGTAGCGACTACCGTTTGTTGGATCACTGTAGATTGGCGATGCATTTGAGCAAAGCTCGTTACGTTATTTAAAAAGAACGATACAGTTAGAAGAATAGTAAGCTTTTTCATAATGGATTGTATTTTACATTGGTTTAACCGTTCCCATTTCGATTTTCAATTGCGCCTTTCCTATCAGATAAGACAGCTAAGAATATGAAAATCAACAAGAACGAATGTAAACAATTTTTTATAATTAGCTCGAAAATGGATTACAAAAACGGCTTCGTCAATCGATATTTAAACGAAAACAACACCAAACCAACCTTGGTCTTGATACCAAATCGCTCAAACAAAGAAGTGCGGTAATTCTCGACCGTTTTGACGGCAGCACCCATAAGTTCAGCCATTTGTACATAAGTATATTCTTCGTCGTCGCAAACCAGCGTCAAGAATTCAAGTTCCTTTTCAGAAAGTATGATGGTATTTCTGGTTTCAGGTGGACTGACTTGATGGTTCCGCATGTGCTTCAAGATTTCTGAAATATTGTTGTAACCTTGCGTCACAATCGTATCAACCGCGAATTTCAATTCTTGGGCGGTACAGTTCTTATGCAAAAAACCTCTGGCGCCGCGCATATACGCTTCGTGAATAATCTCTTCATCAAAATTTTGGGTCAGAAACAAGACCCGATATTCGCCCTGTTGTTTTTCCAATTCCGTCAAAACTTCCAAGCCATTTTTGTTGGGCATCGAATAATCCAAAATATACAACTGTGGCGGATTCGATAAGGGCAAGGCGTCTAAAAATGCCTCCCCATCTTCAAATTCATGAATGACCTCATAACTCCCCAACCGTTGTAATAATTCTTTCAGCCCTTGGCGAACAATCTTATGATCATCAATAATTGCAATAGTAGTGGTTTCCATAAATTAGTGATCGCTTATTTCGGTTAATGTTAATGTTGTCCCTTGATTGACGGTCGACTGAATGTCCAAAGTATACCCAATCATCGCCGCACGCTCCACCATGTTGGTCAATCCCAAAGTGCTTTTCGATGGCGTTGTCTGATCAAATCCTCTCCCGTTGTCCATCACCGTCATGGTAAAAAATGGCGCGATGGCAATCGATACGTCGACTTGAGTCGCTTTGGCATGTTTGAGAATATTATTCATCATTTCTTGAAAAATACGATACACGACGATTTGCTCTTGTGAACTAAATACTTTCTTCTTGTTTTCGATGCACGAAAAGCGAAGGTCCATCGACTTCATTTTCTTCATACGCTCTACCTCCGACTCGATGGCTTGCAACAAATCATGATGTAATAGCAGTTGATTGTTGAGCGAGTGACTGATGCCACGAATGGAAATCGACAACAGCGAAACAGATTCAGAAATGGGCAAAAAGACCTTTTCCAAGTCCGGAGCGTCTAATTTGAGATGCTCTAGCTGAAAGTTAATAAACGTCAATTGTTGTCCCGCATCGTCATGCAAATCTTGCGAGATGTTTTTGAGCACCTGTTCTTGCGTTTCTATAATGGTGGTATTCAGAGTTTTTTGGTAATCAATATCCTTCTGATAAATCACTTGTGTGTATTTCTTAACTTTATGGATGTAGAGTTTGATTAACAATCCGCAAAAGAGGATGATCAAGCAAACTAAAAGAAATACCACAAGGATTCCAAAAGCAATCTCAAAATTCATAAAGCCTCTTTTTTTCTCGATAAATATAGATGTTTAATAGAGAATAGTATACAATATTCACGACCGTCATAATAATTTGATACAAATGTACTTTTCCAAAAATGACAGTAGCAATGATTCCATGACTTTTGAATCCTAACATAAATGTCAAGCCAATAAAAAATAGTACTGGACTCATCAACAATATGAATTGATTGGAAAAGAAAAAACGAAAATTCTCTTGCTTTAGTTGGTAAAAACTTTCGATGAGAAATAATATCAAGTACATAAAAGCACCTACAACAAAGCTGTAACAATTAAAAAGCACCCATCCTTCAATAAAAAATAGATTACATAAACAAAAAGTAATAAAGGCAATCAACACACCATTGATAATTTTTGGGAAACGTACTGAATCCTTTAAAATCAGCAACCAAAGTGTGCAATGAAGTAAAGTTGTAATGGTAGCATTAGTTTTAAAAGTAAGTGAATAAGCAACTTGAAGGGTAGAAATTATTTCATTAATCACAAAAATTGTCAGAATGAGCATTACATAACGATGAATTCTATTCCTCCATTGCAGGCTATACATGGCGTGCAAAAACGTGGAAAAAATAAAAGTATAAATGACACCCAACTGCAGTAAATGCGCTTTTAACATCTAGACACTAATAAATTAAATTAGACTGGAAAAGTACACAAATCATAATACACATAAACCCCATTTTCATCTTTAAATCGAATCACAATTTTCATTGCATCACTCACAGTGGCGGGTAAAAACTCGATTTCTGTATTTTTTGCAAATTTGTACTTTAATCCGATACTTCTAAACATCGGAACAGAGTAAGTATTGCCGTTTTCATCGTACCCCGGAACCAGCATCACTTTGACAACATCACCTTGAGTGTCCAATTCAAAACCAACATACTTCTCATAAACAATTGCGCCTAATAGGGTTTCCAAATCCTCCCATTGCATCACATAGGGTTTGGCGCTCGAAGATACACTGACATCGGCGGCCAACACCACATGTTCTAATTCTCGAGCATACAAAATTGAATCGCAAACCAATTTCCCTTGTGCCACCAACCAATCTGCTCTATCCTGGTTGTTTGTCAATTGATCATAATCAGAAAGCGTAATACAATCAGGGGGCGCAACCAACGGCAAAGGTGCTGTAGTGGTTTGATTATTCTTACACCCGTGCAAAGCTAAAATAACAACAAATAATCCAATAATTTTTTTCATAAAGACAATTTTTAGAAGTGAGTAGTAAATGACCCGATAAAGGTTATAAAAAAAAAAGAACAATCCTCAGGGTTTTCCTCAGGGTTTTCCGTAGGGAAAACCC
>JANMML010000029.1:0-21234 GCA_031373195.1 Flavobacterium sp. | reverse complement strand
TGCTGCATTAAAAGTTCCACCAGTTCCCAATAATCTTGTCCATGTTCCGCCTGCCTGTTCACCAGTAATTAATAGTGATAAATCAATAGGAGTCAGCAGATTATCACAAACTGTAGTAGAACCATCAAGTCCTGCGTTGGGAAGTGGTTGCACATCAATAGTAGTGGTAACAGAACAGATGTCAACCCCGCCTGACGTAATTTCATAGGTGAAAACATAATTCCCGGCCACACTTGGTGTTCCAGATAAAGTAAAAACCCCTGCTGATAAACTACCAGTAATGCCCGTAGGTAAAACACCCGCAGTCAAAACTATACCTGTTATTCCCGCAACCGTAGAATAAGTAATTGGAGTCATCGATGAATTCACACATGGTGTTTCCAATACAGAAGAGGCATTCACTGTACAAGGACAATTTTCAATCTCAACAGAAGTAAATGCATTGAATGCTGGACAGTTCACTGTTGCAGCAATGTCATAATTAACAGTATAGATGCCCACAGTACTTCCAAATGGGGTTATCGCTCCAGTCGCAGAATCTATAATTAATCCCGCTGGGGTTGCTGAATATATGCCCCCTGGTGTTAGCAAAGTTTCAGTAATTGCTTGCGGAGTTGCGATGTTATTGCAGTATGGACTAGCAGCGTATGAGATAGTTCCCGATGGTGGTGCAATAACATTCAGGTCAAATGTCTTTACCAATACACATCCCGTTAGAAGATCTTCAAATCGTACCCATATTGTCGCGGTGATACCCCCAATAGAATACGTCGCTAAATCAACATCTAGAATTATACCGTTTGGCGAGCCGTCATAAGGTTCGTTACTGGCATTGGTATCATAATAAGTGATGATATAATCTGCAGGATTTAATGTAGATGTCATCAGCGCAGTCTGGTCAATATCAAACTGATACGGCCCAGCAGAAGACGTACATAAAGTAAGGTCGATGGGAGGAGTCGCCGTAATTTCTGGTAAAAATCCAATGGTTATATCATCAACGGCTAATCGACAGCCCGATGGTGTATATTCTTCAAAAGTATATACACCAGCATCTGTAGTTACTAAATCTGGCCCTGTTTCAAGTGGCAACAATACCCCGTCTTTATACCACTTTAGAATATTTGAACTTGGAGTAACCCCTGAAGAAATCGTAACAGTCTCTCCAAAACAAACAAAAGGATTGTCAGCTAAACCAAGATTATCGACTAATACCAAAGGCTCAATTCGAAAATTCTTAATAAAAACTGCGGAGTCCCACAAGCTATCTGTGGTATTAGATATCGCCAACTTGATGTGATACGTTTGCCCACAAATCAATGGGGCAGTCGCACGAAGCGGGACCGTAAATCCATCGTACTGAATATAAGTATGAGAAGGAGTACCAACAATTGTATTATTTACGTAATATATGCAATTACTACAAGGTCCCGTATTGGCATTTCCATTATTTACATTGCCAATAGATACAACATTAGAACCAGTATTGGTAGTTGGAGTCCGCGCAATATTGATGGCTCCACCGGCATACGGGCCCGCCAAACCTGGACCGCTCAAGAAAAAACCAAATACATCGTTAAATGGAGAAATAGAATATTCCGGGTATTCCTCCGAAGCAAAAACATAATCAAAATTCAAAACTAAACCAGTAGCAACGAAATCAAACTCTACGATTGAGACACTTCTAATTGGTTGCCCGGTTAATGTGGCCAAATCCACATCGTTCAAAACAGGAATAGTAGTTGCCAGTGAACTATTACCTGCACCATTTGGACCTAATGCAACTGTTGATTGTCCGGTCGTTAATAAGATACCTGCGTCCAATCCCAATCCAGTTGGATTAAAATTGGTGCTAAACTTCGCCGCTTGGTCTCTAGTTGCCGTAGCAGCAGGAAAGGAACGATTAAATTGTATATTGAAAGGAACAACACCCTGCCCAACTAAGACATTCTGTACTAATTGCGCAGGTGTAAGTGTATTATCGATAATCAATTGTGCTTTCGCAAAACAACTGAAAAATAATAATGCAAATAGTAATTTTATAGCCATGACTTAGCAGTTATGTAAACGTTAAATAATACTTAATTGCCAAATATAAATAAATGCTGAAAATATCTTTGTTAAATTTGCAGAAAATACGCCATCATGCTAAAAATCAAAATCAAAGAGACGCAAAATCCTACTATTCTAAAATTTGAATTTCCCGATTTTATTACCCAAAACGAGAACTTCGAATTCAAAAATATCGACGAAGCAAAGAATGCTCCGCTGGTCCAACAATTGTTCTATTTGCCATTTGTGAAATCAGTCTACATCTCTGGAAATTTTGTCGCCATCGAACGCTACAACATTGTCGAATGGAAAGATGTTCAAGAAGATGTTGCCGAACAAATCGAAGATTTCGTCAACAATGGCGGAATCATTATCAAAGCCGACGAAAATAAAACCAAAAAACAACCCATCACCGTATACGGCGAAATGACGCCAAACCCCGCGACGCTTAAGTTTGTCGTCAACAAAATGGTAACCAAAACAGCGATGGAGTTCAAAAACATCGACGAAACAAAACCGTCTCCGTTGTCGAAAGAATTGTTCAGTTTCCCCTATGTAAAAGAGATTTTTATCGATGAAAACTACATTTCCGTCAGCAAATACGATTCTTACGAATGGAACGATATTAACATCGAATTGCGTTCCTTTATTAAACTTTTTATAGAAAATGGCGGCACAGTACTCGACGAAGAATTGGTTGTCGCTTCTCCAAAAATAGAAAAACAAAAAATCGAAAATTTTGATTCGTTAGACACCACATCGCAGCAAATCATCAACATCCTTGAAGAATACGTGAAGCCAGCAGTCGCAGCCGACGGGGGAAATATCCTGTTCGACTCTTACGACGAATCTGAAAAACGCGTGAAAGTAGTTTTGCAAGGCGCGTGCAACGGTTGTCCTTCATCGACTTTCACCCTAAAAAGTGGCATCGAAAACATGCTCAAAGACATGCTCAACGATAAAGATATCATAGTCGAAGCAATCAACGGTTAATTTTTTTAAGATTTATTCTGAATTTATTTAAGAAGCTATTTCCCGCTATCCACTGCAATCTTTAGCGCCGAACAACGGCACCAAAGGATTTCCGTTTCTATCGGGGCTAAAACCGTCAACCCCATGAACGAACTATCAAAAGAAACCAGTCCATACCTACTCCAACACGCCAACAACCCCGTGCATTGGAAAGCCTGGAATACCGAAAGTCTTGTGCAAGCAAAAACCCAAAACCGACTCATCATCATCAGCATCGGATATTCCGCTTGCCATTGGTGCCACGTCATGGAACACGAAAGTTTTGAAGATGATGAAGCCGCCCAAACCATGAACGCGCATTTCGTCAACATCAAAGTAGATCGCGAAGAACGTCCCGATATTGATGCCGTTTATATGAAAGCCATACAGATTATGACGGGTCGCGGAGGATGGCCACTCAATGTAGTTGCACTTCCCGACGGGCGTCCAGTTTGGGGCGGAACGTATTTCCGAAAAGCCGAATGGATCAATTCCTTAGAACAATTACAGGAATTATATCAGAGTCAACCTGAAAAATTGGAAGAATATGCACAAAAACTGCATGCAGGATTGCAGCAACTTTCAGTAGTTCCTTCTCCAAGTACTCAGGATGAAATCCCACCAGAAGTAATGGTCCCATTAATCGAAAACTGGAAAAAAAGTTTCGATTGGGATTATGGCGGTATGGCGCGTGCTCCCAAATTTATGATGCCGAACAATTATGCTTTCTTGATGCGCTATGGACACCAAAACAAAGACCGAGAACTTCTAGATTTCGTCGATTTGACCCTAACAAAAATGGCCTATGGCGGATTATTCGACACCGTAGACGGCGGATTTTCACGCTATTCTGTCGATGCTAAATGGCACGTTCCCCACTTTGAAAAAATGGGCTATGACAACGGACAGCTCGTGTCTTTGTATTCAGACGCTTTCAAACGAACTCAAAATTCATTGTATCGAGAAGTGGTCGAAAAAACATTGCGATTCATAGAAAAAGAATGGCTAACACCTGAAGGCTCTTTCTTTAGCGCCCTCGATGCAGACAGCATAAACAACGAGCATCATTTAGAAGAAGGCGCTTTTTATGTTTGGACGACAGACGAATTACAATTCCTTTTAAAAGAAGATTTTGAGTTGTTTAGCATCGTATTCAACATTAATGACTTTGGACTTTGGGAACATGGCAATTTTGTTTTGATCCAAAACAAGTCAATTGAAGAAATTGCTGCGGAAAACGCTGTAGATGTTGAAGTGCTAAAAGCGAAGAAACTAAGCTGGGAAAAACTACTATACGAAGTTCGAGAACAACGAAGCAAACCACGCCTTGATGACAAATGCCTGACTTCCTGGAATGCCATTATGCTGAAAGGTTATGTGGATGCGTACAAAGCGTTTCAAAATCCCGAATATCTTGAAATTGCATTAAAAAACGCCCACTTTATTGTGAATAAACTGTGGTCTGCGGAAGGAAATCTATGGCATTCGTATAAGAATGGGAAAGCAACAATCAATGGATTTCTGGAGGATTACGCTACCGTAATCGAAGCCTTTACTTGGTTATATCAAGTTACCTTCGATGAAAAATGGCTGCAAAATTCTAAGAACCTAACCGATTACTGCTTAGATCATTTTTATGACGGCTACCAATCTTTATTTACTTTCAAATCAGACCAAGATGAACCACTAATTACTTCACATTACGAAACAGAAGACAATGTCATTCCGGCATCTAACTCAATGATGGCAAAGAATTTATATACGCTAAGTCTCTATTTCAGTCATAGTCATTACGAAGAAATTGCAAAAAAAATGATTTACAAGATTATTCCAACCATTGACTATCCAAGCGCTTTTTCTAATTGGCTGGACGGCTTTTTAAATTATGATACTTGCGCTATTGAACTCGCGATTTGTAGCGAAAATGCTATTGAACTTGCCAAAGAAATCAACCAAAGTTATCTTCCACATCTGCTGATTGCAGGAACAAATGAAAAATCCTCTTTGCCGTTTCTAAAGGATCGATTTGTCGTTGGCCAATCACTATTTTATCGTTGCAAAAACAAGACTTGTCAACTACCATCGAATAACTTCCAATCGATTTTGAAAGAATTGCAATCTTAATGATTCTTGAAATAGTTTTTTTAGTAAATTTGAGAGTTAACCAAAAACTAAAACATTATGGGAGTAGGATCATTTTTTAAAAATCTATTTGGATCAGCCAAAACCTCAGCCGAGGAAATGGCAGAAAAAGCGGAGCATATTGTTGATGAAACTGTCGCAAAGGCAAAAGAAAGTGCAGCGCCATTAATAGAAAAAGCAGAAGCATATACAGAAGTAGCCAAAGAAAAAGCAGGACAATTTTCTGAAAAAGCGGAGGAAACAATTAGCGAAGTGATTGAAACAGTGAAAGAAAAATCAGCTCCAATCATTGCAAAAGCTGAAGAATTTGCTGAAGAAGCAAAAGAAAAACTTTCCGAAACGATTGAAACCGCCAAAGAAAAAATTAATTCTTTTTCAAATGATGGTTCGCATGATGCAAAAGAACCAGAAGCAACAAATACAAATAGAGTTGAAGAAGACGCTGATTAATTCATAAAAAAACTATTTTTGCGCTAGAATCACCTTCTCGAAATTGAGAAGGTTTTTTATTACCATAACATGAACTTACTTATAGACGCTACACTTTTTAGTCAGTATTCCGAGGCTTTTACGAGAGTCTTAATTGATTATTCTCCAAAATTAATTGCCGCCTTTTTGCTTCTCATCATTGGTATTTGGGTGATCAGATTTATTAATTCCGTTTCTAGAAAAATCATGATTCGGAAAGAAGTGGAACCTACCTTAATTAAATTTTTATCTGATATCATTTTTTGGGGATTACGCATCGTGTTGTTTGTTGCTGTAATTACAAAATTAGGCGTAGAATCTTCTTCATTTCTTGCTATTCTTGGTGCTGCTGGTTTAGCAATTGGACTTTCTCTACAAGGATCATTGGCTAATTTTGCAGGAGGAATTCTAATCATTCTTTTCAAACCATTCAAATTAGGCGACACAATTGAAGCACAAGGATCGTCTGGAAAGGTGATTGACATTCAAATATTTGTAACACAATTGTTGACGGTTAACAATGAGGTGGTTTTTATTCCAAATGGTATTTTATCTAATGGTAAGATTGTCAATTTCTCAGAAAAAACACTGCAAAGAACCGACCTAACGATTCGCATATCCTATAAATCGAACATTCAAGAAGTCAAATCAACCATTTTGGAAGTTGTAAATTCAATTCCAAAAGTTTTACAAAACGAGAAGCCATCAGTCTTTGTAAAAGAATTGGGAGAAACAACTATTTTTATGTCAGTTCAAGCTTGGACAACAAACGACGACTACAAAGAAGTTTGCGCGACTATTTTGGAAAATTGTAAGAAAGCATTTGATGAAAAACAAATCAAATTTCAACAGGAATAATATTCCGATTAGCTTATTTTTACACAAAACATTTCAACCTATGAAAAACATTTTGATTGCCTTAGTACTAATTCTGGCGATAGTTTCGCCGACACATGCGCAAGTGGACTTGCAATTCGCAAATATTGATGCGATTATGATGAACCAGGGCGCTAGTAAAGTCTTTAGAAATTCAAAAAACAACGGCAACAAGATTCAAGGAACACCTTATTTGCAGCAAATGTTTGCCATTGCTAAGGTCGAAAATGTGAACCAAAAGTACTTTATGCGCTATAATGTATTTGCAGATGAATTTGAATTTATTACACCAAAGAACGACACATTGGTTTTAGATAAAATAAAGGATTTTAGCAATATTACTTTTACTGGTATCAATAAGAAGTATGCATTGGTAGAATATATTAATATTGGCGGTAAATCAGTTAAAGGTTATTTGATCGAATCCCATTCCAAAGGGAATTGTGCGCTATACGTTCAGGAAAGAGTACTTTTTTATGATGGAAAAGTTGCTAAAACCTCGCTAGAAAAAGATATGCCCGCCAGGTATGTGAAGTCGGATAACGCATATTATTTCAAATGTAACGACCAAGGAATCATTGAATTTCCAGAAAACAAAAAACAACTTCTAAAGTTATTTCCTGCTAAAAAACAAGAAATCGAAGTTTTTTTAAAGGAAAGTAAAGTTTCATTTAGTGCGGATTATGATAAAGTAAAAATCATCGATTTCTTATCGACCTTATAATTTACTTTTCGGAGTAGTTGCCACAAAATCTTTGAGATACAAAGGTTCAAAATAAGCCACATCCACAAAATCGTTTTCTTGATATTTTTCATAACTCAATTTAGCCATTTCTTTCGATGATGGATAAACTAATTCTTCCATGAAAATATGATTAGATCGATTTAATACTGCTTTACATTTTGTAGCAGAATCTCCTAAGAAATATATTGTTTCCTCATACGCGTTGAAGGATTCTTCTGTGATAATTTCTGCTTGCGTTTCGATTATTTTTTGATATTTTGAATCAAAAACGGCGCTGTAAACCTCCATCCGTCGCGCGTCAATCATTGGAATGATTAAGCCTTCTTTTATTTGGATTTGATGTGCTAGAATTGAAAGTGTGTCCAAGGCGATCATGGGAATATTCAAAGCATAACATAAACCTTTCGCTGCTGATACGCCAATTCGCAGTCCAGTGTAAGAGCCTGGACCTTGACTGACTGCTACGGCTTTTAGATCACCAAATTGTACGTTCGCTTCTAATAATACTTCTTCTATAAAAACGTGTAACTTCTCAGCGTGTGAGTAGCCTTGTTCGGCAATCTCTCGATAACTAATGACATTGCCATTATTAGACAGCGAAACCGAACAATTCTTTGTGGCCGTTTCAATATTAAGAATTAATGACATTATTTCTTAGATTCAGTGGTTCCTTTAGAAGCAATCTTGACTTTATCACCAGAATTTAAATCCTTTGTAACCGTGGTGTAGGGACCTACAATAATGACATCGCCTTTCTTAAGACCTTCCGTCACTTCTATATTGGTGTCGTCTTGGATTCCGGTTTTGATAATCCTAATTTTCGACTTATCGCCTACTTTTACAAACACGCACTCGTATTTCTTGTCATTGTGAGGCTTTACTTTGTTTTCTTCCGAATTCGGATCTTCAACTTCTAATTTCTTTACGGCAGTGGTATCAGATTTTACTACCACAGCACTAATCGGCACACCTAGTACCTTTTCTTTCCTTGTAGTTATGATGTCGACCGTAGCCGTCATTCCTGGTCTAAACGGCGAATAACTTAGTGGTTTTCCAGCTAACAAATCTTGGTAAGACTCCTTCAAAATTCTGACTTTTACCTTAAAATTAGTCACCTGATCTGCGGTTAAAGTTGTGCTTGCTGAATTCGAAATACTAGTAACAATCCCTTTAAATTGCTTCTTCAGATAAGCATCTACCTCAACCTTCGCAGAGTCACCCACATTGATTTTTACGATATCATTTTCATTGACGTCAACTTCGACTTCCATGTTATTCAAATTGGCCACTCGCAAAATTTCTGTCCCGGTCATTTGCTGTGTTCCTAAAACCCGCTCGCCTAATTCGACATTAAGCATCGAGATTGTTCCGTCTGCAGGTGCATAAATTGTTGTTCTTCCTAAATTATCCTTGGCTTCACTGACAGTCGCTGAAGCACTTTGCACATTATAATACGCGGACTTTTTCGATGCTTGAGCATTTTCATAAGCAGCAACAGCTTTGTCCCATTCTGACTTCGAAATAATTCCTTTGTCGAATAAAGTTTTGCTTCGGTCGTAATTTGCTTTAGATTCCTTAAAGCTAGCATCCGCTTGACTCAAACCTGCTTTCGTTTGCGACAAACCTGCTATTGTTCTATTGTAACCAGATGTATATAAATCTGGATTTATTTTTACTAACAAATCACCTTTTTTTACTACTTGTCCCTCTTTTACTGGCAGTGCGATAATTTCTCCTGAAACTTCAGAAGAGATTTTTACCTCTATTTCGGGTTGAATCTTTCCTGTAGCAGATACTGTTTCAACAATAGTCATCGTATCGGCTTTCGCAATTTCAACTTCTATGCTAGTGTCTTTGCTTCCAATGACTCCTTTTTTGGCAAGCACCAATAAAGCTATTACCAGAATAATGGCAGCTCCGATTAAATAATACGTTGTTCTTTTTGACATGACTTAAATTTATTTGATAATCGGTAAACCGAAATAGAATTCAACAATTTTGGTTCTAAATATGAAATCGTATTTAGTGCGCAGTACTTCCGATTGCGCATTGGTAAATAAACTCTGCGATTGATTAAAATCGAAGGCATTCATCATTCCAACTGCGTACCGTTCTTTCGCATAATTATACGCATTTTCCCTTGCCTCTAATGCCTGTTTTGCCGATTCATAAGCCCTTAGGGCGCCGTTTGCATCGGTGTAAACGGTAAAAATGGTTCGTTCTAAATCCAATTCGCTTTGATCTAAAGCCAGCTTGCTTTTTTCAAGAGATATTTTATTGCGAGCGACATTATTTCTTGCTGAAAAACCGTTCAAAATAGGAACACTCATTTGCACCCCAAAATTATGTCCTTTGTTATCACTAAATTGGTCAAATATTGGCGCTGCTTTCCCGAAAACAAAAGATCTATTGGGTTCAAAAACATCATAATTTGTACCCCCAACATTCACAAAAGTGCCCGTGGGAGCAATTGGATTTAATGCATCTATTTGAATTCCCGTAATTCTATCGGCGTATGAAGCTCTGGTGCTGAAACTATAAAAACCTTGTATGTTCGGTTGGTAAGCACCTTTGGCAATCTTCACGTCTTTCTCTGCAATGGCAACATTGTTCTTCGCAATCTTGACTTCCATTCTATTTTCTTTTGCTTTCGCTAAGATTGCTTCAGGAGATTGCAGCATCACTTCGCTTTGTTTGGCTTCATTATTTACTTCAGCCACATCAAAATCTTGAAATTTTTCTAATTGTAGCAATTGGGCTAAACTCAATTTTGAAATAAGAAGTGTGTTTTCGGCATTGATAACACGCTGCCTGTCGCCTGCAATAGTAGCTTTACTATCTAATATATCTCCTTTTGGCAATGATCCGGCATTTACTAGTTCTTCTGTTCTCGCAAGTTGTTTTTCGTCTATCGCCAATTGTTCTTGCTGTACCTTTAGATTTTCAATATTGAAAAGAATTTGCAAATATGCGTTTGCTACATTTAATGAAATATCATCCTTTATTTTTGATAATTGATATTGCGCTCCTAAAATCGAAAGTTGCGATCTTCTAAAACGATTTTGGTTTTGCAATCCATTGTAAATGTCAATTCCAGCATTTAGACCTGCTGAAGTAAATTGTGTAGTTTGATTTTCTAATAATCCTGTTGTGATATTTTGATTTAAACCGATATTCCAAGAATGATTCGCATTAGCATTCAGCGTTGGAAGGAAATTTCCAATAGCGGCACTCTTATCTAATTGAGTGATTTGCGAATCTAACTCGGTTTGTTTGATGGTGATATTGTGTTCTAAAGCATACTGAACACACTCTTCTAAAGTCCATTTCTTCGCTTGCGCACCACAATTCGTCTGAAGAATCAAAGTGAAAAAGAAACAAAATCCGATAATTTTTTTCATGCTTTTTTCAAATGAAATTGTTGCAAAGGTAGCACACATAATTAATTTATAAACCCTTATTTAAAATTCTTTTGGTCAAATTCTCATCAGTTCATGTCGCTTAAATCCATAAAATCTAGATTCATTTATTCACTGAAATCGATTAGACAGTAATCAATATTATTTGTTACACTTCGTCAAATTATTAGTGCTATTTAAGTAATTTCGCAGCCAATAAAACGAACAAAATGATCGCCTTTCGTAATTCCTTTCTGCTACTAGTAATTTCAATTCTTTTCTTTGGTTGCAGTACTACACAAAAGATTGCTTCTCTTAAACCAGAACCAGATGATGCCTCACCATTGATATATGACAATGCTGTTTCTTATATTAATATGCCGATTCAAATCAAATTAAGAGATGTTGAAAACAAAATCAATTCAACACTAACTGGTTTGATTTATGAAGATTCTAACATTGAAGATGATGATATTGCCTTAAAAATATGGAAACAAGCGCCCATTCAACTTGACAATATCGATGGTAAAATAAAAACAATTTTACCCTTAAAAGCTCAAGTAAAATATCGCATTGGCACTAATAAACTTGGTGTTGATTTGTACACAACGAAAGAATTTATTTTTAATGGCACTATCAATTTGCTTAGCGAGGTAAATTTATCCAATTGGAAATTGAGCACAAAAACCCAATTTAGATCTTTGGACTGGAATGAAAGTCCAAGTGTAACTGTATTAGGAAAATCGATCCCCATTACCTATTTAGTCAATCCAGCGTTGCATTTCTTTAAGGAAAAAATGGAAAAAAGCATTGATGAAGCGATCGAAAAATCGATGGACTTCAAACCAAATGTTCTTGATGCTTTGGAAAAAATATGTTCGCCATTTCAAATGAGCGAAAGCTACGAAAGTTGGCTGCGCGTCGTTCCGGTTGAACTTTACACGAGAGATGCCAAATTGCAAAAGGAAACGATTGCTTTCGACATGGGAATGAAATGTACAATGGAAACACTAGTTGGACAAAAACCAGTAAGTCAGTTTAATAGAAGTAAAATAGTTCTCAAAGCAGTTTCAAAAATGCCAGAGCATGTTTCTGCTAATATAGTTGCCATCTCTACTTATGCTGATGCTTCGAAGATTATGACCAAGAACTTTGCGGGTCAAGAGTTTGGCTCAGGAAGTAAAAAAATACAAGTTCAAAATGTAGCCTTATGGCATAAAAACGGCAAAATGATTATTGCCCTTGACGTTCTGGGCAATGTGAATGGAACTATTTATTTGAGTGGGTTTCCCCAGTATAATGACACTACGAAGGAAATTTACTTTGACCAATTAGATTATGTGATTGACACCAAAAGTACCTTAATCAAAACTGCAAATTGGCTAGCGCAAGGTTATGTTTTAAGAAAAATTCAAGAGAACTGTCGTTATTCGATTATTCCAAACCTCGAAGAAGGTAAATCGAGTATGCAGAAATATCTAAAAAATTATTCGCCGATGCCTGGAGTCTTTGTCAATGGCGCTCTCAAAGACATTCAATTTCAGAAAATTCAATTGACAAATAAAGCAATCATTGCATTCATAAAAGTCAATGGCGATGTTTCGATTGCGGTAGATGGCTTTAAGTAGCCTATACTTTTTTCTTTCTAAAAATTCGATATACCGCAAAGCCAATCACAGCTACGAGAATGTACGGAATCAACATTAAATAGACGATTCCATCATTGACGGCTTGTGCTTTTGCAGTATTTCCTTCACCTTCTAAAGCGGCGCGGCACATGGCACATTGAGCATTGCTAGAAATTGAAAAGAAGCAAGAAGCAAGAAACAAGGAAACAGTTTTAATGACAAGTCTTGACTCTTGGCTCTTGGCTCTATTCTCTTTTTTAATTAACATAATAAGGAGAAATCATAACATAAACAATCACACCGGTAACCGCGACGTACAACCAAATCGGAAACGTAATTTTTGCAATCCTCTTATGGCTGTCAAATTTTTCCGCCAATGCTCTTACGTACGAAATAAGTACTAATGGAATAACTGCAATGGACAAGAAAATATGGGAAAGCAAAATAAAGAAATACACAAACTGTATGACGCCTTCGCCTCCAAATTTAGTAGAATCGGCCGTCATGTGGTAGGCAACATACATGACCAAGAACGCCAATGATAAAGCAATTGCTGTTGTCATTAAACGTTCGTGTAGTTTTCTTTTCCCGTTCTTGATAGCCATAACAGCTGCAACAAGTACAACGGCTGTTAGACCGTTGATTGCTGCGTAAATTGGTGGCAAGAAAGAAAGCGGTTCCACTTGAATTCCAAGATCTTTCAGCTTTATACTAAATAAAACCGCTACAACCACTGGGATTGCGATTGAAACTGCGATGATATACTTGTTGTATTTTGTTTCTAATGATTGGTTTTCCATTATTCTTTTAATAAAATTGCGATGTCTTGTTGAATGTCCCTAACGCCCTTTTTTTCAAGGCCATCATAATATAAAATCGGATTTCCGTATTCGTCTCTTCTGCATCGAATATCTCCGTTTTTATCTATCAGGGCAAATAAACCTGAATGTTCAAATCCACCATTTACTTTACTATTTTCTCCTGCATACAAGTTGAAACCTTTGTTGGCAAGATCATAAATATACTTCTTATCTCCGGTAAGGAAATGCCAATTTGATAAAGTGGCACCGAGAACTTCAGCATGTTCTTTCAACACCGTCGCTGTATCGTGCTCCGGGTCAATTGAAATTGAAGCGATTCCAAAATTTGGATTACCGAAGAATTTATTTTGAATAAGAATCATGTTTTTATTCATTTTTGGGCAAATCGTAGGACAAGACGTAAAAAAGAATTCAAGTACATAAACTTTTCCTTTATAGTCAGCATTCGTAATTTCTTTGTTGTTTTGATTGGTCAATTTGAATTTCGGTGCCGGTCCAATTTTCATCAATTTTGTATCAGCGCTTTGATGATTATTGACATTGTCTAAACGATCTCCTTTAACGACTTCTCCGTTATTAATTCTTGCAATTATTTTCGGAACAGCATAAATACCAAAAAGCAGTATAATAAATGAAATCCCAATGTAAGACTTGTTTTTTAACACTATAGTAGTTGATTAAATTTGACGATCTGCGTTATTCTTCTTAAGAGCCAACCGATACTCGGCAAGAATTACCTTTACATCATCGGTCATTTCATTATATAAATCAGGATTCGACGACGCGTCATATCCTTCTTTATATTCGTCTTTGTCTTTTCTTCCACGAAGATTTCTCTTCTTATCGATAATAAATACGTTTGGAGTTCCAAAATGCGAATCTAATTTACCCTTGAGTTTGAGGCCCTCATAAAAACCTTGTATTTCGCTTGTCGGGGCAAAAACGAACAACCATTTGGAAGTGTCTGTTAGATCATCGAGTCCACGCAGAATTTCTTTAGCTTGATCTTCAGTTCCTATAGGCGCCACCATCACGAATTGAAAATCCTTGAAGTCTCTATTTTTGTTATAGATTTTCTGATTTAAGTTGAAGTAATTTCCTTTACTCTTAACAATTTCATTTCCAGTAAAACCAAGAATTGTAATTTTTTTATTCAAGGTCACCGTTTCGCCGTTTAATGATTTCCAATTTACAACATCAGGGACATTTGGAGTTACCGTAGGAAGATACATAAAACTATTGACTCCTGTTGCGAAAAAAAGATAAGCGACAATTGGAAAGATAAAAAGTACAAATAAAACTAAGTTTTTTTTCATTTAATGCAATGAATTAATCGTGTACAAAAATAAAAAAAGGCACGCAATGCGCACCCTTTTCTTGAATTAATATCTTGTTAAAAATTCCATTTAATGGTAGAATTTTTAAAAATTTCGTAAATATAATCAGCTTCTACTAATAAGATAAAAAGCAGGTATAAAACTAGGAATATCACTGGAGCAACAACTGCCCAACGAAGGCTTGCTCTTTCGCCTTCCATATGCATAAATGCCCAAACAATATAATAAGCCTTAAAAATTGTTAAGATATAAAATATCCAGTTTAATAAATTCATTCCAAAAAGTTCAGTCATGTGCAACGGCTCTGGTTTCAAGATACCAAGAATTACCTCAACTGTTGTTACAACTGACAATAAACCAAAAACAAACCAAATTCTTTTTGTATTAGATACGTGTTCGTGTGACATAATAATAACTTAAAAAATTAAACAAGATAGAATACGGTGAATACAAATACCCAAACTAAATCTACAAAGTGCCAGTAGAGACCAACTTTTTCAACCATTTCATATGTTCTTCTTTTCTCATAAGTACCCAAAAGCACATTAAAGAAAATAATAACATTGATGATAACTCCAGAAAATACGTGGAAACCGTGGAAACCTGTAATAAAGAAAAAGAAATCAGCAAACAATTTACTTCCGTATTCGTTTCTAACTAAGTTAGCTCCTTCAACAACCAAACTCGCGTTCTCTAATCTTTTTTCAGATTCAGCTCTAGTTAAGATTGTCTTGCCCTTGTGCTTGGTTAATGTATGATCGATTTTCGAGTCTTTTTTCGCTGCAGCATCATCTTTGTAAATAGATTCTGTTCGAACCAATATTTCTGGATGCGCTTTAAATCCTGCTTGAACTTCAGCTACAGAATAAGTCGGCAAAGTCGGCTCTGACATAAACCAGCGCCCTTTGCTTTTATCCAATTGCTCTCTTTCTTCTGGCAAGGTCACAGCAAAATCTTCCAATTTTACTCTTTTTCCAGTGTTGTCAACGAACTGCAATAAACTTCCGCCTTTGGTTTCTATTGCTCCGTATTCTCCGTGGATAAAATTCTTCCACTCCCAAGCTTGAGAGCCAACGAATATTAAACCACCAATAATAGTTAAGAACATATAAAAAGCCACTTTCGCTTTGTTCATATGATGTCCAGCATCAACCGCTAAAACCATTGTCACAGAAGAGAAAATCAGAATAAAAGTCATCAAAGCCACATAGTACATCGGTGCCGCAACACCATGCATAAATGGAAAGTGGGTAAACACTTCCTCTGCTAAAGGCCAAGTTTCAATAAATTTAAATCTAGAAAAACCATAGGCTGCTAAAAATCCTGAGAAAGTCAAAGCATCCGATACGATAAAAAACCACATCATTAATTTGCCATAACTTGCCCCTAACGGTTCGTTTCCGCCACCCCAAATTTTTTCTTCACTGTTTGCAGTTGTTACTGTCGCTCCCATAAAAGTTAATCGTTAAAAAGTTCCCAAATTTACATTTTTTTCTTATTTAAAGAAATATAAAAACAAAAACAAATAAACCCATAATAAATCCAAGAAATGCCAATACATGGCACCTAGCTCTATTCCAAGGGTTTGACTCGAATTGTATTTTTGTTTAAAATGATTATAAATTATAATTAAAAGCGAAATTAAACCGCCGAAAAGATGCGCCAAATGCGTAATCGTAACAACGTACAGGAAAGTTGTGGTAATCGAACTGGCACTTCCTGTAAAAAAATAACCTGCTTCAACGACTTGTCTGAAACCAACAAACTGTAAAATCACAAACAAAATCCCGAGCGCTAATGTACCTAAAAGAAATGCACTGGTGGCGCTTTTGTTGTCTTTTTGTATCGATTTCTTCGCCATATGGAAAGTAACGCTACAGCCTATAATTACAAGTGTACTGATAAAGAAAGCCGTTGGCATTTGAAAATCTTTCAACCAGTCCGCTCGCGATTTGCTCACTACAAAAGCACTTGTTAATCCAGCGAACATCATGGTCATACTTACCATTGCAAACAACAGCAGTAATTTATAAGAGCGGTCACTCCTTGCTTTTTCTTCTTCTTTCGTCATTTTTTCTAAATTTATTATCGTAAGAATTTGTCAATTATATAAATTATTTGCAACAACGTAATATAGCTAACACTCACCAACATGAGGGTTCGCGCTGCTTTTGCTGTTCTTAATTGGTACAACTTTACGGCATAAAACAGCATCCATAATCCCAATATGAAAACCACTCCCGCCGTCATGGGAGCGATATGAAAATTACCGGTATATCCCAATACTGGCAGCAATGACGCAATAATCAACCAAACGGTATATAAGATAATTTGCAGCGCCGTCGACTTGTCTTTCTTTCCTGAAGGCAACATAAAAAACCCTGCCTTCTCATAATCTTCGTACAAAAACCATCCTATCGCCCAAAAATGCGGAAACTGCCAAAAGAACTGAATCAAAAATAAAGTACCCGCTTCAATCCCGAAACTACCTGTTGCAGCAACCCATCCTAACATAAAGGGAATAGCACCAGGAAACGCGCCCACAAATACAGACAAAGGCGTCATCGTTTTCAATGGCGTATAAACACTCGTATATAAGAAAATGGAAATCGCCCCGAACATCGCTGTCTTTGGATTGATCGAATAAAGAATGGCAATCCCCAATAAAGTCAACAAACCCGCAATGATCAATGCGGTATTGGGTTTCATTCTCCCAGCAGGAACGGGCCGATTCTTTGTGCGGTCCATCAAAGCATCCAAATCTTTCTCGATAACTTGATTGAAAGCGTTCGACGCACCAACCATTCCGTAGCCGCCAATCGTCAATTTGAGTAAAATAAGCCAACTTTCCACGCCAAAATTATCGACGCCCAACATAAAACCAGCCAACGATGAAAACACCACACTCACTGCGAGTCGTGCCTTAGTGATTTCAAGAAAATCAGTAGTAATAGATTTGATGGAAAGCGTATTCGTGGTTGCGTTCAAAGCGTATTGATTAGTAATTTTCAAAACTTGTGCAAATGTACTTTAACAAAAGGGATTTGACAAAAAAACAATTCACAAAAAACACGCTTGAAATTTAGGTTCTTTAAGGAGCTTATTCCTGCTGTCCGTTCTATCTTTTGTGCTACAAATTCTGGAAAAATCCCGAAAAAATCGTCAGCACAAAAGGATGCCACTGCCATCAGGGCTAAGGCAATCAACTAATAATCAAAATACCAATTGAAAATATCACATCGCAATCCTAAAGAAAACCAAGTGCTGCTTTGTTTGAAAGTGGTCAAGGTTTCCTTTGTCGGGTCGAAATTACGATAGATAAAACTTCCGAATAATTTCATATTCGTTTGCGGATTAATCAAATAGCCAGCTTGAACATCGGCAATAACAATGGTCGTTTTGTTTCCTTGCCCAATACGCACTTTATTGTCGAATGGTCTTGCTTCATTATAATTTAAGTAAATATTACCTCCATAATTGAAAGTATCTTCTGCAGTGTTAAAGTCCAATCCTCGAATTCCATAAGTCAACTTCGCATCTGCAAAATATCGCCCCTGCTGGTAACGTGCAATAAGAATAGCTTCTCTAAAGTTACCTCCCCATTGATGTCCAACATTTTGATTCGCATGCCCATAATTTGTTAGCGGATCACTATGAGAATAAACGTATGGACGAACATGGTTGTACTCAACTTGTAACAATAAATTTTTGACATTAAAAGCATTAAAATATTTTACGCCCATTTGATAACCGTATTTGTTTTTCCAGCTTCCGTTAGCTTTCTTGACTTCTTCTAATGAAAATTCGTCTAATAAAAACTGCCCATAAAAATTAAACTGGTTGTTCCATTTGTATTTGTAGGTTAAACCTAGCAATGCATTGCCTGTTTTGGCAGAGGAAGCAAACTCAACCGAACGATAAAACACAATTGGATTGAAAAAACTCATGTCAAACCCTCGTCCATTAGTATTCGCCCAAATAACCGACTCGAAAAGTCCAATGTTCAACCTTTTGGTGGCATTCCAACTCAAATAATGATTTGCCATATATTTTGTTGCATAGGTTCTTTCTGCGATTGCTTCTTGTCGAATATCCTTCAAAAACATGTAGGTATTGGTGTATTTAATTTTCCAGAAACTCGTATTAATCTTGAAAAATGGATATGGACTAACACCGTCTGTGGTAATCAACGAACGATAACCGTCGCCTATAAAGTTTCTGCCATATCCAGTTTGAAAAGTAAAAATTTTGCTAGGAGTATAGGTGATATAAGCCTCCGCCATCGACATATCATAGGCGTCTTTCTTAAAACGCTTGGCTATACCAATTCCTGGAATTACTGCGGGATCTCCTTGATCTGAGTCTGCTCCATATGCCTTGATTGATTCCGAATATTGATTAAAATAGTCAGCAAATCTTCCTTGACTTTCAAAAATAGTAGTGGTAAAAGTTACCTGACGACCTAGCCCGCCTTGCAGTTGTATCCCTCGCGTATTGATGTAAGTATACTGTGAAACGCTAGGATTGCTTTTTCCAACTTGTAAATCAAAAATTGGATTCAAAGAAAACCAATAGCCATCACCCTGAATTTCAACCATGTTTTCATTCCACAATTTTCTTCCCCACCAGCCCTTTTTATTGAACTTCAGCGCTTCATTGACTTTTCTGAAATCGTAATACTTTGCAACTTCATTGTATGTATATGGTTTTATAGCGGTGTGATTGTTCGAACCGACTTGATTGATTTCGTCATCAAATTGTGCATAATAACTGTGCGAAAAAGGGATTCCTAAATTGCTATTGAACTTTGGATTATTAAATTTGTGGTACGCTACCTGGTCGTATTCTGACAGTTCCCTATCATTATTTTTGGTGTAGTTTTGAGACTCCAAAATTCTAAGTCTCTCTGCTTCCGCGGCGATTTCCTCCCCACTTTGAAGTGGAATAGCGATTTTAATTGTAAATTTTGAATACGTTGGATTCCCATTGTAAGTCGCAGGTTCTACAATCGGAAATAAAGTAAAAACGCGTCTCGCTTCCGAAGCAAGCTGCTCATCATTACTATCGATAAACAAAGATTTAAATGCCCCTTCTTTAGTAACCTCAAAAACAACAATGATGCTGCCTTTGTAGTTGGATTGCTTTAAATCGGCCGGTACTTGAAAATTAGCATAGACAAAATCTTGAACTTGTTTGTTAAAACAACTTTCCAATTCTGTGTTGCTCATGTCCTTGCAAGCGCTAAAAACAGGAGTTTGTTGGGTTTTTTGTATCCCTTCTTGAGCAGATACAACCCAAAAGTTGATACATAATAGTAAGAAATAAAAATATCTTTTCATTTTTGATTTAGTATTGTATTTAGTACTGTGAATCGGGGACCTGTCCGTCGGCAATTGCTTTAGCTCCAGATGTCCCAATTCTCTTAACGCCGAGTTGAATCATCGCCACCGCTTCCTCATAAGTTCTAACGCCGCCTGCAGCTTTTACTGGCAATGGTGATGCATTTTCTAACATTAATATTATTGTTTCTACAGTAGCGCCGTTGGGTTGTCCTCCTGTAGTTTTGTAGAAACCCGTAGATGATTTTACAAATACGGAGTGATAGCATTCCTCTTTAAAATGGGTAATAATAACGTTCTTGATTAATGCAGATAAACGAATAATCTCCTGATGATTTAGCGCCGCCACTTCAATAATCCATTTTACAATCTTATGATTGTCAAAGCCTAGCTTGGTGCAATTGCGAATTTCTTCTCTTACCAAATCCAATTTACCTTTTCTGAAAGCTTCGTAATTGCAGACAAAATCAAGGTCGTCTGCACCATCTACAATAGCTTTTTGTGCTTCTTTCATTTTAGCTTTACAAGTTGCTTTACCAAAGGGGAAATCGATTACAGTGCCTATTGTTAGATTTGAGTTGGCTTTTGAAATCATATTTTTGGCCGTGGCAACATAATCAGGACGAATCATAATTAGTTTGAATTGCTCTGTGATAGCTTCTTGAATAAATTTCTTTACAATGTCTGTATTTTCCTTTTCCGAAATGCCTACTTGCGTTGCAGTTTTCAAATACGTGGAATCGAGGTACTGTTTTATATTCATGGTATAAAAATAAAAAAATCCCACCTATGCGGGATCAATTTCTAGTGAATTATTTCAAATATCCTCTTTTAAACAATCGCGGAAAAATATAGATTACAATAACTGCAGCCGCGGCTCCAACAGAATTTGCAAGCACGTCTAACACATCCGCTTTGCGAGTAATTGTAAAAAAAGCTTGACCAACTTCAATTAGAGAACCATAAACAACATCTAACAACACAACGAAAGCGATGTCCCATTTTATTTTCATTGTAGACTTTACATACAAATACCACAATAAGGTAAAAACGAAATGTAGGATTAAATGCACACTTTTATCCAAACCACTTATTTTAATTGTAGGGAGCTTGGAAAAATCTGTCAAACATAAGTAGGCGATAATTAGCGTCCATAGAGATGCTAAACAAAAATAACTTTTCTTATGCTCCAATAAGTGTTTTATAGTCGTCACTTGAAAGTAATTCGTTCATATCCGACACGTCGCTAACTTTCACTTTCACCATCCAACCTTTTCCGTATGGATCAGTATTTACAACTTCAGGAGTACTTTCCAGCGTATCGTTAAATTCGATAATTTCACCTGCCACGGGCAAGAATAAATCTGAAACTGTTTTTACGGCTTCAACTGTTCCGAAAACTTCATCTTTACCAAGG
>JANMML010000004.1:0-226593 GCA_031373195.1 Flavobacterium sp. | reverse complement strand
TCAGTTTGGTTTCCACCAGAAACTGGAATTACAGAAGCTGGATTGATGGTCAAAGTAACAGCAGTTCTAGATAAACTTGAACAGTTATTCGCGTTAACTGCTTGTGCATAATATGTTACAGAACCAACAGTATTTAAAGTTGGATTAGTTACGATACTTCCATTTGTCGCAGCACTATACCAAACTACAGTTGATCCAGCAGGAACAGTTGCAGTCGCAGTAAGAGTTTGTAACGGAGAAGCCTCACATTCAGTTTGGTTTCCACCAGAAACTGGCACTACAGAAGCTGGATTGATTGTCAAAGTAACAGCAGTTCTAGATAAACTTGAACAGTTGTTCGCGTTAACTGCTTGTGCATAATAAGTTACAGTTCCAACAGTATTTAAAGTTGGATTAGTTACGATACTTCCATTTGTCGCAGCACTATACCAAACTACAGTTGATCCAGCAGGAACAGTTGCAGTCGCAGTCAATGTTTGTAACGGAGAAGCCTCACATACAGTTTGGTTTCCACCAGAAACTGGAACTACAGAAGCAGGGTTGATTGTCAAGGTAACAGCAGTTCTAGACAAACTTGAACAGTTGTTCGTGTTAACCGCTTGTGCATAATATGTTACAGAACCAACAGTATTTAAAGTTGGATTAGTTACGATACTTCCATTTGTCGCAGCACTATACCACACTACAGTTGATCCAGCAGGAACAGTTGCAGTGGCAGTCAATGTTTGTAACGGAGAAACCTCACATACAGTTTGGTTTCCACCAGAAACTGGAATTACAGAAGCTGGATTGATGGTCAAGGTAACAGGAGTACGCGTTGGGAAAGAACAATTTCCCACATTTGCTTGAGCATAATAAGTAACGGTACCAACAGTATTAAGCGTTGGAGAAGCTACAATATTTCCGTTCGTTAGCGCATTGTACCAAACGATTGTTTGTCCAGGAGCTGTTGCGGTTGCAGTTAAAGTTTGAGCTGGAGAAGTCTGGCAAGCCACTTGATCACCTCCAGAAATTGGGGCATTTCCAACACAAATCGTAACTGTTGCTGAATCACAATTGGTAGGTGTTATTTTCTCACAGATTTGATAAACTATGGTGTATACTCCAGCAGGAGTTCCAGCAGGAACAATAATATTACCTGTCAATAAATCAATTGAAGGAACAAATCCGCCGCTGATTGGCGTCGCTGGAGTCAATACAGTAAGATTCACTTGAGTGATAAGCACTAGATTTCCACCCAATGTGTCAATGCCACTTCCATTATTATTGAATATATTTCCGGCATTAGTGTTTCCAGTTGTACCGTTGATTGGTCCAATTGAATCATTTACAGCATCAATTACTTTACATTTTGAAATGGTGAAAGGGAAGAAGCATGCAGTAGTATTTGGTGGTAATGCATAATACGTTGTCGTTGATCCAGCCACCAAAGGAAATGGATTAGCATCAGAGTACTGAATAGAACTCAACGTAACTGGAAATTCATTATAAAATGTAGAACCAGGAGGGAAATTTGCTGAAATTGCAGATGTTCCAATAGTCGAACCTGTATTACAGAATCCAAAATTTCTAATTAATGGCGTGTTTTGGCAATTTGCTGCAACATAATTCGCTCCATTAATTCCTATAGCAAGGGTTTCAAGTATTGGCTGACCGATACAAGCACCATTATTTGTGTATCCTTTGATGGCTCTTGTGCCAGCGAATGTGGTACCAGTAATTGCGCCTGTACCACTTGAACTTGCAGTAACAAAAATTGGACTTCCACAAGTTGGATTCAATAGAATAGAACAATCGGTCGTAGTTTTTAACTTAAACGAAAGTTTGGCAAGTAATGTACTTGGATTTACTCCTAAAGGTAAGGTTCCAATATTCCAAACGATAGAGCCTGTAGCTCCAAGAGTTGGGTCGAAAGTTACTGTATTTGGAGTAGGAAGTGGTGTAAACAATATCGTCCCAACTGCACTTCCAGGAACATAGGAAGCGTTATATGGAATAGGAACAACTACTTTATAATTATTAATGGCCTCCGTACCTAAATTTTTGATATCAATATTGAAACCTACATCTTGACCAGGCAAAGCGATATATGGTTCTGTGGTTACAGGAACATTATTGACCGTGGTCGCAGTCAAGATATTTTCAACTTCAGGAATATAGGCATCAACTGCCATGGCGATGGCAAAGATTACATAGGTATCTTGTGTTGAACCGTATCTAAAGGTTGTTGAATTTTGATTGTTAGTCAATACACTATTATTAGTATTTGGTATATTAAACATACTAATATCCAATCCGGTATTATTGACTAAACTCGGAGTTCTGGCATTTCCTCCTGTTTGAATGGCGGAAGTAAAGAAGTTCCCAGTTGAATTTCCAGGATGACTTAATCGAAGAAATGTATTATCACTTTGTTTCTTAATTTCAAAGTAATCCCCAGAAATTCCATTATCACCTTCTCCAGCCATTAAGCCTAATTTTACACCTACTGGTCCAGCTTGAACAGTGTTAAAACCCGTGACTGGAATTTCAAAACTAGCCGTACCACTGGTTACGTAAGCATGTCCGTCAAAAATAGTCACATCACGATATTTCATTTTTGAATTTTCGTAAACAACAATTAGTGACCAACCTCCGTAAAATCCTGTTCCGCCACCGTTACCTTCATTTACAGCAAGGTCTGCAGCTGTATATTCACCAATTCCGTTTAGTCGAACATAGTCCGTAACTTCTTTGTAAGCTGAATACATAAATCCATCTGAAGTTGTTGGGTAGTAAATATCACTCGCACTTGCGGTAAATTGCGTATAAGCTGTCGCATTTGGACCTTTCAAAGAAATATTTCTTTTATCGAAGTTCTTTGTAACAGGAGTACCATTAATAGTTTTCGTTACTGAGAAGCTGTTGTTACTCGGATTGCTATCTGACGCTCTTCCTGACCAATACAAACCAGCATATATGATATTAGAACATGATGGAGTTGCACCATTCTCTGTTGAAAATGTCAAAGTGGAACGCGATGAATTGAATGTTGGTTTTCCATCAACTCCATTGCTGGTGTTTCCGTCTACATCCACATAAATCATGGTATTATTACCATTTTGAGTTTGATCACCATAACTTTGTAGTGTCATGTTGGTGTTTCCCATAATGGTGAAATCACCTTTTACATTGTACACTCTCTTGTCTGGAGTATACTGAGATGTTCTCTGTGTAAAAGGAACTCTAAGTTGCGCCGTTGTTGTCAATGAAATTCCCAAAAGCAGGAATACAATTGAAAAATAACCGAAAAATTGGTTATTAGCTTTTGAATTAAAATATAATTTTTTCATCTTGATTTCTTTTTTAATTTGGGGAATTAAGAACCTTTGTCAACCTTATAAAAAACTCCAAATCTTGCATTGCTATTTCGGATTAAACCTGAAATAACGTTTCCTGAAGTTTCAACAGTAGACATTATGTAGATGTATTTCAAATTAGGGAAATTTGAAAATGCAGATAAATCTATTGGTCTACTCAAATCTGAAGTTTGATTCATTGAAATCGTAACAATTTCAATACTTTCATTGCCGGTAATTCTAGACGCAAGACCTTGCAATGAAGCAACGTCAGTATAAAGAGAAGTAGGGTTCTCTCCGTACAATCTTATTTCTCCATTGAGAAAATAAATCGCGGGCTGCACTTCTTTCAGTAAATTTTCCAATCGACTTGAATTTGAATTCAAATTTCTTGCACTTACTTCGGAAGCACGCAGGTAAGCCATATAGGCGTTGACCTCCATTACTTGAGATCCTTGAGAACCTCTTTCCTGTGCACTAATACCAGCACAATAGAATGCCAATACTAATAATAGTAGTAGTCGTTTCATATTTAAGATTTGAAATTGACCGAACAACAGAAAATTGTTCAGTGGGTTAAAGAATTGATTTGGGACACTTTTTTCCATAGCATTATAGATTAATACATTCGTTATTAGGTTTTCGATTTAATTTTCTAGATAGATTTGGGAATCGGCTAAAATATTTTGGGCTAATTTACTTACATAAATATTTTTCCAACCATTTTTTCTACCAACAACCTGAAAACTCGTTAAAATGACAGTTTTACGTTTATTATACCTCACTTTTTTGAATATTTGTTATTATTACTACAATACATTTTGTGCGATTTGACTATTTATTTTACTGTTTTTTAGCATTTTACATCACTAAATACACGTAGCCCACTTGTTCCTTACTATTAAACTTTTCATCTTCATACTTAATTATATAATAATAAGTTCCAGTTGGCAATTGTTCAGATTCATTCAACGTGGCACGACCTTCAGAAATTCCTCTAAATGCACGGTTTAAATTATCGTATTGATTTATCTTAAAAACTAATACGCCCCAACGGTTATAAATTTCTACACTATTCGTCGGGAAGCAATTAATCTGATCTATATTTTCAATAAAAAATACTTCATTAATGCCATCATTGTTTGGTGAAAATGAATTGTGAACCATCAAATTGCAGGCAGGAGCGACGTAACAGTCATTATTAACTTCAATGGTGACATTGGCCGTTTGGTTACAATTGCCTTCGTTGTACAAGTATTGAAAATCATATTGACCAGTGGGCGCTTGGTATGGACTAAAAACCGACCCATCTAAATTTGGTGTACTAGTCGACGATGTCCAATTTCCCGCTCGATTTGTTCCTTCTGGTAAGTAAGAATTCAAATCAATATTTAGACTCGCATCATTATCGAGATTGCAATCAACATAACCATATCCAGGAAGAGAATCTTCACTATTTTGTAATAAGATTCGTTGATCAACATAGGAGCTGTTGTTACTTTCGTCAGTAAAACGCCAATGAATTGTATATTCTCCTGGTATTGAATATTCTAGAGGATCCTCAGTATAGCCAATTACGCTACCTGAACAAGAATCGGTTGTACTTGGAATTGTTGCAATAATAGAGCAATATCCAACTAAATCTATAAGCAACGGTTGTGCTGGTGGTGTTCCGTCGACAACTTGTATATTAACAGTAGCGACGTCAAAAAGTGTTGGATTTCCTTTTACAGAAATCTTGTATTCAAGCAAATAATTTCCCGAACTTAAATCGCCGTCTATAAAAATTTCACCCGTCAAATCATTAAGTTGAACGCTTTGATTTGTGCTCGAAACAACACTTATATCCACTTCATTTGGCTGACAAGTTGACCCATTCATGGTATCATTGTTCAAAATATTGCCAATGATACCAGTATACGAACATTCAATTTCAAAATCATTGTTTTCCGCAACAATTTGAGTATCGGTAACAGTGAAATTCACATTGGCTTGCTGACATCGTGAAAGCTCGCTTAAGTCACATATTTGGTACGTTAATGTATAATTGCCAGCTGCGGTTCCGGCAGCAACGAGGACATTGGCATTGTTTAATGTAATTCCAGAAGGTGGATTTATAAGTGTTATTTGTACTTGCGAGGGTAAGATCTCAAGACCATTTAATGTGTCATTGACTAAGATATTATTGTAGGCTATCCCGCCAACACTAATGTTAATGGTGTTTCCGATATCATTATTGGCGATAAGTTCTATGCATTTCGTTAGTGAAAACGGATAGTAGCATCCAACTCCTAAATTCATAGGAACTGCAAAGTAATTAATTGTGCTTCCAGCTGCCAAAGGAAATCCCTCAGAATTCGAATACTGTATCGAATTTTCAGTAACTGGAAAAGAGTTGTAAAATTTACACCCCGATGGGAAATTGGAAGCAATCTCAGATATTGAGACAGCGCTTTGACCGTTGCAGAATGTAAAATTTCGAATGATGTCAGTCGAGCAATTACTTTCAACAAAATTTGCAGCATCAATGTCAATTCTTATTGGTCCTTTGACAATATGGCCTTCGCAATTTCCGTCCGTGTTTTTACCTAATATGAAGGGACAAGCATCAAAAGTGACATTACTAATACTACCTGTTCCTGCCGAAAATCCTTCAACATATATAGTACTATCACAAACATTATTTTTGAGAATAAAACAATCCTCCGTTGCTTTAACTTTGAAGCGAAGATTTGCCAAAACTGTTTCTGGGTTTTCACCAACTGCTAAGGTCCCGTAGTTCCACACGAGTGCACCGTAAGTTCCGATTGTCGAATCAAAAAGGATGTTGTTTGCGTTTGATACAGACGGATTGGCAACAATTATACCTTGTGCACTTTCTTCAACAAAACTGGCATTAAAAGGCATGGGCACGACGATTTTAAAATTAGAAATCGACTCGTTTTCTGCATTTCTGATCGCCACATTGAAATCTATTTCTTGGCCTGGTAATACTTTGGTATTTGGATCAAATGAAATTCCATTGATACTTGAAACAGAAATTATATTTTCAACTTTTGGAAGATAGGAATCTACAGCAAGTGCAATCGCAAAAATAGCGAACGTATCGCCAACGGTACCATATCTAAAATTAGTAGAAGTCTGATTGTTGCCAATAACTTGGTTATTTTCGTTTGGAAGCGAAAAAGTAGCAATATCAATTCCTGTATTATTAGATAACGTTGGATTTCTCGTTGTACTTGTATTGGAAGAGTTAAAAAAGTTATTCTCAGAATTTAATGAATGTTGCAAACTCTTAAAGGTAAGATCGCTGTTTTTTTGTATTTGAAAATAATCGCCATTCAATCCCACATCTCCTTCACTGGCCATAATGCCTAATTTGACACCAACGTTTCCTGTGCGTAAGGTATTGAAACCATCAACTTCTACGTTATAACCATTTGAGGTTGAATTTAGTACAAAAGCATGTCCATCAAACAAGGTGATGTCGCGGTGTTTCATTTTTGAATTTTCATATATGACAACGAGTCCCCAACCTCCTGAATAGCCAGTGCCGCTTCCGTTTCCTTCAACCAAAGCGATGTCGGCAGCAAAGTAAGTTCCTATGCCATGTTGACGAACATAATCAGTAACTTCAGTGTAAGCAGAGTAAATAAAAGCGTCAGTAGTATTTGGATAATAAATGGCATTTTCTTCTGCAAAGAACTCGTTATAACTATTTGAATTCGGTCCTTTGAAAAGTATTCGTTTCTTGTTAAAGCTCTTTATTACTGCAGTTCCATCAATATTTTTTGTAATTGAGAATTCATTCGGACTATTCGCTGCTCCATCAGGTGTACTTCGACCAGTCCAATATAATCCAGCATAGCGAATCTCCGTACAGGAATCTAATGAACCATTTTCATTTGAAAAATGGAGATCGGCTGAAGATGAATTCCACGTAGACGGGTCGTTGTCAACATCAATATATTGCATCGAACTGTTATTGTTGTTCACATTACTGTCATAATTGACTAATGTTAAATTGGTATTACCAATAAAACTAAAATCGCCGTTTATGCTGTAGTTCGTCTGTAATGGTGTGGTGGTGGATGTTCTGATTTTGAAAGGCACGCGCACTTGAGCATAGCCGACGTCATAATTGCTCAACAAAAAAAGTGTCGCAATGGCGAACCATCGGAACTTTCTGTTTTCCTTGTATGTTGAGTAAAAGTATTTCACTTTTGTTTTATTTTGACATTCAAATCTATTCCTTCTATAGCTTTTAGTAAAACAAAAAGACGATTAAATGCATAAAACATCGACAAAATGCATTGATGATGTATTTAAGAAAGAATTGTCTTACAAAAAATATAGACATAATAGGTGTTTATTTTTGAAATTCAAATCGGAATAATTTGGAATTGATACTCGTTATGATAATTTATATCAGTACATTGTACCTTTAAACTCTAGGTCATGAAAAACTTAATACTTATTAGACACGCTAAATCAAGTTGGGACGCACCGCTACAAGATTTTGATCGTCCCTTAATGCAACGTGGGATAAAGGACGCTCATGATGTTGCTAACAGTTGTTTGGCCTTTTTACCGAAACAATTTCAAGTGTTATCAAGTGCCGCAAAAAGAGCGAAGGAAACTGCCATTATTTTTGCTCAAAATTTTTCATATCCTATCGAGAATATTATATTTTCTGAAGAGTTATATACATTTGAGGAACGGAAATTAGAGAGCATCATCAAATTATTTCCAAATTCTTATAATAATGTTATTCTTTTTGGACATAACGAGGCAATTACAAATTTTGTTAATAAATTTGGAAGCATTTTTATCGACAATGTATCCACTTCTGGTTTTGTTTCTTTGCAATTTGATACAGAAGACTGGCAATCCATACAAAACGGTAAAACAATAAAAGTAATTTTCCCAAAAGATTTAAATTAGTTACATGTCGCAGAATACCTATATTGATAGAGAGAAAAGTTGGTTGGCATTTAATGCCAGAGTTTTACAAGAAGCGGGCGATGACGCAGTGCCTTTATTAGATAGACTTCGTTTTGTAGGTATTTTTTCCAATAATCTAGATGAATTTTTCAGAGTGCGTTTTGCCGCCATTCGACGACTTAGTATGTCTGGAATTTCAGGCGAAAAAGTGCTCGGTGGTATTAGCTCACAGCAATTACTGCAAGAAATCACGCAAATTGTTATTCAGCAACAAGCCGAAAGTTTGAGAATTCTTAATGTGATTCAGAAGAAACTAGAATCTGAGAATATTTTTATTATCAATGAAAATCAGATATTAGAGGAACATGAGTCTTTTATTAAGGATTTTTTTATACAAACGGTTAGTCCCGCATTGGTAACGGTTATATTAAATGATTTGGCGGAGTTTCCATTACTAAAAGATACTTCGGGCTATTTAGCTGTAAAATTGGTAATGAAGCCAAAACCTTCCAAACGATCCATTCTTAACTTAGTCAAACCCAAACAGGAAGTGACCTACGCTGTCATTGAAATTCCAAAAACAATCAACCGTTTTGTAGTGCTTCCACCCAAGGATGGAAAGAGCTATATCATACTATTGGATGATGTCATTCGACATAATTTGCACAGTATTTTTAGCATTTTTGATTATGAGAGTATTTCTGCAAACATGATCAAGATTACTAGAGATGCGCAGCTTGAAATTGACAGTGACATGAGCAAAAGCATGATGGAAAAGATTGCTACCAGTGTCAAAGATCGCAGAATTGGAGAGCCAGTTCGTTTCGTTTACGATAAAGAAATTAGCAAAGACACACTGAAGTTCTTTATAACAAAAATGAATATCCATGAAACTGATAGTATCATTCCCGGCGGGAGATACCACAACAGAAGGGATTATATGAGTTTTCCTAATTTGGGAAGATACGATTTGTTATACAAAACCAACGAGCCACTGCCGGTTTGTGATTTGAGTTTAGAAGGCAGTATTTTGGAGAAAATAAGCAAGAAAGATTATTTAATTAATGCACCTTATCAATCCTTTTCCTATGTAATCAAGTTTCTTCGTGAAGCAGCACTAGATCCAAAAGTAACCACAATTAAAATTACACTTTACCGCCTAGCTAAGAATTCGCAGATTATTAGTTCATTGATTAATGCTGCCAAAAACGGTAAGAAAGTAACGGTTCAAATAGAATTGCAAGCGCGATTTGACGAAGCAAGCAATATTTACTACGCAGAACAAATGCAAACTGAAGGAATCAATTTGATTTTTGGAATAAAAGGTTTAAAAGTTCATAGTAAAATTTGTGTTATCGAGCGCATTCATGATGGTAAATTAAAGCGTTATGGTTTAGTTTCTACAGGAAATTTTAATGAATCGACGGCGAAAATTTACACGGATGTTACCTTGTTTACTTGTCACGATCAAATTCTCAAAGACATCAATAAAGTTTTTGATTTCTTCGATGTTAATTTTAGAGTTTATCGCTACAAACATCTAATCGTTTCTCCTCATTACACGCGTTCCCGTTTTTATCGATTAATTGATCGAGAAATCAACAATGCCATTATTGGCAATGAAGCGTATATCAAACTTAAAATGAATAGTCTATCCGATTTTGAGATGATTGATAAACTATATGAAGCAAGTAGAGCAGGAGTAAAGATTCAACTGTTGGTGCGAGGTATTTGTTCTTTGATTCCTGGAGTAAAAGGGATGAGCGAAAACATCGAAGCCATCAGTATCGTTGACAATTATCTGGAGCATGCGCGTGTGTTTATCTTTGCTAATAGTGGTGATCCAGACGTATTTATTTCTTCTGCCGACTTTATGACCAGAAATATAGACGCTCGCGTAGAAGTGACTTGTCCCATCTATGACACCAATATTAAAAAAGAACTGATCGATGCTTTTAATACCGGCTGGAAAGGAAATGTGAAAGCACGTTATCATTCGGATAAGCTTGATAATAAATACCGCGTTCGTGGCAACGACCCAGTATTTAGGGCGCAATTAGAAACTTACAACTATTATAAAAATCGATATGCGATTTCCTCAGAAGAACCTGTCATCGTAAATCCAAATTCGTAATACAAGACAAATAAATGATTACCATAAAAAAATACGCAGCGATTGATATTGGTTCTAATGCAATGCGATTACTTGTTACTAATATTATTGAAGAGAAAGGTGTACCAACTCATTTTAGCAAAAATGCTTTGGTCCGTTTGCCAATACGACTAGGACAAGATTCTTTTACAGTTGGTGACATCTCTGACGAAAACATTGATAGAATGGTAGATGCGATGAATGCATTTAAACTTCTTATGAAAGTACATAATGTTGAAAAATACAAAGCACTTGCTACTTCTGCCATGCGAGAAGCTACAAATAGGAATGAAGTCATTCGCATTATCAAAGAAAAAGCAGCTATCGATATTGAAATAATTGACGGAAAAACTGAAGCTGAAATGATTGTTTCTGCTGATTTGGGTCACTTAGTTGAAAAAGATAGCAGCTATTTGTATGTGGATGTTGGTGGAGGAAGTACTGAATTTTCTTTGTTTTCTAATAATAATGTCATTGCTTCTAAATCCTTTAAGATTGGAACAGTTCGGCTCTTAAATGAAATGGTAAATGAGGTGGTGTGGCACGAAATAGAGAGTTGGATTAAATATCACACGCTAGATTTTGAATCTGTGACATTGATCGGATCTGGTGGAAATATCAATAAGTTATTCAAAATGTCGGGCAAGCAACAAGATAAACCCTTGTCATACTCCTACGTAAACAAAAGGTTCAATTTCTTGAATTCCTTAACCTACGAGCAACGTGTTTCGGAATTGGATTTGAATCCAGATCGCGCAGACGTAATTGTCCTCGCGACTAAAATTTACTTAAATGCTATGAAATGGTCTGGCGCCAAGCACATCTATGTGCCAAAAATTGGATTGTCTGACGGAATTATCAAAGCGATGTATTACGATAGCATATAGTTCAAATCTAATTAAAGGACTTGGCAGCATTACATTTTAGTTTACAAATCCAAATCGAAAGTTTTTCGCAACAATTCTAAATTTGGATTTAATTCGTTCAAACGATTGTATTTATCTTGTGCAGTAAAAGCAAACTTGTTTTCAACGCTTTCATTCACAACCACTTCAATTTCAATATCATGATTGTGTAAATGTCCTTTCAAATAACCTAAGAGCGGAGTTTTTTCAGATTCAAAATCAATTTTTGCACCTGTGTTGGGAAGCTCAATGGTGATTTTTGTCCCATTCAAAGTGGGGTCGTTCATCAATAACAAAGATTCCATAATTCTTGAACCTTTCTCCCCTAATTTTTGTGCATATTTTGTCCAATGCAAAAGCATGTCCGTTTCACTAAACGCTTCTGTTGGCAAATGAATGGCTTCTTTTACATTTCCTTTGGATGACTCTTGAAGTTCTTTTTTTGCTTTGATACTCGCTAATGAAAATGCCGATACTTTCTTTTCTTCGGCAGTGCTATCTTTTAGAATTGGCACCTCGACTGCGCTCGGTGTGACAATAGAAGCAACTTTAGAGTTTTCTATTGTTACAGAATCCACAATCGTTGGGAGAATTTCTTCGACAATTTCAATAATTTCTGGAGAGTCCACAGCCAGTTCTAAAACGCGACCGTAGAAAAATTTAGGTGGAATTATGAATCCGTCAACTTTTTTTTTTCTCCATCAAAAGTGATAGAGGCCAATTGCATCAGGCAAAGTTCAACCAACAGCCGTTGGTTTTGTGAAGTTTTAAATTTTAAGTCACAATCATTAGCCAAATCAATTCCTTTCAACAAGAAATCTTGCGATGCTTTTTGAGATTGTCTTGCATAGAGCTGTTGCGCTTGTTCGCCCATTTCAAACAACGAAATTGTTGCTGGCGTTTTACTCACCAACAAATCTCTAAAATGCGAGGCCAAACCAGCTATAAAATGATGTCCATCAAAACCTTTAGCAAGAATATCATTGTATGCCATCAACAAATCTGGAATTCTATTTTCCAAAATCAAATCGGTCACGTTGATGTACGTTTCATAATCTAAAACGTTTAGATTTTCAGTCACGGCTTGTCTGGTCAGATTGTTTCCGCAATAAGAAACCACGCGATCAAAAATAGAAAGCGCATCACGCATCGCTCCATCCGCTTTTTGTGCAATAATATGTAAAGCATCATCTTCAAACGAAACACCTTGACTTTGCGCCACTTCAGCCAAATGTTCTTTAGCATCTTTGACGGTGATTCTCTTGAAATCGAAGATTTGACAACGCGATAAAATCGTTGGAATGATTTTGTGTTTTTCTGTCGTCGCTAAAATGAAAATCGCGTGCTTCGGCGGTTCTTCCAACGTTTTTAAAAACGCATTGAACGCCGCGGAAGACAACATATGCACCTCGTCGATAATATAAACTTTGTATTGTCCGGTTTGCGGTGGAATCCGAACTTGATCGATTAAGTTTCGAATGTCATCTACCGAATTGTTGGAAGCAGCATCGAGTTCAAACACATTAAAAGCAAAATCTTCATTCGGATTGTCATAGCCCGGTTGATTGATTTTACGCGCTAGAATTCGAGCGCAGGTGGTTTTTCCAACACCACGTGGACCAGTAAACAAAAGTGCCGAAGCCAAGTGATTGGTTTCGATGGCATTGAGCAAAGTGTTCGTAATGGCCTGTTGCCCGACAACATCCTTGAATGTTTGCGGACGGTATTTACGCGCCGATACTACAAATTGTTCCATGTTTTTTTATTGGTGAACAAATATAAGTTTTTTGTTGCTTCCTTGATTTGGATATTCTTGGTTTTGGGGAAAAGTTTTCCACAAGATGGTTTGATTTTAGGATTGTAAGACTTTAAGATCGTAAGACTTTAAGATCGTAAGACAATAAGATAACAAGACAATAAGATTGCAAGACAATAAGATTGCAAGACGTTAGATGCAACTTCTAAAAATCAAAAAATCTAGGAATCTTACAGTCTTAAAATCCTACCGTCCTAAAATCCTACCGTCTTAAAATCCTGCAGTCTCTCAATCTTCCAATCAATTGCCCTAGCCCCGATGGCAGTGGCATCCTTTTGTGCCGGCGTTCGGCGCAAAAGATAAAACGTACAGCGGGAAAGAGCTCCTAATCGAATTGAAAATCTTAATTCGTAATTCCTAATTCGTAATTCCTAATTCGTAATTCCCAATTCCTAATTCGTAATTCCTTACTTTTGCGCCGCAGACCGCCTTATCGCTGCTCGCTTCGGTGAGGAGAGGAAAGTCCGGACACCATAGAGAAGCATAGCGGGTAATGCCCGTCCGTCGAAAGGCGAGGACAAGTGCAACAGAAAGTATGTACAGTTCGGCTGTAGTGAAACCAGGTAAACTCTATGCGGTGAAATTCCAAGTATATCGGCATTTAAGGGTTTCTCGCCCGTTGTCGAAGGGTAGGAAGCTCGAACCAATGAGTAATTGTTGGTCTAGATAAATGATAAGGACTCACTTTGTGGGTACAGAATCCGGCTTATAGGTCTGCTTTTTTTTGATAAAAGACAGTGTTTCTAATCTTGTCACCCTGAGCGCAGTCGAAGGGTTAGGAGCCGGGAACCTGCTATCCGCTGCAAGTCCTCGCTGCGCTGCGGGCTTTCTGCTACTATCAGGGCTAGGGCAGTTCGTAACATTTCAAGTTATTAGCTCCATTCAATTCTTGCCTTATACCTGAAGCCCACCGGGCTTCCTCCTCTTAATATCAAATTATCAGGGCTAGGGCAACTGATTTCAATAGAAACAATTCCTAAAATCTTACAGTCTTACGGTCCTATAGTCTATTCAACTTCCTCAGTATTGATTTCAAAAAAACTAAAAATCGAACCGCCATAACTTTTCTTAAACGAGAAGTGTATCAAGTGATCGAGTTTGGTGTATTTGGAATGCTCAATAATCATCATGCCTTCCGTTTCTAGTAACTCGCTTTCAAATACGGCGAGCACAATGCCATCAAAAGACTTCTGGTCTAAAGCATACGGCGGATCAGCAAAAATAATGTTGTATTTAGATTTGCAACGTTTGATATATTGCATCACATCGCTTTTGATGGCTGCGATATTAAAGTCGAATTCGACAGCGGTTTGTTTGATAAACTTTACGCAACCGAAATCGCCGTCTACGCTCGTAATGTTTTTACTTCCGCGAGATGCAAACTCATAGCTGATATTTCCAGTTCCGGAAAATAGGTCGAGGACTTTTAAATCTTCAAAATGAAAATGATTATTCAAGACATTAAACAATGCCTCTTTGCTCATATCAGTCGTCGGACGAACGGGAAGGTTTTTGGGAGGTGAGATGCGTCTTCCTTTGAATTTACCAGAAATGATTCTCACGATTGTAAGAGGATAAAATGCCTTAAATTTTCTGAAGTAGAAAGCGAATTATTTTCTTTTAAATCACTAACATCTAGCATACTAACATTTCGGATGTATTTGTAAGCAATCTTAAAATAAGCATCTTCTTCAGTGATATTTCCTAGAAATTCTAGTTTGAAAACTTCTGGATTCAGATTCAATTGTTCTGCGGTAAAAAGCAAATAGTAAATGAGATCTTCGGGCGCTTGATACTCGAACGTATTGTAAAGCAATAAGTGTTGATTTTGCACGACCACTATTTCAAAATGGTTTGTTGACATATGCACAAACATCTTTTTATCATCAATGTTCTTAGAGCGCTCCAGCAAACGAGAGACTAGAACAGTCGAAACATGTTTGTAAGTAAAGGTTCCAAAATAATCAATAAAAATATTATTGATGTTCACATAAGGGACAAATACATTGTGAATTGGCGCAATGGTTAACGTATCAAAATCAAAAAAGTCATTTTCGTAAACTTTGGTGTTGTATTGTAAATAACTTCCCAAATAACTTTCATCAAAGAGTGGCTCCGGAACAAAGGTCGATAAGTGATTGTCGTACAGCACCGCGACTTCGTCATAACGCTCTTTAAAAACAGGATTGTTTGTGAGCTGTTCTGTTATCGTATCTTCAATCTTAAAATTAGGAATCGCACTGTCAAAATCGATGCTTTCTAACGCTAAAACTTTATGGTTCAACGTGTCAAAAATAGCAAACGACATCCCAGTCAAAGACACTTGAATCGTCAGTTTTTGGTATTTCTTTTCCGTGATGTTGGCGGCATTGACTAACATAAAGTAGATTTTCGTTTCAAAATCGAATGCGACAAACTTACAATTTTTTTAGATGATTTTTGATTTTTTTTAGGAGCTGTTTCCTGCTGTTCGCTATTATCTTTTGCGTCGAAAGCCGCCGCAAAAGGATAACCGCTGCCATCAGGGCTAGGGCAATTGATTCTGATTGCTGCTTGTTTGCTAAAGATTAATATTTAGATTTACATTCGTTTAAATTATAATTCAAAAAAAGCGTCAGATGAGAAAAAATATTTTGTTGATTTTATTTTTTGTAGCAACAACGCACGCACAGCCCATCATAACTGATGCAAACTTTCCGACAGAATATACAAGAATTGGTAACAGAGCAAGTACAGTCGGATTTACTAACGGTTCCCCCGGAGCCAACCAAATTTGGGATTATTCGGAGATTACTTTAGAGGAAAGAAATTTTTCTTATACTGTAATTCCAATAACATCTATGCCGTTTTATGAATCTTTTCCTTCGGCAAATTATTGTGAAAAACAGAATGATAACGGATTGATTTCCTATTATGCATATAATTTGAATCCAGTTACTTATGAATATCTAGGTTTTGTAGATGGTACTACAGTAGGTCAATATGTTGATACTAATTTAATAGTTCAATTTCCTTATACATTTAATAGTGAAATTAGTGATACTTCTTTGTCAAATTTCCCAGATGCAATACCAACTACTCAAATTAGAACCTATGATGCTTACGGAACCTTAATTACTCCTTTTGGTACATTCGACAACGTAATTAGACAAAAAGTGGTACAATTAGAAAATATATTTGGAGAAGGTGGTACAGGTTATATTTGGTTTAGAAGTAATCCATTTCAAATTATTATTAGTGGCAATTTCGAAAATCAATTTGTTTACTTTTGGAAAGATGTCACTAATTTAAGTACTAATTCAGTTTCAAGTCCTATTTTCACTGTTTATCCAAATCCTACAAATGGAGACTTTACAATTCAATACAATAATAATTTTAATAGCGAAATTTTCGCAACTGTTTATGATGTTCTAGGAAAAATAGTACTTCCAGAACAATTACTAACGAACGAAATGCAAACCATTTATTCTAGTAGTTTAGATGCGGGTCTATATTTTGTAAAAATCACCAATAAAGAGAATCAGATTTTGAAAACGGAAAAAATCATCAAGCAGTAATTCTCCCAATTTTTTTTCTTTGCGTCTTTGCATCTTTGCGAGCTTCATCAAAAAACTTTGCGTACTTTGCGGTTAGAAAATAACCCAATGAGTTCCCACAATTTCTATAGCATTTTAACCCGAAACTTTCCATTTCAACCCACGGAAAAACAGGATATTTTCTTTCAACAAATTGCGGAATTCATTACCAATACTAACAAAGACGAAATCTTTGTTTTGAAAGGTTATGCGGGAACAGGGAAGACTACTGTTATTGCCACAATTGTCAATCATCTCGCAGAAATTAATAAGAAATATGTGCTATTGGCGCCCACCGGTCGTGCGGCGAAAGTCATTGCTAATTATTCGCAAAAGCCAGCATTTACGATTCACAAAAAGATTTACTTTCCAAAAAAGAGTAGTGGAGGCGGCGTGAGTTTTACGTTGCAGCCGAACAAACACAAAGACACGATTTTTATCGTCGATGAAGCGTCGATGATTTCGGATGTCAATCAGGAAAGTAAATTGTATGATAATGGTTCCTTGCTCGATGAATTGATTTCGTACGTCTACGCAGGTGTCAACTGCAAGATGATTTTGCTGGGTGATACCGCTCAGTTGCCACCAGTAAATTTGTCTATTTCGCCCGCGCTGGATATTGATTCGTTGGGATTGAACTATAACAAAGAAATCAAGCACATCGAGCTCGACGAAGTCATGCGACAAGAAGAGAATTCCGGAATTTTATATAATGCAACGGAGCTGCGCGAGTTACTGAAAGACGATTTTTTTGACACCTTTCAATTTCAGTTGAAACACTTCACCGACATTGTCCGATTGACGGATGGTTACGATATTCAAGATGCGATCAATTCAGCGTATAGCAATTACAGCATTGAAGACACGGCTTTTATCGTGCGCTCGAACAAACGCGCCAACCAATACAACCAGCAAATTCGCACGAAGATTCTGGACAAGGAAAGTGAACTCTCGACCGGTGATTATTTGATGGTCGTGAAGAACAATTATTTCTGGTTGAAAGAATCCGATGAAGCTGGATTTATAGCCAATGGTGACATTATCGAGGTGTTGCAGATTTTCAATATCAAAGAATTATACGGTTTCAAATTCGCTAATGTCAAAATAAGAATGGTCGATTATCCGAACCAGAAACCTTTTGAAACGGTGTTGCTGATGGACACGATTACCAGCGAATCACCGTCGCTTTCTTATGACGATGCCAATCGATTGTACCAAGAAGTGATGCAAGATTACGAAGGCGAAACCAAATATAAGAAGTTTCAAAAGGTAAAAGAGAACGAATATTTTAACGCGTTGCAAGTCAAATTTTCCTATGCGATTACCTGTCACAAATCGCAAGGAGGCCAATGGAATACGGTATTTATTGAGCAACCGTATTTACCTGATGGCATCGATAGAGAATATATTCGATGGTTGTATACGGCGATTACGCGAGCGAAAGATAAGTTGTATTTGATTGGTTTTAAGGATGAGAATTTTTTGGAGGAATAGCCACGAAGGCGCCAAGTCACAAAGGTTTTCTTGGTTTACGTGAAGCCTTAGCCCTGATAGCAGCGGTTATCCTTTTGCGGCGGCGTTCGACGCAAAAGATATAGCGGATAGCAGGAAATAGCTTCTAATCATTTAAAAAAAACTTTGCGACTTCCTGTCTTTGTGGCAAAAACAAAACTCAGTATCTTAGCGCCTCAGAACCTTAGAACCTTGTCAATGAAAATCATCGCCGTTATTCCCGCTCGTTACGCTTCAACTCGATTTCCTGCCAAATTGATGCAGGATTTAGGAGGAAAGACCGTCATTACGCGAACTTATGAAGCGGCGGTAAACACGCAATTATTTGATGAAGTTTTTGTGGTGACGGATTCGGATTTGATTTTTGATGAAATTGTAGCGCAAGGCGGAAAAGCCTTCAGAAGCGTCAAAGAACACGAATCAGGTAGCGATCGAATTGCAGAAGCAGTCGAGAATTTGGATGTGGATATTGTTGTGAATGTGCAAGGCGATGAACCTTTTATCGATCGGGATTCGCTATCGAAAGTGATTGATGTTTTTAGAAATGATATTGAACAAAAAATTGATTTGGCTTCGTTGATGCGTGAAATTAGAGATGAAAATGAGATCAATAATCCGAATAACGTCAAAGTCGTTGTGGATCAAAACGGGATGGCGTTATACTTCTCTCGTTCTGTAATTCCTTATCCAAGAGAAAAGAATGTCGGAGTTCGGTACTTTCAACACATCGGCATTTATGCTTTTAGAAAACAGGCGTTGATTGATTTTTACCATTTGCCGATGAAATCGCTGGAAGCTTCAGAAAAACTCGAGCAATTGCGTTATTTAGAATTTGGCAAACGCATCAAAATGGTCGAAACTCCGCATGTGAGTATTGGCATCGATACGCCGGAAGATTTAGAAAAGGCAAGACAACTCCTTTAGTTATTCCTTATTCTCGTGGTCAAAATAGCCTTTACTTTTGATTTGCGTTGAGAAAAAATTCAAAAACAAAACGACGAAGAACAAGAATAGTAATGCTTGTGTGCTGACGAGAAATTTGCCGTAGGTAGTCACAGGATAAAAATCGCCATAACCGATGGAAGAAGAAGTGATGATGCTAAAATATACCGCGTCAAACCAATGGTGAAAAGGTTTGTTTAGATTATTTCCACAAGAATATAATACGGCGTATGCCAATACGATTTCCAAATAATTAAAGAATAGCAATAGCATCGAACGCTTGTACGATCTCGGTCGAGAGAACAAATCAGAAGCAAAAATGAGCGTTGGAATGTATAAAATAGTTTCTAATAGGAAATAAATTAAGATCCAAATCAGGAAGTGAAACTGATGCCAATCGTAGACAATCAATAACATCGGAAAAGCGACTTTTAGTAAGACATATAAGTCGAGCGCCAAATCTTCGTACTCATTGCCTCTTTTCCAAGCCAAGTATTTTATGTAAATTCCAGGGAAAAGCATTTGCGAAAAGGAAAGCAACAAACGAATTATTTTTTCAATTCCGTTGTCATCTTGGTGGTCATTATTCCAAATCGCCTTGATATTGAGAATTCTTTTCTGAATCGGATTGTACTTGGATTGTGGCAGTCGCGATACATTTCCGATGAGTAATTTGGCTAAGATGGATTGTTTAGGTCTAGGCATACAATAGTAGATTTTGATTTAGAATCAACACTATTTTAGTTTATTTAAAAGTACGATAAATTTATTAACCCACGAATGATAATTTACTTGTTATAAAGGAAATAATACGCCTCTACATTGTCTAGGAAAGCACCGTCAAAGCCGGCATCAAGTATTTTTTTGAGATAAGATTCGTCATTTCCATAGATGATTTTTTTCCAGTCCTCATGCCAGAATTGAACATAAAACTCATCTTCGTAGCCCACATATTTTTTCTTGAGCCAAATTGGGTCGTTGAGTTTCCAACTTCGATTCCAGTAATACCTCCAGTTTTCTGCCGCTCCGATATTGACATACGAAATAATGAGACGTTTTCCGCCATTGGCTTTTTTCTTTAGTTGTTCAATATCTTTGGCGGTTAACGGTTCATCATTAAAAAATAAATCAATCGTAATCATATCAAAATTGGTCTCTGCAATGGCTTTTAAATAAGCGCGCTTCGTTCGGATATTTGCTGGGTTAATGAGATACAGATAATTTTTTGCATCGCTCAATTTTAAAATATCATTGCTGTTTTCGTTGGGAACCACAGTTGGAATCTCGCGATAATGCTCGTTGTTGCTGACGCGCGGATAGAGCAGGAATTTTTCCTTTGAACTTTGCGCTTTTACGGTTTCGATTGCCTCATCTTTGGTAATGAAATCAGAAACCATCACTTGTTTTGCCGATTGTAGTTTTCGAAGGACTTGCAATCTATAGTTGTCGATTTTCGGTTTTCCGTCATAAAACAAATCTTCTACCGCAATACCGTCAATGGCGTCCATATAAGAAGATCGAAATTTTCCAGAAGTATTCAATTTTTCAAATGCCAATTCTGGACCGTTTTGCGGTATGATAATGAAATTACTATCAATTGTTCGTGAATACTTTGAAATATCAATGACGAAATCCTGCATTTTGACGGCTGCTTTTGTGGTTTTGCTTTCTTTGATTGGTTTGAATGCAAGAGTCGTTAGTAGCACTATGAAAAGAATTATGATAGATTTATTTCGCATGAATTGAGATTAAAGGTTCTAGAAAACGCAAGTTATGACCAAATATTCTTTTGAATGATAATGATTTCATTATGTCGTTCTATTCGCGGTATCGAATAGGCTGTATAAGACTTTGCGTTAAATTCCTGAATATATGCTTTATTTCTTTGATTTTGCTTTTCATCCAAAAGCATGGTGTTAAATAGAATGAATCCCTTGTTGTTGAGTAAATCTCCTATTCTGTTCATAAAGAACTTTTCATAAACGAAATTTGGCATTTTTGTATCTTCGAAAATATCTACAATAATCAAATCATACGTTTTCTTTGTTTTCAAAACGAATTCAAAAGCATCGTCTATGATGATGGTTAAATTTGGTATTTTGTCCAATTCGAAGTACTTATTGGCGATTTGAATCATTTCCTCATCTATTTCTACACCGATTAATTCCTTCTTATACCTAATTTCATCTACCAAGGTTTTGAAAACGCTGCCTCCACCAACACCAAGAACAAGTATACTTTCCATTGCTCGAATGTTTTCAAAACCAATTTTTTTTAATCCAATTCGCAAAATTCGTTGGAGACTGCCGTAGGAGTAGTTAGTATTTTTAGAATCAAGTACGAGTTCACCGTTGTTCCAATTGACTTCAATTGTTTTGCTAATAGCAGAATTCTTCTGATAAACATTGATTGGAACTAGATAACTTAGAAGTCTTCGGAACATTAAAATTATTTTATTCAAAAATAAGAGATTAATGTTAATTTTACAGAAATAGTTTTGAATGAAACAATGGCTTTATCAATTTATTTTCTGTCGATTGATGGGATGGAAAATTACCGGAAATATCAGTCCAGAAATCAAAAAATGTATTTTGATGGTGATTCCGCATACGAGTTGGCACGACTTCTATTTAGGGCTCTTCACTCGCGGAATAACTGGTTTAGAAATGAACTTTGTAGGAAAGCAAGAACTATTTCGTTTGCCTTTTGGTTGGTATTTTAGGTGGATGGGTGGCGCTCCTCTAGATAGAACTGGTGGTTTAAATAAAGTGGATTCTATCGCTGCAATTTTTGATGAGAAAGACGTTTTTAGGATGGCTATTTCACCCGAGGGAACAAGAAAAAAGGTGACTGAATTGAAGAGTGGTTTTTATTATATTGCACTTAAGGCGAAAGTTCCTATCATTCCAGTGGCGTTTAATTATGGACAAAAGCAAGTGCAAATTGGACTTCCATTTTTTTCTACTGGAAAGATTGATGAGGACTTAAAAATGCTAATGCCTCATTTTGAAAATGTGAAAGGAAAAGTGCCGGAAAAGAGTTTTGAATTTAAATCAGTTGATGTGTCAAACTAATTTTTTTAGAGGAATTATAATGAATATCCAAGAAATTAACGAACAATATAAATTAGATGGTGTAAGTGGTAGATATGTTACTCTAGAGGACATTGAACCGATTTTGGAGCAATGGAATACCAGCCAGCAACTGAAGGTGGAAGGAAATTCTGTTTTACAAAAACCAATCTACTCATATACTATAGGAACTGGAAAAACAAAGATTTTACTTTGGTCGCAAATGCACGGCAACGAGAGCACCACCACGAAAGCACTTTTGGATTTGCTTTTATTTTTGAATAGTGGGACCAAAGAAGCATTGGTATTTTTCAATCATTTTACTTTACTGTGTTTTCCTATTTTGAATCCAGATGGAGCATTGTCTTATACCAGAGAAAACGCCAATGGAATTGATTTGAATCGAGACGCGCAAAATCTGTCGCAACCAGAAAGTCAGATTTTGAGAAAAGCCTTTGATGACTTTCAACCAGATTATTGCTTCAACCTGCATGATCAACGAACGATTTTTGGAGCAGGAAATACTGGTAAACCAGCAACAGTTTCCTTTTTAGCGCCGGCATACAATCAAGAATGTGAGTACAATGCCACCAGATTACTGGCAGTTGATGTTATTGTTGCCATGAATAAGACGTTACAAGAACTTATCCCAAATCAAGTTGGTCGATTTGATGATGCATTTAATTTGAATTGTGTTGGAGATACGTTTCAGTCGATGGGTACTCCAACAATACTTTTTGAAGCTGGTCATTTTGCAAACGATTATCAAAGGGAGAAAACGAGAAAGTTCATTTTTTTGGCGCTAGTTTCAGGTTTGCGGTATATATACGAAAACGTTATAGTTAACAATAAAATTGAAGATTACTTGAGAATTCCTCAAAATAAAGTCGTTTTTTACGATATTGTTTATAAAAATGTCAAAATAAATTATGATGGTATTATAAAAAGTGCGAATTTTGCCATTCAATTTAAAGAAAAACTAATTGCAAATCAGGTTTCGTTTGAGGCTTATTTCAGCGAAATAGGTAGTTTAGAGGCTTATTTTGGTCATCTTGAATATGATGCGAAAGATGCATATTACTCAGATGAAAAAGATAATATTCCGAAATTAAATGAAAAAGCTAATTTTTATTTAGATAAAAACATCAAAATTGTTAATGGTTTACCATTTAATTAAATTTTTTAGGTTTTTGTAGTAAATAGTTCAATAAGTTTTTCTAAATTGTAGCGATAAACAAAAACAAACAATTTTATAGTTATGAGTAAGTTTCGATTAGATGAAGTGGATCATCAGATTTTAGACATGTTGATTGACAACACTAGAATTCCTTTCACTGATATTGCAAAAAAATTATTGATCTCGGCCGGAACCGTTCACGTAAGAGTGAAGAAAATGGAAGATGCCGGAATCATCATGGGTTCTTCTTTAGTGTTGGATTATGACAAATTGGGATATTCTTTTATTGCTTATATTGGAGTATTCTTAAACAATACTTCTCAAACCAAATTTGTTTTGGAGCGAATTAACGAAATTCCATACATTACTGTTGCTTCAGTAACAACTGGTAAATTTAATATTTTCTGTAAAATAAGAGCAAAAGATACCAAACATGCCAAAGAAGTGATCTTTATGATTGATGATATTGAAGGTGTTTACAGAACGGAAACCATGATTTCTCTTGAGGAAAGTATCAACGATAAAAAACGTTTGATGCATACGATTTTCAAGAATATGTAGGCAACTTGAACGCATTTTATAATGAAACCTCAAGTGGACGCTTGGGGTTTTTTATTTTTAAATCCAAATTAGCATGTACACGCTTCCTAAAATTGAACGTTTTAATCAAAATGTATTGTCAAAATACCAAGTCTATAACAGCGTATTTCTGACTTTGCCATTTGATTCTATTGATAATACTGGAGTGCTGCTTCCTTTGTTCACTGAAGTTTGCGAGAAAGGATTCAAAAAACAAGAAACACCGATTCAAATTGTCGATTTCTTTAGTTACAAATACTTAGATAATACTTCAGAATGGGATCGCGTTGATTTGTTATTTCGATTTATACAATATATAGAAAGGCAAATTGTCCTTTTTGATGCCATTGAGGATGCTGCTTTTGCGGTTGTCAATAATTTAGAGGGAAAAGGTTCGCTGCGAGATATAAAAGAAAATGCCGAGGACAAAGGCAAGTTAGAGGACTTGCGTTCGTTTTTAGAATCTTTCAAAGTACGACCAGTCTTAACTGCGCATCCAACTCAGTTTTATCCTGGTGCCGTTTTGGGAATTATTACAGATTTGACCGAAGCCATCAGAATTGATGATTTAGTCACTATCAAAAAACTACTTTCTCAGCTCGGAAAGACACCTTTTATAAAACAACAGAAGCCAAGTCCATACGATGAAGCCGTCAGTTTAATTTGGTATCTTGAGAATGTGTTTTATGAAACTAGCGGTGAAATCTTAAGCTATGTTCAGAAGAATATTTTCAACAATGACAGCATTCAAAATCCAATTTTCGATTTGGGGTTTTGGCCCGGTGGTGACCGTGATGGAAACCCATTTGTAACTACTGAGATTACGCTTAATGTTTCGGATCGTTTGCGGACTTCCATTCTTAAGTGCTACTATAAGGACATTCGAAAACTAAAACGAAAACTCACTTTTTCTAAAGTGGATGTTTTGTTGGCAGATTTAGAGTCGAAGATTTATCGGTCTGTTTTCTATTCTGACGGAGATATTTATCTTTCGTTAGAAGAGCTGGAAAGTCAACTTCAAAAAATAAAAATTATAATTGTTGAAGAACATCAGTCTTTATATGTAGATGAATTAAACACGCTGATTAATAAAGTAAAACTTTTTGGGTTCCATTTTTCAACTTTAGATATTCGTCAAAACAGCAAAATACATGAGCAAGTTTTTGCTGAAATATATCCGACTCTGATTGCTGGTTCCGAATCAGAAATTTTGGATACTATTGCATCAATAAAAGGGAAATTGAATGCAGATGATTTTGCCGATGAAATGACGAGATCGACAATTTCTTCGATTTATGCGATGAAAACGATTCAATCGAAAAATGGAGAGAAAGCCTGTAACCGTTACATCATTAGCAATTGCGACAGTGCCGCTCAGGTTTTGCAAGCCTTTGCGTTAATCCGTCAATGCGATTGGGATCAACCAACCGTCGACGTAGTGCCGCTTTTTGAAGTCATCGATGATCTGCAGAATGCTGCTGCAATTATGGAGCAATTGTATAATTGCAGTGAATATGCCAATCATCTAAAACGTCGAAATAATCAACAAACAGTAATGCTGGGCTTCTCTGACGGAACCAAAGATGGAGGTTATTTGATGGCGAATTGGAGTATTTATAAGGCGAAAGAACAAATTACTGCCATCTCAAGAAAGTATGGAATAAAAGTGATATTCTTTGACGGACGCGGTGGTCCGCCCGCTAGAGGAGGAGGAAAGACGCATAAGTTTTATGCCTCATTAGGATCTTCGATCGAAAATCAAGAAATTCAAGTCACGGTGCAAGGACAAACGATCAGCTCCAATTTTGGAACTTTGGATTCTTGCCGATATAACCTGGAAAACTTATTGAGTGCGGGTGCGACCAATCAAGTATTTGCCGAAACGCAAGCATCTTTAAGTACAGAAGAAAAGTTGATTCTTGATGAATTGGCCGCGGTTGGTTTTGAAAAATATTCTAATTTCAAAAAACATCCGAAGTTCATTCCGTATCTAGAACAAATGAGTACGTTGAATTACTATGCCAAAACAAATATTGGGAGTCGTCCTGCCAAGCGAAAAAATTCAGAAACATTAAATTTCTCCGAATTGCGAGCGATTCCATTTGTAGGATCATGGAGTCAACTCAAGCAGAATGTTCCCGGATTTTTTGGAGTAGGAACGGCTTTGAAACATTTTGAAGATTCCAATCAATGGGACAAAATTCAAAATTTGTTTGATACTTCGCTATTCTTCAAAACCTTGTTGGAAAACAGTATGATGTCTTTGGCAAAATCCTTTTTCCCTTTGACGGCTTACATGAAAGAAGATCCAGAGTTTGGTGAATTTTGGCTCATCATTTACAATGAGTTTTTGGAAACCAAACGTTTATTGCTTAAAATTGCTGGGCACAAAGAATTGATGGAGAATTATCCCGATGGTAAAGCGTCGATTGTGGTGCGTGAAAATATAGTTAAACCTTTGTTGACCGTTCAGCAATATGCGTTGTCACGTATTCATCAGTTAAATCAAGAAGCCAAGCCAGATGAGAAACTGATTCAAGTGTATCAGAAATTGGTGACAAGGTCGTTGTTTGGGAATACCAATGCGAGTAGAAACTCCGCTTAAATTTTATTTATGAAATCAAATCAATTGCAATCAAACGAATATGCGAGCTATTACGCGCCTTATGTTCAATCTGTTTCCAATGAATATACTTTAATTGAAGAACTTGAAATTTCAGTGCATCGGTTGATTAAGTTTGTTCAAAATATTCCGATGGACAAATTCGATTACCGCTACGCGGAAGGCAAATGGACCATCAAGGACATTCTTCAGCATTTGATTGATGCAGAACGAATTTTTGCTTACCGTGCTTTGCGTTTTTCTAGGAATGACCAAACACCGTTGGCTAGTTTTGATGAGAATGAATACGTTGTTGAAGCTAATGCCAATCGAAGAAGCATTCAAGAGTTATTGACGGAATTGGCGGTCGTGCGTCAATCGACTTTATCATTATTTAAAAGTTTTTCCCAAGAAGAATTAGTACGAACGGGAATAGCTTCCAATAATACTATGTCGGTGCGTGCTTTGGGATTCGTCATTATCGGGCATCAGAATCATCATCAACGGATTTTTGAAGAAAGATATCTATAAAAAAAAGGAACTCATTTTAAGTTCCTTTTTCTCTATTGGTTATTCTTCGTCTTCGTCATCATCTTCATCGTCGGCAATGTCTTCCTCATCGTCGTCGTCGTCGTCATCTTCCGAATCGTCGTCATCGGATCCACCTGGATCTTTTGTCACATCCACTTCTTCGTCATCTTCTTCTTCAGTCAATGCATCTTCATCAATGTCTTTTATCACATCGATTGGGTCAACAATATCATCAATATCTTCTTCATCAAATTTTTCCAATCTGCTAGCTAGTTTGGTACTGACTTTCACCAAGTATATGGTGTCTTCAGTCCGTACTTCAACTGCTTCGATTAATTCATTGTGGGCATTTCTGAATCGGATAATGTTAGAATCATCATATCCGTCAGGAAATTTCTCCACCAATAAGGTTAAAATTTCGTTAGTCAATTTTGAGTAATCAACAATAATTCTTCTCATAGTATATTATAAATCAAGTAGGTAAGCAAAAATTAAAGGAGCAACAATAGTCGCATCTGATTCAATAATAAATTTTGGGGTTTTGATATCTAATTTACCCCAGGTAATTTTTTCGTTGGGCACCGCGCCAGAATAGGATCCATAACTGGTTGTCGAATCTGAAATTTGGCAGAAATAACTCCAAAATGGCACATCGTGCATTTCCATATCTTGGTATAACATCGGTACGACGCAAATCGGGAAATCTCCGGCAATTCCACCACCAATTTGGAAAAATCCAACGCCATTCTCGCTATTCTTTGGATACCAATCAGATAAAAACACCATGTATTCGATTCCAGACTTCATCGTTGAGGCTTTCAAATCGCCTTTGATGACGTACGAAGCAAAAATATTCCCCATCGTGCTGTCTTCCCAACCTGGTACAATAATAGGCAAATTCTTTTCAGCAGCGGCATACATCCAAGAGTCTTTTAAATCTATTTCGTAATATTCTTCTAGAACGCCAGAAAGAAGCATTTTATACATAAATTCATGCGGAAAATAACGTTCTCCTTTGTCATCAGCGTCTTTCCAAATTTTGTAAATGTGTTTCTGCAGACGACGGAATGCTTCGTGTTCAGGTATACAAGTATCTGTTACTCGGTTTAAACCACGCTCTAACAGATCCCATTCTTCTTGTGGCGTGAGATCGCGGTAGTGTGGGACGCGCTCGTAATGAGAATGCGCTACCAAGTTCATGATGTCTTCTTCTAAATTAGCGCCAGTACAGGAAATAATTTGCACTTTATCTTTTCTAATAAATTCGGCGAATATTTTTCCAATTTCTGCGGTACTCATAGCACCGGCCAAGGTCACCATCATTTTGGCGCCATTAGCTAGTTGTTGTTCGTAGCCTTTTGCGGCATCAACCAAAGCGGCAGAATTGAAATGCAGGTAATGTTTTTCGATAAATTGACTGATAGGTCCTTTACTCATTGTGATGTTGTTTTTAATTTTAGGAGCTACTTGCTTTGCCGATTCGCCTTTTTAGGAGCTGTTTCCTGCTATCCGTTACAATCTTTTTTGTTTTGTAAAACGCGCCCCTCGACTGCGCTCGGGGTGACAAAACAAAAAAGGATTTCCACTGCTATCAGGGCTAGGCTTTCCGTTTCCTAATATTATTCTTCAAAAATAATTTATTTTTTATTATATCCTAATATTTCTAAAACTTGTTCTGAAGTTTGTTGTTCAGAGAAGACTTCAGTTGCCAAGATGCCATTTTCATCTCGGTCGATTAAGATGTGTTTGGGCTGTGGAATCAAGCAGTGGTGCAATCCGCCATAGCCTCCGATGGTTTCTTGATACGCGCCAGTGTTGAAAAATCCGATATACAAAGGTTTCTCTTTGTTGTATTTTGGCAAGTAGATCGCGTTCATATTCTGCTCGGAATTGTAATAATCGTCGCTATCGCAAGTCATTCCGCCTAATAGTACGCGCTCGTATTGGTCGTTCCAGCGGTTGACCGCCAACATAATGAAACGTTTGTTAATCGCCCAAGTGTCTGGTAATGTGGTGATGAAAGATGAGTCAATCATGTTCCATTTTTCTCGATCGTTTTGTTGTTTTTGATAGAGAATTTGATAAATCGCGCCGCCACTTTCTCCAACGGTAAAGGAACCGAATTCGGTGAAAATATGGGGAACATCCACTTCCGCTTCTTCGCACGCAATTTTGATTTGATTGATGATTTCGTCAATCATGTATTGGTAGTCGTACTCAAAAGCTAGGGAATTTTTGATCGGGAAACCGCCGCCGATATTGAGTCCGTCTAGAGTTGGACATTCTTTTTTCAATGCAATGTACACTTTTATACATTTTACCAATTCGTTCCAATAATACGCGTTATCATTGATTCCGGTATTGATAAAGAAGTGCAGCATTTTCAATTCCAAGTTTTTATTTTCTTGAATTTGCTTTTTGTAGAATGCCACGATGTTTTTGTAACCAATGCCCAAACGAGAAGTGTAAAACTCAAATTTTGGTTCTTCTTCAGCTGCAATACGAATTCCGATTTTGAATTTTCCTTTGATTTCTGCTTGCAATAAATCGAGTTCTTCGTAATTATCGATAATCGGAATGGCGTTTTTATGGCCATTATTGATCAATCGCGCAATATTTTGAATGTACTGATCTCTTTTGAAACCATTGCAAATAATATACGTCGACTTGTTTATTTTTCCTTCTGCTAGAAGATTTTCCGCAATGTTGATATCGAATGCAGAAGAGGTTTCAAGATGGATATTGTTCTTGAACGCTTCATTCATCACATACTGAAAGTGGGAGCTTTTGGTGCAATAGCAGTAATAGTATTTACCGTCATATTTGTTTTTTTCCATCGCATTTCGGAACCAGTTTTTGGCTCTAATGATGTTGTTGGAAATCTGTGGTAAATAAGTAAATTTTAGCGGCGTTCCGTATTGTTCTACCAATTTCATTAAATCGATATTGTGAAACTGTAGGTTGTCTTTGTTTAAAGAAAATTCTTCTTGAGGGAAGTAATACGTTTGATTGATTAAATCGAAATATTTTGTATTCATTGATGTTGTTTAAATAGGGATTAAAAAAGTTGAGGACTGTTTTTAACCGTCATTCAAACTCGAATATTAGCGAAGATAATGGGAAGTTTCTCGCTATACTGCTTGGTATTGATATAAATTTCAAAATGTAAATTACCTTTTATAGCCAAAACATGCTTCAAAAAATGAAGATAGGATTTCTTTAAAAGTGATTCAAAGATTACGGATGTTTCGGTATTTCGGTTTTCATTCATTGACGCAAATGTAAAAAATAAAATAAGTGAATTGCAATCCTTTTATTAAAAAAATATTAAGTTTTATAATTTAAAAAAGCATCTGTAATTAATTCTTTTTCAGCGGTTTGATTAATTTTTATTTTACCAATCGAATCAAGTAATGCAAATTGAATCATTCCGTATTCATTTTTTTTATCATGAATGAGCAAATCTTGTATCGGAAGGAGATCGGATTCTTCAAAATCGATACGATCAAATATATGATTGATGGTGTTTTTTATTTCGAGATACTCTTGTTCTTCGATGAGTTTTTTCTGCCATGAAATGAAGCTCTCCAGTATCATTCCTGCAGCGATGGCCTCTCCGTGAAGTAAAGTTGTTTTGTTTTCATTTTCTAGAAAGTAACTTTCAATTGCATGGCCGAGTGTATGTCCGAAGTTAAGCGCTTTACGAATACCATTTTCGGTTGGGTCTTGCATCACAATGTTATTCTTAATAACAATCGATTCATAGATTAGGATATCAAAATCTGCGAAATCACGTTGTGCTAAATGAGTAAAGTTTTTCCAATAAATGCGGTCTTGAATTAAGCCGTGTTTGAGCATTTCCGCCAATCCCGATCGCATTTCGTTTTTGGGTAATGTTTCAAGGTACGTGGGGTCGACAATTAGCATCTTTGGTACATTAATCACACCAATTTGGTTTTTCAAATTGCCCAAATCGACACCATTTTTTCCGCCCACTGAAGCGTCAACCATGGCAAGTAAAGTTGTCGGAACGTGAATAAAGTCGATGCCTCTTTTGAACGTCGAAGCAACAAAGCCGCCCAAATCAGTCACGACGCCACCGCCTAAATTGATGATTACGCTTTTTCTATCTGCGCCTAATTCTGTTAGCGCTTCCCATATCTGGACACAGGTTTCAATATTTTTAGAACTTTCTCCAGACTCAAACTCGATGATTTCAATTGCAATTTCTGTAGCTAAATAAGGCAAAAATTGAGGCAAACAATATTCATTGGAGTGACTATCAACGAGCACGAAAATCGACGAATACTTTTCATTTAACAAGGTTTGGTTTAGTGCTTCGTAGCCAGTCTCGGAAAAATAAATTGGATAGCCATTGGCTTGAATGGTTTGCATCATGGTCTTTGAAAGTATTTGGCAAAATAAGGGATTTTTTCTCTAATTGTCTTTATTATTTGTAGTTCAATTTTATGAAAATTTTTTGATTCTTGTCTGGATAAAAGGCTAATTTTGTGGAACATTATTTCATAATAAATAAACAAAAAGTACGTAGATGTCAAAACAACGTGAATTTAGTGACATAGAGATTGACAGAATTATCGAAATGGCATGGGAAGACCGAACGCCATTTGATGCTATTAAATTTCAGTTTGGATTATTAGAGTCTGAAGTGAAGGTATTAATGAAAAAAGAATTGAAGTTCAGCAGTTATAAATTATGGCGGAAGCGCGTTGAAAATTGCAAAACTAAACATGTCGCGACTAGAGTTGGCGGTATAGATAGATTCAAATGTAAATTGCAAAGAGCGATATCGAATAACAAAATTTCAAAACGATAATAGCAAAAGATAAAATATCAAATCATAAGTATAATTAAGATGACAAAGGAAATTCCAGACAACATTGTCTATTCTGAAGAAAAAGGGTATCACGCCAGTTTATTGCCGTACTCAACCAGCGTTGGCGCACCAGTAATAAAAGTGGATGATGTGGTTTCTTGGAAAAGCAGAGGTATTAGCAACGTTAATAAAGAGTTTGAAAATAAGTTCAATGAACTCAAAGTGCAGTATCAAAATTTGATGCAAGAATACGAATGGAACGAACTGGTATACAATTCTAAATTTTCCTTTGAACCTGTAATCGGGGAAATCTATCATTTGTATCGTGGGGAAGACGGCATTAATTTTCTCTCCTTAATTTCACCGCTGGAATGGAATAAAGAGCACATTGGTACCTTCAAATTAAACAGCGACAAAAAGTGGGTTTCGTTACTTTAACAGACAGTTTTCAAATATAGTTAGACAATATTATTATGCAAAGACACATCAATTTTGAGAGTATCATGGACATGCAAAAGCAAGAACGCGTTCACTTTGTGAATAGCATTGCGGGCTTCAAAAGTGTGTGTTTAATCGGAACTCAAAATAATTTGAATCAAACCAATTTGGCTATTGTGAGTTCTCTCATTCACATTGGCAGCAATCCTCCATTATTGGGAATTATTTTTCGCCCTGGTGTGGTTGAGCGACATTCGCTGGAAAATATTTTGGAAACGAAATTTTTCACCGTCAATCATATTAATGAGTCGATATATAGACAAGCGCATCAGACTTCTGCGAGATACGACCGAGCCATTTCAGAATTTGACGCAACTGGTCTCAATGTTGAAACCAAAGACGAATTTTTTGCGCCATTTGTAGCGGAAAGTCAAGTGCAAATCGCCATGGAATTCAAAGAAAAAGTCGATCTTTCTATCAATAACACAGTTTTGGTCATTGGTGAAGTCAATGCTGTTTACTTTCCGTCGGATTGTCTTGAAGAAGATGGTTTCTTAAATATAGAAAAAGCAGCATCGCTTACCTGCTCTGGTTTGGATAGCTATCATAAAACAGTGCAGCTCGACCGTTTGAGTTATGCAAAGCCAGACAAAGAGCTAACATCCATCAAAATAAATTGAGTAAAAAAGCCATCAATATTGTTTGGTTCAAACGTGATTTGCGTTTTTTAGATCACGAACCACTCTATTGGGCGCAACAAGAGAATCTACCGATACTTTTACTCTATTTCTTTGAGCCTTCAGTCATGAATTATGATGATTCTGATCATCGTCATTGGCGTTTTATTTTTGAGTCGATAGCAGACATGCAAGTCAAATTGAATAGAATTGATGCTAAAATCTATTTTTTTCAAAATGAAGTGAAAACCGTTTTCAAGGAATTAGTTCAAATTTATGATATAAAGACTGTTTTTTCTCATCAAGAAATTGGTAATAAAGTGACCTATGATCGCGACATTGAGATGGAGTTTTTCTTTCAGGAATGCAATATAAATTGGAAACAATTTCAAATGCACGGTGTCATTCGGAAGCTCAAATCGAGAAGTGATTGGGACAAAAGATGGGAAACGGTGATGCGCGCTGATCCGAAAGTACTTGATTTCAATACACTAAAAATTGAAGCGCTGGATACGGAGTTTTATGATTCGGTAAAAGGCGAAAATTTGTCAAACGAAATTACAACGAGAAACAAAAATTTTCAAGAAGGCGGCGAAAACTTGGCTTGGCGCTATTTGGATAGTTTCGTAAAAGAGCGATACGTCAACTACAGTAAACATATCTCAAAACCAAGTTTGAGTAGAAGAGGATGCAGTCGGCTGTCACCTTATCTGACCTACGGCAATATTAGCATGCGCATGATTTATCAGTATACGAATCAACATTACGAAAATTCCAAAAACAAACGAGCGATACTCAATTTTGTCTCGCGATTGCACTGGCATTGTCATTTTATACAAAAATTTGAAGACGAATGCCGCATGGAATTTGAAAATGTGAATCGAGCCTACGATGCGTTAGTAAAACCTAAAAACGAAGCTTACATCAAAGCTTGGCAAGAAGGAAAAACGGGTATTCCAATTATTGATGCGTGCATGCGATGCGTTGTGGCCACTGGCTATCTCAATTTTAGAATGCGGGCGATGGTGGTTTCTTTTTTTACTTTCAATTTGTGGCAAGATTGGCGTGAATTGCATTTTTTAGCACGGCAGTTTTTAGACTATGAACCTGGAATTCATTATCCGCAATTGCAGATGCAATCGGGTACAACGGGTATTAATACCATCCGAATTTACAGTCCAATTAAGAATTCAGAAGACCATGATCCTGATGGTATTTTCATCAAACAATGGATTCCCGAATTGGGAGAAGTTCCAGTTGATTTAATTCATGAACCTTGGAAATTGAATCCTATCGAACAACAATTTTATCATTGTGAAATTGGTGTGGACTATCCGAATCCAATCGTAAATATTGAAGAAACGAGAAAATATGCCAGCGATATCGTGTGGGGTTTTCGTAAAAAGGATGCAGTTAAAGAGGAAGGAAATCGAATATTGAAAAAGCATGTAAATACCACCAACCAAAAATTTAAAGTAACAAGAACACAATAATGGCTACTTTTTTAAAAGCAAATTGGGAAAACATCATCATGGTCAATTACGAAATTGATCCAGAAATACTGTTGGCCTTTTTGCCAAATGGCGTTGAACTCGATTTATTTAACGGAAAAGCCTACGTCAGTCTAGTAGGTTTTATGTTCAAGAACACCAAAATTTTTAAAGTTCCGATTCCGTATTTAGGAAATTTTGAAGAGATCAATCTTCGGTTTTATGTTCAACGAAAAGAAGGAACGACCATCAAACGCGGAGTCGTTTTTATCAATGAAACGATTCCGTATCGCATTGTAGCTTGGATGGCGAACAAATTATACAAAGAACATTATACCGTTGTGCCAACAAAACATTTCGTCCATCAATTTGTAGAAACACAGCAGGTAAAATTTGACTGGCTACTAGATAAAAAATGGAATCATATTTTGGTAGAGACTGAAGTTGCTTCAAAAGAAATGCTTCCCAATTCATTTGAGGAATTTATCTATGAGCATTATTACGGTTACACTAAAGTGAATGAAAGCGCTACAGAAGAGTATCATTTGCAACATCCGAGTTGGAAAGTTTGTAAAATGTTGAATTACAATATTAATTGTGATTTCGCTGCCATGTATGGTCCTGCTTTTTCTGTGCTTAATAAAACAAGACCGACAGCAGTATTTTTAGCGAAAGGTTCTTCTGTAACAGTTGATTGGAAAAGAAACAGATTGCATTTTTCCAATGAAAGGAGTTAAAAAACAACATCTACCGAATAAAATATGCATGGTTTGCAACAAACCTTTTTCATGGCGCAAAAAATGGGAAAAAGTGTGGGATGAAGTGAAATATTGTAGTGAAAAATGCAGAATGAATAAATAATATGGCATCAAAAATTCTAAGATTAATTCTAGGCGACCAACTCAACGGCCAGCATTCTTGGTTTGACCGCGCTGATAGCAACATCACCTACGTTTTGATGGAAGTGCGAACAGAGACCGATTATGCTGCACATCACATTCAAAAAGTAGTTGGATTTTTTGCCGCGATGCGAGAGTTTGCCGCTGAATTGGTAGCTTATAATCATCAAGTAATTTATATTAAACTCAATGATGAAGACAATCAGCAGTCTTTTGAAAAGAATATTCTTAGTCTAATTTCGAAACATACATTCACGCATTTTGAATATCAATTGCCTGATGAATATCGAGTTGATCAACAGTTGAAAAATCTTTGTCAATCTATCGCAATAACAAGTGCTGCGGTTGATTCGGAACACTTTTTTACAACTCGGGAAGAATTGGGTAGTTTCTTTGAAGGTAAGAAAACGTTTCTTTTAGAAAGTTTCTATCGTTACTTAAGAAAAAAACATGATGTTTTGATGGAACGGAATCAACCGTTTACTGGACAATGGAACTATGACGGCGAGAATAGAAAGAAACTTCCTAAAAATCACAAACCCATTGCACCATTAGTTTTTGAAAACAACGTAACAAATATTGTTCAAGAAATAGAGCAAGCAGGTGTTAAAACGATTGGAGATATTGACACATTCAATTTTGTTTGGCCTATAAACAGATCGCAATCGTTGCAACTATTGGAGTTTTTCGTAACGGAGTGTTTGCATCTCTTTGGTTCTTATCAAGATGCAATGACACCCAATGAATGGTCGTTGTATCACGCTCGAATTTCATTTTCGATGAATGTAAAGATGGTTTCGCCACAGGAAGTAATCGAGTGCGCCATTCAAGAATGGCGTAAACGACCCGATGAAATCGAATACAACCAATTGGAAGGTTTTGTTCGTCAAATCATCGGGTGGCGAGAATATATGCGCGGAATATATTGGCTGAAAATGCCCGAATATTCGACGATGAATTTTTTCAATAATCAGGAAAAATTGCCCGATTGGTTTTGGACAGGAAAAACGAAAATGAATTGTCTGAAAGATGCAATTAATCAATCGTTGCATTACGCTTATGCACATCATATCCAACGCTTAATGATTACGGGTAATTTTGCTTTGTTGGCCGGCGTTCATCCCGACGAGGTTGATGCTTGGTATCTCGGCATTTACATCGATGCCATCGAATGGGTAGAGATTACTAATACCCGGGGCATGAGTCAGTTTGCCGATGGCGGTATTGTGGGAACAAAACCTTATGTAAGTTCAGCCGCCTATATTGATAAGATGAGTCATTATTGCGGGAGTTGTTTTTATAATAAAGCATTAAAAACAGGCGAAAAAGCTTGTCCATTCAATAGTTTATATTGGAATTTTTATGACAGAAATGAAGGTAAACTAGCAAAAAATCCGCGAATTGGTATGATGTATAACGTTTGGAGAAAAATGCAACCCGATGCCAAAGCGGCATTATTAAAACAAGCGAATTATTATTTAGAAAATATAAATGAATTATGAAACGTTCCATTGTTTGGTTTAAAACCGATTTGCGATTAGAAGACAACGAAACGCTGGCCAAAGCTATTGCGCAAAGCGATGAAGTGATTCCAGTGTATTGTTTTGATGATTCTCACTTCGAAACTACTTCTTTTGGATTTAAGAAAACGGGAAGTTTTAGAGCTCAGTTTTTATTAGAATCACTACAGGATTTGGATAAAAATTTAAGAAACTTAGGTTCTGGATTGCTTATTCTAAAAGGAAATCCTGAAGTAGAAATTGCAAAAATAGTAGCGCAATACAAGGTTTATAAAGTTTTTGCGAAGCGCGAAGTGGCGCATGAAGAAAAACATTCTGAAAAAAAGGTCGTTGATGCGCTATTCAAGTTGCGATGTGAGTTTGAATCTTTTAGCACAAGCACGTTGTATCATGCCGAGGATTTACCTTTTTCAATTAAAGATATTCCGGATGTGTTCACTAATTTCCGCAAGAAAACAGAAAAGGACGCTGTTATTAGAAATATTTTTGCGAAACCTTTACAGATAACTTCACCCGAGATTCCAGAGGCAATATGGCCGAGTTTAGAAGCATTGGGCTTAGAAGATATAAAAATGGATGCTCGTGCTGCGTTACAATTTAAAGGTGGCGAAACAGAAGCAAACCATCGATTAAATCATTATTTCTTTGAAACAAAAAGTATTTCGAAATACAAGGAAACAAGAAACGGATTAATAGGTGCAAACTATTCCTCTAAGTTTTCCGCTTGGTTGGCATTGGGCTGTGTATCACCGCGATTTATATACCAAGAATTAAAGAAATACGAAGCAAAATTTGGAGCGAACGAATCTACCTATTGGCTGGTTTTTGAGTTATTGTGGAGAGATTTCTTTCGATTTATGTTCAAGAAACACCAATCAAAAATGTTCCTTCCTTCTGGAATTACAAGTGAAAAAGCAATTTCCAAATCGGTGAGTGATAAGTTAATTCATCAATGGATTAATGGGACCACAAAGGAAGATTTCATCAATGCCAATATGCTTGAATTGAAGTTAACCGGATTTATGAGTAATCGCGGACGACAAAATGTAGCGAGTTATTTTTGCAACGATTTAAAACTGGATTGGCGCTACGGAGCGGCTTATTTTGAAGAGCAATTAGTAGATTATGATGAATGTAGTAATTGGGGCAATTGGGCTTACATTGCTGGAGTGGGCAATGATCCCAGGGAAAATCGCTACTTTAATATTGAAAAGCAAGCGACTGTTTATGATAAAAACCGCCAGTATAGAAATTTGTGGTTAAACCAATAACAAAGAAATAGTATGAGAATTTTATTAACTGGTGCAAATGGTTATGTCGGCAAACGATTGTTGCCTGAACTGCTGCGGCAAGGACATGAGGTAATTTGTGCCGTTCGAGATAAAATTCGATTGGGATTAGACCCGCAAACACTCGCTTTAGTGACGATTTGGGAAGTTGATTTTTTGGATGAAGTCAATGTAGAAAACTGTCCAACAAATATTGATATTGCCTATTTTCTAATTCATTCGATGTCGAGTTCAATTGAAACTTTTGATACAATGGAGTCATTAACGGCGCACCACTTCAACCGCTATTCTGAGTTTATGAATGTCAAACAAGTCATTTATCTCAGCGGAATTGTCAATGATCCGAAGCTTTCAAAACACATGTTGTCTAGAAATAATGTCGAGAAAATATTGTTTGGAGGCAAACCCAATTTGACTGTGTTGAAAGCTGGAATTATCGTAGGTTCTGGCAGCTCTTCCTTCGAAATTATTCGTGATTTGTGCGAAAAATTGCCAATCATGATTACTCCTAGATGGGTGTTAACCAAGACGCAACCTATAGCAATTCGCGATGTGATGCAATATTTAATTGGTGTTCAAAATCGTGCGGATTGTTTTAATGAATCGTTTGATATTGGAGGACCAAATATTATCACGTACAAGCAAATGATGCAATTGTATGCGAAAACACGCGGTATCAAATTAGCCATCTTCACTATACCATTTATGACACCAAAATTATCATCGTATTGGCTGTATTTTGTAACATCAACCTCTTATAAGTTGGCGATTAATTTGGTCGACAGTATGAAAGTGGAAGTGGTTTGTAAAGACAATCGATTACAGAAACTGCTGCAAATAAAACCTATTTCGTATGTCGACGCTATTACGTTAGCCTTCCAAAAAATTGAGCAGAATCTGGTGATTTCAAGTTGGAAAGACAGTTTGGTAAGTAGTCGTTTTAAAGGAAATCTTTCCAATTATGTGCAAGTGCCGAGTTTTGGTTGTTTGAAAGATAGCAAACAAATTACTGTTGTCGATGCTGATCAGGTTTTAGAAAATATTTGGTCTATTGGTGGCGATAAAGGTTGGTATTATGGCAATTGGATGTGGCGCTTAAGAGGTGCAATCGACAAACTTTTTGGTGGTGTTGGTTTACGAAGAGGAAGGAAGAGCCCGACACTGATAGACAATGGTGATGCACTCGATTTTTGGCGGGTTTTGTTAGCTGATAAAGAGCAGAAACGATTGTTACTTTTTGCTGAAATGCGCGTTCCTGGCGAAGCTTGGTTAGAATTCCGAATCGATGAAAAAAACACACTCCATCAAATTGCAACATTTAGACCTAAAGGAATTTTTGGTCGATTATATTGGTATGCGATGGTGCCATTTCATTTTTTCATTTTTGATGGAATGATTAAGAATATTGCCAATGTAAAATCGTAGTGCTTCATTTCTAATTGTTTATGAGTTAAGTCTTTGTTTTGATATTTAAAAATGTTAATATCGCAGAAAATCTAACGATTCTTTGAATTTAAGTGTACTAAACTAAGTATATTTGTTACTCAATTCTTACCCATGGAAAAAATCTTCAACGACACTAAAATTGCATTTGCTTTAAAAAGTGATACCGAATTAGATAGAGCTTATTTCTTATTCAAAATGATTGCCAATGAGCCGCTGGTTCGCATCGGAACTGCCGTGACCAACTTTGCTTTAAAAGCCCATCTTCCTGTCGACGGATTGATTCGAGCCACCGTTTTCGATCATTTTTGCGGCGGTGTCAATGAAGTAGATTGTTTGTCGGTTGTGGATAAATTGTACACGAAAGGAGTTTCGTCTGTTTTGGATTATTCTGTAGAAGGTAAAGAAGAAGAAGTACAGTTTGATGCGGCTTTAGAAATGACCTTAAAAACCGTTGAATTTGCTAAAGAACGTCAAGCGATTCCTTTTGCGGTTTTTAAGCCAACTGGTTTAGGTCGATTGGACTTATACGAAAAAGTGGGAGCGAAGGAAGCACTTTCGCCAGCAGAAGAAATTGAGTGGCAAAAAGTTAAAGAGCGTTTTGAATTGATTTGTAAAACTGCGCATCAAAAAGATGTCGCTTTGCTTATTGATGCTGAAGAAAGCTGGATGCAAGATGCTGCGGATGATTTGGTAGAAGATATGATGCGAAAATACAATAAAGAAAAAGTAATTGTTTTCAATACGCTGCAATTGTACCGTTGGGATCGCATGGACTATTTGAAAAAATTGCATGATCGAGCAAAGTCAGATGGTTTCTTTATTGGAATGAAATTGGTTCGTGGTGCCTATATGGAAAAGGAAAATGCTCGCGCAGAAGAAAAAGGCTATCGAACGCCTATTTGCGCCTCAAAGCAAGCAACCGATGACAACTACAATACGGCGGTTGATTATATGATGAAGCATATTGATCATATGGCTATTTTCGCTGGGACGCATAACGAGGAAAGTTCTTATAAACTAATGGAGATGCAACAAGCAAATGGAATTGCAAAGGACGACAAACGCATTTGGTATGGACAATTATATGGCATGAGTGATAACATTAGTTATAACTTGGCGAGCCACGGCTATAATGTTGCTAAGTATTTACCTTTTGGACCTGTTCGCGATGTGATGCCGTATTTGATTCGAAGAGCTGAGGAAAACACTTCAGTTGCGGGACAAACAAGTCGTGAATTGAATTTACTCAAAACAGAAAGAGACCGCAGAAAAATAAAATAACTAAGAATTGCTAAATTGTAAATTACTTAAATTCTTATAAAGCCCATTTTCTAGCGCTAACAACTCTTGATGTGTCCCTTGCTCGGTAATAATACCACTATCAAGAACTAAGATTTGATCCGCACTTCGAATTGTGGATAGTCGATGCGCAATGATGATGCTCGTTCTACCTTCCATTAAAATTTCTAAAGCTTCTTGTACTAATTTTTCACTTTCGCTATCTAATGAAGAGGTTGCTTCATCCAAAATTAGGATTCTTGGGTTTTTAAGTAATGCACGAGCAATGGCGATTCGTTGACGTTGTCCTCCCGATAATTTAATACCGCGTTCTCCAACAATCGTTTCCATTTTTTCTGGAAATCCGTTAATAAAATTGAGCGCATTGGCTTGCTTAGCGGCTAATTCTATTTCATCTTGAGTTGCATTTGGTTTTCCGTAAGCAATATTTTCTTTGATAGTTCCTCCGAAGAGAATCACATCTTGCGGTACGATGCTCATATTACCACGTAAGGTTTCTAAATCAAAATCGTAAATATTTTTTCCATCAATTTCGATGGTTCCGCCATCAATATCGTAGAAGCGAAGTAGGAGCGAAGCTATCGTTGATTTTCCCACACCACTAGGTCCAACAATTGCTATTTTTTGTCCAAATTTTGCGGTAAAATTTACCCCTTTTAGGACTTTGATTTCTTTTCGCGATGGGTAACTAAATGTTACGTTTTTAAAATTTACGTCACCGTTAATTTTTTGTTGATGCGTTGCTTCCGCAGTATTTATCTGCTCTGGACTTTCTTCCAGTAATTCAAAAACTCGCTCTGTTGCACCAATAGCTTTTTGAATTTGCGCATACAATTCTGCAATGCCACCAAACGAAGCGCCTACAAAAGTGGAGTAAAGCACAAAAGTGATTAATTGCCCAACGCTCATTTCACCGCTAATACTAAGTTGCACGCCATACCAAACAACCGCGACAATTGAACCAAATAAGCAAAAGATGATGAAGGAAGCAAAGTATCCTCGATATTTTCCACCTGTAATTGCTAATTTAACTATGTCTCGAATTTTCCCGTCATATCTGGCGATCTCGTACCATTCGTTCGCAAACGCTTTTACAATTGAAATACCTTGCATGGTTTCTTCTACGATGACTTGACTTTCGGCAACTTGATCCTGTACTTTTTTAGAATACTTACGTATAAATCGACCAAAGACAACGGCTGCAACTGCAACTAACGGTACAACGGAAAGCATTAGTAATGTCAATTTGAAACTTTCGTTAGCTAGCAGAATTACACCACCTATAATCAAAATAAATTGTCTCAAAAATTCAGCGATGGTAGAAGTTAATGTATCTTGAATTTGTGTAATGTCAGAACTAATTCGACTGTTTAATTCTCCCACTCTTTTTTGTGAAAAGAAAGACATCGGTAGTTTTACCAAATTACTATATAGTGCTAAACGCAAATTAGCCAGCGTGTTCTCAGTAAAATTTACAAATAGCGACAATCTGAAAAAAGAAAAAAAGGATTGAAGGAAAAGAATCAAAACCAATCCAAGCGCGATGTTATTGGCTAAGATATGGTCTTTGTTCTTCACGCAATCAACAAGCATTCCCATTAGTTTTGGAAACGCTAATGCTGTTCCTCCCGTTAAGAGAAGAAATATCAAACCCACATAAAACTTCCATTTATGATTCCCAGAATATGTAAAGATTAGTGTAGCCTTTTGAAGTGAAGTAGCTGTAATCTTTGATTTTGGTAAATCGTTTTCTTTGAATCGAGCCATTTTAATTTATTTGTGCTCAAATATAATTTTATCTAGTATCAGGCAACCAATTAGCGTTTTAATTTAACACGTTATTATGGTGTTGAGGATGAAATAAAATTATTATATTTTTCTTCCCACAAAGAATAATCGGATGTGTCTACATTTCCATCTCCATTCAAATCTGTCGCAAAATAACCAGAAACAAAATTATTATAATCGCTTTCCCATGAGGAATAATCCGTTGTATCAATATTGCCGTCTTGATTAATATCTCCAGTATAAAAGCCCCATATTCCTGGTTCTAGTTGCGTTAAATTAGATCCATATGCTTTGTTGATGGCATTTGAAAAGTCATAGGAAATTGGATTTGTTGAAAACAAAATTGGATCACTGCTCCACGTCTGAACAGCACTTCTGTGTTTAATCGCAAGATAATAGGAACCCGTATAATTTGAGTTGAATGTACATGTTGCAGTACCATTTGTTTTTAGTATTGAAGTCGTAGTCGCAACTACAGTAAAAGTTGTGGCATCACGCAATTCTACTGTAATATCATCAACATCTGTAATACTCGATCCAATTCCCTGATTTGCTTTTACCGGTTTCATCTCATGGGTTGAAGGGTCATAGTAGCCTTCAATAAAAAGTTTTAGATTGAGTGTAGTTGAAGGTGGTAGAAAATTGATTGTGTAGTCTTCAACTTGTCCAAATGAAAAAGTTTCGCATGCAGTTGGAATACCGTTGTATTTTAAAGAAACACGCATTCTCGTTGTTGCAATAGTCGCCGTTAATGGAATTGTAAATGTGCCACTAATTGGTGTTGAAGTTGTGACGGCTTGTGTAAATACTGTTTCCCCACTATCAAGAAAATCTCCATCTCGATTGTAGTCTATAAATACAGCATAACCTTCAGGATAAACTGTACCTGTCCATGTTGGTGTGATGGTAATAGTCTGAGTAGTTCCCACAATCAAGTTTGTAGATATATTGGTAAAGTCTGTGTATCCAGAACCTCCAGTAGAAGTATTGTTGATTGTTCCCAATGTTACGTTCCCAATTAATTCATCTGCAACACTATTTCCTTGAGAAGTACAATAAGTAAATTCTGTCGTTGTTATTGAAACTACATTACTTGAAACGGAAATATTTCCAGATCCGTCTTTTGCTCTTACCGAAAATGAATACGGAGTTAGCGGTACTAATCCTGTCACATTAAATGTTGTAGTTGCTGCGGTACCAATTAGTGTAACACCACGATAAACATCGTATGCCGTAACTCCTACATTGTCTGTAGCTCCGGACCATGAAAGGACGGTTGACGTAGATGTAGTCAATGACGCACTTAATATTGGTGGTGACGGCGGAATGGTATCAGGTGCTTGTGTTGTAACATTTACAACATTACTGTTTGAAGAGACATTTCCAGCGGCATCTTTTGCTCTGACAAAAAAAGTGTACGGTGTAGATGCAGTTAATCCAGTAACCAAATAAGTTGTTGCGGTTGTATTTGCCAAAAACACGCTGTTTCGGTATATGTCATAACTCACCACTGCAACATTGTCCGTAGCGGCAGTCCAAGAAAGAAAAGTAGAAGTAATCGCTGTCAAACTATTGCTTAAGACTGGTGCTGAAGGCGGCGTTGTGTCGGTGCTAAGTGTTGTAACGCTAACGGAATTGCTATCTATTGAAAAATTTCCATCGGCGTCTCTTGCTTTCACTGTAAAAGAAAAAGTAGTTGCTGCAGTCAAGCCAGTAGCAGAATAAGTAGTACTAGTCGATGTGCCAATTAGTACCCCATTTCTAAAAATGGAATAACCAGTGACTGCAATGTTATCTGTTGCTCCAGACCAACTCAATAGTGTTGAATTTATTGTTGTGTTTGAAGCCACGAGAGTTGGCGGTGTCGGAGCGGTAGTCTCTGCAGTTCCCGCTGTAATTGTAAAGTTCGTATTGGATACATCATAAAAAATGTGATTAGAGCCCGCAATCATAATACGATTCGTAGTTCCGGCTATGTTTGGAATAGTAACTGCTTGTGTACCATCATTAGGAGTTCCTGCCAATAAAGTTATAGGAAAAGTAAGTCCAACATTTGTCGATAAAAGTATATCAACATTTACACAATTAATTCCGTTTGCAGTAGTTCCGGCTGCATCCCACGTAATCGTTTGTGACACATTGCCAATATAAGATACAGCAGTATTTGGACTAGTCACTAAAAAAGGTCCCACATTAGCAACGGTAAGTACCATATCGTCTCTTTTGGTTTGACCACCATTTGGCGTTCTGTTGTCTCTTATTGTTAAAGCAAAATTCATAGTTCGAGCCACAGTTGGCACTACTTCCCACGTTGGATTCAAAACATTTGCAACAACACTTGCCAAAGGTGGCATGTATCTGTTTGGTGAGCTTGATGGAGCAATAGATCTAAAATTCGGACCAGTTGTAGCCGTTTGAGTGGGTGGTTGGGTACTCGTTTGATTGTTAGTTTGCTCCCAACAATACGTTAGAGCATCTCCATTGGCATCAGAACCAGTTCCCTTTAAAATAAAAGCCGTTCCTTTTGGTATCGTATAGTCAATTCCTGCATTTGCAATTGGAGCAGTATTCCCATTAGCAGTTGCAATAGCACACGTTCCTCCAGTTCCAGCAATAAATGCAATCATCTCATTAATACTAACAGTATGAAAATAAGCATCCGAGTTACTTTGAACATTTGGTGCGCAAATTCCTGCATAGCCCATTATTGTTGATGCACTTCCTGGTTCTACTGCAGTCGTCGCATTTCGGTTACACGCATTATTTTGTGTGTGATTTCCTCCCCACTGGTGACCCATTTCATGTGCAACATAATCAATATCAAAAGGGTCTCCAACTGGTGAGCCTTGACCTGTAATTCCTCTTGCTTTACCACTTCCACAAGGAGAGTTCAACTGTGCTACGCCACCGCCGCCAGTACTTACTGTATGTCCAATATCGTAATTTGCTGATCCTATGGTGGCATCAATTACAGTTTGACTCTGATTTAATAAAGCATTTGCGGTATTTGAATTATCAAAACTATCTGAATCAACAAAAATAATCAAGTCATTATTTGCGACTAAGTTCATTCTAAATGACATGTCATTTTCAAAAACACCATTAACACGTGCCATTGTAATGACCATAGCCGATAAAACAGCTGCTTTCTTCTGAGCCAAAGTTCCACCGCCTAATCCTGCTGCAGTAATATGAAAAGCTGCATATTCAATAGTACAAGCCATTGCTAATCGATACGTTCTAAAAAAACCATCACTTGCTCTGTTTTGAACAGCACCTTCGATGGATCTAATCTCTTCTGAAGACGAGTCAATAACATCACAGTGAAAAGATCTAGCTGCAGTTATATCTTGTCTTCTATAAACAATATAGTTGCTTAAATCTTTGGTATATGTATCAATATAAAAAGTTCCGTTTTCACCCGATAATGACATGACATGTAAACCAAAAACAGTAATACTAAATCGAAGAGTTTCGGCAGGATTCTTAATACTTTTTCCTATGTATGTTTTTAAATTTGGAAATTTATCTGCTAATCCTCTCTCCATAATAGGAGCTTCATAAATTTTATAGTCTTCCAATTCTCCTTTTGGATTTGGAAAAGGAATGATAACATTAGAGGAGGATTTACTAGAATCTAAAGGTGCTTGTGACAAGCGAGACTTAAGTATATCTAAATTTAAAGAATACAATTCGTACTTAGTTGGCATCGAAGCACGATCCATTTTAGTTATTGACTTTGTTGCATCTTGAGAAACCTTATTCCATAATGCATTTTGACCAAAACTGTTAAAAAAAATAAAAACAAAAAATAGTAGTAATTGATTTCTCATGATGTTATTAATTTACGAGTAGTAAAAATAGATTAATTATCTAAAAATCAAAATAGTTAGAGAACAATATTTCTTTTAATCAATATTATTCTTTTTCACAATAAAAAATTCCTGCTGTAATTCTCACTCTCCAAAATCAATGTGAGATGCATGCTGATGTGGCATCAACGACTAATTCGATTCTGCTAAAGTAGTATGACCTCCAGCTACAATTAAGAAAATGGTGAATCTTCAAAAAATGATTTTTCAAATATAAAAGAAAATGAACCCAATTGCCGTTAGACAATTTATAAAAAAGAGATGATGATCAATTTACTTGTTCACTTTAGTGATGTTTTTTAATACCGCTTTATCACTATAATTGATCACTTCCAGCAAAACAAATTGATCTTTAACCGTTTTCCCCTCAATGACATAGCGTTTTCCACTTCCAACTTTTATATTACTTTTATCAAAGTCTACATCACCGTACGTAAGTGAATTCTTGATGTCTGTTGAGTCAATCCAACCTTGAGAAAGTATCGCTGAAGCTTCGTCAGAGTAGGCAAAAGGTTTGTTTCTCAGGTCGTTCAAAACGCGAGCATTGGGAAAGTAGTTACAACGCGTATCTTTTCCCATAAACATTGCGGTGACGAAGAATAATCCAAATGTAAATCCGATTAAATAGTAGGCAAAACGATAGCGTAATCTCATGTTTTATTTTTTTGCAAATGTAAAGTAAAGATGCTTTAAAACACAATTAAATTGATGTCACTATCTGGCAAGTCAAACCAGTCACCAATGGCTTTATTTGTTAATATTCCATGATATAAGTACACCCCATTTTTTAATCCTTTATTACATCTTATGGCGCTTTCAATTCCGCCATCTTCGGCAATTTGTAACAAATAGGGTGTTATGATGTTACTGATTGATAACGAGGCTGTTTTAGAATAACGAGAGGGAATATTTGGCACGCAGTAGTGTACGACGTTGTGCTTGATAAAAGTTGGTTTTTCGTGCGTTGTAATTTCAGAAGTTTCAAAACAACCACCAGTATCTATACTGACATCAACGACAACAGCTCCTTTTTTCATATGCGCAACCATACTGTCCGTTACTACTACTGGGCAACGATCTTTGCCGCGCATGGCACCAATCGCAACATCACAACGGCGAAGCGCTTTAAGAAGTGCTTTGGGTTGAATTGTAGAAGTAAAAATCCGTTGACTTAAATTATTTTGTAAGCGTCGGAGCTTGGTAATTGAGTTGTCGAATACTTTCACGTTTGCACCGAGGCCCAGCGCTGTTTTTGCCGCAAATTCACCTACTGTTCCAGCTCCTAATATGACAACGTCTGTAGGCGGTACGCCAGTAATATTTCCAAATAAAAGTCCTTTTCCGAACTGATTATTTATCATTAATTCTGCAGCGACCAAAATTGAGGCCGTACCCGCAATTTCACTTAGTGATTTTACTGCTGGGTAGGATCCATCTTCATCTTTGATATACTCGAAAGCCAAAGCGGTAATTTTCTTTTTCGCTAATGCTTCAAAATATTCCTTTTTTCTTGTTTTTAATTGGATGGCGGAAATGACAATCGTTTGTGGATTTACTAATTTTACTTCGGCCATTGTTAGTGGCTCGACCTTTAATAGCATAGGACAACTCAGCACTTTTGCAGTATCATTAGTAATTTCTGCGCCGGCATCACTATACTCTTTGTCTGTATAACTAGAACTCAGCCCAGCTCCAGATTCAAGCATCACCCGATGACCATGTGAAGTCAATGAGTTTACAGCGTCTGGCGTCAAACAGATTCGACGTTCTTGGTAACTTGTTTCTTTTGGAATTCCAATGAAGAGTTCACTTTTGTGTCTTGCAATTTCAAGTTTTTCCTCTTGAGGAAGCAATTGTTGTTTGGTAAATGGAGTCAATCCCATAATGCTACAATACTATTTTCGGTCTAAGTTATGAAAAAGTGAACATGTAGCCAACTTTTCGGTACGAGATATAAAAAAATCACATTAATTTTTATGTAAATTCCAATTCTCGTTCAAAATCCGAGATTGCTTTAATCCTAATTACACTATGCTCATTTGGCGTTAAGGTCGGGATTTTTTCAGCCCATTCAATAAAGCACCAATGTCCAGAATAAAGATATTCTTCAATACCCAAGTCGTAGGCTTCGGTTTCACTTTTAAGACGATAAACGTCAAAGTGGTATATAGCATCTTCTTCGTCAATTTGGTATTCATTTACCAAAGAAAATGTTGGGCTGCTTGTAGGGTCAGACACGCCAAGTGATTTTGCTAAGGCTTTGATTAACGTAGTTTTACCAGCTCCCATCTCACCGTAAAAAAGAATTACTTTTTTGGGATTTTGTGCCAGAATCATTTTCGACACGGCACTAATTTCATCTAATGCAAAAACAATTTTCAAACTAACTATTTTGGATTAAAAATCATAAAGGGAATAATCATTTCTTCTAATGAAATACCACCGTGTTGATAGGTATTTCGATAGTAGCTCACGTAGTGATTATAGTTGTTGACATACGCTAGGAAATAATCATTTTTGGCAAAGATATAAGAACTACTCATATTGATTGCTGGCAGTCCAATTTTTTTTGGATCCTTTACCGCATATACATCACGTTCTTCATAAGTTAGACTTCTTCCAGTTTTATATCGTAGGTTGAGACTTGTATTCTTATCACCAATTACTTTTGAAGGATTTTTGACGTTGATTGTGCCATGGTCAGTCGTAATAATCAACTTGAAGCCCATTTTTTGCGCCTGCTGAATGATTTCTAACAAAGGTGAGTTTTTGAACCAACTTAGAGTTAAGGAGCGATATGCTTTATCATCTGAAGCCAATTCCTTTACGACATCCATTTCAGTCTTGGCGTGAGACAACATATCGACAAAATTATACACAACAGTTACTAATTGATTGTCTTTTAGCGATTTAAAATTATCCGCTAATTTTTTTCCATTAGTTAAATTGGTGATTTTAAAATATTCTTGCTTGATGTTTAAGCCCAATCGTTTCAAGTGTGCTTCCAAGAATTCCGCTTCATATAAGTTTTTTCCGCCGTCTTCTACATCATTCTTCCAGTATTGCGGAAATTGCTTTTCCATTTCAAGTGGCGTCAATCCAGAAAAAATAGCATTTCTTGCATATTGCGTTGCGGTCGGAAGAATCGCATAATAGGGAATTTCTTTTTCTAATTTATAGTGATTGGCAACCACATTTTCAATAACTTTCCATTGGTCGTAGCGCAAATTATCGATGACCACAAACAAAATGGACTTGTCTTTTTTGGTTAATTCTGGAACAACTAACTCCCGAAATAGTTGATGTGAAAGGATTGGTTTGTCGGCTTTTGGTTCTTTAGCGCCTTTTTGAACAGGCGTGTCAAACCAATTTTCATAATTTCTTTCGATGAATTTCCCGAATTGGGTATTAGCCTCCACTTTCTGAGATTCCAAGATTTCAGACATACTTTGGTCTTGGATATTTTCTAATTCTAATTCCCAGAAAAGTAGTTTCTTGTAGCAATCTACCCATTCATCGTAGGAATTCACCATCGCCATATCCATCGCGATTTTTCGAAATTCTTTTTGGTAATCCAAGGTAGTCTTTTGTGAAATTAAGCGGGAGTGGTCAAGGTTTTTCTTGATACTCAACAAAATTTGATTTGGATTGACAGGTTTAATTAAGTAATCGGCAATTTTAGAACCGATGGCTTCTTCCATGATATATTCTTCCTCACTTTTGGTAATCATAATTACAGGGGTGGAAGATTTCTTTTCCTTAATTTCAGAAAGCGTTTCCAATCCGCTCATACCAGGCATGTTTTCATCGAGGAAAACAATATCGAAATCGCCATCTTCAAAGATATCGATTGCATCTCGTCCATTATTACACGTGGTCACATCGTAATCTTTCTTTTCTAAAAAAAGAATATGTGGTTTTAATAAATCAATTTCATCATCAACCCAAAGTATTTTGATTTTTTCCATGTATGGTAAGAATTTTAAGGAGCTTGCAATTTAGTATTAAATAAACGAGGAGTTCATAATTTTATTGTAAATAGTAATAGAACAAGCGAGTATTTTTCAAGCACAATTTTTTTCAAAGTCAATCGTCATATTTATTTTTTTCACTCCATTTGGGAAGATTGTGTACATTTGTTTTGCACAAAATAAAATTAAGGTATGCATGGATTCTGTAGCTCAATATTTTAGAGAAGAAAAAAAAGAAAGTGTTTATTTTGTTTGCTTGGGTTTTGTAGCTTATTTAATTTCACTTTTATTCTTGTTGTTAAAAAAGCAACCTTTTTATAATGCAATCTCTTATGTGTTTTTTGCATTTGGTCTCGTTCAATTAGTGGCAGGTATTACAGTATATTTTCGTTGTGATCTTGACACAGTGCGTGTGTCACATTTTATAGAAAAAGAAAGAAAGAGCATCAATGATTATGAAATTCCCAGGATGGAACTCGTAATGAAGAATTTTTTGATTTTTAGCTGGGTAGAAATTGCACTCATTGCAGTTGGAGTAATACTATTTCTTTTTTTTGAGTCCAAATCTTTTGGGAATGGAATCGGAATAGGACTCGTCATACAGTCTTCAATAATGCTCGTTCTAGATCATTTAGCGGAGAAAAGAGGGAAAGTTTATATAAATTATTTAATGTCATTGGCTTAAAATAAAAAAATCAAAAAAGTAACTAATAATAATACACATTATGAATAAAAGATTATCAATCTTGCTAGCCTTTGTCTGCATTCAAATGCATGCGCAAGCGATATTTAATTCTAGTCAGTATGCTGCCATTGGAGATAATTTTTATCTTACTTCAGCGAATAATTTAGCGTTAGATTACGAAACTACTGGAACTAATTTTGTTTGGGACTTTTCTTCTTTGACAGGAACTTCGCAAAATCAATTGCAACACAGAAATCCAACATCTACAGGATTCTTGTGGCTTTTTATTTATAATCCTAGTAATACCAATTTGGCGGCTACGAATAATAACCCACAAACTTTGAACATTCCTGGTCAAGTAGTCGAACTAACAGATTCTTTCGATTTTTATAAAAAATCTTCAACGGATTTGCGTCAAACGGGAAGTGCTTCAAAGGTAAATTACAATGGGACGCAAATTCCAATAACAAACCAATACACCGATTCAGATATTATCTATCGTTTTCCTATCCAATTTGGAAATACAGACACGGATAATTCCTCATACGCAATCAATATTCCAACTTTACTTTACCAAGAAAATGCCCTTGAACGCACCAATGAAGTGGATGGTTGGGGAAGCTTAAATACTCCTTACGGCAATTATAGTAATATTTTAAGAATGAAAACAACTTTGGTTGCAAATGATTCAATTGCTTTACTTGGTACAGGTTTACCCCGAACAATAAGAACAACAAGAGAATTTAAATGGTTCGATACTACTCAAAAAATCCCTGTTTTAAAGGTAACTCAAAGTAATGCAACGGGTAATTGGGTTACAACTAATGTGGAATATTTAGATGCTCAGCGGGATTTTCAAACGACGGCATTGTTTACTTATGCGCCTTTAAATCCAGCTGCTGGAGATACGGTATATTTTCAAAATTTGAGCACAAACGCAACTACTTTTACTTGGACCTTTGATGATCCCACAAGTGGCGCTGAAAATACAAGTACGGAGGAATTTCCGACACACATTTTTGCAGTAGATGGAGTCTATAATGTTCAATTGACCGCTAGCAATGGCACTTTTACTGCTACTTATGATGTAACAATTGTCGTTGGAAATCTCAGTATTTCTCAATTTCAATTGAATGCTAGTTCCACTATATATCCAAACCCATTTTCTGCTAAATTTAAAGTGAACAATCCCATACAAGATGCGCAGTATGTGATGACGTCAATCGATGGTAAAACAGTATATTTAGGGAAAAATATTGAAGATCAAGATTTTAGCGACTTGCCAAGTGGGATTTATATAATAAAAGCTTCCAATTCCGAAGAAATTTCGCAATATAAATTGATAAAACAATAGTACATAGCAGTGATTATTTTGTGTCAAATGCAATATGGATACTTGAAATAAATTAAAATGTGGTGGCAATATTTACTTGTTTTTATCGGTGCTTTTCTATTTGACGTAGTGCCATTTCCGTCGCCACCTGCATTCACAATCATGGTGTTTTTGCAAATTATGTATGATTTGAATATTTGGATTGTAATTTTAACTGGTGTTATAGGTTCAATTTTAGGAAGATACGTTTTGACTTTATACATCCCGAAAATTGCAGGAAAATTATTTAATCCTGCAAAAAATGATGATGTTCAGTATTTAGGAAGCGTCATGAAGAATAAAGGATGGAAAAGTCAATTGGTAATTATCGCATATTCACTATTACCGCTACCAACAACGCCACTTTTTATTGCTGCTGGAATGGCAAAAATAAAACCAATTTATATAATTCCTGCCTTTTTTGTCGGCAAGTTTAGCAGTGATAGTATCTTGGTTTACTTTGGAAAATATGGGGCGAAAAATGCGGGCAATTTGCTTCGAGGAGCAGTAAATTGGCAGTCATTACTTAGTCTATCTAGTGGCGTTGTTCTAGTGGCGATTTTGCTTTTTATTGACTGGCGTTCGCTCATTCAAAAAAAAGAACTTAAATTAAATTTTAGAATATGGAAATAAATCATTTATTTTATCTTTTCTTATTTAATTTTTGATTTGACGTGTCCCAAGCATAAGCAAAATCTCTATTTATGGATTCTATTTTTAAGTTAATTATTGTGCTAATTGCATCAATTGGCGGTGCCAATTTAGTTTTAAAAATGTTTAAAATCATAGCTGGTTCGCAAGAAAAATCAAATAGGATTGATGATATTTCTACGCTTGAATATTCGAAAAAGGATCTTACTGAACCTAATAGCGTTGGAAATAGCGGGAATTTTTAGTAATGCTTCTTTCCGATTCGAATATTTCTTAGTTTGTAACTTTTATATCCATTAATTGGGGTTTTTGTGTAACAAATTCTCCCATCTTAGACTGATGTAGTTCAATCCTAATTTATATACTATGAAATTTATTTTAAAGAGCGTCCTATGTATGCTGATTTTCAATTTTTCAATCTTTTTTGCATTGGGACAGGAATCTCAAACAATTTCCAAGTATGATTACCACGATGCATTTGCACCTAGTTTTTACACGAAAAACGGCACAGAAACTCGTTCTGCAAGTGGTCAACCTGGTCCAAAGTATTGGCAAAACCGAGCAGATTATCAATTAACAGCGCAACTCAACGAATCGACGAATGAAATAGTTGGATCTGAAGTTTTGAGTTACACAAATAATAGTCCGGATGCCTTGTCGTTTCTCTGGTTACATCTTGATCAAAATGCCTTTAAAGCTGATTCCCGAGGAAATTCACTTATTGGATTGAGTGGTAGCAGAGGAGGAGCAAAGGGAGAAAAAGTGGATGGTGGTTTTAATATAAAATCGGTATCAGTTATATCAATGCTTAATGGTAAGGCGGTTGAGAAAGAGGTTCAATATTCTATCGTTGATACGCGCATGCAGATTCAGTTGCCGCAGGAGTTAAAAGCGAATGGAGCCGTCGTAAAAATTAAAATTAATTTCTCCTATATTTCTCCCAAATACGGCTCTGATCGGACTGGAGTTTTAGATACGAAGAACGGAAAAATATTCACGATAGCGCAGTGGTATCCACGAATGTGTGTTTATGATGATGTTCGTGGTTGGAATACCAATCCTTATATAGGAGCTGAATTTTATTTGGAATATGGTGACTTCGACGTGGCGATTACTGCTCCATCAACGCATATTGTTGTTTGTTCTGGGGAATTGACAAATCCTGACGACGTTTATACTTTAGAACAGCAAAAACGTTGGAATCAAGCCAAACAAAGCGAGCAAACTGTTATGATTCGTACCGCGGAAGAAGTAACCAACGTTGCTTCAAGACCAATTGGAAAATCTACATTAACGTGGAAGTTCAAAATTAAAAATGCTAGGGACGTATCTTGGGCTTCTTCTTCTTCTTTCATTATTGATGCAGCAAGAATTAATTTACCAAGCGGAAAGAAATCGTTAGCTATTTCGGCATACCCCATAGAAAGTAGTGGTGAAAAAGCATGGAGCAGATCTACCGAATATACCAAAGCATCGATAGAGAATTATTCTACAAGATGGTTTGAATATCCTTACCCCGCAGCAACCAATGTGGCTGGAAATGAAGGCGGGATGGAATATCCAGGAATTGTTTTTTGCGAGTGGACTGCCACAGGTTCAGGTTTATGGGGTGTTACGGACCATGAATTTGGGCACAGTTGGTTCCCGATGATTGTAGGTTCTAATGAAAGATTGTTTGCTTGGATGGACGAAGGTTTTAATACATTTATTAATACGCTTAGTTCGCAAGATTTTAATAAAGGGGAATATAGATCTCAGAAAGAAAACATGAATCAAAGCGGTGTTTTTCTTACCGATCCAAAATTAGAAACGATGATGAGTTCTCCCGATAATATGAAAGAGGAGAGCATTGGTTTGCTAGCTTACTATAAACCAGGTACCGGACTTACGATGTTGCGTGAGCAAATATTAGGTGAAAAGCGTTTTGATTATGCGTTTAGAACTTATATTGCTCGTTGGGCATTCAAACATCCAACGCCAGATGATTTTTTTAGAACGATGGAAAACGCTGGAGGTGAAGATTTGAATTGGTTTTGGCGTGGATGGTTTGCAAATAATTGGCGTTTAGATCAATCAATTCGTAAAGTGAAATACACGAAGAACAATCCAACGAAGGGCGCCGTTGTTACTATTGACAATTTAGAGAAAATGGCGATGCCTGTAGTGATGGAATTTAAAACCAAAAGTGGCAAAATTTCAAGAACAACACTTCCGGTAGAAGTATGGATGCGAAATGCTTCGTGGACATTCAAGCCTGGTATTTTTGAAGAGATTGAATCGATTACTATTGATCCTGACCACTCTTTCCCAGATTACAATCCTGCTAACAATACTTGGACAGCGGGAAAAAGTGAAGTGGAGATTGATGTGATATTAGATCCATATTTGGGAACTTTTTCTAGTAAACAAATTCCAATTAAGCTCACATTCACGGAAGAAAATGACGCTTTGGTAGGAACTGCTACTGGGCAAGGTCCTATTACACTGGAGCCTGTCGGTAAAGATCGTTTTGCTTATGCTGCCTATGGAATAGAACTACAATTCAATGAGGCGAAAACAGAAGTAACCTTAAAACAAGGTGCCGAAATTCTATTTACAAGAGAGAAATAGAAAATGTTTGAATAAAAAAAACTCCAACAATACGTTGGAGTTTTTTTTTACTTTTTCTTTAAAATTAAGGCACTAAGCAGGGTAATTATCAAGCCAATAGGCAGTATTTCCATATAGGTGAGTGCCATTAAAAGAAGCGGATTCTTATACAATTCGATGTACCTATTCATTTCTTCTTGTTTTGCAGCTATTTCCAAAGTGTTTAGACCACTACTTCGAGCTTCTTCAATAGCATGAGCCGCAAACTTTTCCATAAAGTCAGGGAAGAAAAAATGGCATTCAATCATCCAAGTGAGAACATACATTGTTGAGGCAATCAGACTGATTAGCAATCCAATTTTGAATCCAGTGCCAAACGAAATAACACCATTATTCTGTTTATCCCGAAAACTCTTGATTCCAATAAATATGAAAATAAAGGCAATAAACATACCTGCAAAACCAATAATCTCACTACCTTTAAAATCAGGATTTTGGTTGTGCATTGTTGTCGAAATAATCATCATTCCGGTAGTGATTAGCCCCGCGATAGCTCCGTACTTTAGGATTGTTTTTTTCATTTAATTTGATTTAAAGTTCATTGCAAATGTGAGCAAACAGGATTGAAGTTCACTCATACTTTAGCATGATTTTGAAAAATTACTGCCAAAGTACTACTTCAAAAGCCGCAGTCGCTTGGCAGTTTCTACTGCTTGCGTACGCCTTTTTGCATCCAATTTCTCGAACAAATTTGCCGCATGTGTTTTGATAGTGGGTAATGAAACAAAGAGTTCATCGGCAATTTCTTGATTGCTTTTTCCTTCCGCCATTAAATGCAGCACTTCTAATTCTCTTTTGCTTATTTTTCTTTTAAATAGCTCGTTTTGGTCAATTTCAAAATGGGAAGTTGTGGCAACAAACACTGGTTTCTCAATAACCAACGTTTCCACTTTTGGTGTCCTAATTCTGCCGGCAATCCAAATTCCAATCAGGGTAAATAGGATGGCAATCAGCAAGATGTAGATTTGAATGTTATTTGAAAATAGCAGAAAGCGAATCTCCATCCATTGCACAATAAAAAAGAGTATCGCTAAGGCTAAACCAAAGTAGATACTCTCTTTATATTTTCTCACCATTAGCAGCATAATGGTCGGCTGTTTTATTCGATGTTAAAATGAATCGGATAATTGTATAAACATCGCACTGGTTTTCCTTCCTTCAGCGCTGGATCCCATGTTTTATTGAACAATTTTAATATGCGAACTGCTTCTCCTTTCATCGTTTCAATTTGATCGGCTTCGTTGATTTTTTCATCGGCTGTGGCAATTTTCACCACATTTGAACTAATCAAATCTTTAACATTGATGCTGAACGCTTTAATTGCAGTCATCGTTCCGTCTGTTTCAACAATAAAACTAGTAAAAATGATGATTTTTTTGTTTTTGATAGCGGGCGGAAACTTGAAGTTCTCACTAATAAACATTGACAATGTGTAATTCCCGTCTTTGACTTGAGGTTTAATATCGACATCTGGAGATCTGTAGATTTTCTCTGATGGTGTCGGTGAACTCGTTTCGGATGAAGTTACCTGTGCCGATGCCGTAATTGAAAAACCAATCAATAAAAATAAAAATAAATGTTTCATGTTTTGTTTTGTAATGGATTCAAAAATAAGGAAATAATAATTACGATGTATTTTTTCCCGCATTATTTCAAGAGAAAGACAATCTAATCCAATTATCTCATAAGAACAATTATAAAATAGGTAGGGAAAATAGTGTTCTATTTGTTTTCATTGTAAGTTGTCGAATTCAATTACTTCAAACCTATGTTGTTTTGCCTATGAGATAAAGTTTACTTTCTATTAATTTAAACACAAGCATTATGGAGACTAATTTTGAAATTATTGAAAAAGAATCTATTTACACCCTTAGATTCCCGAACAGTGAAGTATTGAATGAAGCATCAGCTATTCATCAACGAAACAGCGATTTGACTAGAGCACTGTATCTAGGCAATATTGAACATGCTAAAATTAAAATTTTCTTTGAGGATAATCAGTCGAAAAAAGTAGTTGAGACTACAGTTTGGGCTGTTACGGATACGAGCGTGATTTTGAAAAGAGGGATTGGCATTCCAATTCACCGCATTTATTTATCAGCTTGAAGCACATAAAAAAGCACCCAGAATTTCTAGGTGCTTTTTTGATTCTGAAATGGATACTAATTCACCAATTCCGCTTGATTTCTGAAAACTAATTTGCCATCAAAAGCGTCAATAAGTACGATGCTATCAGTCGTGATTTTGCCGGCGAGAATTTCTTTCGACAATTCGTTTAATACTTCTCTTTGAATGACTCTTTTTACTGGTCGCGCTCCAAACTGTGGATCGTATCCTTTCTCAGAAAGATATTGTATCGCCTCAGGTGTTGCATCCATGGTGATTCCTTGTTGCGCTAACATCTTGGTCACGCTTTTTAATTGAAGTCCAACGATTTGAGCAATATTCGCAGTGGTCAATGGTGTAAACATTACGATTTCATCAATTCTATTTATAAACTCTGGTCGAACCGTTTGTTTTAATAATCCCAAAACTTCTATTTTCGCAGCTTCGGTTGCGGCTTCAATCCCGCCTTTTAGATTTTCAAATTTCTCCTGAATAATTTGACTTCCCATATTCGAAGTCATGATAATAATGGTGTTTTTGAAATCAGCCAATCGACCTTTATTGTCGGTCAATCGACCTTCGTCTAAAACCTGTAATAAAATGTTGAAAGTATCTGGATGCGCTTTTTCAATTTCATCCAATAAAATCACAGAATACGGTTTTCTTCGAACGGCTTCCGTCAATTGTCCACCTTCGTCGTAACCAACATATCCCGGAGGCGCGCCCACCAATCGACTCACGCTGTGTCGTTCTTGATATTCACTCATATCAATTCTAGTCATGGCATTCTCATCATCGAACAAATATTCGGCTAAAGCTTTGGCTAATTCGGTTTTTCCCACGCCAGTAGTTCCCAAGAATAGGAATGTTCCAACTGGTTTTTTCATATCTTGTAAACCGGCACGACTTCTACGAACAGCATCGCTCACGGCTTCAATTGCTTCCTCTTGACCGACCACACGTTTGTGTAATTCTGCCTCTAATTTTAGCAATTTCTCGCGTTCGCCTTGCAGCATTTTCATGACTGGAATACCGGTCCATTTGGAAACGACTTCTGCAATATCTTCACGAGTCACTTCTTCTTTGATTAATGAAGTTCCTGATTGATTTTCGAGCAAATGTTTTTGTAAGGCATCCAATCGTTCTTGCGCTTCTTTGATTTTACCATAGCGAATTTCAGCTACTTTACCGTAATCGCCGTCTTTCTCGGCACGTTCGGCTTCGAATTTAAAATCTTCAATTTCGGTCTTTACCGCTTGAATGTTGTCTACGACATCTTTTTCTGATTTCCATTTGGCGAAGATTTCATTGCGACTTTCTTTCAAATTCGCCAATTCCATTCCCAAACCTTTCAATTTACTTTCGTCTTTCTCGCGTTTGATGGCTTCAATTTCGATTTCCAATTGCATGATTTTTCGATCGAACACATCCAATTCTTCTGGTTTTGAATTGATTTCCATGCGCAACTTCGAAGCGGCTTCATCCATCAAATCAATCGCTTTATCTGGAAGAAATCGATTGGTAATATAGCGTTGCGACAATTCAACTGCGGCAATAATCGCATCATCTTTAATTTGCACTTTGTGATGCGTTTCGTATTTTTCTTTGATACCCCGCAAAATCGAAATGGCACTTTCTGTATCAGGTTCTTCCACCACAATCTTTTGAAATCGTCGTTCCAAAGCTTTATCTTTTTCAAAGTACTTTTGATATTCATCTAAAGTGGTTGCACCAATCGCTCTTAATTCACCACGCGCTAAAGCCGGTTTTAGAATATTCGGGGCATCCATCGCGCCTTCGCCACCTCCGGCTCCGACGAGCGTGTGTATTTCGTCAATGAAAAGTACGATATCGCCTTCGGCAGCAGTGACTTCTTTAACAACAGATTTCAATCGTTCTTCGAATTCGCCTTTGTATTTGGCTCCAGCAATCAAGGCGCCCATATCAAGCGAAAAGATGACTTTGTCTTTGAGGTTTTCGGGAACGTCGCCATCAACGATACGATGCGCTAAGCCTTCAGCGATGGCAGTTTTACCAACACCAGGTTCACCGACTAACATCGGATTGTTTTTGGTTCTACGTGTTAAGATCTGCAATACTCTTCGAATTTCTTCATCACGGCCAATGACAGGATCTAGCTTCCCATTTTTAGCTAATTCATTAAGATTTTTCGCGTATTTGTTGAGTGAATTATAGGTTTCTTCCGCCGAAGCAGAAGTTACACGCTCGCCTTTTCGCAATTCGTCGATAGCAGCTTGTAGTCCTTTTTCCGTGACACCTTGATCTTTTAAGATTTGTGCTACTTTACTTTTTGAAGCAAAGATGGCCAGGATTAAATGTTCAACAGAAACGAATTCGTCGTTCATTTTCTTGGCGATGATTTCCGCTTCATTCACGGATGTATTGGCGGTTCGTGATAACATAATGTCGCCGCCAGACACTTTCGGAAAGCTCTGCAAAGTACTGTCGAGGATTTGTAAAAATAGCGGCACATTGACGTTGAGTTTCTTGAGTAAGAACGGTGCTACATTTTCATCGACTTCGAAAATAGCTTTAAAAATATGCTCGTTTTCTATTTGTTGATGACCCAAGCTTTGCGCCAGCTGTTGCGATTGTTGAATCGCTTCTTGTGATTTGATTGTAAACTTATTAATGTTCATTGTAATTTGGGTTTAGTTGTTAGTTTTTTAATAGTTAACTTTGGCGAACAATCGTCAATTGTTATTCCATTGCGAGAATTACGACAAAGTGTCTGTAATCAAGGGTTTAGGAACGACAAATTGACTTAAAACACGACAAAATGAGTATATTTTCATCAATATTTGGGAGTTCTGAAAATCAGGAAGAAAAAACATCTAAAATCAAATGGATTTCTTTGGTTGATTTAGGGCAATTGAATGAGATTATTTCTCTTTCTTCTGAAAAACCTGTTTTGATTTTTAAACACAGCACCCGTTGCAGTGTGAGCCGAATGGTGTTGAAGCAATTTGAATCTGAATTCGATATGGAAGATCAAGTAACGCCGTACTTTTTAGATTTGCTTGAACATCGCGATGTTTCTAATGCAATCGCTGAACAGTTTAAGGTAGTTCATCAATCACCGCAATTGTTATTGATCAAGAATGGAATGTCTGTGTATGATGTTTCGCATAGTTCGATAGAAGTGGCGGAATTACGAATGAAAATCTAGGCCCGCGTTAGGGATGAAAGCATTGTTTGAGCTCTTTTTGCTGAACGTAGTGGTGCAAAAAAGCGAGTGCGGACAGCCCGACCGTTAGGGAACGCCCAAATACTACTTATTAATTGGATGTTGATTGATAATCGACTTGAGCTTGGCTTTTAAATCCTTACTACAATCATAGACCTTTTGCTCATTGCTCGGAAACGGGACTTCACGTCGGTCGAAGGTTGGAAAGTAGCTTTCCTCACAAGCGTGCCAATCATTGAGCAGTAATTTATAGTCCGTAAAGCAAAAGAATAATACCGTAACATAATGGCTGAAACAATATTCACAAGTGAAATGGTAAAACAGTTTACGCGTCAAGATTGATTTGGAAATAATGCATTTTTTAACGCAGCATTCCCGAGGTTTTCTGAGGTTTTCTTAGTTGGTTATTGTCCAAGCCATGCAGGCAATCGGCAGAGCACCGATAAATAACTAAAAAAACAGCGAAGTTACTTCCATCTATTAATTGATGTTATAGCATGTTGGTTTCGACCATCAGCTGCACTGGCCGAGTAAAGCCCATATGATTACAAATACGATGATGGTCCCGAAACATCCTCCACCTAATTTTTTAGCTCCGTAACCGGCTATTAATCCTCTGAATATATTGTTCATGATTTTTTTATTTTTGGTTAATGATACAAAGTTGAATTAATGCAGCATTAATTCCTTACACAATTTATATTTCTTTTATCAATATTTAACGTTATAATCGACTTACAAAGAACTATGGCAAATCTGTAATTCAAATATACCAAAAATGAAAGTGCAGTTCGTAAATTCAAAACTTTTGAATGTCAACACAAAATTCCAAAACCAACCATTGCCGGAATCACTTCAAGAAACCATGTAAAATAATCATGCGGTTGAATCGCAGAAATTACTGTAGCTACGAAAAAAAATCTACTTGCCAATCGCATTTGAACTAATAATCGCTTTCAATTTCGCTTTCAAATCCTCGCCACAATCATAAACCATTTGTTCATTGCTCGGAAACGGGACTTCACGGCGGTCGAACGTTGGAAAATAGCTTTCCTCACAAGCACGACGATCACCTCTAAGACGAGCGTAAACATTTTGAAAGATGAAGTTGCTACTCAGCGGGAAAGTGTCGAGTAGTTGATTGGTTTTGAGATTGGTGTAATCGACTTTGGCAGTGACTTGCGCAGATTTTACTTGAGAAAATTCGTAAATCGACGCTTGAATGGTCTTCATATTGTCTACATAAATCACTTTGCCCAAACTGTCTTTTACTTCACGACCGCGGGAATCTAAAAGTTTTTTCACACCGTCTTTAATGACTTTTTCCTTTTGAAACTCCTTTTCGTTAATACGTTCCGGCGAGATAATGATATCTCGAAAATGGATCACAATGCCATAGTCGTAGGCGATTCCTTTTTGTTTATTGCTGTGATATTCCGTCCACTTATCGTTGATGCCATAAGTGCTAAAATTCAGTAAATCATCTTCTAAGCGTTTTGGAATGACTACGTTGGTGCCGTTTTTCGTCGAAACATTGACGAAATCTGTTCCTTTGATTTTCGCTTCTGCCATCAACTTATTTGCGTCTTTGTAATTCGGGTTGATGTCATTCAAATACGCTAAATCGTCATAAGCTCTGCGGCAACTCATCTTGTCTTTGGTGGCAATGAGCGCTTTTGAATTCGTGTACAAATAGTTCGATAGTGCATTTTTACTGCTCACCAGTTGCTCTGAGTAATCTTCCATTGGGAATTTGGCTTCACGAGCTTCCTTCAATAACCGAAGCGGAAGCAATGGACGAAGCGATTCTTGGCGATAGTTCAGAAGCTGATAAGCGGAAAATATCTTCTCTAAATTATTGGGATTGGCGTCTTTGAACCATTGTGAAATCTCTCTAGTATCGCGTTCTTTCGCCTTGGCAAATGCTTCTTCTAGTAGATAGACATAATCTTGTTTTCCCTTCGCATTTTTATTGCCTTGCAATTTAGAAACACATTCTCGAATCGCGCTGTCATAGTCACCAGAAGTCAACATTGTTCTCGTTTGTTTAACACCACAAGACGCAATTGCTATAAAGAAAAGAAGTATAAGTTTTTTCATGAGTTCAGTATTTAGGAGCTTAATCCTGCTGTATGCTATATCTTTTGTTCTGAACGCCAGAACAAAAGGATGCCGCTGCCATCAGGGCTAGGGTTTTCCGTATAATAGACGCGTTAAGATTAAAAGACAACCAATTACTTCCGTACAAAAGGCGGTAATAGTTTACTTGACACTTCCCCAAAACCAATACGAACTTCATTTTTTTTGCAAAATCCTTTCATAATAACGGTATCGTTGTCATTGATAAATTTGCGTTCAATTCCGTCTTTCATCACGATTGGATTTTTGCCATTCCAGGTGAGTTCCAACATCGAGCCGAAGCTGTTTGGCGTTGGACCAGAAATCGTTCCGGAACCCATCATATCGCCTGAATTGACACGACATCCGTTAGAAGTGTGATGCGCCAATTGTTGACTCATCGACCAATACATATATTTGAAATTCGATTTGGAGACGATGGTGGCTTCTGCATTTTCTGGTTCAATTTGTACTTCTAAATTGATATCAAAAGCATATTTCCCATTTTGTTGTAGATAGGGCAGTGGCGTGGGATCTTGTTTTGGTCCTTTGGTTCTAAAAGGTTCTAGTGCGTCCATGGTCACAATCCACGGTGAAATTGACGTGGCGAAGTTTTTAGCTAGAAAAGGTCCGAGTGGCACATATTCCCATTTTTGAATGTCTCGCGCGCTCCAATCGTTGAGCAAGACCATTCCGAAAATATAATCTTCAGCTTCATGAACGGGAATGTTTTCGCCCATGATGTTGGCGTCGGTGGTGATAAAACCCATTTCGAGCTCAAAATCGATAGATCGTGATGGTCCAAAAACCGGTGTATTTTCGCCATTAGGTAAAGTTTGTCCCATCGGTCGATGCACTGGAATTCCAGAAGGAACTATAGTTGAACTTCTGCCGTGGTATCCGACTGGAATGTGTAGCCAATTCGGTAATAAGGCATTATTTGGGTCGCGAAACATGGTGCCGACATTAGTTGCATGTTCTTTACTGGAATAAAAATCAGTGTAATCTCCAATGAGTACAGGCAATTGCATTTCAACTTCATCAATACCAAATACTACGATAGTTTTGTGATCTTCGTTATCTCTAAGCTTACCATTAGTTGCATCAAAAATTTCAGCAATTCTATTCCGAACCAAACGCCATGTTTTCTTTCCGTCAGAGATAAAATCATTTAAAGTGTCTTGCATAAACATATCATCAGTCAGCTCAATACCTTCGAAATAATTTAATTGTTGCAGCGCACCTAAGTCGATGGCGTAATCTCCAATTCGTGTTCCGATCGTTATAACATCATCTTTAGTGATAAATACACCAAACGGAATATTTTGAATTGGGAAATCAGAATCTTGAGGTACGTCTAACCAAGATTTTCTTTTCGGGTTATTGGCTGTGATAGGCATCTTTAATGTTGATTTATTGTTGAAAATTCAGTTATCAAATATATCATTATATGTCAATTTAACAAACGGTTTTTGTAATTTTGGACAGTTTTTAACGAAAAAATATAAAATGCGACACGACACTACAATTTTCGATTTAATTAATGAAGAACAAGACCGACAAATTCATGGAATAGAGCTAATAGCGTCAGAGAATTTTGTCAGCGACCAAGTGATGGAAGCGGCGGGATCTTGTTTGACCAATAAATATGCTGAGGGTTATCCGGGTAAACGTTACTATGGCGGTTGTGAAGTGGTGGATGTTGTAGAACAAATAGCCATTGATCGTGCGAAAGAATTATTTGGTGCGGAATATGCCAATGTGCAACCTCATTCAGGATCACAAGCCAATACAGCAGTTTATCACGCATGCTTGAAGCCTGGTGACAAAATTCTAGGGTTTGATTTGTCTCATGGTGGACATTTAACTCATGGTTCTCCGGTAAACTTTTCAGGTCGTTTATACAATCCAGTTTTTTATGGAGTTGAAAAAGAAACGGGTCAATTTAATTATGATAAGATTCAAGAAATAGCGACCCGCGAACAGCCAAAAATGATTATTGCTGGTGCTTCCGCTTACTGTCGTGATATGGATTTTTCTAGATTCAGGCAAATTGCTGATAGCGTAGGCGCTTTATTGTTAGCTGATATTTCGCATCCTGCGGGTTTAATTGCCAAAGGATTGATGAATGATCCGATTCCGCATTGTCATATCATTACGACGACTACACACAAAACCTTGCGCGGTCCAAGAGGTGGAATGATATTAATGGGAAAAGATTTTGAAAATACATGGGGTTTGACTACGCCAAAAGGTGAAATTAGAATGATGTCTTCTTTGTTGGATTTAGCGGTATTTCCTGGAAATCAAGGTGGACCATTGATGCACATTATCGCTGCAAAAGCGGTTGCGTTTGGAGAATGTCTTTCAGACGAGTTTTTCCATTATTCGATGCAAGTGCAAAAAAATGCTAAAGCGATGGCAGCTGCCTTTATGAAACGTGGTTATGATTTAATTTCAGGAGGAACAGACAATCACATGATGCTAATTGATTTGAGAAATAAAGGAATTACTGGAAAAGATGCGGAGAATGCGTTGGTCAAAGCAGAAATAACCGTTAATAAGAACATGGTGCCTTTTGATGACAAATCGCCATTTGTTACGTCGGGAATTCGTGTAGGAACTCCAGCAATTACTACTCGTGGTTTACTGGAAGAAGATATGGAAACGATAGTAGAATTAATTGATCGTGTACTCATGAACCACACCAATGAAGAAATAATAGAACAAGTTGCCGACGAAGTCAATGAAATGATGGGAGAACGCGCGATGTTTGTTTTTTAGAAAAAAGTTATAGGTTGTAGGTTGTAGGTTTCTACTATTTACACAAGGCAAGTAACTTAGAACATACAACTTACAACTTACAACTCAAGAAGATGTCAACTTTCAGATTGCAATTGCCAACGGACCCACGATGGGTAAATATTGTCGAGAAAAACATTGAAGAAATCCTTTCTGATCATGCTTGGTGTGAACAAAAAGCAGCGTCCAACGCAATAACGATAATTACTATTAATTCTGAATATCCTGACTTAGTAACGGATATGCTAGAATTGGCGAAAGAAGAAATGGAGCATTTTCAAATGGTGCATGACATTATAAAGAAACGAGGTTTGAAATTAGCGCGTGAACGAAAAGACGAATATGTTGGGGAACTAGCGCAATACATGAAAAAAAGCAATACGGGAAGCCGAGTTTCAGGTTTTGTCGAGCGGATGTTATTCTCAGCAATGATAGAGGCAAGGAGTTGCGAGCGTTTTAAAGTACTCTCAGAGAATATTCAAGATGAAGAATTATCTAAATTTTACCGCGAATTGATGGAAAGTGAAGCGGCTCATTACACTACTTTTATCACCTATGCGCGTAAATACGGACAAGGTATAGATGTGGAAAAACGTTGGCGCGAGTGGCTTGATTTTGAAGCATCCATCATTGCAAACTACGGAAAAAAGGAAAGTATTCACGGTTAAACAACTCTAATGATTAGCATTTGTGAAGCTTCTATAGAAGACGTTGGTTCTATCCAGAATATAGCGAACGAAACGTGGCCAGCAGTTTATAGTGAAATTATTACTACATCTCAAATTAAGTATATGCTTGATTTGTTTTACTCAGAAGCTGCGTTGACTGACAGCATAATCAACAAAGGTCATGATTTTCTACTTCTAAAAGTTCAAGACGAGGTTATAGGATTTGCGTCTTTTGAGCATAATTATCGTAACCAAAATGTAACGCGGTTGCATAAGTTGTATCTGCTGCCAAAGTCTCAAGGGAAAGGGCTGGGTAAGTTGTTGGTAAAAGCGGTCGTTGAAAAAGCGAAAGAAAATTCATCCCTTAATATTTCACTAAACGTTAACAAATTTAATCCAGCAATTGATTTTTACAAGAAAGTTGGATTTGAAATTGTGGGTGAAGAAAAATTACCAATCGGCAACGATTTTTTTATGGATGACTACAAAATGGAGTTGCAACTAAGGTAACTATTTGACAACAATGTGTCCCCAATTTTCTCCCGAAATAATGCGATTAAGATGCGTGTGACTAATGCCAAATTGTTTAGCGATCAAGTACTTTCGTGTATTTCCTTTTGGGTTTAACAGCATTTTTTTGATTCTAATTACGGTTGTCACACTCAATTTCCGACCATCAGATTTGATATTGTGTTCTAAAAGGTCTTGCTTGGCTCTAATCACTTTTGGACTTCGTTTGTAATGCGCTAGTCTTTCAGCATAGTTCACCCAACGCAGATTTTTAAAATCATCATTGTCGCGACTGAAATCTAAATGAATAACATGCAATTGGTCCTCAGAGGTTTTTGGAATAAAGTACTCGGCAACCAATTTGTACACAAATTTCAATCTGTTTCGCGTTCCATCACCGTCTTTTTCTTTGTAGCGAAAGGCAACATAACCGTCTGACCGACCTCCTTTTACGATGTTACCATCTTCAATTTTGTCCATAAAACTTGCTATTCTTCCTTTGTTGGAAATCGCATAACGCTTCTTTAGTGCAGTCTCAAAGTTAATTTCTTTGAAAACCTCATTAGGGTATTTTCTAATCATTTTTAATTGTAAAACTAATAGTTAAAATAATGTGGTATATTATTTTGCATATTTGCTTTGATGTGGTATTTCAAGTAATTTGCAATAATTTCTTAGGTCAAATATAGAATTTTTTTCTAGAATATTGTTATTATCAATAAAATGTTAAGCGTACATTAACTCTATTGATATTAATCATGATTTCCACTAGCTTTATTTGTAAATTTGAGAGGAATAATTGTACAATTTGAATCACTTATTATGAGAAGTTCTTTAATTCTATTAATCGCCATTTTGATTTCCTGCTCTCCTAAAAAATCAAATGAACTTCAAGTAAAAAAAAGTGACATTACAGAAAGTGTTTATGCATCCGGAATCGTGAAGTCGATAGGGCAATACACCGTATTTTCTACTGTAAATGGAATTCTTAAAAGCACTAAAGTAATTGTAGGTCAACAAATTAGTAATGATCAAGTACTTTTTGAATTAGATTCAGACAAAGCAAAACTTAATGAAGCAAATTCAAAATTAGTCTATGATTTAAGTCAAAGTAGCAGTGGATTTATTCAAGATAAAATCGCGGAAATAGAGTTAAGAGTGCAATCTGCGAAAGATAAGTTAGCGCTCGACGAGTCTATATACAATCGAAATAAACGTATTAAAGAGTCTAAAGTAATTTCAGAAATCGATTTTGAGCGCGTCGAATTAGGATATAAAAGTTCAAAAATAGCTTACGAATCGGCAAAAAAGCAACTCAATCAACTCAAAGCGCAATTGAATAACGAGCAAGTTCGCAATGCCAACACTTTACAAATCAGTAAAAAAGCGTTAAGTGATTACGAAATTAGGAGTGCCTTTTCCGGGAAAATTTTTGACATTTTGGTGAAAGACGGCAGTCTTGTTACCACACAGACGCCTCTAGCAATCGTTGGGGAAATGGACTCTTTTTTACTTGAATTAGAGGTCGATGAAAATGATATGGTGCGTGTTGCTATTGGACAAAATGTAATGGTGACTTTAGATAGTTACAGAAATGAGGTTTTTGACGCTGTTGTAGACAAAATTTATCCAATAATGAATGAGCGTTCTCGGACTTTCAAGATCGAAGCGCATTTCATAAAAAGTCCTCAAAAACTATATCCCAATCTCACTGCGGAAGCCAATATCATTATTCAAACGAAAAAGAATGCGATTACAATCCCTAAGAGTTACTTGTTGCCAGGAGATTCGGTATTGATTGATGGTGACAAAAAGCGAAAAGTTACTTTGGGATTAAGCGATTATCAAAAGGTTGAAATTACCAAAGGATTGCAAGATGGAGAAATGATTTATCAAGCAGAATAATGAATTTCAAACTCATACTAAATATTGCAGTCCATTTACTTCGAGCAAGATTGAAACAAACCATTGTTGCTGCAGTCGGCGTCACATTTGGTATTGCCATGTTTATTTCGTTGGTGAGTTTTATGAATGGACTCAATGATTTGCTAGATGGACTAATGCTGAATAGAACACCTCATATTCGTTTGTATAACGAAATCAAACCCTCAAAAGATCAACCGATAAATATTGCTGATCAATTCAAAAACAACGACAATTTTATTAGTTCGATTAAACCAAAAGATCGCGGAAAATCGATTTACAATTGCAAATCCATTTTGAAAGTGTTAAAGGAAGATAAGCGAGTTATTGATGTCGCTCCAAAGATTATGACACCAGTCTTCTTTAACTCAGGAACGATTGAAATATCTGGAATCATTAATGGTATTGATGTCGCTGCAGAGGAAAAGTTGTTTGCTTTTAGTGATTATATTATTGAAGGAAAAATCGCGGATCTGTCGCAAAATAATAGTATTATCATCGGAAAAGGATTGGCGGATAAGATGCTTAAAGTAAAAGGCGATGTCATTAAAATTACAACCGCGAAAGGAAATTTGGCATCACTCAAAATTGTTGGAATTTCTCAAATTGGAATTTCGGAAATAGATGATGTTTCTTCTTATAGCTCATTAGATACGGCACAAAAATTACTAGGCGAACCCACAAACTATATTACAGATATTCAAATCAAGTTGTTTGATATGACTAGTGCTCCAATGGTAGCAAAAGAAATGCGTGCAACTTTTGATGTAGATGCCATCGATTATCAAACGGCTAACTCCCAATTTGAAACAGGAAGTTCGGTGAGAAGTATCATTTCCTATGCGGTTGGAATTGTGCTTCTGATTGTGGCTGGATTTGGAATTTATAACATACTAAACATGATGATCTACGAAAAAATGGACAGTATCGCCATTCTCAAAGCCACCGGATTTTCTGGTAGCGATGTGAAATGGATTTTTGTCAGCTTGTCCTTGATTATTGGTTTGGTTGGCGGCATTTTTGGGTTGATATTCGGTTATATTTTCACTTCAATCATTGACGTGATTCCTTTTGAAACGGTTGCTTTGCCAACTGTAAAGACGTATCCAATCAATTACGATCCGATGTTTTATATCATCGGAATTTCATTTGCCCTTTTTACAACTATAGTCGCAGGACTATTTCCTGCATTAAAAGCGAGTAAAGTCGATCCTGTTGAAATCATTAGAGGTAAATAGTATGAGCAACTCAGTTATTGCAGCGAAAGGCTTGACAAAATATTTTTACGACCCGATGAAATTTCAGGTCTTAAAGAATATTGAGTTGGACATCAACCATGGCGAATTCGTTTCGATAGTGGGTAAATCCGGCTGCGGGAAATCGACTTTGTTGTATTTACTTTCGACCATGGATACGGCGTATGAAGGAGAAATCTATATTCATAACCAATTGGTTACCGGTCAAAGTGATGCTGAATTAGCTAGAATTAGAAATGAAAAAATCGGATTTGTTTTTCAGTTTCATTATCTTTTGGCAGAGTATAGTGTATTAAAAAATGTGATGCTTCCTGGCTTGAAATTGGCAAAACTATCCGCGAAAGAAATAGAAGACCGAGCAATGGAACACCTTAGAACCCTAGATATGCAAGATCAAGCCCTCAAAATGCCAAACCAACTAAGCGGTGGACAAAAACAAAGAGTAGCCATTGCGCGCGCGTTGATCAATGATCCGCTGATTATCATGGGTGATGAACCAACGGGCAATCTCGACAAGAAAAATAGTGATTTAGTGTTTGATATTTTCAATCAATTGACACAAGAAAAAAAACAAACCATGTTGATTGTGACGCATGACAATGAATTTGCGCAGCGAACCCATCGCATCATCACGATGGAAGACGGCGCGATTATTTAATGATTAAATCGTGCTTGAACAGCAAACCTTTAACTTCGGGAAAGGAAAAGATCGCTTTTTTTACCTTCGTTTTTTCTGGATCAATAGTGTAATTATAACTGGTTCTAAAGTCAGCCTTATTAGCAATGGCTTTATTAAATTCACTTCGATATAAGTCGCAATGGTCAAAAACGACTTCTGTTAAATCTGTGTTCATAAAATCGACAGCCATCAAACTGCAATTGGTAAATGCTGTACCTTTTATTTTCAGTGTATAAAACTTCGAAAAATCCAAGATACAATTCGTGAAGGCGATTTCGAAAATTAGTTTATCACACATTGAAAAATTGACGTCTTTGATTTGACAATCTTCAAAATGTACGGTTCGTAGTGCTACATGATTGATTTTAGCGCCATCAAAATTGCAAGCGATAAAACGGCAATCAATAAATGTGACACCGATAAAATTGCAGGAACTAAAATCACAATTTCTAAAAACGCAACGCTCGAACTCCATCAAATTCAGCGAATCGGCGGCGTAGGTGATTTGGTCGAATTCGACATCAAGCGTGTAATTTCCCATTGTAGTAAAGTAACGATTTTGAAATGGTAAAAAAATAAAAAAGCTCCTAATTATGTAGGAGCTTTTTTTGTTATCGTGACCTCTACTGGATTACATATCCAGAATAAACTCCGTAATGGAAATGAAAAAGCCTTTCCAATCAGAGATTGGAAACTTTTTTTATCAAATTTTTGATTTTATCAGCGAGCTCAACATCAAAAAATTTTATAAAAAAAACCTACAGTTACCTGCAGGCTTTTCCATTCTTAAGTGACCTCGACTGGATTCAAACCAGTAACCTCTTGAGCCGTAATCAAGTGCGCTATTCAGTTGCGCCACGAGGCCATTTTTGTGGGTGCAAATATAATTATATTTGACGATTATGCAAATGAATTTTAAAATTAAAAACTGTTTTTTTAAAACGCTGACGCCTTCGATTTTAAAGCGCGAATCGTTACAAAATATCGCCAGCCAATAATAGCCATTTGCAATTTATTCGCTTTGGAAATATCAAGTCGACCCTTTGTAAAACTAGGAAGTAGTAGCTTGTTAAGCTTCGCAAGAAAAATATACATGTTGTTTGTCTGTTAAAGCAAATATAAAAAAAGACTGCCGATTCTGACAGTCTTCCTTTGAAGTTATTTTTTCTCTTTCTTCTGTTCCGCTCGCAGTTTCTCTAGTTCTGCCTTAGATCTTTCGATTTCGAGACGTGCTTGCTTAAGTTCTTCTTTTGCTGCTTCCATTTCTTTTTTGGCCGCTTCTAATTCAGGTTTTGAACTTTCCGCATCTCTCCGCATTATAATCATTTCTGGACGCTTGCGTTCCATTTCTGCTCGTGCTCGTTCTAATTCTGGTTTCGCTTTCTCAATCGAAATTCTCGCTTCTCGCATGGCTCTCTTTTTAATCTTCCCTATTTCTTTAAAATCTAGATCATTCCGAAATTCGTCAAGACTAAACAATGAACTATTAAGCATAGGTTCTAACTCCGCAATGATTTTATCTGAATCTATGTCGATGACCTCATCATTGACAACAATCTGGATATTCTTCTTACCACTGGCCATTTTCTTAATGATCACTTTTTTCTCACCTTTCTTCGGTTTTGGCGACATTGGGGCTTGTGGAGCTTCCGGTGCCTCTTGAGCTTCCGCTGCTTCTGGAGTTTCAGGCGCCTCGGGAACTTCCAACGCTTCTGGTGCTTCTTCACCGTCTTCATCATCAGTAAAAACAGTTACTGATACATCTTTTTCTTCGTCACCATCATTCATGAACTTATAGACAAATCTTTCCGATTCATCAGAAGCTGAGGCAAATCCAATTGCACCTTCATCACTTTTGTAAAAACGGATTGGCTTTATTGGTTCATCACCACTGTATTGTGACACGCCTTTGGAACCTTTAGCATCGTTATATTCGACTTTAATGGCAACGATTTCACCCGCCGAATTTCTTCTTACTTTAGAGAATTTCAACTTGATATTGTGTTCTTTCTTCAGCAATTCTGCATCTTTCTTCAATTGCGCATCGGTAGAATTTTTGTTAATTTCAACAGCAACAGTCTCTTGTTCAGTAATTTGCTCCTTTGAATTTACACGCTGTTTTTCTTGCGCAATTACTTTTACTTGAAAATAAAACAAGAAGGCAGCCAAAGCTGGAATCATGATAAAGTACTTCCAGTAGTTCGATTTTTTTGATTGATTTTTGTTTAACATAACGATTCGTTTTTTGATTAATGATTGATAAAATGGATTGGTAATCGCCACACAATTATGCTGTGTAGTAACTTTTAATAAAGTAATTTGATATGATTTTTTATCTTCCAAAGTTCTTAAGGCTTCGGTGTCGGCAATGAACTCCAAGTTTTGCATCATCGCTTTTTGATAGAACCAAATAATAGGATTGTACCAAAATACAATGCAGAAAAGCCGTGAAATTAATACGTCAATAGAATGTTTTTGCTCGCAATGCACACGCTCATGCGCCAAAATGTGTGTCAATTCAGATTCATTAAACAACTTAGAATTATACACGATGTAATTAAAGTAGGAGAAAGGTGCTACTTTTTCATTCACATCTATCAACTTATAATCTTGAATTTGCTTGATATTTCTCCCTTTCAGAAGTGCCCGTAAATGCTTGAAGTCGAAAAGCAATTGAAACAAAAACACCAACAATCCAATACCATAAATACAAGTCAAAACAAGTAACCAATTGATTTCAAATGACTCAGCAACTGCAGGTATCGGTTCGCTTATGTTTTTCCATGGCGTAAATTCTTGCGATGGTTCCACCCAAATGACTTTCTTAAACGTCACCAACGGCAATAGTACCGAAGTCAGTAATCCCACCAACAAGAACCAGCGATTGGTTTTAAAGAAAGTTTCTTTGCGCAGTAACAAAGTATAAGCGAGGAAAAAGACTGCAATTATGCCGCTCGATTTTAGGATATATTCCAATAGATTTTCCATAATCTTAGTCTTTTTTGTTTTCGATCATCGCTAAAATTTCTCTCAATTCTTCCGCAGATATTTTCTCTTCTTTCGCAAAATGAGACACCATATTCTTATAGGAACTATTAAAATACGTTTCAATAGCAGAGTTCATAAACTTCTTACGATACGCCTCTTTATCCACAATCGGATAATATTGATGGGTGTTCCCATAGGCATTGTGCGCAACAAAACCCTTTTCCTCCAAGTTTCTAATAATCGTAGAAAGCGTATTATAATGCGGCTGTTCCTCAGTAATTTCCGCCATCACTTCTTTTACAAAAGCCTTTTCAAGCTTCCATAAAATGTGCATAATTTCTTCTTCTTTGTTGGTGAGTTTTTGCATCGCAAGTTTTTTAAAATTAATTTTTGGGCGTTGCCACAAGGGCCGGGCTATCCACTGCAATCTTTTGTGGCGAACACCGCCACAAAAGGATTTCCGTTGCTATCCCTAACGCGGTATAGACGTCAATTCTAACACAACCCAAACGTACAACTATATTTGTAGTTACACAACTATAAAAATAGTTATTTAACTAAAATTTAGGAGTTACAAATGGAGTAATCCAGTTAAACAAGGACTGACACACGAAAAAGGGCGTGGAGTTAATCTGAATTTGAAGTGAAGAATTGCATCGCCAGTTCGCTGACGCTCGACTCATCAATGAAAATAACTAATCGTGATCTGGTTTTAGATTGGCAAACGCAAAGTTGCGCGATTTTTTCGGATACAAATTATAGGATTTGTCACTCGGATTGACAATCACAGTCTTAATGGTAATTTCGTCGCCAAGGATAAATCCTTTCAAAACCATTTGATAGTCTAACAAATATTCACCGCAAAAATAATTGCCGTGTTCATCTTTTTCTATAATCCCAGTGTAAATTCCTTTCGACATTGTATTTTTGTTTAGCGTTGGTACAAAACTACACAATTCATGATTAGCAAAACCTACAATCGATTCAATTTTCATCGACATACTTTCTGCGTTTTTACAGAAGTCCCAATAGAATCCATCGATAGCAAAAAAGTCGATTACAAAAGCAAGTCGGGTAGCAGCTATTACTTTACCGAAGAAGGCGTTTATCGTTTGTCTAATCATTGGGGCAGAGCGGCGAATTGTAAGTGGCGACTGCAAACCGCTGGCACAAATACGTCGAGAACCAAATTGGGTTTCGCCAATTGGAACGCTTTTCATCCCGATAACGAAACGGATAAATTGTACTTCATTACCGTTGATTTTGAAAATCAAATCGTAAACTACCTACATAAATGCAGTCCTGAATACGAAGAAAAATTGGTCTTAAGAACCACTGCAGAAACTACCAGAGTGATCAAAAGTATTCGTGAATTATTTGCAAGCGAAGCCTGGGCAAAGCATTTTGACAACTCTGAAATTAAATTGTTGCGAAAAATAATCATCGAAAAATTGATTACAACCAATCAATCTTTGCTAGAAATAAAAAGAACGTTTCGCGAAAATTTATAGCATTTGTTCTTTTCGAACCAAGTTCTTCAACCAAATACAGCAGCTCATCGAAAGGATTCCAAGCAGCGCCATAAACAGCCAGTTCACTTGATAACCCAAATGACTGATGATTTCCATTCCGGTTTTTGAACTGGCAATATGTGCCAAACTAAAGCTCATTGTAAATAGTGCCATATAGCGTCCTTCGTGACCTTTTGGTGCTCGGCTCAAAGCAAACGAATTCGAAAATGGAAAAATAAACATCTCGCCAAATGTGATAAAAATGATGCTCACAATTAAGATTCCAGCATACGGATTATAAAGCAAAACAAAGAAACTTAATGACATCATCAATGAACCCCAAAGTATAATCTGTAATTTCGGAATTTGTTTACGCTCAAAAATCGACACAATTGGCATTTCCAAAAAGAAAATAATCAACCCATTGAGTGTCATTAAAAGTCCAGTTTGAAACTCGGTTAAGCCGTATTGCTCATGATGATACAAAGGCAAGGTCGTAAACAACTGGAAGAAAATCACTGCCGTTGAAAAACAAACAAATAAGAAAATCCAAAATATTTTGTCGGTAAAAACAGATTTTACTTCGACTTTCGCCAAAGGAAATCCATGTTCATCCACTGGCTTTTTCTTTTCTTTTACCAATAAAGCAAACGTCAGAATCGATACGATACAAGTCGCACCGTCTACCCAAAACAATCCTTTGTATCCAATTCCCATGATGATTAATCCGCCCAACGCTGGTCCAGCAGCAAACCCTAAATTGACCGCCAAACGCACTAGTGTAAGCGCTCTGGTGCGGTTTTCAGGTTTGGCATAAACACCAAGCGACACAAACATCGCGGGGCGAAACATATCGGCTATCGACATAATAATAAACATCGCAACACACAATCCCCAAAAGGAAGTGATAAATTGCAATCCAAAAAACAGCACGCCACTCGTAAATAAACTAAAAACCATGATTTTATAAAATCCGATCTTGTCAGATAATTTACCGCCAAGCCACGAACCTAGCATCGAACCTAGTCCAAATGACACCATAATCCACCCAACTTCAGAATAGGAAAAATGCAGATCTTCTTTCAGGTATTTTGACAAAAAAGGAAAAACCATTGTGCCTGCGCGATTCACAAAAGTTATAATCGCCAAAATCCAGATCTCGCGTCGGAAACCCTTAAAATTGTCAATGTATTTTTGAAAAGCAGATTTGATCATAAGGCTGAAGTCAGGCGCAAAGGTAGAAACATTGTCGTCAACCATTTTGTTATTGATCGAACTTTTAAACTATTTTTGTATAAAAAATAGCGATGACGAAATTGTGCTTATATTTTATACTAATGACGAGTTGTGTCGTAGCTCAAAAAAAATGGACTATCGCTGATTCTGAAAGCTTTCAAGTAGAATTGAATAAACAATATGCGGACCCTAAAGAAAGCCCTTTGACTCAAGATGACTTGAAGATTTTTAAAACCTTAGATTTTTTTCCAATAAATGAAAAGTTTGTGGTGGAAGCTCGATTTGAGAAAGCACAAAATGAGAAAGCATTCAAAATGAAGACCTCTACCGCACGGCTTCCAGAATATATTAAATATGGAGAATTACATTTTGTATTGGACGGAAAAGAATTGAATCTTAACCTCTACCAGAATGTTGATTTAGTAAATAAACCTGGTTTTGAAGACTATCTTTTTCTTCCATTTTCAGATTTAACCTCAGGAAAAGAGAGCTATATTGGAGGTCGTTATATCGACCTACGAATTCCGAAATCTTCGACGATGATTCTTGATTTCAATACGGCTTACAATCCGTATTGTGCTTATAATCACGTCTATTCTTGTCCACTTGTTCCTTTAGAAAACGACTTAAACGTCGCCATTGAAGCGGGTGTCAAAAAGTTTCACGACTAATGAAGTACATTAATTTACATACCCATATTTTTTCAGATCGTGCTGATATCTTGGAGATTGTGAATCAATATCCTCAGGAATTTGATGCTTCGATTCCGCATTATTCGATAGGAATTCACCCGTGGTATATCGTCGAAGACCGCATTGATGAAGACTTGACTATTATTGAGAGTAAATTGGAACTGGAGAATTGCCTTGCAATTGGAGAATGCGGATTAGATAAGCGTATTGAGATTCCGTTCGATTTGCAAATCAACGTGCTTGAGAAGCAGTTAATCTTAGCAGAAGAATATAAAAAACCAGTAATTATTCATTGTGTGGCGGCTTTTCAAGAAGCAATCGAAATTAAGAATCGACTAAAAATCAGTGTTCCAATGATTATTCACGGGTTTTCAAAGAGTATAGAAACTGCACAGCAATTGCTCAACAATGGATTTTATTTATCCTTTGGTAAATATTTATTGAGAAACCCGGAATTAGAATCAGTTTTTCGAGTAATTCCAGATAATCGTTTTTTTCTTGAAACAGATACCATTGAAGAAGGCATTCGCGAAGTATATCAATTGGCAGCAAAATACAAGAACATGGAGTTGGAAGCAATTCAAAAACAAGTACAACATAATTTTGAAAGTATTTTTACAATTAACTGATAATCTCACAATCAAATAATCAAGATGGCAGCATGGACCGAAAGAGCCGAACTTTTGTTTAAGAAAGAAGGTTTAGAAAAATTAAAAAACTCGAATGTATTAATTGTAGGCGTTGGTGGCGTTGGTTCCTTCGCCGCGGAGTTTATTGCTCGTGCCGGCGTAGGAAAAATGACCATTGTAGATGGCGACGTTGTTGATATTACCAACATCAATAGACAGTTGCCTGCGTTGCACTCAACGGTTGGCATGCCAAAAATTGATGTAGTTGGAGATCGTCTTTTGGATATCAACCCAGAGTTAAAATTGACAAAAGTGCAAGAATTTCTTTCTCCAGAACGCGCTTTTGAAATAGTCACCGAGGAATATGATTATGTATTGGATTGTATTGATAGTTTGACGCCAAAACTCAATTTGATTATGGCGGCAAAACGTAAAAGAGTCAAAATTATTAGCAGTATGGGAGCGGGAGGGAAGATGGATGCTTCTAAAGTGAAAGTAGCAGACATCAACAATACCGTCAATTGTTTTTTAGCAAAAGCAATGAAAAAGAAGTTACGCGCGGTCAAAATTGATAAACTGAAAGTTGTTTTTTCGTCTGAAATTCAAGATGAAAGTAGTTTGAAAACAACAGACGGCAGTAATTACAAGAAGTCATTCTACGGAACAAACAGTTATATGCCGGGACTTTTCGGCTTGTATGCGGCAGAGACCGTTATTCGACATTTATTACAAACGGAACAAAAATAACGATGATAAAAACTGTTATTTTTGATATGGATGGCGTGATAGTCGACACAGAACCCGTGCATCATTACGCATATTTACAGCATTTCAAAGTATTAAACATGGACGTTTCCCCAGAGATGTACGCTTCCTTTACTGGAAACTCAACAAAGAATATTTATGAAAAGCTGAAAGTTCTTTTTGATTTGAAGGAGAACGTCAATGACTTGGTAGAAACCAAAAGAAATCTTTTTAATGACGCATTTGACCGCAAAGAAGACTTATACTTGTTGGATGGTGTATTGGATTTAATTCAAGATTTACATCAAAACGGAATGCAGTTGGTTTTGGGTTCCTCGTCGGCTAAAGTCACGATTGACAGGATTTTTCGTCGATTTGATTTGCATCAGTACTTTTCACATATTGTTTCTGGAGAAGATTTTCCGAAATCGAAACCACATCCGGCTATTTTTCAATATGCAGCTCAAGTTTCCAACACAGATGTGAAGCATTGTATTGTCATTGAAGACAGTACCAATGGCGTTTTTGCAGCCAACTCGGCGGGGATTTATTGTATTGGTTATGATAGTGTCAATTCTAAGATGCAGGATTATTCAACCGCCAATAGGGTTGTGAGCCATTTTAGTGAATTGAATTTTGAGATTATTAGGAATATTGTGCGGTAGAATTCCCCTCCTCTGGAGGGGTGTCCGGAGGACGGGGTGGAAAAAATAAAGTAATTACTGACTATATTTAGTACTATATAAGCCATGAAAACAGATGAAATTCTAACGTACATAAACGAAATTCCAATTTCACGAAACTTTATCAAAAAACTTCCTTGCAATCATAAGTTAAAGGGCAAGGCAAGAGCTTTACGAAAAGCAGGAAACTTTCCAGAAGTTGTTTTTTGGAAACACGTACATAAAGGAAAATTTTGGAAAATTGACTTTGATCGGCAAAGAATAATTGGCAATTACATTGTCGATTTTTATGTAAAAGCATTGGGATTAATTGTGGAAATTGATGGAAACAGTCATGACCATAAAGAAGAATATGATTCAATTCGTGAAATGTTTTTAATATCTCTTGGATTGAGATTATTTAAAATTTCTGATTTTAGAGTTTTGAACGATTTAGAAAATGTCATGAAAGAATTAGAAGAGTTTATTATCCAAGAGTATTCGTAGAAGTAGAATTCCACCCCGCCTTTCAGGCACCCCTCCAAAGGAGGGGAAGGTTTACCCAACGGCTTCTTTATATACTCTCAGACATCGTTCTCTTGCAAATTTGTGGTCAACAATAGGTTCAGGATAGGACAACTCTTCTAATTCCGGAATCCATTTTTTGATATAGATGAGATCCTTATCAAATTTCTTAATCTGTTCCGTCGGATTGAAAATTCGAAAGTAGGGTGCTGCATCAACACCAGAGCCTGCCGCCCATTGCCAATTCCCAACATTACTTGCTTGTTCGTAATCGAGCAGTTTTTGAGCGAAATAAGTCTCACCCCAACGCCAATCAATCAGCAAATGTTTACAAAGAAAACTCGCCACAATCATTCGCACGCGGTTGTGCATGTGTCCCGTTGCGTTGAGTTCACGCATTCCGGCGTCAACAAAAGGATATCCAGTTTTTCCGTCGCACCATTTTTGAAATTCTTGTTCATTATTGTTCCATTGGATGGCATCATATTTCGCACGAAAACTGCTGTTTTTTGTATGTGGATAATGCCAAAGAATTTGCATAAAAAATTCCCGCCAAATGAGTTCATTCAGGAATGTTTCATTTTTTTCTTGGATAGCTTTTGCGACAATCTTTCGAATGCTTACCGCTCCAAATCGCAAATGAGCACCGAGATATGAAGTTTTATTTACAGCTGGAAAATTTCGTGTTGCCTCATAATTTTGTATGAGATTTTGTGAAATATCGAACGGAATGACTTTGATGGAAGATCTTTCAAAACCTATTTCTTCTATACTTAAAAAAGGATAATTATGCGCGAAAATTTTGCTTAAGTGATCTTCAGACGAAAAGAAATTCAATTCATTTTTTTTGAAGTTTTCCTTCCATTTTCGAGAGTATGGTGTGTAAACAACATAAGGCAATCCATCGTCCTTGGTGACTTCACTTTTTTCAAAAATCACTTGATCTTTGTAACTCTTGAATTCGATATTATGAGACTGCAATAATTCGTAAATCGCCTTATCACGTTGCCGTGCGTATGGTTCGTAATCTCGATTTGCGTAGAGATTGGTAATGTGGTTTTCAGTAATTAGTTTTTCAATAATGGCAAGTGGCTCACCGAAAAAGACGGCCAATGATTTGCCTTTCTTTTGCAATTCAGTATTCATCTTTCCTAATAAATCGTGAATAAAAGAAACGCGAGCGTCGCCTTTTGGGAGTTGATCTATTATAAAGGAATCAAAAATAAATATAGGTAAAACTGCTTCTCCACTTTGCAAGGCTTCGAAAAGTCCATTATTGTCTTCCAATCGTAAATCGCGGCGAAACCAATATATATTCATAAAATAAATTGCAAACGAATTTAATTAACGAGCAATGTCGACATGCCGCCGTCAACGTGAAGAATCTGTCCAGTCATCCACGATGAATTTTCGCTCAATAAGAAACTGGCCATTTGAGCCAAATCCTCAGGCTGTCCAAATCGCTTTAATGGATGTCTTTCTGCTGACTTCTCTTGTTTGGCTTCATTATTTAAGAACTTATCGGCAAGTGGCGTATTAGTTAGTGAAGGCGCAATGACGTTCACTCTAATTTTTGGAGCATATTCTGCGGCTAAAGCCTTTGCAAATCCCTCAACTGCGGCTTTTGCAGCGGCTACACTGGTATGAAATGGCATGCCCATCGAAGCAGCGACTGTGCTAAAAAGAACAATACTCGATTGATTGGACACGGTTAATTGAGGCAAAATAGTTTGCACCACTTTAACCATATCGATAAAATTAATCTGCAAATCACTTTCAAATGTCTCTATTTTTAAACCTTTGAATGGACGGAGATTGATGCTGCCCGGACAGTAAACTAAACCATCGATTACTGCTGGTAATTTTGCTGCGTCCAAAGTATCAGTTGTAGCATCGAAAGGAATGTGCGTAACATTCAGTCCATCTAAATTTTCAGAAGTCCTAGAGGCAACAAATACATGATGGTTAGCTTGTAGTTCTTTTGCAATTGATAATCCAATTCCGTATGATCCGCCGATAAGTAGTATATTTTTCATCTTATTTAAGTTCGCCAAAAAGTTCAATTAATTTTTTTCTTCTGTATTCGAAAATTTCGTCAAGTTTAGGTTTTACTATAATCGGATGAACCAATTGACCGATCCAACCCATTGGTACTTTATAATCTATAATATCTTCCATCTCTACACCTCCAGGAATTTCCTTAATGAAGTGCTTGTGGTGCCATAAAGCATATGGACCATATCGCTGTTCATCTACGAAGTACTGTTTGTCGTGAACATGAGTAATTTCAGTTACCCATTTGGTTTTAATTCCCATTACAGGTGTTACAATATATTGTATAATTTGTCCAGGAAACATAGGGCGATCTGCCCCAGACTCTATAATAAACCCCATGTAATCTGGAGTTATAGTCTTTAAATTTTTTGGGTCCGAAAGAAAATCCCAAGCTTCATTTAAAGAAATTGGAAGATTCTGAACGCTTCTTTTTGTGTAGATTTTCATGAAAGAGCCTTAATAAAATTGTTTAGCAAATGTAATGAAAGCTTAAACAGTAATAAGATGAAATTATACAATAATTAACACTATTAAATACTTGAATTAGTATTTTTGGGCAAACATAAAATTAATCAGCATGAAAAAAATTATTTTAGGGATTGTAATGATTTTGGTATCATTTCAAATCGAAGCGCAAGTAAAGACGCCAGCTCCTAGTCCAAAATGTACTGTAGAGCAAAAGGTAGGTTTAACAGATGTAACTATTGAGTATTCACGTCCAAGTATGAAAGGAAGAACTGTATTTGGTAACTTAGTTCCTTACGGGAAATTGTGGAGAACTGGAGCGAATCAGAACAGTATGATTACCTTCTCAGATGATGTAATCATTAAAGGACAAACCTTAAAAAAAGGGAAATATGCCATTTTTGTCACTCCAAAAGTTGATATGTGGGAAGTTATTTTCTATACAGACACAGAGAACTGGGGTACACCAGAGAATTGGAATGAAAAAAATGTAGCTTTGAGTACCAATGTTGATACAAAAATTTTGAGCGCTCCAGTAGAATCGTTTACCATTGGTATTAATAATTTGGATAACAATTTTGCACATTTAGAGTTTTCATGGGAAAAAACATTTGTTGCTGTGAAGTTTGAAGTTCCAACCCAAAAAACAGCAATGGCTAGTATTGATAAAGCACTGGCAGGACCGACAGCAGGTGATTATTTTTCTTCAGCGCAGTATTTCTATCAATCTAATGGTGATATGAATAAAGCATTAGAATATGTTAATAAAGCATTGGATTTAAATAAAGACAAACCATTTTGGTACACCCGTCAAAAATCATTGATACAAGCAAAACTTGGAGACAAAAAAGGTGCTATTGAAACAGCTAAAATCTCATTAGAAGCTGCCGTAAAGGAGAAAAATGATGACTATGTAAAGATGAACAATGACAGTATAATAGAGTGGAGTAAGAAATAATATTTCATCGGACCATAATTAAAAAACATCTCATTTATTGAGATGTTTTTTTTATATTTCACTTTCTTTATTATTTCTGATAACATATTGCAAAATGGAAGACAGCATAATAGTTAACATTGCTCCGATAAAGTTTAGCCATAGAAAACTTACTACATCTAAATAAAAAATATAAAAAATAGTCAATTGGCTCAAAACCGATCCGATAAAAATCGCTTGCGCCTTAACAAATTTGATATAGAATCCAACCAAGAAAATTCCCAACACCGTGCCGTAAAATATCGAGCCAACTATATTTACTAATTGAATTAAGTTTTCAAACAATGTCCCCACACAGGCAAATAAAATAGCAATCACTCCCCAAAGTAAGGTGAAGAATTTTGTTGCGTTTACGAAATGTTTTTCAGACTTGCCTTCACCAACATTTCTTTTATAAATATCTATTGCTGTAGTTGACGCCAAGGCATTTAAACCAGAGGCGGTTGAGGACATTGCGGCGGAAAGTATTACTGCGAGGAGCAGGCCAATCAGTCCTGTAGGCAAATAGTTTAAAATGAAATGGATAAATACGTAATCTTTGTCGTTTGTTTCGGACTTGGGATCTGCTTTAGAGATTACTTCTCTTGCTTGATCTCGTAAATCATTTTCTTTGTTAGAGATGGCAACCAATTCTTTTCTCAAAATTGGGTTGTCGTAGTTTTGATTCAGGTGATCAATATAGATTAAGTTGATTTCTTTTTTCTCTTCAGATAATTTGGTTAATTTATTCTCCAACTCATGATATTCTTTTTTATAATTAGAGTTCTCAATAATAACCTTGTTGTTTGGATTAAAATTTAGGGGCACCGGATTGAACTGGAAAAACACAAAAACCATGACCCCGATCAACAAAATAAAGAATTGCATCGGCACTTTTAGAAAGCCATTCATAATCAATCCCATCTGACTTTCTTTGATAGATTTCCCTGATAAGTAGCGTCCAACTTGAGATTGATCTGTCCCGAAATAGGAGAGTGCCAAGAAAAAACCGCCAGTGATGCCACTCCAAAAAGTGTAGCGTGTTTCAGGATCAATTGAAAAATCAACGATATCCATTTTGTGATTAGCGCCGGCTATGTGTAAGGCATTGCTAAAAGTCATATCGTTTGGAAGCAAATGCAAGATCAAGAAAAACGTGATAAACATACCGCTCATGATGACAAACATCTGCTGCTTTTGTGTAACATTGACCGCTTTTGTGCCTCCAACAAAAGTGTAGATGATCACCAAAACTCCAATAATGATATTCATTAAAGTCAGATTCCAACCCAATAAAGCGGAAAGAATAATTGCAGGAGCGTAAATGGTTAAGCCTGTTCCTAGTCCACGTTGAATTAAAAACAGAATTGCTGCTAAGGAACGCGTTTTCAAATCAAATCGCTGTTCTAAGTATTCGTAGGCAGTAAAAACTTTTAATCGGTGGTAAATAGGTATGAAAGTAACGCAAATGACAACCATTGCTAAAGGTAATCCAAAGTAAAATTGAACGAATCCCATACCATCATGATAGGCTTGTCCTGGCGTCGAAAGAAACGTAATTGCACTAGCTTGCGTCGCCATTACGGAAAGTCCAACAACATACCAAGGCGTCTCGTTATTTCCTAGAATATAATCTTCTACGTTCTTGCTGCCTTTGGTTTTATACACACCATAGAAGACGATGAACAGTAAGGTAACCGATAAAACAATCCAGTCTAACTGCTGCATATTACGAAAATAGGATCATCATTAAACAAAAGAACAAAATATAGAAGAGGTTGGCAATAAGCACCCAAGAATAGCTTCTTTTCCAAGTCGTGAGTTTTTCGTTGTCCATAATTTTTAGTTTTTGGGTAATGAAATCATGTTTGCCATCAATCTGTATGCGCCGGAAACACCTTCAGGTAGTTCTCTGAAGAAACTTAAACCGGTATAGATGTAATTTCCTTTTCCATATTTAGCAACCAAAATGGCGCCTTTTTTTGTAGTTTCACCTTTGTCATTTGCTGCAATAATTGGCGTAAATGCAGCATCCCATTCGTTTGGATAATACAATCCTTGTTCTTGTTTCCACCCATGAAAATCTTCAGTTGAAAGACTGTTAGGAGTATTTAGAATTGGATGTTTTGGTTCTAAAAAGGTAACAACCGCATTTTCATCGGTAACGCGATCTCTCGATATTTTCAGGGCGTATGGTGCAATATCTTTGGTTACTAGATCATCTAAGGTGTTGTATTGAACAATCATGTTATGCCCTTCTTTAACGAAATCAAACAGGATTTTTTGCTTGAAAGCCAGAGCTTGAATGGTATTATAGGCGCGAATTCCTGTAATCACAGCATCAAAGTTCTTCAGTTTCTCCGATGTAATGTCCTCTGGTTTGAGAACGGTGACACTGTACCCCATCTGCGTTAAACATTTTGGAACTTCGTCCCCAGCACCCATGATATAGACGATTTTTTCTTTATTGGTTTTGATATCCAGTTTTATCAATTTCGCCTCTGAAGTCTTTAGCACATGCTGCTTGCAAATATGTTCGTAATTGATTGAAAACTGTTCTTTATCAAAGCGCTTTGAATCAACCGTGGCTATACATTTAGCAACAACTTCCGCGGCTTTTTTTGATGGAATAATTTGAAACGAAACCGTTTGCTCTTCGCCTTTCTTTGACAAATTGAATGGAATTGACTGTGGGCTTACTTTCCAAGTTTCGGGAATTTCTAGTTGCACTAAACCTTGAACGCTGTCTTTTCCCGCTTTTACTTTTATGTCGATTGTTTTCGAGCTATTATCACTAAATAGGACTACTTTACTTTGAATCGAAGTAGTTACTTCTGGAACAATATCAAGCGGTTTGTATACTTCACCTTTTACATCATCACTATACTTATAAATCACTTCTCTTTCAAATGGAATGCTTACACCTTGAATTATCGTATTGAAAATTAGTTTAACTTCTCTGATGATATCGGGTTTGCCGATATTAGCGTGTTGCTCAACGCGGTACATGCCAATCGTTCCTTGTTCAGCAAGCCAATACGGTTGCGTGTAATTAATATTAGAAGGCAAGTTGATTTCAAAATCTAAACTTTGATTTGAATTTGTCTTTAATTCGATTTCTTTTACTATCACTTCTCCTGAAATTACGTTTTTGATACTCTGCAACTGCATGGGTATTGCACTTCGATTGATAGCTTCGAGTTTTACTTTCACAATCGAGTTACTAACAATTTCTTGTGCACCAGCTACTGCTTCAAGATATAACCCAGCGCATGCTTCAATTATTTTCTTAATTTCTTCTGATTTGACAGTTTTCCAATGTTCATCCTCAAGTTGTTGAATGAGTGAATAGGCCTTTACCAAGTCTGGAATGCTTGCGGATGGATTTTTGAAATTGAAATTGACTTCAACGTTTTGCAATAAATCACCAATGATTTTACCGCCTTTGACTCTATTCCAACTCGTATCAATTCCTTCAAAAATATTACTATTATCTTTTGATAGTTCTCCTTTAAGTAATTCTAGATATTCTTGTTCTTCTCCACGAGTTCCCGTACTCCCAAAACCTTGGGATTCGTGCTTGCTTCTGCTTAAGGCAGCAATCTCTTGGTTTGATTTCCCGACAGATTGGTAGTAAACGCCTGTTTTTAATTGAATAAGATTCGACTTGTCCGCTTTTTCAAATTTCTCTTTACTTCCATAAAACCACCATGAGGTGTTAAAATATATTCGTTTCGGTTGCCAAGCGTTGACCAATTTCAGTTGTTCCGTAAATTTATTTGGATTATTTGTAAGATCGAATGCCTCTAAACTAATCAAAGCAGAAGAAGTATGGTGTCCGTGAGTAGTGCCAGGAGAGCGTGCGTCAAAGCGATTAATAATTACGTCAGGTTGAAATTTTCGTATAATGTAGACTACGTCGCTCAGTACTTCATCCTTATCCCATATTTGTAAAGTTTCTTCCGGATTCTTTGAATAACCAAAGTCGTTGGCACGGGTAAAAAATTGCTCGCCGCCGTCAATTTTTCTAGCTTCTATTAATTCTTGCGTTCGAATAACACCTAATAATTCTCTCAGCTCAGGACCAATTAGATTTTGTCCTCCATCACCGCGAGTTAGCGAGAGATAGCCAGTCCGCGCTTTTTTTTCGTTAGATAAGTAAGAAATTAGTCTAGTGTTTTCATCGTCTGGATGCGCAGCAATGTAGAGCACTGAACCTAAAAAATTTAGTTTTTGAATTTGATTAAAAATCACTACCGCGTCTGGTTTGACAGGTTGTTGAGCTGAAGTTGAACTAAAAAATAATAAAGAAATGAGCACAAAAAAATAGAAAAGCTTTTGCATAAAATGATCTTTAAAAAGCAATAGCTCCAAATGTACTAATTTAATAAATCTAGTTTCCTTATTTAAATTGACTTTAACATAAGGTTTCGTTGCATATTAAGATCAAGAAGGATAAGTGTTTAGTCAGTAATGCCACTCAACATTCTCATGTTTCCTCTTTTAGTGTAGGGATATTTTTTCTTATGGATATTTACGAATTGGATAATTAAGTCATCATCGTAATCCGTAATAAAAACGTAGATTCTATTGTATAGCGAATAGCCTCTATAACCGTCTGGAATTTCCTCAGCGGTAGTCCATTCTGCATCTTCTTTGAAGTAATAAATATTCTTTTGTGTATCGAAATAGGCTTCCAGATTAGGAAAGTAGTAGTAACGTAATTGACAATTTGATATCGGGTCAATCAGCGGTGGACCATCGTCTTGTTTTCCACTTTTTTGAGCAAAACTTATATTAACGAGAAATAGTACCAAGAAAAGGGTTGATAGTATCTTTTTCATATTGCCAGTTTTAGCATGTGTCGAACCTTTAAAACTTGTTGTAAAGATAACTATTTATTTAAATTAAAATCGATAAAAGACATTATTTAATCGATAAAATACATTTATTATAATTATTTGTAAGATAAAACTCATAAATAAAAAATGATTCACCAGTCATCTATTGCGTCGTTTAAGAAGCCGAAAAATCAAAGTTGATTTAAAAAATGATACACTTTGTCCGTCGGCATTCCCATAACGTTAGGATAGGAACCTTCAATTTTCGCAACACCGACATAACCAATCCATTCTTGAATTCCATAACTACCCGCTTTATCAAATGGACTGTAAGTAGCCAAATAATATTCAATTTCTTGATCGGTTAAAGGATGAAATGTCACAGAAGTAGTTTCATTTATCACTTGGGTTTTCTCTCTTGTTTTGAAACACACGGAGGTAATGACCTTATGAGTTGAATTTGACAAGGATTGCAGCATTTGAAAAGCGTCATCATAGTCTTTCGGTTTTCCTAAAGCTTGATTTCGATGCCAAACAATTGTATCGCTAGTGACTAAAATTTCATTTTCTTGCAGCGCGCCTTCAAATGCATCGCTTTTCAAAACTGCCAAATAATCGGTAATGTCTTCCTCTGTAAGATTTGGTGGATACACCTCATCTACTTCTTTAATGCGAATTTCGAAATCTAAATCCAGATCTCGGAAGAACTGCTGTCTTCTTGGCGATCCAGACGCAAGGATAATTTTATAATTTTTGAGCTTTTCTCTAAGCATGATGTTCAATATTATAGGCAATTACGGAAATTGATAGGATGCCAAACAAAAGCACAATTTTTAGAACTAGACTCAAATGGTGAAAGTCTTTTTTCGTTGTAGCAGTCCAACTTTTAATCGTAAAATAGAGTAGTGGTCCAACTAACGTTAACAGACTGTAAATTGTCGTAACATATAAGTTATTGGAGGCAAAATATGAATTCGTATAATACAACAGAATAAATAGTGGTATAAAGCTTAACCCGAAAACGACTTTTGCTGTTCTTTGAACTCCAAGAATGATGGGCAAAGTATTCATCCCTTGATTATAATCCCCATTGACATCTTCCAAATCTTTAGTAATTTCTCGAATAAAATTGATTATAAAAGCAAATACTGCGTAGTCTATTAAAATTGAAAAAAGGACGCCCATTTCCTTTTGATTTCCTTCGTAAGTCGCCGGATACAAGTCGAAGATTCCAATGATAACAACACTAAATGATAGCAGAAACGCGACGATGACATTGCCAACAAGTAATATTTGTTTTAGACTTGTAGCATAAATATACAACAGCGAGGCAATCAAAATAAATATCGTTGCGAAACTCGGTTTCATAATCACATTCGATAAATAAAAACCAATTCCAACTCCCGCTACGGTTAATGCGACATAGATATTGTAACCCATTGATTCAGAAATTTCTTTGCCAATAATTGTTTTGCTTGGCTTGTTTTCTGAATCGGTATCTTGATCAAAAATATCATTGATCACATAACCTCCTGCAGCGATAAGAACGGTAGAAAGCACTAGTAAACAGTATTGCCAATCTGCTAAAGACAAAGGAATATTTTGCCATTTCAGAAAACCATATCGAAAAATAAGCTGCATAAATGCGAGCATCAAAAGATTTTGGTAACGTATTAATTTAAAGAAATGAATCATACTGAAAAGAAGAAAATATTGATATAAAGTACTCATTAATCGTGTTTTCCATCATAATATAAATGCCATTTTCCCTGAACTTTCATCACTTGTTCGATGACCTCACGTACGGCGCCTTTTCCTCCATTTTTATGGGAAATGTATTTGGATATGGCTTTAATTTCAGGACTGGCATCTTGTGGACATGTCGGCAATCCAACCAACTGCATCACATGATAATCTGGAATATCGTCGCCCATGTATAAAACTTCAGAAGATTTAATCCCATACAAATCAATATATTCTTTAAAAGTTTCTACTTTATTTGGTGAGGCTAAATGAATGTCGGTGATGCCTAAATTGCGTAACCTTATTCGAACACCTTCATTGTTTCCTCCAGAAATAATACAAACGTGATAACCACTTTCAAGCGCTGCTTTCATTGCAAATCCATCACGAATATTCATAATTCGCAACATTTCGCCTGTTTCAGTGACATGCACGGAACTATCGGTTAATACGCCGTCAACGTCGAAAATAAACGTCGTAATGTGATTCAAAATTTCTTTGTAACTCTTATTCATGGGATTGTATAGATTGTGTCATTAATTTATATAGGTTTTTCTTATTTTTTTCTTGCAAAAAATCTAAATGAGTTAAAATAGTTTGCTGGTCTTTTCTTTTTGCCGGGCCAGTTTGTGCTTCTTTTGGCGTTAAAGTTTGAACTTTCTCTGCAGTTTCATTAATCAACGGCTTCAGAATATCGAATGAAATATTGTTTTCTCGACAAATTTCATATCCAACTTCATATAGTTCATTGACGAAATTATTGACAAAAACCGCCGAAACATGCAAAGCTTTTCGTTGTTCAGTGTCTATTGAATATGCAATTTTTGAAATCGAAAGTGCTATTTTTTCAATGATTTTATAATCGTCGGAATTTTCACCTTCTAAACAAATTGGAATCTTAGAAAAATCAACTTCCTTATGAATCGAAAAAGTTTGTAATGGATAAAAAACGGCACGTCTATTCTTGGTAGATAAGTCATTCATAGCAATACTTCCAGAAGTATGAGCTACAATTTTATTTTCAAATGGAATGGATTCAGAAACCTTTGAAATGGCAGCATCCGACACGGCAATAATGCAAACATCTACAGTTTTTAAATCTTCAATTTTAGATATAATTTGATTAGGATCAACAAGATTCTGAATGTTTTTTTGATCTCTTGCACAAACTTGTATCAACTTAATTCCAGGCGCTTTTTTAAAAGCAGAAATCAAGTGAAACGCTACATTACCAGAACCAATAATACTTACCGTAATCATGCGGCTAAATTATTGAAAAAATAGCAATGGTGAGAAATTATAATGAATAGAAATTTTTAGATGATTTTCTTCTTCGAAATCAAGTTAACAATTCTTAAATCTGACATAAATGAGCGCGTTTTCAAAACTAAAACAAAACATTTTTACCTACTTTTGCTGCAGTTTATAAAAATCGCAATTCCAAAATAATGGAAAAAAAAATACTTTCCTTTTTATTCTCCACGCGCTTAATGGCTTTTTTGTTCTTGTCTTATGCTGCATCTATGGCCGTCGGAACTTTCATTGAAAGCGAATACAACACCGATACTGCTCGAATTCTGATATACAAGACCAAATGGTTTGAAGCCTTTCATTTGTTTTTCTTGATTAATTTTATTGGAAATATCAAGCGTTACCAGCTGCTAAAAAAGGAAAAATGGGCCACACTATTATTGCATTTTTCTTTCATTTTCATCATCATTGGGGCCATCATTACACGTTACATCAGCTATGAAGGTATGATGCCCATTCGTGAAGGCGCTGCCGAAAATCAAATTTATTCCGACAAAACATTCCTGACACTATTCGTAGACGGTGAATACAAAGGACAAATGAAACGCCGAATCTTCGAAAAATCGTTGTTGCTTTCCCCAGTTACAAATAATGATTTCGCGATTTCGGATGATTTTGCCGATATTCCTTTTGAAGTTTCTTACAAGAATTTCATTATGGGTGCTACCGAATCTATAAAGGAAGATCCAAAAGGAAAAGTATTCCTGAAAATGGTCGAGTCCGGCGATGGTTCACGTCACGAACATTATCTTAAAGAAGGTGAAATTCAAAACATTCACAATACTTTATTCGCTTTAAATAAATACACGAAAGGTGCTGTAAATATTAGTACGACTGGTGCAACTTACACCATGGAAACGCCGTTCGACGGGCAGTTTATGAGAATGGCCGATAAAATGCAAGGACGGGTAATTAAAGATTCAACACAACCATTGATGATGCGCTCCTTATATAATGTTGGCGGTTCTCAATTTGTGTTTCCGGAACCTGCCAAAAAGGGATTCAAAACTTTTGTTTCCAACAATGATTTTAAAGCAAAGAAACATGATGATGCTTTGGTGGTTACGATTCAATCTCAAGGAAAATCAAAAGCGGTAACACTCACAGGGTCAAAAGGTAAAATTGGAGAACCTCAAGTAATTACTATTGGCAAATTGGATTTTACTTTGGCTTTTGGAAGCAAAGCGTATGAGCTGCCTTTTAAAGTGCAACTCAATGATTTTATCGCTACTAAATATCCAGGAACTGAAAAAAGCTATGCTGCATTCGAAAGCCAAGTGTCAGTTCTAGACGGCAAGAAAAAGTCCGATGCTCGTATTTATATGAATCATATTTTGGATTACGGTGGTTACCGTTTTTTCCAATCGTCGTTTGATCCGGACGAGAAAGGAACCGTACTTTCTGTCAATCATGATTTCTGGGGAACATTGATTACTTATATCGGATACTTCATGCTCTTTTTTGCGATGATGGCCATTTTGTTTACCAAGCATTCTCGCTTTGCAGATATTAAAAGGAAATTAGAAGTAGTTAAAAGTAAGAAAGCGAAGTTATTGTCTGTTGTGCTACTATTGTTGAGTTGTAATGTGTTCTCGCAAAACCATATGAGCCACGCGCCAACCCAAAATCAAATAGACTCTTTGCTGAATCGATATAAAGTAACCGAAGAACATGCGGCGAAATTTGGACGATTGATTGTGCAAGATGAAGGCGGACGAATGAAACCAGTAAACACATTTTCATCTGAATTGTTGCGTAAAGTCAGTAAAAGCGATACCTACAAAGAGATGAATTCGGATCAGGTGTTTTTGTCGATGGTTCAATTTCCTCGAGTTTGGTTTGAAGTGCCTTTGATTTACATCAAAAACGGAAACGACAGTATTCGTAAAATTATCGGGCTTGATTCAAAACAAAAGTATGCGCCATTCATCAAGTTCTTCGATGATAAGGGCAATTATAAACTGTCATCTTATATCGAAGAAGCTTATAAAGCATCAATTCCAGATCAGTTTCAAAAGGATTTTATCGAAACCGATCGTAAAGTGAATTTGTTAAATTCAGCGCTAAGTGGCAGTATTCTTCGAATTTTCCCAATTCCGAAAGATGCTAACAATAAATGGATTTCGTATCTTGAATTGAATCAAGCCAACATTCACGGTATCGATTCAACCTTCACCAAAAATATACTTCCTTTATATATGAGCGCTTTGGATAGTGCCACAATAAAAAAGGATTACGTCAACGCCAATTTCTTTTTGCAAAGCATCGAAAACTATCAGAAAAAGTTTGGAAGTGCCGTTCGGCCTAACGATGACAAAATTTCTTCTGAAATTATGTATAACAAATACGACATTTTCAAAAAGTTGTATTACCTATATATGTTGACAGGAGTATTCATGTTACTTTTTACGATTATCAATATTTTCTTTGAAAAGAAAGCCATCCGTTTTGTGATTAATGGTTTTCATATTCTCGTTGCCTTCCTATTTCTACTTCATACTGCAGGTCTAATTGCACGTTGGTACATTTCTGGACATGCGCCATGGAGTGATGCGTACGAGAGTATGATTTATGTGGCTTGGGCAACGATGTTCTTTACGTTAGCTTTTGATATTAAGTCGAAACTGACGGTTGCATCCGGAACTTTTGTTGCTTCGATGATTTTAATGATTGCTCATTGGAATTGGATGGATCCGTCGATTGCGAATTTGCAACCGGTTTTGAATTCGTATTGGTTGATGATTCACGTGGCGGTGATTGTTGCGAGCTACGGTCCATTTACCTTGGCGATGGTATTGGGGGTTGTGGCATTGATCTTAATGTTATTCACCAACAAAAATAACAAAGCCAAAATGGATTTGAACATTCAAGAAATCACGTATATCAACGAAATGGCACTAACGATTGGATTGGTCATGCTAACAATTGGAAACTTCCTTGGAGGTCAATGGGCGAATGAAAGTTGGGGCCGTTATTGGGGTTGGGATCCAAAAGAAACATGGGCTTTAATTAGCATTATGATTTACGCCTTCGTAATTCACGCGCGTTTTGTTCCCGCTCTAAGAGGAAAATGGATTTACAATTTGATGAGCATTCTTGCTTTCTATTCGATTATGATGACGTATTTTGGAGTGAATTTTTACTTAACTGGAATGCACTCTTATGCTAGTGGCGATAAGGTAGTAACACCAAGTTTTGTTTATTATTCTGTCGCGTGTGTCGCTGTTTTAGGGTTCTTTTCGTATTTGAGTTATAAGAAACATTTGAAGAAATAGTGTAGGTATATACCATATAAAAAAAGGTTCAACCATAAAGTTGAACCTTTTTTATTTTATAGCAATAATCGACTTACACTTTTCCTAATGTATACAATTGTTCCATCGTAGGCGATTTGCTTCCGCCCGCTGTTTCTAGAGTTATTCCGAAAGCTTCGGCATCTCCGGTCGAGTTTACAGCAAACATCTTGGTGTTGTTGTCTACAAATTTATCCAACAAACCAATACTGGTTGGTGTTAATTGTGGCAATAATTTCAACGACCAAATCTGATATACTTTCCCTTCCGGTGGTTCTGGCAATCCAGAGGCGTCAACATAAACGACTTCCGTTTCTTTATTCCAATAGATTTTTGCAAAAGCTTTTGGAGCTGCCGCTTGTCCGCCCAATGCAATAACGGTGTTTTTCGGATCTCGAATTACTGTCAAAGCTTCTTTGGCGATTTTACTTTGAAGTTCAGCTTCAACAACCGCATCGTTCAATAGATTTTTTTCTAATTGAATCGTTGTCATTTTGTTTTCTATCGAAGCTTGATTCATATACATATAACCAATTCCAAATAGTAAAACAATAGAAGCCGCCCAACCGATGTATTGATAGTTATTTGTTTTTGGTTTCATTTGAATCACTTTGCGATCTTTTAATTCCAATTTGTATTTGATTTTCTCATACACGTTAGACGAAATTACAGGAGAAAAACTGCTGGATAAAGCAAGCACACTTTTTTCTATTGATATAATTTCTTGATATACAGGTTTGTCGACTTTGGATAGTGCCGCGATTTGCGTACTTTCCTCCTCACTTAACAATCCGTATACGTACAACTCTAAATCTCCGGAGTTTATTATTTCTTGTGTTCCCATTATACTTTCAAATAAGTTCTTAAATCATTGATACAATTTCTGTTCTGTGTTTTGACAGTTCCAAGCGGAATTTCCAATTCGTCAGAAGCTTCTTGTTGCGTATATCCTTGAAAGAATAACAATTCAATAATTTGAATACACTTTGGTTTTAACTTCGCCACGAATTCTCGAATACCAATCGTATCGATTCTATTGATGAGCTTGTTACTGTCGTCCAATAGATGTACGAAATTATCAGCGGATAGGTTTTTCTGACTGTTGGAATAGCCTTTCGATCGAAGTTTATCTATCGCAGTGTTGCGGGCAATATTTAAGATCCACGTGTACAATCTTCCTTTGCTATCGGAATAGGTATCCATACTTTTCCAGATTTTGACAAATACCTCTTGCAAAACATCTTCAGCATCTTCTGTTTCTTTTAATAGATTAGAAATCACTGAAAATAGACTTTTTGAATACATGTCGTAAAGGACAGTAAAGGCCCGTTCGTCCTTCTTAAGGATTAACGGAATTAATTCTTCTTGACTCATTGTTTTTGTTTTTTATTGTTATGAACATATACGATAGGCATTTCAATTTGGTTTTATAAATGTAATTTTTATTTAAAATAATTGAGTTTCAAATTTTGATTAATAAATAATTTATTTTTAAACAACTGATTTTAAGATAGTTGAAAATTAATTTAACATTATTTCAATTTTATTAAATCCATAAACAATTCGATCTCGTAAATGCATTCATAACTCATTAAAATTTATAAAAATGAAAAAAACAAAAATGGTATTAGGTCTGTCGCTAGTTGCGATTTCAGGTCTAGTTTTTATGGCAGCGGATCACGCAGATGCTCCCGCTGTAACAGGTAATGCTTCAGACATTACCGATGTGTATGCTTTTCAAGGGCAAGACACGAACAACATGGTATTTGTAGTAAACACGCAAGGTTTGCTTACTCCTGGAGCTACGGCTACAGCAACATTCAATGAAGATGTGCTACAAGAAATTAACATTGACACCAATGGTGATAATGTGGAAGATTTGGTAATCCAAGCGATTCGTGACGGGAAAGAAATGTATTTCTTCGGTCCATATTGCCCAGGAACGACAGGTGTAACGAGTAATATTGATGAGGGAGAGCAAGTTGGAAAAGTAAAAATCACACCTTATGGAAGTGCTCCAATTATCAAAAACCAAAACGGTATGAAGTTTTTCGCTGGACCAAGAGATGATCCGTTCTTTTTTGATTTAGATCAATTTAAACAAATAATCGCAGGAAACGCGTCTAGCTTCAACAATCCGGGAACAGACACTTTTGCTGGTACGAATGTTTTATCTACAATTATCGAATTACCAAAATCACTGTTAGGAAACTCGCCTACGATTAGTGTTTGGGCAGAAACAAAAATGAGACAATAAATAAATACTTTAAAACAGATATAAAATGAAAAATTTAAATTTTAAAATAATTGCAATAGCATTTATAGGCGCTTCTTCACTTTTTGTGAGTTGCGATAACAGCGATAGTGTTGCTGATACTAGTGGAGATTCATTGGCGAGAAGAGGAAAAAAATTCAGAGGTACGTTTGTCATGCAAGATCAAATGGCTCGACCAGTAACAAATACCGTATTTATTGCATCTGGCGCACCAAAAGACGCTTTTAATGGAACTATTCCATCAGCAATGGGTGCGACCTATCAAGGAGTTTTTCAGTCAAGATTGTTGGCTTTAAATCCAGGATATACTACCAATGCATTAGGACAAACTGCGGCTCAATTGTCAGGATTGTTGTCTACAGATGTTTTGAATGTTAGCAAAGTAGGCACAACAACTTTCTTTGATGGCACGAATGTATTAACTGGACGAAGACCTCAGGATGATGTAACTAATGTAGATTTATTATTAGTTTTTGGTGGTCCAACGGGTGCTTCAAACCCCGGATTGACCAATGATAATGTAAATTCTAATGACAGAACGTTTTCATCTTCATTTCCTTACTTGGCTTCTGCTTGGTAGATAAATACAAACCTATATTATTTAGGTTTTATTTTTATAAATAAACTACTATGGTCACATAGACTATAGTAGTTTTTTTAACATTCTCAGTACTTTAAGCAAAACAAAAACTTTCATAATCTATTGAAAGAATTCTATAAGATTCTCAGCGAACGAGTGCTATATTTTTACATGTTGGAAATTAATCCGCATTTTAAAAATATAAATATGAAAATAAACAGTTCTTAAACAATTGATTTTTAAGTGTTTAAAATAAATTAATATTATTTTAAAACCAAAAGGAATCTTTTATCGTAAATCACTTTATAACTTTTAAATAAATTAAACAATGAAAAAAACAAAAATGGTATTAGGTCTGTCGCTGGTTGCGATTTCAGGTCTAGTTTTTATGGCAGCGGATCACGCAGATGCTCCAGCTGTAACAGGTAATGCTTCAGACATTACGGATGTGTATGCTTTTCAAGGGCAAGACACCAACAACATGGTATTTGTAGTAAATACGCAGGGTTTACTAACACCTGCTGGTACTGCTGCAGCTTCATTCAATGAGAATGTGATGACTGAAATCAACATTGATAACAATGGGGATAATGTCGAGGATCTAGTAATTCAAGCCATCAAGCGTGGAAACAAGATGTATTTCTTCGGACCAATTGCTCCAGGAACAGCAGGGGTTTCCAGTACAGTTAAGACAGCAGCAGCAGCAGGAAGCGTAGCTATTTCTTCTTATGGAGGAACAGCTATTACAGCGACTCAAAACGGTATGAAGTTTTTTGCTGGTCCAAGAGATGATCCTTTCTTTTTTGATTTAGATCAATTCAAGGCGGTTCTAGCAGGAACAGCGTCATCTTTTGACAACCCTGGAACTGACACTTTTGGTGGTACGAATGTGCTAGCAACGGTAATTGAAGTTCCAAAATCACTGCTTGGCGGTACAGGCGCATCGATTAATATTTGGGCTGAAACCAAGAAAAAAATATAATTAATTTAATAAATCAATATTGAGAATATGAAAACAAATAAATATATAATACTAGTAATGCTGATGGTTTTTGGCACTACATTTCTTGTAAGCTGTGATAACAATGATGATGATGCGACACCAGCAGCAACTGTAGATTTTACAGGAACATATGTTCAACAAGATCAAATGGCTCGTCCGGCAATTAATACGGTTTTTATTGCGCCTGGAGCAACTAAAGATGCATTCAATGCAACAATTCCATCGCAAATGGGTGCTGCCTATCAAGGGGTTTTTCAATCTAGATTACTAGCTTTAAATGAAGGATACACAACCAACTTGCTTGGACTTGATGCAGCAGCTTTTACTGGAGTCTTAGCTACAGATGTATTGACTGTTGCCAAGTCTGGGCCAACTTCTTTCTATAACGGAACGCAAGTTTTGACAGGGCGTGCTCTGGCAGATGATGTTATTGATGTAGAATTAATCTTAATTTTTGGTGGACCAGATGCAATGGCAAATCCAGGGTTAACTTCCGATCATGTAGATGCCAATGACAAAGCCTTTTTGCCTTCATTTCCTTACTTAGCCGCTGCTTGGTAAAAAATAAATTGGAGCGTATATATTTTATACGCTCCAATCTTTTAAAACAATAACACAAACACAATGAGAACAATTAAGAAAACAATCATAGTAACTTTTGCAATGCTACTTTTGGTGAGTTGTACCTCGAAAACCAATCAGATTACGGTAAGCAAGGATTACGATAAATACTTAAATATTAAAGACAATAAATCGAAAGATTTTGCTCAAAGTGAAATTGATTTTTGGCAAAACAAATACGATAAAGCACCGAATCAAACTAGTTATTTAAGTCTTCTAGCCTCGAATTATTCTAAATTATTTGAGAACACAGGAAATGTACAATATCTGTATAAAGCGGAAAGTCTACTCTTGCAAGTCAACAAGGAGTACCATTACACCTACGTTGGTCCGATTCGTTCTTTGGGGAGAAATTATATTTCGCAACATCGATTCAGAGAAGCACTTGTCTTAGCCAATAAAGCGCTGGCCATTGGAGAAGGAATGAAAGAAACACAAAAGTTACTCTTTGATATTAATATGGAACTCGGAAACTATTCAGAAGCAGAGAAAAATCTAGCTTATATAACTGATAAAACCGATTTTGATTATTACATCCGAATTTCAAAATGGAATGACCATCTAGGAGATTTGAAAACAGCCATTTCATTCATGGAAAAAGCCAAACAAATTGCGATCGATAATGACAACAAATCGCTTAAAATTTGGACATTTTCGAACCTTGGAGATTTGAACGGTCATGCTGGAAATATCAAAACTTCTTATAACTATTACCTAAAAACATTGGCCATCGAACCCAATAATAGTTATGCATTAAAAGGAATTGCTTGGATTGCATTTTCCCACGAACGCGATACCAAAGAAGCGATTCGAATCATTGACAACATTTCAAAAAGACATCACACGCCAGATTTTTACTTATTGAAAGCGCAAATAGCAGAATTTGACAACGATATGGCATTAAAAAATCAAAATTTGAAAGACTATTTTAATATGCTTTCGACTATAAATTATGGTGCAATGTATAACAAGTACAATACTTTAATCTATGCAGATGAGAAAGCAACGGCTTCTAAAGCATTAGAAATCGCTAAAGTAGAAATTGCTCACCGTCCAACGCCAGACTCCTACGATTTGCTAGCATGGTCGTATTATAATTTAGGCGATGTCAAGAAAGCACTTGAAATTGAACAGCAGTATGTTGTCGGAAAGTCTTTTGAACCGAAGTTAAATTATCATTTGGCAACGATTTACAAAGCAAATAACCTGAATGCGAAAATTGCGCCTATAAAAGAAGAATTATTAAATAGCAGCTTTGAATTGGGACCTAATTTAGAAAAGAAAATCCAAAGTCTATAATGAAACCTTTTTATGCTCTCATTACGATGCTTGTGATTACCAAGATTCATGGCCAAATCCAAAAGGGAATCGTTACCGATGCAACTGGAAGCGCGATTGAAAACGCCTATATTCTTAACTCAAATTCAAAAAGTCACGCTCACACTGGTGAATTGGGAAGCTTTAGCATCGACAAAACCAATAACGGTGATGTATTAATAGTTAAGGCATTAGGGTATAAAAGAAGAGATTTTGTTGTTCAAAATAACGATTATACTATTGTAATGGAGGAAACGACCTACATGTTAGATCAAGTGACTGTTCAGCCCAAATTGAATGCAATGAATGTGATTTCAAAAATCGATTTACAAACAACGCCTGTCAATTCTTCGCAAGAAATTTTGCGAAAAGTTCCCGGATTGTTTATCGGACAACATGCTGGTGGAGGCAAAGCAGAGCAATTATTTCTCCGAGGATTTGACATTGATCACGGAACAGATATTGCCGTTTCTGTAGATGGAATGCCTGTAAATATGGTCTCTCATGCTCATGGACAAGGTTATGCTGATTTGCATTTCGTGATTCCAGAAACAGTAGACAAAATAGATTTCGGAAAAGGAACTTATTATGCGAATAAAGGTGATTTTGCTACTGCAGGATACGTGGCGTTTCAAACCAAAGATAAAGTCGAAAAGAGTAGTATAAGTGCTGAAGTAGGTCAATTTAATACGATGAGAACCACTGGTATTTTCTCCCTTTTGGAAAAGAACAAAAGCCAAAACGCATATATCGCAACAGAATATATTCTAACTGATGGGCCATTTGACTCGCCACAAAATTTTTCAAGGGTTAACCTTTTCGGAAAATATACAAGTGTGGCTGCAGATAATACGAAGTTTTCAGTGTTAGCTTCGCGTTTTTCGAGTAAATGGACTGCTTCTGGCCAAGTACCACAGCGATTGATAGACAACGGAACGATTTCAAGATTTGGTGCTGTTGATGAAACCGAAGGTGGGAATACGTCGCGAACTAACGTGAATGTAGCTTTGACAAAACCAATCAATGAGAACACCTATTTGAAAACCAATGCGTACTACTCGAATTATCAATTTGAATTGTATTCAAACTTTACATTCTTCCTCGAAGATTCGATCAATGGCGATCAAATTAGACAAAAAGAATTAAGAGATATCTATGGATTTAATTCGGAGCTAATCAAAAAGTACAACAATGCTAACATTCAATTCGGTCTCGGTTATCGCGCCGATGCAACAAAAAATACCGAATTGTCGCATACGGTTGGTCGATTTACGATTTTAGAAACATTAAGATTGGGCGACATCGATCAAACCAACATCTTCTCTTATATCAATGCAGAGATTGATTTTGGTAAATTGAAAATCAATCCAGCCATTCGTTTGGATTATTTCAAGTTTGGATATGAGGATAAAACGGCAGCAGTTTATAAAAATCAAAGCGAATCCAAAATGAAGTTCTCTCCAAAATTGAATTTCATATTCACTCAGAATTCTACTTTGCAGTTTTACTTGAAGTCAGGACTGGGTTTCCATTCGAATGACACTAGAGTAGTGGTTGCACAAACTGGGAAGAAGATTCTGCCAACTGCTTTTGGTTCTGATTTGGGAACGATTTTCAAGCCTTTTCCAAAACTTGTTGTTACCTCAGCATTGTGGTATTTATATTTAGAACAAGAGTTTGTGTATGTTGGCGATGCTGGAATTGTCGAGCCTAGCGGAAAAAGTAGGAGAATGGGGGCTGATGTTGGATTGCGTTATCAATTGACAGATTGGTTGTTCTTAGATGCCGATGCAAATTACACCTACGCTAGAAGTGTTGATGAGCCTAAAGGACAAGATTTTATTCCATTAGCGCCCGATTTTACATCAACTGTTGGCTTAAGCGTTACCAAAATCAATGGCTTTTCAGGTGGAATTCACGCACGTTATTTGAAAAGTCGCCCTGCTAATGAAGATAATTCAATTATAGCAAAAGGCTATATGATTAACGATTTTAATATGAATTATGAATATAGAAGTTTAATTTTCGGAGTTGCGATTGATAATATCTTTAATGTAAAATGGAATGAAACCCAATTTGCTACAGAATCTAGATTACAAAATGAAAGTCAAAGTGTTACCGAAATTCACTTTACTCCTGGAACACCATTTTTCGCAAAGGGAAAAATTGCTTATCGCTTTTGATTGTGTTTTGTTTGTTGTTTGTTTATTGTGTTGTTAGAAAGCTCAGGATGTACAAACTTGAGCTTTCTTTTTTTAGTATTAATTTATGAATTGTGTTCCTACATAGGTGAATATTTTAACTATTTTTGAATAAAAAAAAATGAAAATAATAATTGCAATGGTCTCATTTTCTTTGTGCATTTTAAGTTGCCAAAGTCAAACCCAAAACAAAAATACTTCAACCACGAAAACTATGGAAAAGCAAAACATCTATCAATTTAAAGTTGAAGATTTATCTGGAAAAACATTTGATTTTACGACTTTAAAAGGAAAGAAAATCTTGGTGGTAAACACCGCTTCTAAATGTGGATTGACACCACAATACAAAGATTTAGAAAAAATCTACAAGGAATACAAAGACAAAAATTTTGTGATTGTCGGCTTTCCAGCCAATAATTTCGGAAAACAAGAACCTGGAACGAATGCTGAAATTGAAACATTTTGCGAAATGAACTACGGTGTGACGTTCCCGATGATGAGCAAAATCTCTGTGAAAGGAAGCGATATGCATCCGATTTATCAGTTTCTAACGCAAAAAGCGAAGAACGGTTTGCAAGATTCTGATGTAGAATGGAATTTCCAAAAGTACTTAATCAATGAAAATGGTGAATTAGAAAAAGTGATTTCACCTCAAGTGCTGCCAACAGATGATGCCATTGTGAGCTGGATTAAAGGATAAAAAAGAAAAGGAATTTCAAATCGAAGTTCCTTTTTTTATTTTAAGATTAATTGCATGAATTGTAAATCCAGCCACGTTCCAAATTTGAATCCCACTTCTTTTAGAATTCCAGTTTCGACAAATCCGAATTTTTTATGAAAGGCAATACTACCAGTATTTGCAGCGTCAATGCCACCAATCATCGTATGATATCCTTCATCTTTTGCAAGTACAATTAAAGCAAGTAGGAGTTGTTTTCCAATTCCCTTTCCGATAAATTCCTGTGCAACGTAAACCGAGTGCTCGACGGTGAATTGGTATCCAATTTTTTCACGAAAAGTGCCGTAGGTTCCAAATCCAATGGCAGTTCCGTTGTAATCTGCTACAATGATGGGGAAGTTTTTTGATTTTTTATCTTCAAACCACTGCAACTGATTTTCCAAAGTTTGCACATCGTACAAATAGTTTGAAGTGGTATGCAGAATGGCGTGGTTGACTATTTCTAGGATTTGCGGTATATCTTCTACAGTAGCATTTCTAATGATTACATTCATTGTTTAATGCTTTGAATTTAATTCGATCAACAATTCGTCCGCCTCTTTGGTGCTAAAGCCAATCGACCCATTCTTGTTTTTCGCAGCAGTCGCATATTGAATGGCTTCTTTAAGATTTTTATTTTTTTGAAACAATCGCGCCAAAAGGAGTTGATTGTCATAGGTATCTACAATCGTAAAAGCTTGTTTGGCCCATCCTATCGCAGTGTTTAAAGCGACAGAATCATTGATGTTTTTTAAATAATTGCTGGCAACATCTTTCAACGTTTTGGCATCTTTTGAGTAATACTTGTCAACAGTTGCTGTCGTCACCTGTTTGTACTTCTTCCAATTCTTGGTACGCTCCGCCATTTGCATATCAAAAGAGTTGACCAAAGAATCATTTTTTGGGGTTTGAATGGTTTTGGCAATCAACCGCTTCTTCGTATAGGTGATGGTGTCTTTATATTCTAAAGCGGGCGTGAGTAGTTCTACCACAATGTTTTCAATTTTCCTTTGAACTCTTTTCGGAGAGGCAACCGACTCAAACTCCTTTTGATGATTTAAAACATACTGAAACTCCCTCGACTGCGGATTGGTAACACCATTGGCAATAATTTTCCAATTGTTTGCTGTAACTAGTTGGTCTTCGCGCTGCGTGGCTAAGTATTGATGCGCGATTGGAGACAATAAATTCCGGTCTCGTCCCTTATTGAGTGCCGTCAAATATGCCAAACATTTATCACTATTGCTTACATCAGCTAAGAACTGTTCTTCTAAATAAGTCAATTGTTTATCTTTAGTTAAAGAATTCTGCGCTTCGCTCATAAAGGTGACGGAGGTAAATTCACCACTTGTATTATACAATTCTTTACCGTCTTCATTTAAAAAAAGAAATGTTGGATAGAATCGAATACCAAATTTCTTTCTAAAAAAATCACCTTCGCCTTGCTCAACATCTTGCCATGCACAGATAAAATTCTTTTTCATAAAGTTAATCACCAAAGTATCCGTAAAAACTTCGCTTTTCATTTTATTACAATGCGTACACCAAGAAGCATACATCATATAAAAAATCGGTTTGTTTTCCTTCTTAGCGCGAGCTAAAACAGATTGATAGCCACTTTCGTCAAAATCTAATTTCTTTTGAGCACTCATTTGCATGGACGAATTCAAAAGAGACACAAGTAGCGCAAGTAAACAAAGACTTTTCATCAAAAAATATTCAATTTAAAAAGATTTACATCAACAAATATATTCTGTTTTTTTAGAATTATGCTCTTAAAGAAACGCTAAATTAGGCTTTTACTTTGTATTTTTGCGCTTCATTTGACGAGCCAATGATATTTCCCAAGATTCCTTTAGCACAAAGTATTGTCCAAATTTGTTTGGCTAAAGGTGTTGAACATATTGTGATTTCTCCGGGTTCTAGAAATGCCCCGCTGACGATTGGTTTTACAAACAATCCAAAATTTACTTGTTACAGTATTGCTGATGAACGTTGCGCTGGGTTTTTTGCGCTTGGCATGGCACAACAGATAAACAAACCAGTAGCAGTAGTTTGCACTTCGGGTTCTGCATTATTGAATTATTATCCTGCTTTTGCTGAAGCCTTTTACAGCCAAATTCCATTGATTGTCATTTCTGCTGATCGACCGTTGAGTAAAATTGATATTGGTGATGGACAAACCATTCGTCAGATGAACGTTTTTCAAAATCACTCTTTATATAATGCAAATTTGACAGAAGGCGAAACGCCAGAAAATGATTATAAAATCAATGAAGCGATTACGAGTGCTCGCATTCGAAAAGGACCGACGCACATCAATGCCCCATTTGAAGAGCCTTTGTATTTGACTACAAAGAAGTTAATTGTAGATCCAACATTGTCTGGTTTTGCAAAAGTTTTCAAAAGTATATCGATCGAAGACATCATCGCTTGTACCAATATCTGGAACTCAGCAAAAAAGAAATTAATTCTTATAGGAGTCAATGATCCAAACGAAATAGATGAGGAAATTATCCAAGCAGTTGCGAATGATCCTGCTATTGTTGTAATGACTGAAGTAACTTCAAATGTTTCTCATCCTACATTTTTGAGCAACATCGACACCATCATAACGCCTTTCAAGGAGAAAGATTTTTTAGCTTTTCAGCCTGAAATTCTCATTACTTTAGGTGGAATGATTGTTTCAAAACGAATCAAATCGATGTTGCGAACCTATCGACCAGAGCATCATTGGCACATAGATCCATTGAGAGCCTACAATACATTTGGTGCACTGGCGCATCATTTTGAAGCAACTCCTAACGATTTTTTTCGCCAAGTGTTACCATTCACCAAAATAGTGAAAAGTGACTATGCTCAAAAAGCAAAAAATATTCAAGAAGTTCGCAAAGCAAAACATCAAGTTTATGTAAGCAAAATAGCTTTTTCTGATTTCAAAGCATTTGAATTGATCATTCCGAGATTACCCAAATATTCTCAGTTGCAAATTAGTAACAGTTCAGCGATTCGATATGCGCAACTTTTTGATATCGACCCAAGCATCGCAGTATTCTGTAATCGCGGCACGAGTGGAATCGACGGCAGTACTTCAACAGCGATTGGCGCTGCAGTTGGCAATACTGCTCAAACAACTTTTATTACTGGCGACATTGGGTTTTTGTATGATAGTAATGCACTATGGAATCAGTACATCCCAAAGAATTTTAAAATTATACTCATCAATAACGGAGGCGGAGGAATTTTTAGAATTTTGCCGGGGCACGAAGAAACGCCTTTGTTCAATACCTTTTTCGAAACGGGGCATTGTTTGACCGCTGAGCATCTGGCGAAAATGTACGATTTAGAATACTATACTGCAAGTACGGAGGAAAACCTTATCAAAGGAATAGATAATTTATATGCTCAAGACGAAAAGCCTGCTATCTTAGAAGTTTTTACGCCAACGCTTCAAAACGAAAAAATATTATTACAATACTTTAAAGAATTGGTTTAACGGCTTCGTACCTTTGCATTGATTCTTAGAACATCCAAACTATTACAAATGATTGAAATTGGAAAATACAACACTTTAACCATTCTACGAGATACGAAAGTTGGTTTGTTTCTAGGTAATGAATCCAAAGATCCAGAGGGAATTCACGATATTTTACTGCCGAATAAATATGTTCCTAATCAATTTGAAATTGGCGATGAATTGACTGTTTTTGTGTATTTAGACCACGAAGAGCGCCCAGTTGCGACGACTTTAGAACCTTATATTTTATTAAATGAATTTGCGCTTTTACGTGTGAATTACGTAAATCAAGTCGGTGCCTTTATGGACTGGGGAATGGAAAAAGATATCTTAGTTCCATTTAAAGAACAGGCGCGTCCGATGGAGAAAGGGAAGCGTTATTTGGTCTATTTGTACATGGATGAAAAAACCAATCGATTGGTCGCATCGAGTAAAACCAATCAGTTTTTAAATAATGAGAACTTAACCGTTGAAAATGGAGAGGAAGTAGATTTAATTGTTTCTCACATTACTGAGATTGGAATCAATGTGATTATCAACGAGCAGCATAAAGGCTTGGTCTATAAAGATGAAGTCTACGATGATGCGATTCGTACCGGAGATAGAATGCGAGGATACATTAAAACCATTCGTCCCGACAATAAAATTGATGTCTCCTTACACAAATTAGGATATCAAAACATCGAACCCAATGCGCAGAAAATTTTAGATGAACTCAAAGCAAGTAGAGGATTTTTGAGATTGAATGACAACAGTCATCCGGAAGACATCAAAACGGTTTTGAAAATGAGTAAGAAAACTTTCAAAAAGGCGATCGGATCTTTATATAAAGACCGCAAAATCGAAATGAAAGATGATGGAATTTACCTTATTTCAGAATAAATCACTGAAGCAACTTATTGAGCTACCTCAATTCCAGGATTAATTTTTAACAACTCAGATAAAAAAACATCTCTGTCTACCGGAGAAACATAAACATCATCGACGTTGTTGTACGTAATAATAAAACCTTCGGTATCTAAGGCTGGTTTCATGGTTACAGGAACATACAATCCAGAAAAATATTTTATCTTTTTGATTTTTTCAATGTCAATTCTCCCGCGGAATGGTCCTGATCGATAGAGCAAAAAATGCTGCTTGATAACATATCGTGTATCTAATAAAGTCCACAAAATCATCACTATTACCAAGCCTAATATGAAAATAGGTAAAAGCGTAACATGTTCTTTGGTCATGCCTACAAATAAGAGCGCAACCATAATAATTACGATTGTCCACAAGATGGCAATCGTATAATTATTTTTAGATGACAAAAATCGATTCATAAATTTAAATTGAACGCTCAAAAATACTATTTTTTAGTCAACTATTTAATTAATTAAATGTTAGTTAAATGTAAAAATGGTTTATTTTTACGCTTAATTAATACAATTGCCTTTATGATTGATTGGAAAACGGTAAAAGAATTCGAAGACATCACGTATAAAAAATCAAATGGTGTGGCACGAATTGCATTTAACAGACCTAATGTTCGCAATGCTTTTCGTCCGAAAACTACTTCTGAATTATACCAAGCCTTTTACGATGCTCAAGAAGATACATCCATTGGCGTAGTTTTACTTTCTGCGGAAGGACCATCAACCAAAGATGGCGTGTATTCTTTCTGCAGCGGTGGTGATCAAAATGCTAGAGGACATCAAGGTTATGTAGGCGATGACGGACAGCACAGACTGAATATTTTAGAAGTACAAAGGCTTATTAGATTTATGCCCAAGGTTGTTATTGCAGTTGTTCCTGGTTGGGCAGTAGGCGGTGGACATAGTCTGCATGTAGTTTGCGACATGACCTTGGCAAGCAAAGAACACGCAATTTTCAAACAAACCGATGCAGACGTGACAAGCTTTGACGGAGGTTATGGTTCAGCTTATCTAGCAAAAATGGTGGGGCAGAAGAAGGCTCGTGAAATCTTTTTCTTAGGAAGAAATTATTCGGCACAAGATGCATTTGAAATGGGGATGGTCAATGCGGTAGTTCCCCATGCAGAGTTAGAAGAGACGGCCTATCAATGGGCGCAGGAAATTCTTCAGAAATCTCCAACTTCTATTAAGATGTTGAAATTCGCAATGAACTTAACCGATGACGGAATGGTCGGGCAACAAGTATTTGCTGGCGAAGCCACTCGATTGGCCTATATGACCGATGAAGCCAAAGAAGGAAGAAATGCCTTTTTGGAAAAAAGAAAACCAGATTTTGGAAAAAATAAATGGTTACCTTAAGCAAATCGTATGGAAAACTTTACCAATGATATTTTAGATACCAAACAACTTCCTCGTTTTGAAGAAGTCACTTTTTCTAAATTGCATTCTGCCTATTGGAAAATCAGTTGGATTGAGTTGTTGTTTGTTTTTGCAATTATTACTACTGCTGCCGTTTTTGGCGTATATAAGGACGAAAAACTGGCTGGAAAAGCTACGATTATTTATGGACTGATTGCAGGTATTTTCGTAGTAACACTTGGATTTTTGAGATTGGGTTTTGTAAAAAAAGGCTTTGCTTTCCGGCAACATGATGTGCTTTACACGTATGGCGTCATCGCAACAAAAACGATCATTATTCCTTACAATAGAATTCAACACGTTTCGCTGCATGAAGGACTTTTATCGCGCTATTTTGGATTGGCAAAAATTGAAATCTTTACTGCTGGCGGAAGTTCAAGTGATATTGAAATCCCCGGAATTCTAAAAAATGAAGCGGAGAGCATCAAGCAATTACTCATGGGAGAAATACAAAAAGTACTGTAATGGAGAGCCTTTTTGATAAACCGCAAAGACAATCTTTAGTAGGAGTTTTGGTGTTGTTTGTTGATACTTTTTACCATTATGGTAGAGCGTTTGGACCTTTGCTTTTTATCTATGTGCTTAAGTATAATGAAATTAATATGTTGTACTTGATTTTGAGTTTAGTTGCTTTGCTAATTTTTATTGGCGTCATTGCTTATTTGAAGTATCTCAATTTTACTTTCTATCTTGACCATGATAAAAGCGAGTTTATCATTCAAGAAGGTATATTCAATAAAACCAATACAACGGTTCAATTATACAAAATTCAGCAAGTTAACATTACACAAAACTTACTTCAAAGAGTGATCAATGTCTATTCTTTAGAAGTAGATACCGCTGGGAGCAACGACAAAGAAGGAAAGATTAAAGCCATTTCCCATGATTTGGCTTTAGAACTGAAATCAGCATTGCTTCAAAATGAAGCTAAGATTCCAACAAACGAAGCGCACTCAATTGGAAGAGAAGAAACAATTTCCACCCAACCATTTTTGAAAATTGGCTTGCTGAGTTTACTAAAAATGGGTATTACCTCTAATTATGTTAAAAGTTTTTCTTTACTACTGATTTTCTTTTTTACCCTTTTGGATTATGTAGAGAAAGTATTTGGCGAAGAACTGTATGAAAAAGAAACGATTGAGAATTACTTCAATTTTGAGCTGATGGTTCAAAGTATTTTTATACTGTTTTTGATTTTTATTTTGCTAATCGTCGCAATTAATCTTGCGCGGATGCTTATTAAATATTTTGATTATACAATACATAAGCAAAAAGGCTCACTCCTGATTTCTTATGGTCTTATTAATACACATAGTACGATTGTAAAACCTGAAAAAGTGCAAATCACTTCTGTGTCTAGAAACTACTTTCAAAAGAAACTAGATGTTTTAGAACTCACGATTAAACAAGCGACTCAAGGAGACAAAGAGGAACGAACATCAAGAATCGATATTCCAGGTTGTAATGAAATGGAGAAAAATGCGGTCTTAAGTTTAATTTTCTCTAAAATACCTGAAAAAGGATTGATGTTACAACCCAATTTTCGAAAATTAGGATTTGCTGTATTTTTGACTATTGTTTTGCCATTGTTATGCTTTTATCGAGTAAGAAGTATTATTCCTAATTTCGATTATCATTATGATTATTTAGTTCCGGTTTATGTTATTTTTGTTGGGCTCGTCCAGTATTTTAAATACAGAAACAGTCGACTTTTTATTAATAACGACTTTATCATTCTGCAAAGTGGCGCTTGGGATATTAGCAATGAAATTATTGAACCCAATCGAATACAAGCCATTACTACTTCACAGCTGTTTTGGCATAAAAACATCAATATAGGTTCATTAACTTTGCATACAGCAGGCGGGAATATCACTTTTCAATTGGGCGAATTTTCAAAAATGAAGCAGTATGTCAATGGATGGCTGTATGAATTAGAAACATCTGATAGCAATTGGATGTAGTTCAATTAACAAGGAATAATTAATAATGAATAATGGCACTCGAGCATGTATATTTTCTAATTTAAAACATAGACCTTACCAACTGACAATTATAATTATTAATTACTATGAAACACTGGATTCAAGCCGCACGATTAAGAACCTTACCACTTTCGGTATCTGGCATTATTGTCGGAAGCTTTTACGCCATGTCACAATCGCTATTCAACTGGAAGATTGTGCTGTTTGCCTTATCGACAACTTTAGGTTTGCAAATCCTTTCTAATTTTGCCAACGATTATGGCGATGGTGTTAAAGGTACTGACAACGAAGATCGAGTTGGTCCAAAGCGCGCTATTCAGAGCGGAGCCATTAGTCCAGCGGCGATGAAGAACGCCATGATTTTGACAGCCATACTAACCATGATTTCTGCCATGGCATTGATTTACTTTTCTTTCAAAGACACCAATTATGTTTATTCCATATTTTATTTAACGCTTGGCGCATTGGCAGTTGCTTCCGCAATTCGCTACACGGTTGGCAATACTGCCTATGGCTACCGAGGTTATGGCGATATCTTTGTTTTTGTATTCTTTGGATTGGTGAGCACGATAGGGATTTACTTTATGTTTTCAAAGTCGATAGAAGACGGCTATCTCTTATTCTTGCCAGCATCTGCAATTGGACTATTGAGCGTTGGTGTTTTGAACCTCAACAACATGCGAGACGAAATCTCTGATCGCAAAGTGGGCAAAAATACAATCGTGGTAAAAATCGGAGGTGCAAAAGCTAAAATTTACCACTATTTTCTAGTAGTAACCGCAATGGTTTTGGTCTTGGTTTTTGCAATGCTCAACGATTTCCATTTCGATCAATATATTTTTGTCGTTGCGTATTTCCCTATGATTAGTCATCTTATGACAGTTTATAAAAATAAAGATCCTAGAAATCTCGATCCAGAGCTTAAAAAACTTGCCATCAGTACATTTCTCCTTTCGGTTCTATTATCTTTATGTCTCATTTTCTTTTTATCAGATATTATTGTCAATAATTCATAAACATTCTTACTATGAAAATAACTTTTTATGGTCATGCGTCAATCGGAATTGAAGTAAGCGGAAAATCGATCATAGTCGATCCATTTATCTCTGCTAATCCGAAAGCGAGCCACATAAATCTTACGGATCTCAAGCCAGATTATATTTTTCTAACGCACGCACATCAAGATCACACGCTGGATGTGGAGGCTCTAGTCGCCAACAATCCAGAGGCAATTATTGTATCAAACGCGGAAATCATTACCAATTATATGGAAAAGGGTTTCAAAGGGCATATGATGAATCACGGCGGTTCGTGGCAATTCGATTTTGGACGTGTGAAATACGTCAATGCCATTCATTCTAGTTCTTTTGCAGATGGTACTTATGGCGGAAATCCCGGTGGATTTGTTATTGAAGGCGAACACAAAAACATCTACATTGCTGGTGACACGGCGCTTACGATGGATATGAAACTCATTCCGATGCGAACCAAACTCGATTTGGCGATTCTTCCTATAGGCAACAACTTCACGATGGATGTCGAAGATGCGATTCTAGCTTCTGATTTCGTAGAATGTGACAAGATTCTAGGTTGTCATTATGATACCTTTGGTTTCATCGAAATCAATCATCAAGAAGCCATTCAAAAGTTTTTCAACAAAGGAAAAGACTTAATGTTGCTCGAAATCGGGCAAAGTATTGAACTGTAATTTTTAGGAGCTAATTCCCGCTTTCGCCTTTATCTTTTTTCGTTCCTCAAAAAGGATATCGGCTCTATCGGGGCTAGGGCAGTCTAAATCCCAGTGCACTTGCTTTTAGCTATTCGTCTTTGCAAGCAAAAATTAACCATGCAAAACAAACTCACATTTCTATTCCTGCTTATCGCGACTTTCACTTTCGCCCAAATCGACGGTTACTGGGATAAAGAGCGCGCCACTTCAAAACAAGTTGTAGTTAAAGCTCGAGATCGCATCATTATTCCACTTGATGAATTGCCCGAAGGAACAACCGAAATTGTTTACAGAATCACGCTGTTAGATGAAAATCAGCAGTTGTCTAGCAGTCTCATCTCTATTTTAAAATCGATTCCAGATCCAACAGGAATCAGTCAAGGTTCCGCTGGTGCGATTTTCTTGCTATCAAAAATCACTGGCAACGATGAATGCAAATACGCGATTTTTACAACGAAAGAAAAAGCACTCGCTTACGTAAAAGATGGAATAACCGAGAAAGCCTGTCTATATCAAAATAAGCCCATAAACAAAGATGCCAGACGAATCACGATTGATGGAACAACTTGCTTACAAAACAACGCCATCTGGTTTGGTTTCGAAAGCAAAAATTGGATCCTCAATCAGAAAATCGTCCTTGAAGTTGTGCCATGGGTAGATGCTAAACTAAGTAGCGGTTGGAATGTTGCGCATAAGAAAGAACTCATCAATGTGATTAATAATCTTCCAATCTATAAGGCTTTAAATAAGAAAGAAGCATTTTCGGCTTGTTATCTCGAAAGCATAACAACTAAATATACTTATAAAGAATACAAAAGACTCTTAGGAATTGAAGCGAAGAAAGACTCTGATGTTGTTGTAGAAGCCTGCATACTACAAACCGGAGAAACGGCTAAGTTGGTAAATCTGATTAGGGATAAAGCATCAAAAGCATTTGAAGCTGGTCAATATGAATTGGCAATCGACATTACGCAGACAGAAATAATCGACGCCAACAAAGCCGTCGCAATGGACTATTTTACGTTGGGCGATTATTACTTGCTTACAAAACAGTTCGCCAAAGCGGAACAAAGCTACAACAAAGGAATCGCGATTGATCCAAATGAAATCAACCTTAAATTGGAATTGGCGCATTTATATCTCTTTACAGATCGCGTTTCGCAAGCCAAAGAAATTCATAAGACCTACAAAAATCAAAATGTTTTTCCAACAATAAGCTGGAAACAACAAGTAGAGCAGGACTTCAAAATGTTCAAGAAATATGGATTACCGTCCAGTAATTTTAAGAAAATTATGCGAATTTTGAAATAGAACCATAATGACAGCAACGTACCAGCAATATTTTCTTCAATTTAAAAATCCATCAGGAACATCTCGTGGCGTATTGACCCAAAAAGAAACTTGGTTTATTATAATAGAAGAAAACGGCAAAAAAGGAATTGGTGAGTGTGGACTGCTTCGAGGTTTGAGTTGCGATGATCGTCCAGATTATGAAGAGAAACTAAAATGGGCATGCGAAAATATTCACTTAGGCGAAGACATTTTGTGGCAAAATCTATTAGAATTTCCATCCATTCAATTTGGCTTGGAGATGGCCTTTCAATCTTTGAAAAGCGAAAATCCATTTCTGTTATTTCCATCGGACTTTACAAATGACCAAAAAAAAAGCATTCCAATTAATGGTTTGGTTTGGATGGGGAATGAGGCATTTATGAAGGAACAAATCGACCAAAAACTGGAAGACGGATTTCATTGTATTAAGCTCAAAATTGGAGCTATTGATTTTGAAAAAGAACTACAATTATTACAATACATTCGACAAAATTACAGACCCAAACAAATCGAAATTCGCGTCGATGCTAACGGCGCATTTGATTCAGAAAGTGCTTTAATAAAATTAAATCAACTAGCTGGTTTTAAATTACATAGTATAGAGCAACCTATAGCAAAAAATCAGCATGACAGGATGTCAGAGCTGTGTAAATCTAGTCCAATTCCTATCGCGTTGGACGAAGAGTTGATCGGCGTGTTTTCATTGGCTGAAAAAGAAGATTTATTGATAAAAATCAAACCCCAATTCATCATTTTAAAACCTAGTTTTGTCGGTGGATTTCGAGGTACAAAAGAGTGGATTGATTTGGCTATAAAACATCAAATAGGTTGGTGGATTACTTCGGCTTTAGAAAGCAATGTTGGACTCAATGCGATTGCTCAATGGACCTATTTGCATAATAATCCGATGCCTCAAGGTTTGGGAACGGGTGCATTATTTACAAACAATTTTGACTGCCCGTTAGAAGTCAAAAATGGACAACTTCATTACGGAAAAGGAATATGGATTTTTAATTTATAACCAATTAGTCTCCGTTCTTTTTTGCTTAAATGAAGTTTTTATATTTTCAAATACTCAAAATAAATCCTATTTTAGCCTATCAATAAAACAAAAATGATTTCAGAATTACAATTTCAACAAGAATTAATAGGTATTATTGAAAACGGCATTCGGGAAGATATCGGTCCTGGAGACTACAGTTCATTGGCTTGTATTCCAGTAGAGGCTAAAGGCAAAGCGAAGTTGCTTGTCAAAGATAATGGGATTATTGCTGGAGTTGAATTTGCAAAAATGATTTTTCATCATGTGGATCCATCTTTAGTAGTTGAAATTTTAATAAATGATGGAGAAACGGTCCAGCACGGCGACATTGTTTTTTATGTTGCAGGAAGTTCGCAATCTATCTTAAAAGCAGAGCGTTTGGTGTTAAATTCAATGCAGCGCATGTCTGCAATAGCTACAAAAACCAATAATTTCGTCAAATTGTTAGAAGGTACAAAAACCAAGATTTTGGATACTAGAAAAACAACTCCTGGATTTCGAGCTGCGGAAAAATGGGCGGTGAAGATTGGTGGCGGAGAAAATCATCGTTTTGCCTTGTACGACATGATTATGCTAAAAGACAATCACAATGATTTTGCTGGTGGGATTACAAATGCAATCAACAAAACTAAATCGTTTTTGAAAGAAAATAATCTTAATCTACAGATTGTTGTTGAAGCGAGAAATCTCGATGAAATCAGTGAAATACTAGAAAGCGAAGGTGTTTTTAGAATCTTGATTGATAATTTTAATTTTGAAGACACTAAGAAAGCTGTAAAAATGATTGGCTCGAAATCCTTAACGGAATCGTCCGGAAATATTAATGAGAAAACCACTCGTGAGTACGCTAAATGCGGCGTGAATTATATATCGTCAGGAGCATTAACGCATTCTGTCTATAATATGGACTTAAGTTTAAAAGCGGTATAGATGAGTAAAGAAATAGAAGCCTCCATTGAGAAAATTCCTGTTTTGCGAAATGTCGTAAAACCGCTACAGGGAATTAAGTTGCCGTGGCTACAAGGCTTGTCTCTTTATGACTTGCTTGAACTTTATGGTTTGGGAATTGCGGAAGGAGCATTGTCCTATCGTGCAGGTGCGATTGCGTTTAGTTTTTTTATGGCGTTGTTTCCGTTCGCCTTATTTATTCTGAACTTGATTCCTTATATTCCAATCGAAGGTTTTCAGCAAGATTTTTTGAATTTCGTTTCTGAAAGTGTACCGCCCAATACCTATGACGCGATTGCGTCAATTATCAATGATATCCTTAATAATAGTCATTCGGGATTGTTGTCTTCTGGATTTATAATGGCAATTTTTTTAATGGCCAATGGATTGAATGCTATTCTTGGCGGATTCGAAACTTCGCAGCATGTAATAATCAAAAGAGGCTTTTTTCGACAATACTTTATAGCACTTGCGATGTCATTATTACTTTCTTTATTGCTTTTAGTAACTGTCGCTATGATTGTTGTTTTTGAGGTGTTTATCCAAACCACAATAATTCAAGATGTTTTGAGCGATCGCATTCCATTAATCATTTTGGGACGGTACGCATTTGTAATTTTGATGATTTTAATTACAACCTCAATATTATTTAAGTTCGGAATTAAGCATGATCGCAATAGGTCTTTTATATCAATCGGATCCGTTTTTACGACCATTCTAATTATATTGTCCTCTTATGGTTTTGGAATATGGGTTATTAAATTTTCGAAGTACAATCAATTGTACGGTTCTATTGGTACGCTTTTGATTATGATGTTTTATATTTGGATCAATTGTATGATTTTATTGTTAGGATTTGAATTGGATGCGGCTATTAATAAACTGAAAAGACATAAAGCGCATGAATAAATTAACCATCATAAGTTTTGTGATTTTTTACTCACACCTAGCAGTTGCTCAAACTCACTCTGTTTTTGGTCGATGGAGGACGATTGATGATGAAACAGGAAAAGCAACTTCAGTGATTGAGATCTTTGAGAAGCACAACCGGGTTTATGGACGAATCATTGAATTGTTAAATTCGAAAGCAAAAAACCCAAAATGCGATAAATGTGACGGAGAGGATAAGAACAAGCCTATCATTGGATTAATTGTTCTTAAAGGTCTAAAAAAAAATAAAGACGGTAGCTATTCCGATGGCAAAATCCTCGATCCGAAGCATGGAAAAGTTTATAAATGCAATATGTCGCTAGAAACTAGAGATAAATTAAAAGTTCGTGGATTTATAGGAATCAATCTTCTTGGGCGAACGCAATTTTGGGAACGAGTAAAAGGGTAAATCGTTTGTAATTAATCTCTAATTTTCTTTTAATGCCATTCTTTGCCGAAGTAATTTTGCCTCTTTCATTATCGAAAACATTTACGTATAGTGTTTCGGAGACAGAATTTCATTTCTTAAAAAAAGGAATGCGCGTTACTGTTCCTTTTGGAAAAAGTAAAATATACACTGCGCTCGTTGTCGATACACATCAAAATCAACCTTCAACCTACGAAGCGAAGGAAATACATCAAATTATCGATGAATTTCCAATTGTGAATGAGATTCAAATCGAACATTGGCAGTGGATTGCATCCTATTACATGTGCGCTATTGGAGATGTTTATCGTGGCGCCATGCCAAGTGCATTACTGTTAGAAAGCGAAACAATTATTTCGAAAAAAGATAATGACTTTGTCGATAAATCACTGTTGACCGATGATGAATTTCTAGTTTTTGAAGCGTTGAACCATCAATCTTCGTTAAAAGTTGACGACATAGTTGGAATTTTAAATAAGAAGAATGTTTTTCCTGTAATTCAAAAATTGCTTGACAAAGGCATTTTATCCGTTCAAGAAGAAGTGGTCGAAAGTTATAAACCCAAAGTAATTCGATATATACGATTACATCAAACTTATCAGACTGAGGCACAATTACGAACACTTCTTGATTCACTCAGAGGTGCAAAGCAAACGGAGATTATTCTACAGTACTTTCAACTCCAAGCCACAGATAAAAAACCAATTTCTGTAAAACAATTACTAGAACAGTCGAATTCCTCTTCCGCCACACTAAAAGTCTTGATTGATAAAAGTATTTTTGAAGAGTATTTCATACAACAAGATCGAGTCAATTATCAAGGCGCAATCAAGGATGAAAAATTAGAATTAAGTGCGTTTCAACAAAAAGCATTTGAGGAAATTCAAACTAAATTTAAAGAAAAGGAAGTCTGTCTCCTGCATGGTGTCACTTCTAGCGGCAAGACCGAAATTTATATTAAATTAATCGAAAATTATTTAAATCTAGAAAAGCAAGTTTTGTATTTGTTGCCTGAAATTGGATTAACCACGCAATTGCTAGATCGACTTCGTTTACATTTTGGAAATAAAGTCGCAGTCTATCATTCTAAATATTCAAATAATGAAAGGGTAGAAGTGTGGAAGCAAGTTCAACTGCTTTCTAAGAAAGCGCAAATTGTAATTGGAGCAAGGTCGGCGCTGTTCTTGCCGTTCTCCAATTTAGGTTTAATTATCATTGATGAAGAGCACGAGACCACTTTTAAGCAACAAGATCCTGCGCCACGTTATCATGCTCGAGATGCCGCAATTGTCTTAGCGAGCAAACATAATTCGAAAGTATTATTAGGTTCAGCCACACCTAGTATTGAGACCTATAGTAATGCCCAATCTCAAAAGTATGGATTGGTTGAAATTTCAGAACGGTTTGGAAATGTTCAAATGCCAGAAATTAAATTGGTCGATTTAAAAGACAAGTACTTTAGAAAAAAAATGACGGGTCATTTCAGTGATTCACTTATTGATGAAATAACAAAATCATTGTCATTAAATGAGCAAGTAATTTTGTTCCAAAATCGAAGAGGGTTTTCACCAATTGTAGAATGTATGACTTGCGGTCATGTGCCGCATTGTATTCAATGCGACGTTAGTTTGACATTTCATAAGTCTAAGAACCAATTGCGATGTCATTATTGTGGATATTCGATAGCAAACCCAACGCACTGTCACTCCTGTTCTAGCGTTCATTTATCAACAAAAGGCTTTGGAACGGAGCAAATTCAGCAAGAACTAACCACGTTATTTCCAAATGCAAAAATTGGACGAATGGATCAAGACACCACGCGGGGTAAATTTGGCTTCGATAAAATAATAGATGCGTTCAAGAATCGAGAAATCGATATTTTAGTAGGAACTCAAATGCTTGCGAAAGGGTTGGATTTTGATAATGTCACTTTGGTTGGTATTATGAATGCAGACAATATGTTGTATCATCCAGATTTTAGAGCGTTTGAAAGAAGTTTTCAAATGTTGACTCAAGTGGCAGGTAGGTCTGGAAGATCTGAAAAGCAAGGTAAAGTGATTATACAAACGTATAACCCAGTTCACAATACCATTCAGCAGGTCACCCGAAATGATTATGTAGGAATGTATAAAGAACAAATGCATGAAAGACAATTATACCATTACCCACCTTTTTACCGGTTGATTAAACTGACTTTGAAACATCGAGATTACGAAAAGCTTAAACAAGGTTCAGTATGGTTAAATGAAGTATTATTGCAAAATCTAAAATTACCAGTACTTGGACCAGAAGAACCAAGTATAAGTCGCGTTAGAAATGAATATATTAGAACAATCTTAATAAAGATACCACAAGAGCAATCATTATTAGTCATAAAAAAAACTATCCAGAAAATACTGGATAGCTTTGAAAGTGTTTCACAATTCAGAGCAATAAAAGTTGCTGTGAATGTTGATTTTTATTAAGCTATTGCTAAAGCACGAACAAGATCTTCTTTCTTATTTCTACTTAGAGGTATTTTTGTAATACCGATTTCGGCAAACTTGCTATTAAACCTTTCTACTTTGTCAATATTAATAATGTATGACTTATGAACGCGAATGAACTTATCTTTGGATAAATCCTTCTCAAAAGACTTCATTGTTGACAGCACTAAATTGCTATCTTCTTCAGTTACCACTTTTACATAGTCTCCAAAAGCTTCAATCCATTTGATTTTAGAGGTGTACACTTTTAATTTTTTAAGATTACTCTTAATAAAAATGTGTTCACCTTCTTCTTCTTGGTTTTCTTTTTTCAACATGTGAAAATCCATGGCACGTTTTACAGAAGCGTTAAAACGATCTAGTGCAATCGGTTTTTGTAGGTAATCCGTTGCATCATAATCGAACGCTTTCATTGCGTACTCTGCCTTCGAGGTAATAAAAATGATTTGAGGTTTTGTTTTTAAACCGTCAAGAAAATCAAAACCGCTAATGACTGGCATTTCTATATCTAGAAAGATCAAGTCAACGGTATGAACAGACATGCAATTTTTTGCTTCGATTGCATTTGAAAAATCACCAATTAAGTGTAAATTTGGATGATTATTCACTAACTTTGCGATGATCATCCTCTGGATGGAGCTATCATCTACGACAACACAATTTAGTTTCATAATTTTATTTATTATAGATTTGGAATGACGAAAGTAAATTGTTTTTTCAAACCAACCTAATCTTTATCGGCTTTTTTTGCTTTTTAACGATAAAAAATGTGTTTTTCTTGTTTATTTAAAAAAAATGTTTACTTTTGCAAAATTATTAAAATTTATACCTATAAGTATTATGAATCATTATGAAACTGTTTTCATTTTAAATCCCGTTTTATCTGATGTTCAGGTAAAGGAAACAGTGAGCAAATTCGAAGAATTTCTTACGTCCAGAGGAGCAGAAATGATATCTAAAGAGGATTGGGGTCTGAAAAAGATGGCCTATGAAATCCAAAACAAGAAAAGTGGGTTTTACCATTTATTCGAATTCAAAGTAGCAGGTGAAGTGCTTATCGCATTTGAAACTGAATTTAGACGTGACGAGAGAATCATGCGTTTCTTAACTGTAAGTTTAGACAAACACGCAATCTCTTGGGCAGAAAGAAGAAGAACTAAATTAAAAGCAGCAAAAGCGTAACTATGGCAACTCTACAACAATCAGCCTCAGGAAAAAAAGATGGAGATATCAGATATCTTACACCTTTAAACATTGAAACCAACAAAACTAAAAAGTATTGCCGTTTCAAAAAATCTGGAATCAAGTACATTGATTATAAAGATGCAGACTTCTTATTGAAATTCGTAAATGAACAAGGTAAAATTTTACCACGTCGTTTAACTGGAACTTCATTAAAGTACCAAAGAAAAGTGTCAGTAGCTGTGAAAAGAGCAAGACATTTAGCGTTAATGCCATATGTGGCCGATTTACTAAAATAATAAAGAAGCAATTATGGAAATTATATTAAAGAAAGACGTACAGAACGTAGGCTTCAAAGATGATATCGTAGCTGTAAAAGCAGGATATGGTCGTAACTTTTTGATTCCTCAAGGATTTGCTCATATGGCAACTCCTTCTGCAAAAAAAGTATTGGCTGAAAATTTAAAACAAAAAGCGCACAAAGAAGCTAAAGTAGTAAACGATGCAAAAGCATTGGCTGAAACTTTAAAAGCTATCGAAATCAAAATCTCTGCGAAAGCTGGAGGTGAGAAACTTTTTGGTTCAATCACGAATATCGATATTGCAGAAGCTTTGGAAAAAGCTGGACAAACGATCGATAGAAAATTTATCACAAGTGGAATCGTTAAACGTACTGGTAAATATACCGCTAACGTTCGTTTACACCGCGATGTAATCGTTGAATTACCATACGAAATTATTGCCGAAAAAGCATAATTTCTTATATTTATTAAAACGAATCCCGATGAAAGTCGGGATTTTTTTTTGAAGCTAATCCGGCTATACACTATATCTTTCGTGCCGAACACCGGCACAAAAGGATGCCGTTTCTATCCGGGCTAGGGCATTTCAACCCAAACAAAACTCAGCCACTCAGAAACAAAGCTACTCAACAACTTTAGATAAATGAAATACAATAGACTCACCAAAGAACAATTCGAAGAACTCCATCCAGAGTTTATCAATTTCCTTGCTACTCAAGCCATCGATAAAGCAGAATGGGATAAACTTAAAACCGAAAAACCCGATATTGCTGAACAAGAACTCGACGTTTTTTCGGATCTAATTTGGGAAGGCGTGTTGTCAAGAGCAACGTTCTTGGAGCATTTTTCAAAAAATCACATTTTCCTTTTTCAATGTTTTGATACTTATGTGGAATCAATTATTCTAAAATCGCTCGTGCCTGAAACAGATTTCTTGACCAAAGAAGGATTGCAATGGCTTAGCGATAACATGTTTACCGAAACCATCGAAATGAAAGTTGGCAAAAAAGAATTTACAGAGGAACGAAACACCTCTATTTTCAGATTGATCCAACAAGGTGCTTTCTTAAGCGATGGTAATTTGTACCAACAAATTAATTCAATTATTACTTCTTAATCCCGAAGTACAAAGCCAAAAAATAGTTATTTTAGTGCACAAATTAAAAACTAAGATTGCCAACTTTTGTTTTCATGGATATTCAACAAACAATTCAAACGCTGCGGGAAGAACTCAATCTTCACAATCACAATTATTATGTACTTGATCAACCTACCATTTCTGATTTTGAATTTGATAGGAAACTTAAACAACTGAAAGAACTAGAAGACCAAAATCCTGAGTACTTTGATGATAATTCACCGGCACAAAGAGTAGGTGGAACAATAACTAAGAACTTTCAAACGGTAGCGCACGATTACCGCATGTATTCCCTAGACAATTCGTATTCAAAAGAAGATTTGATTGAGTGGGAAAATCGCATTCAAAAAGTATTGGGAAATGTTGATTTAGATTACACTTGTGAATTGAAATATGATGGTGCATCAATTAGCATTACCTACGAAAACGGAAAATTACATCGAGCCCTGACCAGAGGCGATGGCTTTCAAGGAGATGACGTTACTAACAATATTAAAACGATTAGGTCAATTCCTTTAAAACTAAAGGGAAATGACTTTCCTAAACGCTTTGATATTCGAGGTGAGATTATATTGCCCTTCGCTGGATTTGAAAAAATGAATCAAGATTTAATTGAAATTGGAGAAACTCCATATTCAAATCCCAGAAATACGGCTTCTGGAAGTCTAAAGTTGCAGGACAGCGCTGAAGTCGCAAAACGTCCGCTGGAATGTCTTCTATATTTTACTATCGGAAACCAACTGCCATTTGACACTCAATTTAAGAGTTTAGAAATGGCTAGAAATTGGGGATTTAAGGTGCCGAAAGAAGCCAAACTAGCTAGAAATTTAGATGAAGTATTCGACTATATCAATTATTGGGATAGTCATCGTCATCAATTGCCCTACGAAACAGACGGTGTGGTGGTAAAGGTCAATTCTTTTCAATACCAAGATGAGTTAGGATATACCGCAAAATCGCCAAGATGGGCCATTGCTTATAAGTTTAAATCGGAACAAGTTAGCACAAAACTAATTTCAATATCATACCAAGTCGGAAGAACCGGTGCAATCACTCCTGTTGCAAATCTAGAACCGGTGCAATTAGCAGGCACAATCGTAAAGCGCGCCTCCCTTCACAATGCCGATCAAATCGAAAAATTAGACATTCGGATTGGAGATACTGTTTATGTTGAAAAAGGTGGCGAAATCATTCCTAAAATCATCTCTGTCGAATTAAGTAAAAGGGATTTTAGTTCACAGCCGACAGTCTACATTACACATTGTCCTGAATGCCATCATGAGCTCATCCGCGGCGCTGACGAAGCCAATCACTATTGTCCAAATTTCTATGGTTGTCCACCACAGATTATCGGACGAATACAGCATTTTATTTCACGAAAAGCGATGGATATAGATGGACTTGGAGGTGAAACGGTTGCGCTATTATATAACAATGGTTTGATTCACAACTATGCGGATTTATATGAACTTAAGATCGAGGAGATTTTGCCTCTAGAGAGAATGGCACAAAAATCCGCGGAGAATTTGATTCATGGCATTGAAAAATCAAAGCAAATTCCGTTTGAAAATGTTTTGTTTGCTCTAGGAATACGATTCGTTGGCGAGACAGTTGCCAAGAAATTAGCAAAGCACTATAAGAATATAGAGTCGCTAAAACATGCCACTTTACTTGATCTTGTTCTTGTGGATGAGATAGGGGAAAGGATTGCCGCTAGTGTTGTGAGTTTCTTTGAAAATATTGAAAACCAAATGATTATTGATAGATTGATAGGCCATGGACTACAATTCGAAATTTCCAACAAAGCAAATCCCAATGCGACAAACAAACTAAATAGTCAAATATTTGTTGTTTCTGGTGTTTTTTCAAAATTCTCCAGAGAAGAACTCAAACAATTGATTGAAGACAATGGTGGCAAACTGGGAAGTTCCATTTCATCAAAGACTAACTACGTCGTTGCCGGCGAAAACATGGGGCCCGCTAAATTGGATAAAGCGAATCAGCTTGGAATTTCGATACTTTCGGAAGATGAATTTGTATCTTTACTGGAGTAATTACTGACTGAAGATTTTTATTTGAATGCAACTTTAAATTCTACACAATAAAATTTAAGTGTTCGATACAATAATCCAAAATAAATGTTAAATTTAGGCCCGAAATACCTTTTGAAAATAAATAAAATATGAAAAATGACGAAGTCTGGTTTAAGAAATCACGATTGCTAAATCCGCTGATTGCTTTTTATTTTTTTGTAGCATTTATCGAAATTATTGCAGAGTATAATCAGGATTATTTTTTTATTAGATATACGAAACCACTGGTAATACCCATTCTAATAGCAATATATTGGATTTCAGCGAAAGTGAAAAACAAGTATTATTTGCTCGCACTCCTATTAATATTTATTGCTAACTTATTTATTATCTCTGACGTAAGTTCCTCATTAATAATTGGGACTCTTTTCGTGTTATTCTCACAGATGATTTATGTTTATCTGGTAATGCAAAAAATTAAGTATCCAGGATCAAGCTTATTGCTAATCGGTAGCTTACCCTATTTTTGTATTTGTATTTTGGTGGCAGTTTTGATTTATGATTTAGCTGCAGTCGCATTTTATTTGTTTATTGTTCACTCAATACTCCTCATATTTTTTGGAGGTTTGTCTCTGGCGAACTACTTTACTAAGTATAACAAATTAAATTCTCAACTATTTGTGAGTGCATCATTACTGTTTGTTGCTCAATTATCAGTAATTCTTCAAAGTTCTTATTCAAATAGTGGGATCCTACAGGCTTTTTCTACTGTTTTCTTAGTGGTAGGTAACTATATATTCTATCAGTTTGTTTTAGGTCAAGATAGAAAGCAAAAGAAATATAAAATTATAAAATAGTGATTCATAAGGATCAACTAATTGTATACGAATGATGCTTATGAATTTGAAAATCAATTGGCATTATCTGCTAAATATTACCTTCTTCTCATTGGCAGGCATTGAACTCCTGGCGGAGTTGTTTGAAGTTTCCACTTTGTCACTTGTCACTCGTTTATTATTACCAATAATTTTGGGATTGCTTTATTTTTGTGTTTCCAGAAAAAATAATCTTTTATTTTATCTCTTGGTATCATTGTTACTAATTAGTAATGTGTTTTTTTATTATAGAGATTCATCACTTTTTTATTTCGGAATTGTAGCTTTTATTTTGCTAAGGATTGTAGCAATTATTATGATTTTGAATGCTACAAAGGAGAAGAATTACCTTCAAATTGTCATCGCCTCATTTCCTTTCTTAGTAATATTCTTCTATTTGATATCTGTAACGAATGAGATAACAGACGTTGAATTCAATACCTTGATTCTCCAAAGTATTCTCATTTCTCTGCTAGCGGGTCTGTCAACTGCTAACTATTTTAAAAATGAAAACAGACAAAATTCATGGCTGTTAATCAGTACTTTATTATTTATAGGTCTTCGTTTTATTGTCTTTATCGAACGTTTTATAATTTCGGATTTAACCTTATTGTTTAATCGACCGATATCTGTCCTGCTTAATACCTTTGCAATATATACTTTTTATAAGTTCGTAATCGCCTCAGAATTAGACAACAACAATAGTACTCACTAAATGAAGAATCGTGAAATCAAAATAAATGCACTAACTATTCTGTTTTTTGGAATCACGTCGCTATTGATTATTGCCGAATACTTCAAATTTCAAGAAGTAGTTTTCTATTTGAAACCACTTTTGATTCCATGTCTATTCGTACTCTACATTGTTAAAGCAAACGGTATTTGTAAGTACTATTTACTTGCATTGTTTTTTGCTTTTTTATCGAATGTATTCCTTCTTTTTTCCGAGCCTACATTATTACTATATGGAATAATTGCGTTTCTGTTCTATAGACTTACAAGTATTATTGTAGTTCTGAAAAATGGAGATCGAGTAGCACTCTTGCCAGTATCTTTAGCAACAATTCCTTTCCTTTTTATGTTCTCCAATCTAATTGATATGATGGTAAGCCCAGATCATCCTAGTTTTTATGCTACAATTGTGAATGATATTATTATCTCTATTTTTTGCGGAATTGGGCTTTCTAATTACGTCTTGAATGATAGTAAACAGAATTCTTGGTTGCTTATTAGTACACTACTATTTACATTCTTAGTCATTCTCTTTATGTTTGACAAGTTCTATTTGTCCTTTCAAATCTTCAAACCTTTATCTGCACTCGTTTTTTCTTTAGCACATTACGCATTTTTTAAGTTTATGGAGAAAGCAGAAAATTAGACGATTATTGATCGTCCTACGGCAGTTTTTTTATTTGAATCTAAATAGAAATCAATTCTACCCAGGTTAACGCCATAACATCCTACCTGATTAACTAGCACATCCTGACCAAGTGCATTTTTTAACACCGTTGGTTTATCTAGAAAAGTGTGTGTATGACCACCAATAATTAAATCTATATCTTGCGTCAAACCTGCCAATTTCAAATCGCAAATCTTATCGGACTCATCTTTATATTTATAACCCAAATGCGACAAACAAATGACCAAATCACATTTTTTATCCTGCTTTAAAATTCGAACGATGTCTTGTGATACCGAAACTGGATCATTATAAACGGTCTCTTTGTAGTTCTTCTTGTCTACCAATCCATCAAGACCAATGCCTAAGCCGAAAACGCCTACTTTGATTCCATTCTTGTGAAAAATGGTGTATGGCTTTACTTTTCCATCCAAAACCGTATTTTTAAAATCGTAGTTGGCTGAAACAAATTCAAAGGAAGCATGCGGTAATTGACTATTAAATCCATCAATCCCATTATCAAAATCATGATTTCCCAATGTTGCGGCATCATATTTCATCATACTCATCAATTTGAATTCTAATTCTCCACCATAATAGTTAAAATAGGGTGTTCCCTGAAAAATATCTCCGGCGTCCAGTAGAAGTACATTTGGATTTTCTTTCCGAATCATCTCGATCATTGCAGCTCGCCTTGCGACACCACCCATATTCGGGTTTTTGGGATGATTGGGCGGAAATGGATCGATATAACTATGAACATCATTCGTATGAAGAATGGTCAAATGTTTGGTGCCCAAACCCGAAAAATTAAGTGATTGATAACTGCTTAACGACATCCCCAAGCCAACAAAAGCTGCAGCTGCGGACGTTTTCTCAATAAATTCTCGTCTTTTCATGATGATTTCTTTAGGAGCTAATTCCTGCTTTCGCCTTTATCTTTTTTTAGGATGTGTCCTACGCTTTGCTTCGGACCAATCCCAAAAAAAAGGATGCCGGCTCTATCAGGGCTAGGACTCGTCATTATTTTTCAACTGTTATTCTTTGATCAGTCATTAAAGGTACAGTTTCAACGTCTGTAAAATAATCGATTAGAATGTTACGCAACTTATAATCTAAATCGTACTTGTTAATTCCTTTTTTAAAAAAAATCATATTGTCACCTCCATTTGCCAAATAATCGTTGGTGCCCACATAGTAAGTGGCATTTCTGTCAAAAGGCTTTCCCTGAATCACAATATTTTTTGCTACATTGTCTTTGCCAATCGTAAAAGTCATTCCATACAAGGGATGCGGTTTTTTCTCGGTTAAAAAGTAATTCAAAAGTTCTTCAATCTGTTCTCCCTTAAGCTCGATGACAACCAAACTGTTTTCAAAAGGCATGATCTCAAAAGCTGTCCGTGCCGTCACATTCCCTTTAGGAATAATCGTTCGAATGCCACCATGATTCAACAATACAATATCAATTGATTTGTTTTCTCTTTTTTTGAAAATCGGATTTCCTTTCTCATAAACCACTTGTGAAAATAGATTTCCCATTGGCGTTTGCCATTCACCATTTTTATCGATGTTTTCTGGCGCAATGGCCAAAATAGTGCTTAAGTCTTTGTCAATGTGGTCTTTGTATGGTTGAATGAACTTCGAAATTTCAGATGCTTCTTTAGTATCGCTTGCGATTGGTATTAACTTGCCTTCAACTCTGGTCACATGAAGATTAGTTGTACAGCAAGCGTTGACTAATAGATATGTTAAGAATAAAACAAAAAGGGCAAGTACAGCGTTATAGTTTTTTAGTTTTGCCATCGGAAATGAAACTTATTTAAGTAAATTTGTAATTCAAGTAAATGTAGTATGTTTTTAAATTATTTAAAGAATTTTTTTACTCAAAAAATAGTCAAGAAGAGTATTGCAAACGTAAATCACATTCCATTAAATAAAACAATACAGTCAGTAGGAATTATTTTCGACGAAAGTTACTTCTACGAAAAAGACGCTCTGGTTCAAGAATTAGTTCAAAAAGGAATTCAAGAAAGCGATGTTAAAGTTTTGGTTTTCAAAGACAAGATAAAGAAAAATGAAACTTTTGATTATCCGACATTTTGCCACAAAGACTTGAGTTGGACAGCAACATTTGATAAGTCGGAAGTAAAAGATTTTATCGCTCAAAAATTCGATTTACTAATCAATTATTATGATGTGGAAAAATCCGCTTTGTTGCTAGTGTCAAATCAATCTAAAGCCAGTTTTAAGGTTGGATTTTCCTCTATTGATAATAAATTAAACCATTTCATGATTAGTACCAACGCCGAAAACTATAAAGTTTTTGTAGAAGAACTTTTCAAATACTTAAAAATATTAAACAAAATTTAAATCCATATGCAATCACTAATCGGAACTGGAGTTGCACTAGTAACACCTTTTAAAAAAGATTTGACCGTCGACGTTGAAGCGCTAAAAAGAATTGTAAATTTTCAAATTGACAATCACATAGAATATCTTGTGGTTCTTGGAACAACTGCGGAGAATGTTACTTTAAATGCCGAAGAAAAAGAACTGGTCATCAAAACAGTTATTGAGATTAATGCAAATAGGATTCCAATGGTTCTTGGTGTTGGCGGTAGCAATACAGCGCAAGTGATCAATGAATTAAAGACTAGAGATTTGTCGGCTTTTGTGGCAATTCTTTCGGTATCGCCTTATTACAACAAACCCACTCAAGAAGGGATTTATCAGCATTTCAAAGCAATCTCGGAGGCATCTCCAAAGCCGATTATTCTTTATAACGTACCAGCCAGAACGGGAAGTAATATGTTGCCTTCAACAGTGATTCGCTTAGCCAACGATTTCAAGAATATTGTCGCAATCAAAGAGGCGGCAGGCGATATGGTTCAAGCCATGCAGTTGATTCAAAATAAACCTAAAGATTTTCTGGTTATTTCTGGTGATGATATGATTGCATTACCAATAGTTTTGGCAGGCGGCAGTGGCGTCATTTCTGTAATTGGCGAGGGAATTCCCCATCAGTTTTCTGAAATGATTCGATTGGGCTTGAAAGGCAAAGTACAAGAAGCTTACAACATTCATTATCGCGTGGCAAATGGTATCGATTTGATCTTTGAACAAGGCAATCCTGCGGGAATAAAGGAGATTTTTAGTTATTTAGGATTATCGGAAAATACTGTTCGATTGCCATTGGTAAATGTCGATGCTGATTTGGCTGCAAGAATTGAAAACTTCATGAAAGAATTGTAACAGATTCTGAATTTGTTGACTTCCTTTTAATAATGCAAGAAATATTTTGTAGTGTCTAATTAATAACTAAATTTGCGGTTCGTTTTGACAGGTCTAAAAAAGCTGTAAATCAACAAGAATATCCCAAAAATAATGATTAAATTTTTGTACTTTTTGACTTTTGCAGTCCTTTTTAGTTCTTGCAGTCCATACCAGAAAGCTTTAAAATCGGAGGATGTTTCGGTTAAGTATGAACAAGCGGAGAAAAAATACGAAGCAAAAAAATATAATAAAGCCATTCGCCTTTTTGAACAATTGGCTCCTGCTTTTCGAGGAAAGCCACAATCTGAGAAAATGTTCTATATGTATGCTCAGTCTTACTACAAAACAGAACAATATTATTTAGGTGCATATCAATTTGAGAGTTTTGTCTCTAGTTATCCTAAAAGTGAAAAAATAGAAGAAACAGCCTATTTGGTTGGAAAATGTTACTCTATGTTGTCTCCGCCTTATAGTTTAGATCAAACAGAAACGATTAAAGCCATCGATAAATTACAAACGTTTATTGATACTTACTCCAATTCTAGTTATTTGCCTGAGGCTAATGCAATATTAAAAGATTTGACTGGTAAAATTGAAAAGAAATATTTCGAGATCGCAAAACAATACAATACAATTTCCGATCATAAGGCTGCTTTAGTTGCTTTGGACAATTTTATTGACGCGTATCCCGGAACGCCATACAAGGAAGCGGCGTTGTACTACAGATTAGACTCTGCGTACAAGCTTGCAATCAATAGTGTTCCTGCAAAAATGGAGGAAAGATTGAAAAATGCCAAAACAGCGTATTCGAACCTAATGAAGTTTAAGGAAGGTTCAAAATACCAAGAGAAAGCAACAGAAATGCTTGCAAGAATAGATAAAGATTTACAACAATTTTCTAAATAAATTAAATCATGGATTTAAAAAAGACGAATGCACCAGTAAACACAATAACCTACAACAAGAGTGTTATTGAAGAACCAACTGGCAATGTATATGAAGCGATTACAATAATGGCAAAGAGAGCCAATCAGATTAATTCGGAAATTAAGAAGGAATTGACTGAAAAATTAGAAGAGTTTGCAACCTATAATGATAGTTTAGAAGAAGTTTTTGAAAATAAAGAGCAAATTGAAGTTTCTAAATTCTACGAAAAATTACCAAAACCACATGCATTAGCCGTGCAAGAATGGTTAGATGGTAAGATCTACCACAGATCTGATAACGCAAAATAATTATTTAATGTCAGTCTTAAGGGGTAAAAAAATAGTACTAGGTATTTCTGGTGGGATTGCCGCTTACAAAACTGCACATCTAGTTAGACTTTTTATCAAAGCTGGAGCTCAGGTTCAAGTAATCATGACTCCAGCTTCAAAAGATTTTGTAACACCGTTAACTTTATCAACGCTTTCCAAGAATCCGGTACATTCTAGTTTTTACAACGAAGAAGACGATAATTCACAATGGAATAACCACGTTGAAATAGCACTTTGGGCAGATCTAATGCTCATCGCACCAGCCACTGCCAACACCTTATCTAAAATGGTGAACGGCAATTGCGACAATCTCCTAATTGCAACCTACTTATCGGCAAAATGTCCAGTGTATTTTGCACCAGCAATGGACTTGGATATGTACAAGCATCCATCAACTGTGGCTAGTTTTATGGCTTTACATCAATTTGGGAATATCATTATTCCCGCTGAATCTGGAGAACTGGCTAGTGGATTATCTGGTGAAGGACGTATGGCAGAGCCAGAAAACATCATCGCTTTTATAGAAGCTGATATTGAAAGTAAATTACCATTAAAAGGAAAGAAGTTTCTTATTACTGCAGGACCAACCTATGAAGCTATTGATCCCGTCAGATTTATAGGAAATCACTCGTCTGGGAAAATGGGTTTTGATATTGCGGCATGTGCGTCACGATTAGGCGCAGAAGTTACTTTGGTTACTGGACCGTCACATTTTAAAACTAACGATTCGAAAATTGCCTTAATTCGTGTTGTTTCGGCTCACGAAATGTACGATGCCTGCCACCAATATTATGCAGATTCAGACGTTATGATATGTGCGGCAGCGATAGCAGATTACCGACCGAAAAATGTTGCAACTGTCAAAATTAAGAAAACAGAGGAGAATTTTACCATTGAATTAGAAAAAACAAAAGATGTCCTAGCTTCATTAGGACAATTAAAGAAAAAACAGTTCTTAGTTGGGTTTGCATTAGAAACAAATAATGAAATCGAAAATGCCAAGTTGAAAATTCAGAAAAAAAACCTAGATTTGATTGTTCTAAATTCATTGCAAGACGAAGGAGCAGGATTTAGTAAAGCCACAAATAAAGTTACCTTTATTGACAAGAATTTTTCTATTCAGGCTATGGATTTAAAAACAAAAGAAGCTGTGGCAGAGGACATTATTAATAAGATAATCGAACAATATCATGTGTAAAAAACTTATTCTTGTTTTACTTTTTGTGGTTGGCTATACGAATGCTCAAGAGCTAAATTGTACTGTAAAGGTTAATTTTGAACAAGTTGCCGGGAGCAATAATCAAGTTTTTAAAACACTTGAAACTTCGCTCACTGATTTTGTAAATAAAACGAGTTGGACTTCCCAAAAAGTAAAAAATGTTGAACGGATTAATTGCTCGATGTTTATAAATATCAACGAATATGCTACGAATCAATTTAAAGCTACAATACAAGTTGGATCTTCACGACCAATTTACAATTCCATGTATTCTTCTCCTGTTCTTAATTATAATGATAAAGATTTTAATTTTGAGTATACCGAATTTCAATTATTGAATTTCAATCCCAATTCATTTGATTCCAATCTGGTATCTGTGGTTGCTTTTTATAGTTTAATTATTATAGCAATGGATGCCGATACTTATAAAATGGATGGTGGTCAGCCATACTATGAAGCAGCACAAGAAGTTGCCAATGTTGCACAATCAAGTGGTTATAAGGGTTGGACACAAGGCGACACAAACCAAAATAGATATTGGTTTATGACAAATGTATTGTCTAATACTTTTGCCCAATTCAGAGAAGCTTTGTATACCTATCACTTTGAAGGTTTAGACCAAATGCACCAAGATCAAAAAGTAGCCAAGGAAAAAATTAGCGAGGCAATTACAAAATTGTCTTACATGGAATTAAATCGACCTAATTCTTACTTAACGAGAATATTCTTTGATGCAAAATCGGATGAAATTGTATCTATCTTTACTGGCGGAGCAACTGTTGATACCGCAAGTTTACTAAATAAACTCTATACAATTTCTCCAATGAATTCTGAAAAATGGTCTGAAATTAAGCTGTAGTTCTTTTCTTTCCAACGTTTAGCTTTTTCACACTATTCAATTTCCAACCATGATTCAATCACTTTCTATCAATAATTTCGCTTTGATTGAAAAATTGCATATCGATTTTTCAAGTGGCTTCTCGATAATTACAGGAGAAACAGGAGCAGGAAAGTCAATATTATTAGGTGCTTTAGGAATGGTTTTAGGAAAACGAGCAGATTTGACGTCTTTAAAAAACAAAGATGAAAAATGCATAATAGAAGCGCACTTTCATATATCAAATTATAATTTACGACACTTTTTCGAAAGCAATGATTTGGATTATGAAGACATTACAATTCTTCGCCGTGAAGTTTTACCCTCTGGTAAATCAAGAGCTTTCATTAATGATACGCCTGTAAATTTGCAAGAATTGCAAGAGTTAAGCGATTATTTGATTGATATTCATTCACAACATCAAACGCAGGAATTATCAGAAAGTAGCTATCAATTTCAAATTATTGATGCGGTAGCAGCGAATAGCAATGTAATAGAAAAGTACGGGACATATTTGAAGCAATTTAAATTAGATACGCATCAGCTGCAAACCTTAAAAACGAAATTACAAGCCTTATTGAAAGAGGAGGATTACACCTCTTTTTTGCTTCAGGAGTTGCATTCAATTTCATTAAAAAATATTAACCAATCCGAACTAGAGGAACGTTTTGAACAATTGAATAATATTGAATACATCAAAGAGCATGTCAATAAAGCTATCATAATTGCAAATGAAGAACAGTACGGTGTGCTTCATCTCCTTAGTGAACTTAAAGCTTCAATTCAAAAGGTAAGCGGATTTTCTGATTCTTTTCAAAACATCTACAATCGTATCGACTCAGTTGATATCGAATTGAAAGATTGTGCAGAAGAACTTAGCCGAAAAGAGGGAGAATTAGTGTATGAACCTGAAAATCTTCAATCAATTAATCAGCAACTGCAATTACTGTATACCATTCAAAAGAAGCATCAAGTAAATACGGTAGAAGAATTGATTCAAATACAAACGCAGCTCGAATTACAAATACACGCTTTTGCCGAGATTGAAAATACGATTGCATCCTTAGAGTCCAAGCTCAACGAAACAGCTATTGTTCTTGACGACCTTGCAGCACAAATACATAATAATAGGGTAGCGGCAATTCCTGTATTAACCGAAAAATGGGTTGATATGTTAGCACAATTAGGAATGCCAAATGTTCGTTTTAAAATTGAATTAATTCCCACCATGTCTTATTTGCTTAATGGTAAAGAAGAGATACAATTTCTGTTTTCTGCAAATAAAGGTGCTGATTTTGGATTGCTAAAAAAAGTGGCTTCTGGAGGTGAAATGTCGAGAATTATGTTGGCTACAAAATCAATATTGGCAAATTATTCTAAACTACCAACAATTATTTTTGATGAGATTGACACTGGTGTCTCTGGAGAAATTGCCAACAAAATGAGTGACATTATGAAGAAGATGAGTCAATCTATGCAAGTGCTTGCAATTACCCATCTTCCACAAATTGCGGCAAAAGGAGATTCGCATTTCAAAGTATTTAAGACTATTAAAAATGATCAAACACATACAGAAATAAAGCAACTCTCGGCGGAAGAAAGAATTATTGAAATTGCACAGATGCTTTCTGGAATTGATGTAACTGAGTCTGCTTTAAATCATGCAAAGTCATTATTAAACTAATTTTTAGATATATTTGTGCCATTCTATTTCTAGTTGAAAGTTGTTTTTTCTTACACCAATAAAATTTTAAAATATGATTATCGAACCAAGAATGCGAGGCTTTATTTGTTTGACGGCTCACCCGAAAGGTTGCGCTCAAAATGTAAAAAATCAAATCAATTATATTAAATCAAAAGGAGCAATCGCGGGACCAAAGAAAGTATTGGTAATTGGTGCGTCGACTGGGTTTGGTCTAGCGTCCAGAATCACCAGTGCTTTTGGATCAAATGCGGCAACTATAGGAGTTTTTTTTGAAAAACCTGCTTCTGAAGGCAAAACGGCTTCTCCTGGTTGGTATAATTCTGCTGCTTTCGAAAATGAAGCACATCAATCGGGGTTGTATGCTAAGAGTATCAATGGAGATGCCTTTTCAAATGAAGTAAAGCAACAAACAATAGATTTGATTAAAACTGATTTGGGACAAGTTGATCTGGTCATTTATAGCTTAGCTTCGCCTGTTCGATTGCACCCAGAAACGGGTGTTTTGCATCGTTCTTCGCTGAAGCCAATAGGAGCAACGTTTACAAATAAGACTGTTGATTTTCACACAGGAAATGTGACGCAGATTACTATTGAGCCTGCCATTCAAGAAGATATTGATAATACCGTTGTTGTTATGGGAGGTGAAGATTGGTCGATGTGGATAGAGGCGATGAAAAGTGCAAATGTTTTAGCGCCTGGAGCTACAACTATTGCTTATTCTTATATTGGTCCATCGGTTACAGAGGCAGTATATAGAAAAGGCACCATAGGAAAAGCCAAAGACCATTTAGAAGCCACAGCGTTCACCATTTCGCATAGTTTGGCATCATTGGGAGGGAAGGCTTATGTTTCTGTGAATAAGGCATTGGTTACACAGGCTAGCTCTGCGATACCCGTAATTCCATTGTATATATCTTTGTTATATAAGATTATGAAATCGCAAGGAATTCACGAAGGATGTATTGAACAAATACAACGTTTATTTAGCGAACGCTTATATACTGGCGCAACGGTTCCAACTGACGACAAGGGTAGAATTAGAATAGACGATTGGGAAATGCGAGCGGACGTTCAAGAACAAGTAGCCAAATTGTGGTTAGAAGCGACAACTGAATCTTTGCCTAATTTGGGAGATTTAGCTGGATATAAACAGGATTTCTTGAACCTTTTTGGTTTTGGTTTTGATGGAGTAAATTACTTAGCAGATGAAAATGAACTAGTTGCGGTCTCTAGCATCAATTAACGTGCTGTATTATTGAAAAAATTTAAAAAATAATAGGTAATACTATGCAGTATTCAACAACTGTTAAAAAAAAAGTTGGTTTATTACTCGGGAAATCATTTTTTCGAGTTATTTTTTTTACTTTTAACGAACTATTAACTATAAATCAATGTATTATGAAAAAAATTACGCTAAAGAATTTAATACTAAGCTTTGCTTTAGTAGCATCGACAACAATTCTGGCTCAAGCCAATGATGATTTTGCCAATGCAGAACCGCTTACTTGTGGCACAAATTATACCGGAACTACCGCTGCTGCAACATTGGATGAAGATGATGCCCCGGATGGTTTTGGTGCTGACATGGATGCACCGAACGTATGGTACTCCTATACAGGGTCTGGATTTGAAGAAACGATCACCTTAAGTTTATGTGGTTCTTCATACGATACTTCAGTATTGGTATACACTGGTTCATCTGGGAATTTGACTTTAATTGCTGCGAATGACGATGATAATACTTGTGTAGGACCATTGTTGCGTTCACGACTTAATTTTGTTTCTGACGGTTTATCAACGTATTATATTGCAGTAGAAGGTTATAATGTTGGAAGTATTGGTGCTTTTACAATGGATGTCGCTTGCGCTGGGGTTACGCCTCCTGCTGTAGCAAATCAAACCTGTGCGACCGCTCTTGCTTTAGAAATAGACAATACTGATTTTGAATCTGATAATTCCTTTGGAGATGTTAGTCCGCAAGTACCTATCTGTGATCCATTTGGTACCGTTCAAGACGTTTGGTTTTCTTTCGTTGCCCCATTTGAAGGCACTGTTGATGTGACAGTTACAAATGGCACAATGACTTCTACTAATTTTAACGTTTTTTCAGGCGTTTGCGTTGATTTGACCCCTATTACTGACGCTTGTAATTCCAATTTAATTGTTGCAACTACGGAGTCTTTAACGGGCTTAATTGCTGGCGCAACCTATTATGTTCAAGTATGGAGTAATTTCGCAGAGCAAGGCACATTTACGCTTAGATTAACTAATCCTGGCTTAAGTACTTCAAATTTTGACACTGGTAATTTTAGTGTTTATCCTAATCCTGTTAATGATGTTTTGAATATTTCATATAATAAGAACGTTAATGGAGTTGCTATTTATAATATGGTTGGACAGGAAGTGCTTATGCAAACATCAAATTCATCGATTTCTAAAGTAGATATGTCTTCCTTGTCAAACGGTATTTATATGGTTAGAGTATCTGCAGACAATCAAGTAAAAACAATCAAAGTGATTAAAGAATAATTTTTAGACTTACAATAAAAAAAATCCACTTTCTAGTGGATTTTTTTTATTAAAAATCAATACATTTAGCCACTATTAATACTTAAATTATTAAAAAATGAAAAAAACTACTTCAAAAATCTTTCTCGCCATGCTATTCTTAGTGGTGACGGCGGGTAAGGCTCAGTGCTTGACTGGCGCGCAATTCCCATTCGATACATGGACAGCAGAATGTAACACTGTCAATCCTAATGTGATCGTGACCAATGCTTGGGCTGGAGAATATTCACTCGTTAATGTTGTAGCAGGTGAAACGTATACTTTTGCCAGCTCTGTTGCCACAGACTACATTACGATTAGTACAGATGATGGTGTCACAGCGAGTGCTTTCGGCGTAACACCTTTAACTTGGACTTCAGATGTTACTGGTGTGATTCGTTATTATTTCCATCTTGATGACCTTTGTGGCGCCGAGAACATAGCAAGAATAAGAACTATTGCTTGTGGAACGCCACCATGCGTTCAACCTCAAGTTACTTTTAGTAAAACTTTTGATTGCGGTACTTCAACATTTGAAGTTACTGCTGATATTACAGATTTAGGTTCTGCATCGACAATTACAGTAACTGATGATCAACTTAGTGCATCGCAATCTGTTTCTTCGGCAGGTCCGGTTACGTTTGGACCTTATGCTTTTGGAACAGTAGTAGTTCTAACAGCGACAAATGATGATACGCCAATTTGCAATGTTGTAAGTGGAAATCAAGTGATTCTTGCTTGTCCTCCAACAAATGACGAATGCATAGATGCTATTGTGCTAAATTGTGGCGATGTTTTAACCAGTCAAACTACTGAAGGAGCCACTGGAGGTTCAGATATTTCATGTGTTGGAACAATTGGAGATGATATTTGGTATTCTTTTGTAGGAGATGGTCAGATCATCACGGCATCTGCAACCGCTAGTGTTGGAGAGCCTCAAATTGAAGTGTATGAAAGTACAGATGGTACGTGCGCTGGTTTTACTGCTGGAAACTGTATCGCTTCTGATGGTTCATTTAATCTAACCGTAAATGCGGTTTTTGCTTCTGTTGTTGGTCAAACCTATTATATTCATGTTGGTAGTGTTATTAATGGTGATCCGGGCATACTTTTCGACTTGTCTCTTACTTGCGCAACGCCGGCAACTCCGCCAGCAAATGACGATTGTGCCGGTGCTGAATCTTTAACTGTTAATCCTGATGCAAGTTGTGCAATTTTTACTTCTGGTACAATTGAAGGAGCTACAGAGTCAAACGTTGATGCAGGTGGTTGTTTTGGCACTGACGATGATGATGTCTGGTATTCTTTTGTTGCCACTGGAACAATTCAAGCAATTAGCTTAAATAATATCTTAGGATCATCTACAGATTTATACCATTCGGTATGGACTGGTGCAGACTGTTCTGCTTTAACACTAGTTCCGGGTTCTTGCGCTACAAATACTGCAAGTGTACCAACTGGTTTAGTAGAAGGACAAACTTATTTTGTTCGAGTTTATACTGGAACTGCAATTCCATTGCAAAATACAACTTTTGATATTTGTATCGGAACACCGCCACCACCACCCGCAAATGATGATTGTTCGGGAGCTATCGAGATCACGGCAGGTGGTACGATTGATAGTTTCCCAGTAACAGGAACTACCGTTAGTGCAACTACAACTGCAGGTCTTCCTGTCTTAACTTGTGTTCCTACTGTTCGTGCAAATGATGTTTGGTATACTGTAGTTGTGCCAGCATCTGGGAATTTAACGATAGAAACCGCTCCTGCTCCAGGAACGCTAATGACAGATTCTGTACTTACTATTTTTTCAGGAACTTGTGGATCTTTAGTTGAAATTGGTTGTGATGATGATTCATCTGCTTCTGGTAATTACTCCTTAGAAGCATTAACTGGTTTAACTCCAGGTGACGTTATCTATATTGGCGTTTGGAGATATGGAACTACATTAGATGGTGAATTCCAATTATCGGCTTATGATGCTTCATTGTTGAGCAATACTTCATTTGAAAACGAAAACTTCAGATCTTATCCAAATCCAGTGAAAGATGTGTTGAATTTGTCATACAATAAAAATATTTCTAATGTGTCCGTATTTAATTTATTAGGGCAAGAAGTGATGATAAAATCAATTAATGCCAACCAATCGCAAATTGATATGTCAGGTTTAACTGTAGGAACTTATTTAGTAAAAGTAACTGCAGATAATCAAGTCATGACTATTAAAGTTATTAAAGAATAATTTTTAGACTTTGATATTTAAAAAATCCACTTTCGAGTGGATTTTTTTATTAAAAATCAATACATTTATACACTATTAACACTTAATTATTAAATAATGAAAAAAATTACCTCAAAAATCCTTCTCGCCTTGCTGTTCTTAGTGGTGACGGCGGTTGAAGCGCAATGCTTGACTGGTACTCAATTTCCAACTACAACTTGGACAGCAGAATGTAATACTATCAATCCCAATGTGATAGTTACTAATGCTTGGGCGGGAGAATATTCGCTTGTTAATGTAATTTCAGGGGAAACTTACACTTTTGCTAGCTCTGTTCCTACAGACTACATTACAATCAGTACAGATGATGGTGCTACAGCAAGTGCCTTTGGAGTTACACCTTTAACTTGGACTTCAGATGTTACCGGTGTCATTCGTTATTACTTCCACCTTAGTGACCTTTGTGGTACTGAGAATGTGAGTAGAATAAGAACGATTGCTTGTGGAACGCCTCCATGCGTTCAACCGCAAGTTACTTTTAGTAAAACTTTCGATTGTGGTAGTTCAACATTTGAAGTTACCGCTGATATTACTGATTTAGGTTCTGCTTCGACAATTACCGTCACAGATGATCAATCAAGTTCACCGCAGTCTGTTTCTTCAGCTGGTCCGGTTACGTTTGGACCTTATCCTTTTGGTACTGCAGTAGTTCTCACTGCAACAAATGATGATACTCCTATTTGTAATGTTGTTAGTCCTTCGCAAGTTGTTTTGGCATGCCCACCATCTAATGACGAGTGCGACGGAGCAATTGCCTTAACAGTAAATCCAGATGCAAGTTGTGCTAATACTACTCCAGAAAGCGTTATTGCAGCTACAGCTTCTAACGTCGATGCGGTATCTTGCTTCGGAACAGAGGATGATGATGTATGGTTCTCTTTTGTTGCAGAAAGTACCGCTCAAAAAATCAGCTTAAATAATGTTGCAGGTTCAACAACTGACTTGTTTCACTCTTTATGGACGGGAGACTGTTCTGGTTTGTCGTTAGTAGCAGGTTCATGCTCTGATGCAAATAGCAGCACGCCTACGGGTTTAACAGTTGGACAAACATACTATGTAAGAGTTAATTCTTACACAGACATCGTAGGTCAAACGACCACTTTTGATATTTGCATTGGAACACCGCCACCACCGCCAGCAAATGACGATTGCGTGAATGCTGTTGTATTAAATTGTGGCGACGTTCTAACAGCTCAGGTTACTGATTCAGCGCTGGGAGGCACCGCGACATCTTGTGTTGGTACAATTGGAAATGATATTTGGTACTCTTATGTTGGAGATGGTCAAATTATTACACTAACAGCAACAGCATCTATCGAAGAGCCACAAGTGGAAGTATATGCAAGTACTGATGGCACTTGTGCTGGATTTACCGCAGGTTCTTGTATTGCTAGCGGAGGCACTGGAGCTGCAGAAGTGAGCGTGACTTTTGTTTCAGTTGTTGGCACTTCGTATTTTGTTCACGTTGGAAATTGGATCAATGGAGACCCAGGTGTAACATTTGACTTGGCTACTACTTGCGCCGCCCCACCAACGCCACCAGCAAATGATGATTGTTCAGGTGCAGAATCTTTAACAATCAATCCTGATACAAGTTGCACTGTTGTTACTCCAGGTACAATTGCAGGTGCAACAGCATCGGGCGTAGATGGAGCAGCTTGCGGCGGAACTGAAGATGATGATGTTTGGTATTCTTTTGTTGCAGAGAATACGGCTCAAATAATATCATTAAATAATGTTGCGGGATCTACAACAGATTTATTCCACTCTCTATGGTCAGGAGATTGCGGTACGCTAACTTTAGTGCCAAACTCTTGTTCAGACGCTAATAACAGTACACCTTCGGGATTAGTCATTGGTCAAACCTATTATTTACGTATTTATTCATTTGGAGCGGCACCGCTACAAAATACTACTTTTGATGTTTGTATTGCAACACCGCCACCAGCACCAGCAAATGACGAATGTATTGGAGCAATTGGTTTGACAGTGAACCCAGATGACAGTTGTGCATCGTTTGAATCGGGAACTGTTCAAAGCGCTACAGCTTCCGCGGTTGATGAGGCTGCTTGTACAGGAACAGAAGATGATGACGTTTGGTACTCTTTTGTTGCGACAGATGTTTTACAAACCATTAAATTAAGCAATATTGTCGGCTTGTCTACAGCCTTAGGCTCATCTGTATGGTCAGGTGATTGTGCTGCATTAACTTTAGTAGCTGGTTCATGTTCTACAGTAAATCAACAAACTGTAACTGGTCTAACAGCGGGTGAAACTTACTATGTTAGAGTTTTCACAACGACTGCTACGACAGGTCAAAATACAACTTTTGATATTTGTATCGGAACACCGCCACCACCGCCAGCAAATGATGACTGTTCGGGAGCTATTGAATTAACAGCAGGAGGAACAATTTCTAGTTTCCCAGTAACCGGGTCTACAGTTAGTGCAACTAATTCTGTAGGTCTTCCTGTATTATCTTGTGTTCCTACCAATCGTTCTAATGATGTTTGGTATAGTGTTACAGTACCAGCTTCTGGAACTTTAACAATCGAAACCGCTCCTGCACCAGGAACGGTAATGACGGATTCTGTACTTACTATTTTTTCAGGAACTTGTGGATCTTTAGTTGAAATTGGTTGTGATGATGATTCATCTGCTTCTGGTAATTACTCTTTAGAAGCATTGACTGGTTTAACTCCAGGCGACGTTATTTATATCGGAGTTTGGAGATATGGAACTACATTAGATGGTGAATTCCAGGTGTCAGCGTATGATGCTTCATTGTTAGGCAACGCGTCATTTGAAAACGAAAACTTCAGATCTTATCCTAACCCAGTGAAAGATGTGTTGAATTTGTCATACAATAAAACGATTTCTAATGTGTCCGTATTTAATTTATTAGGGCAAGAGGTATTGATAAAAGCAATTAATGCGAATCAATCACAAATTGATATGTCAGGATTACAAGCAGGAACTTATTTAGTGAAAGTAACTGCGGATAACCGGGTAAAAACTATTAAAGTGATTAAAGAATAATAATTTTCCTTTTGATATTTAAAATCCACCTTCGGGTGGATTTTTTATTTTAAAAAATGGCGCAAGTTTTTTTGCTATTTTAGTACGCTATTATTAAATCTCACCAATTATGAAGAAAATTACCCTTTTGTTTTTCTTAATCTTCCTTAAAGCCAATGCGCAGTCAGTTGGAGGTTATATTTTTAGTCAATCTGCAGAAAGCTACACAGCAGTTTCCGGGATTAATTCAACCGCGTCGGGAGATGACGGACTACAAAATAATATTCCAATTGGTTTTACTTTTGACTATGGGGGCGAAACCTATACAACTTTCAGTATTAGTACAAATGGATTTATTCGCTTAGGAAATAATATTTTAAATCAATCTTGGATAAATGGACTTTCGTTGACAAACAATCAAAGTCCAATGATTGCGGCTTGCTGGGATGATCATAACAGAACGACTGGTTCAATTCAATATGTCGTATCAGGTACTGCACCTAATAGAGTTTTATCCGTAGGTTGGGATTCAATAAATTTAGGAAATGGCGGTGTTGAAAGCACAACTGCTTTCGGATCTTTTAAAATGAGTTTACAAGAGGCAACCGGGATAATAGAGTTTGTTTACGGACCAACAATGAATCTTGGAGGTGCATTAACAGCTTCTATTGGTTTAAACGATTTGACTTCATTTTTGAGCATTTCTCCTATTTTTGCAATCGCTTCTTCGTCCAACACTTTAGCAGATAATGCCATTGGATCAACTACGTTCTTATTGGGTCAAAAATTTACTTTTACACCAGCGCCACAATGCAGCGGAACTCCAAATCCGGGCAATACAATTGCAAGTTTGGCAACTATTTGTGGTGGATTTCCATTTGATTTGAGTTTACAAAATCAAATAGAAAGTTTTGGTATTTCCTATCAATGGCAGAGTTCTACTACGGGAATTAATTATGTAGATATTGTCGCTGAGATTAATGCCACTTTGACAACATCACAAACAGTTGGGACATTTTACCGTTGTGTTGTTTCATGTGGAGCTTTAAGTACCTCAAGCATTCCCATAGAAGTAGTAATGAATAACCCTACTCAATGTTTCTGCTTTCCTTCATACACAAACGGAAAAACTGATGGCGACTTAATTTCAAATGTAGTTTTAACAGGAACAAGTTTATCAAACAATACAGGAACCGCTCCTGTGAATCCTTTTTATACTTATTTTATCGGGCAACCAAATCTCACAGCAACATTACAAGCAGGTTATAATTACGTTTTAAATGTAACCGTAGGAACTTATCAACAACAAAATGTCGCAGTATGGATTGACTTCAATGATGATACAATTTTCAATATAGATGAAAGAGTCGGCTTTACTACTTCGGAAATTGGTTCAAACGAAACAGGTGTTTTTACAATCAACATCCCATGCGGTGCAGCAACGGGAATTCATAGAATGCGAATTAGAGATGTATACAATCAAGAAGCTTCAACAATTGACCCATGTGAAAATTATGGTTATGGAGAAACTGAAGATTATGATGTAACTATTGAAACCCCAACAGGATGTCAAGCTCCTTATGGTTTAGCGATTGGCAGTGTCAATTCTACTAGTGCTGAACTTCTTTGGACTGCAGGTTGCAATCAATCAATTTGGGATGTTCATTACACCTTAGCTGGCGGAGGTTTACCAACAGGTGCGCCTTCTAACACCGCAGTTATTAGTCCACTTTTAGTTACAGGTCTTGCGCCTCTAACTGGTTACGAATTTTATGTAAGAGCGGTATGTTCAGATTCATCTACAAGTAATTGGTCTGGTCCGTTTTTATTTACGACATTACCTGTAGCTGTTGCAAATGATGATTGCGAAACAGCAGTCGCGTTAAGTATTGGGACGACTTTCGAAGAAAATGCAGTCATCGGAACAAATCTTGGGGCAACAAAATCAATTGGACCACCAAATCCTACTTGTGCAATTTTTGGTTTTGGCGGAGATGTTTGGTATAGTGTGGTGGCACCACCAGATGGCAATGTAACGTTGGAAGTTCGTCAAGATTCTGGTTCTCCTTTTATAGATTCTGGTTTGACTGCATTTTCAGGCAGTTGCAGTGGTTTAACAACTATTGGCTGTAGTGATGACGAAGGCATCGGAGGTTTTTCGATTTTAAATTTGACAGGTTTGACTCCAGGGGAAACAGTTTATGCTAGAGTATGGGAATTTGCAAATGATACATTTGGCACCTTTCAGTTTTCCGCTTATAGTCCAACTTTAGCAATAAACACCTTTAACGAATCGGATTTATCAGTCTATCCAAATCCGGTTAAAGACATTCTTACATTGTCGTCGGCAAGGAATATTACGAATGTGACAATTTTCAATTTGCTAGGGCAGGAGGTTGCTGCAAAGGTAGTTCTTGGAAACTACACACAAATTGATTTATCAGATTTGTCAGCGGGTACTTATATTGCAAAAGTTAATGCAGATTTTCAGCAAAAGACCATCAAAATAGTAAAAGAGTAAAAATACTTTTTTCAGATTTTTAAAAGCCACCTCATCAGGTGGTTTTTGTTTTTGATAAAGTTTATCTTTGTTAAAATTATTGAATATGTACTTTTCCATTATTATCCCAGTTTACAATCGTCCGGACGAAATGGAGGAACTTCTGAGTAGTCTTGAACAACAAGCTTACCCTGCTGCGTTTGAAGTAGTCGTAATTGAAGATGGTTCTACTATAAAGTCAGATGAAGTCATAAAACGATATTCACAGAAGCTAACAATTTCATACTACAACAAGGAAAATTCAGGACCGGGAGATTCTAGAAACTTCGGAATGAGAAACGCAAAAGGCGATTATTTTCTCATTTTCGATTCCGATTGTATTATTCCAAAACAGTATTTGTCAAAAGTTCAACAGGCTCTAGAAAATGGTTATGTCGATTTTTTTGGTGGACCAGACAAAGCTTTGGATTCATTTTCTGACATTCAAAAGGCGATTAATTTTTCAATGACATCATTTCTAACGACAGGTGGCGTTCGAGGAGGAACTGAAAAGATAAATAAGTTTCAACCGCGAAGTTTCAACATGGGAATTTCAAAAGATGCTTTTTTAGCTTCTGGTGGCTTCGGAGATATTCATCCTGGAGAAGATCCTGATTTAACCATTAGATTATGGGAACTCGGTTTTAGTTCAAAATTAATTCCAGAGGCATATGTTTATCACAAAAGAAGAATCAACTGGGACAAGTTTGCTCTTCAGACTTTGAAATTTGGAAAAGCGCGACCAATATTGAACTCATGGCATCCAAATTATCAAAAATTGACTTATTTTTTTCCTTCGATGTTCTTAATAGGATTCTGGCTATCATTGTTTTTGTTGCTATTTGTACAAGATGTACTGTTTAAGTTATTTTGTATTTATTTCTTTTTAATCTTCATATTATCATCAATGCAAAATAGGAATATCGCTATAGGATTCTTGTCTGTAATTGCGACTTGGATTCAATTTAAAAATTATGGATTTGGTTTTCTAAATTCCCTTTTCAAGATACATATTTTGAAACAGAAACCTCAAGAAGCATTTCCAGAATTATTTTTTAGAAAATGACAAAAATAATAGGATTAACAGGAGGGATTGGAAGCGGAAAAACAACTATTGCCAATTATATCAAATCATTGGGTATACCGGTGTACATAGCAGACGACGAAGCAAAGAAACTGCTTACTGACGATACGATCCAAAAGAAAATAAAAAATGCCTTTGGTGAAACAATTTTTGTAAACAATATACTAAGCAAAGAGAAACTATCACAGATTGTTTTTAACGACCCAGACAAATTGAAAAAATTAAATAGCATTATTCATCCAGCCGTAAAAGCACATTTCAAAGAATGGCTTGAAATTTATAAAAAAGAGCCAATAATTGTCAAAGAAGCCGCAATACTTTTTGAGAGCGGAAGTGATCAAGATTGCGACGCTGTCATTACAGTGGTAGCTCCTCTAACAACAAGAATCGAAAGAGTAGAAAATAGAGACAAAATTTCTATGCAGGAAGTTTTAAATAGAATTAAAAACCAATGGACTGATGAGATGAGATTGGAAAAAAGTGACTTTTCTATTGAAAATATTGACCTTACAAAAGCATTTCGACAAGTAGATGAAATTCTTAAAAAAATAGTAATTCATTAATTTTTGTATTTGTTGTTAATCTTTGGTTAATGTATTTATAGTATAAATGTTAAAATGTTAACTTTGTTGAGATGAATAAATTGTTTTTTCGATTGCTTGTAGTATTAATGACTTTGTCCTTAATAGGTATCGTGTTAGTGCAAGTATATTGGTTTAACACTTCTTTCAAAAATAATGAAGAACAGTTTAGGTTTCACGTAAAGCAAGTTATAGGAAATGTTGCCGATAGACTTGAAAAAGAGGAGGCTTTTAGTTTTATTGATAAATACAAAAAACTAAAAGACAGTATCGGTAAAGAACCTCAAAAAAGTGATTTTCTGGAATTTGGTTATTACCAAAGAAATTCACGTACTAATGAAACCATCATTTATTCTAACAACATTATTTCTGAAGATTATAATATTTCGTCTTCGTTCTTTGATAAAAAATCGGATAGTATTAAACTAAAGAACTTTTCTTCAAAAAGGACCACAGAGGTTTATGCCAATCGTGATATCGACAAATCAGGTTTAGATCAAAAAGTAAATCCAGATATTAAAATTACTAAGTCAGGTAAGTTAGATATTCTAGACAATGCACAATTTGAAATTTTCTTCAAAGATATTGCCGTTGCGAAGCCACTACAAGAAAGAATTTCTAAAGAAAAATTACAGCAAATTCTTAAAGAAGAATTAGTTGAATATGGTGTTAATACCGCTTTTGAATTTAGTATTTATAGTAATGGATTAGCCACAAAGATCCAATCTGAAAACTTCAGGTTTGATAAATATGACACGTATTCAATTCCTGTGTTTAAAGATAATGAAGGGAATGAAAAGTATCTGTTGCTGGTTTGTTTTCCAAACAAAGAAAAGTTTCTTTTCTCGGAATTGGTTGGAATCTCGCTATTATCAATAATATTTACTTTAGTAATTGTCATTGCGTATTCCAGCGCTTTAAATCAATTGATTCGTCAACGTCAAATTTCTGAGATCAAAACAGATTTTATCAATAATATGACACACGAATTTAAGACACCTATAGCAACTATAAACCTAGCTTTAGATGCGATTAAGAATCCAAAAGTGATTGAAGACAAGGAAAAAGTTCACCGCTATTTACAAATGATTCGTGACGAAAATAAGCGAATGCACGCGCAAGTTGAAAATGTGTTACGCATATCGAAGTTGGAGAAAAAGGAACTTGAAATCAATAAAGAATCAAATAATATTCACGAAATCCTTGAAGAAGCAATTGAGCATGTCAGTCTTATAGTTGAAGATCGTCAAGGTGTGATTAAAACGCATTTGGATGCCACAAGGACAACTATACTGCTCAATGATGTTCATTTTACAAATGTCTTAGTCAATGTTTTAGATAATGCGATAAAATATTCACCGGAAGCACCAATCATTGATGTTTATACTGAAAATATAAAAGACTTTGTCATCATCAAAATCAAGGATCAAGGAATCGGAATGAGTAAGGCAGCTCAAAAAAGAATTTTTGAAAAGTTCTATAGGGAACATACTGGAGATTTACATAATGTAAAAGGACACGGACTAGGATTATCCTACGTCAAAAGAATAATTGAAGATCATAACGGACAAATATTTGTAGAGAGTGAAAAAGAAAAAGGAAGCACTTTCATCATAAAAATACCACTAATCAACTAAACTAAATTGCTATGGAAACAGAAAACAAAAAAATCCTTCTCGTAGAAGACGACCAAAATTTTGGAGCCATCTTAAAGGATTACCTCGTGCTAAATGACTTTGATGTCACTTTGGCTAAAAATGGAATGGAAGGTTTCGAAAAATTTAAAAAGGACACTTTCGATTTATGTATCTTGGATGTGATGATGCCGTACAAAGACGGTTACACACTTGCCAAAGAAATTCGCGAAAAAAATAAAGAAGTGCCGATCGTTTTCTTGACGGCAAAGTCAATGAAAGAAGATGTACTAAAAGGGTACAAAGTAGGAGCAGACGACTATCTCAATAAACCGTTCGATTCTGAAGTGTTGTTGATGAAGATTAAAGCCATCATGCAACGTAAAGCCAATGACGTCAAATCCGATCATATTAAATTTGAATTCCAAATTGGAAATTTTCACCTGAATTCAAAACTTCGTTTCTTAACGTTCAAAAATGAAGAACCAATCAAATTGTCGCCGAAAGAAAACGAATTGCTAAAAATGTTAGCAGTGTACGAAAATGACTTAATGCCAAGAGAATTAGCGCTCACCAAAATCTGGAGAGATGACAATTACTTCACCTCAAGAAGTATGGATGTATATATTGCTAAACTTCGGAAATATCTCAAGTTAGATGAAGAAGTAGAAATCCTCAATATACACGGCGAAGGTTTCCGATTGGTAGTCAAAAACAAAATGGCAAGTTAAAATATAAAAGCTCTGAGAAATCGGAGCTTTTTTTATGGGTAGCTATTCCCGCTATCCGCTCCAATCTTTGCTGGCGAACAACGCCAACAAAGGATTTCCGTTGCTATCGGTGCTAGGGGCACTACGACAATACAAGTACTATTTCCATGTCAATGCTAACGCAAAAACTGATTTATTTTCTTTTGTGATACTAAAAACAGTTTGGTTTTCTGCTGTCGACTCGTGAATTTCAACGACTTCACCCAACGATAACTCTTTCAAGAAATTCATATCTAAACTGGCAATCGACTTACTCCGCATGATGTCTTCGTCAACGACGTCTAAACACCATTCTAAGTATTTCACGTTATTGACGTGATTTACAATATCCAAATCTGACAACACTACTTTCCGTTCAAAAAGCAGCTCTTTGCTTTCGTCTATCTCAATTTTTGAAAATGGTTGCAAAGTAGCGCGGTTTTCTGGATATTTTTCACAGTGGTCGTGCGTAAGTACCATTCCTTCCGGTCTACGTGTTTTGGTGTTGAAGACCGCCCAAAAAGTTTCCACGCCAATACACTTTTCACCATTCACTGACACTTCAATAGCACGAACTGATCGGGAATTCTCCAACGAGTTGATCCACGTTTTGATGGTAATTTGGTCTTTCCACTTTGGGAGTTTGGTAATCTCAAGTCGCATTCTGCTCAATACCCACGCTTGGTCGTATTTTTGCATGTCGACAAAACTAAAGCCGCCGGACTCAGAATGAGCCGCAGCAGTCAACTGCAACATATTGCACAAATCAGTATAGCGCAAATTCCCATTGGGGGTGCATTGCATAAAATTGATTTCCCATTCTTGGGAATATATCGAATTGAAGTTGGGTGCTATTGGCATAAATGTCGAATTGGACTATATTTTTGTATTGATATATTGAATGATTTCATTTGATTTCGTTTCAAAATCAAACCACTTGGTTTCTTCATATCTCTTAAACCAAGTGAGTTGTCTTTTAGCAAAACGACGCGTGTTTTTCTTGATTTCTTCAACGGCAAATGGCAAAGAAAATTTCTCGTCAATACAATCAAATAGTTCTTTATAACCTACTGTTTGTAAAGCATTTAAATTTTTATGAGAAATAATATTTTTAACCTCTTCAAGTAGTCCGACAGCCATCATTAAGTCGACACGTTGGTTGATGCGATCATACATCAAATTTCGTTCGGCTTCTAAACCAATGACTATTGGTGTAAAAGTTCTTATGTTCTTCTTTTGATTTAAAAACGAAGAATAAGGTTTTCCAGTTCCCAAACAAACTTCCACAAAGCGCATCATCCTTTGTGGATTGAGCAACGTTTGTGGGTTCTCGGCTGTAAGTTTATTATAATACGCTGGATCTTTTTCTTGTAATTGTGATTGCAAATACGTTAGTCCATTTTGCTTAAAAGTATTTGAAACCAAATCGCGGATACCAGTTTCAATCTCCGGAAAAGCGTCGAATCCTTTGAGAACGGCGTCTACGTAGAGTCCAGAGCCGCCAACTAGGATTGCAAAATCTTTCTCCTCATATAGTTCCTCAAGCTTGGTAATAGCTTCTTTTTCGAAATCGCCGACAGTATAATTATCCGTGACAGAACGATTGTGAATAAAATGATGTTTTGCTGCTGACAATTCCTCTATTGTTGGCGCTGCGGTACCAATATGCATTTCACGATAAAACTGTCGACTGTCGCACGACAAGATCTCACAATCGAAATGTTGCGCCAATTGAATGCTCATCGCAGTTTTTCCGATGGCTGTTGGCCCGACAATGACTATTAGGTATTTCATGATGATATTACTACGATTGTGGAATGCCCTAGCCCCGATGGTAGTGGCATCCTTTTTTGTTTTTGCAAAAGCCCCTCGACTGCGCTCGGGGTGACAAAAAACAAAAAAGATAGAACGAACAGCGGGATCAAGCTCCTAAAAATATAACAATTTGACACTTCTGCTTCTTCGAATTTGACTTTGAATAATGGTTCTCGTATCGCGATTGTTTTCCATGGGCGTCAACATATTCTTTAAGATGTCGATGTTTCGGATTTGGTAATTCAAATCGTAGAATGCGTAACCTTTATACACACCGTTCTCAATAAGAACCGCTGAGCGTTCGTTGATGGTTCTGCCGCGGTCTGTAATGACGATGGTTTTGTTTTCAAAGACATTTTTGTCGATGAATTCTTGTACACGTGAATTATATTCCTCCGGCGAAACAGTACCTATGCAAGCACCGTCACATTCTTTGATGGTGTATTGAAAACAGTGGTTTTTAGTATCATACAAACCAGTCAATTTCTGACACAGTTTGTAGTGAGCCGTGATTCTAAATAGCGCATTTTTGCCTTCTTGAAAAGTAGTAAAAGACGTAATTTCCTTTTTTCTACCATCGGCTTTTTGTAGCGATAAGTTGATATAACCAGCCGAGTCCGTTTCTGCATATAGCGCCCATTGGAAAATAGTTTTCCGCTGAGATCGATTGTAAATGGGCTGATTGATTTTTATTTCTTCGCTTTCTTTGAGCAAGGCGATGAGTTCACTTCCGGTTTCTTCATAGGTCACTGCAAAAACCTCCAACTGAATTTTCTTGCATTTGTTTGTGTTTCCGGTAAAATGTTGGTTGATTCGTTTCTTGATGTTTTTGCTTTTGCCAATATAAATGATCGAACCATCTTCGCGATGAATATAATAGACGCCAGTTTTTGACGGCACACTTTCGACAATGTCTAGTAATTTCGGCGCCAGTCCTTTGACAATTTCCGATTGAACCATGTCTTTTACAATGATCTTTTCGACATCTTTATCGAGCAGCATTTTGAAAAGTTTGACGGTGGCTAATGCGTCACCGTTTGCTCTATGTCTGTCTGCCATGGGAATTCCTAAAGAACGGACCAATTTTCCTAAACTATACGACGGTTGTTCTGGCATTAGTACTTTTGCTAGTTCAACGGTGCAAAGTGTTTTGCAATCGAAAGCATAACCCAAACGACGAAATTCAGTTCGGAGGATTCGATAATCAAAAGAGGCGTTGTGCGCTACGATAATACAGTCTTTTGTGATTTCGATGATGCGTTTGGCGACTTCAAAAAACTTGGGTGCCGAGCGCAGCATGGCGTTGTTAATGCCGGTTAGTTTTACGACAAACGGTTGAATTGGAATTTCAGGATTGACTAAACTAATAAACTGATCGACTACTTCATGGCCGTCAAAACGATAGATGGCAATTTCTGTGATGCCTTCTTCGTTAAATTGTCCTCCGGTGGTTTCTATGTCGAGTATTGCGTACAAATTTAGTAATCAGTTGTCAGTGGTTGGTTGGCAATTGTTGGTTTTTTCATTTTCAAATTTTCAAATTATCTCATTTTCAAATTACCTTCCGCCAAAGATACTACTTCCGATTCGAACCATGGTACTGCCGCATTCGATTGCGAGTTGATAATCGCCAGACATACCCATAGATAGAATGGTGAATCTTGAATGTTGAATTTTGAATGTGTCGAAAATTGTCTTTAAATGTTGGAATTCTTTTTTAATTTGAGTTTGGTTTTCGGTAAATGTTGCCATGCCCATGAGTCCAATGACTTTGATGTTTTTTAGATTTTTGAAAATTTCTGATTGCAATAGTTCATTAAGTTCTCCTTCGTTCAATCCGAATTTAGTCTCTTCCTCTGCAATATGAATTTGCAAAAGGCAATCGATAACTCGGTTGTTTTTTTGTGCTTGTTTGTTGATTTCTTCTAACAATTTCAAACTATCGACACCGTGAATTAAACTAACGTATGGCGCCATATATTTGACTTTGTTGCTTTGAATATGACCAATCATGTGCCATTGAATGTCTTTGGGCATTTGTTCCCATTTCTCTGTCATTTCTTGAATCTTGTTCTCACCAAAAACACGTTGACCCGCTTCGTAGGCTTGCATGAGGTCGGAAACGGGTTTGGTTTTTGAAACCGCCACCAAGCGTACGTTTGATGGTAACGAAGATTTGATTTGTATAAGGTTCTCTTGAATGGACATTATTTTTTGATCAGTTTCTTTGAAATTGTAGTTCCATTTTTTGTTACTCCTTCGAAAATGTAAATACCATTAGATAAATTCGAAATATTGATTTTATTGTCGATCAACTCAGTGTTGATTTTTTTTCCATCTATTGAATAAATGCTTGCTGAGATGATTTCGTCTTGCACGTGGATCAATTCACTTGCAGGATTTGGATAAAATCCAACTTGTTGATTTACTTCAAAATTTTCATTAGACAATAAAGCTAAGTTGGCGCTTTGTGTGCTGGATAATACACTTGATGTGCTTGATGTTGTATTCCCTCCAAAAAGGTATAATTTATTGTTCCAAATTTCAGAAGCATGATGACGTCTTCCATTCATATTGGTTTGACTAATTGTGTTAAAAGTATCATCGGTTGTATTATAAACTCCAACAAAAGTTTGATTGTCATAGTCACCAGTTACATAAATTTTGTTAGCGTTCAAATCAAAAATATCAAAAGCTACTGAATGAGCAGAGATAGGCTGAGGCATCGTCGTATTGGAAGTAGTCCAAGTGTTGCTTGTTACGTCATAGATGTAAATTGAATTTGAAGAAAAACTCCTATAAACTCTAACGTTATCCAATTGAAAAGAAGTTGTTCTAGGGATTGGTGAATATCCCCCCGTATATTTAAAAGCTACTCTAAAACTGGTTGGAAAACCGGCTAAAGAAATATTTCCTGAATTGGTAAAATTTTCGGCATATCCGGAAGCTGTGCCTGCATTTGAAATAGTCGCGTTTAATAATGTTTTGCTCGAAGTGACAATATCTCCTGTCCAATTGGTTATGATATATGCTTCGAAAAGCGCTCCATTACTAAAACCATCTTTAGTGTCAAAATTTAAAAAAAGGTCAGTTGTTGAAGATGTTGTAATATCCTCTGAAATTAACCATCCAATATTAGTAGGATCTTGAGACTGAACTTGCGTTCGGTACGGATTAAACTGTGCAAATTTATTTCCTAAAAAAAATTGACTTCTAAATAATTTAGTACCAGCTTCAGCGACATTTAACCAATTATCTAACAATAAATCCCCATTTCCTGAACTTTGTGCTGTTTCAAAATTCTGTTGTATAATATTTGTTTCGTTATAACCGCCAAATACGTAAAGTTTTGAATTATTGCCATTCCCATAAATAGCTTTTCCTTTTGTTTCAAGGGCAACTGGCATATTAGCCAATTGAAACCAATCGCCGAAAGGGCTGAGTCGGTATAATTTATTTGAATAGGCCGCATTGAATTTATTGGTGCAACCACCGAATACTAAAAAGTTATCTCCTAAAGCTGCAGAACCACCGTTGATCACTGGGTTTGGATTTAAAATAGAATTTACTGTCAAATTTCCGCTAAACAAATTCACTATTTCTAATTTGTTATTTGCAAAACCTTGAGAAGTTTCTCCATTAAACAAGTAAAGGTTGCCCGATATAATCTCTGAGTTACCATATCTTTTTGGGATTGTTGGGACGGCTGTCGAAACTATAGTCCAAGTATCGGAACCCACCACATATTTTTCTATTTCAGAAGTAAATTGATTAGTTGCAGAAAAACCATTTGAAATATAAACGAAATCACCATCTAAAGCTTCAGAAGAGGCACTTCTAGCAATTGGTTTATCTGAATTGTTTACAAAATTTAAAGTTTGAGCTTTAATTGTTGATAAGCTAAGAGTTAACGCTAAATACGTAATTGCTTTTTTCATTTTTTTGTTTTTGTTTATAATTCATAAATGACCAATCCGCTTCTGAACTTTGGTTCAATATACGTGCTTTTTGGTGGCATGATGAAATGATTATCGGCTAGCACTTTGATTTCTTTGATATCGCACGGAAACAATATGAATCCTACTTCAAATTCACCGTCATCAATTTTTTGTTTTAGAACTTGAATCGGCTGTTTTCCAGAAATATACTCGATGCGTTCGTCGTTTCTTAAGTCTTGTATATTCAATAGACTCGACAGCACTTTGTCGTATAGAATTTGAGTATCAAGCGATTCTAATTCAGATTTGAAACCACCATTTTCTTCCTTGAGCTTTAATTGGTAGTACTGACCGTCCAAATACATTCCAAATTGATGTTTTGCAATTGGTTTGCTATAGCTTTGATCTAGATTCTCAACGGTAAATGTTTTGCTTAATGCTTCTAAGAATTCCGTTTTTGATAGTCCATTAAGGTCTTTGATTACGCGATTGTATTCGTAAATCTTGACGTTGTTTTCCGATATTAAATAACTCAGCATATGACTTTTGGATATATTTTCCGAATCTTCATTTTCTTCGGAAAGCAATGCCGATGCTTCACAACGATGGTGTCCGTCCGCAATATACAGATGGTTCGTTTTCTTAAAGATGTTTTGCAACCAATTTATTTCTAACTTAACGTCAATTTTCCACAAAAAATGGGTTTCTTTTTTAGTGGTAGAAAATTCAAAATCAGCTAATTTTTGGGTACAATTGAAAATCCAGTTTTCAATCGTTTTATTATCTGGATAGGTCATCAGCACTGGTTCGGTATTGAAACCGGAATATTTCATGTATTCCTTTAATAATCGAACGCGGAATGCAATGGTGTCTTCGTGCTTTCTTATAATATCGTTGCGATATTCTTCGATGGAAGTTCCGACAATAATTCCAGTAAACGACTCCGTTTTGGTAATGATTTTATGAATGTAAATAGCTGGATTGTTATCTTTGACTAATATAATTTCATCTTTAAACTCCTGATATTTCTGCTGTACTTGCTTGTATCTTTTTTCATACGGCGTTGTTTGCTGATTGACAAAAGCAGGTTTTAACACATGTAAAAAAGATAGTGGATTGAAGTCTAGTTGAGCAGCCAGCTCTGCATTGACGTATTCTTCGTAGGAACGGCAAGTCACCAAACAAACTTTGTCTCGAGTAGGTCGAACTGCTTCAAAGGGAAAAATACTAGCCATTGATCTCTTTAATTTTTCAAAAACATTGTAGCGACCTTTTCTGCTTTTTTACTTTCCGCATAATCGTAAAAACCTTCTCCCGATTTTACTCCCAATTTCCCAGCGCGAACCATATTCACTAAGAGTGGGCAAGGAGCGTACTTCGGATTTTTGAATCCGTCATGCATCACGTGTAAAATCGCCAAGCATACATCTAATCCAATAAAATCAGCTAATTGCAGCGGTCCCATGGGATGCGCCATTCCTAATTTCATCACCGTGTCAATTTCATAAACCCCAGCAACGCCATTGTAAAGCGTTTCAATCGATTCATTAATCATCGGCATCAAGATTCTGTTGGCCACAAAACCTGGATAGTCATTGACTTCAACCGGGACTTTGCCCAAGGTAACTGATAAATCCATGATGGTTTTGGTGACTTCATCGGAAGTGTTGTATCCGCGAATGATTTCAACTAATTTCATGATTGGCACAGGATTCATAAAGTGCATTCCAATGACACGTTCCGGATGCGCAACCACCGCGCCTATTTGCGTGATCGAAATAGAAGAAGTGTTTGTTGCTAATATTGTTGCATGTGAACAAGCCTCATTCAATTGTTTGAAGATGTTTAGTTTTAAATCGATGTTTTCGGTAGCCGCTTCTACGACTAGGTCAACGCCAACAACACCATCTTTGATGTCTGTGTACGTGATAATATTGCTAATTGTTTTTAATTTATCAGCTTCGGTGATGGTTCCTTTGGTAACCATTCGATCCAAATTGGCAGCAATGGTCGCCATGCCTTTGTCTAAAGATTTTTCAGAAACGTCGATTAATTTTACGGTGAATCCGCTTTGAGCAAAGGTGTGGGCAATTCCATTTCCCATCGTTCCAGCTCCGATTACAGCTATGTTTTTCATTATGTATTTGGTATTATTTAAAACAATCTATGATTTGATAGGCCACTCTCAGTGCTTCGGTTCCTTGTTCAAGGGTTACGATTGGCGTTGTATTGTTATTGATAGCATCTGCAAATGTTTCTAATTCGTCTAAAATTGCGTTGTTCGGCGCCACTTCTGGATTGGCAAAGTAGATTTGTTTTTTGACACCTTCCGCATTTTGTAGAATCATATCGAAATCACCAGGATTTTCTGGTGCATCTTGCATTTTTACTACTTCGCAAATCTTATCTAAAAAGTCAACAGAGATGTAAGCATCTTTTTGGAAGAAACGTGATTTACGCATGTTCTTCATCGAAATTCTGCTAGAGGTGAGGTTGGCAACACAGCCATTTTCGAATTCAATTCGAGCATTGGCAATATCTGGCGTATCGGAGATTACCGAAACACCGCTGGCGTTAATTCTTTTCACTTTGGAATGAACTACGCTTAAGATCGCATCGATGTCGTGAATCATCAAGTCCAAAACAACGGGAACATCTGTGCCACGCGGGTTGAATTCGGCTAAGCGATGGGTTTCTATAAACATCGGATTATTAATCATGTCTTTAGTCGCGATGAACGCGGGATTAAACCGCTCTACGTGTCCCACTTGTCCTTTGACGTTGTATTCTTTGGCTAAAGCGATGATTTCTTCGGCTTCGGCAACGGTGTTGGAAATCGGTTTTTCGATAAAAACATGTTTTCCTGATTTGATGGCCACTTTCGCACATTTGTAGTGTGAAAGCGTTGGTGTGACAATGTCGATTACATCCACTGCGTGAATCAATGTTGCGATGGTATTGAATTGTTTGTATCCGAATTCTTCTGCGATTTTTTTACCGTTTTCGAGATTTTCATCATAGAAGCCTACGAGTTCGTATTGGGAAGATTGTTGTAATAATTTGAGATGTATTTTTCCGAGGTGGCCTGCGCCTAAAACACCGACTTTTAGCATAAAATAAATTTTGAACAAAAATAGAAATTAATTAGGATTAGAATGGGATATTGGTGCAATATTTTAGCCCCGATAGCAGCGGCATCCTTTTTTTGAGGCACGAAGAAAAAGATATAGCGAATAGCGGGAAATAGCTTCTTAAAATTACAATTACTTTCTTATTTTTGACCTCAAATTTAAACCCCAACATTGAAAGACACAGCCAAACATCAAGGACTTCGCAACCAATTAGCCGCTTTGCTCAAGGAAAAAGGAATTACTGATAAGACTGTTTTGGAAGCCATCAAGAAAATTCCACGGCATTTGTTCTTGAATTCTAGTTTTGAAGATTTTGCCTATCAAGACAAAGCGTTTCCGATAGGAGCGGGGCAAACTATTTCACAACCGTATACTGTTGCTTTTCAAAGTCAATTGTTGGAAGTAAAAAAAGACCACAAAGTATTAGAAATCGGTACAGGTTCGGGTTATCAAACGGCGGTTTTGTGTTTGATGGGCGCGAAAGTGTATAGTGTTGAAAGACAAACAGAGTTGTTTAAACAAACTTCGGCGTTGTTACCGAAATTAGGCATTCGTCCGAAGCATTTATCTTTTGGTGATGGTTATAAAGGGCTTCCAAATCATGCTCCGTTTGATAGTATTATTGTTACGGCAGGCGCGCCAATTATTCCACAGCCTTTGATGGCGCAACTCAAAATCGGAGGAAGATTGGTTATTCCGTTGGGCGAAGAACATCAAATCATGACACTTTTAATTCGCAAAAATGAAACGCAATTTGAAAAGCATGAGTTTGGTGAATTTCGATTTGTGCCTTTGTTGGAGAATAAAAACTAATTCGATTTTGAATTTCTAAAAGCTTCCATTTTCGCTTTTAGGGCTTCCATTTCTTCGAAGAGTAAATCAACTGCCTTGTTGTTTTCCTTCGTTGGATTAAGTTCACTTTCCACTTCTTGAAGTGCTTTTAATCCTTGTGGTTCTTCAGCAATCACTTGTTTTATTTTTTCTTTCAGCCATGCAATGAGCAACAATTCTAAATCAATTTCGAGCAATTGTGCTAATTGTTGTACTTGTTTTCTGGTGGGCGTGCGTTGACCGTTTTCAAATTTGCTAATGAGCGCTTGATCTATCTTCAATAGATTAGCGACTTCTCTGGTTTTGAAGCCTTTTGTTTCTCGAGCTTTTTTAAGTAAAGTGTGCAAGGGAAAAAGCAGATTGATTTATGACAAATTTAGTCATAATAAAGTCAACTAGAAACTTTTTTTGATTCGATCTAAATCGCGTTTGGTATCCTGTTCCTTTAAAGATTCGCGTTTGTCGTACGTTTTCTTTCCGCGACACAAACCAATGTCTAGTTTAGCCAATCCTTTTTCGTTGGTGTGCAATTTTAGCGGAATAATGGTCAGACCTTTTGTTTGCACATTTTTATGTAAACTTTTTAATTCCCTTTTGTTCAAGAGTAATTTTCGCTCACTTCGTGCCTTGTGATTGAACTGGTTTCCGAAGGCGTATTCTTCGATGTAGGTATTGATGGCGAACAGTTCCATGGCATCGTTGAATTCACAAAAACTTTCCGTGATATTGGCTTTCCCCAACCGAATCGATTTGATTTCTGTTCCGCTCAAAACAATTCCAGCCGTATACGTTTCGAGAATTTCATAATCGAAGCGCGCTCTTTTATTTAGAATGTTAACCGTTTTCAGCATAGGAGCGCAAAGATACTACAAAATATGAATTGTAGAAAAGCAAATATTACCTTTGATTGCACTTCCTTTTCAAAGGTCATTTAACTTTTTTTATATTTTTATTAACATTTGATTATTGAATCAATTGATTTATTAACTTCGTCTTTAAATCACTAAAAATCAATTTTATGAGAAATAAAGTATTACTCTTTTCCTTGTTATTTATCACCATTTTTAGCGCATGTAATCAAGAAGAAAATGAAGCCACTCCAATCGTAATTGACGCTGCTCAAAAGGAGCCAATGACGACTTCACAAGTCAATAAAGTCATTGACGATGCCATTACGGCTCGTGGAAATTTTGATTGGAAGGAAGCCTCGAATCAGATGATTTGGAGCGCGGCGTATCACGGGAACAATTTGATGACGATCGGTTTTGGAACTTCGGCGAAGGATTTCGATCGTGCCAAAAGTCCAAAGAACCAATTGATTCAAGAGGAATTGTTGAAGATCATTTTGACTTATGAGGATCAGCCGTTAGAAAAAGTTTTAGTATCTGCGGATGCTGATTTAAACTTAATGGATGTTATCATCACAAAGCAAGAAACAATTATCGCTTTAAAAAGAAGTAAGTATATTCGCTACATCGAGCCAGCGGATTATCGCTATGTTTCGATAAAGAATGGGCAAATGCGCGCTGCTTCAAGTAGTTCAAGTTCATCGGGTTGTGGCTACGATTCGCAGGTTTTAAGTGCTTCAGATTATACAACCGTAACGCCGAATGCGAAAGTGCCTTGGGCGTTTTACCAACATAATATTCCGAGTGCTTGGACATTAAGCACCGGACGAAACATTACGATTGGTATTATTGATACTGGGATTTCACCCAATCAAACTCTGCTAGGAAGTAGCTTTAATACAAGTGATTCTACTGGTCGTACGGTTCAAAAATTTGGCGTTTATATCGATTCGATTTGGCCTTGGAGTACAACGACCGACGGGCCTAATGACTTGTGCGGGCATGGTACGAGTATGGCTTCAGTCGCAACGGCGCCTAGAAACAACAATGGTCAACCCGTGGGTGTGGCGTATAATGCCAACTTAATCACTTATCGAGCGGCAACCAATGTAGTCATTGATGGTTTTCAAGAACAAGAAGGTGTAAAGAAAGCTTTTGTTGCATTGGGCAATAACAGCAATGTAAAAATCATTTCGATGTCGATGGGTTATGTTTTTTCGGTTGGAAAAATTGTGGATGCCATTCGACTCGCTTACAGCAAAGGAAAACTAATCTTCTGTGCTGCTGGAACTTCTACCAGTTTTACCACTTTTGTTGGTGTCATTTTTCCAGCGTGGATGCCAGAAACTGTTGCAGTAACCGGAGTTAAAGAAGGAGCAACGGTTTTAGCTTGCGACGATTGTCATACGGGAAATAAAGTAGATTTTACCATCGTCATGCAAAGAGCAGCGACAGGAAACAATGTCCCTGTGAATAGTTATTACAATGCGCAGACTGATTATGTTGGCGGTTCATCGGTGGCAACAGCTACTACTGCGGGAATTGCCGCTTTGGTTTGGTCTAAAAATCCAACGTGGACAAGAGATCAGGTTTTAAACAAAATGAAGCAATCTGGAAATTTCTATCCGAATAGAAGTTCGGAATATGGTTATGGAAATGTGAATGCGTTTTTGGCGGTTCAGTAAGTAGATCCAATACAATCAGTAAAACTATCAAGATTTATTTTGATGGTTTTTTTATGAATAGCAATTTTAGAATGGTACTTTTGGCTCATGCAACTCAACACCTCCAAAGATCCATTACACGGCGTGACACTTCAAAAGATTGTCGAGCAACTTGTTGACTATTACGGTTTTGATACTTTGTCAGAACTGATCAAAATCAAGTGTTTTACGGACAATCCGAGTGTGAAATCAAGTTTGACATTCCTAAGAAAAACACCTTGGGCGCGAAAAAAAGTAGAAGATTTGTATATCAAAACTTTACCAAAATTGGAAAAATAGATGTCTATCCTTTGAAGTTTCTTTTCAGCAAGGAATAAATCACCGTATCGATAAACTTTCCGTCGAAGAATTCATTTTCTAAAATATGTGCCTCTTTGACAAAGCCATTTTTTTGTAGCACACGTTCAGATGCGACGTTATTTGGGTCAATGATGGCTTCGATAGAATGTAAATTCAGGTCTTCGAAACCATATCGAACTACTTCTTGGATTGCTTCTGCAACAATGCCCTGTCCATGATATTCGGGTAAAATCATATAGCCAATTTCCGCGCGATAGTTTTGAGGTTGAATTCTAAAATGACCAATAATTCCAATCAGCCTATGATTTCCTTTGATCGTTATCGCCCAATTGATGCCTTCGTTGTTATCAATTTTAGCATTGATCATCGCAATATGTTCCAATGCTTCCTCATCGTTTTTCACCAAAGGTCTGGGAATAAACTTCATGGTCGAAGGATTACTTCGTAACGCAAAAACTTCCTTCACATCAGAATCTTCAAGTCGTCGCAGTAGTAATCGTTTTGTTTCTAAGTTTGGAAATGGTTCAAAATTGATGTTGAGCATTTTTAGATTTATGAGATAATTTCAATTGAATACGAACAGTTAAAATTTTCATTGGCTTCCACAAATTGAATGGCTTCTTTGTTCTCGATGTTGCCGTCACTTGAAGTCAAATCTGAATAACCCAGCCAAGGTTCGAGACAGATAAACGGCGCATTCATTTTTGTCCAAATTCCAAAATTTTTGAAATCTTCAAAGTTGAAATGTAACATCGGTTTGTTTTCTTCAAGAATTGAAATCTTTTTGGAGTTAAGTTTTTTGAAGATGAGCGCGTCGTTTTCAAATAGAGAATAGATTAGCGGAAGTAATCTTTCGTTTAGCGGAATATTTGTCGTCGCATTTGACAACAAGTCGTTTTGGAGTGTGAAACTTTCTAATGTTTCTTGTTGTTCAAATTCTAATGTGTAAGAAGTGAAGTTCTTTGGCAACGAAAATGCGGGATGTCCGCCAATCGAAAATGGCATTCTTTCATTATGGTGATTGATAATTTTGTATGCTACTTTCAAGTGTTGATCATCTAAAGAATAGCAGATTTGAAGTTCAAAATCAAATGGGTAATTTGCTTTTGTTTGCGCATTGGCTTTCAAAGAAAACACAATCGCGTTGGCGCTGTTTTCAATTACTTCAAATTCCATATCACGAGCAAAACCGTGACGAGACAAGGAATAAGATTGACCGTTATAACGATATTGGTTGTCTTTCAACGTTCCAACAATTGGAAATAAAATAGGTGCCTGTTTACCCCAGAACTCGGGATTTCCATTCCACATATATTCTCGATTGGAATCGATACTTTGCAAAGAAATAAGTTCTGCTCCTTTGGTTGAGATTGTTGCAATGAGTTTATTATTTGAGATAGAAATTTTCACTGGAAAAGATATAAAATTTAAAGTTGTAAATGTATTTTATTGCAACGAGAAAGCAAACAGAATTTTCCATATTGCGGATCAGAAGTTTTAGACAAAAAACATCGACTAAATTCACCTGATTTACCTATATTTGTTGTCCTTAAACCCAGTATTAGTGAGTCAAATTAACAAACTTAAAATTCTAAACGACCCGATTTATGGATTCATCACGATTCCAAATCCGTTGTTATACGATTTAATTCAACATCCTTATTTTCAGCGATTGCGACGAATTACCCAAATGGGGCTTTCATATTTGGTTTATCCGGGCGCTCATCACACGCGTTTTCACCATGCATTGGGTTGCATGCACATGATGCAAAAAGCCATTGAAGTATTGAAATTTAAGGAAATTACCATATCAAAAGAAGAGGAAAACGCACTGCTCATTGCCATTTTACTACACGACATCGGGCATGGACCTTTTTCCCATGCGATGGAACACAGTATTGTAGAAGATGTCAACCACGAAGCCATTTCGTTGTTATTTATGAACCAATTGAATCAGGAGTTTGACGGGAAGTTGACGTTAGCGATACAAATTTTCAAAGGCGAGTACCATCGTAAATTCATGTTGCAATTGATTTCGAGTCAGTTAGACATGGATCGCATGGATTATTTAAAGCGAGATAGCTTTTATACTGGTGTGGCGGAAGGAAATATCAACTCAGATCGGCTCATTCAAATGTTGAATGTGGTTGATGATGTTTTGGTGATGGAGGAAAAAGGAATTTATTCCATTGAAAAATTCTTGATGGCACGACGACTCATGTACTGGCAAGCTTATTTGCACAAGACCAGTTTAGTAGCCGAATTGATATTGATGAAAATTCTAAAGCGAGCCAAAGAACTTACTTTGAAAGGAAATACTTTAGCATCAAGCAAAGCACTTTTGTACTTTTTGAATAACAAGATTGCGTTTGAAAATTTCGACAGTATCGTTTTAAATAAATTTGCACAACTTGATGATTTTGATATTATTAGCGCAATTAAGGAATGGCAAGATGCTGATGATTTTATCTTAAGTTCTTTGAGTAAAATGATTATCAATCGAGATTTGCTCAAGATCAAACTGAGCAGTGAAAAGTTTGACAAAGAAGTGCTCACGAATCTAATTGAACGATTTTCAAAGCTAAATAATTGCAGTTTGCAAGATGCAAAATACTTTGTTTTCAAAGGGAAAATAGAAAACCAAGCTTATAGCAAAGACGCAGAACCAATTCATATTTTAAAGAAAGATAAAACTATTGAAGATGTTGTTGAAGCCTCGGATCAATTGAATTTGAAAGCTTTGTCAAAGCCTGTGACTAAATATTATATTTGCTTCCCAAAACAACTGTTAGAAAGTTAACATTCAAAAGCTATTTTTTATATTTTTGTGCACTGTGAAAAAATCGTTGCTTTGCGCAGTATAAAAGTGCAGAAGTTCATTTCACAGAATCGAATTACAGTATGAAATTTACAGCGGAACAAATAGCGATTGTTTTAGATGGCAAAGTAGTAGGAAATCCTACCGCTGCAGTTTCATCGTTTTCTAAAATTGAAGAAGGAACAGCAGGAACACTTACTTTTTTGGCTAATCCAAAGTACGAATCCTACATTTATACTACAAAGGCTACAATTACTATTGTAAATGACTCATTTGTTCCATACAACGAAGTAAACACGACCATGATTGTCGTTGAAGATGCTTACATGGCTTTTACTAAATTACTGACTTTCTATGATCAAGCGAGAAAGGACAGTAAAGTCGGGATTGAACAACCTTCAACCATATCAGATCATGTGCGTTATGGAGTTAATTTTTATTTAGGAAGCTTTAGTTATATAGGATCAAATATAATCATTGGCGACAATGTAAAGATCTACCCTAATTGCTTTGTTGGTGACAATGTAATATTGGGAGACAATGTCACATTATTCGCTGGAACAAAAATTTATCACGAGTGCATCATTGGAAATAATTGTATTTTTCATTCTGGAGTTATTATTGGCTCAGACGGTTTTGGATTTGCTCCAAATGCCGACGGATCGTACGTTAAGATCCCACAAATCGGAAATGTAATCATTGAAAATAATGTTGAAATCGGCGCATCAACAACAATTGACAGAGCGACAATGGGTTCTACCATTATTCGAGAAGGTGTAAAACTCGATAATCAAATTCAAATTGCACATAATGTCGAAATTGGAGAAAATACCGTAATAGCTGCTCAAACCGGCGTAGCGGGATCAACCAAGATAGGGAAAAACTGTGTTATTGGTGGACAAGTTGGTTTTGCTGGGCACATCACAGTTGGTAATAATGTTCGTATTCAAGCACAATCTGGTGTAGGACGAAATGTAAAAGACAACGAAATTTTGCAAGGAAGCCCATCATTCACCTATAGTGATTACAGTAAATCATATGTTCATTTTAAGAATCTAACGAAGATTGTAGCGGAACTAGAAGAATTAAAGAAAACAATAAATAAAAATAAGTAAGTCATGGTGAAACAAAAAACCATAAAGAGCGAAATCTCTTTGATTGGTGTTGGATTGCACACAGGAAAGGAAGTTAAGATGACTTTCAAGCCTGCTCCAGTAAATAACGGATATACATTCGTTCGCGTTGATTTAGAAGGTGCACCAATAATTGAAGCCGATGCGAATTACGTAGTAAACACGCAAAGAGGAACTAATCTAGAAAAATTAGGAGTTAAAATTCAAACTTCTGAACACGTTTTGGCAGCTTTTGTCGGATGTGATGTTGATAATGTTATTATTGAATTGGATGCTTCGGAGCCTCCAATCATGGACGGATCTTCTAAGTTTTTCGTCGAAGCTATTGAAAAAGCGGGTATAGAAGAACAAGAAGCAAAGAGAAATATATATGTAGTAAAGGAAATTATTTCATTTACCGATGAAACCACTGGAAGTGAAATATTAATAATGCCAAGTGACGAGTATCAAGTAACGGCTATGGTTGATTTTGGAACCAAAGTTTTGGGCACCCAAAATGCAAGCCTCAAGCATATTTGCGATTTCAAAGAAGAAATTGCTGATGCACGTACGTTTAGTTTCCTACACGAATTGGAAACACTTTTAGATGAAGGTTTGATAAAAGGTGGAGATTTGAACAATGCCATTGTCTATGTAGATAAAGAGATATCTGAGAAAACGATGAATAATCTAAAAGTGGCGTTTGGTAAAGAATCAATCTCGGTAAAGCCAAATGGGATATTAGATAATCTCACTTTACATTATCCCAATGAAGCAGCACGTCATAAATTACTGGATGTAATTGGTGATTTGGCTTTGATTGGAACTCGAATTCAAGGAAAAATTATTGCGAATAAGCCTGGACATTTCGTCAATACACAGTTTGCCAAGAAAATGGCTAAAATCATTAAGATTGAGCAACGCAATCATGTGCCAGTATTTGACATGAATCAGGAGCCATTAATGGATATTCACAAGATCATGGCTATGTTGCCACACCGTCCGCCATTCCTGTTGGTAGATAAAATTTTTGAATTGTCGGATACGCATGTTGTTGGATTGAAAAATGTAACCATGAACGAACCTTTCTTCGTAGGTCATTTTCCAGATGCGCCTGTGATGCCTGGTGTTTTGATTATTGAAGCCATGGCGCAAACCGGAGGGATTTTAGTTTTAAGTACTGTTCCTGATCCAGAGAATTATTTGACATTCTTTATGAAAATTGACAATGTAAAGTTCAAACATAAAGTACTTCCAGGAGACACCTTATTTTTTAAATGCGATTTGATAAGTCCGATTAGACGCGGAATCTGTCATATGCAAGCCAATGCGTATGCCAACGGAAAACTAGTTGCGGAAGCCGAATTGATGGCGCAAATTGCTAAAAAACAATAAAAAAGAAACTATGAAATGAGCATCCCAGATGTGAATTCCATTTGACAAACAAAAAAATAAAATCTACAAATGAATCAACCTTTAGCATATGTTCATCCAGGCGCAAAAATTGCCAAAAATGTAGTCATAGAACCGTTCACAACTATTCATAATAATGTTATTATTGGAGATGGAACTTGGATTGGTTCTAACGTTACAATTATGGAAGGTGCAAGGATAGGCAAAAACTGTAATATTTTTCCAGGTGCCGTCATTTCTGCCATTCCACAAGATTTGAAGTTCGGCGGAGAAGACTCACTAACGATTATTGGAGATAACTGTACGATTCGAGAATGTGTTACCATCAATCGCGGAACCATTGCCTCCGGTCAAACTACGCTCGGAAACAATTGCCTGGTGATGGCAACAGCCCACATTGCACACGATTGTCACATTGGCGACAATGCAATTATCGTCAATGGCGTCGCACTTGCAGGTCATGTTGTCATCGGAAATCACGCTATTATTGGAGGTTTAGCAGCCATTCATCAATTTATTCATATCGGAGATCATGCGATGGTTTCTGGAGGATCGTTGGTTAGAAAAGATGTGCCACCATATACCAAAGCAGCAAAAGAACCTTTGTCTTATGTAGGGATTAATTCAGTTGGATTGAGACGCAGAGGATTTACTACAGAGAAAATCAAAGAAATTCAAGATATTTATAGAATTTTATACCAGAAAAATTACAATACCACGCAAGCGCTAAGTATCATCGAAGGAGAAATGGAAGCCACACCAGAGCGCGATGAGATTTTAGATTTTATTCGAAATTCATCGAGAGGTATTATGAAAGGCTATTCTGGAAATTATTAAGAAATAGTAGCAAGAATCAAGAGACAAGAATAACAAGTTTCTTCGATTTAACGATTTAACAAATAAACGATTAAACATATAAACGAATAAACAAAGAAAAATGGCATCTACATCAGATATTAAAAACGGATTGTGTATCAAGTACAACAACGATATTTATAAAATTATTGAATTCCTTCATGTGAAGCCAGGAAAAGGTCCAGCTTTCGTTAGAACAAAATTGAAAAGTTTAACCAACGGAAAAGTGCTGGATAATACATTCTCAGCAGGTCACAAAATTGAGGAAGTGCGAGTTGAAAATCACAAATTCCAATTTTTGTATCCAGAAGGCGATTTGTTCCACTTTATGAATGTAGAGTCTTTTGAGCAAATTTCACTTAACAAAGCAATCCTTGATTCACCTGATTTATTGAAAGAAGGTGAAAGTGTGATGGTGAGTATCAATACAGAAACTGATTTGCCGTTATCGGTAGATATGCCCGCTTCAGTGGTACTAGAAGTAACTTATGCTGAACCAGGAGTTAAAGGAAATACCGCAACTAATGCGACAAAATCTGCAACTGTGGAAACGGGAGCGACAATCAATGTTCCTTTGTTTATTAATGAAGGTGACAAGATTAAGATTGACACTACTTCTGGTAACTATATGGAACGCGTTAAGTAACACTTATGAAATTTCCTAAGGTTCATACGCTTCAACAAATTGCCGATTTACTTCATTGTGAATTCGTTGGCGATGCTAATTTTGATGTGTCTGGAATGAATGAAATTCATGTTGTTGAACCCGGAGATATCGTCTTTGTTGATCATCCCAAGTATTACGATAAAGCATTGCAATCTGCAGCGACTACTGTCTTGATTAATAAAAAAGTAGATTGTCCAGAAGGCAAAGCACTATTGATTTCCGATGATCCTTTTAGAGATTTCAATAAATTGACACAACATTTTAAGCCTTTTCAAGCTTCTGGTGTTTCAATCGCATCGACAGCAAAAATAGGCGAGGGCACCATTATTCAACCCAACACCTTTGTCGGAAATCATGTAACGATAGGAAAGAATTGTTTGATTCATTCAAACGTTGCGATTTATGACCATACTGTTATTGGCGACAATGTAATCATTCATGCGGGAACCGTTTTGGGTGGAGATGCGTTCTACTACAAAAAACGTCCAGAAGGTTTCGATCAATTGTTATCGGGTGGACGCGTTGTGATTCATGACAATGTAGGAATCGGAGCTTTATGTACCATCGATAAAGGCGTAACTGGCGATACAACCATTGGTGAAGGAACAAAATTAGACAATCAGGTGCACGTTGGACATGACACCGTAATCGGTAAAAAATGTCTGATTGCCTCACAAACAGGCATTGCAGGTTGTGTGATTATTGAAGATGAAGTGACGTTGTGGGGTCAGGTCGGAACGACAAGCGGAATTACCATTGGAACCAAAGCGGTGATTATGGGCCAAACAGGTGTGACTAAATCAGTTGAAGGCGGTAAATCCTACTTCGGAACACCGATTGAAGAATCCCGTGAGAAATTGAAGCAATTAGCAAACGTGAAGAGAATACCAGAAATTTTAAACAAATTGAAGTAAAATGTCTGCAAAGAAATTAATTCAGGATTTTTATAAATCAGATGCGCTTATCAATAGCGAAATCATGAGCACATTTTTGCATCCAGAGGTACTTTTAGATTGGAATAGCAGTACTGGATTCAAGCAATTGAATCATAAAGATATCCTCGATTTATCCAAAGAACTAGGTAAAGCTTATGTGCGTTCAAAAGCAAGAATCAGTCATCTCTTAAAAGACGGCGATCAAATTGTTGTTCGTTATGCGCATTACATCAAAACCGTTGAAAATCCAAGAGAGGAAATGCTTTTAGCCCATTTTATGGTCATTTGGGAAGTGAAGGACAATCTTTTGCATCGTGGTTTTCAAATGAGTCAATTGCCCTAATGCATTTTTTGAGTAACTTATTTGTTGGTTCAAAAGAGTTTTTAGTTCTTAGGATAAGTTCCATAGCATGGCTTTTTGCTAAATTCTTAAGTTACAAGATATGGCTTCCAAATCGAAGTTTTCCTATTATCCCCGTTGTCGATATAGCTCCTCAATTTCCCGATATTTTTCACCTATTATTATTCATACTATCAATAACAGCAATTATTGCAGTATTGCTTTTTCCTCAAAAACGATATTTGGTTCTGGCTGTCGTATTAATTGAGATCGCATGTTGTCTAATCGACTTGATGCGTTGGCAACCATGGGAATACCAATACTTGCTTACTTTTATTTTTTATTATTATTATAACGACCGACGGGATTTTCTCACGAGTATGTCTTTCTTAGTTGCAGTGACCTATTTTTTCAGTGGATTGCATAAATTCAGCAATACTTTTTTGACCGATTTTTGGGATGGAATTTAGGAGCATCTTTTCGGAATTTCCCCTAATGTCATTTCTATGGATATTGTTCATTATTCAGGACTGATTATGGCCATTGCAGAAACATCTATTGGTATTGGATTAATTTTTTTTAGAAACAAAAGAAATTTTGTGTACCTGTGTTCAATAATGCATATAAGTTTGCTTTTGTTACTGGGACCTGTAGGTCTCAATTTTAATACAGTCGTTTGGCCTTGGAATCTTGCTATGACATCAATTGTATGGGTTTTATTTTATGATGGAAATATTCAAGTTACTACTGCGTTCTTTAAGACCGCTTTTAACAGAATTGTCTTTGTGGTGGTCGGTTTATTACCTATCCTTAATTTTGCAGGATACTGGGATGATTATTTGTCGTTCAATCTTTATGCGGGCGGAGCTGAAAAAGTCATGATTTGCTTTGATGATAACAAAATGAACAAAGAACTCGAAGTATATGAATTTCCTCCTTACTGCGGTAAAAACAGTATAACAGTAAGTGTTAATAAATGGTGTTTTCTTGAATTAGGTGTTCCATTATACCCCGAAGAAAGAGCTTATAAAAAGTTGAAGATACAGTGGGATAAGCAATATCCTGGACATGAAAATACTTTTATGATTTATGATTTTCCCTATGAGCAAAATGACGTTCGAGGGATCCAATAAATTTGAAGTATTTTTCGTAAAAGGTCGTTGATATTCTTCTTAAAATCTTATTTTTGCAAAACAATATAAAAAATCAATATAAAAAATAAACCAATGAGTGTCTTAGTCAACAAAGATTCCAAAATAATTGTACAAGGTTTCACTGGAAGTGAAGGAACTTTTCACGCTTCTCAAATGATTGAATATGGTACAAATGTCGTAGGTGGTGTAACTCCGGGAAAAGGTGGAAGTACGCATTTAGATCGTCCAGTTTTCAATACAGTAAAAGATGCAGTAGAACAAGCAGGAGCGGATACGACCATTATTTTTGTACCACCAGCTTTTGCTGCCGATGCGATTATGGAAGCTGCTGATGCTGGAATCAAAGTAATTATTACCATTACGGAAGGAATTCCTGTGGCGGATATGATTAAAGCCAACGAATATATCAAAGAAAGAAATTGTACGCTAATCGGACCAAATTGCCCAGGAGTAATTACGCCAGGTGAAGCCAAAGTAGGTATCATGCCAGGTTTCGTTTTCAAAAAAGGAACTGTCGGGATTGTTTCTAAATCAGGAACTTTGACTTACGAAGCGGCAGATCAAGTCGTAAAACAGGGTATGGGAATCACAACAGCAATCGGAATTGGTGGTGACCCAATTATCGGAACTACTACAAAAGCGGCAGTGGAGTTATTAATGAACGACCCAGAAACCAAATGCATCGTCATGATTGGTGAAATCGGTGGACAATTAGAAGCAGATGCCGCCAAATGGATCAAAGCTGACGGGAACAGAAAACCAGTTGTTGGATTCATCGCTGGTGAAACCGCGCCAAAAGGAAGAACCATGGGACACGCAGGCGCTATTGTTGGTGGATCTGACGACACCGCAGAAGCTAAGAAAAGAATTATGAGAGAATGTGGAATTCATGTCGTAGATTCTCCAGCTGAAATTGGAAAGAAAGTAAAAGAGATAATGGGATAATTTTGAAAGGAATTATCTTCCCGGGCGAAGTCAAGGGATCAATATAAAGCTCCTGTTTATGGAGCTTTTTTCTTAAATTAAAATAACCAACACTTAGTGCCTTAGTGTCTTAGTGGCTAAACAAAATAATATGTATAAAGAATTAACAAAGTTCAAAACGAACAACCACTTCAACTTCACCATCGATAATAGCCTAGAAGAAGTTTGTAATGCCAGCGAAAATGGAAGCGGCGTATTTCTAGTGTATGCCGTTGATGGAGAAGAGAAAGAACTCATTATGGTGGGTTCAACAGGAACGATTCAAAATGACGGTTCCCTAAAAAGCAAAAATGGTGGATTGTATGACAAGATTGTCAACGGACACCAATTCGCCAAAACTGGCAGAAAATATTCTTGGCCAGCGCAAATGAAATTGGAAAAAATCGCTCTATTGGAAGTGTATTGGTATGAAACATTTAATGTCAAGAACAAATTCATTCCTACGTATGTCGAAGGTTTGATTTTGCAGAAATTCTTGGATGAGAATGCAAAATTACCCATATGGAATGTGGCGTTCTAAAACAAAAAACCTGCTATTTAGCAGGTTTTTTTATTTGAACTCTTATTCAGTTTGCTATCTTTACATTAAAGCTTCATACTATGAAATATAATTATCTCTTTATTTTAGCAATTTCCTTTTTCTCAAATGGCCAGATTATTCAATTTGCTGATCCAATATTCAAAGCGAAATTAATTGCTGCAAGTCCTAGCAATAATACTGCTCGAAACGCGGCGGGAAGCAGCATTACTATTGATTTGAATGGCGATGGCGAAATTGACGTCGCCGAAGCCTCCGGTGTCTCATCTCTGAATCTTAACTCATCTAATATTACGGATATTACTGGTATTAACGCTTTTTCTAATATTAAGGTCTTGGTTTGTAGCCAGAATCAAATAGAATCGATTGATGTAACTGGGCTTCAATTGCTAGAAATCCTGCAGTGCATGGAAAGTGAGATAAGTTCTATAGATGTATCTAATTTAGGAAATCTAAAAAATCTTTTATGCTATGATAATGCACTGTCTTCAATTAATTTAAGTGGTTGTACCGGACTAATTTACTTGTCGGCGTATAACAACAATCTCACATCCTTGGAAATTGGTCCTTGCCCTAATCTCCAAACTTTGGACTGTTGGGAAAATCAATTAACTACTTTGAATGTTAATCACCTCTCTGGTCTTAAGTATTTGTATTGTTATAGAAATCAGCTGACATCTCTCGATTTAAGCGGAATGTCGAATCTTTTGGGATTCTCATGTATAGAAAATCAAATTAGTTCACTAAATCTTTCAGGCTTAAATAATCTTTATGATTTGTCTTGTCGAGATAATCTTCTAACAGCTATAGATGTCAGTGATCTCACAAGCCTTGTGTTTTTATTATGCAATAACAATGCTTTAACGACTTTGGATTGTTCTAATTTAAGCCAATTGACTTCTCTCAATTGTTTTAACAATTCGTTGACTAGTCTGTATATCAAAAATAACTCAAACGAAACGACGGTTGCTTTTTTCGGAAATCCAAATTTGCAGTTTATTTGTGCCGATACTTCGCAACTATCCACAATTGCAGCAAGCGCAATTCAAAATGGTAATTTTAGTTGCGTAATTGATGATGTTTGTTCACTTTCAAACAATGACTTTCTTACGAACAACGAAATTACAATTTCTCCAAATCCAGTTTCTGACTATTTGAATATTTGTACTGAAGCAGATCTCAAATCAATGACAATTTATAATTCACTTGGACAAATAATTTTAACTGTTGAAAATGCTAGAGAGGTCAATTTCATAAATGTTTCGCATTTCAAAGCAGGTAATTATTTCGTAAAAATAAATACCAATGATGGGACACTTAAAACCAAGTTTATCAAACTATAAACTCAATTATTAAAATACTTCCGATCCCAAATCGCCACGTTAAAGTTTTTTCCCATCATAAAAAAGGCATACATAAATACCGCAACAATCGACTTGAAGGCAAAAAGGAAAATAATGATATTCGCCATCGGAACCGCCTTACTCAAATTATTTTCTGGTGTTAGCCAAGTAATAAGTAGACTCACCACAACACTAAAAAACATAAAATTCAATAAATTTTTAAAAGGCAATACCAACCATTTCCGCTTCGGCGTGATGTCTTTTCCCCATTGGTGCACCAAATAGTAATAATCGTTTCCGATCGGCGCAAATAACAAAGGATCGTCATAACTCAATAATTGAAAAGCTTTGCTAGGCGCCATGATTTTGAATCCACCGAGCGTTGTTCCGTGTGACTTTTCTAATGCATGTATTTTCGTAATCGCTTCTTCCGGAATGCCGTCCTTAAAGTACACTGTGTCTAAAAACCTTAAACGGTAATTAACACAAACCGATCGGATTTGCACCAAATGAAAAATCTTGTCTGTTTCCAATAAGTCAAAATTGAAATCGTTTGCTTCTGTTGAACTTTTCTCATTCAATGCGCTTTTAATATTTTCTCTTACCGCTTCATTTTCATTCAAAATATGCAAAACTTCTTCTAAAATAGCCGTTTCCGATTTGAATTTCGAGCGTTCGGCCAACAATTCCTGTTCTAAGGTTATCTTATTTTTCAACATCTTCAGCGCTTTTATCTTGTTTTACAACTTTCTTAAATACACAGTTTGAATATAAATAAAAAATAAAAAACAAATACCTATTTTTCTGAAATTTAGCAGTTTAAACTAATGTTAAAGTTCTATCCATAAAAAAAGACCTGCAATCTGATTGCAGGTCTGATTATTCATTATCCGTTATCCATTATTTCAAACTTCCCACCATTTCTTCTGGTTTTACCCAAGCATCAAAATCTTCCGCACTAACGTAACCCAATCGAACTGCCTCGTCTTTTAGCGTTGTTCCGTTTTTATGCGCAGTTTGTGCAATTTCAGCAGATTTATAATACCCGATTTTTGTATTTAATGCTGTCACCAACATCAATGAATTGTCAACCAATTCTTTGATGCGCTTGTAGTTGGGTTCGATGCCGCTCGCACAATGTTCCTCAAATGACAAACAAGCATCACCTAATAGTCGCGCCGATTGCAAGAAGTTTGCCGCCATTACCGGTTTGAAAACGTTTAATTCGTAATGACCTTGCATGCCGCCAATGCTAATAGCTACGTCATTTCCAATAACTTGCGCACAAACCATCGTTATTGCTTCACATTGTGTTGGATTGACTTTTCCTGGCATAATCGAAGATCCTGGCTCGTTTTCTGGAATTAAGATTTCACCAATTCCGGAACGTGGGCCAGAAGCCAGCATTCGAATGTCATTTGCGATTTTGTTAAGTGAAACTGCCAATTGTTTCAAAGCGCCGTGACTTTCCACAATCGCGTCGTGTGAAGCCAAAGCTTCAAATTTGTTGGGCGCTGTTACAAATGGATGACCTGTAAACTTGGCAATATATTGGGCCACTTTCACATCGTAACCATCAGGTGTATTTAATCCCGTTCCGACTGCAGTTCCGCCTAATGCGACTTCTGAAAGATGTGACAAGGTGTTTTTTAATGCTTTTATGCCATAATTCAATTGGGCAACATAACCAGAGATTTCTTGTCCAAGGGTTAAAGGCGTCGCATCCATCAGGTGTGTACGACCAATTTTTACCACATTATTGAATTCAACCGCTTTAGCGTGTAATGTATCTCGTAATTTTTCTACTCCTGGAATCGTCGTTTCGACAACCGCTTTGTAAGCCGCAATATGCATTCCCGTTGGGAACGTGTCATTGGATGATTGCGATTTGTTGACGTCGTCATTGGCTTTTACCACAGGTTCTCCTTCGCCAATTTTGAAACCAGCCAACACTTGCGCACGATTGGCCACCACTTCATTGACATTCATATTGCTTTGGGTTCCAGAACCCGTTTGCCAAATCACTAAAGGAAATTGATCGTTGAGTTTGCCAGCGAGAATTTCGTCGCAAACGGCAGCAATCGCGTCACGTTTTTCAGTTGATAACACGCCTAAGTCGCAATTGGCATAAGCCGCAGCTTTTTTTAGATACGCAAAACCTTCTATGATTTCTTTGGGCATGGATGCCGATGGACCGATTTTGAAGTTGTTTCTAGATCGCTCGGTTTGCGCTCCCCAATATTTATCGGCTGGGACTTTTACTTCACCCATGGTGTCTTTTTCAATTCTGTATTCCATTGTTGTTGTTTATGTGGTTAATCGTTTATTTGTTTAATCGTGAAATCGTTTAATTGGTTATTCGTTTGGGCGTGACCACAAGGGTCGGGCTTTACGCAGTGCGCGGCACTTTGCTTCAATCCCTCACGCGGTTCTCGGTTTACGAGATGCCTTAGCCCCGATAGAAGCGGAAATCCTTTTTTTTGCTTTAGAAAAAGTCCCTCGACTGCCTGTCTGCCGACAGGTAGACGCTCGGGATGACAAAAGCAATAAAAAAGATTGCAGCGAATAGCGGGAACTAGCTCCTAAAAAGCTGTCCAAAATTACGCATAAATACTATTTTATAAAAATTGATTTGGAATTAATTGGTAAGAAAAAATAATACACTTACATTTGCTCATAATTCAAAAAAATTCCGGAAAACATGTTTGAATTTTCACAGTATTTAGGCTTTTTATTATTCTTAACCGTCCTAACCATAGGATTTTGGTTGATGTTTTTCTTAGTAGCTTTCGTTCAATATTGGATTGGTGGCGCACTATGGGAAATGTATAAAGAGAAAAAAGCTAAAAAAGCAGCATCTAATTAATTTAGTGCAGAAAAAAGGAACTCAATTGAGTTCCTTTTTTTTTATCCTTGGAAATCTTCGCTTCCTTCTTCGCGTTTGGGTTTTTCTCGCTCTTGTTTTTGTTTGTTGAAACGATACGTAAACGAAAGTGTGATTTGTCTTTCGCGCCACTGCATTTCACTGTACGAATTGACGTTTGGTAGATTTAAATCCATGATTCTTTTTCTGGAGTTAAAAACATCACTCACATTAAAAGCAATCGTTCCTTTATCCTTGAGTACATCTTTGCTCAACGCTAAGTTCATCGAACCAACGCCAATGGTTTTTCCTTGCGCGGTTTTTTGTGGTGCATTATACGTGCCATTGACTTGAAAATCAATTTTGTATGGGAAAGAAACTTTCGACGTTAATCGTGTAAACCAGCTTGAAGCTGTATTGTAGAAGTCAATGGTCTTTACTTCATTAGTGGAATTGGTGTACGAATAAGTCCCATCGGTTTTATTATTAAAATAGTTGAAGTTTCCATTGAGTCGCCACCATTTATAAGGAGAATAATTCAAGGTGAACTCAAACCCAATTTTATCATCGGTCGCTAAATTAAAAGGCGTATTAAAAATTACTGGAATTCCGTCGATAGATTCACCTGTTTCTTTTCGTACAATTTGAAAAGAACCTCTGGTTTGATTGAAGTAAAGCGATGTACTCAAAGTGACTTGGTTCCATTTTTTTAAGAATCCAAGATCATAAGAATCGCTGAGCGCTGGATCTAAGTCGGGGTTTCCAATAAAAAAGTTAACGTTGCTGGAATACGAGGAAAACGGATTGATAAATCGATCGCGTGGACGGTTGATTCGCTTGCTGTAATTTAAGGAAACGTTGGTCGTTTCGCTGATTTCATAGGTCAGGAAAGCACTTGGAAAAAGATTGTTGTAGTTTTTGGTGGTAAAATCCTGTAAGGTCAATTGGTTGATTTGAATATTAGAATTTTCAAATCGCAAACCAGTAAGTACCGAGAATTTCCCAAATTTAGAACCGATTTGTGTATACGCTGCAGTGACATTTTCTTTATATTCGAGGATATTAGTAAAATTCGGATTGACGGTAAAATTGTTGTTACCTAGTACATCTTCCTCAACTTTAAAGTCTGATAGTAATGTCAGATAATTGCCTCTCACGCCCAATTCAAACTGGCTTTTTTTGCCGAAAGGCAATACATAATCTGATTGAATGAGATTTCTACTTTGCTTTTGCTTGTTTGTCGTTCTTTCGGAGGAAATAAATTCAGGCGTAGGTTGAATTTGATTTCCGTAGATGGTGGAACTGTCATTATCCGTATCGACAGAAAACGCACCGTCGATGGTGAATTTGTGTCCATCTTTTTTAAATCTTTTAATGTAGTTTGTCGTGAACTCTGCGTTTTGATTGCTGCGGTCCAAGTCATTAAATCGTTGTCTTTGTCCGAAAGCTCCAGTAGGAGAGAAAATTGAATATATTACATTCTCTGGGTTACCGCCTTTATTTTTGCGCAGTGAAAGCATGTTGGTCCATGACGATGTTTTGTCAATGTAGATTTCTAAACCGAAATTTCCATTAAAGCCTTCGCTGTAGCGGTTGTTTTTGCGTCGTTCTTCGACATAGGAAATTAGATTTCGAATGCTGTCAAAATTCTCTTGGTCAATTTTCATATTTCCTGGACCGTCTCTTTTGGCATATCCCAAAGTGGTAAAGAAATTTGACTTTTCATTTTTGATATTAAAATTTCCTGAAACTCCCGTATTCTCAGGCTCACCAACAGAAACAATCACACTGCCGTTGAATCCTTGATTTTTACCTTTTTTGAGAATGATATTTAAGATTCCGCCGCCGCCTTCTGCATCGTATCGCGCGGAAGGATTGGTAATAACTTCTACTTTATCAATATTATCCGCTGGAATGATACGCAGTGCTTCTGCAATATTCACAGCGTTGGAAGGCTTTCCGTCGATGAGAATGGTCACGTTTTCGTTTCCTCTCAGACTCACCTTTCCTTCGACATCCACTTGTACTGAGGGAATATTATCCAGAACATCACTAACAGTTCCTCCTTTAATGATGAGATCTTGTCCTACCGTGTACACTTTCTTGTCTAATTTAATATCGATATGTGTTTGCTGTGCGCGAACACTAACTTCTTTTAATTGGGTAAAATCTTCCTCCAAAGCAATTGTCTCGAGCGTAGTATCTAATTTAAATTCTCTTTCTGAGATGATAAATGGTTTGAATGAAATGAATTCTGCCTTGATGTTATAGGTTCCTGCCGGAATCGATGCTTCAAATTCACCTTTACTATTTGTAATTCCACCGCCAACAATTTTAGGAAACCTCGTATGCGTCAAAGTTATTGTTGCGTATTCTAAGGGTTTTTGACTTTCTTTATCGATGATGATTCCCGTGACTTTAATTTTTGGAAAATCAGGTCTATTTTGACCGAAGCTAACTAGAGATAGCAATAGTAGTGGTATAATAAAGAAGTTTGTTCGAATTGACATAAAGAAAAATTGAGAAGCAAATGTAAAGATTGGGTACATAAACCAATCCCAATCTTTAGTTAAAGAAAATCAATTTAGTTATAGAATTGCATTTACTTTGTCGAGAGGCCTTGCAATTACTGCTTTACCGTTGTGAATTACAATAGGTCTCTCAATCAAGATTGGGTGTTCGACCATTGCTTTGATAATTTCGTCATTGGAAAGTCGCCTGTTTTTAAAAGCGGTAATCCAGATGGTTTCTTTATGTCTGACCAACTCGAGTGGATTGATGTTGAGCATTGTAATAATGCTATGCAGTTCGTCAAAAGTTGGCGGATGGAGTAAGTAGTTGACGACTTTTAAGTCTTCTTGGGATTGATTAAGAAACGTCAAACAATCTCGAGATTTCCCACATCGAGGATTATGAAAAATGGTAATCATTACGACATATTTTTTTACAAAGTAATTGATTTATAAATTAAAAATTGACTAAATTGCTCAAAACCTTCAAGCCAAGTGTCTAACAGTTAAATGACTGAAAATGTTTATTGAACAAGGAATTTCGAGTGAAAATAGATTTTGGAAATACATCGTTGGCTCAATTATTATTGTTGTCGCTTCGACAATTGGACAAATTCCCTTGTTGCTTGCCGTCATAGCAAAATCGTTTGCTGAGGGCAAAGGCATTCCAGAAAATCAGGATGATATCATGAAAGTACTTGATTCAAATACCACACTTTTTTTGATCTTAATTTCTTTTGTTTTTGCAATCATCGGTGTATTTGCGGTCATTAAATACTTACACAATCAAACTTTTTTGTCGATTGTAAGTTCAAGGAAAAAGGTGGATTGGAGTAGAATCTTCGTCTCTTTTTTACTTTGGACAGCAATTACGATTATATCAACGCTAGCATTGTATTACTCAAGTCCAGAGAATTTTGTGGTACAATTTCAACCCATTCCATTTTTGATCTTAGCGGTGATTGCAGTGCTGATGATTCCGATTCAAACCACATGCGAAGAGTTGGTTTTTAGAGGTTATTTGATGCAGGGATTTGCAAATTTATCTATGAATAAATGGTTTCCTTTGGTGATGACATCAGTGATATTTGGAACGATGCATATTTTTAATCCCGAAGTCAGCAAAGTTGGTTACATTATATTGGTCTATTACATTGGAACTGGTTTGTTTTTGGGAATTATCACTTTGATGGATGAAGGAATGGAATTGGCAATTGGATTTCATGCCGCAAATAATCTGATTGGCGCTTTGTTGGTAACGACGGATTGGACCGTATTTCAGACGAATTCAATTTTGAAAGACCTTTCCGAGCCATCCGCTGGTTTTGATATAATTTTGCCCGTAGTAATTATATATCCCATACTTCTATTTATCTTTAATAAAAAATACCACTGGCAGAATTGGAAGGAAAAATTAACTGGAAAAATTAATATTGAACAACCCAAACAAATAGAAGAATCTTATGAATAGTCCAACGTACCACAACGTGCACAATAGTTTTAAGTTAGATGGTTTCCACATGAATAAGGAAGATTTATGTCGAGTGGCCTATAGTTTTATTAAAGAAGGTGAAGATTTTGAAAAACCGGTGGGAAATTTCCTTTTAGAGTGGTTTGATGACAATTCTTATATTGATATGCAAACTTCTGGATCGACTGGGGTGCCCAAAACAGTCCGTATTTCGAAGAATGCGATGGTTGAGTCGGCTATTGCAACGGGAGATTTCTTTGATATTCATCCTGGTCAAAAAGTGCTACAGTGTCTTCCAGTAAAGTACATTGCGGGTAAATTGATGTTTATTCGCGCGTTTATTCTTGGTTTAGAAATGGATTTTGTAGCACCAACATCAACACCGCTCTATAATAATGAAACTGAATACGACTTTGTTGCGATGGTTCCTCTGCAGGCAAAACATTCTTTAGATGAATTAAAGAAAGTAAAGAAAATGATCATTGGTGGCTCGATGATTAGTAAGTCTTTGGAACAAGAATTGAAAAAATTGCCGACAAAAGTTTATGAAACTTATGGGATGACAGAGACGATTACTCATATTGCAGCAAAAGAAATAGGAGAGGCGTCATTTACCGTTTTACCTAACGTAACCATATCTTACGACGATCGAAATTGTTTGGTCATTCATGCACCAAGAATATCAGAAGATGTGATTATTACAAATGATTTGGTAGAATTGGTCAATGAAAACCAATTTATATTTCTTGGTCGTTATGACAATATCGTCAATAGCGGTGGAATAAAATTAATTCCTGAACAAATTGAAAAGAAATTAGCTGGAAAAATTGCTGGTCGCTATTTTGTGGCGGGTAAAAAAGACGAAGCGTTGGGCGAAAAATTGATTTTGATTATTGAAGGAGAAAAGTTCGACATTGATAAGTCCGTTTATAACGACCTAGATAAATACGAAAAACCGAAAGAAGTTTATTTTATTTCTAAATTTAAAGAAACAGAAAACGGAAAAATAATGAGGAAAGAAACATTATCTACCGTAAAATAAATAATTAAAGTATAATAGTTACTTTTTGCCACGAACGCACAAATCTTAGTTTTGATTTCTGCACTCGTGGCAAATTTTTAACTTATTTTTCCATTTTAAAATAGTAATCGGCTGAGTGCTTTCCGCCGCCGTAAAAAAGGAAGAAAACGCTTATGCCAAATGTGGCGGTGGAGAGAATAAGGTTGTTTCCGTTCATATCGCCAATGAAATTAATCAAAACAGCACCCAACAAAATTGGAAGTTGTGCTATAATAGCCCAACGCGTAAGCAAACCAAATACGATCATAATTCCACCCATAATATGCGCCGCTGCGATGTAGTGAAAGGTTAGCATTCCTCCCATAAAATTACTAACTGGTGCAATTAAGTCTTCAAATTCCCTACTGTTGGTGATAAAGGAAAATCCTTTTAAAAGTAAGAAAACACCTAAACCAATTCTTAAAATGTCGAGTGAATAATACGTATGCGCGTTGGCCCACTTATTCATTTTTTTTACATTGTCCATAGTAGTTTGATTTTAAAGTTTGTACTAAGTTATTAATAACAAACGAATTAACTGATAATTTTGTTGTTAAATAATAATCTATAAACAATTAAAAATCTTAAAACCCTACGAATACTTCAGAAAAGGATTGTGCTCTAATAAATTGGGTTGACTTTTACGTAGAAGTGGTCGCTAAGTATTTGAATATCTTTCAGTTTGGCTACTTTTATTTTGGATTTTTGCCATTTCGTTGTTGGATTGACTCTGATTCTTTTACCTTTTATTGTAAGATCCAGTGGCATCGAAAATGTTTCAATATTACTCTTCCAGCGGTATTCAAGATGCTTTTTCTTGATTTTGTATTCAAGCGTTGGTGTCCCAATGTACTTAAGATATTCATCAAAAACAGGAGTAAGATTGACGCCGCTTTCTTGATTAAAAAAATTGACTACGGTTTCGTTATCAATAATTTTATGTCGAAAAACTGTGGAATACTTCAACAGCATAGCCCACCATTTCTTATCATCATTAATAACGTGTCTAACTGTATTAAGCAATAATGCGCCTTTATAGTACATATCGTAGGTGCCTTTGTAATTCACCCCATAAGGTCCAATAATTGGTTTGTCATTACGAATATTTCGCTGATTGCCATTAATATACTGTAAAGCCTTTTCATACCCGTAATTACATTCGATAAAAACTGATTCTGCATACATCGCAAACGCTTCGTGAATCCACATGTCTGCAATATCTTTTGAGGTGATACTATTCCCAAACCATTCATGAGCACTTTCGTGAACAATAATATAATCGAACAATAAACCCACTCCCGATTTTGATAAATCAGTTCCTGCATAACCAGTTAAGTACTTATTCCCGTAAGAAACAGCACTTTGATTCTCCATACCTAAAAAACTGGTTTCAACTAGTTTAAAGCCATCTTCGAAAAATGGGTAAGGACCAAATTTACTTTGGAAACAATCCATCATGGGTTTTACTTGCTCAAATTGAATTCTAGCTTTAGATTCGTTTTCTCGCAATACATAATAATCCAAATCCAATCCTTTATAGTTTCCTCCAAAATGAACGTAATCTCCTATATTGATGGTAATATCGTAATTGTTAATTGGGTTTTTGACTTCCCAGTCCCAGCGTGCGTAACCATTTTTTAAATCTTCGCTGCCCAAAAGACGACCATTCGAAACATTCATCAATCCGTTCGGTACTGCGACTTTAATAGTAGTACCCAAATCCGGTTCATCAGTTTGGGAATCTTTACATGGATACCAAAGACTAGCGCCAGTACCTTGGACTGCAACGCCAATCCAATCTTTTCCGTTAGAATCTTTTTTATAAACAAACCCTCCGCTTCCCCATGGTGGATTGGTGGCTATGTTTGGATTCCCAGAATAATAAAAGCGGATTTTATGATGAGAATTTTTTGCTAACGGAGTTTCAAAATCAATAAAGACGGCATTGAATTCCCTTTTGTGTTTTAATTTCATTGCGTTTAAAACAATGCTGTCGATATGCATGTTTTCGAACAAATCCAATTGAATTTTCGAAGTATTTTCAAGAACCTTAAAACTGATTTCATTAAAACCAACAATTGATTTTTCTTCTGGATTGATATTGATATTCAAATCATAACGCAAAACGTCATAACAAGTTCTTTCAAAACGTAAGCCACCATGAAGGGAATCTTTTCGGGTAAAGGTTTCTTGGGCTGTTACAATTTGAACAAACAGTAATGAAAATAATAATAACTTTTTCATTTTAGTTCTTTTTACAATCTTCTAAAACCCAGTTCATTTCTGGATCGACACCGTTGATTCTGTCTGACAAAGTTGGTATAATTTCGTGATCTGGAAATACACCTCGACCAAAAATTTCCGACTTATGAAGTGGAACAGTATTCATCAAACCAATCCGAATCTTTATTTTTGAATTTGGCAATTCAATAATTGGCATGCGTCCCGCAACTGTTCCGTTATGGGCGCCACCGGTTTCTTGTCCGACAAAAACGGCTCGTTTTTCACCTTTTAAATTAGCCGAAATAACACTAGATGCCGAAAAACTTCCACCGTTGATAAGCACATATAGTTTTCCTTTAAAAGCAGTTTCTTTAATTTTTTCAGGACTCGTTTTATTGGACAGATAGTATTTCCCATTCTTATTCTTATGCACCAAAACAGCAATTATAGGCACAATTATCGGGGCAGTCAAAATCCGTGGTATTTTAGAAAATAGGGAACCTCCTTGAAAATAATTGGAAATAATACTTGTTCTAGAAGTTACTTCAGATTCATCCAAAAAGACAAAAGTTGAGTCTGCTAAATATTTATAGAGATCTACAATTTCGTTCAAGCGACCACCACCATTATTTCTAAGATCAATTATGAGTGTTTTTGATTGATTATTTTGGATACGTTGGAAAGCTTGTTTGTAGAACTTTTTATATTTGCCTTTCGAAAATGCTTTGATTTTAAGCACCGCAATACTGCTATCTTTCTCTAAAAAAGTTAAATTCCGATTGTAGGTTTTTGAAACAGGATCGTAACCTAAAACACTTTGGTTTTTATTAAAATACTTATTTTCTGCTTTTATTTTTTCTTTTTCAGTCACAGTTAAAGCCACTTTTGAAAGTTGCTTCTTTATTGCGGTTGAATCAACTATTCTTCTTTTAATGATCTTTGATTTTAGCGTGTCATTCCATTTGAAGTCATAAGTGATACTATCTAGAACTCCATTCTCATTACTGAAAAATTGATTAAATCTTCTGCCGAAGAAATTAGGTTTAAAATTCGTGTTGAATCCATCGGAAGTGAAGCGTGGTTTGTATTCATGATACAATGACTGTGGACTTTTAGCATTTACCGATACTACTTCTGTTCCTACTTTAATCGACGAATCGTAAGATTTGTTTTTAACAACATACAATTTGTCATTAAAAAACTCGAAGTCAAACTGCGATAGAGGTCCAATTCCTTTTTTAGTAGCAATTTCTGTTTCCTTCTTAGTCATTTTTTTTGTAGGCCGATACACATACGTATGACCTTGGCGAACTGCAGCAAATACGGGACTTATTTTTTTGTAAAATTCAAAAGAAGTAATTGGATTCGTGATTGTTTTTTTTATACTATCAAATTTATAATCTAATTCTTTTTTTGAAATATAATCGTACAAGTTCGGATGCATTTTTTGCAATCTTCTTTGCGCTACATCAACATCTTTCTTGAGTTTATCGACAGCGATGGTCTCATTTAAATGGGCATTGTACTTCTTAATGCTGCCACATTGAATCAACAGCAAGGCAAGAGTGATAAAGTAAAGTTGCTTTTTCATAAGTCAATTTTGAGCAATAATAATTGGAATTTTAGACAAATCAAAAGCGAATATATTACGCTATTTATCAACAATTTAGAACTAAACCTGAATCACACCCAAATTAAATTTCTTCTCAATAGGAGCATGATTGGCTGCTTCAATTCCCATCGAAATCCATGTTCGTGTGTCGAGTGGATCAATGATTGCATCGGTCCACAATCGAGAAGCTGCGTAATACGGAGAAACCTGTGCATCATATCTCGCTTTAATGATATCAAACAATTCCTTTTCTTTGACTTCATCAACGATTTCACCTTTTGCTTTTAAGGATGAAGCTTCAATTTGAGCCAATACTTTAGCTGCTTGCGTTCCGCCCATTACGGCAAGTTCAGCACCTGGCCAGGCAAAAATCAAACGCGGATCGTAGGCTTTGCCACACATAGCGTAATTCCCAGCACCGTAAGAATTCCCGACGATAACCGTGAATTTTGGGACTACTGAATTCGAAACGGCATTAACCATTTTAGCACCATCTTTAATAATACCGCCGTGCTCCGATTTAGAACCAACCATAAATCCCGTTACGTCTTGCACAAATACCAACGGAATTTTCTTTTGATTGCAATTGGCAATAAAACGCGTGGCTTTATCCGCTGAATCAGAGTAAATGGCACCACCAAATTGCATTTCGCCTTTGGCATTTTTGACTACTTTTCGTTGATTAGCAACAATTCCAACCGCCCAGCCATCAATTCGAGCATAGGCCGTAATTATAGTTTTCCCGTAATCTCCTTTGTATTCATCCATTTCGGAATTGTCGACCAATCGCTTGATGATTTCGTACATATCGTATTGATCTGCGCGAGATTTAGGCAGAATTCCATACATTTCTTTTTCATCGAGTGCTGGTTTTTCGGATTTCTCTCTGTTGAAACCCGCTTTGTCATACTCGCCAATTTTCCCAACAATGCTTTTAATTCGGTCTAACGCATCCTTATCGTCTTTGGCTTTATAGTCAGTTACTCCTGAAATAGAACAATGCGTTGTGGCACCGCCAAGCGTTTCATTATCGATTGTTTCACCAATGGCTGCTTTTACCAAGTAACTTCCCGCTAAAAAAATACTTCCAGTCTTATCAACAATCATCGCTTCATCGCTCATGATGGGCAGATAAGCACCGCCCGCAACGCAACTTCCCATCACTGCCGCGATTTGCGTAATTCCCATGCTTGACATGATGGCGTTATTGCGGAAGATTCTTCCAAAATGTTCTTTATCTGGGAAAATTTCGTCTTGCATGGGTAAATAAACACCAGCAGAATCAACCAAATAGATAATTGGCAAACGATTTTCCATAGCCAATTCCTGTGCACGTAAGTTCTTCTTTCCCGTAATTGGAAACCAAGCACCCGCTTTTACTGTTGCGTCATTGGCAACAACAATGCATTGTTTCCCTTTGATATAACCAATCTTCACCACCACACCACCAGAAGGACAACCGCCATGTTCTGCGTACATGCCATCACCAACAAAAGCACCGATTTCAATAGATTTTGCTTTCGGATCGAGTAAATAGTCGATGCGTTCGCGCGCGGTCATTTTACCTTCGGCATGTAGTTTTTCGATTCTTTTTTCCCCACCACCGATTCGAACTTTGGCGAAGCGTTGCTTTAAATCGGATAATAAAAGTTTGTTATGATCTTCGTTCTTGTTGAAGTTAATGTCCATTGCTGTTGGCTTTGTAATGTTTTACGTTTAAGAAGCGCTAAAGTACGAAAACGATTGAAATAAAAAAGAGTCCTTATTATTTGCGGTTTTTTGCGCAAGTTATTTTTACAAAGTTAATGTTAAGTTAACATTGGATTTCTAACTTTGGCGCATAAAAATTTTATTATGTCATTAAACCGTTTTTTTCAGTTTTTGGTTCCTAAAGATACAAAGTTCTTTCCTTTATTCGAACAAGCCTCTGCTGCGTTAATCCTTTTAGCAGAAACTTTGCATGAAGCGGTAAATGCTCCAAAAGACGAACGAGAAGATTCTTTTAAAAAGATTGCTGAATTAGAAGGTATCATCGAAGAAATCACCCACAAAACCCATTTAGAATTAAGCAAGAATTTTATAACGCCATTTGACCGAGAAGATATTCACTCGCTAATTAAGTCTATTGATGATGTTGCGGATTTAATGCACGGTGCAGCTAGCAGAATGAGTTTGTATCAAGTAGAGAAAATTACGAAATCAATTCGAAAATTGACAGAAATCAATTTGGAAGCCTGTCAGTTGATTGGTATTGGAATCAAAGAATTAAAGGTGATGAACAACAAAGCCATCAAAGAAACCTGCAAAAAAATTAATAAATTAGAAAGCAAAGCGGACGAAGTTTTTGATAAAGCAGTTGCTGATATTTTTGAGAATGAAACCGACGCAAAAAATATCATTAAGTACAAAGAAGTTTTATCTTCGCTAGAAGCAGCATCAGACAAATGTAAAAGTGTTTCTAATGTGATGGAGCAAATTTCAGTAAAACACTCCTAAATAGTGCACTAAACTTCTCTTTATGGATTTTACTTTACTTATTGTTATTATTGTCCTTGCCTTACTGTTTGACTACATCAATGGTTTTCACGATGCTGCCAATTCGATAGCAACAATTGTAGCAACCAAAGTTTTATCTCCATTTCAAGCGGTGGTTTGGGCTGCCTTTTTCAACTTTTTAGCATATTGGGTTTTTGGGTTTGGTGTGGCGGATACCGTTGCTAAAACAGCTCAAACCGAGAACATCGACTTAATTGTCATCCTCTCCGGTGTTATTGCCGCAATTATTTGGAATTTAATTACCTGGTGGAAAGGAATTCCCTCGTCATCTTCTCATACGTTAATTGGAGGATTTGCAGGAGCTGCAATAGCACATGCTGGTTTTACGGTGGTTAATTGGTACAAGCCTAGCCACGATGGAGGCTTACCTTCAGGTGTACTGATAGTGATCGCCTTTATTGTCCTCGCACCATTATTAGGAATGATTATTTCTTATTTTATTTCACTTTGGTTGATGTATTCTTCGAGAAAGACGATTTATCCAAAAATTCTGACTTTAATCTTGATGGTGCTAGCCATATGGTTTTTATCGGAAGTTTTAATACCGTTTAGTGAAATCAAAAAACCTCGATTTGACAATCATTTTTTTAGTGTTGTCGCTGAACCGGCTAATATAAAGTGGCTTCTAGTTGGATTGATATTTTTTAGTATTGCCATTTTTAATTTACTATTTAGCTATTTTTCGACTGCTAAGTCCGAATCGATTTTGAAGAAAATGCAGTTGTTATCTTCTGCCTCTTTCAGTTTGGGTCACGGTGGAAATGATTCTCAGAAAGTCATGGGAATTATTGCAGCTGCGGTTGCGGTGTATTTACATACACATCCTAATGTGAATATGTCATTGGGTTGGTTAGATTTAGATGTTGTATTGCCTTCTGAAAAAGACGGAATCAAGATAGACGGTAAAATGCCCGAATGGATTCCAATTGCGTGTTATACGGCAATTGCTGCCGGTACTTTGAGTGGCGGATGGAAAATTGTAAAAACAATGGGCTCTAAAATAACGAAAGTAACTGCTTTCGAAGGTGTTGTTGCTGAATCTGCTGGTGCATTGACTTTGTTTATGACTGAACACTTTAAAATACCAGTTTCTACGACACACACCATCACAGGTTCTATAATTGGAGTAGGCGTGACGAAGAGAGTTTCTGCAGTTCGCTGGGGTGTGACAGTAAAGCTTTTGTGGGCTTGGATTTTGACTATTCCTGTTTCTGCAGTAATCGCTGCATTGGTCTATTATTTACTTCACTTTTTGCTGTAACTGAAGATTTTCAAAGTGTTTTTATCTTGTTTTTTTCTGATCGTCCAATGTTAAGTTTTCCCCTAAACTAAAAACTTAACATTGAATTACCGTTTTAACACTTACTTTTGTTAACGTAAATTTTACATTCGATTTACTTTAAGTTTAAACAAAGATACTTTTAAGATGATAAGAAGAACTGCAACCCCAAAAGCAAATCAAGCGGAAACTCCCACGAGTACGCCAAATATTGAAACAGGTAGTGCTGTTGAAGCTACAACGATTCCAGATAATACAACAGCCAAAAAAGTAACAACTCGCGTTGAGAAAGCGACAACTCCTGCAGCAAAACCAGCACCAATACGGAGAACTCGAGTTGTAAAAACAACAACTCCAACAGCCAAAGCAGCACCAATAACTCGAACTCGAGTTACGAAAGCAACAACTTCTTCAGCAAAGCCGGCACCTAGAACTCGAACTAGAGTTGTAAAAGCTCCTGCCGAAGTCACGGATCAAGTCGTAAAAGAAGAAGCGATTATTATCGACGAAAAAACCATTCCAATGAAAAAAGAAACAGAGAAGGAAAAAGCCAAAAAAGCGAAAGCAAAGGCAAAAGAAAAGAAGGAAAAAGAGAAAGCTAAAAAGAAAGCTAAAGACAAAAAAGCCAAAGAAAAAAAGAAAGAGAAAGAAAAGGCTAAAAAAGAGAAAGCTAAAAAAGCAAAGAAAAAATCAAAAGCAAAAAAGAAAAAATAATAATGAGAATCCGATGTGCTGAATCGGATTTTTTTTTGGATAATAATTATTAGAATGCTATAGTGGGGTGGAGACTTCGCTTTCCCCATTGTTTATAGCCCTGACCTGCCTCGCGGCAATGTGAGCCGCAGCGACATCCCTTTTTTTGCTAAGAAAAGCCCCTCGACTGCGCTCGGGGTGACAAGCAGAAAAGATTACCTCACAAAATAAGATTTTTAGATTTTGTGTTCGGTCAGTTCGCTTCGCTCGGGTTAGCGTAGAGCAAGATATAGCTCCAAAGACAATTTATTTTATCAATCGTTTGATTGCAGCCCATTGTTTTAAAGCATCGCGAGCATCGCAAGCTGGATAGCCTAATACCACTTTACCCGCTTCGACGTCGGCGGCAACACCAGAACCAGCGCCAACAATGGCACCGTCGCCAATGGTAAGATGATCTTTGATAGATGCACTTCCGCCAATCATGACGCCATCGCCCAAAGTAACAGAACCCGCAAGTCCTGAATTTCCAGCCATAATACAGAATTTCCCTAGTTTAGAGTTATGTCCGATTTGTACTAAGTTGTCAATTTTACAGCCATCACCTAAAATCGTTGAACTAAATTTTCCTCGATCTACCGATGAATTAGCGCCAATTTCAACATGATTTCCGATGACCACATTCCCAATTTGTGGAATTTTTGCCAGTCCACGTTGCGGGCATGGTCGAAAGCCAAAACCATCCGCTCCAATCGTAGCATTGGGATGGATAATACAATCGCTGCCGATGTGACAACGTTCGCGAATAACCGCACCCGGCCAAATCACGGTGTTTTTACCAATAGTGCATTCGTCTAGAATGGTCACGTTTGGATAGATGGTAGTATTTTCACCAATTTGCACCTTTGGACCGATGTAACTTCCTGCGCTAATTCGGACGCCATTTCCGAGTATTGCCGTTGGATCGATGTTGGCAGTTGGGTGAATGTCGACAGCAAACAATGGAGTAGGAGGCGCAAACATTTCAAGAACTTGCGACATCGCTAAATCGGCATTCTTGACTTTAATAAAAGCTTTGTTTTCTCCTGGTTCGATCGAAATATCTTCATTTACAATCGCAGCACTAGCTTTAGAATTTTGCCAAAGTTTTTCATATTTCTTGTGACCAATAAATGAAATTTCAGTTTCCTTAGCTAAATCTAATTGTTCGGGAGCGGTTATATTTTTAACGGTTTTACCAACAATTACGCCTTGTAGGACTTCATTAATTTCTGCTAGTGAGTAGGTTTTCATATAGTATTATGTGAGTTTAATTTTTCAAATAAAATGATTTGTGTTTAGATATACAAGCAAATAGGTTTTAATTGGCTAAAAGGAATGAATTATATAAGTTTTATATTTAATTGTACAATCGATTAGAAAAGTTTGGAATTAAGTTTAAGGATTTATCTGAAAGATCCTTTATGAATGGCTTGAAATCAAAACTTGTACTATTTTTTTTTAACATTTTGCCTTTATGTGCTACTGCTCAAGTACAAGCATTATTCAATGACAACAGTCAGCCGCGAACGATGACGCAACGTTGGGAGTTGGACACGACTGCAGTTCGAGGTACTTTTTTAGTTACGCCATATAAACCCATTTATATTTTACCAGTTCGATGGTCGAGTTTGCCCAATGAACAACCATTCTCGGGCAATGGTAAACTTGATTATATTGCACCTCCTGGTACAAATTACAATAATATTGAAACCAAATTTCAGTTGAGTTTCAAAATAAAAATACTGCAAAGTATCTTTTGGGGTCACGGCGATTTGTGGGTAGCTTATACGCAGGTTTCGAATTGGCAATTGTACAATGCAAGCTTATCTCGTCCATTTCGGGAAATTAATTATGAACCTGAAGTGATACTGAATTTCCCGATAAAATTTAAGATATTCGGATTCAAAACAAGAATGGCTGGAGTTTCGTTTGATCACCAATCTAATGGAAAAAGCAATCCGTTTTCAAGAAGTTGGAATAGGATTATTTTTCAATTCGGTTTAGAGCGCGGCAATTGGAGTGTTTACGTGCGTCCATGGTTTCGATTGCGGGCGATAAAAGACGATAATCCCGATATTTCAACCTATATCGGGCGAGGTGATTTAAATGTCATTTACGCTATAAATGGCAATGTTTTTTCCTTAGTCGAAAGTAATAATTTAGGTTTTGGTTCAGGGTTTCGCGGTAATGCCACTTTTTCGTGGTCGTATCCCGTCAAAGGGAATTTGAAAGGCTTCCTACAAATTTCTCATGGGTATGGCGAAACGTTAATTGATTACAATAACCGCCAAACTACGATAGGTATTGGCGTTTCATTGATTGAATGGTTGTAATTAAACTATCACTTTTGGGTTGCTAACGTCACTAATTTAAGTACTGTTTTCCAATTCCGACTGGTGGCTTTCAATTTCAATTTTCCTTCGATGGTTGCATTTGTCAATTTGGTTTTGGCCGGAGAATCAGCATACCACAAATACAGCACCTTATTTTTATTGACAAATAAATCGTTCCCGAAATTGACTGCTTTTAAACTTTCCAAATTATTCTCAGAAGGGACATCCGAAAGAAAAGCGACATAAGGTTGTGTCGGGTTTTCTAAACCTTCTTTAAGGAAAGGATTTTCGTCAACAATTTGTTGCAACTCCTGTAAAGTGGTAATACGCACCAGAATATCAAACCCAAAATGTTTAAATATCTTTTGTGAAATTTGGTGCTCTAAAGTAGCCGCATTTTCGTTATCACTATCAAAAACAATATTGCCACTCTGAATATAAGTCGAAACATTATAAAAACCATTCTTTACCATGATCTCACGCAATAATTCCATCTTAATGATTTTGTGACCACTAACATTTATTCCGCGCAATAAAGCAATAAAAGTATTCATCTTCTAAAATTTATATCCAACCCGAAGTCCAATGGTTAGAATTACTGTATTTCCTGATGCTTCGCTCAAATCTACTGATGCACGATTTACTAATTGATCGACGCCTTCAACTTCAATATCTTTATTTTTATCAAATTCTCGGTTGTAGTTAGCAATGTTTCGATTCATCCATCCACCGCCAAAATACGACTCAAACACAAAATTACACGGAGCAACGTATTGATAACCAATGACTAAAATTGCGCCTAATGCTGTTTTCTTAACGCCAAAATTGTCAATATAACCTTCAGAAGTTTCATCCGAAACGGTTTGTGTGTAAGTTACGGATCTAGTAAATTCATTTTGACGATAAAACAATTGAATTCCATTATAAAAACCACTGCGTTCTCGATTACTTTTCCAATAGTGTCGGCCTTCTATGTTGATTTTATAACCTTTTGAATTATTAAATACTGTGTCGACATTTTTATTTCTAAAGTCGTAAAATTGATTTCCGATTTCCAAATTAACTCCAAAAGATTTTGTAATACGTTTCTCTATTCCAACAGTTATAGTTGGAAAAGTAAAGAAATCGATGGTATGCGTAGGATTCCATTTTACAATCCATGATTTATTTTTTCCAATATCCTGACTAAAAGCCAATGAGGAATATAACGTCAATAGAAGAAATAGCGCTTTTACTTTCATATTATTCTGATTCTTTTTGTCCCATCATCATTAAGAATGCTTTCAGAAACTCATCGATGTTCCCGTTCATAACGCCTTCAACATCGCTCGATTCTAATCCAGTTCGCACATCTTTTACCAATTTATACGGATGCATGACATAGTTTCGAATTTGCGATCCCCATTCGATTTTCATTTTTCCTGCTTCAATGTCATTGCGTTGTTCTTGTCGCTTTTTCATTTCGATTTCGTACAATTGCGATTTCAACATTTGCATCGCACGTTGCCTGTTGTCTTGCTGTGAACGCGTTTCAGAACATTGAATTTGAATTCCAGTAGGTTTATGAAACAACTGCACTTTGGTTTCCACTTTATTGACGTTTTGTCCACCTGCACCACTCGAACGCGAGGTAATGATGTCAATGTCAGCTGGATTGATATCAATTTCAATCGTGTCATCCACCAAAGGGTAAACATAAACGGATACAAAAGACGTATGACGTTTCGCATTGCTGTCGAAAGGTGAAATTCGAACTAAACGATGTACTCCGTTTTCTCCTTTAAGATATCCAAAGGCGTAATCTCCTTCTATTTCTAGTGTGACGGTTTTGATTCCGGCGGCTTCTCCTTTTTGGAAATTCAGTTCTTTGATTTTGTAGCCTTCTTTCTCCGCCCACATCATGTACATGCGCATGAGCATTTCTGCCCAATCGCAACTTTCTGTTCCTCCTGCGCCAGCGGTTATTTGAATCACGGCACTCAACGGATCTGCTTCGTCTGAAAGCATGTTTTTGAATTCGATATTTTCGATAAATGAATTGGTCAATTTAAACTGTTCATCTAACTCATCTACAGTCAATTCACCTTCTTTGTGAAACTCAAAAGCCAATTGCAATTCATCAGTCAGAACGATGGCTTTTTCGTAATCTTCTACCCATTTTTTCTTGGATCTCAGATTCTTTACAAGCAGTTCGGCTTCCTTCGGATTGTCCCAAAAGTTAGGGGCAAAAGTCTTTTCTTCTTCGTTGGAGATTTCTATCAGTTTGGCATCAATGTCAAAGATACCTCCTCAACGCACCAAGGCGCTCCACAATACCTTTTATTTGTTCGGTAGTTGTCATAAATTATATTTAATTTTGGCGATGATTTTTAGGAGCTAATCCCGCTATCCGTTGCAATCTTTCGCGCCAAACACTGGCGCCAAAGGATTTCCACTATTATCGGGGCTAAGGCTCTGTCTTCAATCGAAATTTTGAAAAACAAAAGTAAACTATCTACACTTGATATGGAAATAAATTTGATCAGCGATACAGTCACGAAGCCATCTCCCGAAATGCTTCAAGCCATGTTTAGTGCCAAAGTAGGCGATGATGTTTTTAAGCAAGACCCGACAGTCAATGAATTCGAAAAAATGGTGGCTGATTTGTTTGGGATGGAAGCTGCCTTGTTTTTTCCTTCTGGGACGATGGCGAATCAAACGGCAATTAAATTGAATACCAATCCAGGAGATCAGATTATTTGTGATAAGTGGTCGCATATTCATTTGTATGAGTCAGGTGGCGCTTCTTTTAATAGCGGCGTCAACTTTAATTTGTTGGATGGAAATCGAGGGTTGATTACCGCAGAGCAAGTTAAGAATGGCATTAATGATCCTGAATTTTATCACACGCCTTTATCTAAAATGGTAGGCATCGAAAATACGACAAATAAAGGTGGCGGCGCTTGTTATGAGATAGAAGAATTGCAAAAAATTAAGCAAGTTTGTACCGATCACAACCTAAAATATCACTTAGACGGCGCAAGATTATGGAATGCGCTCATTGCCAAAAAGCAACAGCCAAAGCAATACGGTGAACTATTCGATACGATTTCGGTTTGTTTCTCGAAAGGATTGGGCGCACCGATTGGTTCTGTTTTGCTTTCTGATGCAGCAACAATGAAAAAAGCACTTCGAATTCGTAAAATATTCGGAGGCAATATGCGTCAATCTGGTTATTTGGCAGCAGCTGGAATTTACGCTTTGCAAAACAATATCAATAGGTTAGAAGATGACCACCGGAGAGCGAAAGAATTAGGCGCAAAGTTAGCCTCTTGCTCTTGGGTTTCAAAAGTAGAACCTGTCGAGACAAACATTGTGGTTTTTGCGGTACAATCGCATTTGAACGACAAACAAGTTATTGAAAAACTAGCGCAAAAAGGCATTGCTATTAGTTTATTAGCGAAAAATACGCTACGCATGGTAACCCATCTCGATTACCGAGAAGTGATGCATTCTTATGTGTTGGAAACCTTGGAAAAAATGGAGTTGTAGTTACTTAAACATGTCTTCCATTCCAGGAATCATTGGTAAGTCCATTTTGGAAACTGCGTCGATTTCTGCAACATGAACCGCTGTTGCTTTATCAATCGCTTTGTTGATGACTAGGATCAAATAGTCTTCTAATTGCTCTTTATCTTGTAACAAAGTATCGTCAATATTGATTGACTTTATTTGATTGTTGGCTGAAATAGAGACTTTCAATAGTTGGTCATTACTTTGTTCATCGATAAAAACCGTGTCCAATCTTTTCTTAGTTTGTGCTACTTTTTCTTGGGTCTCTTTCATTTTACCCATCATTCCCATTAAATCTCCAAACATGATGATAATTTTTATGATTAATACTTTGCGAAAGTACTAAATTGCACGAAATAAAATCCCAAAAATAATCAATGAAAAATTTCCTACTTGTTTGTTGCCTTTATGCTATTTTTGCAACCTCTTATGCTCAAAATACAAAAGAAAATATGTCAAAACCAATAGCACCAATAGCTCCTATTAAACCAAAGAACCTCGAAAAACATGGAGATGTTAGAATCGATAATTATTTTTGGCTTAATGATCGAGAGAATCCAGAAGTTCTAGATTATTTGAATATGGAAAATGATTATTATCATACAGTTACGGCAGCTACTAAGGATTTTCAATCAGCCTTGTATGAGGAAATGAAAGGTCGTATCAAAGAGGACGATGAATCGGTTCCGTATTTGTATAACGGTTATTACTATATCACCAGATTTGAAAAAGGTCAAGATTATCCCATCTATTCTAGAAAAAAAGGAAGTTTAGAAGCTCCTGAAGAAATCATGTTCAATTGCAATGAGATGGCGAAAGGGCATAAGTATTTTCAACTAGGAGGCGTTAGTATTAGTAATGACAACAAGTTTGCGATTTTTTGTACGGACGTCATTGGTAGAAGAATTTACTCGTTGCAAATCAAAAACCTAATGACAGGTGAAATCTTATCTGACAAAGTCGAACAAACCACAGGAAATGCCGTTTGGGCAAATGACAACAAAACCATTTTCTATACCAAGCAGGACGAAAAGACGTTGCGTTCCGATAAAGTGTTCAAGCATAAAATGGGTGTTTCGACGGAGAATGATGAAGTAATCTTTTTTGAAAAAGATGATACGTTCAATGTTTCTGTATCGAAGAGCAAATCGAAAAAGTATATTACCATTGCCAGTGGCAGTACACTTACCGACGAATACCAGACAATTTTGGCAGATGAACCGGATAGCAAATTCAAGATTTTTCAAAAAAGAGTTCGAGGTTTAGAGTATTCGATTTCTCATTACGGCGACAGTTTTTACGTCGTGACCAATAAAGATAAGGCGACTAATTTTAAGTTGATGAAAGTCAATGAAAACAATACTTCACAAGAAAACTGGGTTGATTTGATTCCACATCGTTCAGACGTTCTCATCGAAGGAATAGACATTTTTAAAGACTATTTAGTGGTTTCAGAGCGTAGCAATGGTTTGAATAAAATTCGAATCATGCCATGGAGTGGGAAAGGAGAGTATTATTTGCCATTTGAAATAGAAACTTATACTTGTTATACGACAACCAATGTAGATTTTGATACTGATGTGTTGCGTTATGGTTATCAGTCGTTGGCGACACCTTCTTCGGTAATCGACTTCAACATGAAGACCAAGACCAAAGAAATTAAAAAAGAACAGCAAGTTTTAGGCGGAATATTCGATAAGAATAACTACACAGAAGAACGCGTTTGGGCCACAGCAACGGATGGAACTAAAGTTCCAATTTCTATGGTGTATCGAAATGGAATTAGGAGGGACGGGAAAAATCCTTTGTTATTGTACGCTTATGGTTCTTATGGAATTTCGATGGATCCTTATTTTTCAACAACACGGTTGTCACTAATGGATCGTGGATTCATCTACGCAATTGCACACATTCGGGGCGGAGAAGATTTAGGAAGACAATGGTATGAAGACGGAAAATTATTAAAGAAGAAAAACACTTTTACCGATTTTATCGACTGTTCAAAGTATGTTATTGCAGAGAAATTTACTTCGGCGGAACATTTATATGCTGAAGGCGGCTCCGCAGGCGGTTTGTTGATGGGTGCAATTGTGAATATGGCACCGCAGTTATATAATGGTGTCATTGCTCACGTTCCTTTTGTAGATGTAATGACAACGATGTTAGACGATTCTATTCCGCTAACCACAGGTGAATATGACGAATGGGGCAATCCGAATGTGAAAAAATACTATGATTATATGCTTTCCTATTCACCCTACGATAATGTTAAGGCGCAGGACTATCCAAACATGTACGTTGCTACAGGATTGCATGATTCGCAAGTGCAGTACTGGGAACCAGCTAAATGGGTGGCCAAATTACGAGTTACAAAAACAAATGATAAGCAGTTATTTCTAGATACCAACATGGATGCAGGTCATGGCGGCGCGTCAGGACGTTTTGAAGCTTTGAAAGAAGTGGCGAAGGAATTTACTTTTTTATTAGATTTAGAAAAAATCAAAAAGTAATTAATTTTTTTTTGTTAGATTTGCAAGGATTTGAGGTTTGTTAAAATACCTACATCCTTGATTAACTATTTTTTTTATGAAAGAAGAAATTAAAGCCTACAATAATGTATTAGAACTAATAGGAAACACACCTCTTATTAAGCTCAATAAAGTTACCGAAAATTATGACGGTAATTTTTATGCAAAAGTGGAAGCATTTAATCCGGGTCACTCTACAAAAGATAGAATTGCACTTTATATCATCGAACAAGCAGAAAAAAAAGGAATCCTTTCTCCAGGCGATACAATCATTGAAACTACTTCTGGAAATACAGGTTTTAGCTTAGCGATGGTAAGCATCATTAAAGGTTATAATTGTATTCTTGCCGTAAGTTCAAAATCATCCAAGGATAAAATTGATATGCTTCGGAGTCTTGGCGCTAAGGTTTATGTTTGTCCAGCAAACGTTGCTGCGGATGATGAACGTTCGTATTATAGCGTTGCCAAAAGATTACACGAGGAAACAAAAGGTTCGGTATATATTAATCAGTATTTTAATCAATTAAATATTGATGCGCATTATAACACAACCGGCCCAGAGATTTGGAAGCAAACAAACGGAAAAATCACGCATTTGGTTGCCTGTAGCGGCACTGGTGGAACTATTTCAGGTATTGCTAAATTTCTAAAAGAACAAAATCCAAATATTAGAATTCTAGGTGTAGATGCTTTTGGTTCTGTTTTGAAAAAATATCACGAAACCAAAGAGTTTGACAACGATGAAATCTATCCTTACCGCATTGAAGGCTTGGGGAAAAACCTAATTCCAACCGCAACAGATTTTGATTCGATTGATAAATTTACCAAAGTAACAGATGAAGCAAGTGCACATGCGACCAGAGAAATAGCAAAAAAAGAAGGCTTATTTGTTGGTTATACTTCCGGCGCTGTTTTGCAAGCAATTCGACAATATGCAGACGATGGGGAATTCAATTCAACTAGTAATGTTGTTGCTATTTTCCCTGACCATGGTTCGCGTTATATGAGTAAAGTTTTCAGTGATGACTGGATGAATGAGCAAGGATTCTTCGATAGCGTTAACGCAGAAGAAGCTCAGAAGATAGAATTCATAAAATAATTAATAATTAATAATAAAAAAGTCCCGCTCAAATCGGGACTTTTTTATTTATGAAATGAAATCAGCAATTATTAATTATTAAATCTCCTCCATTGTATGATAGACGTTTTGTACGTCATCATCTTCTTCAATTTTCTCTAATAATTTTTCAACATCAGCTACTCGAGCTTCTGTGAGTTGTTTTAGGACTTGTGGAATTCTTTCAAAACCAGAAGACAAAATTTCAACATTTCTGTTCTCTAATTCTTTCTGAATCGCGCCAAAACTTCCAAATGGAGCATATATAAGTATACCATCTTCGTCTTCAAAAACTTCTTCTGCGCCGAAATCAATCAATTCCAATTCTAACTCTTCTGGATCTAAATTACCTTTTGGGATTCTAAAATTACATGTGTGATCAAACATAAATTCAACAGATCCTTGCGTTCCCATGGTACCGTTACATTTGTTAAAATAACTTCTTATGTTTGCGACTGTTCTATTGTTATTGTCAGTAGCGGTTTCTATAAGAATGGCAATACCGTGAGGCGCATAGCCTTCGAACAATACTTCTTTATAATTTGCTGTATCTTTGTCGGTTGCTTTTTTGATTGCTCTTTCAACGTTCTCCTTGGGCATATTCGCTGCCTTTGCATTTTGAATTACCGCGCGTAAGCGAGAGTTCGCCTCTGGATTTGGACCGCCTTCCTTTACGGCCATTACAATATCTTTTCCTATTCTTGTAAATGCTTTAGCCATTGCTGACCAACGCTTCATTTTTCTTCCTTTGCGGAATTCAAACGCTCTTCCCATTTCTTAATTTTGTTTTATTGCCATCTATTTTTGGCAAAAGTATAATTTTTATTTATTTCTAGAAAAACTCGATTCTCAAGTATTTCTTGATTCTAGTAACTTCTCTATTTTTTATAGAAAGGTAATTTCACAATCTTCGCCGGCACATCATTCTTACGAATACGAATAAAAATTGGAGAATCCACAGTACTATGGCCAACGGTAACATAACCCAAACCAATTCCAATTCCCATAGAGGGCGACATTGTGCCGGAGGTCACGTGACCAATAACGGTCCCGCCAGCATCGACAATCTCATAATCATGTCTAGGTACCGCTCGCTCTTGCATTTCAAAAGCAACTAGTTTCTTTTTAACACCCTGTTCTTTTTGTTTCTTCAAATATTCCGAATTAACGAAATCTTTATTAAACTTGGTTATCCAACCCAAACCTGCTTCTAACGGAGAAGTAGTATCATTGATATCATTGCCATATAAACAAAATCCCATCTCTAAACGCAAAGTGTCACGCGCAGCCAGTCCAATCGGTTTAATACCAAATGGTGCTCCGGCCTCAAAGACTTTATTCCAAATAGTTTCGACTTGCTCTTTTCTACAATAGATTTCAAATCCACCTGAACCTGTATACCCAGTAGCAGAGATAATTACGTACGGAAAACCAGCAAAGTCAGCTACTTCAAAATGGTAATATGGAATTACCGACAAATCAATAGAAGTCAAAGACTGCATGGCCTCAACAGCTTTTGGTCCCTGCACGGCGAGTAAAGAAAACTCATCGGAAATGTTTTTCATTTCCACATTCATATCGTTAAAACTGGAAATCCACTCCCAATCTTTTTCAATATTAGAGGCATTGACTACCAACAAATATTGCTCATCTTTCATTCGGTAAATGATTAAATCATCTACAATGCCACCGTCTTTGTTTGGTAAACACGAATATTGAGCGCGCCCAATAGTCAATGTCGACGCATCATTCGACGTAACTTTCTGAATGAGCGCCAATGCATTCTCTCCAGTCAATAAAAACTCACCCATGTGCGAAACATCAAAGACACCCACAGCGTTTCGAACCGTTTCGTGTTCAGCATTTACTCCTTCATATAATATAGGCATGTTGTAACCAGCAAACGGAAGCATTTTCGCTCCTAATTTTTCATGAATGTGCGTAAGGGCTGTATTTTTCATTATTCGTAGCAATTAAATTGAAGTCGCTAATTTATTCAATTTTAATCTAACTCCAACTTGGATATTTACAATTTTATGAGATTTTTTTGGGACCAATTTACAGCTGTCCATGCTACCCGAACGAAGCGAATTAACCGAACACAAAATCAAAAAATATAATTTTGTGAGGTAATCTTTTTTTCGTTTTTTTAAAACAAAAATAAGGATGCCGTTTCCATCTGGGCTAGGGAATTTTGCATATAATGTAATCTGTTCTACAATCCAATTGAGTACCTTTAGTCAAAATAATAATCTATCATGAATTCAATAACCGTTACTCGTGAGGAAATACTAAGACGATATCATCCAATCGATCCCAAAACACACAAAGGAATCCAAGGACATGCACTTATTATTGGCGGTAGTTACGGTAAGATTGGAGCGATAACATTGTCAACAAAAGCTGCACTCAGAACCGGTTGTGGTTTAGTAACTGCCTATATCCCGAAATGTGGCTATACCGCGCTTCAAACCGCAAATCCTGAAGTTATGGTATTGACCGATGTTGATGAACAGTCCATCACTAGTATTGATTTTTCAATTACGCCACAAGCCATCGGAATTGGTCCCGGAATGGGATTGGATTTCAAAACACAAAAAGGTTTTCATTCATTTCTAAAAATCAACCAAATACCTTTAGTTATTGATGCCGACGCACTCAATAGTTTAAGTCATAATGCTGCTTCCCTTTATTTGCTGCGTGCGAAAACAATCCTGACGCCTCATCTAAAAGAACTAGTAAGACTTATAGGAAATTGGAGTAGTGAAGCAGAAAAATGGCAAAAAGCTGTCGAATTTTCATCAAAATTTAATATCATCCTAGTAGTAAAAGGAGCACCAACTTTTATTGTCGATGGGGAAAAAATCTACGAGAATACGACGGGAAACGCCGCTTTAGCAACTGCTGGCAGCGGTGACGTGCTAACTGGAATTATTACAAGTCTTCTAGCGCAATCTTATGATGCCATTGACGCCGCATTGATTGGCGTATATTTGCACGGGCTATGCGCAGACCTAAAAGATAATACGACTAGTACACAATCCTTTATTGCCTCAGATATCATCAAAAACTTAGGGAAATCCTTTTTGAGTTTAGGAATTTAAAAATGCTTTCAACTCTTCGTAAGTTTTGATTTTGACACTAACTTTTTCTTTATTCAAAACACTTTCGATTTGAACAGGGATAGGTAGTGTTATCTTCAAAATTGGCTCGACAGTGTCTAAAAACTTAATCGGATGCGCGGTTTCCAGAAAAATTCCAATGGCATTGGGAAAGCGCGTCATTTCTTTTTTTAATCCTAGATAACCAACAACACCGTGAGGCTCTGCAATATATCCGGAATTAGTATAGATTTCGTGTAAAGTGGCACTCGTCATTTCATCAGTATACGAATAGGAACTAAAATCCTTCTTAAACGCTGCCAAATCATTGTTATACAATTCCTGAATTCTGATGAAATTACTCGGATTTCCAACATCCATTGCATTTGAAATGGTGGCTTTAGAAGGTTTCGGATTATAAGTTCCTGTTGTCAAAAATTGTGGAACTGTGTCATTTACATTTGTCGCGGCCACAAAATGCTCAATGGGCAAACCCAATCTCTTTGCCATGATTCCCGCGCAAATATTTCCGAAATTTCCACTTGGGCAAGAAAATACCATTGGTTTTTTTTGTGATTTCAACTGTTTATAGGCAAAAAAGAAATAAAACATTTGAGGTAACCAACGCGCAATATTGATTGAATTGGCGGATGTTAAGTTTTTATGTGCAAGAGTTTCGTCCAAAAATGCTTTTTTAACCATATCCTGGCAATCATCAAAAACACCATCAACTTCAACCGCTTTTATATTCTGACCTAAAGTCGTTAATTGACGTTCTTGAATATCGCTTACTTTTCCCGATGGATACAAGATAACAACGTCTACGCCATCAACACCGAGAAATCCACTAGCAACTGCGCCACCTGTGTCGCCAGAAGTTGCTACTAAAACTGTGTTTTTTCGGTCTGTATTGTTTCTATTAAAGTAGGCTAAACACCGCGACATAAATCGCGCACCAACATCTTTAAAAGCCATCGTGGGACCGTGATACAATTCTAAAGAATAGATATTTTCCTCAACTTCTATAGTCGGGAAATCAAAGCACAATGTTTCATTTATAATTTCCTTGAGGTTTTTTTCTGGAATATCATTTCCAACGAATTGTTTAATTGCCTCAAATGCAATTTCTTCGTTGGTCAAGTTTTCAATATTTTGAAAAAAAGAGGAGGGAAGTGGCGTAATGGTTTCTGGAAAATACAATCCTCTATCAGGTGCTAATCCTTTTACAACGGCTTCTTCAAAGCTAACGTTTGGTGCGTTATGATTTAAGCTATAGTATTTCATTTTATTTTTTTGAATTTGGATTTAGGATTGCAGACACGAGTAGAAATCGCATTTTGTATATCTAAAATTTTACATTTAAATTATCTTGACGCCTTCCGCATTAATTCTGGAAACATGAATTTCATAACTAATATCAGTACTATCAAATATTTTACACATGCCATCGGCGACGTTCTGTGCCATTTCATTTCCTCTACTTAGAGCAAAAATGGAAGGACCAGATCCTGAAATTCCAGAACCCAATGCGCCATTCTCCAGAGCAGATTTTTTTACAAAATCGAATTGAGGAATAAATGGTCCACGGAGCGGTTCAACAATTCCATCATGAAGTGAACGACCAATCAAATCGTAGTCACTGGTGTACAATCCGGCAATCAATCCACCCACATTGCCCCATTGCGTAATGGCACTTTTTAAGGAAACCATTGGCTGCAATACTGCGCGCATTTCTGAAGTCTTCAATTCAATTTGTGGATGAATGACCGTTGCATATAGTTCGGATGGACTATCAATTCTAATAATATCTAACGGATCATATCCACGAACCAGCGTAAAACCGCCACATAATGCTGGAGCTACATTGTCTGCGTGAGCACTTCCACTTGCCAAAACTTCACCTTGCATGGCAAAATAAACGAGTTCTTTTCTTGAAAAAGGCCGGCCTAATAATTCGTTAATACCAAAAACCGCACCTGCCGCGCTTGCCGAACTGCTGCCTATTCCGCTACCAGCTTTAATGTTTTTATAAATTTCAATGTCAAATCCAAAGTCAGTTTCGACCGCACCTAACAATGCTAAAGCGGCAACGCCAGCAACATTTCTTTCTGTTTGAAGCGGTAAATCAGCACCAACTATTTTCGTAATTCGAACTCCTTTTTGGATTGATTTTCGAACAATCATTTCATCACCAACAGTTTCAAGGCAAGTTCCCAAAACATCAAAACCGCAGGAAAGATTTGCTATTGTTGCTGGACAGAAAAGTTTTATTTGTTGCATAGTATTGTTGTTTGTCACAAAGACGCTAAGACACAAAAATATCCTTATTTTTTACTTCTTAGCTTGATTGCATTACACATTTCCAATTCGAATCACATCAGCAAAAATCCCGGAAGCTGTTACAGCGGCACCAGCACCAGCGCCTTTTATTAACAATGGTTGGTCTACGTAGCGATCGGTATAAAATTGTACGATATTATCTTTTCCTTCCAAGTTGTAGAATGGACTATCAGATGGAATAAACTGCAATCCGACGCTAGCCTTTCCGTTTTCGAACGAAGCCACAAACTTCAGTCGACTGTCTTTTTGTTTCGCTTCCGCCAATAGATTTTCGAAATGAGCAGCATTGGCAGTTAGTGATTTGAAAAAATCTTCATTATTGGTAGTATTCATGCACTCTGCCGGAAGGAACGAATTGTTGACAATGTCTTCCATTTCCATGGCATAACCACTTTCACGTATCAGAATTAAGATTTTTCGAGCGACATCGACACCACTTAAATCAATTTTCGGGTCTGGCTCTGTAAATCCTTGAACTCCCGCTTCTTTGACTACGTCATGAAAATTGTATGTTTCGCTAAAATTATTAAAAATGAAGTTTAGACTTCCTGACAATACCGCATTAATTCTATTGACTTTGTCGCCGGAAGCAATCAAATGTTTTAAGGTATCAATAATAGGTAAACCTGCACCTACATTGGTCTCGAACAAAAATGGCGCATTATATTTTCGAGAAAGTTGTTTTAGATTATTATAGTTGTCGTAGGCAGAGGAACACGCAATTTTGTTGCAGGTAACCACCGCGACATTTTCTTTTAAGAATTGGTCGTATATGTTGGCAATCGATTCATTGGCAGTAATGTCAACAAAAATACTATTGCGCAAATTGAGTGCTTTTACTTTCGAAATAAATGAATCTTTGTCAGCCGTTTCGCCGTTTTCTAACAAAGCTTGCCAATCTTTTAATGGAATTCCTTCTTCGTCAAAAAGCATTTTTCTTGAGTTCGAAATCCCGATGACACGTAAATTTATTTTGAGGTTCTCTTTTAAAAACTTTTTCTGTTGGTGAATTTGATCCATGAACTTTTCACCGACATTTCCAACACCCATTACAAATAAATTTAATTGCTTGGTGTTATCTTCAAAAAATCGCTCATGCAAGGTATTCAGTGCTTTTTTGACATCACGTTCGTTGATTACGACAGAGATATTTCTCTCTGATGCACCCTGAGCAATAGCACGTATATTCACGTTATTTTTTCCTAAAGTACTAAACATCTTACCGCTTAAACCTTGATGATTTTTCATGTTTTCGCCAACTAGCGCAACAATGCATAGGTTTTTTTCGACGATGCACGGATCGATTTTGTTTTGTGCAATTTCCAATTCAAACGCATTATTGATCGCTTTTTCAGCATTGTCAGCATCCGAATTTAAGATTCCAATGCAAATGGAGTGCTCAGAAGAGGCTTGCGTTATAAAAATAACATTGATATTCTCGCGGGACAACACTTCGAAAAGTCTTTTAGATGAACCTGAAACGCCAATCATTCCAGAACCTTCTAAGGTGAGTAGCGAAATTTTATCGATATGAGAAATTCCTTTAATTGGATTTTCTTTTCCACTTACTGCCGAAGTAATTAGTGTTCCTGCAGCATCTGGCTCGAAAGTATTCTTGATTAGAATTGGAATGTTCTTTTTCAATACGGGCTGAATCGTAGGTGGATATAGCACTTTCGCACCAAAGTGAGACAGTTCCATTGCTTCTTGATAGGATATGACTTCAATGGGTTGCGCTTGCTTAACAATCTTCGGATTTGCGGTAAACATCCCGTTGACATCTGTCCAAATCTCTAACTGTGATGAATTGAGTGCTCCAGCAATAATTGCTGCAGTGTAGTCAGATCCTCCGCGTCCTAAAGTTGTCGTATTTCCATCCTCAGATGATGCAATAAAACCAGGAATTACTGTAGCTGTTGCATTACTTGTATTAAAATAATCCGAAATTAATTTATTGGTAAGATCAAAATTTACTACTGCTTTACCGAAATGACTATTTGTTTTAATGAATTCGCGACTGTCTTTATAAGATGCAGTAGTTATTTTCTGCTGCAACGCTTTTGCGATGATTTGAGAAGACAATAATTCTCCAAAACTCAAAATAGTATCCGAAGTTCTATTACTTAATTCTCCTAACAAATAACACCCATCTAATAAAGTCTTAAGGTGATTGATGTTGCTGTTAATGGCTTCGATTAGCTCACTTTGCTCTAACAATGAAATTAATTGCTCAATTGCTTCTTTATGCTTTTGCTCAATTTGGTTGACAATATCTTTATAAGTTTTATCTTTCGCAGCTGCTTTTGCAGCGGCAAGTACAAGCAAATCTGTAACTCCGCTAAAAGCCGAAACAACCACAACCAAAGGTTCTTTTTTTGAGGTTTCGTTTACGATATCCAATACAAGACTAATATTCTGGGCATTGGCAACCGAAGTTCCTCCAAATTTTAATACGTTCATTTTAATTTATTTTTAGAAAAAGGTAATGCATAATAAAGTGTACTTTTTCTCATAAGAAAATAGCAAAACTGATGTGTAATTTATTACCCCGAAGGGGTTAAAGTTCTACAAGAAACAGTAAATACAATTGAAGAAACAATCGTAGATTTTAAAGTAAAAAAAGCACTGTTAATGCGCATTGGTTTGAATTTGAATTGTCCAAAAGTAGTGCAATTTGGATTAGAATAAAAAAAACAAAAAGATTTTTGCGAATATTTCATTTTGGTCATTTATTGATAGTCTTTGATGATAATATGAAGAATATTTGAGTAGCATAATAGCAATTCATCAAAATATACAAGAATATAATCCATAAACCTTGCTTTTTAATATTGGTTTATTCAAATTTGTACAATCAATCAATATTCGATATGGAGAATACTCATTATATCAGCTCAGATGTCCTTTCGCTTGAGAAAATTCAGCAAATTATAAACACAAACCTATTATTGTCACTTTCAGAAGAGGCGAAAATTAATATTGAGAAATGCCGCGTTTACCTGGATCAAAAAATGGCGTCGAATGATGCGCCCATTTATGGAATTAATACAGGTTTTGGTTCATTATGTAATGTCAAAATATCGAATGAAAACCTTTCCAAACTTCAAGAAAACCTTGTAAAGTCGCACGCTTGTGGAACTGGAGAGGAAGTCCCAAGAGAGATTGTTAAGATCCTTTTACTACTAAAAATACAATCTTTAAGTTACGGATTTTCAGGAGTTCAGCTAATCACAGTGGAACGATTAATTGACTTTTATAATAATGATATTTTACCCGTTATTTATACCCAAGGTTCTTTAGGTGCGTCTGGTGACTTGGCTCCACTGGCACATCTTTCTTTGCCATTGTTGGGTGAAGGAGAAATTTGGCATAATGGCAATAAAATACAAGCGAAAGATTTGCTTAAGACGTATGGATGGGAACCGATAGTCTTGCAATCAAAAGAGGGATTGGCGCTATTAAACGGAACTCAGTTTATGAGTGCTTATGGCGTGTACATTCTTATCAAAACTTCTAAATACTCCTGGTTGGCAGATTTAATTGGTGCTATATCTTTAGAAGGATTTGACGGTAGAATTGAACCTTTTAATGAGTTGATTCATTACATCCGACCTCATAAAGGTCAAATAGTAACTGCAAAACGTGTTACTGAGTTTTTAGAGGGCAGCCAAATCATCAATCAGACTAAAAACCATGTCCAAGATCCGTATTCTTTCAGATGCATGCCACAAGTTCATGGTGCTTCTAAAGATGCTATTGATTATGCGAAGAGAGTCTTCAAGACCGAAATAAATTCTGTTACAGACAATCCAAATATTTTCAGAGAAAGTGATCAAATTATTTCGGGTGGGAATTTTCACGGGCAGCCATTAGCACTAGCACTTGATTTTCTTGCGATTGCGCTCGCGGAATTAGGTAGTATTTCCGAAAGAAGAACCTATCAATTGATTAGCGGTTCAAGAGGTTTACCTGCCTTTTTGATAGATAATCCTGGTTTGAATTCAGGCTTTATGATTCCACAATATACCGCTGCTAGCATTGCGAGTCAAAACAAGCAATTGGCTACTCCTGCCTCTGTAGATAGTATCGTTTCATCGAATGGTCAAGAAGATCATGTAAGTATGGGCGCCAATGCAGCAACTAAATGCCTGCGCGTGCTAGAAAATCTCGAGAGAATATTGGCAATTGAACTAATGAATGCGTCTCAAGCGATTGATTTTCGGAGACCACTGCAGTCAAGTGATTTTATAGAATTGTTCCTGAAATCATTTAGAGATGAAGTTCCTTTGGTTAAAGAAGACAGAATTCTACATTATGATATCGAAAATTCGATTGCTTTCTTGAACAGTTTTATCTTGGATGAAAGTGTTCTTGAATAGATTCTAATTCCCCAGATTGCCCAAAGTTTTATGAATTTTTCGCTTGTGATGTGTTTGACGTAGAGTATCATTTCCAGAAATGATACTGATATTACCATCAACTTCAAACATCGCCAACTTCACATCTCTAAAATATTCAACACCGTGTTCGCGCATAGCTTCTTGCAACTCTTCAGAGGAGATTCCCAATCCAGCGAGCGTTTTGAATTCAATCTTACCATCATGAATCAGTATTTGGGGTTTATCATTTACCAGGTCGCCGATGAATTTAATTTTCAAAATGTACTTTTTAAAAATGTAGTTGATGACAAAAAGGGCAAATGCTGCGGTAATTCCACCTAATAAAGAAGTATTTGCGCCAACCATCGCATTTTGAACCGAGTTACTTATTAATAGCACCAAAATAATATCAGCGGTATTTAATTGCGAAAGTTCTTTTTTACCAAAAATACGCAATGCAACTACCATAAAAAGGTATACGACAACCGAACGAACAACAACATCCAAATATGGATTCATATTGACCAAGTTATATTTTTCTGAGCAACATCGTAGTATGCATGCAAGAGTATAAATCATTGATTTTGGTGCAGTTCCAATCTTCATTAACCATTTTGGCTATCACTCTCGATTTGTACGCATCATTTAGAGGTAGTAAATTTAGGAATACTCCATATTTACTTTTGCCAAGAACACCTCTCATTTCTTCAATTTTGAAGTTGGTGTTGATTTTGGTTAAAACTGATTTAGTAAAGGGCCATTCCCAATCCTTGTCGCTTTGAAATGGTCTGTACAAAGTCCTAAGAACCTTTATTGGAAAACTTGTTTCCAGCGGATCGTACGAGAGGATTACCCCATTTTCACTTAGTTTCTCTTGAAGTTTTGAAACCAATAAATCGAAGTTTTCAAAATGATGGAGCACGCCATAGGCATAAATGATATCGAAATTTGTGTGGTGAAATTCAGGCGACAAAAAATCAACTGCGATTGCTTGTGCATTGGGGCAATTTTCACTTTCAATTCTTTTTTGGAGACTGGCAATCGCCACATCACTCAAATCAATGCCTATATATTCTTTTGCATTTTTTGCCATATAAATGGAAAGCGCATTACCACGCAAACAACCTAAATCTAGGACCTTTTTATTGGAGAGATCACCCAGCCAAACTTTATGCTCATCATAAACGCGATTTTTAATGTCGAATTTACTTCTAAAATCATTTAGGGCACCGTTTCTAAATTTAAACCACAAAGTAGAAGCAAAATTAGTTTTGGTTTTGCTGTCTGAATTGTAGAACTCCTTCTGTCTCTTGTTTATTTCAAGAATATCTTCCGTGCTTTTCATATGTTGGGCATTTTAATCCTTTTCTGCAAATATAACTATAATCAAGTATTGTTAATTTTAAAATTCTTTTCAATTGCGCGTATCATCGCTCCAGCAATATCTTTATTTGTTGCATTTTCAATCCCTTCAAGACCAGGTGATGAATTTACTTCTAAGAGCAATGGACCTTTCGCAGATCGAATAATATCGACGCCAGCAACCTTTAAATCCATTGCTTTTGCCGCCTTAATTGCGATTTTTTTTTCTTCTGTAGTAGGTTTGATAATAGATGCGGTTCCACCTAAGTGAATATTTGCTCTAAACTCGCCTGGCAAGGCTTCCCTTTGAATAGCAGCAACTACTTTTCCATCGATAACAAAGCAGCGAATATCTTTACCGTTTGCTTCTTTAATAAATTCTTGAACTAAAATATTAGCATTTAAGCTTTTAAAAGCATTGATAACACTTTCTGCCGCTTTTCTTGTTTCAGCAATAACAACTCCTTTTCCTTGAGTGCCTTCAAGTAATTTTACAATTAATGGTGGTCCGCCAACCATTTTAATTAAATCATCGGTATCTAGAGGAGAGTTTGCGAATCCCGTTGTTGGTATTTCAATTTCATGGTTTAACAATAATTGAAGAGAAAACAACTTGTCTCTAGATTGTGTGATTGCAATTGATGAATTTAAGCAAAACACTTTTAATGCTTCAAATTGTCTGGTTAAAGCACATCCGTAAAATGTGATACTAGGACGAATTCTGGGAATAATTGCATCAAACTCATTGAGAATTTTCCCGCCACGATAATGAATCTCCGGTTGCGTCGCATCCAATTTCATATAACATTCTTTGATATTCAAAAAATGCATTTCATGCCCGCGCATTTCACCAGCTTCCATGATTCTTTTGTTACTGTATAAATCTGGATTACTGGCTAAAAGCCCAATTCTTAAACCAGATATTGCAACTTCTGAGTCTTTATAAATTTCTTTAAGATGGTCTGAACTAGACTGACCCAATAAATAGATCTGCTCAGGATCAACGAGAACCCGTCCACTCATGGCTTCTCGACCGAGCAACATTCTAAAACCCATTGAATCACGGTTGGTCAATGTCATTTCGATAGGCCATTGATCATTTCCAATATCCAACGTAGTTTGGATCACGTAACGCTGTTCACGATATCCGCTGGAACTTTTTACATACCTTTTATCGATTAGTGGCGCTTCACAATGAATAACCGTTTTTAGATTATTTTGTATTGGATTGATATCAAATTTGACCCAATTGACTCCGTCTTTAACAAATGGGGAAATATTCAATGCGTGTAAAGCGGAAGTTTTTGCTCCTGAATCAACTCGAGCTTTTATTGTAGGTATTCCTAAATCTGGAAATGAGAACCATTCTTCACTTCCGAATATTACTTTATTTACAGGCATAATTTACAATAAGAAATAAATTTCGAAAGTACTTAATTTTCCTAATTCACAATGAATAACTAAAAAAAAACCTACTATTTAGTAGGTTTTTCTGCTTTATGAACTTTTACGTTGAGCTCTTGCGAACCTTCCTCTAAATCCATATAAATCTCATCGCCCGAGGCAATTTTGGAAGTAATGATTTCTTCTGCCAAGGCATCTTCAACATATTTTTGAATCGCTCTTTTTAATGGTCGAGCGCCAAATTGACGATCAAAGCCTTTTTCTGCAATAAACGCTTTTGCGGTGTCAGAAAGGTTCAATTGATATCCTAATTCTGCTACACGAGCATATAATTTTTTTAGTTCTATTTCAATAATCAAGTCGATATCTTCTTTCTCTAAAGCATTAAACACAATGACATCATCAATTCTATTTAAGAACTCAGGAGCAAATGTTTTTTTCAAGGCATTTTCTATGATACTTTTTGAATTATCATCCGCTTGCGCAATCTTGGCCGCAGTACCGAAACCAACGCCTTGTCCGAAGTCCTTTAATTGTCTGGCACCAACGTTAGAAGTCATAATGACAATAGTATTCTTGAAGTCGATTTTTCGACCCAAACTATCTGTCAAATAACCATCGTCTAATACTTGTAATAACATATTAAAAACATCTGGATGGGCCTTTTCAATTTCATCCAAAAGAACAACACAGTATGGTTTTCTTCTTACTTTTTCTGTCAATTGGCCACCTTCTTCGTAGCCGACATACCCTGGAGGAGCACCAACCAATCTCGAGATCGAGAATTTCTCCATATATTCACTCATATCGATGCGGATTAAAGCATCTTCGGAATCAAATAATTCTTTTGCTAACACTTTCGCCAATTGTGTTTTACCAACTCCAGTTTGACCTAGAAAAATAAACGAACCGATAGGCTTATTCGGGTCTTTCAATCCCGCTCGGTTTCTTTGAATAGAACGCGCAATTTTTAAAACAGCTTCTTTTTGCCCAATAACCTTGTTTTCAATAAGTTCAGGAAGCTTAGCTAATTTATTGCTTTCCGTTTGAGCAATACGATTTACTGGAATTCCAGTCATCATTGAAACAACATCGGCTACATTATCTTCTGTTACTTCAATTCGATTACTTTTAGAATCTTCTTCCCATTGCTCTTGGGCGATAGCTAGATCTTTTTCTATTCGTTTCTCATTATCTCGAAGTTTAGCAGCTTCCTCGTATTTTTGTTTTTTGACAACGGAATTCTTTGACTCGCGAACTTCTTCCAACTGTCTTTCCAATTCCAAGATTTGCTTTGGAACTTCGATATTGGTGATATGAACACGAGAACCAGCTTCATCTAGTGCATCAATCGCTTTGTCTGGTAAGAATCGCTCAGACATATATCTATTGGTCAATTTCACGCAAGCTTCAATCGCTTCTGGAGTATAATTAACATTATGATGGTCTTCGTATTTGTTTTTGATATTATTGAGAATGGTAATCGTTTCCTCCACAGAAGTAGGCTCTACAATAATTTTTTGGAAACGTCTTTCTAAAGCGCCATCTTTTTCTATATATTGACGATACTCATCTAAAGTCGTAGCGCCGATACATTGTATTTCACCACGAGCTAATGCAGGTTTAAACATATTAGATGCGTCTAATGAACCTGTTGCTCCACCAGCGCCAACGATGGTATGAATTTCATCAATAAAAAGAATGATATCATCATTTTTCTCTAATTCATTCATTACAGCCTTCATTCGCTCTTCGAATTGTCCTCTGTATTTAGTTCCTGCAACTAAACTTGCTAAATCTAAGGTGACAACTCTTTTGTTAAATAGAATTCGAGATACTTTTTTTTGTGTAATGCGCAAAGCCAGACCTTCTGCAATAGCAGATTTTCCAACTCCGGGTTCTCCGATCAGTAAAGGATTGTTCTTCTTTCTTCTACTCAAAATTTGAGAAACACGTTCGATTTCTTTTTCGCGACCCACAACAGGATCAAGTTTTCCCTCTTCGGCCATTTCAGTTAAATCTCTACCAAAATTATCTAGAACAGGTGTTTTAGATTTTTTGTTTGATTTGTTGGCAGGATTATTAAAACTACCTTCTTTTAGACTGTCATCTTGACCTGAATCTTCATTAAAAGACTCGTTTTTGGGTAAATTTTCTAGGTAATTATCTTCGTTTGGTGTCATGTTAAGATATTGTTCTTTAGCTAGATCATAATCTATTTTTAGTTTATTCAATAGCTTGGTTGTTGGATCATTTTCATTTCTTAAAATACACAATAACAAGTGTGCAGTGCTAATAGACGTACTTTGAAACACTTTAGCTTCCAAAAAAGTAGTTTTTAATGCGCGTTCTGCTTGTCTCGTTAAGTGTAAGTTTTTCTTTTCGTTACTAACGATTACGTTAGGATTGGCAGGGCTTAAGATTTCAACTTTTCGACGTAAATGGTCTAAGTCAACTGACAAATTATTCAAAATGGTAATTGCCTTTCCATTTCCGTCTCTTAAAATCCCAAGCATAAGATGTTCTGTACCGATAAAATCATGACCTAAACGCAAGGCCTCTTCTTTACTGTAGGTAATTACATCTTTAACTCTTGGTGAAAAATTATCATCCATAACTAATAGGTTTGGTTCTGTAAATTTAGTGATTATGTTGCTGCGAACAAAAACCATTCCCGACAAAATCTACGGTCAGCTAATAGACAAAAAAAAACTAAAAAAAAACAGTGCGCAAGAATTAACTTATTAACTGAAAATAGCCCCCATTTTGTTAATAAATCAAATAAAATTCTAGCGACATTTGACCAAAAAATAGCCGAGAAAGTTTATATTAGCAAGATTTTTTTAAACAAAATAATTTTAAAATAAATAGAATATGTCAGACGGAGAAAAGTTAATCCCAATTAACATTGAAGATGAAATGAAATCAGCCTACATCGACTATTCGATGTCGGTAATTGTATCGAGAGCACTTCCAGATGTTAGAGACGGCTTAAAACCTGTGCACCGTAGAGTCCTTTATGGAATGTATGATTTAGGAGTTTTTTCAAATAGAGCTCACAAAAAATCCGCGAGAATTGTTGGAGAAGTTTTAGGAAAGTATCACCCACACGGAGATACCTCTGTATACGACGCCATGGTCCGTATGGCTCAAGAATGGAGTTTACGTTATTTATTAATTGACGGACAAGGGAATTTCGGTTCAGTTGATGGAGATAGTCCAGCAGCGATGCGATATACCGAAGCAAGAATGAAAAAAATGTCTGAGGACATTATGGCAGATATTGATAAGGAGACCGTTGACTTTCAATTAAATTTTGATGATACGTTGTACGAGCCGAAAGTAATGCCTACTCGTGTTCCAAACCTTTTGATTAATGGTGCTTCAGGAATTGCAGTGGGTATGGCTACCAATATGGCGCCGCACAATTTAACGGAAGTCATTGATGGTACTTTAGCGTATATCGACAATAATGAAATCGAAATTGACGAATTAATCAATCATATCAAAGCTCCCGATTTTCCAACAGGCGGCGTAATCTACGGCTACGAAGGTGTTCGAGAAGCTTTCAAAACGGGACGTGGTAGAATTGTAATGCGTGCCAAGGTTGCATTTGAAGAAGTAGACGGTAGAGAATCAATCATCGTAACTGAAATTCCATATCAAGTCAACAAAGCCGAAATGATCAAGAAAACGGCTGATTTAGTTAATGATAAAAAAATAGAGGGTATTGCGAACATTCGTGATGAATCAGATCGTAATGGAATGCGTATCGTTTATATTTTGAAACGTGACGCCGTTGCCAATGTTGTTTTGAATACGTTGTACAAATTCACACAACTTCAATCCTCATTTAGTGTAAATAATATCGCTCTAGTAAAAGGCAGACCTCAAATGTTGAATCTGAAAGATTTGATTCATTATTTTGTGGAGCACCGTCATGATGTTGTGGTTCGAAGAACGCAATTCGATTTGCGCAAAGCAGAAGAAAGAGCGCACATATTAGAAGGTTTAATTATAGCGTCAGACAATATCGACGAAGTAATTGCCTTAATTAGAGGCTCTAAAAACACGGAAGAAGCTCGAGAGAAATTAATGGAGCGTTTCAAACTTTCGGATATTCAGTCGAGAGCCATTGTTGAAATGCGTTTGCGTCAATTGACAGGCCTGGAGCAAGACAAATTGAGAGCGGAATACGAAGAAATCATGAAATTAATCGAAGAATTGAAAGCTTTATTAGCAAGTAAAGAACTTCGTATGGAATTGATCAAAACTGAATTGATAGAAATTCGCGATAAATACGGGGATGAAAGACGTTCAACAATTGAATATTCTGGTGGTGACGTCAGTATTGAAGATTTGATTGCAGATGAAAATGTGGTGATTACCATTTCACACGCAGGATATATCAAACGTACCAATTTGACAGAATACAAAACCCAAAATAGAGGAGGAGTTGGACAGAAAAGCGCCGGAACTAGAGATCAAGATTTCCTTGAGCATATGTACGTAGCAACCAACCACCAATACATGATGTTCTTTACGCAAAAAGGTAAATGTTTCTGGATGCGTGTGTACGAAATTCCAGAAGGAAATAAAACAGCAAAAGGACGTGCTTTACAAAACTTGATTAACATTGAAAGTGATGATAAAGTAAAAGCGTTTATCTGCACACAAGATCTAAAAGATAAAGAATACACCAATAGTCATAATTTGGTCATGGTTACCAAAAAAGGACAGGTGAAGAAAACGTCCTTAGAGAAATACGCTAAACCTCGTGTTAATGGTGTTGCGGCAATTACAATCCGTGAAGGAGACGAATTACTAGAAGCAAAATTAACCAACGGCGAAAGTCAAATTATTGTGGCTGTGAAGTCTGGAAAATTAGTTCGATTTGAAGAAACTAAAACCAGACCAATGGGAAGAACTGCCTCAGGAGTTCGCGGTATCACATTGAAAGACGATACCGATGAAGTCATCGGAATGGTCACCGTAAATGACATGACTAGTGAAATTCTTGTTGTGGCTGAAAATGGTTACGGTAAGCGTTCAAGCCTAGACGATTATAGAATTACCAATCGTGGTGGTAAAGGGGTAAAAACGCTCAATATTACAGAGAAAACCGGAAAATTAATTTCTATCAATGCCGTAACTGACAACGATGATTTGATGATTATCAATAAATCTGGGCTAACTATCAGAATGGCTGTGGAAGATCTTCGTGTCATGGGAAGAGCTACACAAGGAGTGAAACTGATTAACATTAAAGGAAATGACTCCATCGCCGCGGTAACTAAAGTAATGAAAGATGATGTTGCAGAAGTTGTGCTGGATGAAGACGGAAACATCATTGAAGATACCGCTATTGAAAGAGTAAAACCAGTTTTAGAAATCCTAGAAGATGACGGTGCTGCAGACGATGACGACGATGAAGATGAAGAAGTAGTCGAAGATGATGAAACAGATGATGACGCTGACGAGGCAGATGAAGAGTAATTAACACAATGCATTTCAATCAATTTTGGTTGAAATGCTTTTTTTTCTTATAAATATCAACTTAAATTAAATTAAATGAAAAGTAAATATGTAGTTCTCGCAGCAGCTTTACTAGTATCAATGGGTTCTTTTGCCCAGAAAGATCAAATCAAAGCCGCTGAAAAAGCATTAAAAAACGGAAATAGTGCTGAAGCAATATCAGTCTTAACGCAAACAGAATCAACAATAGGAGCGGCAGAACCTGCAGAAAAAGCACAGTTCTACTTTGTAAAAGGAAACGCACATCTAGATTTGGCCAACAAAAAAGTTGAGTTTGCAAAAAATCTTTCATCCGCTGCCAAAGCCTACCAAGAGGTATTGTCAATAGAAAAGGCTTCAGGAAAATCTAAATATTCGTCGCAAGTACAATCTTCTATCGCTGATATTAAAAATCAGTTAATTAATGGAGCGGTAGACGCAGGAAATTCGAAAGACTATAAGACAGCTTCTAAATTGCTCTACCAAACCTACGAGTTGGACAAGACCGATTTGGAGAAGTTATATTATGCCGGAAACTACGCCTTAAATGGCGAGGACTATGATACCGCACTTGCCTACTACGAGGATTTGAAAAAGCAAAATTACTCTGGTGAAGGAATGGGATATTACGCAAAAAACGTCTTGAATGAGCAGGAAGAGTTTTTCGGTTCAACTACAGCGTCTAAAACGGATCGTGATACAAAAATTCGTCTAAAATTATACACCAGTCCAAGAGACGAGAAAATTCCGTCAAAAAAAGGTGAAATCCTTAAAAACATTGCATTAATCTTGGTGCAACAAGGCAAGATTGATCAAGCCAAACAAGCATTAAGCGATGCCAGAGCTGCAAATCCAGACGACACATCAATCGCGATGACAGAAGCGAATGTATATTTAGAACTGAACGATTTCGCGATGTATAAGAAATTGGTTACCGAAGTACTAGCAAAAAACCCAAATGATGCTGATTTGCTCTATAATTTGGGAGTTATCGCTTCTAAAACAAATGCAGCAGAAGCTGAAGGTTATTATAAGAAAGCAATCGAAATCAACCCGAACTTCACCAATGCTTATCTTAACTTAGCCATTCTCAAATTGGACGCCGACAAAAAAATGATTGAAGAAATGAACAAGTTAGGAACCTCAGAGAAAGACAATAAGCGATACGAAGTTTTGAAAAAACAAAGAAGTGACATGTTCAATTCTGCACTACCATATCTAGAAAAAGCATTCGATTTGGATCCTAAAAATGAAGATGTTGGAACCACATTACTGAACGTTTACGGAGCGCTTGAAATGACCGATAAGAAAAAAGCTTTAAAAGCGAAGCTAGGAAAATAGCAAAACGCAAATCCTAAAAAAAGCCTGTCATTATTGACAGGCTTTTTTCTTATATCATTTTCTTAATGACACGAAGTTTATGTGTATGTCGATTGGTTTCGGCATTATAAATCCCCAAATGATCCAAGCGATCAATTCTCACCTTTCCACTGGAATGGATGATATAATTGTTATCCATAATGATCCCCACGTGAATAATCTTCCCTTCTTCATTATCGAAAAAAGCCAAATCTCCTGGTTCACTTTCTTCTATAAAACTCAATGCCTCACCCTCGGCTGCTTGCTGTGATGCATCTCTTTTAAGATGATAACCGTTTAGCTTGTAAACCATCTGCGTAAAACCGGAACAATCGATACCAAAAGGTGTCTTTCCGCCCCATAAATATGGCGCATTCAAATACATAAAAGATGTATTGATCAAATTCGATTTGGGTTTGACACCGCTAATTTTCATGCCTTCAAAATCAAAACCAGCGACATTAATTTCACTGTGATTCAAAAAAGATAAGGACGCTCCTAGCGGAATGGGCATCAATAAATTATTAGGAGACGTAATATATTCGACTAAATCTGAATTCAAGACGATAACATCTTTCGTCAGCTGTAAATACTGCTCCTCAAGAATCGGTTGGTATTGCTTCACATCAATCCATCCTTCATAACCATCAAACTGCAATCTGATTCGAGCCCATTGCTTCTCGGTCGTCAAAACTTCAAAATGTTCTCCAAATAAGACTTGAGAAACGATTTCGCTTCTGTCACTTGGCTCAGCCCGTAACGGAATAATAGCTAAATTACAAATCCCAAACATGAAGGTTATTTAAATATTTTGAACTTTTAGAAGCGGAAACCTGCTTTCCACTTTATCTTTTGCGTCGAACAACGCCACAAAAGGATGCCGTTACAATCAGGGCTAGGGCATTCGATTCACCACCAACACTGATCAATAGCAATTAATTTTTAATTTCTTTCAATTACAATTGCTGAAGCACCGCCACCGCCATTACAAATCGCTGCAGCTCCGATTTTTCCGTTGTTTTGGGCTAGCACATTGATCAAAGTGATAATGATTCTTACACCAGAGCAACCCAGTGGATGTCCTAACGAAACCGCTCCACCATTGACATTCACTTTATCATTATCCAATCCTAAAATCTGTGCATTGGCCAAACCAACTACTGAAAAGGCTTCATTAAATTCAAAGAAATCAACATCACTCAATTGCAAACCGGCTTTGTTTAATGCTTTAGGTAATGCTTTAGCAGGAGCCGTGGTAAACCATTTTGGTTCCTGTGCAGCATCTGCATAACTTACTATTGTCGCAAGAGGTTTCAATCCCATGGCTTTCGCCTTCTCTTCGCTCATCAATATTACAGCACCAGCACCATCATTAATTGTAGAAGCATTAGCAGCTGTAACCGTTCCTTCTTTTGTAAATGCAGCATTCAAAGACGGAATCTTATCCAATTTTACATTGGTGTATTCCTCATCTTTCGTCACCATGATTGGTTCACCACGTCTCTGCGGCACAGCTACAGGAACAACTTCATTGTCAAATTTTCCCGCTTCCCAAGCTTTAGCAGAACGCTCGTAGGATTGAACAGCAAAAGCATCTTGTTGCTCTCGTGTAATTTTATATTCGGCTGCACATAAATCGGCAGAAACGCCCATCGCATTATTATCATAAGCATCTTGCAATCCGTCTTTTTGCATTCCGTCTATCATTGAGGTTGGTCCGAATTTCACCCCATTTCTCATGTGCACATAATGTGGAATCATACTCATGTTTTCCATACCACCTGCAACGATGATTTCTGCATCTCCAGCCATAATCGCTTGAGCTCCTTGCATCACCGCTTTCATCCCAGAAGCACAAACTTTATTTACAGTCGTAGTAATAACTGTATTCGGTAATCCAGCGTACAAAGCGGCTTGTCTTGCCGGAGCTTGACCAACGCCTGCTTGAACTACATTTCCCATAATTACCTCATCAACTAAATTAGGATCTAAATTGATTTTACTTAAGGCTCCTTTGATGGCTGCTGCCCCTAAATGCGTTGCACTTACTGTGGACAAAGCACCCATAAAACTTCCAATTGGAGTTCTTGCGGCCGATACGATAACTACTTTTTTGTTCATGATGGTGGAAATGTTTATTTATTCGCTGCGAATTTAATCATTTTCAAGAAATACTAAATTACATTTTCCATATTATTAAGTATTGAAATGCGGTCGCCTTAAGAAAATAACCAATTTTGGATAGAAATTTTGATTGCAATTCTGTATTTCAATGTTATATTTTTCACCAAGAAAAAGCTATGCATTTGATTGCTAAGGATTTTAAAATTGAAGAAAAAAAAACATTCTAATAATTTGTAAAATATAGAATAGAAAGTTACATTTGCAACCGCTTAAATGCATACACGTTCTTTAAGTTTGGAGAGTTGCCTGAGTGGCCGAAAGGACATGTTTGCTAAACATGCGTATGGGAAACTGTACCAAGGGTTCGAATCCCTTACTCTCCGCTTTATGTTTTTTTTCGGGGTGTAGCGTAGCCCGGTTATCGCGCCTGCTTTGGGAGCAGGAGGCCGCAGGTTCGAATCCTGCCACCCCGACAACATAAACTTTTCCATTTTAGTTTAAAAAGAAAAATGGGTGCATAGCTCAGCTGGATAGAGCACCTGCCTTCTAAGCAGGCGGTCGAAGGTTCGAATCCTTCTGCGCTCACAAAAAGCCTTTCGTATTGAAAGGCTTTTTTGTTTTATTATTTTTTGGAAATAAAAAAAGGCTGTAATGATAAATTACAGCCTTCAAAATATGTATTCAAAGCGTTAGTTTTTACTAACAATAAACTTTTGTTTGAAAGGTTTGTTGTCAATCAACAAGTCTAAAACATATAAACCGTTAGAAAGGTTTGAAACATCAATACTGTTTTCTACTTTGTTTATTGATTTTACAGCACGTCCGCTGATATCTATAACTTGTCCAGAAACGGTTTCGAATGAAAAAGGAATGTTGATATTTAATACTTCAGAAGTTGGATTTGGGAAAATCGCAACAGTTGAGAAATCAAAACTTTGTGAGCTCAAAGGAATGTTAGGTAATGCAATCATGTTACCTCCTGAAGCCAAAGCAACCCATAGTCCAAATGCTGCACCATCACTATTAACCGCTGGGTTTAAGAAACCACTTGCTACAACCGTTAACGCCGCTCCTTGTAATCCTAAAGTAGCCAATGGCGCGCTGTATCTTGCAACTGTAACAGTACCTGTTGCATCTTTAACATCTAAAACATAATCAGCTGTTGGCAATTCTAAATAATCTGAATTAAAATTTGGAAATGAAATATCATCTACAATAGTTCCCGCCGGAATACTTGACTCAACAACATCTACCGTTGGCGCATCTGTAGAACCATGGTTTACCAAAACATCAGTATTTGCCGGATTTGAAGAAGTTTCTCTTCCTTGAGCAAAAACAGATAATCCAAAAGGCTGTGCAGGAGTATATCCAGTAGCACTTACGATTCCATTTGCAACTAAAACGTAAGTTTCACCCGCTGTTAATGTTGGTGCAATGTTGTAAATACTTTGTGCAACTGATGTACTTGTACTTGGCGCAATATCGATTTGTATCGGTGTTCCCGCTGGAGCATCAATAAAAGGAGTAGCAGTTCTGAAGGCGAAATCATTCAATAATATGTCACCATTTAAATATACGTCTACTAAAGCTGCTGCTGCGTCTGCTGAATTATGAATAACTTGAACTCTAGCAGTTGTCGGAGGAGTTACCAAAGGTAATGGAATTAATGCGCCACCTGATGCTAATGCAACATACAAACCGAATGCAGGTCCATCACTGTTCACAGCTGGGTTTAAAAAACCACTAGCCAATACAGTTAGTGCTGCACCTTGCAAGTTTAATGTGGCAAGTGGTGCTGCATAAGTAGCCACCGTAACTGTTCCTGTGGCATCTCTTACTGCTAGTGTGTAATCTGCCGTTGGCAACTGTAAATACGCTGAATTGAAATTTGGAAAAGAAATGTCATCTACGATAGTTCCGGCTGGAACACTTGTTTCAACTACATCAACTGTTGGAGCATCTGTAGAACCATGGTTTACCAAAACATCGGTATTGGCAGCATTAGAAGAAGTTTCTCTTCCTTGTGCAAATACAGATAATCCAAAAGGCTGCGCAGGAGAATATCCAGGTGGGCTAACAATTCCATTTGCAACTAAAACGTAAGTTTCTCCCGCTGTTAAGGTTGGTGCAATGTTGTAGATACTTTGTGCAACTGATGTACTTGTACTTGGCGCAATATCGATTTGTATTGGAGTTCCTGCAGGAGCATCAACAAAAGGAGTTGCAGTTCTGAATGCGAAATCGTTCAATAACAGGTCACCGTTTACATATACATCTACTAAAGCTGCTGCTGCATCTGCTGAATTATGAATAACTTGAACTCTAGCAGTTGGAGGAGGAGTTACCAAAGGTAATGGAATCAATGCGCCACCTGATGCTAATGCAACATACAAACCGAATGCAGGCCCGTCACCGTTCACAGCTGGGTTTAAAAAACCACTAGCCAATACAGTTAGTGCTGCACCTTGCAAGTTTAATGTGGCAAGTGGTGCTGCATAAGTAGCCACAGTTACTGTTCCCGTAGCGTCTTTCACTGCTAACACATAATCTGCGGTTGGAAATTCCAAATAGCCAGAAGTAAAATTTGGATAAGAAATATCATCTACAATGGTACCAGCTGGAACACTAGTTTCAACAACGTCCACTGTAGGAGCATCCGTAGAACCATGATTTACCAACACATCAGTTGAAGTTGCGAAAGATGCAGTTTCTCTTCCTTGCGCGAATACAGCTAATCCGAAAGGTTGTGCAGGAGCATATCCGGTTGGACTTACAATTCCATTTGCAACAACTACATAGGTTTCTCCTGATGTTAATGTTGGAGCAATGCTATAAATACTTTGGGCGACCGAAGTACTTGTACCCGGAGCGATGTCGATTTGTATTGGCACACCTGCTGGTGCATCAATAAATGGTGTGGCAGTTCTGAACGCAAAATCGTTCAATAAAATGGCTCCATTCAAATAAACATCAACCACAGCTGCTGCTGCATCTGCTGAATTGTGAATGACTTGGACTCTAGCTGTTTGTGCTAGCGATGCATGTGCGCTAAATAGAGCGACACCTGCGACAAATAAGTGAGTAAATTTTTTCATAATTGTTTGTTTTTTTTGTAATTAATATTCAAATATAGTTTACTCTTTTTAATTAAATCTTCAACAAAACAATGTTTGTATTTATTTTAACCATTGTGAAATATTGTTAAGTTGTTGATTATTAAAAGTTAAGAATAAGAGCAGTATTTCAAAAGCATTGACGCTAATTATAAGAGTATTACTTTCAAACAATGCTTAAATTATTCTATAAGCAAGTGAGAGAACTTCCTTATAATGCTCTTTGATCGGGAAAAATCCCTACCACTACAATTATTTAAAAAAAAGTGTTCGACTTTTATTTCCAAAAAAAAAGGCCATAACGCTAACGTTACAGCCTTTTGTCTTAAGATGATACTTAACTTATTATTTTTTGCTTACCACAATTTTTTGTTGAAATGGCTTGCTATCAATCGCTAAATTGACAATATAAATACCGTTCGCAAGACTAGAGACATCAATATTAGTATCTCCTTTACGTAATGATTTTATTGTTCTTCCACTCATATCCGTTAAGGTTCCCGAAAAAGAACTATACGAAAAAGGAACATGAATCTTTAATACATCTGAAACTGGGTTTGGTGATATAGCCACTGAAGAAGTATTAAAGTTTTCTGTACTTAAAGGTGCGAAAGGTAGAGGGATCAAATTTCCTCCACTTGCTAAGGCAACCCATAATCCAAATACTGGTCCATCACTATTTTGAGTAGGATCTAAGAAACCGCTTGCTAACACTGTAATTGCTTGACCTTGCAAATTCAAACTTTCGAGCGGTGCACTATAGGAAGCCACCGTACTCGTTCCCGTTGCATCTCTGACATCTATAATATAATTTGATGTTGGCAATTCTAAGTACGATGTACTAAAATTAGGAAATGAAATGTCATCTACAATTGTTACGTTTGGTATTCCAACATTTACTATATCAACTGTTGGTGCATCTGTTGAACCATGATTAACCAATACATCTGTATTAGCAGCATTTGAAGCTGTTTCTCTTCCTTGCGCAAAAACTGATAATCCAAAGGGTTGTGATGGCGTATATCCTGTTGCACTTACAATTCCGTTAGCCACTAAAACATAAGTTTCTCCCTCTGTTAACGTTGGAGCAATATTAAAAATACTCTCTGCAACTGAAGTACTTGTGCTTGGTGCAATATCTATTTGAATTGGTGTTCCTGCTGGCGCATCAATAAATGGCGTAGCAGTTCTGAAAGCGAAATCAT
>JANMML010000005.1:0-24142 GCA_031373195.1 Flavobacterium sp. | reverse complement strand
GGGAGTATTTGCATTCTACTCAGGAGATGTAGATCAGAATGGCAATTTAGATACGCTTGATTATTCGCAATGGGAAGTAGATTACAACAACTTTGCCTCTGGAGTATTTCCAACGGATATTGATGGAAATGGAAATGTCGATACGGTGGATTATACATTTTGGGAATCCAATTACAACAATTTTGTTTCTTCATTTTATCCAACTGGTCCATAAAGAATTAATTAGATAATTTTTGATTCGAAAATAGCATTAAGATTTCAACTTGATGCTATTTTTTTGGAATCATATTACAAACTATTTTTAATGATTTTAGCTTAACACAAAAAAGAACTCAATCAGTTGCTTCTATGCTGCAACGCGGTAATCCTCTTTATTTGATAATTTTACAGCAATTTTAAATGAAGTGTTAATTCCCCAAAAATTCTATTTATGTAGGAATGACTATGATCAATATCCGTTTTATCGGCTTTTTTTTCTTACTATTTCAATCCGGAATAGTTGGTAATTCTGCAAAGCAATCTTCAAAAAACTGAGCGCGAAAAATTTTTCTGGATTGATACCCGAATTTTCTAAGTTGGGGTAACTTTTTTAAGAACTGTATGATTTTTCTTGTGTTTTTTATTGTAGCAAAATGCATTTTAACGAATTTTTAAGTTGTTCATCTAAAATATCTTGCATTTCAACCGCTATCGGAAAGCAGCTATTGTGCTTTGCCTTTTCTAATTATAGATTTGCATCACTTGTAAAATCTGTTTATTATGAAATCAATGTTTACCTCTATTGCGGTAAGATTATCGCTGCTTCAATCCCATTTATGCTTATTTTCAGTTTTGCTTTTAATAATGCTGACAACAGTTTCGGGATACAGTCAGACCAATTCCTATTTGGGACTAAACGGAGGTTTTGAAGGGGCGGCGACCATTGTTAATGGCTCTACCAATGCAACACCAGTAGCAACCAATTGGACGAAGTCGTCTACAAATACATCAATTTTTAATTCAACAAGTACGGTCAGAAGCGGTGCTAATTCGATGAGAATATCTCCGACTAGTTCTTCGATTTGCCGGGTTTTTTCTCCCTTAGTCACGATTGCTTCGAGCAGTACAGCTTGGCAAGTTCAGTACTATAGGAGAACTAATGATCCTTTTTTTACCGTAGAAAATCAAAGCGGAAATTATAGAGGTGGCGTGGAGCAGTCCTCAGGTTTTTATAGCTCTCCAGTTTCTATGAACACTTGGCAGAAAGTTACTTATTCACCAACATCGACTACTGCTGTGACATCTGCGGCCGCACATTTGGTGGTTCGGTTAAATAATATTATTCAAGAAGATATATATGTTGATGATTTTGTTATTTATGAATCTGCAACCATTGATAATACTGCGCCCAACAGTGCAACAGCGGTTACAGTTGGATCTGCTACCGCTTCAAATTTGACAGTCGGTTGGACAGCTGCTGCAGGTGGTGTTGACGGTGGTGGTTATATGGTTGTCAGGTACAGTACCAATCCGAACACTGACAATGATCCCAATATCAATGGAGTTTACGCTGTGGGAAATAGTTATATAAATGGTACAGGTTCATTATCAGGAATAGTGAGATATGTAGGTACAGGCACGTCTTTTATTGATACAGGTTTAACGGCCGGAGTAACTTATTATTATAAAGTATATACGTACGATAAAGCTTATAATTACGCAGTAGAAGCGACTCAAAGCGGTACGACAGTATTGCCGTCAGTTGCGAATTTTACGCCGACTAACGGTTGTTCTGGAACTTCTATTGTAATTATAGGAATCAATTTTGATGGAGCGACGACCGTGCTTTTTGGAGGAACACCAGCTGCCTCTTTTGTTGTCAATTCTAGTACACAAATTACTGCAATAGTTGGAACGGGAATATCAGGCCCAGTTTCAGTGACCGCTGGCGGTGTCACAAGCAGTTTGCCAGGATTTACGACTTTGCCCCCTAGAGCCCCAACAATAGCCGCGGGCGGAGCCTCTTCATTCTGCGCTGGGAATAGTGTCGTTTTGACTGCTGCGGTACCTTCAAGTGTAACTGATTTATCTTATTCTGCTACTTCCTTAATCGCTACTTCAGGAACTGATTTGTGGCAGTCTTTTGTACCGACAGTGCTAGGAACAACAAGTGCGATTCAAATTTACTTTAATGGACTTCAAACCGTTACAGGTGAATTCAATATTTACAATGGCGTCGGCGTCGGCGGGACATTAATTCATTCTCAAAATATTACAATCTCAGGTTTACCAGGTTTGAATAAAATCAATCTACCTAATTTAAATCTGTTACCTGGAAATAATTATACCTTTCGATGGCTAGGAGCAAATCTGAATTTGATAGCTAATAATTTTGCTTATGGTTCTTTTTCTAAAAACGGAGCAATTCAGTCCGGAGTCAGTCTAGATCTAAGAACCACTGTTGCTCCAACAGTTGGCTCCTTTCAGTGGTATAATAATGGTAGTACTATTGGTGGTGCAACAAATGCCACATATACGGCGTCAATAGCAGGAGCATATACGTGCGTAAATGCTGTTTCCGGCTGTAATTCTGATGCATCTAATAGTAGCGCAATAACGGTTAATTCTTTACCACCTGCACCAACTATAAGTGCTGGAGGACCAATCACTTTTTGCATAGGGGGCAATGTCGTATTGACTTCTTCCGCTGGGTCGAGTTATTTGTGGTCGACAGGTGCCACTACGCAAAGCATTACCGTTTCCGCAGCGGGCGTCTATACTGTTCGTGTGACCAATGCCAATGGTTGTCAAAGTGCGGCGTCCATAGGTACAACGGTAACCGTCAATCCGCTGCCAACAACGCCAACAATTTCCGCGGGAGGTCCAACTACTTTTTGTTCGGGAGGTAGTGTTATTTTGACATCCAGTGTTGGTACTAGTTATTTATGGTCGACCGGTGCTACAACACAAAGTATTACAGTTTTAACAGCAGGTAGCTATACTGTAAGAGTTACAAATAGCAATGGATGTCAAAGTGCAGCTTCAACTGCGGTTGTTGTCAATATAAATGCGTTACCGGCTACACCTACGTTAACCGCTGATGGACCAACTACATTCTGTGCTGGATTAAGTGTTGTATTAACTTCTAGTACTGCAAACAGCTATTTATGGTCTACAGGAGCGACATCTCAAAGTATTGTCATTACAGAAAGTGGTAGTTATACAGTTCGTGTTACTAATGCCAATGGCTGTCAAAGTGCAGTTTCAGCACCGACTGTATTTACAGTAAATTCTCTAGCGCCTAGACCAGTAATAACCGCTAGTGGACCTACTACATTTTGTCAAGGTGGAAGCGTTGTTCTGACGTCAAGTCCAGGAAATAGCTATTTATGGTCTACAGGAGCAACAACGCAAAGTATAACTGTGTCAACAAGTGGTGGCTATAATGTAAGTGTGAGAGATGCCATTACAGGATGTTTGAGTCCTTTATCAACAGTGGTTTTTGTTACTGTAAACTCACCTCCGGCCGCACCAAAAATAATAGCTGCAGGACCTACAACATTTTGTCAAGGTGGAAGTGTAGAATTGATTTCTACTACCGGTTCTAGTTATTTATGGTCAACGGGTGCAACCACACAATTTATTACTGTTTCTGCCGCTGGCAATTATACCGTTCGTATCACGAATGCAAATGGCTGTCAAAGTGCGGCTTCAACAGCGGTTGTTGTCAATGTAAATGCGTTACCTGCTACACCTACGTTATCTGCTAATGGACCAACTACATTCTGTTCTGGAGGTAGTGTTTTATTATCATCAAGTGCTGCAACTAGCTATTTATGGTCTACTGGAGCGACATCTCAAAGTATTATCATTTCAGAAAGCGGTAGTTACACTGTTCGCGTTACTAATGCTAATGGTTGTCAAAGTGCAGTCTCAGCATCGACTGTATTTACGGTAAATCCTCCAGCGCCTACGCCAGAGATAACCGCTAGTGGACCAACCACATTTTGTCAAGGTGGAAGCGTTGTTCTGACATCAAGTCCGGGAAATAGTTACATATGGACCACTGGAGCAACAACGCAAAGTATAACTGTTTCAGCAAGTGGTGACTATCGTGTGAGTGTTAGAGATGCCAGTACCGGATGTTTGAGTCTTTTTTCACCAGAGATTTTTGTTACTGTAAATCTACCTCCCCGGCCGAGAATAATAGCGATGGGACCTACTACGTTTTGCCAAGGTGAAAATGTTGTTTTAGTTACTAATTCTGCGTCTAGTTATTTGTGGTCAACAGGAGCAACGACACAATTTATTACTGTTTCTGCCGCTGGCAATTATACAGTTCTTACCACGGATGCAAATGGATGTCAAAGTGCAGCTTCACCTGCAACAGTAGTAACTGTAAATGCGATACCTGCCACACCAACAATTTCAGCGGGAGGGCCAACTACTTTTTGTTCAGGAGGTGATGTAATTTTGACATCAAGTCCCGGTACTAATTATTTATGGTCAACTGGTGCAACCTCGCAAAGTATAAGTGTTTCTGAAACAGGAAGTTATACGGTTCGTGTTATCAACTCTGGTTGTCAAAGTGAGGCTTCTGCGGTTACTTCAGTTATTGTAAATCCTGTGCCAATCGCACCAACTATAACTGCCAGTAGTTCTACAATAATTTGTAGTGGTGGAAATGTAACCTTGACTGGTAGTGCAGGGAGCAGTTATCTTTGGTCAAATGGTGCATCGACACAAAGTATTACGGTTGGTGCCGCTGACAATTATACCGTTCAAGTTACTAATGTATTTGGTTGTTTAAGTCCAGTTTCAGCGCCCACAGCGGTAGTTGTAAATACACCTCCAGCAACAATACCAACAATAACAGCGAGCGGTGCTACAACTTTTTGTTCAGATCGGAATGTTACATTAACTTCAAGTCCTGGTGCCTCTTATTTGTGGTCGACAGGAGAGACCACGCAAAGTATTGTAGTTGCTACATCAGGTAACTATAGGGTTCAGCATACTAGTAATGGCTGCGCTGGCACAGCGTCTAGTCCAGTTTTAGTAAACGTGAGACCTAGTTGTCCATCAATAGCTATTTTGAAACTTTATATTGAAGGTTATTTTGACACTGCAACAAATTCTATGAGATCGGTAAGAAACAATCAAGACGGCGTATCACCCATAACTGCCGTTGACAACTTGATAGTTGAATTGCACAATTCACAAAATTATCGAACCGTAGCAATAACTACTGGGCAATTGTATACAGACGGAACCTTAATAGTGTACTTCAACAATATTGTATATGGGTCCTATTATATTGCAATAAAGGGAAGTAATATGGTGCAAACTTGGAGTGCAATGCCACAAGTTCTAGGCTCTACGCAACTTACTTACGATTTTACAACTGATTCTTTTAAAGCTTATGGCAATAACATGAAGGAAGTTGTGTCTGGAGTTTGGGCATTCTACTCAGGAGATATTGACCAAAATGGGAACATTGATCCCCTAGATTATAACGTATGGGAAGTAGATTACAACGAATTTGCCTCTGGAATTTTTGTAACGGATTTAGATGGAAATGGAAATGTTGACCCTCTAGATTATAACATTTGGGAGGTGAATTACAATAATTTTGTTTCTTCCTTTTATCCCATCGCGCCTTAAATTATGGTGTTAATTATTTGATAAAAAACAATAGCATTCGAGTTTGTACTTGTGTTATTGTTTTTGTTGAAAGGGATGTTAGTTTTAATTTAAGTAAAATTGAATTCTCAAATTAAGGAATATTCCCGATATTTGTCCCTCTACAATAAATACCACAAACTATGGGAATGAACAAAAACACTGTGCTGGGCTGGGCAACCTTTATCATGATACTCATGGGAATACTTTTGATGGCCTTAGGCGCTTTTCGATATGACGATACTGCCGGCTGGGGCTTTGGTGCTGTAGGTGTTGGTTTTTTGGCGAATGCATGGGTGTTTAATGCTTTAAAAGGAAGGGTATAAGAATAAAAAAAATCCAATGAAAATTCCATTGGATTAGTTTTTTTTTAAGGCCTTACTAAAATCCTTATTTTGAAATTAGTTTTCCAGACTGTATAATTTTATTTTGACTGCTTATCGTATAAAAATAGAAACCGGATGGAAAATTGCTCATTTCTATAGTAGTTGTTGTTTCTGATAATGAAGATTGCACTACTTCTGCACCGTATGAATTATAAATGATGATTTTCGTTTCATTAAAATTAAAATTATCGTGTAGAGTGATCGTCGTTGTCGATTGAAATGGGTTGGGATAAATCATCGCTTTTTGACTGCTTTCAAATGTTTGAGTTGCTAACGCGCAGGCTTCCGGAAGAATTGCTACAATGGCAACAGTTCCCAATGCACCTGCCGTAGTAAAAGCCCTTCCGTTAAGAATCGTTCCGGTGGTTAAATTAACCGCCCCATTATTGGCTACAATGGTTCCTTCAAATTCGGTATAATCTCTCAGCAGAACAGCTCCATTAATTTTCCAATACACGTTTTTGGCTTGGGTACCATTAATCAATATCACTTTTGAGTACGTATCGGTGGACAACGCGCCATTGATTTTAATAACAAATACTGCATCGGAATTGTTCTGCGCATCCAAATAAACCGAACCTGTCAAAACCGTAGCGGCATTTAATAAATAGGTATGAGGAGTTAAGACCAAATCTCTCCCAAATTGCGCTGGGTACAGTAATTCAATATCTTTGGGAAGATTGGTTAAATAGGTATTCGTGAGTAGCAATGATGCCGCTGCTTGTGCAGTTGATACATCTGGAATAGTGTGAATCATTCCATTTACACTTAGACTAGAAAAACCGGTGGTCAATCCAACGTTAGTGCCCACATCTCCTGTAACAGTGGTAACACCTGAGTTGGATACGGAACCATTAGATGAAAATATTGTAAAACATGTCGCAGCTCCTAAACTAGGTGCTATTGGTCCATTGAGAACGGGACTTCCACATCCGATTGGTGTAAACGACAAAACGCCATTTACCATCACTGCTCCGGTTGTTGAAAGCGCTCTACCTTCAAGGATCACTCCGGTGTTTAAGTTAATCGCCGCATTGTGCGCAATTAGTGTTCCTTTGAATGAAGTACCTGATGCTAAACTAACAAGTCCTTCAATTTTCCAAAATACATTACAAGCCTGCGCACCATTGGTCAACAAAACAGCCGCATTAGCCCCCGAAGCGAAAGCTCCTTGAATTTTAATAATAAATACTGCATTCTCATTTCCTTGTGCATTTAAAGTAAGGTTCCCGTTGAACGTCGCAGCACTTCCAATAGAATAAACTCCTGCAGTTAAAATTTGCCCATTTCCCAACAAAGGAGCTGGAAAGAAATTTGGAATTGTACTGTTTAATTGGTTATAAGCCAATGTCAAATCAGCAGTGCATTGTGCAGTGGCTCCATCGCCGTCGTGCATGACGCCGTTGACGTTGCCAAAACCAGTACTGGAGCCATTATTCGTTCCGACATTACCAGTGAGTTGCGAGATGCCAGTATTGGTAACCGCACCGACTGAGGAAAAAAGCACGAAATCAGCGGCCGTACCTAAATTTGGGGCTTGACTATAATTTGAATTGTAACTGAATAGTACCGCAATAAATAAGATGCTTGAAAGTAAATTTTTTTTCATTGTTTGGGGATGAAATGGTTATTAAATTTCACTTATCAAAGGTGACCCTGATTGTAGTTTGATCACTTGTAGATTTTTATTAAAACGTTATATATTTCACACTTACAAGTTTTCTATTTGGTTTTACTTTAATAAAGTCAAAAGGAGGCTGCGATCTATCTTATTCTTTCAGAAGAAAACTTTCTTTATTATTTTAATGTAATATATTTGTAGGGCTAAAAAAATAGAAGGGAATCACTTATAAAATAACACGCCATTCGGATTCATTTGGCGAAATAAAAATGGAAGTAAATTAATTAAAACATTAAAAAATGTCAGACGATAAAAAAGTAATATTTTCAATGCAAAAACTGAGTAAAACCTACTCAAGCAGCGATAAACAAGTTTTGAAAAACATCTATTTGAGTTTCTTTTATGGAGCCAAAATCGGAATTCTGGGTCTTAATGGCTCAGGAAAATCATCCTTATTGAAAATTATAGCTGGCGTTGATAAAAACTATCAAGGCGACGTGGTATTTCAACCTGGTTACACCGTTGGTTATTTGGAGCAAGATCCGCAACTCGATGATTCGAAAACAGTAATAGAAATTGTTCGTGAGGGCGTGGCAGAGACTATGGCGGTTTTGGACGAGTTTAACAAAATCAATGACCAATTTGGTTTGCCTGAAGTTTATGAAGATGCCGATAAGATGCAACAACTCATGGATCGTCAAGCGGATTTGCAAGACAAAATTGACTCACTGGGGGCTTGGGAAATCGATACCAAATTAGAAATTGCCATGGATGCATTGCGAACTCCAGAAGGCGATACGCCAATCAAGCATTTGTCCGGTGGAGAAAGACGTCGCGTTGCTTTATGTAGATTGCTCTTGCAACAGCCTGATGTTCTCCTTCTCGATGAGCCAACTAATCACCTCGATGCGGAAAGTGTACTTTGGTTAGAACAACATTTGGCACAATATGCGGGAACGGTAATCGCTGTAACACACGACCGTTATTTCTTAGATAACGTTGCGGGTTGGATTTTAGAATTGGATAGAGGAGAAGGCATTCCATGGAAAGGTAATTACTCTTCTTGGTTGGATCAAAAATCAAGTCGAATGGCCTTGGAAGAAAAAGTCGCATCGAAACGCAGAAAAACGTTAGAACGCGAATTGGATTGGGTTCGACAAGGTTCGAAAGGCCGTCAAACCAAACAAAAAGCGCGTTTGCAGAACTATGATAAATTGTTGAATGAAGATCAAAAGCAACTTGATGAGAATCTAGAAATCTACATTCCAAATGGACCGCGTTTGGGAACCAATGTAATTGAAGCGAAAAACGTAGCGAAAGCATTCGGAGATAAATTGTTGTATGATAATTTGAATTTCACTTTGCCTCAAGCGGGAATTGTGGGTATTATCGGCCCAAATGGCGCGGGTAAATCGACGATTTTTAAAATGATTATGGGTGAAGAAAAACCTGATGGTGGAGAATTTGCCATCGGAGATACGGTGAAGATTGCCTATGTCGATCAAGCGCACTCTAACATCGATCCCAACAAATCGATTTGGGAAAACTTTTGCGATGGACAAGAACTGATTATGATGGGAGGGCGACAAGTCAACTCGAGAGCTTATTTGTCTCGTTTCAATTTCGGAGGAAGCGATCAAAACAAAAAAGTAGGAACATTGTCTGGTGGTGAACGCAACCGTTTGCATTTGGCGATGACGCTGAAGGAAGAAGGTAACGTTTTGTTAATGGATGAGCCAACCAATGATTTGGATATTAATACACTTCGCGCCTTAGAAGAAGGTTTGGAAAACTTTGCGGGTTGTGCCGTAGTGATTTCTCACGACAGATGGTTTTTAGACAGAATTTGTACACACATTCTTGCCTTTGAAGGGAATTCTGAAGTCTATTATTTTGAAGGAGGATTCTCCGATTATGAAGAAAACAAGAAAAAACGCTTGGGTGGCGATTTGACGCCAAAACGATTAAAGTATCGAAAACTGATTCGCAGTTAAAAAACAAACGCTGGTTAATACCAGCGTTTTTTATTTTGTTTCGAATTGGCCGACTTTCTCGATTTGTGAGCATCGCCACTTCTATTAGAATTTTTTGGAGGAGCAGCTTCGGCTTCCGGGCTGCCTTCGTGCCATGGATAGGGATGATCTGAAATGGTCGTCACATCCACTTTAATCAATTTCATGATATCTTTCCAATATGGCGCTTCGTCTTTGCTACAAAATGAAATAGCGATTCCACCATTTCCTGCACGCCCTGTTCTTCCGATTCGATGCACATAGGTTTCTGGAATGTTGGGTAAATCAAAATTGATTACAAATGGCAATTGGTCGATATCGATACCGCGCGCGGCAATATCAGTCGCTACTAACACGCCAACTTCTTTATTTTTAAATGCATCTAAAACTCTTTGTCTAGCGTTTTGCGATTTATCACCGTGAATGGCTTCAGCGGCAACGCCGTGTTTTCGCAATGCTTTTACAACATTGTCAGCGCCATGTTTGGTTCGAGAAAATACCAAAACATCAGATAGTTTTTCATTTCGAATTAAATGGTAGAGTAAATTTCTTTTTTCAGTCTTATCTACAAAATAAACACGTTGTTCTACATTTTCAGCGGTAGACGATACTGGAGAAACACTAACCGTTGCAGGGTCTTTCAAAAACATCTCCGCCAATTCTCTAATCGCGATGGGCATCGTTGCAGAAAATAATAATGTTTGTCGATTATTAGGCGTCAATTTCACGATTTTTTTTACATCGTTTACGAATCCCATATCTAACATTTGATCGGCTTCGTCTAAGACTAAAGTATGAAGATGATCTAAGTTTATAAATCCTTGTTTGTGTAAGTCAAGTAGTCTTCCTGGAGTGGCAACGAGAACATCAACACCTTTTCGCAATACATCAACTTGAGGGACTTGAGATACGCCACCAAAAATGGTCAATTGCGTGAGGTTGGTGTACTTTCCGTACCGGTCGAAATTTTGACCAATCTGCACTGCTAATTCACGAGTTGGCGTAATGACCAGTGCGCGAATCACTTTCGCTTTATTAGACGAACGCACCATGCGATGTAATTGGTGGATAATCGGAATAGCAAATGCTGCTGTTTTTCCTGTACCTGTTTGTGCGCAACCAATTAAATCTCGGCCGGCTAAAACGATGGGGATAGATTGTTCTTGTATGGGAGTTGCTTCGGTATAGCCTTCTTCAAAAACGGCTTTTTGGATACTCTTCGAGAGTGATAAATCTTCAAATAACATATATAAGTTGTATAAAAATTTCAGAACATAAGGATTCTGAAAATCTGCGCAAAGATAGGTTATTTAATCGAAGTGGATTTTACTTCCGTAAAATTGACGTCCATGGCTCGAATTATCCCTTGTGTTGGGTCGTTCGCTTTCATAAAATCAGTAATCAAATAACCCATTAGTTTTCCGATGAGGTGGTTGTTTTTTTCTTCGCCGAGGTCTGGTGCTCCTTCACAAATGTGTAAATAACTCGCGTTTTGATTCTTACCAAAATGATGGACAAATTGTCTGAGTTGCTCAACAGAAAAACCACTAATGGTCATGGCGCTACTAGCAATATTTGGAATGGCATCTAAGTCAATTTCAACACCATAGGGTTGATCATTAATAAAATTATGGGCCAACTCTAGCTCTGTCTCAAAGTTCTTGAACTTACGAATACCAATTTCATCGTAGGTATTGTATCGAACTCTAGCATGTACTTTTTTTATTTTCGACAGCACCTTTTTGGAAGTATAATTTTCATGCAATCCAAAAATGAAGTACTTATTGAGAAATCCTTCTTCAAAGGCATAAGAAAATCCGTTACCACTGTGTCGACCTTCTAAAATTCGGAAGTCGGAATGTGCGTCAAAATTGACTGCATTGACTGGCTTGCCTTTCGCTAAAGCGGTTCCTTTGATGTTGCCGTAAGAATTGTTATGACCACCACCAATAATAATCGGAATCTTATTCGCTTTGACGATAACAGAAACAATGTGAGCAACTTCTTTGTCTATCTTAATTACTAGGTCGTTGAATTTTCTCCTATCGGCAATATTCATATAGTCTAACCCTTCAGCTTCCGCCATTTCTTCAGCGACGTCTAATTGACCTAAAACCAATAATTCATTTCCTTTACAAAATTTATTGAATTGAATGTTTGCAATACTTTTTATCGCGCTTTCCCAAGCAGAATGAGCACCAGGTCGGCCAAAGTTGGCGCGAACTCCAATATCTTCAGGAATTCCAAATAAAACGTAACGAGCTGCAGTACTATTTAAAAAAGAAGTAATCGATTCCGTATCTTTTGGGACGGTAATCATTTTTTCTCCAAATTTTACTTCTCCACTTCTATGGTTCGTAATTCTCGCTAGATCAATATTTGTGAAAGGAATTAATTTTTCCATAAAAAAAATTTAACATTCAAAAGTAATATATTCAGTCAAACATTCGTTATAACCACAAATAATAATTATTTTTGCTTAAACAAAATATAAATATATGGAAAATCAAAAAAGTAATTCAAATTTAAAAGCGGTCATTGCAATATTAGCTGTACTTCTTGTTGGAAGTTTAGTGTATATTTTTAAAATGACATCTGATGCGAAAGCATTACAGACAGAACTTACCACCACTACAAGTGAGAAGGAATCAGTAATGAAAGATCTTGAAGCCTTAAAGACAACGTATGATGCGGCGATTGCGGAAAACACTTCGATGTCTGATGAACTCATCGCAGAACGTGAGAAGATTGTAAATTTGATGGCTGATTTGAAAAAATCTAAAGGTGATGTTGCCTCAATGTCAAAATATAAGAAACAGTACTTTGCGTTAGAATCCAAAATGAAAACGCTGATGGAGGAAAATGAAGTATTGAAAAAGGATAATGCGAAACTAACGGTTCAACGCGATAGTACAGTAACTGTCCTAGGGGAAGCTAGAAAATACAATGAAGTTTTAGTAGGTCAAAATGAAGAATTATCTAAAACGGTGGAAGTTGCTCAAAAGCTTTCTGTTTCTAATTTAAAAACTGCAGCTTATAAATTGAGAAGTTCAGGGAAACAAATCGAAACTGAAAAAGCAAGAAAAGCAGATGTTTTGAAAATTAGTTTTACAATCAATGAAAACAAAGTTGCAAAACAAGGCGATAAAACGTATTATGTACAAGTGATTGATAGCAAAAACAATGTACTTGGTGAAAAGAAAACAGAATCGTTTGGTTCAAATTCGTTGACGTATAGTTTTACGAGTACTGTAAACTACGAAAACAAATCGGTAGACGTAACACAAGATTTACCAGGTAAAGACTTCGAAAAAGGGACTTATTTTGTAAATGTATTTGATAAAGGTGAATTGGTATCGAAATCTAGTTTTAGTTTAAGATAATCAAAACACTCTTAAAAATAAAAAAGGAATCCAATTTGGGTTCCTTTTTTTATTGAACTGTTTTTCCTTCAATAATAACTTGGTCAATCAAATTACTACCAAAAGCATACGGCAATTGGTAAATGGAAGCAATGGACTTAGTAATAATTAGGTTTGATTTCTTTCCAATCGTGATACTGCCGTGGGTTTCAGACAATCCCATCGCATAAGCACCGTTAATTGTAGCGGCATTAATCGCTTCTTCAGGAGTCATTTTCATTTTAATACAGGCGGTCGCAACGACAAAATTCATGTTTCCAGATGGGGTTGATCCTGGGTTGAAATCTGTAGCCAAAGCTAAAGGCAAACCTGCATTCAAAATTTCTCGCGCTGGTGTGTAAGGAATACTCAAAAAGTACGAGCAAGAAGGCAACGCAACGGGCATTGTCGTTGTACCTTTTAATGCCTCTAAATCTGCTGATTGCAATACTTCTAAATGATCCACAGACAGCGCGCTATTTTTTACACCAATTGCAACACCGCCAATTGCATTGAATTGATTGACATGAATCTTTGGAATCAAACCATGTCTTAAGCCACATTCCAGTATCTGATTTGTTTCCTTAACAGAAAAATAACCAGTTTCACAAAAAACATCCACATAGTCTGCGAGTTTATCTTTAGCAATTTTTGGAATCATTTCGTTTACAATCAGGTCAATATAACCTTGATGATTGTCTTTAAATTCTGACGGAAATGCATGCGCTCCCAAAAAAGTGGCTTTGATGGCAATCGGGTAATTTTCTTTCAATCGTCGGATTACCCGCAACATTTTGATTTCATCATCAACGGTCAATCCATAACCTGATTTTATTTCAACAGCACCTGTTCCTAATCGCATCACTTCTTCCAAGCGTACTTTTGACTGCTGGTATAATTCATCTTCAGAAGTATTTTGAAGTTTCTTGGCAGAGTTTAAGATGCCACCACCACGATTGGCAATTTCTTCATAAGACAATCCATTAATTCTATCCACAAATTCTTGTTCCCGATTGCCAGCATAAACAATATGTGTATGACTATCACACCATGCAGGCAAAACCATTTTTTCGTTCGCGTCAATTAATTTTTCGGGATTTACTTCCGGGCAATCATGCATGAAACCAAAATCTTTGATGAAATCGTTTTCAATTAGCAAATATGCATTTTTGATGCTAGGTAAAGTAGCCATTGCCGCTCCTGAAACTTTAGCAATATTCGTTTCTCTTACTTGAAACAGTTCTTTGATATTGATGATTAAAGTTTGCATTTTCGTTTTTTTGTAAATGTAATTTAGAATTTTAAAAACTCCTATCTTTAGAACAAATTATTAGACATGAAGAAAGTCAAATATAGCAAAGTTAAGAAAGTGCAACCCAACTTTTTTGAATATACAGGCATCCATACCACTGACCCAGTCGAGATGCAATTGTTTGTTTATAATGACGCGGGTTATGAAGAATATAAGAAAGTTTCGATCGAAAGAATTCAAAAAGAAATCAGCGATGAAAATCAAGTTGATGATGTAAAATGGCTCAACGTACATGGTTTGCATGACATTGAATTGATTAAGCAGGTTGGTGAAATGTTAAACATTGAGCCATTTGTTGTGAGTGATATTTTGAATGTTTCTCGACGAAGTAAGATGGAAGAATTAGATCATGTTCTATTTTTTAGCATCAAGTCTATTTTACCCAATGACAATAATGACCAAGTGCATGTGGAGCAAATCAGCTTCGTACTCAAGGATAATTTATTGGTTTCTTTTCAAGAGAAGAAAAGCGATTTTTTTACCCATATTCGAGAGCGAATTAAAACGCATAGCGGCATTGTTCGGAAGAAACGCAATGATTACTTATTGTATTTGCTGTTGGATTCTGTGATGGAGAATTTTTATGTCAGCATCGAGTTTTTTGAAGTAGTTATTGAATCCTTATTGATTGAGTCTAAATTGAGTGCTGATCCAAATGTTTTAGTTCAAATAGAAAAGAATCGAGAAGACCTCAATTTCTTGAAGCGTTCTATCTTGCCATTAAGGGATGCATTATTCAATTTAAAGAGCGAGCATGACGAGGAAGATTATGATGGAATTGAAAAAGCAAACTATAATTTCTTTGCTCGTTTACACCAAAAATCTTTGGAGATCTTAGAGCAAATAGAATATGACATGAATACTTTGGATAGCGCGTCGAGTTTTTATTTCTCATCCCAAAGTCAACGAATGAATGAAATCATGAAAATTCTTACCGTAGTTTCGGTGTTCTTTATGCCATTGACCTTTATCGTTGGTATCTACGGAATGAATTTCGATGTCATGCCGGAATTAAGAAATCCTTACGGTTATTTTATTGTACTTGGCGTGATGTTTCTGCTTCTGGTGGCGATGGTGGTGTACTTTAAAAAGAAAAAGTGGTTTTAAGACTTTGAAGTCGATTGTAGACTGAATTTATTAAAAAGTTCCTTTATGGTTATCGCATTTAAGGGAAATTCAAGCAATACGTGAAGTACACTCAAAAAGCTAAGCAAAACGAAACCAATTTTGAAGTTGTACGAATAAATCGAAATGCTAATTAACCAAATAGCAATAATAGTTCTTATTTTCGATTTAGACATTCCTTTGTTCCATCGGATGATCGATGTCTTTGAGAACCAATTAAGATAGTGGTAGGTATAAGCAAATGCTATAAATATTTGAATTTTGATCCCAAGTACTGACAAAAAATTGTATGTTGTACCTTCTGGCATAATATACTTGGCAATTACACTGCTTAAAATTCCAAAATTACTATCGATATATGAATTTTTTGTATAGTTACTCACATCATAATATTCCGCCGGATCGATTTTGGCAGAATAAATGACTAACGGCACGATGAACATTAGAATAATGCTAATAAGACCCGGCATTGATTTATTTTTGATATTTCCGTAAATCATAAACAAGGCAGTAAAGATGTAGACGTGAATTAATGTAGGAACAAAAATGGAAATAGCTAATGCAGCAGATGGCGCATAGTTGAGTGCAAAAATTGCAAAAGTTGCTCCAATAATTGCAACCAATAGCGCATGCAATAATTTCTTAAAAAAAAGGAGACTTATTGCGGATATTAAGGCTATTGAATATAATTCATCTGCAAATTTACCTAAGGCTTGTAAAGAATTATGAACAGTTTCATTTACTGTATTCTCAGCATACCCTGGAATTTTTGTAACGAAAGGTATGGATAATAGTAAGCCAATAAACATAAAAAAATAAGAATAATTGGCTTTACCTAGGAAATACTCTTTCTCCTTCAACCAATTGATTTCCGTCAAATAATGCAAAGGTCCTAAGAAAACATAAGAAAATATAAAAAGTCCAAACGGAATATGGAATGCTGCATACAAGGAAAGAACAATGAGAATAACATTTAGAATATCGATGTCTTTGGAATTCATATTATATTTGTTTTTGTAATCGCAATAAATATAAAAAACTTTATCAAAATACATACATTTCCGGGAGTTATTTGAAACAATTCATCGCTGTTATTCTTCATTTCAGTCATTTTGTTTTATATAGAAGATTCTTGCAAGATAGATTTGCATCATAAAACAAATCCTATGAAGACTATTTTCTTTTCGTTCACGCTTTACTTTTTTACCACTTTTGTTTTTTCACAAAACACGATTTCAGGTAAAGTCATAGATAACAAAGGGAAACCCGTTGCTGGCGCAAATATCTATATCGATGGCACTTATGATGGTACTTCGAGCAGCGATTTAGGCGAATTTTCATTTACAACCACAAGCACAGGAAATCAAACATTGGTAGTCAGTTTTCTTATCTATGAAACTTTTACCGCTGTGATTGATGTGGGCAATTATCAAAATCAAACGATAAGACTCAGAGAAAGTGTCAATGTGTTAGACGCCGTGGTAGTGACCGCTGGAACTATGGAGTCTGGAGATAAGGCAAGAGTTTCTGTTTTGAAACCACTTGACATAGTGACCACCGCTGGTTCAGCAGGAAACATCATCGCAGCTTTGCAAACTTTACCCGGAACGAATAATGTGGGCGAAGATGGGAGATTATTTGTTCGTGGTGGAGAAGCAGACGAAACCCAAACTTTTGTTGATGGCATTCGAGTGGCGCAACCTTATGGCGCAACCACCAATAATTTGCCGACACGTGGTCGGTTTTCTCCGTTTCTTTTTAGTGGAATTTCGTTTTCAACAGGTGGTTACTCGGCGGAATATGGCGAAGCACTTTCGAGTGTATTGCTTTTGAATACGCAAGATGAACCAGATCAAAACAAAACTGACGTTTCCCTAATGACCGTCGGTTTGGGTGTTGGACATACGCAAAAATGGAAGAAAAGTTCCTTAAGCGTGAATACGGCTTACATCGATTTAGCGCCTTATCAAGTAGCGGTGCCGCAGGATGTCGATTGGAATAAAGCGTTTCAATCATTGTCGGGAGAATCAGTATATCGCTATAATTTCAATAATGGAATCTTTAAATTATACGCTGCTTTTGATGCTTCTCGGTTTGATTTGAATCAGGAAAGTATTAATACTATTGAAAAGATTAGAGTCAATTTGAATAATAATAATCTGTATGTCAATTCTTCTTACAAAGGCAATTTATGGGGCAATTGGCAAATTACTTCGGGTGCTAGTTTCGGCTTTGGACAGAACAAGATCAAAATCGATAGCAATGATTTAGAAAATACCGAAAATGCCGCTCACTTGAAATTTAAATTAAGATAGAGTTTCTCTGATCGATTCAAATTGTCATTCGGAACGGATTATTTCGTAACGCAATTTGATGAAAAGTTTGCCGACTTTAATGCAATCGGTTACCATTCGAATATTGTAGCAGTTTATACAGAAGCGGATATTTTCTTTTCGAAAAAGCTGGCGGCGAAAGTAGGACTTCGATTGTCAAATAATGATTTGTTAGAAGAAACTGCGATTTCACCGCGACTGTCAATGGCTTATAAAGTGGCTAAATATAGCCAATTTTCGTTTGCTTATGGGGATTTCTCGCAATTGCCCAACGCGAATTATTTGAAGTTTTCTCAATTTCATCAATTTGAAAGTGAGCAAGCGGCGCATTATATTTTGAATTTCCAATATAATAAAAACAAAAAAACATTTCGTGCAGAGGCGTATTATAAAAGCTATGACAATTTAGTGAAATACGAATCTGAAAATCCAAATTTTGATTCAAGCTACTCTAACAACGGACGCGGTTTTGCCAAAGGAATCGATTTGTTCTGGAGAGATGGTTTTACGGTTAAGAATTTAGAATATTGGCTTTCGTATTCATACATTGATACAAAGCGAGATTACAAGAATTTCCCAAAACACGTGACGCCGAGTTTTGTGGCCGACCATACGATTTCGTTTGTGACTAAATACTGGATTTCAGATTGGAAATCGCAAATCGGATTTACGCATAATTTCAGCACCGGTCGACCCTACAACAATCCAAATGAAACAGAATTTATGAATGGGAAAACCAAATCCTTTAATAATTTGAGTTTCAATTGGGCGTATTTGTTAAGCCAACAAAAGATTTTGTATTTTTCAGTTTCTAATATCTTAGGAACTCAAAATGTTTTTGGATATGAATATGCTCGAAATCCTGATTCGAACCTTGTGTATAATCGACGTGAAATTGTGCCAACCGCCGATCGTTTTTTCTTTATTGGTTTCTTTTGGACCATCAGCGATAACAAGAAAGACAATCAACTGAATAACTTGTAGCATGCAACACAGTTCATCATCAAATACCAACAGTTCAGTCAGTTTAAGTTGAATAAGGAAATTGAGGAACATACATTTGTCCAAGAAATTATTACTAACTATTTAAAACAAGAAATTATGAAGAAATTAATTTTTACTGTAGCATTAATCATAACAGGATTTGCTCAAGCGCAACAAGGCCGATTTGAAGAAGGAATGGGAAAAGCCTTTCAATTATGGGGAGAAGGAAAAGACAAAGAAGCCTCAGACATGTTCGAAAGAATTGCATCAGCTGAAAAAAGCAGTTGGTTGCCGAATTACTATGTAGCTTTGGTCAATACCACTTCTTCATTCAAAACAAGAGATAAGGAATTGGTTAGCGCACTGCTCAATAAAGCGCAGAATGCGTTGGATATCGAATTTATTAAAGATCCCAATAATGTTGAATTGTTGGTGATGCAAGCGATGATCGATACGGGTTGGGTAGTATTTGACCCGATGACTAATGGAATGAAATTATCAGGAAAAATCATGGAAACTTATGGTAAAGCTTTGGCGATTGCACCAGAAAATCCTAGAGCTGTTTTTGGTAAAGCGGAGTATGAAATTGGTGGTGCTAAATATTTCGGAACCGATATAAAACCCATGTGCGCTGAAATAAACCGATCTATTGCGTTATTTGCTAAATTTAAACCAGAAACTCCTTTTTCACCAAAATGGGGATTAGACCGAGCGCTTGAAGCGCAGAAAGAGTGTAATAAATAATTTTAAAAGCAACAGACATGAGCGTAGTCAGAGGTTTGATGAAAGAAATGCCACGTGGAATTATCATTTCACTGCTAATCTTCTTGACGCTTTTAATTTTAAGAGTAATCACAGGAAATACGGTTAGTTTTGATGCGGGTTTGGCGATTAACTTTGGTTATACCATGCTTTATTCTATCTCGTTGTACTTCTCCAATGAAGGCTTGTTTATTTATTTGGATGCGGTATATAAAGACGATCGTTTTGATAAGAAGAGGCTAGTCGTTGGATTTCTTTCTTCGTTTGTAATGTCAATTATAATCATCTTTTTGTTGCGAATTTTTGAAGATGTTCTTGTCGAAGGAAGTACTTTCAAAGCATTCATTACCAGAGAGTCCGCTTCTAATTATTTGGTAGCCACAATTATCACTTTTATTGTCACGCTGGCTTTTCATGCTTTCTATTTCTACAAAGCGTATAACGAAAATAGAGTTAAAGAACAAAAAGTTATTGCAGGAACCGCCAATGCGAAATTTGAAAGTCTAAAGAATCAAATCGATCCACATTTTTTGTTTAATAGTCTCAACGTGCTGAGTTCATTGATCGAAGAAAATCCAGAAAATGCCCAGCGTTTTACAACGTCCCTATCAAAAATATATCGCTACGTACTAGAACAAAAAGATAAGGAACTCGTAACGCTAGAGGAGGAGTTATCGTTTGCTAAAACGTACATGAACTTGTTAAAAATGCGTTTTGAAAACAGTATTAGTTACGAATTGCCCGAGAACTATGATTATCCTGAAGCCAAAGTGGTTCCATTGTCCTTACAATTATTACTTGAGAATACGATCAAGCACAATGTCGTAAGCGAACAAAAACCCTTGCATATCAAAATTTATATAGAAGATAATTATCTCATTGTTGAGAATAATCTTCAAAAGAAAGAAGTCTTGCAAGACCGAAAAGGTGTTGGATTGCAGAACATTGTCGATCGGTATTCGCTAATTTCTGAACGGAAAGTACTTATCGACGAGAATGTCAACTGCTTCAAAATCAAAATACCAATTTTAACCAAGCAAATAGTTACGATGGAAAAACAAGCTATATTTAATGAAAACACGGCTTATATCAAAGCTAAAGAGCGTGTAGAAAAACTGAAAGGGTTTTACGGTAATTTAATTTCGTATTGTTGTGTCATTCCCGTGCTTATTTTCATAAATCTCAGCACTGGAGGCTTCCAATGGTTTTGGTTTCCGATGATGGGCTGGGGAATGGGCGTTTGCTTTCATGCCTTCGACACGTTTGGTTACGGAAAATCTTGGGAAGATAAAAAGATTCAACAAATTTTGAATAAAGAGAACCAGTCTAACACAAAATGGAATTAATTATGGAACCGTCAGAATACGAAAGATATCAAAGAGCACAAAAACAAGTGAAGGAAATAAAAGGGTTTTATGGACATTTGACGTCATATGTGATTGTACTTGCCATACTAATCTATATTAATTTAAAATACACGCCAGAATATTTGTGGTTTATTTGGACGATGTTGGGTTGGGGAATTGGTCTCTTTTTTCATGCGGTACGCGTTTTTGATTGGTTTCCGTTTTTAAATAAAGAGTGGGAAGAAAAGAAAATTCGACAGTTTATGGAAGAAGAAAAAAACAAAAACAAATTCGAGTAAATATGGAAAATTTAGATGAAGTTAAATATCAAGAGGCGCTAAAAAGAGTCAAGAAAGTAAAAGGATTTTATACCCATTTGATCGTTTTTGTTGTGATTAACCTCATGATACTTATTGCTAACTATCAAGAATTAGAAGCTGATGAGCGCTTTTTTCAGTTTCGAGTATTTTCGACCTTTTTCTTTTGGGGAATTGGTTTGCTTGCCCATGGACTTTCCGTTTTCTTGCCGTCGATCGTTTTGGGGAAAGACTGGGAAGAGAATAAAATTAAGGAATTGATGGAAAAAGAAAAACACAACCAATGGAAATAATCTCAATATGAAAATCATTATCATTGAAGACGAAAAGCCTGCCGCTCGACTGTTGCAACGTAAAGTTGAAAAGTTAGGGTTGCAAATCACCACGCTGCTGCATTCTGTTGAAGAATCCATTCATTGGTTTCGAAATAATCAGCATCCGGATTTGATTTTCCTCGATATTCAGCTATCCGACGGTTTGTCATTTGAGATTTTTGAAAACATCGAGATCAACAGTGCCGTCATTTTTACAACGGCTTATGATGAATATGCCTTACGCGCCTTCAAGTTGAACAGTATTGACTATTTGCTGAAACCCATTGATGAAGAGGAACTAGAAACTGCAGTCAATAAATTCAAAGCTAGAAATAGCAACGCACCCAATTTGTCTTTAGATTTTGAGATGATTAAAAAGATGTTAGTGAATCCAATCGATCGCACTTTCAAAAAGAGATTCACCATCAAAATGGGGCAACAACTTAAGATGATTAACATCGATGAGGTCGAATGTTTCTTTAGTGAAAATAAAGGAACGTATCTCCATACTTTTGAAAATAGAAATTATCTTTTAGATGGGACTTTGGAACAATTGGAAGCAGAACTCGATCCTCAAAATTTCTTTAGAGTGAGTCGAAAATTCATCATTCCAATGAAAGGAATTAAGGAAATTCAACTCCACAGCAACTCAAGATTGAAAGTAATTTTAACATCTTATAAAGACGATGAGGTCATTGTAAGCCGCGAAAAAGTTACGGATTTTAAAAACTGGATTGGCTAATTTTTACTTTATTTAAAAAAGGAATTGAGTTGTATTAAAACGCTTGTTTTTAAAAACTTAAGTATTTAGTATAGATTATTTCTATGGGAGTTTTACGTCTTAATAAAGGTCTTTCGAACGCCAATGATGATGATGCCAAGCACCGTGTAAATAATAAAGAATGGAAGTATAAAATTGATCCAATGCATGGGCAACATCAAAGCAATAATCAACAATTGAAATCCTAATCCATAAAGCGAAACGATCGTCATAAACCAATTCGGAAACGTTTTTACTTTGTATGCATTGGGATCTAAAAGGTGAATCACTTTGTCAAATCCACCATAAACAATGGTATATATTTTAAACAAAATATCGACCGATTTTTGACTTTCACCAGGTAATGCTTTCGGTGTTTTGTATTCAAAAATTTTACTCGTTGCATCACCGCCAACAGACTTAGTCCGTAAAATCACATAGTAATAATTGTACAGTGTTCCTTGCAATTGAATGCCAATAAAAGCGAGCAACGCAATTAATACACTTGATTTCGTTACGTAACAAATAGCCATCAGAAGCATAAAATTCAAAACGATGTCAAACACACTATCCAAATACCGACCGAAATAAGACGGGGTTTTCTTTAATCGCGCCAATTCGCCATCGGCAGCATCAATACCAGATTTCAAAATGATAAAGAAACTGGCCCAATAATACTGCTGCACAAGAATAAAGTAAATAGCAATCAAACCTGAAACACCAAATAGCAAAGTCACATGAACAGGCGTAAAGCGAGTATTTTTAAGTTGATTGGCGAAGTATCTTCCAAAAGGCCTCGCGTAATCCGATAAATCAAGAAATTGATCTTGAGCGGTAAGTTTTGACATTAAATTGTACTCAAAGGTACTGCGACAATATAGTCTGTTTTTATTTTGATAATCTGTGTAAAGTAAAAGTCATCGTGGCCAACAGCAGGAAAGCAACCACTTGATGTGTTAATCCCAGCCACATCGGAACGGCAAATAATAGCGTGAATACACCTAATGTAAACTGCAGAAAAACAATAATAACTAAAGTATTCAGCCCATTCTTTTGCAATGCTGATAAACTGTATTTCTTGCTCTTGAAATATAGGAACAAAATCAATCCAACAACCACATAAGCCATGGTTCGATGCACAAATTGCACTCCGCTCTTTCCTTCTGTTAAACGCAGTAACCACGAGTCTTTTTCTAAATAAACGCTTTCGTGCAGGAATTGTCCTTCGCTCATCAAGGGCCAATGGTTGTGAATCAAACCAGCGTTCAAACCAGCAACAAATCCACCGTAAATGATTTGAATGATCAAAAACACCAAAGCAATGCGTGCTATTTTTTTCAACGGAACTATAACTTCAACTTTATTAGGATAGATCAAATCCAGGGCAACCCACAGCGTATAAGCAAAAGTGATGAAGGCAAAAGTCAAGTGTAATGCCAGTCGGTAATGACTCACGTCTGGATTGTCAATCAAACCGCTTCGAACCATAAACCAACCCAGAAATCCCTGAAAAGCACCCATTCCTAATAGTATGAAGCACTTTTTCAAAGTTTCGCCAATCCTTATAACCCAAAATCTCTTGTAATTCTCTGGCACTCCAACATTCTATGGCTGCAACTTCATAACAAGCACTTTCAAATTTATCAAGGAGTTCCTTTATTTTTTCTGTTTGCATAAGCAATTAATTTGAAATATAATTTATGAAGCTAAGTGATTGGTTATCAAGTATTTACAACATTATAAAATACCAATTATTTTAGTTAAATTAGTTATTTAAGCCACCACTTCCCTACACAGTTTCAAAAACCGAT
>JANMML010000011.1:0-154324 GCA_031373195.1 Flavobacterium sp. | reverse complement strand
ACTCCAGGGCCTTACACCATTACCTACACCATTGCTGCAACTACCGGTTGTAGCCCTGTTGTGGCAACCACTGCTATTGTGATTAATGCGCCGCCTGTAGCGGGTGTGGATGGTAGTGCTGCTGTTTGTGAATCTTCTATCACTTCGATTGATTTGTTTTCACTTATCACTGGCGAACAAACCGGTGGGGTTTGGACCAGAACTTCTGGTTCAGGCGGAACATTTAATAGTGCTTTAGGAACTTTTGTGCCGGCTGTCGGCGCTTCTTCTTCAACGTTTACTTATACGCTCACAGGTATAGCACCTTGTGTAAATGATACTTCTCTTGCTACTATTACTATTAATTCGCAACCCAATGCGGGAGTGGATGGAAGTGTGACTGTTTGCAATTCTTCTGTTGCTTCGATTGATTTGTTTTCTTTAATTACTGGCGAACAAGCTGGCGGAGTTTGGACTAGAACTTCTGGTGTCGGTGGATCTTTCAATGCCGGTGCAGGAACTTTTGTACCAGTTCTAGGTGCTTCGTCTTCGACTTTTACTTATACGCTCACGGGTGTATCTCCTTGCGTAAATGATACATCGGTAGCAACTATCTCTATAATTGCTCAGCCCAATGCAGGCGCTGATGGTAGCACTATAATTTGCGAATCATCAGTAGCCATTATTGATTTATTTTCTTTGATTTCAGGTGAACCAGTTGGCGGCGTGTGGACTAGAACTTCTGGTGCCGGTGGAACTTTTAATGCTGCTGCAGGAACTTTTGTGCCGGCTGTGGGTGCTTCTTCTTCCACTTTTACTTATACTGTGAGTGGTGTGGCACCCTGTGTGAATGACACCTCTCTTGCTACTGTTACTATTAATTCACAACCAAACGCGGGCGTGGGCGGTAATGTGACTGTTTGTGATTCGTCTACCGCGTCCATCGACTTGTTTTCACTAATCACTGGTGAACAAGCTGGTGGTTTATGGACTAGAACTTCTGGCGCTGGTGGAACTTTTAATGCTGCTGGTGGAACTTTTATACCGGCCGCAGGTGCTTCCTCTTCGACTTTTACTTATCAGCTCATAGGCGCAGCGCCTTGCATAAATAATAGTTCACTCGCTACCATTACTATTAATCCGCAACCCAACGCAGGTGTGGATGGAAGCACTTCTGTCTGCGAAACGAATAATGCCTCCATCAATTTGTTTTCATTAATTACAGGTGAGCAATCAGGCGGCGTATGGACTAGAACCTCCGGTATTGGTGGGACTTTTAATGCAGCGACTGGAACCTTTATTCCAACTGTAGGTGCTACAACTAGCACTTTTATTTATACACTCAACGGAGTATCGCCTTGTATTCCTGATAGTTCGTTGGCTACTGTAACTATAACTGCTCAACCTATCGCTGGAACTTTAAGCGGAATTCAAACCGTTTGTCAAGGAAATACAAGAAATTTTTCGTCAACTGCTGCTGGTGGCACGTGGACTTCCTCTAATTTATCTGTCGCGACAGTGACGCCGCTAACAGGAATTGTTGTCGGTATTTCACCTGGAATTGCGACCATAACCTATACAATTCTCGGAACTGGAGGTTGTCCAAATGCGACGGTCGATCGACAAATTACCGTTACGCCAACACCACAATTAACCAACTCGGGCATCAATATCATTTGTAGTAATGAAACTTCAAATGTACTTTTAACGGCAACAGCTTCCGGCACAAATTTCACATGGACCGTAAGTCAGAGTGGTGTAACTGGAGGAAATAACGGGTCAGGAACTAGTATCAATCAAACGCTGAGTTCTACCAATGGCGGTAATGCCATTTATACGGTAACGCCAACTTTAAATGGTTGTGTCGGGAATTCGGCCTATGTTGTGATAAATGTTAAACCTTTGCCTAGACCGACACTGAATGATGGTCATATATGCATTGAACTGTCTTCTGGTAATGCCTCGCAACCTTTTGTTTTTAACGCTGGACTAAGTGATTCTTCCCATGACTTTCAATGGTATTTCAATGGAAGCTCGATTCTGGATGAAACCAGCGCAAGCCTTGCCGTATCTGAAGCGGGAGAATATTCTGTGATTACAACGAATAGCACAACAGGTTGTGTTTCGGGCGAAGTTTACGCCACAATAACCTCATCAGTTATTGCCGATGCATTTACCACTAGCGTCACGGAAGCTTTTGAAGATTATCCTTACATCATTGTGAACACTCCTGCAGGAACGGGGCCATTTCAGTATCAGTTGGATTCGGGTGCCTTTCAAAATTCAAACGTCTTCTATAATGTGCCTAGTGGATTGCATACGATAAACGTTAAGGACAACGAAGGATGTACCGACCTCAACGGTGAAGTTTTTATTCTCAATTATCCACATTTCTTTACCCCAAATGGAGATACCTATAATGACACCTGGAATATTTGGGATTTGAAAAATCAACCGATAGATGGCATATTTATTTTTGACCGATACGGAAAATTTATCAAGCAAATAAGTCCACGAGGAACGGGTTGGGACGGAACGTTAAATGGGTATGAATTGCCAGCTACTGACTATTGGTTCACGGTTGACTATTTTGATCAGAATACCAAATCTTCAAGTACTTTTAAATCGCATTTTTCTTTGAAACGATAGTTTGATTGGATGCAGGTTTGCGTGAGGGATCGAAGTGAAAAGCCCACAGTGGAGCTTGCGCAACGAGGACTTGCAACGGATAGCCCGACAGCACTGGAGCGCGCGGAAGTGGTGGCACGCCCCAAAAACTATTTTACTTTTATCTCTTTAGAATACCAACAACAGTTCCCAACATCACGTTAGCACCCAAAGCCAAATCTTCGTAGGAAGAAAATTCAAGTGGATTGTGGCTAATGCCGTCTTTGCAACGCACGAAAATCATCCCGTAATCGCAGGCGTACGACAAGGCTAAAGCGTCATGGAAAGGACCACTCATGAGTTCAGGGGCATCTAATTGTAAGGCCTCACATTCTTGATGAATGATTTCTTTGATCCAATCGGCACAATAACGCGGATCACTTTTGGTGTCTTCTGAAATAGAATAGGTTAACTGGTGTTTTTGTGTAATGGTTTCAATCCGATTGCGCAGTTGTTTCTCGTAACGGTTTCTTCTGTCGAGATCGATGTCGCGCAAATCGACGGTGAATATCACTTCTTCCGGAATGATATTTCTTGAGGCTGGAAAAACCTGAATGGTTCCAACCGTTCCTACTGTTGCTGCCCCTGGAACTTGAGTCGCAATTTCGTTGACCGCTACGATAATTTCAGCAGCTCCCATCAAGGCATCTTTTCTGATGGGCATGGGTACGGAACCCGTGTGACCTGCCATTCCTTTGAGTTTTACGGTCCACCAAAGCGGTCCTGAAATTCCAGATACGACACCAATGGGTTTGTTGGCGATATCGAGTACTGGACCTTGTTCTATATGTAATTCTAGAAAGCAAAAAATGCTCCCTGGTTGGTATTCTGAATCTTTGAATTTGGTAATATCGCAACCAAAATCCTTGAGTGCTTGTTCACGTGTGATGCCATCTTTATCGGCCCGTTGCAATTCGCCTTCTTCGAGTTTTCCCAAAATACCGCGTGAACCAAAAAGACCTTTGTTAAAACGCCAGCCTTCTTCGTCTGCAAAGGAGATAACTTCAATCGGCCGTTCTGGAATAATGCCGCTATCGTGTAAAGTTTTGACTACTTCAATGGCGCAAAGTACACCTGCGACGCCATCGAATCTTCCCCCGTAGGGTTGCGAATCGAGGTGAGAACCCATCATAAGCACAGGAAGCGTTGGGTTTTTCCCTTCGAGTCGTCCGATTAGATTTCCGAAGTTGTCGATGCGGGTCGTCATTCCGGCTTCTTGCATCCATGAAGCAGCGATTTCGAATCCTTGCTTTTCCAATGCCGTATGCGCTGGTCTGCAGGTTCCGGTATCGCCAATTTTACCGATGAGGCTCATGGATTCGAAGTGACTTTGAAGTCGAGTTGCGTTTATTTTCATGCTATACTTTGTTGTGGTTCAACTGCGCGTGAGGGATTGCAGCAAGTATCCTTTTTTGTTAATGAAAAGCCCTTCGACTGCGCTCAGGGTGACAAACAAAAAAGATACTGCGGAAAGCCCGACCCTTTTCGGGTCACGCTCAAAAATTAATGATCGTTTAACGGTAAACCGCGAGCCTGCCAATCTTTCCAATTGACGTATTCTGGGGCAACACGATGTACTTCCATGGTGATGCAATTATCGACCGGGCACACCAATTTGCACAAATTACAACCCACACATTCTTCTTCTTTGATGGTGTAATTATTATATGGATTTCCTCTTTCGACATTGATGGATTGGTGCGACGTGTCTTCACAAGCGATGAAACACAATCCACAGTGAATACATTTGTCTTGATCGATATTCGCAATGTGATGGTAATTGATATCGAGATCTTCCCAATGCGTGATTTTCTCAACGGATTTTCCGATGAAGTCGGTGGTTTTTTGATAGCCTTTTTCGTCCATCCAATTGTTGAGTCCTTCGCACATGTCTTCTACGATACGGAATCCGTGTGTCATCGCTGCGGTACAAACTTGAACAGAGGTTGCACCGAGAAGCATAAACTCGACGGCGTCTCTCCATGTACTTACACCTCCAATTCCAGAAACTGGAACTCTTGAAGCGATTGGGTCTTGTGCCACGGTCGTCAACATTTTTAATGCAATCGGTTTTACTGCTGGACCGCAATAGCCACCAAAAACGCTTTTCCCTGCGACATACGGATTGGGAACTAATGTGTCTAAATCGACGCCTGTAACGCTTTGAATAGTATTGATTAAACTCAACGCATTGGTTCCGCCTTCTACAGCGCCACGAGCAGTGGGAACAACAGAGTGTACGTTTGGTGTTAGCTTGGTAATGACAGGAATCGTTGCTTTTTCCATAACCCATTCGACTACCATTTTGGCAATTTCAGGATCCTGACCTACCGCTGCTCCCATACCTCTTTCGGTCATTCCGTGTGGACAGCCGAAATTGAGTTCAAATCCCATGGCGCCTGCGTCTTCGCATTTCATGATGAGTTCGTGCCAAGATTTACGGTCGTTGTCTGCCATTAGGGAAACAATCATCGCGCGGTCCGGAAACATTTTTACTACTTCTAAAATTTCTTTTAAATTAATGTCTAACGGCCGGTCGCTGATTAATTCGATGTTATTGAAACCCATCATTCGCTTTCCTCCGTAGTTTACGGATGAGTAACGAGAGGACACATTTTTGACTTGCGACCCTAACGTTTTCCATACGACACCGCCCCATCCAGCTTCAAAAGCACGGACAACGTTGATAAATTTATCCGTTGGTGGCGCGCTGGCTAGCCAAAATGGATTGGGTGATTTTATGCCTAAAAAATCGGTTGATATATCTGCCATAATTATTTATGTTACATGTTGAATTTTGAATGTTAAATGTGTTGTGTGTCTTATTGTAAAGTCGCTTGGCTTGTTTTTACAATTTTGGTGATGATATTAATAATATGCTCAATCTCTATTAAATAAGTCGAATAATCCAATGGCACCAGTTTACTTTTATCTAGAAGCCGCAACCAATATTTTGTTTCTCTGGCTTCTTTTGAAGCTATCGACATTTTCGCAATAAAATCTTTTTTAGTTTGAGCCGCATTTGCTTCTTCCACATTTGCTCCGATACTAGTTGCACTTCGAAGTAATTGTTTAGAAATCACATACTCTTTTTGATCTAACAAAGTTTTATACAACCCAATAATGGCAATAGAAAAATCAAAAGTTAAGGATACTATTTTGTTCTCTGTTTTCATTCAACATTTAACATTTAAAATTCAACATAAATTTAATTGTTGAACGCCGGTTTTAGTTCGGATTCTAAAATATATTCCGCTCCAAAAAGATGTTTTACAATAGCGGCGGCTCCGTCTTTTCCGGCTTGAACAGCATCTACGACTTCTCTTCCTCCGTTTACACAATCGCCTCCGGCAAAAACGCCAGCAATTTTTGTTGATGACTTTCCACTCACGGAAATTTTGCCATTATTATTTTCGATATTGTTTTCGTTTACTAAAGTCTGGAAAGGCATTTGACCTGCCGCTTTGATGACCATGTCTACTTCTAATGTGAATGTTTCTCCAGAAACGATCGGGCTTCTTCTTCCACTAGTATCAGGCGCTCCCAGCTTCATAACATCGCAAACTAAATGTGTGGCTTTTCCATTATCGCCTTTAACTTCCTTCGGCGCCGCCAACCAAATAACTTTACATCCGTCTAATTTGGCGATGTTCAGTTCGTGTTCTGTGCAAGGCATTTCGTCCTGGGTTCTTCTGTAGACCAACGTTACATCCGAAGCCCCAAGTCTCTTGGCTTGCGTTGCGGCATCGATAGCGGTCATTCCCATCCCGATTACGGCAACTTTATCACCCACCGCGATTTTTGAAAAGTCATTATTTCGCAATTCGTAGATGAATTTGATGGCGTCTTCTACGCCTTCAAGATGTTCACCTGGAATGTCAAGCTGACGGGCCAATCCAACACCAAATGCCAAATAAACCGCGTCGTAGTTTCGTTGCAATTCTTCTACTGAAATGTTTTTTCCTAATTCTTGATTGTATTTGATATTAATGCCACCGATTGATGTTATGTAATTGACCTCATCTTCACAAAACTCCGGGGTGACTTTATACGCTGCAATTCCATAAGTCATTAATCCGCCACCTTTGCTTTCTTTTTCATAAATCGTAACGTCAATTCCTTCGCGGCTTAAGGTATGGGCGCAACTGAGTCCCGATGGACCTGCTCCAATGATTGCAACGCGTTTTCCTGTGGAAGGTTTTCTTTCGAATAATTGCCATTTATTTGCCATCGCTTTTTCGGTAGAATAGCGTTGGAGTTTGGCGATATGAATGGGTGTTTCGTGCATTAAATTATACACACAAGCTCCTTCACATAATTTTTCAACCGGACAAACTTTGCTGCATCCGGCGCCCATGATATTGGATGAAAAAATTGTATGCGCCGAACCTTTCAAGTTTTCCGTAGCAATTTGCTTGATAAATTTTGGAACATTAATCGATGTTGGACACGACTTCATGCAAGGTGGATCATAGCAAAACAAACAGCGATTGGCTTCTACTAGCGCGGCGTCTGGTGTTTCAAATGGAGGATGAATATCCGCGAAATTTTCTTGGTATTCCCCTTGGGTTAAACGGTTGTTTTTTATACTCATACTTTTATTATTTTAAATTTTGAATGTTGAATGTTGAATGTTGTCTATTAAGTTTTTTCATTCAACATTTAGCATTTAACATAATTACTAATTAAGGTGCTACAATTTCACCGTACGTCTCCGGTCTTCTGTCGCGATAAAATTGCCATTTGCTTCGAATTTGTTCAATTAAATCTAAATCGAATTCGGCAACTAGTAATTCATCTTTGTCCTCCGACGCGCAGGCAAAGATTTCACCCAACGGATTTACGAAATAAGATGTCCCATAAAAACGTCCGAGATTCCATGGTTTTTCGATGCCAACACGGTTGATGCAGCCCATGAAATAACCATTGGCCACCGCGTGAGCCGGCTGTTCAAGTTTCCAAAGATTTTGCGATTGTCCAATAGTTGTCGCAGAGGGATTGTAGACAATTTCTGCCCCGTTCAATCCGAGACATCGCGCGCCATCCGGGAAATGTCGATCGTAACAAATGTAAACGCCGACTTTGGCGTATTTGGTTTGAAAAACAGGATAGCCTAAATTTCCTGGTTTGAAGAAAAACTTTTCCCAGAATCCACCGGTTTGTGGAATGTGATTTTTGCGGTATTTTCCTAAATAAGTTCCATCGGCATCAATGACCGCAGCAGTATTGTATAAAACACCCGCTTGATCTCTTTCGTAAACTGGAACAATAATGACCATGTCATATTTCTTGGCATAGACTTGCATTCTCTCGGTCGTTGGACCAGGAACACTTTCGGCAGAGGCATACCAGGCACTATCTTGACCTGGACAGAAATAGGGTGTGTTGAAAATCTCTTGAAAGCAGAGAATTTGAACACCTTGCTTTCCGGCTTCATCAATATAAGGAATGTGCTTGTCTTCCATGGCTTGCATGATTTCTGCAATGGTGCCTTCGCCTTCTGTTTTGGCTAAACTCAATTGAATTAGCCCTGATTTTACTATTCTTGCCATTTTTATTTTTTTGAATGATAAATATTAAATATTGAATGATGCGTTCCATTTAGCATTCAACATTTAACATAATTAGATCTTTCCTTCTACTTTATTTCGTTTCACAAACTGTCCGTAACCTTTTGAGACTTTGCATTCATTATTATCAATCACCACTTGTCCTCGAAGCAAAACGGTTTTTACTTTTCCGGTAACTTGCCACCCTTCATAACCGCTGTAATCTACGTTCATGTGATGGGTTTTGGCGGAAAGTGTGTGTTTTTCATTTGGATCAAAAAGCACAATATCGGCATCACTTCCGATGGCAATCGTTCCTTTTTTTGGAAACATGCCGAAGATTTTTGCGGCGTTTGTGCTCGCTACTTCAACGTATTTATTTAAGGTAATTCGACCTTTATTGACGCCTTCGCTAAACAGTAATTCCATTCTGTTTTCTATCGCTGGATGACCATTTGGAATTTTTGAAAAGTCGTCCTTTCCCATGAGTTTTTGTTCCCACATAAATGGACAATGGTCTGTTGCTACCACATTCACCAACCCTTGATTGAGTCCAGCCCAGAGCGTTTCTTGATCTTTCTTTTCCCGCAGTGGCGGCGACATTACCCATTTGGCTCCTTCAAAATTTTGTTCGTATAAACTGGCATCTAAAATTAAATACTGAATACAAGTTTCCACAAATACATGTTGGTTTCTTCTCGTGGCGAATCGAACAGCATTCAAAGCGCCTTCGCAAGTCAAATGAACAATATAGCCTGGACATCCTGTGTAATCTGCCAAATCCGCAAAACGACTGCTCGCTTCCGCCTCGGTTACTTCGGGTTGTGATAGATAGTGATATAATGGCGACAGTTTTCCTTCTGATTTATGTTTAGCGATTAAGAAATCTATCATATCTCCGTTGGTTGCATGCACGTTGATTAGTCCACCATGCTTTTTAACTTCTTGCATCAAACCCACCATTTGTCTGTCGTCTATCATCAACGCGCCTTTATACGCCATGAAGGTTTTGAAAGACGTGATGCCTTCGACTTCTATAAAATGCTGAATTTCTTTTTTGGTGTCTTCATTAAAATCGGTGACTGCCATGTGGAAACTATAATCTCCAACGGCATTGTTGTCGCTTCTGCCTTTCCATTCTTGCAAAGCAGACTGGAGACTTTTGCCTTGCGTTTGCAGGATGAAATCGATCACGGTTGTTGTACCGCCATAAAGTGCGGCACGCGTTCCGGTTTCGTAATTGTCACTGCTATAAGTTCCCATGAAAGGCATGTCGAGATGCACGTGTGGGTCGATTCCACCTGGCATAACCAACTTTCCTGCTGCATCAATTTCTTGATCGGCATTAACTTTTAGGTTTTTACCAATTTGTGAAATGGTTTCGCCTTCAATAAAAATATCAGCCATGTAATCGTCTGTGGCTGTTATGATTCTTCCGTTTTTAATTAAAATACTCATGTTTTATTATTTTGAATGCTGAATGTTGAATGGGTTCTCATTTAGCCTTTAACATTTAACATAATTTTATGTTTTCTTCATTAAAATCCAATAAATAAATCCACTAATACCGAAACCAACAAACCACGCATAGCTGTATAAACTACAAATCCATTCTGGAAAAACAGTGTTGTCAACTACTTTTATAGTGAGTAAGAATCCCGGGATATTCGGCACAATTCCGAGGATTAACGCCCAAATTGCTTTGGTGTTGAACCCGTTAGAAAAGCTGTAAATTCCTTTTGAATTGTATAAATCATCAACAATCAAGGTTTGCTTTCTGATGAAATAATAATCGACAATCATGATGCCTCCGACAGGTCCTAACAAACTAGAATATCCCACGAGCCAAGTAAAAATATAACCTGTCGGGTCAGCAATTAATTTCCAAGGAAATATTAAAATACCAATTATTCCAGTAATGTAACCGCCTTTCCTAAAGTCGATTTTTGAAGGTGACAAATTCGCAAAATCATTTGCTGGGCTGACAATATTTGCTGCAATATTCGTCGCTAACGTTGAAATCGCCACGGCAATCATTGCGACACTTACCAATAGTTTACTATCGAATTTTCCAGCCAAAACCACGGGGTCCCAAATAGTTGTTCCGAACACAATGGCTGTTGCCGAAGTGACAACAACGCCTACAAATGCAAACAGCGTCATAGAAGTTGGCAAACCATACATTTGGCCATTAATTTGTGCTTTTTGGGAAGTCGCATACCTCGTAAAATCTGGAATATTTAAGGACAAGGTTGCCCAAAAACCAACCATTCCGGTCAAAGCGGGGAAAAAGAAATGAAAGAAATCTGTGCTATTTGCAAATTTTGAAGGAGTTGCTAAAATCGGCCCCAAGCCATGAGCTGCAACCAACGCCCAAGCCAACAATGCCAATGCTGCCAGTGGAAGAAAAATGGCTTTAAAAACCAATAACTTTCGGATGCTTTCTACGCCCAAATACACTACGTACATATTCAACAGCCAAAACACAAAAAAACAAATCGCTGGTCCGGTTTGTAACCCAAAGGAATCAGGAAATATTTGCGGCAAAGTTTCGATGCTTGGAATCCACAAGCGCATCATTTGATAGAGGGCAAAACCACCAATCCAAGTTTGAATTCCGAACCAACCGCAAGCCACAATAGCTCGAAGCATTGCTGGAATATTGGCGCCCATCGTTCCGAAACTGGCGCGCGCAAAAACAGGAAACGGAATGCCGTATTTCGCACCAGCATGTCCGTTTAATATCATTGGAATCAGTACAATCGTATTGCCTAAGAAAATCGTTAGAATGGCTTGCCACCAATTCATTCCGCCTTCAATCAATGAACTCGAGAGCATGTAGGTTGGAATGCAAAGACTCATGCTGATCCATAAGGCCGCATAGTTCCAGGTGGTCCATGTGCGTTTGTTGGCTGCAATTGGAGCCAAGTCTTCGCAATACAAAGCTGAGTTTGCTTGATTAAGGTGGTCGGACATTGAAAATTATCTGATTAAATTACTGCTTCATCCGCTATTTTTAATGCTTCACTAATAATAGCCAATCCTTCATCAATTTGGTCTTTTGTAATGCACAATGGCGGCGCTATAAAAATATATCCCCAACGTACGAAAGTATACATGCCAAGTTCTTTAATCTTCCCTGCCACTTTATTCATTACCCCCATTTCATCAGGCTTTGCGTTGAAAGGCGCCATCGGTTCTTTGGTGTTTCTGTTTTTTACCAATTCCAAACAGCCCAATAAACCTGTATTTCTCCAATCTCCTATAGACGGATGGATTTTCTTTAAGTCTTCGATTCTACTATTGAGATACGTTTCCATGGCACGTGTATTCTCAATTAGTTTATCATCTTCGTAAATTTTTAATGTTTCTAAAGCCGCCGCGCATGCCACTGGATGCGCTGAATAGGTCAAGCCTAACGCCAAAACAACATCGTCATACTTGGACGCGATTTTATCGGAAACCATCAAACAACCAAAAGGCAAATAACCACAAGTGAGTCCTTTTGCCATGCAAATCATATCTGGAATAATGTCGTGATTTTCGAAACCGAACCATTTACCTGTTCGTCCAAAACCGCTCATGACCTCGTCAATGATGAGAAGAATACCATGCTGATCGCATAATTTTCTCACCGCTTTCAAATAACCAATTGGGTATTTTAAACAACCTGAAGAACCGCTTTCTCCTTCTAATAAAATCGCGGCAATATTTGCAGGTCCTTCAAAAGCAATCATGCGTTCAAAACTCGCTACCGTTTCTTTCAAAAGATTCTCTTCACCGTATTCCCAGCGATAAGCAATTGGAATATCGATATGAATAAAATTTGGTGCTTGTTGGTTGTCAACCGGGAGTTTTCTTGGATCACCACTGGCAGACATCGCACCTATAGAAGCACCGTGGTAGGATTGATAACGGGTCAAAATTTTGTGTCTACCGGTGTATAATCTTGCTAGTTTAATAGCATTATCGATAGATGTGGCGCCACACAAAGTAAAGAACGCTTTGTTTAAATCTCCTGGACAGATTTCTGCTAATTTCTTACCTAAATCCCCACGAACTTTAGTCACACAACTTGGCGTAACATAGGATACTTGTTGCATTTGTTTGACAACGGCCTCGGTAATTCTTTGATTCCCGTGACCGATATTCACATTCATTAAGCCACTACTGAAATCGATAATCCGGTTGCCGTCATAATCATATAAGTAAACGCCCTCAGCACGTTCGATGGCAATTGGCGCAATTCCTTTTTGTTTGCTCCATGAAAACATCGTAAAATCAGAATTGTCCTGAAGTATTTGATGTGATTGTGATATGGTATCTGTATTCATTTTTTCTATTTTGAATTTTAAATAATCAATTTTGAATGTGTTTATAATGATTCGAATGTCCTAGCCCCGATTGCAGTGAAAATCCTTTTTTGTTTTACGAAAAGCCCCTCGTTCTTCGACTGCGCTCAGGATGACAAGCTTCGCGCTCGGGGAGACAAAAACAAAAAAGATTGCAACGGAAAGCGGGATTAGCTCCTAAAAAAATTAATTCCTTTCTAGCTCATCCAGTTGACACCAGCTTCTGCGTTCCATTTGATGGTGCTTTTCTTCAATTTCGTCCAAAACTCGATAGAGCTTTTTCCGGTGATATCACCCACGCCAAATTTGCTTTCGTTCCAACCGCCAAAACTAAACGGCTCACGAGGAACGGGAACACCGACATTGACTCCAATCATCCCGGCGCTTGCTTTATCGATGATGTAGCGCGCCATGCCACCGTTTTGGGTAAAAACACTCGCTGCATTTCCGTATGGATTGGCATTTTCGATTGCCAAAGCTTCATCGACGGTGTTGGTTCTCATGATAGAAATGACAGGTCCAAAAATTTCCTCGGTCGCCACGCTCATTTGAGGTGTTACGAAGTCTATAACGGTTGGCCCAACATAAGTTCCGTTTTCTTTTCCAGCTACTTTGGTGTTTCTACCATCGACGAGAATTTTTGCGCCGTCTTTTTCAGCTTGCGTAATATAACTTTCAATTCTTTCTTGTGATTCTTTGTTGATGACCGCACCCAAATTGATTCCAGGTATAATTTTACGTGCTTCATCGCAAATTTTAGCGACAATAGCATCTACATTTCCTACTCCAATCATGGCAGACGCTGCCATACAACGTTGTCCAGCGCAACCAGACATCGAAGCAGCGACATTTTGTGCTGTCATTTCTGGAATGGCATCGGGCAAGACCATTAAGTGGTTTTTGGCTCCGCCTAAAGACAAGCATCTTTTTAGATTTTGAGTGGCGCGTTGGTATACAATCTTGGCTACTTTCGTCGAACCGACAAAGGAAACTGCTTCGATATTGGGGTGATCGCAAATGGCGTTTACAATATCTACATCGCCGTGAACGACGTTGAAAACACCATCAGGTAATCCGGCTTCTTTTAATATTTCGGCTAATCTGCCGCAACTTAAAGGCACTTTTTCCGATGGTTTGATGATCATGCAGTTCCCTAACGCAATCGCATTTGGAATTGTCCAATTGGGCACCATGGATGGGAAATTGAATGGCACAATAGAGGCAACAACACCAAGCGCTACGTGTTCAGTTCTGCATTCTACGCCTTTGCTAACTTCTAGCAATTCTCCCGTAATTAATTGAGGTAAGGAAGTTGCAAATTCGGTTAATTCGATACATTTTTCAATTTCTGCGACTGATTCTCCGTAGGTTTTCCCATTTTCTTCACTACATAATTCAGCCAATTCTTTGAGGTGTTTTTCTAATAGCGTTTTGTATCTGAAGAAAACTTGAACGCGCTCTTTGATGGGTGTTTTGCTCCACGCAGGAAAGGCCGCTTGCGCTGCTTTGACGGCATTGTCTAAATCTTGATTGGACGACATTGGAACGGTTGATAGTAGATTTCCGTCAAGTGGGGAAACCACGTTCATTGTTTTAGTCGTTGAACTCGGAACAAACTTCCCGTTGATGTAATTTTGAATTGCTGGGTATTTCATTTACTTAAATTTTTTTGTACAAATAATTAATAAAAATAATAACAATTTCGTAATATACAAGTTTTATATGCGGAATATCCTTAAAGAAAACGTGTTTTATTTATTAAATACATTATCAAAGTACGACCCCAATTTCGGGTTCTAATTCAGGCTGAAAATAATTCTTTTTCAACAACCACAACTTGAGCAGATTAGCAGTAGCAATCAATAGAAGACCACACCAAGTTTTTATAGCATAATCATCTAAATTTAAATACTATCTTTGAGCAAATTAGACCTATGAAACGTATTTTTCTTTTACTTCCGGTATTTATATTTTTCAATTGCAGTCAAATTGACAACCCTACAGTAGAAAATGCAGTTGTTGATCGTCCGGGTATTCCTTTAAACAAATTAGATGTTTTTAATTTGAATGAAGTTCCTTCAATGACTTTGGAATTTTCCCTTTCCGATTGGAATACGATTCTTCAGAACTTTGATCTCAATCCAGCCAACGATGAAAAAGTAGTTTCAAAATTTACTTATGGCAACAGATCTGGATCGGCAATCATGGATAGTATTGGCGTGCGCTTGAGAGGCAACACCAGTCGCCGCAGACCAGAAGGTAGTTTCGGAGAATTGCATTCTGTTACTAACCCTGATTGGCATCACAGTCATTTTGCTTTAGATTTTTCAAAATACAGAGACAATCAGCGGTTTGCAGGCCTTGAGAAACTTAACCTCAAATGGTTTAAAGATGACGCCGCTTACGTTCGTGAAATTTATTGTTACGATTTGTTTAGACGATTTGGTTGCTGGAATGCACCGCGCGCATCCTATTGTCGTGTCAATATAAAAGTTCAAGGAGATGCTTCACCTGCCTACTTCGGAGTCTATGAAATGGTAGAAAGCATAGACAAGGACTTTATTGAAAAAAACCAATCCAAATGGGGTTCAGGGGTCGGTTTTCTTTGGAAAGGCGGTTATAGCAATTCTAATAATGCCAATTTTGTTTCTACACAAAGCATTGGTGTCGAAAATGTAGATATCAATCCAGCACTTTCCGTTTATTATGCGTACGATTTAAAAACTAGAAAAAATGAATTGCCTGCTGCGAAAGCAGAATTACTACAATTCATTTCTGACCTCAATACGAAGACTGGAGCTGCATTTCAAACATGGATTGAAGGAAGAATGGATATTCCACTTTTTCTAAAAACTTATGCTGTAAATGATGTTGTTGGGATGTGGGATGATTATTGGGTAAACGGCAATAACTTCTACTTTTATTTTGCGCTAAACGGAAAAGCGTACTTTATTCCTTATGATTACGACAATACATTAGGCACATCACAAATAATATCCAACTCTGGAACACAAAATTTGCTTACTTGGGGCAATATGACGCAAAGACCTTTAATAACAAAGATTCTGGCAATACCGCAATACCAAAACTTGTATAAAAGCTATATTACGCAACTTACCTCTACTACTAATAACTTGTTTCATTCGACTAAGAGTATTCCGCGTATTCAAGCTTGGCAAAATATGATTGCGCCATACGTAAGTAACGACACTGGAGAGGATATGCTTATTGAAGACACTCCTGCTTATTGGGGAAATCAGCCTAACTACCGATTGAAAACAGGAAATAATCAAGGAGGAACCAATGGACCTGCCAATTATTTTACCACTAAGAAATTAAGTGTTACTTGGTAATTATATATTAAAAAAAAGAGCTTCAAAATCAGAAGCTCTTTTTTACTTGGTATTAAATCTTCGTTTATAATTTACTAATCTTCGTGTTTACAACATGATTCCCTGACCGTACCGAAAGCACATAGATTCCGGAATTTAAAAGTCCGAAAGGCAAACTGATTTCTTGATTGCCAAATTCAGAAATTATCTTTTGTTCATAAACTATTTTACCCGTCAAATCATAAATCCCGATTTGAATTTCTTCTCCTAAAGTATTGTCAATATTGACAGTGGTACTTTCGGAAACTGGATTTGGTTGAACTGAAACTTCAAACTGAGGTTCAATGACGCGATTTACTTTCTTAATTTCGGTAAAAACTACCTCCCCAAAAACATCATATTGAGTTAATCTGTAATAAGTGATACCCTCAATTTGTGACGAATCATCAGTCACGGTATACGTGTTTGGAAACCTAGAAATCCCTTTTCCTTCCAGTGTTTGCATCATTGTAAAATTTGCATCGTCAGTAGATTTTTCAATGGTGAAAATTTGATTCTCTCTTTCATTCGTTGTTACCCATTTTAGCACTACTTTTTTTGCTTCTGCAATGGCAAAGAACTCAGCAATTGCAGGATTAGAAATTCGTGGCGCTGCGTCATTTCTAGTATACCAAATCGGAGAGGTAATAATTCGTTTGCCGTCCGATTGTGTAATGTCGATGTAGTAATAGCGTGTAGATAAGTTAGTTAATGCCGCATGATTAAAAGTAGTCGAACCTGTAGTTGTGCTGGTTAAAATGGTAGCGTTACTTCCGCTTCCAGGAACACCAGAATATATTTTCAATGACGTTACTGGGTTTGAAGTAGATGTTGTTACCGTAATTGTTGGTGTACCTGCTTTTGTAATAATGCTTCCCATTTGAGCAGTTCCAATTTTGAACGTTACATATGCCGCGCAGTCTTGACTTGCATAAAAACGCATCAAACGCATTGAACTTAAAATATCTGCTTGCGTTAATGTAGGAGACATAATCACCGTTCTGGTTGTCGCAGTACGTCCATGGGTAATATTGTGATTGTCGTGGTCGATGGTTGGTCCTAAATGGTAACCACGCGCCAACATATTTCTATAATAACTCAAATACGACATCACTGCTGGCGGGTCTGTATAGGATGTGTTTGTTGATGTTGATGGACCATTTTCTACCGCTGAGCCAACAATTGCATCATCTGCGGCTGTATTGTAAGTGCTTTGAATTCCGTTATAATCTGCATTATTAGGATGTGCTAACGTGGCAAAAGCATTATTCCCAAATGTATTAATCGTACTAAACAATCCTGTACTTCCTGTGTAAACAGACTGTGGAACGTAGGTCTGGTAATTTCCAGCGTCCCATCCCAGAAGACTATCAACACCGTAAACCACTACGTGACCTCCGCCTGAAATAACGCCCCATTCCATCCCATACATCGCTAGAAATGTTGATGTACTTGCTGTTGCGGTTTGTGTTTTTAGTGCATTCCAATTACTGAGAGACATCCCAGCACTTACATGATTGTGATCGCTAATTCCTAAGAAATCCATACAGTTAGCTCCGTCTGCAAAAGTGAAGTCCCCCGATGGCGTACCGGTTCCGTCACTAAATTCACTATGAGAGTGAAAGTTTCCAAAATAGTAATTCAAAGGAGCTTCAATTGTTGTAGCAGATCCCGTCAAAGGAAATGTTGTTCTATAGATTGGGCCAGCGCTACAATTGAAACTGTTTAACGCAAAAACACTTATGTAGTACGGCGTCAACGGCGCTAATCCAATCGCATTAAAAGTTAGTGCAGTTCCTCGACTCGCAACAGTAGCATTTCCAAACGTATTTCCTATATTATAAACTGTCCCATTAACTGGCAAGGAGGAAAGTGTTGATGAAGTGCTGTAAACTACCAAATACTCATTAGCAGTTGTTGCAGTAAAAGAACCTGAAATTATAGCGCTTGTTGGACTGTTAAAAACGAGTGCCGTAGGTTGTGACGCGGGGCTTAAACAAGGTGCTGCCAGCGTTGTAAATGAATTTGTTAAAGGAGATGAGGTTTGATATGTTGGGCCGCCAGTACAAGCTTGAGAATTTAATGCAAAAACATAAACATAATAGGTAGTGCCGGCGCTTAATCCACTTAAACTGAAAGTCGTGGCGCTTCCTCGATAATTAACTGTTCCATTACCTATCGTGTTTCCTCCAGTATAGGTAGTTCCGTTGATAGGCAAACTACTCAACGAAGCAGCTGTACTGTATACAACTAGGTATTCATTGGCAGCGGTTGCTGTAAAACTTCCATTGGAAGAAGCGCTAGTAATATTGCTAAAAGTTAATCCTGTAGGTTGACTAGCTGGAGCTGTACAGGCTGTTGACAATTGATAATTCAAACGGTTAGGATCGGTTGCAGCGGCATTTTGTACTGTCGCAATTGTGGCGCTTGACCATTGCGAAGACATATAAGTAGCTGAAGCAGCAGTCACTGAAGTGCTTCTAACATAACTCACATCAGTAGTGTTGATTCCTGTTCCAAACGCATCAAGGATATTGTTGTTTACATCTAAAAGAGCCACGCCATCGTTCCCATTAAAGTTAATGACACTATTACTTGTCATGGCTGCACTAGCCGCAGTCAAATAAGGTATTTCTGTGCTGTTACCCGTATTACCAATAAGTACAGTTCCGTAAGCTGGAATGGTAACCGTCAGATTTACTGTATTTGTCGGCGCCCCAGTTAACAAAATATTTCCCGTTGAACCTGTCACGGCCCATAGTCCGAGTTTGAGTTGCGGAGAAGCGGTATTAATCGCTGCGTTGCTGGTGTTTGTCAACTCAATCCACTTATTTGTTCCGGTTCCTTCGTAATACTGTGAGATGATAATTTGTGAAAACACATTTTGACCTAAGACCAAAAACAAGATAATTGCCAGTGACTTCTTCATAGAAAGTAAAACATTTTTCATGATGTGTATTATTTTGATTCTGTCAAATGTATTGTTTTTCGTTAATCGTGTTAAACATATCGTAAAAAATTAATTAAAAGTTTAAACAGTCAATTGTTTATAACTATTTGATTTACGATTTCTACATATTGACTTAACATGAAAACAGTCTTGTATTAGCTGTTCATCTGAAACAACTGTCATGGAATATTATAAATAAAACGATGCTAAAACCAACTTACCAAAGCTTCTTTTTTGTAACTTTAAGATGCGAAATGACTCGCAAGGTTTTTTCATGATAGAAAATGAAAAACATAAAAAAAACAAATTATGAAAGTAAAAAAAAGAATGGGCATTTGGATGGATCATGCCACTGCCTGCTGGATGGAATATGCTGTAGATTCTTTTAAAGTCAACTCTGTTAATGCGGAACACGCCTCTATGATTAATCAGCAGCCACTTCTTCAGAGTGAAAGTGCATTACACAATAAAGAAAAACAATCACTTCAGTATTATTACAAAACACTAATGGAGATTATTAGGGAATATGATGAAGTTTTGATTTATGGACCGTCAAGTGCCAAAACGGAATTATACAATCTCATTCGCGGAGATCATCGTTTTGATGCCATTAAGATAGAAACAAAATCCGCAAGCAAAATGAGTTACAAAGAGCAACACGCATTTATAACTTCGTATTTTTCTAAACTACTCAATTATGACAGTACTTATAGTAAATAAAAATTGTGCTGATAATAAAAAAAGACCTGCTTTTCAGTAGGTCTTCTTATTTTTTGTGAAATTGTCTATTCTTTTAAAATCTATTATCTCCATCAAGTAGATTTCCGATTCCACCTAATAAACTTCCTTCTTCCCTAGAACTTCCTCCATTTTTTGGGGCAGAAGCAATAATTCTATCTGCCAATCTGCTAAACGGTAGCGACTGAATATAGACGATTCCTGGTCCACGAAGGGTTGCATAAAACATTCCTTCTCCGCCAAACAAAGTGTTTTTGACGCCGCCGACAAATTCAATATCATAATCAACCTCTTTAGTAAAACCAACGATGCAACCGGTATCCACTTTTAAAACATCACCAGAGGCAAGTTGCTTTTTTGCCAAAGTTCCTCCGGAATGCACAAAGGCCATTCCGTCTCCTTCTAGTTTTTGCATGATAAATCCTTCTCCTCCGAAAAGTCCACGGCCTAATTTTTTAGAAAATTCAATGCCAACTGAAACTCCTTTAGCGGCACACAAGAAAGAATCCTTTTGGCAAATGAATTTCCCCTGAAACTGCGCCAAATCAATCGCAATAATTTTTCCTGGATAAGGAGCTGCAAACGACACCTTGCTTTTGGAAGCATTTTGATTTAAATAGGCGGTCATAAACAAACTTTCTCCTGTCAATACACGCTTCCCTGCTGAAAGTAACTTGCCAAACAGTCCGCTTTGCTGTTGATCCGATCCGTCTCCAAATATGGTTTCCATTTTGATGCCGTTATCCATCATCATAAAACTTCCCGCTTCCGCAACCACGATTTCTTGTGGGTCAAGTTCTATTTCAACGTATTGCATTTCTTCACCAAAAATTTGGTAATCTATTTCGTGCGCTTGCATAATTTCTGATTTTTAATGATTGAAACCATTAGTATTAACCGTTGTGCAATTGTTACAGCTTTCAAGAACGTTAATCTCGTTTCAACCATCCCGTAACGCTCATGCGTCTTTTGTTGGTGATTAATACCTCGTGTTCTAATTTATCACTTTTGAAAAAAACTGTCTTTCCTTGATTAGGAGAAATGTGTTGGTTCAAACCGACTTGATGTATGCACAACTCACCTCCGTCTTCAATTCTCCAATTTTCATTTAAATAGCAAATCATCGAGAATGCCCTGCTCGAATTATCTTGAAATTGATCGACGTGCTTTTGGTAAAAACTTCCTATTTCATAGAGTGAATAGTGAAATTCGTAACTGGTAATTCCTGCATAACAACTTTCATTTAAATATTGTATAAAAGATTCGATGTGCTTCAAGAATTCGTTTTCATAAAAGTTATTGTGACTTTTGTCAAGCCAATAAATTACATCACTGCGAACTTTTTCGTTGCGAACGAATTTAGCCTCATTACCTGTACCTGCAGCAACTAAGGAGTTTTGAAAATCTAATTTGAGAAGGTTCTGCCGCAATTGTCTGGCTAATTCATCAGAGATAAATTGAGTTGCAATACCAATGTTGTCTTCCAAGTAAGAAGCAATCAAAGTTTCGAAGGCAATTTCCATAAACCAATGGATTGCCCGAATTGACCGACAACGGCACAAGGTAGTCTAAATAAAAAACTATCCTAAAGTTTCCTCTAGGATAGTTCTGTATTATGATGTTTTTTTAACTAAAACTTAAATGACGCGCCCAATTGAATTACTTGGTTTTTTGCGTCGCTATCTTTTACGATTTCGCTCAATCCCATTACATAACGAACGTTTATGCCAAGTCCAAAAGGAAAATTCAGACCTAAACCACCTGCAATAGCCGTGTCAAATGTCTCAATTTCATTTCCGCCCGCTGGCACATCTAGATTATCATTTATTTTAAATCCGATTTGAGGACCAGCTTCCAAACTAAAAGTTTTGAAAATATATACTTTTGCCAAAACAGGAATATTAAGATATCCTATTGAAACTTTTGTATCGCCTGATTTGTATCCTTGCATAGAATATTGCAACTCCGGCTGCAAGAATAGTAATTCCGGCACTAAAGTAATTTCTTTAAAGACACCTGCATAAAAACCTGTCAATGGTTTTGTGTCAGCATCTCCACTAACATTTGATATATTAATTCCTGCTCGAACTCCGACTTTTTGCGCTTGCACTATTGATGTAAATGCAATCAAACAAAAACTAAAAAACATAATTTTAACTACTTTCATACCATCTAATTTAAGGTTATTTTCTAAAAACAAGATATTGTTATTTTTTGCCAAATGTAAGAATTAATCAAAGTAATGTGTCATTCAAAGCTATTTTTTGTCACGCCATTCTTCAAATTGGCAGCTATTATTGTTCGCTAAAAAGATACGTTGTTAAACATTCATCTCTCGCATAAACATCCTCATAGAATTGAACCTCATCATATTCGTTTACCCATGCGGTAAAATATCCTATATATACTGGTATTTCATGCTTCAAAGAATACCAAATTTCTTTTTTAGAATGAAAAGCCTTGTTGAGTTTTTCTATTGTCCAGCTTTTGTCATCTTTTACCAAGAGATAGGCCAATTCTATTGGTTTTTCTAGCCGTATGCAACCATGACTAAAAGCACGCTTTTCCTCTTTGAATAGGCTTTTTGACGGTGTGTCATGCAAATAAATCGAATTAGAATTTGGGAATAAGAACTTGACCAATCCCAATGAATTTTTTGGCCCAGGTTTTTGTCGAATATTCCCATCATTCCACTCCATATTATGCTGGGCGAGATAATTTTTATTCTTCTTGATGGCTGGTGTAATCTCTTTGTCGATAATGCTTTTCGGGACATTCCAATAGGGACTAAAAACTACATACTTTAGCATTCCACTAAAAATGACGGTTTGATTCATTACTTTTCCAACGACTACTTTCGAGTTCAAAATGGTTTTTGCCTCTTTAACATAATTCATTTCATACGATGGGATGTTGATGAAAATAAACTCCTTTGCCCGATTGAAGTCGCTCGAAATCCATCTGCAACGTTCCATGTTATAAATGATACTTTTAATTCGATCTGCCATTGGCACGTTTAAAGACGCAACTAATCTTGAAGTGATCAAATCGTTAACGGTAATACCTGTGTTTTTTTTGTATTTCCACACTGCTTGAGACAGTTCTTTATCATACTTCATTGACTTATTGTTTGCTTTTAAATAGCCTAGAAAATGCAGTCGCTCTCTTACTTTATAAACTACTGATGATTTTGATCCCACAACGATTGGATTTGAATTGGTCATCACAATAGGCTGCCATTTTCCTTTTGCTTCAATTAGTCGGTATTTTTTCAAAGCATCTTTCAAATGATAATATTGCTTGAACATCTTGCTCTCATCTTGCGACAACAATTTTGGATTGCGAATTAAGGTATCTAAATAAGTAACAAATGATTGTTTTTTTCGTGGGATGAACCATCCTAAATCAGTCGTGCTATTGTCATCGATTCCTTGAAAAACATGCTGCGTATAAAAAAAATAAAGGGAAGTCAGAAGCAATTCAATTTCTGTATCTACGGAACGTTCTTCATTGGATTGGCTAAAAAACACATCCAATTTTTCTTTATAGAGTACTTTTATTTGCAATCCCTCTTCAAATAAATTCTCCGAACTTTGATGAAGCAAAATGCCTAACTCATTGATCTTATTATTGTCAAACCAAACAGATTGATAGTGATTTATTCTATAGACTTCAAATACTTGTGATTCGCAACCTTTTAGTTTAGGGAACTGGGTGAAAAAATCAACTATTGCTAAACTATCAATCTTGATCTCGCAACTACTCTTTATTAGAGGCGCATCGTTATTATTCATGTCGCGCGAAAACACAAGAATTTTCTTTTCTCTATTAATCGAAAATGAATAAAAAGAAACTGCGAAGAAGAAATATAAAAGCGTGTTTTTCATGCGGGGCAAAACCATTAATTTAATTATAAAAGTACGGAATCAATTGATGAAGCGTAAAATTATTTTGTTTATTAACTACATTTACAAAAGGATTAGCAAACAATAATCAAGTTAAAAAATATAATGATGAAAAAGATACTCTTTATTTCCGCCGCTTTCTTTTTATGCATTTCATTTAGTTCAAAACCAATTCGAACGGTTTCAGATGAAGAGAAAATCACGCTGCTGCTAAACAATTGGCATAAAGCTGCGGCTAAAGCAGACGCTGCAAATTACTTTGGAGCCATGACAGAAGATTCATTTTATATCGGGACTGATGCTACAGAACACTGGACCAAAGCAGAATTTCAAGCGTTTGCCAAACCTTATTTTGACAAAGGAACTGCTTGGGATTTTAAACCATTAGAACGTCATATTTATATAAGCAAAGACAAGAAAATGGCGTGGTTTGATGAATTACTCGACACTTGGATGAAAGTATGCCGAGGTTCTGGCGTTTTAATTAAGGTTGGTAACGAGTGGAAAATTCAGCATTATGTGCTGTCAATGACAATTCCAAATGACGTAACGAGCGACGCGATTAAGATCAAATCTCCGTTGGAAAACCCTTTGATTGAAAAACTAAAAGCTAAATAAAACTTGGATTATTCTTTAGATTTTCAAGCATAGCAGAAGTCATATTTGTTATGTCAAATTGATGCTGCCAACCCCAATCTTTTCTGGCCTCTTTGTCATCAATACTTGCAGGCCAACTGTCGGCAATTTGTTGACGGAAATCCGGTTTGAACGTTATTGAAAATTCCGGCAAATGTTTCTTTATTTCAGTTGCAATTTCATTAGGTGTAAAACTCATGGCCGCCAAGTTATAGGAAGAACGTATCTTGATTTGCTCCTTTTCCGCTTGCATGATTCGAATCGTGGCTTCGATAGCATCGTCCATATACATCATCGGCATTCTCGTTTCTGAAGAAAGAAAACACTCATATTTCCCTTGACTTAATGCTTTGTGAAAAATATCAACCGCGTAATCTGTAGTGCCACCGCCTGGAGCTGTACTCCAACTGATCAATCCCGGATAACGAATACTTCTTACATCTACGCCAAAAATATGGTTGTAATATTCGCACCATCTCTCACCGGCTTGCTTGCTAATTCCATACACTGTAGAAGGCTCCATGATCGTGTACTGCGGCGTATTTTCTTTTGGAGTTGTTGGTCCAAAAACAGCAATGCTGGACGGCCAAAATATTTTTTTTATTTTTTTTGCTTTGGCTAAATTAAGCACGTGAAATAAAGAATTCATATTCAAATCCCACGCAAATGCCGGGTTTTTTTCAGCAGTTGCAGACAATAACGCCGCCATCAAATAGATGTCTGTAATATTATGAACTTCTACCAAATGCTCAATTTGATTAAAATCTAGTGCATTTACCACCTCAAATGGCCCTGAGTTTACCACTTCATTATTCATTTTTCGGATATCCGAAGCAATGACATTTTCTGTACCATAAATGGCTCGTAACTTAAAGGTCAGTTCCGTTCCAATTTGTCCACAGGCGCCAATAATCAAGATTTTTGTACTCATTTTTTAAAGTTGTTTGCAACGGTAAAGATAGTATTTTCAAAAAAAGAAACTTCGAGAGATTAGAGATAATTACATTTAACAAAATAAAAATAACAATAGCATTGGTCTTCTTAAGTTTCATTTTACCTTTGTACTTGTTACCGCTCATTTTATCGTATGAAACAAAATCTATTACTTTTTTGTATTTGCTTCTTTTGCTTGATTTCTTGTCAAGAAAAGGATGATCAACATTTATTGGAACAACAAAAAGATGTCAAAGCCAGAGCGCTAGTTTTTACAACCATTAGCAACGGCTGGCAATTTACAATTCCAACCTTAAGTCAAAATGCACAATCGATTACGCAAAATTGGAAAGAATTGGAAGATTTTAATTTTGAATTACGTCAAACTCCAAAAAGTACCATTGGTGCCTTTCAAAAGAAATCTAAAGATCTCTCCAAAAAAGTATTGGCTTTGAATGGCACAATTCCAGCGCCATTTAATAAACCTGAAGTGAAAAGCAGAATTGCAGCCCTAATAACAAAAATAAATTCGATCAATTTATATCTTAATATCGATGCCATTCCAGCGAAAAAAATAGTCCTTTTGGTTAACGACGTCAACAAAGAATATGGTTCATTGTACCGACAATTTGATGAAATTATCAGAAAAAGCGAAATACCAAAAGAAGAAGGAGAATCAGATATGATTCGAATGCTAGATCCCACAAGAGCGATTCCAAACACACCTAATAAACCATAAATTCTTTGAGTATTCTCTCTCTTTTGCAGCTTTACGATTCATCTCCCAAAATCAAACAAATCGGCGACAGTTTGAAATCACAAGGGTTGAAAATTCAATTCAATGGCTTGATTGGATCTTCATTCTCATTTGTATTGCAGTCACTTTTCAAAAACTCAGAACATCCTTTTTTGGTTTTATTGAATGACAAAGAAGAGGCAGCTTATTATTTGAACGATTTGGAAAAAATGATTGGCGAAGAAGATGTCTTATTTTATCCTGGCTCTTACCGACGTCCGTATCAAATTGAAGACACAGACAATGCGAATGTTTTACTGCGCGCTGAAGTGCTAAATCGTATCAATTCGCGCAAAAAACCCGCTGTAATTGTTACGTATCCTGAAGCACTTTTTGAAAAAGTAGTGACTAAAAAGGATCTAGATAAAAATACACTGAAGATCAACGAAGGCGATCAAATGTCGATCGAATTTATCAATGAAGTTTTGTTTGAGTACGAATTCAAGCGCGTCGATTTTATTACAGAACCCGGAGAATTTTCCGTTCGTGGCGGCATCATTGATGTGTTTTCTTTTTCAAACGATCATCCATATCGGATTGAATTTTTTGGAAACGAAGTCGATAGTATTCGAAGTTTTGACGTAGAAACACAACTCTCTATCGAAAAACAAAAGAAGATTGCCATTATTCCTAACATCGAAAACAAATTCTTCCAAGAAAATCGCGAGAGTTTTCTTGATTATATTCCAAAAAACACCATCGTATTTGTTCAAAACACAGCCTTAGTTTTATCTGTTTTAGACAAGTTATTTCTCAAAGCAGAAGACATTTTTAATAATCTAAATGCTACGATTCAGCATGTTGAACCAAGCAAAATCTTTCTGCAACAAAAGGAATTTCTTCGAAAATCACTCGATTTCACAGTAGTAGAACTCAGCAGCATCCCAACTTTTTCGATTGCCAAAACCTTTGACTTTCACATCCAGCCGCAACCATCATTTAACAAACAATTCGATTTGTTGCTGAATAACCTCAATGAGCATCATTTTAATGGCTACAAAAATTATTTGTTTTGCTCCAACAACGCACAAGAAAAGCGTTTTCATGATATTTTTGAATCGCTTGACGAAGCCAATCATGAAAGTATTCGAAAGCAATATCACACTGTTGTCTTTCCTTTATATCAAGGTTTTATCGACGAGGAGAATCAATTAGCATGTTATACAGATCATCAAATATTTGAACGTTACCATAAGTTCAATATTAAAAATGGATATGCAAAAAAGCAAACGATTACACTTAAGGAATTAAATACGCTTACGGTCGGGGATTATGTGACGCACATCGATCACGGAATTGGGAAGTTTGGTGGCTTGCAAAAAATTCAAGTCGAAGGCAAAACACAAGAAGCCATTAAATTAGTATATGCGGATAATGATATTGTGTATGTCAGTATTCATTCTTTGCACAAAATTTCCAAATATAACGGTAAAGATGGTGCGCCACCGAAAATATACAAACTCGGATCGAACGCATGGAAAGTTCTAAAACAAAAAACAAAAGCACGCGTCAAACATATTGCGTTCAACTTAATTCAATTGTACGCAAAACGCAGATTGGAAAAAGGTTTTCGCTATGCGCCGGATAGTTATTTACAAGCTGAGTTAGAAAGTTCTTTTATATATGAAGATACGCCCGATCAAACCAAGTCAACGCTGGAAGTCAAAGCCGACATGGAAAGCGATCGCCCAATGGATCGTTTGGTTTGCGGCGATGTTGGATTTGGAAAAACTGAAGTCGCCATTAGAGCTGCATTCAAAGCAGTAGATAACGGCAAGCAAGTGGCGATTCTCGTACCCACTACGATTCTCGCCTATCAGCATTATCGAACTTTTACCGAACGATTGAAAGAAATGCCGGTTTCTGTTGGCTATCTCAACCGTTTTAGAACGGCGAAACAAAAGACAGAAACACTCAAAGAGTTAGCCGATGGGAAACTAGATATTGTCATCGGAACACATCAACTGGTCAATAAAAATGTGGTCTTCAAAGATTTAGGTTTATTAATCGTAGATGAAGAACAGAAATTTGGGGTCAACGTAAAAGACAAACTCAAGACTATTGCCGCCAATGTTGATACACTTACATTAACCGCAACACCAATTCCGAGAACGTTGCAATTCTCGTTAATGGCCGCTCGAGATTTGTCTGTCATCACCACGCCGCCGCCCAATCGTTATCCAATCGACAGTCAAGTGGTGACTTTTAGTGAAGAATTGATTCGCGATGCGATTTCCTATGAAATTCAGCGCAACGGCCAAGTGTTCTTTATCAATAATCGAATAGAGAATATAAAGGAATTCGCTGGAATGATTCAGCGATTGGTTCCCGATGCGCGTGTTGGCGTGGGTCATGGTCAAATGGAAGGCAGCAAACTAGAGGAATTGATGTTGGCTTTTATGAATGGTGAATTTGATGTTTTGGTGTCGACGACGATAATCGAAAGTGGTTTGGATGTGCCGAATGCCAATACCATTTTTATCAATAATGCCAATAATTTTGGATTGTCCGATTTGCATCAAATGCGCGGCCGTGTGGGTCGAAGCAACAAAAAAGCATTTTGCTATTTTATTTGTCCACCGTATTCGATGATGACCGAAGATGCTAGAAAAAGAATCCAAGCATTAGAACAATATAGCGAACTCGGAAGCGGTTTCAACATTGCGATGAAAGATCTTGAGATACGTGGCGCGGGTGATTTATTGGGTGGCGAGCAAAGTGGTTTTATTAATGAAATTGGCTTTGAAACCTATCAAAAAATCATGAATGAAGCGATTGAAGAATTGAAAGAAAATGAATTCAAAGACTTGTATGAATCGGAAGATCAACCTGAAAAAGAATACGTAAAAGATTTGCAAATCGACACGGACTTTGAATTATTGTTCCCAGACGAATACATCAACAACATTTCCGAAAGACTTAATTTATATAACGAGTTGAGTTTGATCAAAAGCGACGAGGAACTCAAAGCCTACGAAATGAAACTAATTGACCGATTTGGTCCGTTACCGAAACCCGCGATTTCCTTGTTGAGCAGTATTAAAATCAAATGGATTGCCTCACTGATCGGGATTGAAAAACTGGTGATGAAACAAGGCAAGATGATTGGTTATTTTGTGTCTGATCAGCAAAGCGACTATTATACTTCGCCACAATTTCAAAAAGTACTGCAGTTTGTGCAGCAGCAATCGCAATTGTGTCGAATGAAAGAAAAACAGACGGCGAATGGTTTGCGCCTTTTGGTGACCTTTGAAAATGTAAAATCTATTCGACGCGCTTTAGAGTTAATTGAATTGATGGGAAAATAACTAGGTGAAAAACCTTTTGATTTGTTCGGAAAGCGCAACGATGTCAATACGGTCAATTGGATGAGTCGTATTAGGCAAGACTAATAATTGTGCAGCAGGTATTAAACGATAAACCGCTATTGTTTCTTCAAGGCAAACCATGGCATCTTTATCACCAACTGCTAACAAAATGGGAATTGCAATATTTCTGAAGTCATCGTCTTTTAGGACAGGATCAACTCCCAAATCCAGCATCAACGTTGCTGTAGCGTTCATCAATTTTTCCCATGAATCACCGTGTAATTGTTCTAGCGTCGTCGCGTATTTCGGAACTTTCTCTTTAATTAATGATGGATTCAAAAGTTTTGTTTCTTTCGTCGCACTTTCGATTGTCCACTCAAATTTGGTTGCTAAAGTAAATACGCTATCAATGCGATTTGGAAAGTTTTTGGCTAAGTATAAAGCGACATAACCGCCCATGCTGTAACCGAAAATCGCTATCGAATCTATATTATTCTGATCTAAAAACCGAAGTACTTCATTCGCGAAGTGGCTAATTGAAAATTGGTTTTCTATTAATTGCTGATTTCCGTGTCCATTGAAATTTAGGGAATAAACATCATAATCACCCGAAAGTGCTTGAGTAAATTCAATAAAATTATCTGCAGAACCAAGGGCTCCGTGTAATAAAAGCAACTTTTTCATGAATACAATTTTGAATTACGAATATAAAAAAAGCCACTCGATTTGAGTGGCTTTTTTTTATCAAATACATTTTAAACTACATTTTTAAAATCTTAAAATTAACTTCTTTATCATTGAATTTTAATTTGAAGAAATAAGTCCCATTGGCAAAGGAACTCAAATCGACTTTAGCATCTAAAGCATTTGTTTTCTTTTGAAATAAAAGACGTCCTTCCACATTATAAACATTGACCTCTGCTATGTTGGTTTTGGATGTTATATTCACCATTCCGTTTGTTGGATTTGGAGAATAAGTAAAATCGATATTTGGTTCGAATGCAGCATTCCCCAAATTGTTTTCGCAAACAATATTGGCAACATATCCGGGAGCTACGACACCACCGTCAGAATAAAATTTAATGGTTAATGAACCGTCCGTAGCAGAAGAAACAAATGGTCCTGGAATATTATTTCCAGTAAATCCACCGCCGCTCAAATCGGTAGCACTGGTTGAATTTCCGTCATACACATATAAATAATCGTAATCCAATTCTAAATCAAAAGCCGTGAAAGTCAGGGCGATTTTTTTGTTTGGTAAATTTGGAATAATCGTTCTTACATAAGTCTCGTAGTCTGTATAATTGTCTGATGGACCACCAGTGTCTGAAATTTCGAGTCCATTACAATAGTTGGTGCCCGTTACGATTAGCGTTTGCTCATTTGGCGCAATTAACCCAAAACTACAGTTAGGACGAACTCGTGCTACATAATAGGTGTTCGGCAATAAGTTCGTTGCTGTGTAGCTATTTGTATTCACCGAAATCCAATTATCGTTCGAACTTGTAAATGGCGTTACGGCTACAAGCCATGAAGATGCACCACCAAGATCCGTCCACGAAATTGTTGCTGAAGTAGGAGTTGTCGAGGTATTACTGATATTTGCCACGGTATTGATACAAGTATTGACACAATCTGTGCTTAAGCAAGTTCCAGCATTCACAATACTTAATATTCTTGCCGCTGGTTGTATGCCGAAGCCATTGGCTAGATTTATACCGACACCATCTACTAGGTGGCAATAACTCATAATGGTTCCTTGTACTGAACCATCTGGAATTGGACCTTCTGCGCAATCTCCCTCTGAATATCCTTGCGATTGTCCACAACCATCAATGGCGGTGTTGTTACCATTCCAATGACAACCATGCGTGTGCGGCGACCCTAATAAATGACCGAATTCGTGCGTAATTACCATGATGGTCCATGAAAAAGTAGGCACTGTTTCAAAACTAAAATTAACATCAGAATAACTAAAATTATTTTGACCACAAATTCCGTCTATCCCAACGGCTACTCCGCCTAATCCTCCTGAATCAAGTCCAACTAACTGACCTAAATCGCCGTCAAAAACGGGGCGAACTTCATTGAATTTGTATAAATAATCCGAAGAAGAATCTCCAATCCCGTCATAAGGATCGGGTGTAGTCCAAATGTACAATGACTTCAAAGAAGTTGTAATTCCATCATTGGTGTAGATCGTTTGCACATTATTAAAGACAGAAGTCATCCAATTTGTGGTTGTGGTTGTATTGCTGTTGTTGGCTTGATACAAATCGAAATCCATTTCAAAATACATGGTTACACATTTTACACTAGCTGGTGTTGCGTTATTTCTGTAATCTGTTGGCGTTGTTTCCGGAATTGACTTAACCTTACAATCAAGATCGTTTTTGGCTTTAAGATCTTTATCTGAATAGACAATATAATCTGAAGTGTTGTTGGTTTTATCTAATTTGGCTACAACCAAATTATGCAGCGTTCTGCTAGAAATGACTGCATTAAATTCTCCTTTAAAAAAGTTGAATGACACGAGTGAATTTGAATCTCCCTTTACGATTCCTCTGTAGTAAACTCCTTTTTCATAGGATATCGATTTTGCTTTATCAGTATCGATATGAAATCCTTCCGCAAATAAGTTTACTCGATACAACTGAGTCGAAATGATTGCTCCTTGATATGGAATTCCCACTTCAATAAAGTTCTCTTGATTTGCGAAAATAACAGTGATCGCTGCCTGATTCACCTTTGCAAATGTCCCTTGAATAACTGCCTTATCAGTAGCAGCATTCTGAATTTCGTTGCTCTCATTTAATACGTTATACTTTGTAAAAGTTGTATTTTGTGATACCAATTCATACACTTTTTTGGCAACATTCTTTTGAGCAAAAGCTCCAAAACTTACCAATAATACGGTGATTAAGATTATTTTTTTCATGTTGTTTTTTGCAATTTTTATTCAAATATAATTAAATTATCTACTTCTTTTTAGAACAGTTGTTAAAGTGTAATTCTAAAAGTGAAGAAACGCGTCTTCTAAATGTTCGATAATGAACTCGTTACCATTTTTCTGAATGGCTATTATGTCGAAACGCACAGAAACGTCCAAATCATTTTGGGTTACATACTCGTTGACTGCTTTTACCAATAATTGTATTTTTTTTGGTTTCACGAAATCTTGTGGTAAACCAAAATCAATACTTGACCGGGTTTTAACCTCAACGATAGCTAATACATCTTCTTTCCGCGCAATGATATCAATTTCTGCTTTTTGAAATGTCCAGTTGGTTTCTAGAATTTTGTAGCCGTTTTTTTGAAGAAAATCTACCGCTAGTCCCTCGCCTTGTTTACCAAGTTCATTGTGTTCAGCCATTTTTAGATTATAAGATTGTAGGAATGTAAGACTGGAAGATTTTTAGATTATTCGAACTTAATGATGCTTTGTTTATCAGTAACATCTACACTTACGGTTTTCCCTAATATCAAAGTACGATTGTCTTTGATATGTCCGGCTGGGAAATTATAAATAATAGGAAATTTGTAGTCTTTCAAAACGTCTTGAATAATTTGCAAAGCATCTTTTCCCCACGGAATTTCATTGTCGTTCATGCTGCTCATACCGCCAACAATAACGGCTTTTACGCCGTCGAAGTAACCATTGCGTTTGAGATTCATCATCATGCGATCGATATGGTACAAATATTCGTCAAGGTCTTCGATAAAAAGAATTTTTCCTTTATAATCTACTTCAGATTTGGAACCAATAATGCTGTACAAAACCGATAAGTTTCCGCCGACGATTTCTCCTTTTGCAGTGCCATTTGCATTATATTCGTGGGACGGAATTGAATAAGATAATTTTTCTCCAAACAAGGCTTTTCGAAAAGAGGCTAAAACTTCTGGATTGGCAGTTCCCGCATTCAAAGCCATAAAAGAATGTATGGTTTCAATCCCCATATTGTTGATGTGGCTGTGCAAGACGGTCATGTCGCTAAAACCGCAAACCCATTTGGGTTTTTTCTTGAAATTTGTAAAGTCGATTCGGTCAATAATTCGCACCGTTCCATAACCGCCTTTCGCCGCCCAAATCGCTTTTATCTTCGGATTATCGAGCATTTCTTGAAAATCGGTAGCCCGCAACCAATCTGGTCCAGCCAATTGATTTTCTTCTTTGCCAATGGTTTTACCGATTACTACGTGCAAGCCCCAACTTTCTAGCAATTTAATCGCTGGTTGTAAAGAAGCTAGATCCGCTTTTCTGGCGGTGGCAAGGATTCCGATGGTATCGCCTTTTTGTAAAAATTCGGGTGTGATCATTTTGCGTTGTGCTTGAGTGGGTTGAAATAGGAAAAGTCCAAATACTATTGCAATGTAAAAAGTGGTTGAATTTTTCATAGTTGAAATGTTGAAACAAATATAAAATAATTGATAATTGATAATTGACAATTGACTATTATTAATTTGAAACGGATTGCCCTAGCCCCGATAGGAACGATATCCTTTTGTGCCGGCGTTCGGCGCAAAAGATTTAGTGGATAGCGGGACCCAAGCTCCTGAAAGGGCGAACAGGCGTTAGCAATTAGCTTCGAATAAAATCCATAAAACTCTCGAATGTATTGCTTATTTTTGCATTCAACTTGAACCAATTATGCTACAAAATCCAAAAAGATATACCATTACTGCTGCGTTGCCTTATACCAACGGACCGATTCATATTGGTCATTTGGCGGGCGTTTATGTGCCATCCGATATTTATTCGCGTTACTTGCGTTTGCTAGGAAAAGACGTAGCTTTTATTTGCGGGAGCGATGAACACGGTGTTGCGATTTCGATGAAAGCCAAAAAAGAAGGGATTACGGCGCAGGAAGTCATTGATAAATACGACGCCATTATTCGGAAATCTTTTGTTGATTTTGGGATTTCGTTTGATAATTATTCGAGAACCTCTTCGAAAATTCACCATGAAACTGCTTCGGCGTTTTTTAAGAAATTGTACGAAGACGGAAAATTTATTGAAGAAGTCACGGAGCAATTGTACGATGAGAAAGCCGATCAGTTTTTGGCCGATCGATTTGTAATCGGCACTTGCCCGAAATGCGGAAACGAAGAAGCTTATGGCGATCAGTGTGAACGTTGTGGTTCAACTTGGAACGCGACTGATTTGATTAATCCGAAATCGACGATTACAGGAACGACACCTATTTTGAAAGCCACGAAACATTGGTTTTTGCCTTTAGATCAATATGATGCTTTTTTGAGACAATGGATTTTGGTGGATCACGCCAAAGACTGGAAAACGAATGTATTGGGTCAGGTAAAATCTTGGCTAGATGACGGATTAAAGCCTCGTGCCGTTACTCGTGATTTAGACTGGGGAATCGATGTGCCTGTAGAAGGTGCGGTCGGAAAAAAATTATATGTGTGGTTTGATGCGCCGATTGGCTATATTTCTTCGACCAAAGAATGGGCAGCTCGCGAAGGAAAAGATTGGGAGCCATATTGGAAAAGTGAAGATACGAAGCTGGTGCATTTTATTGGAAAAGACAACATTGTTTTTCATTGCGTGATTTTCCCTGCCATGTTGAAAGCGGAAGGAAGTTATATTTTGCCCGACAATGTTCCGGCGAACGAGTTTTTGAATTTGGAAGGCAACAAACTATCGACTTCGAAAAATTGGGCGGTTTGGTTGCATGAATATTTGGAAGATTTTCCGGGGCAGCAAGATGTGTTGCGGTATGCTTTGACTTCGAACGCTCCCGAAACCAAAGACAATGATTTTACTTGGAAAGATTTTCAAGCTAGAAATAACAATGAGTTGGCTGCGATTTTCGGCAATTTTATTAATCGTGTGGTGGTTTTGACCAATAAATATTACGAGGGAATTGTGCCGCAACCGAATACTTTTTCGGAAGTTGACGAGCAAACTTTAAAGGAACTGAAGGCTTATCCTGCGGTGATTTCAAGTTCGATTGAGCGTTATCGTTTTAGAGAAGCTTTGGGCGAATTGATGAATGTAGCGCGGTTAGGTAATAAATATTTGGCCGATGAAGAACCGTGGAAAATGGTGAAAACCGATCCGGAAAGAGTACAAACGCAAATGTATGTGGCCTTGCAAATCGCTTCTGCATTGCGCGTTTTATGTGAGCCTTTCTTACCGTTTACTGCTGGAAAATTAGATGTCATTCTCAACCAAACCCACCATGGAAAAAGTTGGAGCGATGTGTCAGAACAATCGGAATTGATTGCGGTTGGACACAAGATTGGTGCTGCAGAAATATTGTTTTCGCAGATTGAAGACGAACAAATTCAAAAACAAATTGACAAATTGGAAGCGACAAAGACAGCGAATAGTATGGAAAACAAAACAATGACGACACAAAAAGAACTGATTCAATTTGAAGATTTCTCTAAAATGGATTTACGCGTTGGGACTATTTTAGAAGCTGAGAAAATGCCTAAGGCAAATAAACTTTTGGTTTTGAAAGTAGATACTGGACTGGATGTTCGCACCATCGTGTCTGGAATTGCAGAAAGTTTCACTCCAGAGGAAGTAATCGGCAAAAAAGTTACGGTTTTAGTAAACTTAGCGCCAAGAAATTTGCGTGGCGTTGAAAGTCAAGGAATGATCTTGATGACAAACAATTTAGATGGAAAGTTGGTTTTTGTGAATCCTGATGCGGACGTTGAAAATGGAGAGACTATAAATTAGAATTGAGAATAGAAGAAAAACAAAGCAAAATGAATTTTAAAGTAATTGCCTTCGACGCTGATGACACTTTGTTTGTCAACGAACCCTATTTTCAAGAAACAGAAGAAAAATTTTGTGCATTGATGAGTGATTATTTGTCAAGTCAAGGTTTATCCCAAGAACTATTTAAAACTGAAATCGCCAATCTCGACTTGTATGGTTATGGTATCAAAGGATACATCCTCTCGATGATAGAAGCAGCGATGCGAATTTCGAACAATACGATTTCGTTGGAAGTGATTGAAAAAATAATTGTTTTAGGAAAAGAATTGCTTCAAAAACCAATTGAATTATTAGATGGCGTTGAAGATACTTTGAAAGCACTGCAAGGAAAATACAAATTGGTAGTCGCTACGAAAGGAGATTTGAAAGACCAACAACGCAAGTTACACGATTCGGGATTAGGTCCTTATTTTCACCACATCGAAGTTATGGCGGACAAGCAAGAACTCAACTATCAAAAACTTCTGAAGCGCTTGGAAATTGAACCAAACGAATTTTTCATGATTGGAAATTCATTAAAATCGGATGTTCTCCCTGTTTTAGCGATTGGTGGACATGCGGTTCATATTCCTTTTCACACTACTTGGGAACATGAAAAAATTAGTCATAAAGTAGAACATCCAAATTTTAGAACTTTAGAAAACATCTCAGAAGTTTTGCCTTTATTGGTAAAAAGACATCAATAAATGTAAGTCCAATTTAGACCATCACTAATAACGGTAATGGTTCTATTATTATCATCATACATATAGATCGAAGCAGCGCCCCCTGTTGTTTTTCCTTTTCCAAATAACAATCCTGCTGGTGTCGTCAACTTTGCTGTATTGGTATCGCTAATATTTCGAAGTATGTACATTCTTCCAGGAAAAGAAATTGGACTTGGTAATACAAACTCTTGATCTGCTGCCTGTGGATTTAGTGATAAATAAAACCCGTCATTAATTGTTGTTGGGGTGGCGCTACCGACTAAAATAAAGGTCTTAACAGATACATTACCATTGATATCTAAAGTACTTAATGGATTGGTGGTATTTATTCCAACTTGAGAAAAACTTTTGCTTGAAATTAAAATAAAAGACAAAACAATAATGCAAGGGAGTACTTTTTTCATAAAGCCATTGTGTATTAACGAATTGCTTTCATAAAGATATTATATTTAACACAACAAAAGTGCTTTATATGTGAATAATTCTTATCGAAAACGTTTTCGTGTTGACAACTTTTTATGAATGTTGTTAAAAAGTAAAAACAAATCAATCGTCGCAATGTTAAGATATGCTATTGCGACGATTGAAAAATTGTATCTACTTTCCTAATAATAGTAATTCAGAAACTACGATCTCGGTGACATACTTCTTGTCCCCATTCTTATCATCGTACGAACGGTGTCTCAACTTCCCTTCCACCGCAATTTCTTTGCCCTTAGCGACATATTTTTCGATGATCTCCGCTGTTTTTCCCCACGCTGTAATCCTATGCCATTGGGTTTCTTCTACTTTTTCTCCTTTTTCATTTTTGTAGTTTTCTTTTGTGGCGATAGTAAGATTCGCGAGTTTCTTGTTTCCTTCAAAAGACTTAATCTCGGGGTCTTGTCCAACGTGTCCAATCAATTGAACATGATTTCTTAATGTACTCATGGCGTTTAAATTTTAAGTTTTACTATTTTTAAATTGCGGTCAATGTTTCGATAACTTGACTTTGCAAAGTTGAAAACCCTGTAGGCAATTAATCGGTTTTTAAACGTTTAATTTCGGTTGTAACTATTTGGAACCGTTTGCAAATGAATTTTAATTATTATATTTGATTGATTTTAAGCATAAATCGCACATGTTTCTTCCTGTCATTTGCTTTCGGAATTTGTGCGCTTTATCATTTAAAATTTAAGCAGAAAAAAATTTTAAAATCCATACACTAATTTAAATTTATAAGCCATGAAAAACTGTTTAGAATGCGGTGATGCCATTGCAGGCCGTGAAGACAAAAAATTTTGCTGCGACTGCTGCCGAAATAGCTACAACAACAAAATCAACAAAGACACCAACAATTACATGCGTAATATCAACAACAAGTTACGCAAGAATTACCGAATTCTGTCAGAATTAAATACCGATAAAAAAACAAAAACAACAAGAACCAAACTACTAGATAAAGGATTTGATTTTGAATATTACACCAATCAATTTCAAACCAAAACCGGAAAAACCTACCACTTTGTGTACAACCAAGGCTATTTGAACTCAGATAAACAGCTGTTTATTTTGGTGAAAAGAGACTTTAACACATAATGATGCTATTGCCATGAAAAAAAACAACAATTCTATTCTAGCTGTGGCTTTTATTGCAGTTGTAATAGGGATTCTATATTATTCGATGATGCCAGCATGGGTATCGAATTCAACAGGTTTGTCTGAATTTTCGACGAATAAAGCTTTAGAGCACATCAAGTTTATTTCCAAAAAACCCCATTATGTCGGTTCAAAAAACCACACCGACGTGGCCAATTATCTTGTAAAAGAATTAGAAAAACTAGGACTACAACCTCAAATTCAGGAAGGAACTACACTCACTGAATGGGGCAATTTAGTAAAATCACGAAATATTATTGCTCGTATCGATGGCAACAATCCTTCAAAAGCCTTGCTATTACTTTCTCATTATGACAGTGCACCACATTCGTTTTCAAAAGGCGCCAGCGATGATGCGTCTGGGCTGGCTACAATACTAGAGGGATTAAGAGCTTTTCTTCATGAAAACAAATCTCATAATAACGACATTATCGTTTTGTTTTCAGATGCAGAGGAATTAGGGTTGAATGGTGCCGCGCTTTTTGTTACCCAGCACAAATGGGCGAAAGAAGTAGGATTAGCAATTAATTTTGAAGCACGAGGCACTTCGGGTCCAAGCTATATGTTGATGGAAGTGAATCAAGGCAACGCCGCTTTAGTAAAGGGTTTTTCAGACGCTAATCCTAAATATCCTGTATCCAATTCGCTAATGTACAGCATCTATAAAATGCTCCCAAATGATACAGACTTGACTGTTTTTAAAGAGAAAGGAAAGATTCAAGGTTATAATTTTGCCTTTATTGACAACCACTTTAACTATCATACACAACAAGATTCCTATTCGAATATATCTCCCAAAACTATTGAACACCAGGGTTCTTACATGATGCCTTTGTTACAGTACTATTCAAATGCCGATTTGAAGGACTTGAACTCAGCGGAAGATTTCGTTTACTTTAATATTCCCTTCTATTTTGTAACGTATCCTTTTTCATGGATTGTAAACATGGTAATTGCGGCATCGATCTTCTTTATTTTTATTGTTTTTATTGGACTGGGAAAGAAGATTTTAATTGGAAAACACATTTTTAATGGCTTCTTAAATCTGTTTGGAACGCTAATTTCTGCTGGGCTTTGTGGTTATTGTGGATGGAAAATATTATTGTCGATTTACCCAAACTACAATGATATTCTCCAAGGATTTACTTATAACGGTCATTATTACATCGCTGCGTTTTCTTTCTTGGCTCTCACGTTTGGTTTTCTTTTTTATTCCCATTCTAATACTGTAAATTCAAATTTAAATCAAACAATTGCACCATTATTAGTTTGGCTATTGATTAATTTTGGAATTACATTTTATTTGCCAGGAGCAGGATTTTTTATCATTCCAGTTTGTTTTAGTTTATTGATGCTCGCCTACTTTGTTTTAACACAAAAAGCAAGTCTTTTCTTAAATTTAATATTCCTTACACCTGCCATTTTTATTTTTATTCCCTTTGTAATACAATTCCCGATTGGATTAGGTCTAAAAATGTTAGGTGGAAGCACTGCTTTATTAGTCTTAGTATTTGCGTTATTACTTCCCGTTTTTGGATCTTTTCCCTATAAGAAGCAATGGGCAGGATTATCTTTTCTAATGGCGATTGTTTTTTTAGTATTGGCCCATCTTTCTTCAGACTATACAACAAAACATAATAAACCCAATAGTTTGCTTTATGTTTTAGATGCAGATAAGAACCAAGCGAGATGGTTAACTTATGATACACATTTAGATGACTGGACTAAAAAGTACTTAGGCAACAATCCTAGAGAAAATCCTAAAGACATCACAGATGACTTGTTTGGTAAATACAATTCTGTCGTCACTTATACCGTTAAAGCTCCTGTAAAATCAATCGCTAGACCTTCGATTTCATTTGTTAGAGATTCTGTTATAGGGAACTTCCGTTACGTCAAAATTAAGATTTCTCCGAATCGTTTAGTGAATCGATATGATGTTTTAGCTAATCAAAACATGGCTATTTACCATCTCAAAGCAAATGGAGCGCAATCGCTAGAGCAAAAAAGCGATTTATATAAAAGAACGTCTCGCCGAGTGTTAAGCTATTATGTGGTAGACAATGAGCCCTTAACTTTAGATTTTTGCATTCGAAAAAACATGGCTTTGGACATGGACTTATTAGAAAGTTCATTTGATTTGATGTATAATCCATCCTTTAAAATCAGCCCTCGAGAAAATTGGATGATGCCAACGCCATTTGTTCTCACTGATGCGGTGGTGATTCAACAAAAAATTAGACCAACAATTCCAATTTTGCCAAAAACAATTCTACCAACCACAACTTCGACAATCGCTAAAGACAGCGCATCACAAAATATTGATACATTAAAAACAAAATGAGGCAAATCAGTATTTTAGGTTGTGGCTGGCTAGGCTTACCTTTAGCTAAACAATTGATTCAAAACGGATATCTTGTGAAAGGCTCCACCACGTCTGTTGAGAAGTTGTCATTGTTAGAAAGCGCTACTATCATTCCCTATAAAATTGAACTTTCTTCAGAAAAAATTGAAGGTCCAATAGCCCCGTTTTTAGATAAATCAGAAATCTTGATTATCGACATTCCACCCAAACTTCGAAGCATTGAAAAGGATAATTTCGTTGCAAAAATAGAACTACTCATTCCAGAGATTGAAAAATCAAGTGTTTCAAAAGTTGTTTTCGTTAGCTCTACGTCAGTGTACGCAGATAGCAATACAATTGTGACGGAAGATTCCGTAGCGTTACCTGAAAGTGAAAGTGGAAGACAGTTGTTAGCTTCAGAATCACTGCTAAAAAACGGCACTTCATTTAAAACAACTGTCGTGCGTTTTGGAGGTTTGATTGGGGAAGATCGACATCCAATTCGTTTCTTAGCTGGAAGAAAAAACATTGAAAACCCCGAAGCGCCAATCAATCTAATTCACCTCGAAGATTGTATCGGAATCATCACCAGCATTATTGAACAAGATTGTTGGGACGAAACTTTTAACGCTGTGACACCTTTTCATCCTTTACGAAAAGAATATTATATTGAAAAAGCAATTGAATTGAACTTAGATTTGCCAGAATTTAATGTTGATCCCATTTCAAATGGGAAAACTATTTCAAGTGATAAGATTCAAAATGTTCTTCAATACAAATTCACAATAAATCCGCTTTAGTTTGAAAGCAAAAATTAAAAAGGCTGTTTCATCAAAAATTGAAGCCATTGGATTGCCTATTCTCGCTTTATGCTGGGTTAGTTTTTTTTGGGGAACGACTTGGATTGCTTCGAAAGAAGGTGTGAAACATATGCCGCCAATGCAGCTTGTAGCAATTAGACAATTTCTAGGAGGAATCCTGTATGTGGGCTATTTTTTAATCAAAAAAACACCTTGGCCAAAACAGCATCAGTGGAAAACAATACTTATTTTAAGTTTACTCAATTTTGTGTTGAGTAATGGATTGAGTACCTGGGGAATCAAATATATCAGTAGTGGTTTAGGCGCTATTCTCGGTGCTATCTTTCCTATTTGGATTGTAATCATCATGTATTTTAGAGGAGAAAAATTAAATTCAAAAGCGGTCTTTGGAATTGCAACGTGCTTCCTTGGCGTTTGTATCATCTTCTACGAACATTTGAAAGACTTTCTCGATCCGAATTTTAGTTTTGGTATTTTTATGTCGTTAATCGCGACGCTTACGTGGGCCTTTGGCACTTTATATACGAAGAAAAAAGCAGCGAGTTTTAATCCTTATTTTAGTTTGGGACTACAAATGTTGATTTCGAGTTTATCACTATTTACGGTTATTGGCGCCACGGGAAATACGATTCCATTAACTGATATTCCATCCAATTCATGGTGGTCGATTGCGTATTTAGTAATCATTGGTTCTGTTTTGACTTTCATTGCGTTTATTTATGCCTTACAAAAACTGCCCGCGGAAATTAATAGTATTTATGCTTACATCAATCCTGTAGTTGCCGTGATTTTAGGCTCGCTGATTTTTGATGAACCATTAACTTTGTATATCGGATCCGGCGGATTTATCGTGCTTGTTGGATTATATGTCGTCAATTTAGCACTTAGAAAAAAAACAAGTTCTACTTAATTATATACTATTATGAAACTAATTTACTGTTCCCTATTGGCACTCTTTCTCAATTCGAGTTCCATTCTTGCTCAAGAAAAAAAAGATGTTGTTGTTCCTAATGAAAACTTGATTACTGAAAACATTGCTGAAATTTCTAAAGACTTAGCCAACAAAGTAAAGAAGTACACCGAGGCTAGAGGAGCATCTTTGGCTGCAGTTCATCCAATTACCAATGAAATTATTATATCAACACGTTTTGGTGTAACGCCGCAATTGCATCAAGTGAAGCAACCTCTGGGCGATCGAACTCAAATTACTTTTTTCGATGAGCCAATTAGTAATGCTGTTTTCGAACCAACAAAGGGGAATTATCTGATCTATTCTGCTGACGCTAGCGGTAATGAATTTGGACAGTTGTATAAACTCGACTTAAAAACATTCGAATCAACCCTATTAACTTCTGGTGGCCGATCACAAAACGGCGGTGTTACATGGCGTAAAGATGGAAAAGGATTTTACTATTCATCGACCAAGCGAAATGGCAAAGATCGCGACATCTATTTTATGGATCCAGAAAATCCTGCTAATGAGAAATTAATATTGGAAGTCAAAGGCGGTGGTTGGGGTATTTCTGACATTTCTTCTGATTATTCAAAATTGTTGATTCGCGAATCGATTTCTGCCAATGAATCTTATGTTTGGTTATTAGAAATTGAAACGGGAAAACTCACGGAAGTAACCGATAGAAAAACGCCGAATATTTTGCAAAGCGGCGCCAGTTTTTCAAAAAACAATAATGAAATTTGGCTTATGTCTGATAAAGACAATGAGTTTGAACGTTTGGGAACATTTGATTTAACGACCAAAAAATTTACATTTTACACGACTTCTATTCCGTGGAGTGTTCAAAATTATACACTTTCAGAAGATCAAAAAACGTTGGTTTTCACCACCAACGAAGCGGGTTCCAGCAAGATGTATGTTATGGACACTGCTACAAAATTATACAATGAAGTTAAAAGTTTACCACCAGGTTTACTTAGTTCAATGCGATTTACCTCTGATGATTCAGCTATTTTCTTTACGCAATCTACTGCAAAATCAGCTTCTGACGTATTCAAGTTGATACTGAAAACAGGAGAAATAACCCGCTGGACTAAAAGCGAATTGGGTCAAATTCAAGAATCAGATATTTCCTTGCCCAAACCTATTTCGTGGAAATCTTTTGACAAACTCACCATTACTGGATTTTATTATCCCGCTTCGCCAAAGTTTAAAGGGAAAAGACCGGTCGTAATTAATATTCATGGCGGTCCAGAAGGGCAATCAATGGCTTCTTTTTTAGGTGCCAATAATTATTACACCAACGAAATGGGCGTAGCACTTATCGCTCCCAATGTTCGTGGTTCCTCCGGTTTTGGAAAAACATTTTTAACCAAAGACAATGGCTATTTACGGGAAGATTCTGTAAAAGATATTGGCGCACTACTAGATTGGATTGCGTTACAACCTGAGCTTGACAAAGATAAAATCATGATTATGGGCGGAAGTTACGGCGGTTATATGTCGCTAGCAACGGCTTTTCATTATGCGGATCGAATTAAATGCTCTGTCGACGTGGTAGGTATCTCAAATTTCAATACATTTCTAAAAAACACGGAAGACTACCGTCGTGATTTGCGAAGAGTAGAATATGGTGATGAACGCATTCCAGAAATGGCTGCTTTCATGGAAAAAATTGCTCCTATAAATAACGTCGATAAGATCAAGAAGCCTATATTTATTATTCAAGGGAAAAACGACCCGAGAGTACCACTTTCTGAAGCAACTCAAATGCGTGATAAATTGAAAAGTAACGGAAATGTAGTCTGGTATTTAGAAGCCATCGATGAAGGGCATGGCTTTAAAAAGAAACCCAATATCGATTATCAAAGGCTCGCTGTTATTCGGTTTATGGAAGAATATCTGTTGAAATAAAAACAAAAACCCCATCAGGACTGACGGGGTTTTTTTGCTTTTACCAGATTTTAACTCGCTTTTCAGGAGCGAGATACATTTTATCTCCAGGTTTTATATCGAACGCTTTATAAAAAGCATCAACATTTAACAGCGGTAAATAACCTCTAATTTGATCCGGTGAATGTGGATCCGTTTTTACTTGTGTTTTTAACGCTTCTTCTCTCGATTTGTTTCTCCAAACTGTCGCCCAAGAAATAAAGAATCTTTGTTCCGGAGTAAAACCATCAATCAGCGGTTGCTTCGGTTGTGATTTCAAATACATTTGCAATCCATCATAAGCAGCATTAACTCCGCCTAAATCTCCAATGTTTTCACCTAAGGTAAACTTTCCGTCTACTTTCACGCCAGGCAAAACCTCAACGGCACTAAACTGATCTGCTAAAGATGCTCCAAGGGCTTCAAATTGTTTTAAATCTTCTTCAGTCCACCAATCTACTAAATTCCCGTCGGCATTGTAACGCGACCCTGAATCATCAAATCCGTGTGAAATTTCATGCCCAATTACCGCGCCGATAGCACCGTAATTTATCGCTTCGTCTGCTTGATAATTGTAATATGGTGTTTGTAAGATTGCTGCCGGAAAAACAATTTCGTTATACGATGGATTGTAATAAGCATTCACAGTTTGTGGCGACATAAACCATTCTGTTTTGTCCACCGGTTTGTCTAATTTTTGCATATCATCATTGAAACTCCAAAGCGAAATCGCATTGACGTTTTCAAAATAACTTCCTCCTTCACCAGCCGATTTGATGTTTAATGTAGAATAGTCTTCCCATTTATCTGGATAACCAATTTTAATTATTAGCTTATCCAGTTTTTCAATAGCTTTTACTTTAGTTATAGCTGACATCCAGGACAATGCATTAATCCTCACTTTATACGCCGCTATTATATTTTGAATCATTTTCTCCGCTTTTGCTTTAGCTTCAGGCGGGAACATTTTATCGACGTATAATTTCCCCAAAGCTTCGCCAATGGAGTTGTTTACCGTTTGCAGTGCGCGTTCTTCGAGTGGTCTTCTTTTCAAAATGCCATTCAAGGTTGTACCGTAAAAATTGAAATTTGCATCTCCAATCTTGTTTGATAATTGACCTGCAGTTCTATTCAACAATGCCCATCGCATATACTGCTTGCAATCTTCCACTTTATTCGAAGCCAATATCGTTTGCAAGGCTTGCATATAGCGAGGTTGTGAAACAATGATGGTGTCGATTTTTTTGAATCCTAATCCAGAGAAATAATCTACCCAATTAAGAGCTGGAACCATTTTTTGCAATTCTGGCAGCGTCATTGGATTGTATTGTTTTCTACCGTCTCTACGCTCGACTCTATTGAGTCTGGGTTTTGACATTTCTATTTCGAGATCCAGTACTTTCTGAGCTTTGATGAGATTATTTGCAGGAGTATCATCTTGAAAGAAAGCAAACATCTTCGCCAAATGTGTGACATACTTTTCACGTTTTTCTTTCATATCTTTCTCTTCAGAAATATAGTAGTCTTGATCTGGAAGTCCCAATCTTCCCGGCATCAAATTCACTGAGTTCTTGTTGCTATCTTTATCATCAGCGCCAATCCCGATAGAGAAAAATCCAATCCCGCCAATGGGTTCCATTTCGATCATTAGTTTTAGCAGGTCTTCATTGTTTTTGATCGCATTAATTTTGTCCAAATACTTCTTGATTGGATTAATTCCTTGCGCATTTCTTGACACAGTATCAATAATTGATTTGTAGAAAGTTACTGTTTTAGCTTGGTCTGAATCGGCTTTGTATGTCGGGTTTTTGACTGCATCTTTCAGAATATTTAGCGCGTCTTTTTCTGTTTTTTCGAATAGAATATAGGTACTTCCGTAAGAAGTTTTGTCGCTAGGGATTTCTGTCTTGTCTAACCATGCGCCATTTACGTAGCGGTAAAAATCGTCGACAGGTTTTACTTTTTGATCCATGTCGGAAATATTTATTCCGGGACTCGTCTGCTTTTTGGTTGCTTGCGCCTCAATACTATTGCAACCCACAATGATTAAAGTAGAAAAAAGAAGTGTTTTTATTGACATTTTCATGAAATATTATTGATATTAATTTTTGATTATTTTCTTCGTAATGCTTTGATTATCTGTGTTAAACTTCAAAAAGTAAACCCCACTTGCAGCATTTGTAAGGTCGATTGCAAAATTACTTTGGATGTTTTTGAATTCGTTTTTAGAAACAATAATTTTTCCTGTAATATCATACACATCTATTGATTTAGGAATTGCATTTCCAAAAGACACATTAAATATGGATCTGGATGGATTAGGGTAGACTGCTAACTTTTCTATATCAAAATCTTGGTTGGCTAATACTCCATCGACCATAAAATTATCAATGATAGCGCCTTCGTAATTTGTTACTTCGTTCGATTTAAAAACAAACCTAAAAATCACATTACTTTGATCGTTGATAAAATTTAAAGGCAGATTGTATTCTATAAAATTTAAGTTTCTTCCTGACCATTGCGAACCAACGCAATTTAAACAACCACCGCCAGTTGGCGAAGGCACTGAAAAAGAGTTATACCAATTGAGGTCAGCTGATGTTCCCAATGTTTCCCAATTCATTCCAAAATCTGTTGAATACTGCATATAGAGTACGTCTCGTGAGTTTTGTAAATCAAATGCAAGATTAAATTTAATTACTGGATTTACAACTTGTGTCAAGTTATAACATTGCGAAACCAAATAGGCGGTCGTATCATCTGGATAATTGGCTGACAGGTTTGTTGAATAGACTTGATTTGCCGGAGAAACTGTATTTAAAAGCGTTTTTGTACTAACGCCCTTCTGCCATAATTGCTCTTGTCCAACTTGATTGTATGCAATTAAGTTTGGCGTTCCATTTTCGAAAGTGTTCGCTACTCCAACGGCACCAACGTTATTTACATAAAACAAAGTGCTCAATTGGTTATTCAATAGATTCTCATCATTACTCATGTTTGCTGTTACGTTCAAGTAGTACGCTCCGGAATCAGTAACAATTTGAGGAAGATCTATTGTTGTTTCTTCTAATGAATTGAGGTTTCCGCTCCAAACATAATTCAAAGGCGTCCCATTGTATTGGTAGTCAAAAGAAACGGTATTGATTGTATTTGTACCTCTATTCTGAATTGTAATTTGGGGAAAATAAACACCATTACACGCAATTTCACCAGATTGAGCCTGTGACTGCGCTATCTTAAGATCATTCTGTAAAATTTCAAATGGAATACTTGTTTGCCAAATACCTCTTCCGTAAGTCGACGCAATTAGTTTTTCGTCTTGCAAATTAATCGCTAAGTCAGTGACACTAACATTTGGCAAATTCGTGTCGAACGGTTCCCACTGCGAAAGTGTATCGTCTCTGTAGTAAACTCCGAGGCTTGTGCCGATATAAAGAGGGTTTCTAGAATTTTGTCCCTGATGAACAATTACGTTCTTACCAATGCCTGGTAATCCTGTGTTGAAATTAGAAAACGAAGACCCGCCATTTGTTGATCGGTAAGCTTGTCCTGACGTTCCTTGCGTTGTCAAATATATAATACTGCTATTGGTAGAATGAACGGTAACACTGGTAATGTTTGTTGGTGCGGAATAAATTAAATTAAAATTTATTCCTTTGTTAGTGCTCTTGTACAAAATGCCTCCATTGACCACATACATAATATTATCATCGCTCGGGTCAACAGTAACCAATTCTAGATTACTACCACTAAGTCCAGAAACACTTTGGAGCACCCAAGCTGATCCATTAAGTCGATACAACTGGCCGAATCCAGCAAAAATTTCACCTGCAGCATTTGCCTTTAACGGCGTCACCCAATTACCAGATTGTCCTACTGGTGGGCCAACCGTTGATGTTAATGAGCTTCCTCCGTTATTACTTATAAATAAACTGTCTCCATAGTACAAAAAGCCATAAAGCAAATTGCTATTGGTCGGATCAATTGCATTATCCATCCCATCACCACCATGATAGTCCTTCCACATATTATTTTTGTAGGCAAATCCACCGTTGTCTTGGAATCCAGCTACAATCTTGGATGCGGTCTGCTTTGCAACATCTATCTTGTATATCTGACCAATCTGAGCCGCGCCCGTCTTATCATTAAAAGTTGAACCATTATCTTGCGACAGATATACACCGCCATCACTACCACAGTAAAGATTATTTCCAAAAAATCCTAAATAGTGAATATCAGCGTGAGTGAATCTACTATCAAAAGTGCTCCAATTGTTTAATCTCGTCACTGTTGCGCCGCCATTTGTTGATTTCCACACATTCAAACAACCTGTATAAATTTCTTCGGCATTTGATGAAGAAGCCGCTAATGCCAAATCGTAAAAAGCCTGTGTGTTTTGAAATATATCTGTGGTTCCGGAGGTTTTTACAAAACTCGTCCCACCGTCAATAGATTTATATATTCCCTGAAAAGCAGTTGAAGTCGCTGCACTTAAAATATAAACATAATTTGAATTCGCTGGAGTAACATCCATGATTAATCTTCCTGAACTTGATGGTAATCCAGTCAAAACAGAAGTGAAAGTACTTCCTTCGTCTGTAGATCGATAAAATCTACTGTTTGAAACAGCGTATACCGTTGAGGGATTTCCTGGCTTCAATCGAATAGAGCCTTGCGAAAAATTACCTGTTCGCACATTGGTCCATGAATTACCGCCATCAACTGTCTTAAAAATGCCTGTGTTGGTCGCGCACCATAAAATTTGATTGTTAAACGGATGAATCACAAGGTCTCCCGCGCGCGAAGAATTATTTGTGAAAGTCAAACCCGTTGTATTCCAAGTTGAACCTCCATCAAGAGATTTCAAGACTCCAATAGAATAGGTGTCACCATTATCTTTGTCGCCAGTAGCTATATAAATAACATTTGGATTGGAGTAGTCAACTGCAATTCCAGACACGCCGATTTGTGGTAAATTATCTGACATGGGTAGCCAGTTTATTCCAGCATCCATACTTTTCCAAATTCCACCTGCTGGTGTTCCCATATACATTGTATTCGGATTTGATGGATCTACATGAACAATATTAACCCTTCCTCTTGCCCTAGTTGATTGAGGCGTTGCGTTTGCAAAAGGTCCGATTGGTTCCCAATTGCTTGTGGGAACGACATTTGGACTCGCTAATCTATTTGCCTTTGTCGATTTCTTTTCATTAAAAGCGGCCCACATTTCTCCCGGTGTAATTAAGTATCCCTGCGGATTGGTCATGTTTCTCCAATGATATTCCCATCTCATAAAAGGTTTGTAACCGCTACCTTTCTTGGTTTTATCTCTATTCAACCAATACTGATCAAAGACAGAAACCAAATGATTCATATCTGCTTTTCCGGCTTGCACCAACGAATCATTCAGCAGCCACGGAGCATTCGAATTATACTGAGAATAACCACAGTAAAAATTGAATAATAAAATTATAAAGAAGAACTTTTTCATATTTAACTTTTTTTCAAATATAATTAAATAAATTTCATCTGTAATCTCTTTAACATTCTCACCTTGACAAGAAAAACCGTTGCGCCATAATTAACATTCTGTTAATTTAAGTCAGTGTAAGTCGTGTTTTACTACTTTTGTTACAAATTATTTATATGCTCGAATTCTTAAAAAAATTTCGAATCTTCTTCGGAATCATGTCCGTATTCTCAATTATTATTGTGTTCTTGTTTTATCAAGCGTTGAAGCCTAAAAAATCCTTGCCCATATTTAATCCCGCTGACGTAAATCCAGAATTAGTCGACAGCACAGTGCAATACATTCAAAAATACCACACCATTTCAAATTTTTCTTTCACCAACCAAAATGGTAAAGTCGTCACGCAAAAAGACTATGCAGGGAAAATTTACGTAGCCGATTTTTTCTTTACTACTTGCGGTTCTATTTGTCCCATTATGACCACTAATATGGTCGATGTGCAAAGAGCTTTTGTGAAGAATCCTAAAGTAATGTTCCTTTCTCATACCGTTTTTCCCGAGACCGATTCGGTACCTGCTTTAAAAGCGTATGCGATTAAAAAAGGCGTGAATGACCAAAAATGGAATCTTGTTACCGGCGATAAGAAAGCAATATACAGCATGGCAAGGAAATCATATTTAGCCGTGAAGCTCGGAAAACCTTCCGAATTGTATGATATGGTACACGCGGAGAATTTTGTTTTGGTAGACATGAAGAGACGCGTTCGAGGTTTTTATGATGGAACCAAAAAGGAAGAAATGCAGCGACTTATTGAAGATATCAACTGGCTGCTTACACAAGAATAAATTGCCACTTTTAATGTGCATTTATTAGAGATGATACTATTTTTATCTTTACTTTTGCAATCTTAATTCAATCTAAATAAGATTTGAAAACGACAATTTCCAGTTTAAAAAAAGGCGAAAAAGCACGCATTGAAGCGTTTGATGTAGAATCCATTCCACTAAAATTATTAGAAATGGGTTGCTTGCCCGGAAATGTCGTTGAGTTACTTCAAATTGCTCCTTTTGGAGATCCATTGTACTTGAATATTAATGGGTGTCATCTAGCGATTCGCTTGGAAACTGCCCGTGAAATTGAAGTGACACTTTTCGAAAAAGGCACTATATGAAAAGTAAACAAAACATCAATGTTGCTTTAATTGGAAATCCAAATACAGGAAAAACATCTGTATTTAATCAACTTACGGGTCTCAATCAACAAGTGGGAAATTATCCTGGAATTACCGTTGAAAAAAAAATTGGTTTCTGTAAATTACCCAACAACATCAAAGCTAACATTCTTGATCTGCCTGGAACTTACAGTCTAAACGCAAGTTCCATTGACGAAAATGTGGTCATCGAGTTGCTGTTGAATAGGAATGACAAACTTTATCCGGACGTAGCACTTTTGATTACCGATGTTGAAAATCTAAAAAGAAACTTACTTCTTTTTACTCAAATAAAAGACCTGGAAATTCCAACGATTTTAGTCATCAACATGGCGGATCGTATGAAATATAAAGGAATTTCCCTTGATATTCCGTTGTTGGAGGAAAAATTGAAAACCAAAGTAGCCTTAGTAAGTTCACGAAAAGGACAAGGAATTGAAGAGTTGAAAAATCTAATCGTCAATTATAAATCTATTTCAACGGAACCTTGTCTCAACGCATCCTCAATTGATCCCGTCTATTTTGAAAATCTTCGTAAGACTTTCCCCAATCAGTTGTTGTATAAGCTCTGGTTGGTCATTACCCAAGATGTCAACTTTTTGAATTTAGATCGAAATGAAATTCGAGGTTCTTTCACCAAATCGCATGCTGATTTAAAACGCTTGCAACAAAAAGAAACAATCAAACGCTATCAGTTTATCAACGATGTTTTAAAAGAAGGACAGCAGATTGATACCGCCAATGCTAAAGATTTCCGGAGCAAGCTGGATCGCGTCTTGACCCATAAATTTTGGGGCTATGTGATTTTCTTTTTAATCTTGTCGGTGATATTTCAATCTATTTTTGATTGGTCCAAGATCCCAATGGACTTTATCGATGGGGCATTTGCCAACTTAAGTGCCTTGGCAAACGAAAGGTTACCCGCTGGCGTTTTAACGAATTTAATTGCGCAAGGTATTATTCCCGGTATCGGTGGAATATTGATTTTCATTCCACAAATTGCTTTTCTTTTTATGTTTATTTCAATTCTTGAGGAAAGCGGTTATATGAGTCGCGTAGTATTCTTGATGGACAAAATCATGCGTCGATTTGGCCTTTCGGGAAAAAGTGTGGTGCCATTAATTTCAGGCACTGCTTGTGCGATTCCAGCCATTATGGCGACCAGGAATATCGAAAACTGGAAAGAACGATTGATTACTATTTTGGTAACTCCATTTACAACTTGTTCGGCACGATTACCAGTGTATGCGATTATAATTGCCTTAGTCATTCCTGATCAATATGTTTTTGGAATCATCAACTTACAAGGATTAACCTTGATGCTGCTATATCTTATTGGATTTGGCTCTGCGATTTTTTCTGCCTATTTATTAAACAAAGTTTTGAAAATAAAAGGGAAGACCTATTTCGTGATTGAAATGCCGAATTATAAATTACCGCTTTTTAAAAATGTTTTCATCAACGTAATAGAAAAAACCAAAGCTTTTGTATTTGGTGCTGGTAAAATTATCCTAGCTATTTCCATTGTATTGTGGTTTTTAGCTTCCAACGGTCCCGGTGAGAATTTTAATAACGCCGAAAAAATTATCAAAGAAAAAAACACTAGAAATCCATTATCACAATTCGATTTAGATAATGAAGTCGCTTCTCAAAAATTAGAGAATTCCTATATTGGTTTGATGGGAAAATCTATCGAGCCTGTGATTTCGCCTCTTGGATACGATTGGAAAATCGGCATCGCAGTACTTAGCTCATTTGCTGCTCGCGAGGTATTTGTCGGGACTTTAGCAACCATTTATAGCGTAGGAGACACCGACAACGAAAGCACCATCAAGAACAAAATGCAAGCTGAAATCAACCCTGTAAATGGAAAAAAAGTTTTCAACTTTGCTTCGGGAGTTTCATTACTACTTTTCTATGCCTTTGCCATGCAGTGCGCCAGTACCTTAGCGATAACCAAAAAAGAAACCAACTCATGGAAATGGCCTTTGGCACAACTTATTTTTATGAGCGGATTGGCTTATGTTGTTGCTCTTTTGGCGTATCAAGTACTAAAATAACTTCCCGCTTTTTCCAGAACTGCTTTGACAAAAGTTAAAAGTAAAAATTTATTATTTTTAATTTGTCTAAATAAGAATTAGCATTTATATTTGCCGAAAATTAATCACAAATTCGACAATGAAAATACTTCTTTCAGCCATTCTTATTTCAATTTCCACTTCTATAATTGCCCAAGAAGATCTTTATGATCTTGCCTTAAATGATACTGTGAAGAAACTTTCAACGGTTACAATTATCGTAAAACAACAAACTCCTGAACGATTACACGACGTCGAAAACAATGCACTCTTTTCAGGAAAGAAAAACGAAGTCATTCGAATGGCAAATATCAATGCCAATTTTACAACCAATAATGCTCGTGAAGTATTTTCAAAAGTGCCCGGAGTTTCCGTTTGGGAAAATGAAGGTTCCGGCATCCAAATTAACGTGGGCGTCCGCGGCTTAAGCCCAAATAGAAGCTGGGAACTCAATACGCGTCAGAATGGCTATGACATTTCTTCTGATGTTTTTGGTTATCCAGAAGCGTACTACAACCCGCCGCTTGAAGCCGTAGAAACCATTCAATTGGTTCGTGGAGGCGCGTCACTGCAATTCGGCTCTCAATTCGGAGGAATGCTCAATTATGTTTTAAAAAGAGAAACCGAAAAACCATTCTCTTTTGAAACGCAAAACACACTAGGCAGTTACGGATTGATGAGCTCCTACAATGCTATTGGCGGAACTAAAAATAAGTTCTCTTATTACGTTTACAATCACTTTAGAACAGGTAACGGATGGAGAGAAAATAGCCAATATGAAGTGAGAAATTCGCATGCTTTTGTTGCGTATCAATTTACGGCGAATACCAAATTATCGCTCGAATACACCAACATGGACTATGAAATGCAGCAGGCTGGTGGTTTGACTGACGCACAATTCAAAGACAATCCAAGACAATCGTTTCGTGCACGAAATTGGTTTGGAACACCCTGGAATGTCGCAGCTTTAGTTTTAGACACAAAACTGTCTTCGAACTTGACCTTAAATACCAAATTATTTGGACTTATAGGTGAGCGCAACAGCGTTGGAATTACAGCAACTCCAGACAAACCCGATGCGATAAGCGCAAATGACTATGCCAATCGTCAAGTGGATCGCGATTTCTATAAAAATTTGGGGATCGAAACACGCAGCATTTACAATTACAAGCTCGGAAAACAAAATCAAAATTTAGCTTTTGGAGCACGACTTTACAGAGCCAACACCACTAGAAAAGGACAAGGAAAAGGAACGACTGCTTCTAATTTTGATTTAGAAATAGACGGTCGGTTTTCTCGTACCTTAGACTTTCAAACAGACAATATTGCTTTGTTTGCAGAAAATCAATTTAAGATCAGCGATAATTTGAGTGTAACTCCAGGAATACGTTATGAAAACATCAAATCGTCGATTGAAGGGAGACTGGGTATCAAAGATGGAAACGAAGACAATGTTACACCAGAAAGTTTGAGTAGAAATAAAATATTGATGGGAATTGGCGTTGAATATAAACTCCACAAAACTAATTTTTACGCTAATTTCTCCCAAGCATTTCGACCCGTCCTGTTTTCTGATATTACGCCGCCAACTACTAATGACGTGATTGATCCAGACTTGAAAGACGCTGATGGATTTAATGCCGATTTTGGTTATCGTGGAAATTTGTTGGGTTGGATTAACTTCGACGTTGGCTGTTTCTATCTGAATTACAACAATAAAATCGGTTTGATTCAAAAAATTGTCAATGATCCAGCGCCAAGAACTTATCAGTTTAGAACCAATCTCGGAACAACAATACATAAAGGAATTGAAAGTTTTGTGGATTTGAATATTTCCAAAGCCTTGAAAGTGAATCAACAAATTGGAGACCTTCAATTATTTACAACCATGTCATTTATTGACGCACGTTATGAGGATTATAAAGTCACTAAACCTTCTCAAACCGAACCAAATTTGCTTATCGAAAGCAATTTAAAAGGGAATCGTGTTGAAAATGCACCTCGTTATATTCACAATTTTGGTATCACGTGGAGTTACAAGAGCTTTTCTTCAACCCTTCAAAACCGAAGAACTGGGAAGGTTTATTCCGACGCAAACAATACGGAAATTCCTTCCTCTAGCGGTGTCATCGGAAAACTTGACGGCTATTCTGTTTATGATCTTTCGATGGAATATCGATTCTTAGAGAAGTTTAATGTTCGTGGCGGTGTCAATAATTTATCGAACACAATTTACGCAACCAGAAGAGCTGGCGGTTATCCTGGTCCAGGAATTTTGCCCAACGATGCGCGAACTTTCTTTATGAGTATTGGTGTTAAATTGTAATCTTCAGAAAAATAAAAGACATACCTTTAAACTATGGAATTTCAAGAAATTGCGGTTTATATTATCCTAGGTTTTGCGATTGGATTTTTGGTCCGAAAGTTCTTTTGGAAAAAGAAGTCGACGAAGAATTGTGGCTCCAATGATTGTGAATGTTCGTGAATTATTTGGCAATTTCTACTTTAATTAAGTAGGATTTGGGGTCGATTTTGATGCTATCTTTAGGATAAGGAAGCAGCCTAATCGACTTTATTTTAGCGATGGGAATGGCTAATTTTTTTGCTAGCCATGCTTTGTTTTCCTCCACTTTTTTGGACGAGAATGTGATTATTTCTTCGTCTTTCCATTTTTTGTTTTGGTAAATTGAAATGAGCACTTGAGCCTCGCCTGCCCAAACACAACTTAACCCTTCTGGACAACGTGCATCTGAAATCATTTGCTTTAAAACAAGTTGCGTTCCTTTCCCTTTTAAAGTCTTGCTTTGAGTAATTGTAAAATCAGCTAGTTTCTTTCCCTTTTTACCTTTTTGCGCTATCGTCGAGCAACTCAGTACACTTAAGAATAGCAGAAATATTACTTTTTTCATATCGATTGTTTGACGAAAATTAATTCAATTTTATAAAAAGATTGGTCCCAATTTTATTCGAAATTACCATTTCTTTTTTATCAAGGCTAATTTTCAAAGACAAATCAAAATCTTCTTTTGCGAGCAAAGTGATTTCTGACCCAAGTGCAATCTTATTCGTATCGAGATATTTTAAAAAAGCTGCCGACGAATCTTTGACGCCCACACAAATCCCTTTTTGATTGGGTAGCAGTTCAGAAAGCAATACTTTTTCAATCGATACTATGTTTCCTTCATGGTCCGGAATAGCATCTCCGTGTGGATCTTTGGTTGGATTTCCCAGAAAATTCGCTAGTTTATTGATGAGTTGCTCGGATTTGATATGCTCTAATTGTTCCGCAATATCATGCACTTCATCCCATGGGAAATTCAATTTTTCTACCAAGAAAACTTCCCACAAACGGTGTTTTCGGACAATCATTTTAGCGGCCAATTGCCCTTTATCAGTTAATGAAACGCCTTGGTACTTTTTGTAGTGAATCCAATCTTTATCGGCGAGCTTCTTCAACATATCAGTTACAGATGAAGCCTTGGTTTCCATCTTTTCTGCGATGGCGTTGGTGCTTACTTCGGCGTCCGAAACTGTTGTGAGATGGTAGATGGTTTTGAGGTAATTTTCTTCGGATAAAGTCATTTTGATTTGGGAATTAGCTTCGCTCTGTTCGGCTGCGCCTCGAGTGGGATTTGGATTTTGGAATTTGGAATCTGGAATTTCACCAAATTTTAGCCCTGATGGAAGTGGTATCCTTTTTTGTTTTAGAAAAAGTCCCTCGACTGCGCTCGCCATGACAAAACAAAAAAGATATAACGAACAGCAGGTATCAGCTCCTAATTTTTAATAATAAATAATGGAATTTTGATTTCGTGACGGACTTGATCTACGGTGGTTCCAAAAATTAAATCTTTGAAGGTATGATGACCGTGTGTGCCCATAATTAGAATGTCAAAATTACCATCATTGACTATTTTTGCTATGCTTTTGCCTGGTTTCCCGAAACCAAGTTTTGACACGACTTGGTAGCCTTTGTCGTTAAACATTCGAACGTATTCTAGCAATAACGCCTCATCAATCGTTGTTTCATGATCGCTAACATCCTTACCATACATCATAGCGCCAACGGTTTCAACAACATGAATCAACGTGTAATTGGCGTCTTTCCCTCCTAAATCCAAAGCGTGCTGTAGTGCTTTTTCATCAGCATTTGAAAAGTCGACTGTCACAGCTATATTCTTTTTGGCATTGGTTTCAAAAGGACTAAATTTCAATTCGATATGGTGAGGAGAATGGTTTTCGATGGAAGTTTTGGTTTTCGCCAATAACGGTTTAAACACGATATAGAGCAACAAAATTAAGAATCCAATCGCTAATGGAACTACGGTAAACCATAGCACCATAGGATTCTCTGACGTTTCTAACCGGCCTGTAATTTCATCAAAAACTAATTTTGCGTTTAAAGAGACGATGATGCTGGCAATAATCCAAGCCGCAATTTGAGTCACTCTGCTGATGTGAAAACCCTTCATTTTTGACTTGTCGCTCACAAAGTGAATCAAAGGAATGATGGCAAATCCGAGTTGTAAACTCAAGATTACTTGACTCAAAATAAGCATTTTCCCCGTGACGCTTTCGCCATAAATCAGAATGATAATAACCGCTGGAACTATTGCGATAAGTCGCGTGATGATGCGTCGAACCCAAGGCTGTATTCTCAAATTCAAATAGCCTTCCATTACGATTTGCCCAGCTAAAGTTCCGGTAATGGTTGAGCTTTGTCCGGCCGCAATAAGTGCAACAGCAAACAATATCGGCGCCCATTTGTTACCTAAAACCGGTTCTAAAAATCGATAGGCATCTTGAATCTCGGCCACTTCATACATGCCGTTTTTATAAAATGTTGCTGCTGCTAAAATTAAAATGGCAGCATTAACAAAGAAAGCTAAGTTCAACGCAATGGTGCTATCGATGAAGTTGTATTTTAAGGCTTGCTTGATGCCTGCTTTACTTCGGTCGAATTTTCGTGTTTGCACCAATGAGGAGTGCAGGTACAAATTGTGCGGCATTACCGTTGCTCCGATGATTCCAATCGCAATATATAAAGCGGTTTCGTTGGGTAGCGATGGAATCAATCCGTAGATAATTTTAGGCAATTCAGGTTGCGCAAATATCATTTCAAAAATGAAAGAAAAACCAATAATAGCGACGAGCACAATAATGAATGCTTCCATTTTTCGCATGCCTTTGTTGATGAGAAACAACAGTAAAAAAGTATCTAGAACAGTGATTAAAACACCATTGATGAGTGAAATATCGAAAAGTAAATTCAACCCAATTGCCATTCCCAACACTTCTGCCAAATCACACGCGGCAATGGCAATTTCTGCTAAAAAGTACAGAATATAATTGATGAACTTTGAATACGTTTCCCTGGAAGCTTGCGCCAAATCGCGCTGGGTAACGATTCCTAATCGGGCACTTAAACTTTGTAAAAGCAACGCCATGATATTACTCATCAGCAACACCCACAGTAACGCATAACCAAACTGACTTCCTCCAGCAATATCGGTAGCCCAATTGCCAGGATCCATATAGCCAACGCTAATCAAATAGGCTGGGCCGAAAAAAGCTAGAATTTTTCTAAAAACCGTGGTTTTATTTTGCGTAGGAACCGACTGATTTACTTCTTCTAATGATTTGCTCATAAACAATAATTTGAACAAATATAAAAATTAATTTGATTTAGGTAAATATTTTTTTAGGTTTGTCTAAAAATTAAGCGTTGTGAAATATTCTCTAGCCTTTTTCCTTGTTTTGATTTCTCTAAATTCGTTTGCTCAGAAAGTCGAACCCATTCAAGCGGATCGTCCGGATCAAACTGAAACGCCATCTCTTGTTCCGAAAGGAATGTTTCAATTGGAAGCGGGTTTTACCTACCAGAAAAACAAACCCAACAGCACTTCATTGGCTTTGCCTACCGCTTTGTGGAAATACGGTGTCAATGAAAATTTTGAGTTGCGTTTGATTACTGAACTTGCCGTTGACAAAGACTTTGACCAGCAGACTTCTGGAATCAATCCGATATTAATTGGATGCAAAATAAAAATCGCAGAAGAAAAAGGCATTTTTCCAAAAACTTCCATTATTGGGCATATGTCCATTCCCAATGCTGCATCAACGACTTATAAGACCGAATTTTATGCGCCTGAATTTCGTTTTGTCATGCAACATACCTTATCGGATCGATTTTCCTTAAGTTACAATTTAGGTAGTGAATGGGATGGTGTCAGTCCGGAACCCACGTTCATTTACACACTAACAACAGGTTGCGCCATTACAGAAAAGCTGGGCTCTTATATCGAATTGTTTGGATTTGCGCCACAAAACCAAACGTCCAACCATAGTTTTGACGGCGGAATTACCTATTTGATTACAAACGATTTTATGCTAGATTTGTCCTCGGGCGTCGGACTAACCGAATTGGCGCCTGATTACTATTGCGCTTTCGGGTTTTCATTTAGAATGTAACATGCAACACTATCATTATATTTTCACAGGAACTGGATTGTCGACTTTTATGACGGTGCGGGAAATGATGCGTTCTGGAAAATTCAAAAACCAATCGATTTTACTGCTAGACCTAGATTCTAAAAAAACCAACGACAGAACCTGGTGTTTTTGGGAAAAAGAAGAATCCTTTCCCAATTTAATTTATAAAAAATGGGCCAAAGCGCTGTTCAAAAACGAATCGCTCGAAAAGGAAATGGAGTTGAATCCATATCTATATACTATGCTAAAAGGCTTGGATTTTTACAATGCTACTTTTGACCTGATCGCTAAAGAACCCAACATCACCTTCTTGCAGCAAAAAGTAATCGATTTTGAAGAACTTGGCTCACATTGTTTGGTGAAAACAGCAACCCAATCGTTTACTTGTAATCGGATTATCAATGCTATTTTTAATCCTGAAAATGTAAAGAACCAATCGCAATTCCCGTTGCTGCAACAGCACTTTATTGGTTGGTTTATCAAAAGCAAAGAAGCTGTGTTTGCTGATAATTGCGCGACTTTTATGGATTTCTCTGTGGCACAAAAAGGAAATACGCGCTTTATGTATGTTTTACCTTTTTCACAAAACGAAGCATTGGTTGAATACACTTTGTTCTCAAAAGATTTGTTAGAAAAAGGCGACTATGAAAACGCCATAAAAGATTACATCCAACAACTTGGTATTTCCGAATATGAAATTACCGACAAGGAACACGGCAATATTCCAATGACCTGTTATCCGTTTTGGAAAAACAACAGCAAAAACATCATCAACATTGGGTCGGCTGGCGGTTGGACGAAAGCGAGTACGGGTTTTACCTTTAAAAACACGACCAAGAAATCTAAATTGTTAGTTTCTTTTATGGAAAATGGAAAAGACTTTCGCCAATTTCATCAGAAAGATCGATTTTGGTTTTACGATTTGTTGCTTTTAGACATTCTAGACAAGCACAACGAATTGGGAAGTCTGATTTTCTCTTCTTTGTTTCAAAAAGGAAATGCGGCGTTAATCTTCAAGTTTCTAGATGAAGAAACTTCTATTTGGGAAGATTTGCAAGTTATTTGGAAATGCCCGAAAGGTCTTTTTATCAAAGCGCTGTTTCGGAGAATAGCAGGTTTGCGTTAGGGATTAATTCACAATGCTTTTATTTTTTATGGGTGTTCAGTGAATGCTTCGCATTTAGAGCATTGTTTGAGTTCTTTTTGCGGTATGCAATGGAGCAAAAAAACGAGTGCGGAAAGCCCGACCCCGATGAAGATGAGATTCCTTTTGAACGCCATTATTCTGATTGGGGTAACGCCCTAAAAATCTATGATTGGATAACAAATCTTTATGATTTCTTTAAAGAGAACCTCTAGAAAACTGTTTATCTTTGCCTTCGGAAATTGAATAGTATAAAATCAAATATCAAAATTATGTATCCAGAAGAAATGGTTAAACCAATGCGAAACGAACTTGCTGAAGTTGGTTTCCAAGAATTATATAGCGCTGAAGCAGTAGAAAATGCTTTAAAATTAGACGGGACAACGTTAGTGGTCGTGAATTCTGTTTGCGGTTGTGCTGCTAGAAACGCGCGTCCCGGAGCAAAAATGAGTTTAGATGGCGCTAAAAAACCAGATCATTTAGTGACCGTTTTTGCCGGTGTCGATAAAGACGCGGTAGATGCTGCTCGCCAACACATGTTTCCTTTTCCTCCGTCATCGCCGAGTATGGCATTGTTTAAAAATGGCGAATTGGTGCACATGTTAGAGCGCCATCACATTGAAGGTCGCCCTGCGGAATTGATCGCGGAGAATTTGAAAGACGCTTACGAAGAGTTTTGTTAACCTTTTGCCACGAAGGCACTAAGGCACGAAGATTAGAAAAGGCACATTTATTTGTGTCTTTTTTGTTTTAAAAAACTTCGTGTCTTTGCGTCTTTGTGGCAAAAATGTATCTTTGCCGTGAATTCTTCCAATTAGAGTTCAACATATATTTCTCACTTAAACGTTTATAGCATGCAACTGTACAACACTTTAAGCGCAGAAGAAAGAGCGCAGCTTATAGATGAAGCTGGCCAACAAAGACTTACTTTGTCTTTCTATGCGTATGCCAAAATTGAAGATCCCAAAAAATTTCGCGACGATTTATTTATCGAATGGAACAAACTCGATGCCCTAGGCAGAACGTATGTCGCTAAAGAAGGAATCAATGCGCAAATGTCTGTTCCCGCCGAAAATATCGAAGCATTTCGCGAAACTTTAGAAGCCTACGACTTTATGAAGAACATTCGGCTGAACGTCGCAGTCGAACAAGACGATCATTCGTTTTTAAAACTAACTATAAAAGTTCGAGACAAAATTGTGGCGGACGGATTGAATGACGAGACCTTTGATGTGACGAACATTGGCGTTCATTTGAAAGCAAATGAATTCAACGAAATAATCGAAGATGTAAATACCATTGTTGTTGATTTTAGAAATCATTACGAAAGTGAAATCGGTCATTTTAAAGGCGCAATCACACCTGACGTGGAAACATTTCGCGAAAGTCTGCCGATTATCAACGAGCAATTAAAAGATCATAAAGAAGACAAAAACCTCGTGATGTATTGTACTGGTGGAATTCGTTGTGAAAAAGCGAGCGCCTTCTTCAAACACCAAGGTTTTAAGAATGTGTATCAATTGGAAGGCGGCATTATCAATTACGCTAAGCAAATCAAAGAGGAAAATTTAGAGAGTAAATTCATAGGGAAGAACTTTGTTTTCGATCATCGTTTGGGTGAACGAATTACAGACGATATCGTCTCACATTGTCATCAATGTGGCAAACCTTGCGACAATCATACGAACTGTGAGAATGAAGGTTGTCATTTGTTATTCATACAATGCGATGCATGCAAAGCGGTGATGGAAAACTGTTGTTCTGTGGAATGTCAAGAAATCATTCACTTACCGATGGATGAGCAAATCAGACTTCGTCGCGGTGTTTCGGTCGGCAATAAAATTTTCAGAAAAGGCAAATCCGACAAATTAAAATTCAAACATTCGAGTGACTTGTCTGATGTTGCGCTTGCTGTTGCCACAAAACCTGCATCGATTCGACAGAAAGTTAAAATCAAAAAAGTACTGATTGGTACTGCGCAACATTATTTTACAAAAGCCAGCGTTGCCCAATTTTTGGTTGAAAATCACGAATTGAAAAACGGAGATAAAATCCTGATTTCGGGTCCAAGCACCGGAAATGAAGAATTGATTTTGGAAAATTTATTCGTCAATGGCGCCTCTCATAATCAAGCATTAATTGGTGATAAAGTTACTTTTGTTGTGCCGTTTAGAGTTCGTTTGTCGGATAAGCTATTCAAAATCATCGCGTAATTTCAAACCAAAATTGTGCTCACAATAGTCTGATTGCCTTGAGCAACTTTCGCAAAAAATACTATCTTTACGCTCTAAACGTTTTTGTCTAGTAGTCTGCCTTTGGCGACGATCAATATATATTCAAGTTTTATGGCATGTAATAGTTGTTCCACTTCTGATGGCGGTGCGCCAAAAGGGTGTAAAAATAATGGGACTTGCGGCACCGATAGCTGCAACAAATTGACGGTTTTTGATTGGTTGGCGAATATGAGTTTACCTAGCGGGCAAGAGCCTTTCGATTGCGTTGAAGTTCGTTTCAAAAACGGAAGAAAAGAATTCTACCGCAATACTGAAAAACTGACTTTAAGCATTGGTGACATCGTTGCAACCGAAGCTTCTCCAGGTCACGACATTGGTATTGTCACCTTGACGGGTGAATTGGTCCGAATTCAAATGAAGAAAAAAGGCGTCGCTATTACGAGTCCAGAAATCACAAAGATTTATCGTAAAGCTTCTCAAAAAGACATCGATATTTGGTCGAATGCGCGTGATAAAGAAGAGCCAATGAAGGTTCGCGCTCGTGAATTGGCCATTTCTCACAAACTTGAAATGAAAATTTCTGATATCGAATTTCAAGGTGATGGCTCAAAAGCAACTTTTTATTATACTGCCAATGATCGCGTTGACTTTCGTCTTTTGATTAAAGATTTTGCAAAAGCTTTTAGTGCACGTATCGAAATGAAACAAGTAGGGTTTCGTCAAGAAGCTTCTCGTTTGGGAGGCATTGGTTCTTGCGGAAGAGAATTGTGCTGCTCTACATGGTTGACTGATTTTAGAAGTGTGAATACCTCAGCAGCACGCTATCAACAACTTTCGTTGAATCCACAAAAATTGGCGGGACAATGCGGAAAATTGAAATGCTGTTTAAACTATGAGTTAGACACGTATATGGATGCTTTGCAGGATTTTCCGAGTTTCGACACCAAATTGGTGACTGAAAAAGGCGAAGCTATTTGTCAAAAGCAAGATATTTTTAAAGGATTGATGTGGTTTGCTTACACCAATAATTTTGCACAGTGGCATGTGCTTAAAATTGAGCAAGTCCGTGAAATAATAGAAGAGAACAAACTCAAAAATAAAGTTTCTTCACTTGAAGATTATGCTTTAGAAATTGTCACCGAGCCAGAAAAAGATTTCAACAACGCCATGGGACAAGAGAGTTTAACTCGTTTCGATCAACCGGCTAGAAAGAAAAAGAACAATAAAAAAAGAAAACCATCAGGCGATAAAAGACCAAATTCCATACAAGGCAATGGCGGAAACAACAACCCTCGTCCTGCTAGTAATAAGATAATTCCTGTCAATAGAAATGAACCTAAAGAATAGTTTTTTATATTTTCTAGTGCTATTTGTGTTGTTCTCGTGCGATGAAAAAAGAGTTTTTGACGAATACAAAGCAGTTGGAAATGGATGGAATAAAGACAGTATTGTCAGTTTTGATTTACCTGCTATGGACGTCAAAAAGCAATACAATTTATTTCTCAATATTAGAGACAACAACGATTATCCATTCAATAATTTGTTTCTCATTGTCAGCATGGAACAACCCAACAAGAGAACTATTGTAGACACATTAGAATACCAAATGGCAAATCCTGATGGCTCACTCTTAGGGGAAGGATTTACAGATGTAAAGGATAGTAAACTGGTTTATAAAGAACGCATGAAATTCACTACTGGCGCCTACAAAGTGCATATTAAACAAGCCGTTAGACAAACCGGAAAAGTGAGTGGTGTGAAGGAATTAAAGGGAATTACAGACGTTGGATTTAGAATTGAAAAAATAGAGTAAGTGTTATGGCAGCTACAAAAAACAACCCTTCTTCAAAAGATCTTAGTTACTACAAAAAGAAGTTTTGGAAAATCTATTTTTATACCTTAGGTGGCGTCTTTTTGTTCTTCATCTTTGCTTCTTGGGGACTATTTGGCTCAATGCCTTCCTTTGAAGACCTTGAAAATCCAAACTCTAGCTTAGCGACTGAAATTATTGCTGCCGACGGGGAAACGATTGGTAAATTCTACAACGAAAACCGAACGTCGATTAAGTACGGTGACTTGCCAAAACATTTGGTTGATGCGTTGGTATCGACAGAAGACGAACGATTCTACGAACACGCTGGAATCGACGGCAGAAGAACGCTAGGCGCTGCAATCAGATTAGGTTCCAACGGCGGCGCGAGTACCTTAACGCAACAATTAGCAAAACTGCTATTTCACGGCGAAGGATCAAGATTCCTTCCATTGCGAATTATTCAAAAAGCCAAAGAGTGGATTATCGCCATTAAGCTAGAGCGCCAATATACTAAAAACGAAATCATCGCTATGTACTTTAACAAAGCGGACTTTGTCAACACTGCAGTTGGAATTCGTTCTGCGGCCAAAGTATATTTCGGAAAAGAACCTCGCGACCTGACCATCGACGAAAGCGCCATGCTGGTTGGAATGCTCACCAACCCATCGCTTTACAACCCAGTTCGTCGATTGGAAAAAGTTCAAAAAAGAAGAAATATCGTCCTAGGACAAATGGTTCGAAACGGCTTTTTAGAAGAAGCGGCAAAAAAGACCTTAGAAAACAAGCCAATCGTTTTACATTTTCAACCAGAAAGTCATACCGACGGCATCGGAACTTATTTCCGTGAATACCTTCGTGATTTTATGAAAAACTGGGTGAAGGAAAATAAAAAATCAGACGGCACTGAATATGATATTTATAAAGATGGATTAAAGATTTATACCACCATCGATTCTCGTATGCAGACCTACGCGGAAGAAGCGATGAAAGAGCATTTGCCAAACCTTCAAGAAGAATTGGCGAGCCAACAAAAAGAAAGTAAAAATGCGCCTTTCGTCAACATTTCTGAAATTGAAACTAAGAAATTGATGATGAAAGCGATGAAAAATTCCTCTCGCTGGAAGCTAATGGAAGCCCAAGACAAATCTGAAGATGAAATTATCAAATCATTTGGTATTAAAACTAAAATGAAAGTGTTTACCTGGAAAGGAGAAAAAGACACCATCATGACACCAACCGATTCTATTCGTTATTACAAAAGTTTCCTTCAAGCGGGGATGATGGCGATGGAGCCGCAAACTGGGCACGTCAAAGTTTGGGTCGGCGGAATCAATTACAAGTATTTTCAGTATGACCACGTGGGTCAAGGAGCCCGTCAAGTAGGTTCTACGTTTAAACCATTTGTTTACGCCACTGCTATCGAACAGCTCAATATGTCGCCGTGCGATTCTATTATCGACAGTCCATTTATGATCCATAAAGGAAGACACCACGTAACGGAGGATTGGGAGCCAAAAAATTCAGATAACGAATACCGTGGCATGGTGACGCTTAAGAAAGCATTGGCGAATTCCATCAACACCGTTTCGGCGAAACTTATTGATAAAGTTGGCCCGGAAGCAGTGGTAGAATTGACACATAAATTAGGTGTTAAATCGGAAATTCCTGCCCAACCGTCAATCGCCTTAGGAGCTGTTGAAATTACAGTCGAAGATATGGTCGCTGCGTATAGTACCTTTGCGAACGAAGGCGTTTACATCAAACCACAATTCATCAATCGGATTGAAGATAAGAACGGCGTAGTCATCTACGAACCATCTCCCGATTCGCATGATGTGCTCAATAAAGACATCGCGTTTGCCGTCATCAAATTACTCCAAGGTGTTACCGAAGGTGGCTCTGGAGCACGACTCAGAACGCAAGGCGGCGGTCACGGTTACAACAGAGTAACCGGCTATCCGTATATGTTTACCAATCCAATTGCTGGTAAAACTGGTACCACTCAAAATCAATCCGACGGCTGGTTTATGGGAATGGTCCCGAATTTAGCTTGTGGCGTTTGGGTAGGTTGTGAGGATCGTTCGGCACGTTTTAAAGGCATCACCTACGGTCAAGGTGCTACTGCGGCGCTTCCGATTTGGGCGATGTTTATGAAAAAATGTTATAAAGACGAAACGCTTCATGTTTCCAAATCAGAGTTTGAACGGCCCGCCAATCTTTCGATAAAAGTCGATTGTTGGGCACCGGTAAAAGACACCACCGATTTTGAACAGAATACGGATGAATTTGAATTATAATTTTTGGGAGCTTATTCCTGCTTTCGGCTTTATCTCTCCGTTACACTCCGAGGATATCGCCTCTATCAGGGCTATGAATCCGTTCAACATTCGTTGTTCATTATTCAACCTTCAAAAAAATATTGAAGTTTTAAACCAATAACATAAAACTAAACTTTGCGCCTTAGAGCCTTAGTGGCAAAGAAACAATATGATTAATAAAAAAGTAAACTCAGTCCAAGAAGCACTACACGGAATCGAAAACGGAATGACACTCATGCTCGGCGGTTTCGGACTTTGTGGTATTCCAGAAAATGCCATCGCCGAATTGGTGAAAAAAGGCACCAACAGCCTGACCTGCATTTCCAATAACGCCGGTGTTGATGATTTCGGTTTAGGCTTATTGCTTCAAAAAAAACAAATCAAAAAAATGATTTCTTCTTACGTAGGAGAAAATGCAGAATTTGAACGTCAAATGCTCTCGGGTGAACTCGACGTTGAACTCATCCCGCAAGGAACTTTAGCCGAACGTTGTCGCGCAGCTCAAGCCGGAATCCCCGCTTTCTACACGCCAGCAGGATACGGAACTGAAGTCGCAGGAGGAAAAGAATCGCGCGAATTCAATGGAAAAATGCACATCATGGAACACGCTTTCAAAGCCGATTTCGCCATCGTAAAAGCATGGAAAGGAGATGAAGCAGGTAATTTGGTTTTCAAAGGAACGGCAAGAAATTTCAATCCTTGCATGTGTGGTGCAGGAAAAATTACGATTGCTGAAGTTGAGGAATTGGTTCCTGTTGGCACACTAGATCCAAATCAAGTGCACATTCCAGGAATCTTGATTCAACGTATTTTTCAAGGAGAAAAATTTGAAAAACGAATTGAGCAACGAACAACCCGAAAAAGAGCATAGTTATGGCATTAGGAAAAGAAGAAATCGCAAAAAGAATAGCCCAAGAAGTACAAGACCGCTACTACGTTAACTTAGGAATCGGAATTCCAACCTTGGTAGCCAATTATGTTCGCACCGATATTTCCGTAGAATTCCATAGTGAAAACGGCGTTCTCGGTATGGGTCCATTTCCTTTTGAAGGAGAAGAAGATGCCGACCTCATCAACGCAGGTAAACAAACCATCACAACGCTAGCTGGAGCAAGTTTTTTCGATTCAGGATTTAGCTTCGGCATGATCCGCGGACAACATGTTGACTTAACCATCCTTGGCGCCATGGAAGTGGCCGAAAACGGTGACATTGCGAACTGGAAAATTCCAGGCAAAATGGTCAAAGGTATGGGCGGCGCAATGGACTTGGTCGCTTCTGCTGAAAACATAATTGTTGCCATGATGCACGTTAATAAAGCGGGCGAATCTAAAATTTTGAAGCGATGCACTTTGCCCTTAACAGGCGTTGGATGTGTAAAGAAAGTAGTTACAGAATTAGCCGTTTTAGAAATTACACCCAGAGGATTTAAACTCATAGAACGCGCTCCTGGCGTTTCTGTTGAACACATTATCGCTTCCACTGAAGCCGAATTAATTATCGAAGGAGAAATTCCAGAAATGGTTATTGACTAAGATAATCTAGTAAAACTTCGGAGGCGTTTCCAAAAGTATTTGCTTTTTCAGTAATACTCACCGCGCGTTTTTTATTCAGTTTATAAGTCAAATCAAATTCAGTTGTGAAAAGTATTGCCGACAAAAACGGATTGTTGATGTAAAATAGTAAAGTGTCGCGCGCTTTGTCAATCGTGTGAATTTCAATTTGCTCTTCTTCCTGGTATTTATATTTGAGTTCCATTTTTAAAACGCCATTTTCTATAATCGGGCGCACATAAATATTCATCAAATCGGTATTGCCAATCGTTTTTGCTAGCGTCAATTTAGCAAAAGTGCCATCCGCTAAACTAGTTTTAACGTGGTTATAAAACGTAGAGAAGGATTCTGTAAATGACATTATTTTTGAAATTTTATTTTAAAAAAACCATCCTGCGACAAAAATCGCGGTAATCACACAAATCACATCTACTATAAGCATTGTGCCCAAAGCGTAACGGGTGTTCTTTATATTAACCGAACCAAAATACACAGCAATCACATAAAATGTGCTCTCGGCACTACATTGGAAAATGCTGCTTAATCTTCCTGTCATAGAATCGGCGCCAAAGGTATTCATCGAATCAATCAAAAAACCTCGTGACCCCGCAGAACTAAATGGCCTAAGAAGCGCCACAGGTAGAGCGTCTGTAATTTCTTTACTCACACCCATATTCGAAAAACCAAAGGCAATCCAATTGCTGATAATTTCAAATAAACCGCTGTTCCTGAATAAGGAAATCGCCACCAACATTCCCAATACATAAGGAAAAATCGTGACGCCGGTTTTTATTCCATTGTTGGCACCCGAAACAAAAGCTTCGAAAACAGTGGTTTTTACCTCCGCGAATTTTTTCTCTTTTATAAAGGAAAATATCAACGTAAAAGCAATGATTGCCACTAATATTAAAGCTGACAGATTAGAAGTAAAATAGTTTTTCCCGATCAAATCCAAATGGTTTACATACATTAGCAACCCAATAATAGCGGCTATCAACCCCATCAAGCCTAAAACCAGAGAAGCGCTTTTGAAATTAATTTTCTGCTTGATTCCCACAATCAAAAAAGCGGCAATCGTACCGATAAAAGAGGTGATAATACAGGGCAACATGACATCGGCAGGATTCGTTGCGCCAGCAGCAGCGCGATAACCGATGATCGAAGTGGCTATTAAAGTAAGTCCAGACGCATGCAAACACATGAACATAATTTGCGCATCACTCGCCCTATCTTTCTCTGGATTAAGTTCTTGCAAACTTTCCATGGCTTTCAATCCAAATGGTGTCGCAGCAGAGTCAAGTCCAAGGAAATTAGCAGCAAAATTCAAGGTCATGTATGAAATAGATGGATGGTTTTTCGGAATACTAGGAAATACTTTTACGAACACCGGACTCAGTACTTTAGCCAATTTTCCGGAGGCACCGGATATAATCAAAAGCTCCATCAATCCGCAGAAAAAAGCCAGATACGCAATCAACGGCAGGATCAAATCGAGTAAAGTGTTCTTGCAAGTTGGCAGCAATCCGTCTGATTTCTGGACGCCGCTGTAGATTTTGACGGTTTTATTTTTATACACATAGGTGCTGTCAATATTTAAAGTATCGCGATTAATCACCATGGTCATATCGGGTGCTTTTTCGATACTGTCTTTGATAAAAACCGGAAGTTGATTGAGGTATTTCTCCGACACTAATACCGGCTCATCTTTCTTTCCGTTTAAGACATAATCAATCGTATAGCTGTTTCCAGAAAACAAGCTAAACACCACAAACGTGATGGAAGCAATAAAAATCACCAACCAAAATCTACTTAAGACCATACTTTAGTTTTTCGTAAATGTAGTTTTTTACCGCAAAGTACGCAACGGAAGCACAAAGTTCACAATGAATAAATACATAATAAGCCATTGTGTACTTGGCGTTTTAACTTAGCGCGCCTTGCGGTAAAATTTTAAACATACAAAATTTCCTCTTCAATCAACAAATCTTCTCTTCGAAAACGAAGGAAAACCTGCGCCACAGCGATGACATCTTTTTCACAATAGGTTATGATGCGATCGATGTCTTTGTCAACGTAATAAACATGTCCAACTTGACTCCCATCGATGTCGCCTTTAGAAGATGGAATGCCCAAAATTTTGGTCAATAATTTTAAAGAAGTAAAATGCTTGTAATCGCCGAATTTCCAAAGTTCTAATGTATCTAAATGCGGCACTTCCCATGGTTTTTTTCCAAATAAATTGAGTTTATTGGGTATCGCGATTTGATTGATAATCATCCTTCTTGCAATAAATGGAATATCAAATTCTTTGGCATTATGACCACACAAAAGATGTTGTGCTTTGTCGAAATGATTGTTCATTAGGTTGCTAAAATCCTTCAAAATCTTGGATTCATTACCGAAAAATGAAGTCACTCTAAAATTCCGAATATCTCCTTTGATGGTAAAATAGCCAACTGAAATACAAATAATCTTCCCGAATTCTGCCCATATTCCGGCGCGTTCGTAAAAGTCTTCTGGACTGTAGTCTTCTTTTCTTTGAAATTGGGTTTTGAGTTCCCAAAGGTTTTGCATTTCAAGATCTAATGCAGTGAAGTTTTCTTGCTCTGGAACCGTTTCAATGTCGATAAACAAGATGTTTTCGAGGTTTAATTTTTCAATCATGGCGTATATAAATTAAGTTAAACAATTATTCTTGGCTCGTATTATTTTCTTTGTGCTAACATGTTGTAGGTTTCGTCTATATAAACAAAAAAATCGTCACTATGTGGACTGCCTTTGGTGCTGGCTTGGTGCTGATTTCCTAATCGAACAATAATCAAATCGTCTTGTGGAATCACGATGACGTTTTGTCCTAAGTGACCGCGCATGTAAAATATCTCTTTGTCTTTGTAATTACACAACCACCAACCATAGCCGTATTCTGGCGAAGCTTGAAATCTTGGCGTTGTCGATTTGGCGATGAAGGTGCTATCTAACAGTTGTTGCCCATTCCATTTTCCGTGTTGTTTATATAGTTTTCCAAAGCGTGCAAAATCTCTAGCGTTGGAAGCAAAACAACAATACGCTTTGACTATTCCGCCTTCGTGATCGGTTTGCCAGAGCGCTTCGTTTTCAGCTCCCATGGGTTCCCAGAAATTCTCTGCAACATAATCCACAAGACTTTTTCCCGTTGCTTTTTCGATGCACATCGCGAGCAATTGGGTGTTACCGCTTAAGTATTTATAGGCTTTCCCAGGTTCATCGACACCTTTTAGTCCGAGAATTACACTGTTTAAGTCATCATCAAAATAGGCGCGCGTAGTAATTGAAAATGGACTGTAATACGATTCATCCCAATCGAGCCCAGACGCCATTGAAGACAAATCTCCAACGGTCATGTTCGCTGATTTTCCAATCTTAAATTCTGGAAAGAAATCCGAAACCTTTTGGTCTAAACTTTTGATTTTGCCTTGCATGATGGCTTTCCCCAATGAAGCCGACACGATACTTTTCGCCATCGAAAAAGAATTCGATTTGGAATTTTTATCGTAATCATCATAGTAGCTTTCGTTCCAAACGCTGTCATTTTTGATGATTAGGAAAGCAACGGTTCCTAATTTTTTGTGCCATTTTTCGAGTTCATCGGTTGGTTTGACACGATTAAAATCTTTGGCAGTCGCCCAAGGTTGTGGCGTATGACTTTTTGGAATTGTGCGGTTGTCAAATTCTTTATAATCTTGAAGAAATGCGGTGGTGTGGCCTTTGAGATAGATCGTACGCACCGCTTTGATGAGATAATCAACTTGAAAAATGTAAAGTAAGGCGATAATCGTGGCGAAGACAATGACGAACCAAAGGAGAATCTTTTTTAGAAATTTCATCTGCGTATATTTTATGATAAACGAATTTACATAAAAACTTCTTCGCTTGTATCTGTAGGATTGCTTTTAAAACAAACTTTGCTGTTTTGCTGAACATTCATGTTCTAGCAACCATTTCTTGCGCCACAAACCGCCAGCGTAACCTGTCAGTGATCCATCTGTTCCAATCACACGATGACAGGGAACAACAATCCACAATGGGTTTTTGCCGTTGGCAGAAGCTACGGCGCGAATGGCTTTGACATCGCCAAGTTTTTTGGATAAGTCCATATAAGAGCATGTTTTCCCGAATGGGATTTCGAGTAAGGCTTGCCATACTTTTTGCTGGAATTCGGTGCCTTGTGGATTTAGTTTGAAATCGAAATTCGTGCGTTTGCCTTCGAAATAATCATGAAGTTGCGTGACTGCTTTCTTAAGTTCTTTTGGGATTTTGGTCGTAATCTCGCCTTCTTCTAGAATTGAAATAGAAGCAATACCATTGCTATCTCCGGAGATTTTGGCGGTTCCGAGTGGGGTTTTGATGTAGGCGGTTTGCATGAGGTAAAGATAGTAATGGATTGTAAGATTTTAAGACTGTAAGATCATAAGATTCGCTCTTACAGTCTTGAAGTCTTACGATCTTATAGTGTGTCCTTTTAGCCCCGATAGCAGTGAAAATCCTTTTGTGACGGCGTTCGGCACAAAAGATTACCTCACAAGGTTAATATTTTTATTTGTGTTCGGTCAATTCGCTGCGCTCGGGTGCAACGGATAGCGGGAAATAGCTCCTACTTCAAATTTGAATACATATACGCTTCAATCGCTTGCAATTCTTCGTCGCTCATCATTTTCGTGATAGCAAAATTGGTTTTCATCACCTCGTATTGTGACGGATCGACGATGGGTTTGGCATCGTCTTTTAGAAAAGCAACAATACTTGCCTTTTGCGCTTGATACGTTTGAGCTATGTCTTGAATACTTGGACCTATCACTTTTTGGTCTTTCAAATGACATGCGACACAATTGCCCTTGCTTTCGAACAGTTCTTTGCCCAAAGCTATTGGCGTTCTAGCCGAAGCTTTTCCGAATGGTTCTGCGGATTCCTTCTTGCAGGAAACCGCTAGAGCAAGGATAAAAATAAATGCAAGTTGCCTCATATTATGAAATTAATTTGACTACATCTTTGGCAAAATAACTCGCAATCATATCCGCTCCAGCTCTTTTTATTGCGGTAACTTGCTCCATCATTACGGCGTCGTGATCAAGCCAACCGCGTTGTGATGCCGCTTTGATCATGGCATATTCGCCTGAAACTTGGTACACTGCCACAGGAACTTTCACAGCGTTTTTGATTTCACGTACGATATCTAGGTAGGAAATTCCGGGTTTTACCATGACGATGTCGGCGCCTTCTTCAATATCCATGAGGGTTTCACGAATGGCTTCGATGCGATTGTGGTAATCCATTTGGTAGGTTTTCTTGTCTTTGGGAATGTTTTGCAAATCGACCGGAGCGCTATCGAGTGCGTCACGAAATGGGCCGTAATGCGCGGACGCGTACTTGGCGCTATAAGCCAAAATTCCGGTATTGATAAAACCGGCATGCTCTAGTGCGTCTCGGATTTCGAGAATTCTTCCGTCCATCATATCGCTTGGCGCGACAAAATCCGCTCCTGCTTCGGCATGGGAAACACTCATTTCGGCTAGGATTGCAGACGTAATGTCGTTGGCAATTTGACCATTTTCGACAATGCCGTCATGTCCAAAAGAAGAGAACGGATCGAGTGCGACGTCAGTCATGACGAGCATTCCAGGCGTGGCGTTTTTTACGGTTTTGATGGCGCGTTGCATCAATCCGTTTGAATTTAGAGCTTCGGTGCCTTTGTTGTCTTTGAGATTGTCGGGTACTTTGACAAAAAGTAGCACTGATTTTAGTCCAAGTTTCCAAAGTTCATGTACTTCCTTTTCGATATTATCCAAGCTCATTCGGAAATAATTCGGCATTGATGGAATTTCTTCTTTTATGCCTTTGCCTTCTACTACAAATAGTGGCACGATAAAGTCGTTTGGAGAAATAATGGTTTCGCGAACGAGGGAACGAATGGCTTCGTTGGTTCTGAGTCTTCTATTTCGATTTAATGGAAACATATTTTTAAGTTTTTAGCCGTTAGCTTTTAGCGCTCAGCTTTGTTATTAATCCGTTGAGCATTTTCTTTACTTCTTCTACTTGTGACAGTAACTTTTGAGCGTTCTCATTTTCAATAAAATTTAAATCCATTCCCAGTAATATTTGATATTCTAATTCATTTGCAGAACCAAATGCAACGAATAAAAATCTACAAAAATCTTTGTCAGAATTTCTTCCGCAACCTTCTGCAATATTTGTAGGGATGGAGCTCGAAGATCTTTTCATTTGACTAACTAATCCAAAAAGTTCGTCTTTTGGAAAAGAGGTCGTGTTCGTATAAACATCCAATGTCAATTGATGTGCCTTTTCCCAAACCAAAAATTTCTTATAATCTCTCATAACCTTACATCTGACGGCTGATTGCTGACAGCTAATTTACCCAATTTCTAGGTTCTTCTAAAACGCTAATTAACTTTTTTTCCTCGCTTCCTGCTTCCGGATGATGATCATACACCCACTGAACATGCGGCGGTAAACTCATCAGAATACTCTCGATACGGCCGTTGGTTTTGAGTCCAAATAAGGTGCCCTTGTCATGAACAAGATTGAATTCAACATAGCGCCCGCGACGGATTTCTTGCCAAGTTCTGTTCGCCGCTGTGTAGGATAATTCTTTTCTCTTTTCTGCAATGGGAACATACGCTTGAAGGAAACTGTTTCCGACTTCGCTGACAAAGTTGTACCAATCTTCCATTTGCATGGACTCGGTTGCTTTGCAATAATCGAAGAACAAACCGCCGATTCCACGAGCTTCATGACGATGCGCATTCCAGAAATAATCGTCGCATTGCTTTTTATATTTTGGATAAAACTCGATGTTATGTTTATCACATGCGCTTTTGCATGTTTGGTGAAAATGAATGGCGTCTTCCTCGAACAAATAATAAGGCGTGAGATCTTGTCCGCCGCCAAACCATTGTTGAATGATATTGCCTTGTTCGTCATACATTTCGAAATAGCGCCAGTTGGCATGAACCGTTGGCACCATGGGACTTTTGGGATGAATAACGAGACTCAGTCCGCAAGCGAAAAAATCAGCTTCACCAACATTGAATAGTTGACGCATGGCTTCTGGTAATTTACCATGAACCGCCGAAATATTGACGCCGCCCTTTTCAAAAACTTTTCCGTTTTCGATGACGCGCGTTCTGCCGCCTCCGCCTTCGGGACGTTCCCAAAGATCTTCACGAAATTTGGCTTGACCATCGACGGCCTCGAGACCTTGACAAATTTGATCTTGAAGGTTTGTGATGTAATTGTAGAAAATGTCTTTCATTTTGTCAGTTGTTGGTTGACGAACGGTTGCGTGAGGGATGGCAGCGGAAATCCTTTTTTGTTTGAGAAAAGCCCTTCGCCCTTCGACTGCGCTCAGGGTGACAAACAAAAAAAATTGCAGCGAACAGCCCGACCCGCCTTTTTCGGCGAGGTCACGCCCAATAATTATTAATTAACTTCCGTATTCTTTCACCGCATCAATAAATGCTTTGGCGTGATCTACGGGAATGTTGGGTAAAATGCCATGACCGAGATTGACAATATATTTGTCTTTTCCGAATTCGTCGATCATTTGATGCACCATTTTTTTGATGGTCGGAATCGGTGAGAGCAATCGCGATGGATCAAAATTGCCTTGCAGCGTGACATTTCCGCCCGACAAGTAACGGGCATTTCTTGGAGAACACGTCCAATCGACACCTAATGCGGACGCGCGACTTTTCCCCATTTCGTTTAGCGCAAACCAGCAGCCTTTTCCGAATACGATGACGTGTGTGTCATCGGCGAGTGCTTCGACAATTTGATTGATGTATTTCCAGGAAAATTCTTGATAATCGACTGGTGACAGCATGCCGCCCCAAGAGTCGAAAATCTGAACCGCATTGACGCCGGCTTTTACTTTTTCTTTTAAATAGAGAATGGTGGTGTCGGTGATTTTTTGCAACAAGACATGCGCCGCTTCTGGATGGGTGAAGCAAAAACCTTTGGCGGTATCGAAACTTTTTGAGCCTTTACCTTCAACGGCGTAACAGAAGATCGTCCAAGGCGAACCAGCAAAACCAATCAATGGCACCTCATCGTTGAGCATTTCTTTGGTGAGTTTAATCGCGTCCATGACGTAACCCAAAGTTTCATGAATATTAGGAACGATCACTTTTTCTACGTCTTGTGGCGTGCGGATTGGATTGGGTAAAAATGGACCAACGCTTTCTTTCATCAAAACTTCGATACCCATGGCTTGTGGAACCACTAAAATATCTGAAAACAAAATCGCAGCGTCGGGTGCAATTCTGCGAATCGGTTGCACGGTGATTTCAGCTGCTAATTCCGGGGTTTGACAACGGGTGAAGAAATCGTACTTGTCGCGCAAGGCAATAAATTCTGGTAAATATCTTCCTGCTTGACGCATCATCCAAACCGGTGGACGATTTACGGTTTCTCCGCGTAATGCTTTTAAAAATAGGTCGTTTTTGATCATAATATTTATTTGCTACAAAGACGAGTGGGCGTCTGTTTTAAACTTCACTGTAATATTTTATACATTGAATAATTACGTTTTCAATCGTTGGTTGATTGGCAATAATGCAATGCGATGTTATTTTTTCGGCTTGCTCTGCAGTGGTTTTTCCGATGCAGAAACAGATTTCGTCCTTGATGGAGTTGGCTTGTAAGTAACTTTCTACTGCAGATGGACTAAAAAACAAGATTCCATTTGGTTTTGAAGTGATGGCGTGAGGCGTGAGCATCGTTTCGTATACTTCAATTTCTTCAAATTTTACCTTCGCTAAGGTTAGCGCATCGGGCAGAATTTCTCGTCTTAGATTTCCGCTAAAAAAGGTAAAACTTTCTTCTGCATATTGATTGCAAATAACGGATGCCAAATCGGAAGCATAATCTGCCGTTTCTAGTACTTCGAATCCATGAAGCTCTAAAACTGCTTTGGTTTTTTGACCAACACAAAAGCATTTTTTACCCTTTATTTGCTCTAATTTATTATTCTTTAGTACACTTTCAACCGCATTTTGACTAGAGAAAATAAGAAATCTAAAATCGTTATTAACGGAAAATTTCTTGAGTTCTATTTTGACAAAATCAGCTTCAATCACCGAAAAATTGGCATTCAGCAAAAACTGTTTTTGATTCGGCAGCAACTTCTTGGTAGATACCATTCGAACTTGACTTTCCATTACTTAGGCTTTCGGTTTGAAATGATTTCGGAGCACTTCCATGATTTCTTTTCCGCCGTTTTGTAAAACTTCTTGCGCTGAATAATAACCCAATTTCTTCCATTCTTGAATGGGAACTGATTTTTCGACGAGGACTTTTTCCTTTCCGTCCAAAGAAAATAAAGCTCCTTTGAAAAGAATATCATCTTCAATAATTCTTGCTATGGCGCCAATTGGCGCAGTGCATCCGCCTTCTAACGTTTTTAGAAATTGGCGTTCGATGTGCGTGCAAACTTCGGTTTCGACGTCATTCAATTCCGACACTGCATCCAAACAATAATTGTCATTTCCCATCGCCACAACTATCATGGCGCCTTGCGCAGGTGCGGGAATCATCCAATCTAAATTGATATAATTTTCTGGCTTGATATTAATTCTTTCCAATCCGGCAGCGGCAAAAACGGCTCCATCCCATTCGCTGTCATTGAGTTTTTGCATTCTGGTATTGACATTGCCACGAAGGTCGACCACAGTGTGATTCGGGTGTCGATGCAACCATTGCGCTTGACGACGAAGGCTTCCTGTGGCAATCGTTCCGTTGGAATTCAAGAAATCTAAGTTGCCTTTGTGAACCAATATATCTAAAACATTGGCGCGTTCTAAAACGGCGGCTTGAACAATTCCTTGTGGCAAAGCGGTGGGCACGTCTTTCATCGAATGGACGGCAATATCCACTTGACCATTAATCATCGCAATGTCTAAGGTTTTGGTAAAAATTCCTGTGATTCCAAGCTCGTATAAAGGTTTGTCTAGAATAATATCTCCTTGCGATTTGACCGCAATGATTTCGGTTTTATACCCTAATTCTTCTAATTTGTTTTGAACCGTATGTGCTTGCCAAAGCGCCAATTCGCTATCGCGTGTTCCGATGCGTATGGTTTTGTTCATTATTTTGAAGTCGTTTCGATTTGAAAAATTTTCTCAATCCATTCGATGCTCTCATCGACGGTGGTGTTGTCATCTTTCAAATGATTGGCAAAATGGTTGGTGATTTTTTGGATAATTCTGTTGCTGATGAGTTCCGCTTGTTCTTCGTCGAAGTTCGACATTTTCTTGCGTTGGAAATTCAATTCGCCTTCTTTGATAGAATTTAGTTTTTCCTTCAAGGCATGAATGGTCGGCGCAAATTTTCTGGCTTTTGTCCACGCAACAAATTCCTCTTTAATTTCCTCAATAATCGCCTCGGCTGCTGGAATGTGCGATTTTCTTTTCTCTAAAGTCTCATCGGTCATTTGAGAAAGATGATCCATGTGAATTAACGTGACGCCTTCTAATTCCTTTACATTTTCATTGACGTTTTTCGGAATGGACAAATCAAGAATAAGTATCGGTTTCTTGAGGTTTAAAATAGCTTTGTCGATGGTTGGGTTTTGAGCACCGGTTGCGACAACAACTACATCTGCTTTTTGCAATTCAAGATGCAATTCGGAGTAATCTTTAACAATTAGATGCAATTTTCCAGCTAATTTTTCAGCCTTGTCTTTGGTTCTATTGATTAGCGTGATGTGCTCGTTTTTGGTGTGTTTCACCAAATTCTCGCAGGTATTTCTGCCTATTTTTCCGGTTCCGAAAAGCAGTATGTTTTTGTTACCGATGTTCTCTACATTCTTGATGATGTATTGCACTGAGGCAAAAGCAACTGAAGTGGCTCCTGAACTAATTTCGGTTTCGTTTTTGATTTTTTTGCTTGCTTGAATAACCGCGTTGATCAATCGATCTAGGAAGGTATTGATCAAACCAAACGATTTGGCTTCGTTGAAGCTTGATTTGAGCTGACTGATGATTTCGAAATCACCTAAAATCTGACTGTCTAAACCCGTTGCCACTCGAAACATGTGATTGACCGCTTCATGATTTTTGTAAACAAAACCAACCCTTTGAAAAGCTTCTACGGTTCCGTTACTATTCTCGCAAATCAGTTTGATGAGTTGAAAGGGATGTTCTGCAAAACCATAAATTTCGGTTCTATTACAGGTAGAAGTCACAATCAAACTTTCGATTCCTTCTCTTTTTGCCTGCTCTAAAACTTGCGTCTTTGCCTTTTCATCGAGACTAAATTCACCTCTCATTTCGGCATCCGCTTTTTTGTAGCTTAAGCCGACGGCGTAAAAATAGTGATGCTTTTGGGCAATGTAGTTTTCCATATAATAGACTTCTCAAGAAAGTTCAACAAAATTATCACTATACTATTGATAAAAGTAACGCTGTAAGGACTAAATGTATCGCTATGAGATATTTTAAATCAAAATCAACTTTACATCGTTATTTATTTTAAATTTGCTCTAGAATCGGGCCTTTTAAATTTATTTATGTAGAATAATTCTAAATAAACATCGGTCTTTCTAAAAAAATAATTACAAAAAAATATCGCTATGGGTTCTCAAGAAGTAATAACAATTGAAGAGGATTTTACCCTAATTCGTTTTCAAAACGATGATACTGAAATATTTAAAGCCGAGCGCCAAATCCGTCAAGGTCTGATCCAATTTCACTTCGGAATTAAAGGCAAAGCCAAGTTTATTTTTAATCAAGGAACATATGCCTTAGACTTGAAAGAAGAGAAAGCCTTATTGCTTTACAATCCTCAGAAAGAGCTGCCTTTGCATTTAGAATTAGCGCCGCAATCTTGGGTGATTTCTGTAATTATTTCGATAAAGAAGTTCCATGCTTTGTTTTCTACAGAAGCGAATTATATTCCATTTCTGAGTGTCGAGAATAAAGACAAAAAATATTATGGCGAAAGTGATATCAGTCCATCAATGGCGATTGTCTTAAGTCAATTGTTTCACTACAATTTGCATCCATCCATCAAAAACTTATATTACAAAGGCAAAGGCTACGAACTGCTAAGTTTATATTTTAATAAAACAGAAGATCCAGATGCAGAACAATGTCCGTTTTTAATTGATGAAGAAAATGTGATGAAAATCCGCAAAGCCAAAGACATTGTTATCGCAAATATGGCAGAACCGCCAAGTCTTCAAGATTTAGCGGATCAAGTTGGTTTGAATTTGAAAAAACTTAAGATGGGTTTTAAGCAAATATATGGCGACACGGTGTATGGCTTTTTATTCGACTACAAAATGGACATGGCGCGCCGTTTATTAGATAGCGGTTCCTATAATGTCAATGAAGTTGGTTTAAAAATCGGTTACAGCACCGGAAGTCATTTTATTGCCGCATTCAAAAAGAAATTTGCCACCACGCCCAAAAAATATTTAATGGCATTGAATCCAAATACGTAAAAAAGAAGTTTAGTACATTTAGCAATTGAAAATTATACCATGAAAGGAGTTTTATTAGTCAATTTAGGTTCGCCTGAAAGTCCAACACCAAAAGATGTCAAGCCATATTTAGATGAATTTTTAATGGATCGATTTGTCATCGATGTTCCGTTTTTGCTGCGCGCTTTATTAGTTCGAGGCGTCATTCTGCAAACACGCCCAAAGAAATCCGCAGCAGCTTATGCCAAAATTTGGTGGGACGAAGGTTCGCCTTTAGTAGTGATTTCCCAAAGAATGACCAAGAAAGTGCAAGCGCAAGTAGATGTTCCTGTGGCCTTAGCCATGCGATATGGCACCATGTCGATTTTGAAAGGGCTACAAGAATTAAAAGACAAAGGTGTTACCGAAGTGATGCTTTTTCCTTTATATCCGCAGCACGCAATGGCGTCTACAACCACGATTTTAGTCTTGGCTGAGGAGTTGCGTGAAAAGCATTTCCCTGAAATGAAATTTACTATCGTTCCTTCTTTCTATAACAAACCGGGCTATATCAAAGCCTTATCAAATTCGATAAAAAAACACTTAGACACCTTTGAATACGACCATTTGTTGTTTTCGTATCACGGTATTCCAAAGCGACATATTCGCAAGACAGACATCACCAAATCGCATTGCAAAATAGACGGCTCTTGCTGTGTTACGCCTTCGCCTGCGCATGAATTCTGTTACCGTCATCAGTGTTATGAAACCACCAGACAAGTTGTTGAATATCTTGGCATTCCAGAAGGAAAATACAGCCAAACATTCCAATCTCGATTGGCGGGCGACAAATGGCTGACGCCTTATACTGATGTTGAAGTTAATAAAATGCCCGAAAAAGGGATCAAGAAGCTGGCTGTTGTAACTCCTGCTTTTGTTTCAGATTGTTTGGAGACTTTAGAAGAAATTGCGATGGAAGCCAACCATGAATTTAAAGAACACGGAGGCGAAGAATTTATGGCGATTCCTTGCATGAATGATGGAGATGAATGGTGTGCAACGGTGAGTGAATGGATTAAAGACTGGGCATCTAAATAAACAACATGGAACTATACAATTACCTCAAATCATTGCATCTCATCTTCGTTATTACTTGGTTTGCGGGCTTGTTTTATATTGTTCGCTTGTTTGTTTATCAAATTGAAGCTGCTGAAAAGCCGTCGCCTGAGAAGGAAATTCTGCAGAAGCAATACAAAATCATGACGTATCGATTGTGGTATATCATTACGTGGCCCTCGGCAATTTTGGCAAGTTTTTTCGCCTATTGGATGCTGTTATTTACCGATTTAGGAGCTGCTTGGTTGCATATGCCGTGGATGCACGTCAAATTGGGATTTGTCTTTATGTTGTACTTGTACCATTGGAAATGCCACTTAATTTATAAAGAATTGCAACAAGATGAAGTAAAGTACACTTCCAACTTTATGCGCTTGTGGAATGAAGGCGCGACCATTATCTTATTTGCGGTTGTCTTTCTTGTGATTCTAAAAAACGCGGTTAATTGGATTTACGGCGTTGTTGGAATTGTTTTATTCTCGGTATTGATCATGCTTGGATTTAAATTCTACAAGCGAATTCGAGAACGTAATTCCTCCTAAATATGGCTGCTAAATTCAAAATGTCGATGCTTTCTTTGCGAATTAGGATTTTCCTTTCGATGATTGTATTGATTTTGATTGCGTCCATTTTGATGGCTTCCATTTCAATTATCCAATTTAAAAACGAAGCCAAAGATTACCATCAAGAACGATTGGAGCGAAAGGAAACCGCCATTAAAGAACATATTAATTATGTGCTTTCCACCTCAACTTATCCGCTTACATCAAGGAATTTAGGACTGATTTTTAAAGATAAAATTCACGAATTGGCTCAAATTCACAATCTTGAAATCAACATTTACAGTTTGAATGGAAAACTACTTAAATCTTCGAAAGCCTCTTTTTCTATTGATACCGTTTCGCCACCGATTCCAAAATATATTTTGAAATTAGTACAATCGTCTATCGAAAAAAGATACGTTGATATCAAGAATATTGACGGTGTAAAAAACCGATCTTCCTACAGTCAGATTAAAGACGAGAAATTCAAACCACTCGGAATTTTGAACTTACCCTACGTAGAAGACGATGGGTTTTATGAAAAAGAACTGCAAAGTTTCCTGATTCGATTGGGGCAAGTATATTCGTTTATGTTAGTGATTGCTTTTGCTTTGGCGTATTTCCTTTCGACTTATATTACGCAATCGCTCAAGACCATTTCCGACAAATTGAGTGAAACCAGTTTGAATCAAAAAAACGAGAAAATTGTCTTAGAAGCCAACAGCAAAGAAATCAACTTATTGATCAAGTCGTATAACGGAATGGTCGATGAACTCGAAAAAAGTGCGGTCAAGTTAGCCCAAAGTGAAAGAGAAGAAGCGTGGCGAGAAATGGCAAAGCAAGTGGCGCACGAAATTAAAAACCCATTGACGCCCATGCGATTAACAGTGCAAAGTTTTCAACGAAAATTTGACGCTAAGGATCCCGAATTGCCTCAAAAGCTGAAAGATTACACTGAAACTTTAATTCAACAAATCGACACAATGAGTGCGGTTGCTTCTGCCTTTTCGAATTTTGCCTCGATGCCTGCGCAGCAAAATGAAAACCTCAACGTGGTAGAAGTGGTTGAATTGGCTTTGGATATTTTTAATGAAGAGTATATTGTTTTTGAGAGCGAAGAGAAAGAAATAACTTCTAAAATGGATCGAACGCAATTAATTCGAATCATTACCAATTTAGTTAAAAACGCCATCCAATCGATTCCGGAAAATCAAGAACAGAAATCGGTTTTGGTTTCTGTCCGTCGACATCCGAAAGAAGTCATCATTTTGGTAAAAGACAACGGAATTGGTATTGAAGATCAGTTTTTAGATAAAATTTTTGAACCCAAATTTACGACCAAAAACAGCGGTATGGGACTCGGATTGGGAATTATCAAAAACATTATTGAAAATTACAAAGGAACAATTACATTTGAATCTGAATACGGAAAAGGCACGACATTTATGGTGGCGCTTCCATTAATACAAACCTAAACTATGAACTACGACAATATTCTGGTTACGAAAGAGAATTTTATTGCAACGATTACTATTAATAGACCGACTAAGCTCAATGCTTTAAACGTGGTCACGATTCAAGAATTGCATCATGCTTTTAATACTTTAGAATTGGACGCATCCACAAGAGTTATCCTTCTTACCGGATCGGGAGAAAAAGCTTTTGTAGCCGGGGCAGATATTGCTGAATTTGCCCATTTCTCTGTAGAAGAAGGTGCGCAATTGGCGGCTCAAGGACAGGAATTGTTGTTCGATTTTGTAGAAAAACTGCGCACGACAGTAATTGCTGCCGTAAATGGTTTTGCATTAGGCGGCGGATTAGAATTGGCGATGGCTTGTCATTTTAGAGTGGCATCCGACAACGCAAAAATGGGCTTGCCTGAAGTTTCGTTGGGAGTAATTCCGGGTTATGGAGGCACACAAAGACTACCGCAATTAATTGGAAAAGGTCGCGCGATGGAGATGATTATGACCGCCGGAATGATTACAGCCGACGATGCCTACAGAGTAGGCTTGGTGAATCACGTGGTACCTCAAGCCGAACTTTTAGCTTTTTGCAATGGAATTGCGGAACGCATATTGAAAAACTCCCCTGTTGCGATTAGTCAAGCGATAAAAGCGGTAAATGCGAATTTCAAAGACGGCGTGAATGGTTACGAAACAGAAATAAAATCGTTTGGAAAGTGTTTTGGAACCGAAGATTTTAAGGAAGGAACGACTGCGTTTTTGGAGAAAAGAAAAGCGGAGTTTAAAGGGAATTAACTAATTTATACGCAAACCAAAATGAAAAAATCAATTTTACTGGCGCTTCTCTTACTTTTTGCAATTGCACTTCCTGCTCAAAACGCGGCAGAAATTGACCCTTCTTTTGCGACAGAAGGTTGGTTTGGCATAACTGGCACTGTAAAAAAAATTGCCCACCGGGTAGATGGAAAAATAATGGTTTGTGGAAGCATTAATTTTTATAAAGGGATTCCTGTCAATAATATCTTTTGTTTAAATGAAGATGGCTCGCTAGACGCTTCTTTCGATCCAGACATAACATTTTCAACAAGCGTTAATACTTTTGCTTTTCAAACTGACGGAAAGATTATTGTTGCGGGCAATTCCGAAGGCATTACAGTTGTAAAGCGTTTAGATGCGAATGGTTCAGTAGACACAAGTTTTAACATTCCAGGATCTGGATTTAATAGTGATCCAAATTGTTTGGCAATACAATCAGACGGGAAGATAATCATTGGCGGAAGACTTAGTTTCTACAACGGAATCACCTTCAGTCCAATTCTTAGATTAAATTCAGACGGTTCCTTTGACCCTACTTTTGATCAATTTCAGGGATTCCAAGAAGTTTACTCAATAATTATTCAGCCTTCGGGGAAAATTGTTGCTGGTATATCTTCTTCAAGTTCACTTGGAGACTCATGTGTAAAACGATTAAATTTGAATGGTACTATTGACTCCTCCTTTTTAAGTGTAATATGGGGTGAAGCAAAAACTTTGTCCGTTCAATCTGACGAAAAAATAATTGTTGGAGGAGACTTTCGTTCTACTCAAACATTAGAAGTCTATAACATGGTCCGAATCACGAGCAATGGATCAGTAGACAATACATTTAATATCGGAATTGTAAATCATATCAACCAATTTCCGCAAGTTAATGCCGTAGCAATTCAACCTGACGGCAAAATCCTTATAGCAGGTTTTTTTTCTTTTTATAATCAAATCCCAGCGAATAATATTGTGCGTATAGATACTAACGGCAATATTGATAATTCATTCAATTCAGGAACTGGCTTTAACTATATTGTAAATACACTTGACATACATTCAAACACAACCTTTTTTACTGGTGGCAATTTTACGTATTATGACACCACAAATGCTGATAGTATATTGCTTTTAAATTCAAATGGAACTATTAATCCAATTTTTGATATTGGTAGTACTGTCTATATTCCATTTGGACCTGCGGCATTTTGTGCTCAAGATGACGGTAAAGTTATCGTAGTTGGTGATTTTAATCACTACAATAATGTTGGCGAAAATCATATTCTAAGACTAAATTCCGACGGGTCTAAAGACAGTACTTTTAATGTTGGGTCAGGGTTCCTTTGGGGAACTGGAAACGGCACAAGAACAACTGCTATCGCGCAGCAGTTCGATGAAAAAATTGTTGTAGGAGGCTTGTTCGATAGCTATAATGGAACTTCAGTAAACAATTTAATTAGGCTTAATACCGATGGCTCAATAGATACTTCATTCAATAACAATTCTGGTCTTGGCTGGGTTAATTTAGTTACGATTCTATCGGATGGAAAAATGCTCGTTTATGGTTTGGGTAATGGATTTGTATATCAAATTTTAAGACTTAACCAAGATGGAACCATAGATCCTTCTTTTAGTTCAACGGCAGTATTTGACAGTTTTATTTCGTCAATCAAGGTTCAATCAGATGGAAAAATCTTAGTAGTGGGATCTTTTTCGACTTTCAATTCCATTACTGCGAATTGTATTGTTCGTTTAAATCCAGACGGAACTTTAGATAATACATTTGTTAGTGGTTCGGGTTTTATTGATTTTTTTAGAAATATTCGCACTTTGGCGGTCCAACAAGATGGCAAAATTATCGTTGGCGGAAGATTTACTAGCTATAATGGAACTAGTAACCTCAAGAATTTTATACGCTTAAATACTGACGGTACCATCGATCCTTCATTCAATATTGGAACAAGTTTTAACTCTATGGTATCATCAATTGTTATAGATTCTGGAGGCAGAATATTGGTCGGTGGTTTCTTTACATCCTATAATGGAACAAGTTGTAATCGGTTAATCAGATTGTTTGATGATGGAACCGTCGATTCACAATTTAATACTGGTACCGGATTTAATTCTTCTACACTTTTGGGCATTCAAGAATTACAAGACACGAAAATAATGGCTGTCGGAGGATTTTCTAATTATAATGGCGTAGATGCAAAACAAATTATTCGGCTCAGAGGCAATAGTGTTTTGGGTACAATAAACAATTCTCGAGTTGATAAAATGACGTTGTACTCTAATCCTACCAAAGATATTCTACAAGTAAAATTAGATGATCTTACTATAGTGAAATCATACACTGTTTTTGATTCTACTGGCAAAGAAATTAAGTCTAAAACAACTTCTAACTTTAGTAACAAAATAGATGTAACGGATTTATCAAAAGGAATTTATCTTCCAGAAGTTGAAACTAATCAGGGGCAATTTGTTGAAAAATTCATTAAAGAATAACTTCGTAAAAGGATGAAATAACATCTATTTCTCCCCATCCCATTCCGCATAAAACTGCGACAGGAATGTTTCCATAAATCGATGGCGTTCTTGGGCGATTTGTTTGCCGGTTTCCGTATTCATTTTGTCTTTCAACAACAATAATTTTTCGTAGAAATGATTGAGTGTTGGTGCTTCACTCGACTTATATTCTTCTTTCGTCATGTGCAAATTTGGCGCAATCGACGGATCATATAGCGGTCTGTTTTTGAATCCACCATAGTTGAATGTTCTCGCAATTCCAATCGCTCCAATTGCATCGAGTCTGTCTGCATCTTGAACAATTTCGAGTTCTTCTGAGTGGAATTTCTTGTCAAAATTGCCGCCTTTAAAGGAAATGTTTTCGATGATGTTGAGTACATGTGCAATAGTGGCTTCATCAACTTCTTCTCGTTCAAGAAATGCTCGTGCGATTTTTGGTCCGGTGGTTTCATCACCGTTATGAAATTTACTGTCTGCAACATCATGTAGTAAAGCACCTAATTTCACTGCAGTTTCATCACAATTTTCAGTCTGTGCAATGAGTAAACTGTTTCTATAAACGCGTTCAATATGAAACCAATCATGTCCGCCTTCAGCATCTGCCAATTGTTGTTTTACGAATTGTATTGTTCTTGAAATAAGGTCGGGATTATTCATTGAGATGGATTAAAAAATGTTGAATCTTAAAGTCAATTAACTTCAAAATTCAACATTATTTATTACTGTCATAAAACTATCTTGCTACTGCTGGCTCAACCCATTTGAAAACAAAAGAGTCTGCTGGAATCACCATTCTCTCAGAAACTTTTGCCATTCTACCTGGTAGTTTCATTAAATAATCACGTGCTTTTTCGGCTTCATCCGTCAAACCAGTGATTTTATCAATTTCCCATTTATCAATGAGTTTTTGCATAATCTCTACGTAGTCATTGGCGGTATATACTCCAATTCTTTGCGCAGAGTTCGAAAACTGTTCGAAGGCAGAGCTGATCTTTTCTCCAGATTCTCTCAAAAACCCAGCTGGCATTGTAATTTTATTTTTCATCATATAATTGAACGCCAACATCATTTCGCTAGGATCTACTTTGAAAATCTGCGTGACAAATTCACTATAGGCATGATGGTGACGCATTTCATCGCCTGCAATCATCTTACACATTTTCGACAGTTTGTTATCGCCGTAGGTTTTGGCCAATTGCGACACGCGATTATGAGAAACATAAGTGGCTAATTCTTGAAAAGAAGTGTAAACAAAGTTCTTATACGGATCTCTGCCAGTTCCTATGTCAAATCCGTCGGAAATCAAATGCTGCGTGGTAATTTCGACTTCACGCATATTGACACGTCCTGACAAATACAAGTATTTATTCAAAACGTCTCCGTGACGGTTTTCTTCGCCAGTCCACTGTCGAACCCATTTTGACCAACCATTGCGTTCAACATTATCAACTCCTTCCACATCCATCAACCAAGATTCGTAAGTTGGTAAAGCTTCTTCCGTAATCGTGTCGCCGACCATGGCAACCCAAAAATCATAAGGTAAATCTTTGGCTAATTCCCGAAGCTCTTTTACTTCTTCAAAAAAAGTATCGCTTTCGGAATTGGGTAAAAAGTCAGAAGGTTGCCAAATTTTTTCAACTGGAATCAAGTATTCTTCCATGAAACCTTCTACTTTGTTTTCTAGAAACTGCATGACTTCTAGACGGATGTTTTTTATAGACATTATTAATTTTAGATTTTAGATTTTGGATTAGCGATTTCTAATGTCCGAATCTATATTTATATCAGTGAATTTACAATTGCTGTTTCAGTTCGTGTCATTAAATCTTCAAAAGAACAATCTTTGACTGCCATTGGCTTATGAACGGTAAAGGTAATGCGATTTCCTAAACCTAAGGGAAAAAATCCAAACTTTACCAATTTCCACGAGCCATTTATAGTAATAGGAACCACATAAGCGGAAGGTGCATATTTGCATAATATTTTCAATCCACTTTGTGCAAACTCCTTTGGATTCCCGTCTTTACTTCTTGTTCCTTCAGGAAAAATAACTGCAGTACGTTTGTACAATTCGATATAGTCGGCCAATTTCTTTATCGTCGGAATCGCTTGTTTAGGATCTTTTCTATCGATTAGAACTGAACCCCCGTGATTTAAATTGTACGAGATGCTCGGAATTCCTTTGCCCAGTTCTTTTTTACTTACAAATTTGGGATGAAACTTTCTCAAAAACCAAATAATCCCAATAATATCATAAAGACTTTGATGATTGGCAACTACAATTAATGGTGCATTTTCCGGAATATCCTCTCTGTTCTCAAATTTGAAAGTGGTGCCAATTAAATTAGCAACGCGCAATAAGCAGAAATTTAAGTAATCAACGCTTTTTTTATGTGCTTGGTAGCCAATCAAATTAAAGCAAATCCATTGAATTGGATGAAAAACAATCAAACCCAAAAAAAACAATAGCATCGCTAATGCTGATAAAGGATAAGAAAGGATTTTTTCCATTTAAAAAAATTTTGCCAAAAATACTAAAAATAATTTCTTTTTCGATTGTTTCTCCACTGAGAATTGCACTATCAATTTAACAATTGATATAGAAAATCTTCAATTTTACAGACAATACATATGTTAGTTTTGAATTGTAAACACCAAACAAATCTTATATCATGCCACGTAAAATATTTTTTCAAATCCTACTACTTTTTTACAGCACTCTAATTTTAGGGCAAATTAGGAAACAACCCAATATCCAATTCGAAACAGATTATTTTAACGCCGTAGACCGTTGGGTTGTTTTGCCCCAAAAAACTCCTGAACTAAACTATCTATTAGGTTATGTCTACTTGGATGAAATCGTAGGTTTTACATTTACCTTTTATGGTGAATTGTCTATAGATTCGTTTTCGAATTGGAAACTTCAACCTAACTCGCCATATTACATTGTAAAAAAAACGCTGGACATGAAAACACCTCCTATTTATATCTTGAAAGACGAACAAATAACCGCACTTAATTTACCAGAAAAACCACTTTGGCTAAAACTCTTCGACGACCGTCAAAAAACGCCTGAAGAACTAGTACTTGTAGGATATCATTATAATAAAGTGCAAAAAAGCGATTTGGCTTTACCTATTTTAGAAAGTGCTTTTTCATTAAACCCAAAAGCGAAAAACCTAATTTTCGAATTGGCGTTCGCTTACAATTCTTTAGGCACATACGAAAAAGCAATTCCTCTTCTAAAAACCGAACTAAAACAAGACGCAAAGAATTATATGTTATATCGAGAACTTGGGTATGCCTTATTGCAAATCAATGAATTTGAAGAAGCTGAAAAAGTATATGAACTTGGAATGAAAATGTGTCCTAACACCAACCAGCAAAGAGAAATGGCGATCGATATGGCACAAACATTTTTTGCAATCAAAGATGAAAAAAGATTTGAAAAATGGGCGACCATCTTGAGAAAATAGCAGCAAAATAATAGTTGATTTGTAACTAAATATAATGGTGATAACTTTTTAAAATCGCCAAATTCTAGTCTTGGAACTTGACAAAAAAGGAAGTATTTTTACGAAAAATAAGTGTATCATAAATGAAGGAAAAGATGAGTTCAGAAAAAGAAGCCAAATTAAAAGCATTACAACTAACGCTTGACAAACTTGACAAAACTTACGGAAATGGAACCGTAATGAAAATGGGAGACAGAGCCGTTGAAGAAGTAGAAACTATCTCTTCCGGATCTTTAGGATTGGATTTAGCATTGGGCGTAAATGGCTATCCAAAAGGACGAATTATCGAAATATACGGGCCAGAATCTTCAGGAAAAACAACCTTGACTTTACACGCGATTGCCGAAGCTCAAAAAGCGGGTGGCATTGCTGCTTTTATAGATGCGGAACACGCTTTCGATAGAAATTATGCAGAGAAATTAGGTGTCGATATTGAGAACTTAATTATTTCCCAACCAGATAATGGGGAACAAGCGCTGGAAATCGCCGAAAACTTAATCCGTTCCGGTGCGATTGATATTGTGGTGATTGACTCGGTAGCAGCATTAACTCCAAAAAGCGAAATTGAAGGCGAAATGGGTGATTCAAAAATGGGATTGCACGCGCGTTTGATGTCGCAAGCATTGCGAAAATTGACTGGAACCATTAGCAAAACGCATTGTACGGTATTTTTCATCAACCAGTTAAGAGAGAAAATCGGCGTGATGTTCGGAAATCCTGAAACCACAACTGGTGGAAATGCCTTAAAGTTTTACGCGTCAATTCGTTTGGATATTCGCCGTTCTTCTCAAATCAAAGAAGGTGATAATGTTATTGGTAACAGAACGAAAGTAAAAGTAGTGAAGAACAAAGTTGCGCCACCATTCAAAACAGCAGAATTTGATATCATGTATGGCGAAGGTGTTTCGAAAACAGGCGAAATCCTTGACTTGGCTGTTGAATTTGAAATCATCAAAAAAGCCGGTTCATGGTTTAGCTACGGGGACACCAAATTGGGTCAAGGTCGAGATGCGGTTAAGGTTCTAATTAAAGACAATCCTGAATTAGCGGACGAACTAGAACAAAAAATTAAAGCTTACATAAAAGCACATGAAGCGTAAATAAAAAACCCGATTCGTTCGGGTTTTTTTATGTATTTAAAAGTTGGTTGTAAATTACTGTGTGAACCGTTTCTTTCACTTCCTTAATATCTCTTTTATTTTCAATAGTTTTTCCTATTGTAGGAATTAATGGATGAATAAAAACCCTCATCAAACCTAGGCTTCCGCTAAAAAAAGTATAGGAAAATCTCTTTTTATTGTCCATAAAAGTTAAAGGGATAATTGGAATTTGATGTTCAATGGCAAGGCGAAATGCCCCGTCTTTGAACTCATCAAGCACGATCGATTCGTCTGCAGGAACGCCGCCTTCTGGGAAAATACAAATACTCAACCCTTGACTCAATCGTTTTTGCGCACGGTTGAAGACTTCCATTCTGCTTCGTGAACTGTTTCTATCTACTAGAATGCAAGTGCGTTTATAGAAAAACCCAAAGAGCGGAATCTTCGCTAGTTCTTTTTTGCCTACAAAAACAAAGGGATTTTTAACCACTGCTAACATCAACATGATGTCGGTCATTGAAGTATGATTGGCCACAAACATATAACTTTTGTCCATTGCGATATCTTGTTCTGATTTGACTTTCCAGTAAAAACCAGAGGTAATCAAAATGAACTTTGCCCAAATTCTCGCCATGACAAAAAAGTACCGATACCATTCTTCTTTTAAAATGGAAATTACCAAAAACGGAAACATAATTATAATCGGAACTCCCATCATCAGGTAAAACCAAATGCGCCACAGTACCCAAAAAATAATTTTTATGATTTTCATGTCTTCAAAAGTAAGAATTCAATCCTTAATTTTATCAAATCATTTACCTTTGCCAAAATTTAGTAAACCATGGCCAAAATACTTACCGGTATTCAAAGTACAGGAACTCCACATTTAGGAAATTTATTAGGAGCAATCATCCCAGCAATCGAATTGTCGAATAAGCCGGATAACCAATCTTTCCTTTTTATTGCCGATTTACACGCCATTACCCAAATCAAAAACGGAGACGTATTGCGTCAGAACAATTACAGCACTGCTGCAGCGTGGTTGGCTTGTGGACTAAATATTGAAAAAGTAATTTTCTACCGCCAATCTGATGTGCCTCAGACTGCTGAATTGTCGTGGTATTTGAGTTGCTTTTTCCCTTATCAACGATTAACACTAGCACACTCTTTTAAAGATAAGTCAGATCGTTTGGAAGATGTGAATGCTGGGTTGTTTACTTATCCAATGTTGATGGCGGCAGATATTCTATTATATGACGCTGAGTTTGTTCCTGTGGGAAAAGACCAGTTGCAACATATCGAAATTACTAGAGACGTAGCAGCTCGTTTTAACCACCAAATGGGAGAAACTTTCGTATTACCTGAGGCTTCTACACAAGAAGAAACCAAATATGTTCCGGGAACCAATGGCGGAAAAATGAGTAAGTCTGCAAATAATATAATCAATATATTCCTAGATGATAAAGCGTTGCGGAAACAAGTGATGACTATAGAAACGGACAGTACGCCATTGGAAGAACCAAAAGATATAGAAACATGCAAAATCTTCGCCATCTATAAACTACTCGCTTCCGAAGATCAAATTGCAACGATGGCTCAAAACTACGCAAATGTCAATCGCGATTATGGATACGGACATGCCAAACAAGCGTTGTTTGAATTGATCTTAGAGAAGTTCAAAACCGAGCGTGAGACTTATGGCTATTATATGAATAACCTACCTGAAATCGAAGTTGCTTTACTTAAAGGTGCTTCAAAAGCACAAGCAGTTGCCAACGGAGTATTATCACGAGTTCGAGAGAAATTAGGATTTCGCTCCTAACTAAATGGCTTCATATAATTTTCCGGGCAATGGACGAATTACGCCTTTCAATTCCATATTCAGCAAAATTCCCGAGATTCTAAAAATCGGAAAGTCGCATTCCAATGCAATAATGTCCAGCATTTCTTTTCCTCTTACGATAAGGAAATCGTAAATTTTTTGTTCTTCGGAATTCAGTTCAACGAAAAGCTGCTTTTGAATCGGTTTTGCTTTGGTTTCGAGATCCCAATTCAATTGAAAGATCAAATCGGCAGCACTCGTCAATAAATTCGCTTTTTGAGTTTTAATCAGCGTATTACAACCTTGGCTGTAATAATCGCCCACTCTTCCTGGTACTGCAAAAACATCACGGTTGTAATCGTTCGCTAAATTAGCCGTAATAATCGAACCTCCTTTATCGGCAGATTCGATGATAATGGTCGCCTCGGAAATACCTGCAACAATGCGATTGCGTCGTACAAAATTCTCTTTTTCTGGATTAGAGGTGCTCCAAAATTCTGTCATAAAACCACCGTTTTCTTCTATGTGATGAACGTGCTTCTTGTGTACCTTTGGATAAATTTGATTCAATCCATGCGCAACAATACCGATAGTTTGTAAGTTGTTTTCTAAGGCGGCTTGATGCGCAACGATGTCAACGCCATAAGCAAAACCACTAACTATGACTGGATCTATGGGCGCCAAATCAGCAATCAGATTCTTGCAAAAGTTCATGCCGTAGGAACTGATTTGGCGTGTTCCAACTATACTAATCATTTTTCTATTCTTGAGTTGGATGTTTCCCGACGAAAACAATAGAACCGGACCGTCAATGCAATGCTTCAGTCGATCGGGATAATTTTCATCAAGGAAATACGAAACCACAATTTGATTTTTCTCTATAAACCGCAATTCGGCCTCGGCTTTTTGGAAGATCGACTTGTCCCTTAGATTTCTAATCAAGATATTTCCAATTCCATCAATCGAATTGAGACGTGAAGCTTTGGATTTAAAAATTTCGCTCGGTTCTGGACAATTAGAAAGTAATTTTTTGGCGACAATATCGCCCACACCTTCTACTTTTAGCAAGGCTAATACATAAAATAAATCTTCGTGGCGCATAGTAAATAATTGAAAATGAAAAGTATAAAATTTATCTCAATTGTTAATAAAAATTGTGAATAAAATTTTGATGCTGTTGGGCATTGTATAACTTTGTTGCTATGAAGATCGAGCAGTATATTTCCCAACTTTTATATCGTCATCAATGTGTCACCGTGCCAGGTTTTGGTGCATTTTTAACCGAAATTCAGTCGGCGCATTTGCACGAAAACACCAATTCTTTTTATCCGCCAAAGAAAGTGATTTCTTTTAATTCGCATTTGAAAAATAATGACGGATTATTAGCCAATCACATTTCACAAATAGAGAAAACAAACTATGAAAATGCTGTAGCTTCTATTGAAAGTGAAGTCGTTATCTGGAATAGCATTCTACAAGTCAATGAAAAATTTGTCTTGAAGAATATCGGAGAATTACATTTGAATTCGGACAAAAACCTCGTGTTTACGCCAGTTGAAAGCGTCAATTACCTAAAAGAGTCTTTTGGATTAAATTCTTTTGTTTCTCCTGCAATTAAAAGAGAGGTTGCTCAACACGTTATCGAAAACACAGTTAAGACGGAAACTCCAATTGTGGAAGAAAAAGAAATCGTTCAACTTAATCCTGAAGTTCGTACTGCCAAACCATATCTTCGATACGCCGCTATCTTGATATTAGGATTAGCAACCACTGCAACCGTTGGTTATAAAGTGTATGAAAACCAGATCGCAAAAGAAACTTTGCTAGTTGAAACGGCTGTGCAGAAACAAGTTCAAAACAAAATTCAAGAAGCCACTTTTTTACTTGAAACTCCGATGCCAGCAGTAACATTGACTGTTTCTGAAGAGAAAATGTTGTACCATGTTGTTGCAGGCGCGTTTAGAAACGAAGAAAACGCACAAAACATTTATACTGATTTACTTAAATCTGGATTTAAAGCACGAAGAATTGCACCCAACAAACACGGTTTATTTCCTGTCTTATACGGTAGTTACGCCACCTATGCCGAAGCGCAACAAGCGATGGTTGAAATTCAAAAAGCAAACAATCCGGAAGCTTGGCTAATGGTAAAAGCGTTATAAAATTATCCCGTATCTTACGGGATTTTTTATGGAGTGTCAGTATCTTTGCAGCCTAGGCTATGAGGCCAAACTGAACGTAAGTTAATAAACATGCATCCAAAACATCCTTCCGAATCACTTACTATTCTCACTGATTTAGTTTTACCTAGTGAAACCAACCCACTAAATAATCTTTTTGGAGGTGAATTGCTCGCTCGTATGGACCGTGCGGCAAGTATTTCAGCGAGAAGACATTCTAGGAGAATTACGGTAACTGCTTCTGTAAATCACGTCGCTTTCAATAGAGCAATTCCGTTGGGAAGTGTTGTCACTGTTGAGGCAAAAGTGTCTCGAAGTTTCAAAAGTTCGATGGAAATTTTTCTTGATGTTTGGGTAGAAGATCGCGAATCAGGCATCCGAAGCAAAGCGAATGAAGCGATTTACACATTTGTTGCGGTTGACGATATGGGAAGACCTGTTGAAGTTCCAGCGGTCATTCCAGAGACTGACCTAGAAAAGGAACGCTTTGAAGCGGCTTTACGACGAAAACAATTGAGTTTGGTATTGGCTGGAAAAATGAAACCTAGTGAAGCTACAGAGCTTAAAGCTTTATTTGTTTAAAACTTAACAAACTTGATTTTCTCTAAAATCCCATTAATTTTCATTTGCAATATATAATTCCCTGTAGTTAAATTCGACACTGAAATTCTAATCTGTTTTTCGTTTGTGATTTCCTTTCCAATTGCGACTATTTGTCCAAGTGTATTAATTATCGAATAATTCTCTTTAAATTCTCCTTCAAAAGAAATCGTAATCATATCATTTGCTGGGTTGGGAAAGAGCTTGATTGTATTGTTGCGTTCAAACGAACTATTGCTTAAGAAAGGTGCTATAATCACATTAGACGTTGCAAGACAGTTATTCGCAGTAACAACACAATAGTATTGGCCTTGAATTGTTGGCACATAGGTTTGATCTGTCGCGCCGTCGATTAGTACGCCATTGAGATACCATTGATACGATGAAAAAGTGGTGGTGGTGGTTAACGTTACGTCTCCATAAACAATCTCAGTTACTGGCAAATCAATCGATGTGAAAGTCAAGGTATTGTTGCTATTGGTATTACCTATGATATCACTCGTTGTTCCGAATTTAGTGTCAATATCTGCTGGGCTACTCAAAGTTCCTGGAAGTGCCGTAGAAGTTCCAGTTAATGATTTGTCAAACTTATTTAACTTATTGTTTCCCCATGACGAAACATAATAATTACCGCACGAGTCTCTTGTGATTCCGTCGCAATTGCTAAGTGTCGTCGCCAATACTGTTGAAATTGCATTTGTAGTCAAATTGATTGCATTGATTGGCGCATTCGTTCCCCAAGTCACATATAAACAACGATCATTCTCACCATCGTATATAATTCCGTTGGGCGTTTTGGCTAAGCCAGAGGCTAAAGTCGAAAAGGACACTGCATTCACATCGACTTTAAATATTTTCTTTGCGGAAAAATCCGTTGCATATAGATTGCCCACTCCGTCTGAAGTTAGGCCATTTAAAAAAGTTCCGTTTAAGTTCAATGTAAAAACGTTGCTTCCAGAAGCTAAATCGTATCCTCTAATAAAGCCACCTTCGCACGCATACAAAACATTTCCCAAGATTTCTATCCCATATGGACCTGATGGGATTCCCGTAACGAAATTACTTAATATTCCTGCTTCGCTTCTTGAAAGTATGGTTCCGTTACCCTTGTTTCCGATTAACCATCGTGAATTGGCATCATCCCATTCAATACTTTCTGGTCCGTTTAAAGCTTGCGCAGAAGACATTGCTGAAATGCTAAGAAGGAGAATAAGTAGTGCTTTTTTCATGAGATATTATTTTATTTAGAAAAATTACATTTTAAACAACCAACCCGCTGGATTGCTGTAGGTGGTATTTTGAGATATGGTAAACTTTAAAACTGTTTTACCCGTGTCGCCGTTGGTTCTAATTCGTCCAATAGGTTGTTTAATGGATACTTTATCGCCTTTACTAACACTTACACTGCTTAAATTCTGATAGACTGTAAAATAATCTCCATGCTGAATCATTACCGCTTTATTTACGGGTGAAAGTACCATTACACTGATTACTTCTCCGCCGAATACTGCTCTTGCGCTGGCGCCTTGATCAGTGGTTATTTCTACGCCACTATTATGAACTACTAACGTTTTGTATATGGGATGCGCCTGATCTCCATAGCCTAAAGAAACAAATCCTTTTTCAACTGGCCAAGGTAATTTACCTTTATTCGCTCTAAAGTTATTTGCTATTATTTGTCCTTCAGAAGTCAACACAATTTTGGTAGAAGTTTCTGTTGCCTTTGTTGCTGCTGCAGTCGTAGTTTTTGGATTTGCCTTTGCAACAGCTGACGCTGTTTTTTTGTTGGCTGCTGCGATTGCTGCTTTTAATAATTTTTGTATTTGATTATCAATATTTCTTGTTTCTTGCTGCTTTTTCTTGATTTCGGCGATAATTTGTTTCTTATCTTTTTTGATCGACTTCGCTAATTCCTGTTGCAATTGCCTTTCTTTTTCTAATGCAATTCGTTCCTTTTCGTTTTCCTCAATCAATTTTTGTTTGGCGGTTTTTTGAACTCCGATAATTTGATTAAAATTTTCTAACTCCACCGATTTTTCTTGAATTTCAACCCCTTGTGTTTTTCTATAGCTGGCATATTGCTTCATATACTGTGCTCTTTTGTAGGCTTGAAGGAAATTCTGTGAAGAGAGCAAAAACATTGCCCTGCTTTGTTCTGATCGGCTTTTGTAGGACTTCTGAATCATTTTGGCATAATCTTCCTTCAGAAGCATTAATTCTTTTTTAAGTCGATTGATACTCATCTGATTGATATACATATCATTGCTTAATAGCTTCGTTTGTTTTTCAGTGGTATTGATTAGATTTTCTTTAAGTTTGATCTTTTCTGACTGAATTTTCAACTGTTTGGTGACTGTTTTCTCTTTCGATTGAACGTTCTGCAGTTGATCTTCCTTCTCTTTAATCTCACGCAGAATTTGAGCTTTTCTTTGTTCTAGTTTTTCCTGTTGTGTAAGCTGACCCCATATCATTGTTGAAGTCAACAAAAACAAAAGACTAAAAAAATATTTCGGCATTGTATTTAACATGGAGCGCTAGTTTATAAAAATTTGTTCGTATCCCTCCGGCACACTGTAGGGAAATGACAGGTCTTCATTGAAAGTAATTGTGTTGTAATCAATTGCAATATTTGTTCTTGCTTTATTGTGAATGGCGTCGATAATGATATTTGTCGGCATGAGAATTTGACTAAAATCTGCGTAATTTGGATAAGCAATTTGTAGGGTACGATCTTGTGATTTTTGAGTAATCAGTTGTTTCTTGATAAGATATTTATCCGATTCAAAAAAATACTCTTTTATCGTATTTACATCTGTACTATCTTCCAATTTAAACATTTGGTCAACAATATTTGCTGTGAATTTTCCTTTATTTAAATCGTCTAACGCTTCACCCAGCAACATGTTTTGCACTTTGCTAAAATCTAAATCACTGCCCAACCAACGGCTCAAAGTCGTGTAATCTCCTTGGAAAAAGCTATTGTTTATTTTCTCATAATATTTTACTTCGGTCGGCGTAATTAGTGCTTTTGCCATGGTTATTCCGATAAAACGAATACTAATCAATATCTTTTCGTCCTTCTTGATTTTGATTTCCGCTGTGACTTTTTGACTCTGTTTTTCATCCTCGTAATGCGCATTCGATTTTATATACAGCGTCGAAAATTCTTTTTTATTGATATAATGACTGGCCACAATTTGGTCCGAAGACAAAATGTTTTTTGCTTTTCCTTCTACCAAAACTGCTTTCGATTTACACGAAAAAAGCACGCCGACTATCAAAAACACAAAATATTTATACATTATTTTTTTTGTTTCATTAACGCATCAGCCTTCAAAAAATAAGTCTCCTTTTTTTTCTGATCTCCCAATCCCGCCCATGCTTCTCCTAATTGTATGTTGAAATTAATCTCTAAAGCTATGTCACTTAACACATAATCGATACCTGTTTCAAGTGCATCCTTGGCTTTTTTATACTGTAATAATTGATTAAATGCCAATCCCGCATAGTAGTAAAACTGTGGTTGTGAAGGATAGAGCTCTTGCAAGTTTTCTGCCTTTTTAGCTACGGTGGTAAAATCCTGTTTTTCGGTATAAACTTCCAGCAACAACAACTGGGTTTCAAAATCTTCAGAATTATTCCTAAGATGCATTTCGTAATATTTGATTGCTTTGTCCCAATCGGATTTATTATGGTAAAATTTTGCGATTTCTTTTGCGACTTTCACTTCTTTATCAGAATCAAAATAGGAAATGGCTTTCTCTAAATCTTTGTCAAATTCGGGTTTGTCTTTGATGAAAATCAGAAACTCATTGAGGATGCGATGTTTGATTTTTGAGTCGATTTTTGAACTTGCCAAAACTTTATTCATCGCTTGCACGCCGCTTGGTCCGTCATTATTGTTCAAATGGTGTTTGAATAAACTCACTTGAGCCCAATCAGAAGTTGGAATTTCCTTCTCTAGTTGCTTAGTAATTTCTAGCGCTTTGTCTTCTTGATTGTTTTCAGAATAAAGGAAAATCAATGCAATATAATTAGATTCTTCTTTTGGAAACTTCTTAATCTGAGCAATCAAATTCTCCATTTCCGCATTCTGATATTTGGATTCTCTGAGAATTTGTGCTTTGTAATTTTCTCTTTGATCGGTCTTGCCTATAGTGTCGTTGAGCTCGTTAATCAAAGTCAAAGCCTTGTCGAACTGTTGTGTGTTCATATATAACGACACCAAATCTTCCTTATATCCTTTTTTGAATTCAATTAATTTAGTAACAATAACAATAGCTTGAGTGAAATCTTTAGTTTCGTAGCAGACATCGTACATGCCCACCCAATACCATTGATTTTTAGGGTTGATTTTTGTGGCTTTTTCAAAAGAATCGTAAGCGTCTTTGTAGTTTTTTTGCGCTAAGTAATTTTTACCCATTTCGAAAAAAACCACATCGTTCTCGGGCTGTAGTTTATTACATTTTTCAAGAGCAGTAATTGCCTTATCGTAGTTCTCTATTCCTTTTTGTAGTAATGATTCATAGAAGGAATTTTGAAAATCATCATCTGCCAAAGCAATCGCGTCTGGTTCGGTTTGAGCCAGAAGTGCGTTGGAAAATAGGATTCCAAAGAAAAATATAAAAACTACTTTGTTCATCTATTGTTATTCTAAAACAGAATAATCTCCGATACTAATGCTTGTAAAATTCCCGTCAAAACTAGCGTGACTTCCGATCATGGCGTTGTCTAAATTGGCATTCTTGATGTGAGAATGGTTTTGAACCAAACTGTTTTTGATATTTGAATCACTCACGTGACAAGCTTTTCCCAGCGACACATTCGGACCAACTGTCGCATTGATTAGAACCACATCTTCTCCTATAAAACAAGGAGGGATAATTGTCGAATGCTCAATTACAACAGAAGGATGTACCAGATTTTCACCATCTTGGTGTAAGAAATCTAACATTCTTGAGTTGGTATCTACCGTCACGTTTTTGTTTCCGCAATCCATCCATTCGTCAACTTTTCCTGGTACGAATTTGAGGCCTTTTACCTTCATGTTTTCCAAACCATCAGTCAACTGATATTCGCCACCTTTAACAACATTATTATCTAATAAATATTGTAATTCTGCGCGCAATGTTTCGCCTGATTTGAAATAATAGATTCCGATAATCGCTAAATCAGAAACAAATTTCTTTGGTTTTTCAACGAAATCTACAATTTGATTGTTCTCATTGAGTTGCACCACCCCAAAAGCGCTTGGGTCTTCTACTTGTTTTACCCAAATCACGCTATCTGCAGACGTGTCTAAGGTAAAATCCGCTCTAAACAAAGTATCTGCATACGCCACAACAATAGGTCCTGTCATGCTTTCTTTAGCGCACATAATCGCGTGTGCCGTTCCTAGCGCTTCGTTTTGATAATAGATTGTTCCCTTAGAACCTAATTTTTCGGCGATGGCAACCAAGTCTTTTTCTACTTGGGTTCCGAAATCTTTATGGATGATGAAGGCAATTTCTTCGATGTCTTGATTGATTACTCCCGCGATGTCCTCTACCAAGCGATGCACGATTGGTTTTCCGGCAATTGGAATTAGCGGTTTAGGAACTGTGAGTGTGTGTGGTCTTAATCTGGAACCACGTCCAGCCATGGGAACTATAATTTTCATAAATGTCTTTTAATTTACCGCAAAGTTCGCAAAGTTTTTCGCAAAGTTCACAAAGTTTTTATATTGTTTTTAGAGGGTTTTGAACATTGATTTCTCGCAAAGACGCAAAAGCGCAAAGGTCTTAAACAACAACTGACAACCGACAACTATTTCACGCCAGTGCTTCCAAATCCGCCTTCTCCGCGCGAAGTTTCAGACAATGCTTCCACTTCAATCCATTCGGCGCGTTCGTGTTGGGCGATAATGAGTTGGGCGATGCGTTCCCCGTTTTCGATGACGAACGGTTCGTTGGAAAGGTTGACTAATATCACGCCTATTTCACCTCGATAATCCGCGTCGACTGTTCCTGGTGAGTTGAGTACGGTAATGCCTTTTTTGGCTGCCAATCCGCTACGAGGACGGACTTGTGCTTCATAACCGATAGGTAATTCGATAAAAAGTCCAGTTTTGACAATTGTTCTTTCTAAAGGATTGAGTGTTATGGCTTCGGTGAGATTTGCTCGTAAGTCCATGCCGGCTGACGCCAGCGTTTCGTAGTTCGGTAAAGCGTGTTGTGATTGGTTGATAATTTTGATTTTCATGATATGGTGATTTTTGATTCGACTGTTCTAGCCCTGATCGTAACGGCATCCTTTTGTGCCGGCTTTCGGCGCGAAAGATACAGTGTAGAGCAGGAAATAGCTCCTAATTTGATTTACGATTCATAATGCGTTGTAACGTTTCTTTCTCGTTGTGGTAGATGAAATATAAAAATGCGATGAGTAATGCGATGCCAACAAAATAATTTTCTCTAAAAAAGTAAAATGACAGTATCGAAAAAGCGATTGACAATCCGAGGTAGCCTCCAATTTTCTTCATGTCGTAGGGAATTGGATAATATTTGTTGCCCATCACATACGAAATAAGCATCATGCTTCCGTAGGCTGCAATGGTAGCGATGGCAGATCCGTAGTAACTGAATTTTGGAATGAGCAAGAAGTTTAAAACAAGTGTGATGATGGCGCCAACAATTGAAATATATGCGCCGATATGTGTTTTATCAATCAGTTTATACCAGACAGACAGGTTGGTGTAAATGCCTAGAAAGAAATTGGCGAGAATGATGAGCGGAACGACTTTCATGGCTTCCCAATACGACTCATCGCGAATCATAATCAATTTTAGAATGTCGGCAAAAACAATCACGGCCAATAGAATAAACGAGCCAAATATTACAAAATACTTGGTCACTGTTGCGTAAGTTTGGGAGGCATTTTCTTTGTCGGCATGACTAAAGAAAAACGGTTCGATGCCAAGCGTGTAGGCGGTTCGGAAAAGCACCATGAATAGTCCAAGTTTGTAGCAGGCAGAATAAACACCGACTTCTGAATCGGCGATATTGGCGGGTAATAATTTCCCAAGGAGAATTTTATCGAATTGTTCGTTGATGGCGAAGGCAATTCCGGCCACGAGAATCGGCAGCCCGTAACGCATCATTCGTTTCCAAAGTTCAAAATTGAATTGCCATTTGATTTGGAAATAATTGGGTGATAAAGTGAGGAAAGTCAATAAGCTCGCGATGATATTCGAGATGAAAATATAACCGATTTGGAAATTGTCGAAGTAAAAAGTGGAAAGAAAACCTGTTGGATTAGCGGTAGCGACTTTGGGTAAAATCAATAAGAAAAAAAGATTCAGCAAAAGATTGACTACTACATTTCCGATTTTAATTGCTGCATAATACATTGGTCGTTGATTGGCTCGTAGATTTGAAAACGGTACGATTACCAATGCGTCAAGAACCAATATCCAAATTGTATAGGTGATATATTGCACATCAATTCCAGACCCATCTGCCAGTGTGTTTCGGAATAAAAGCGAAAGAAATAAGAACGCGATTGTCGACCAAAAAATGGAGACTGTTGTGGTTTCAAGTACACTCTTTTTATCGGCTTCCTTGTTGTAAAAGCGGAAGAACGAAGTTTCCATTCCATAGGCTAGGATGACATTGAAGAAAATCATCCAAGAAAAGATGATGGACACTTTTCCGTACGCCGCTTTGGGCAATAAATCGGTATAAATAGGAACCAACAAAAAGCTAAACATGCGCGGAAGTACCGTTGCTAGTCCATATATTGCAGTTTGTTTGAAAAGACTTTTATACAATCCCAAGAGTTTTCAGATTAGTGGTTAAACAAAAATAAGGATTTGTTTGGTTGCTTATTTATTTTATGATGGATGCCTTATGATTCTGCATTCGGGCTTTTCATAAATACCTGCATTTCGGTCAGTTTTGGTTCTGGAATGTCTTCTTCTGTAAAAGTTTTCAGAACATTCTTGTTGATTTTTTTTAGTTTTATAATGCGATTGGCCTGGTTCTGCGCACATTTTTCGAATAGATTTCTAACCACTCTTGCATTTCCAAAAGCTTCATCTTTTTTGGAATACAGCAATTCGAAAGTATCGATGAGTTTTTCTTTAGCATCAGCAGTAATGATGAAATCGGAATTTTTGCAGAACGATTCAAAAATCTGAAACAGTTGTTCCGGTGTGAAATGATCAAAGTAAAAAAATCGATTAAACCGTGATCTCAAACCCGGATTCGATTCGATAAACACATGCATCGGCTCTGTATAACCGGCAACGACGACGGCTAAATTTTCACGGTGGTCTTCCATGCGTTTGAGTAAGGTGTTGACCGCTTCTGCACCATAATCATTTCCGAATGCATTTTGCGTCAAAGCATAAGCTTCATCAATAAACAAGACTCCGCCGAGACTTTCAGTTACAGCTTTATCGACCTTGGTTGCGGTCTGTCCGACAAAACCGGCAATCAATCCTTCACGATCTGTTTCATAAAGTTGCCCTTGCGACAGAAAACCCAAATGACGGTATATTCTGCCCAACAATCTTGCAACCGATGTTTTCCCTGTTCCTGGAGGCCCCAAAAACACGGTGTGCAAAGTGGCTTCAATATTTTTTAAGCCTTCTGCAGTTCTTTTTTTCTGAATTTCAAGAAGGTTAATCAATTCATTCACATCATTTTTTACGGCATGAAGTCCGACGAGTGCATTAAGCTCCTCTAGTACTTTTTCGAGCGTATCGTCGGGCGGGAAATTAGTTGTTTGACTATTTTTAGAATTGACTTCGTGTGCTTTTACATTTGTAATTTCAATATCTTCTTTGGCTTTGGAATCAAATGCGAAAAGAAGAAACTGTTGGATTTTCTTTGAAACTTCAGATACTTTAGGGCTTTTCATTTCCGATAAAACCGGCAGTAGAAAATACTTTTCAGCATTCACGTGTATGATACGATTATCGTTGGAAATTTTTATAAGATGCGTTTTGAATTCATCGCTGGCAGCAAGTTTATTGAGCGTTTGTACTGCATTTTGATCTGCGAAATGGTTATTGCGTATCGCGTCATAGTAATAAGCAAGAGCAAACCGAGATTTATCATTTTCGCTTCCGAGATTATTATTGTACGCCGCGATGAGATCGGATATAAAGAAATGTTCCGCTTTCAATAGTAATCCGTTCGCTTGATTTTTCGCTGGAAGTGCATTGGCTTTTTGAATAAAACCCGAATCTGCATTCAAAACTTCGCATAAAGCAAGAATTTCTATAGTTTCCTTTTTGAGTTGATCGATATAATGTGCGTTGAAAACCATGACATTGTTGTTTATTTCAGATTCTATAGAATCTTTTAATGACAGGAATGAATCCTCGAGCAATGAAATTAGGCTTCGCTTTTTTTTCAAGGTTAACAGATTAAGAGATCATCATTTGATACACAATTTCTTTGGAAAGTTTTTCATGATCTTCACAATAATCCTTCCATGCAATTCCCATGTCACGCAGATCATAATTCGCTACAATAGTACCATAATCTTGCTTTTTACCATTGATTGTTGGGTAACCAATCACGTAAATGCATTGTGCTAACTCTAGTGCAAGTTCGATATTGTGTGTTGAGAATATGATGGTGTTGAAATCGGAGGATTCACTCAGCAATTCGAAAGATTTTTTTACTTCTTCGATGTTTCCTACATCCAATCCTGAGAATGGCTCATCAAAAACAATAAAATGATCGGAAGAAAACAACTGTTCAATGATTGCAGTTCGCTGTCTTTGACCGCCAGAAAGTTCGTTAGGATATTTATCGACACACGATTCCAATCCCCATGTATTGATATAATCTTTTATTTTTTTGTCTTTTTCGTTATCTGACAATTTGCTTTTACGTAAAGCGAATTTTAACGCTTGATTGACGGTTTTATGACGGAACAATGTATACTTCTGATCAACAAAACCAATGTCGCCTTCTTTCACTGTCTTTGCTGTATAGGGTTCTTTAGCTTCGAAATCCTTGATGAGTATTTTTCCGCTGTTCATTGGTGTCAATCCTGTCAATGCTCTGAAGAAAGTAGATTTTCCCCTTCCGGATCTTCCAACTATTGCAATTACTTGTCCTGTGTTTTTTATACCTTCTCGGACAACATCTTTTTCTGTAATTGAGATGTCTTTAATGATGACATTGCCATCATAAGCCACACTTAAGTTTTCTACATACAGAAGCGTTTCTTTGAATTCGTGTTTCATCTTCCGTTATATTTTTGAATATCTGAAAACTGCTTTCCTTAAAAAATTGATTCCTGAATCGAGTCCAAGTCCAATTAATAAAATAATAATCTGTAGCGCGATAATCCTTCCGTGGTTCATAAATTTGTCTGAGTTTTTAATCAGAAATCCTAGCCCGCCTGACGCCACCACTATTGATTCTACAGTGACAAGCATCATCCAAGTGATTGCAAGATTTTGGCGGATGACATCAATGACATAATCTAAGCGACCGAGAACAATAACCTGCCATAAAACTTCCCAACGGTTGCATCCCAAAGTTTTAGCGTGGTCAAATTCTTCTTCTGGAATATCCTTGATGACTGCAATTAAAGAGGTCGTTAGGAAGGTTGTTAGGAAAATGACCATAATCCAAATTTGCATATTGCGTGCATCATGAATGATCAACGTGATGTAGAATGATAAGCCTGTAAACGGCAAAAATCTAAATTTTGTGATGAATTCCGAGACTGGTTTCAACAATGGAATGGGCCACGTATAGGCGAACAACACCGACAATAATACTGCTATGAATATCGAAAGAAAACACAATGACAACGAATTAAAGATGTGTACAACAAGTCCTTCCGTGTACAAATCTGTGAATCCTTTTAATACTTGATTTGGTGCCGGAAATAAATGTTTTGCTCCCATTGTTCCGACAAACCAGACTCCAAAAACCATTACAATCCAACATAACAAGATAACTGTTCTGGTTGATTTGGTAATTTTTTCGAAAGGTGTGAAAAATTTTTTCATAGAAAAAAGGCTGTCTTCCGAAATGTCGGTACTGACAGCCTTATTATTATTGGTTATTTTAATAACGTGATGACTACACGTCTGTTTTTAGCTTTTCCTGCCTGTGAACTATTGTCAGCTACAGGTTCGTTCTGACCTTTGCCGTCAACCATTTGGAAACGGCTTGCAGGAATACCTTTTTGACCTAAGTAATTCACAACGGCCTGCGCTCTTGCTTTTGATAATACTTGGTTGGCAGTTGGATTTCCTACATTGTCGGTATGACCAACAAGTGTTAGCTTGGTACTTTCTGCTTGAATCAACAGGTTGTATATCTTTTCGAGTTCTTTTCCAGAAGTTCCAGAAATTTCAGCGCTTCCAGAATTGAAATTAATTCTCCATTCTCCAGAAGCGACCACTTCAGTAGCCTGTTCGGAGTAGTCTGCTTTTTCGGCTGCTCCAGATTCGATGTCATTAATGTTTTTTAAATAATATAAATTAACAGCGCTATCATAAGGAACGACAGCTCCGACATTTTCATTAAATCCAAATGGATTCAATTCTTTAAGATAGGTTGAAACCTGATTGTAGACCGATTTGTATCTATTCACACCATCACTCAATCCAAAATACTGCATGGCATCAGCATAATTAAAAACTTTAGAACCGCCCATATTATAAGTCAATCCAGCTTTTGTCCCTTGTTCGCCTTTGAACATTTTATACCAGTATTCAGGCGTTTCCATTTTGTATGTTTCTGACACTGCTTCGGAAGCTCTCACTCTCCATTCGTCATAATTTTTCATCTGGTTTGACGCCGTAAGTGCTGATTTTAAAATACTAGAAACAATTGTCGGATTCTTTTCAGCCCATTCCTTCACACCAATCACAGCGGCTGGCATCTGGTTATTGAATTCTCTTGTAGAAACGATATCAACGTATCCTGATAATTTGTCAAAAACGGTTTTATCGCCCGGTGTCCAAGTAGCGCAACCGTCAATTTTTCTACTAACTGTTTTTCCGGTTAGCTTACCATTAGAAACTTCTTTCAAAGAAACGGTCCAACCTGTTGTTTGAGATTTAATTAATTCCTCAGCCGACTTAATGTAATCATCATTTTCAGAAGGATAAATATTGACTGCATCAGCATCATAAGTTGTCGGGTCTGGATTTACTTTCAATCCGTTGGCGAAGCAATAATTAACGGTCGTTACCCAATCGCCATCGCCCAACACCGCTGATATTACAGACCCTTTCATCGACTTTGGATTTGATTTCCAGCTTGGAGGACCAATCAGTTTGTCTTCTCCAAAGCTCATTCCGATGGCGCCCATGACCTGTAAATGGTATTTGTCTTTTCCGTATTTCTCATCGAGTGCTTTTTGAACAGAACTAATATAAAATGGTGCGCCATCGCCCATAATCATTACGGCGAAAATACTTTTGTCAGATGTTGGAAAAGCTTCTCCATTGTCGAATTCCTCGATAAATTTCATCTGCATATTACGCAATTCTGAAAGCCAATCTTGACGGATAATCTCTAGATTGACACCATTTTTTTCCATCAATGATCCTTTGGTTGTTTTAGGTCCGCCATTAGATACAATAATTCCCGATTGTGCATTCCAAGCATAGCCGCCGATTCTCACAAGCGGTTTACTGTTTACCTCGGAAGAAATTTCTTTAGAAGGAAGCTCCATTTTATCCGCGCTGGTCACATTATTTACATCGGTGCTGTTGAGTTCGATTCCGTTCAATTGTTTGGAAACAGAAGTACGAAGTCCTGGTGAAAGCCAATAAATCCCTCCCAAAACAGCGCCAATACCTACTAAAACAATGAGCAATTCTGATAATGTCGTCAGTTTTTGCGTTCTTAAAATTTTTCCCATTTTGTTATCAATTAGTTTGTTTTGTTTTTAAAAAATATCCCCAAATCCACCGTTGTTGAGCTTGTCATCTTTGGTTAGTTTGTAATTCGGGCTTGAGTATTTGTTTGAATCTGGAATCGTATTTTCGCCGGTCTTGATTTCATCTGCAAGAGAGTCGAGTCTTGCATACAACTCATCATTATCGACAGAATATTTTGATGTTAATGCATCAATATCGATGAGGTTTTCAGAAGTTCTGGCAATATCTTGTGCGATGGTAGATGTTACCACTTCGAGTGCATATTCCAATTCCCAATCTTTTGTAAACATCATGGCACTTTTTGCACTTTCAGTCGCTTCTTTAGCATTCTGAGCAAACTCATATTCTTTCTGAAGCATTTTCACGGTAGCATCAAAATCGGCAATCTTAATATCGATTGCTGTGCCTGCCAAAGTAAGTTTTCTATCCATTTTCCCTAAAACATTAGCTCTTACTCCATATTTCTGGATGAAACTTTTGCTTTGTTCATATTGCGTTGAGATGCGTTGAGAGTCACTTAATTTTTTCGCGAGTTCGCTTTGCAGTGCTACATATTCGTCGGTGTCTTTTGCACCAAGACCATTAATCTTGACCATTTCATCCATGGCAGATTTTAGCTTTTCACATTGACGTTTTAGACTGAGGACTTCTTCCTGGTAATCTTTAGCTTCCTTTTCTGCTTTCCCAGCTTCGATTTCCATTTCGTTTTTGAGTCCTTTGAGCTTGGCTTTCGTATTCTTAAAAACTTCGCGGTTTTTGACCATCTTTAGTTTTTGTTCTTCAAGTTCATTAAATGGATTACTTTGGATTAGAGCTTTATGGATATTCTTTGTTGCAAAGCGCAGTCCTTTCATGATTACCGGAAACATCATCACAAGAAAAACCAGAAAAATGCCGGTTGCCGATAATGCAATTGCCTGACCAAGCATTGTAAACAATGGTGGGATAATATACGTCCAGGTCAGATAACCTCCAATACCTAATAGCCCCAAGGCTAGAGCCCAAAATAATGATTTTTCACCTTTTTTTAAAACGTCAGTTTTTAAAGCGATTTCTCCTTTAGATTCATCAAAATGTTTTAAAATCGGAAGTTCTAAAAGAGTGCTTCTTTCTTGTTCGTATTTGCTGTCCATTATTTTAAATATTGATTTATGCCTGTGACAACGGTATTTATTGAGTCCAGGATTTTATGTTTTGCAAGATTATTGGCTTCAATTTTAAGTTGAATTTCGTTTAATTCAGCAATGCTTTTAGGATCTACTTTTTTAAATTCCTCTTTTTTAGCTTCAACTTCCCGTTGCATTAAAATAATTTTAGCTTCGAGATCAACTATAGATTTCGAAAGTGTATCTTTTTCTTTATTGATGCTTTCATTCAAATCTTTCTTTTTGGAATTACCTATCGTATCGTATTTGGTATAGACTTTTTCAATTTCGGAAATATAATATTGTGCTTTTTCCAAAAGAAAGTCTTTAGTTAATCCCTTGTTGATTGTTTTCCCCATAGCGTATGCCATCTGGTAACTTTGGGGATTTGTGGAGCCAACAGCCATAACAGATTTGTAGAGTTCAAAAAAGTCAAAACCCTCAGAATTCAAAGAATCAAACCCTTTGTCATATGTGTTATAGACTTCATCCATGTATGGGTTTGTAGAGCTGGCGACAATATTTGTCGATTGGTCCGGAAATTTATTGTCTGAGAATTGAGAAGATGCTGGCTCGGTTTCTTTAGGAATAATTTCCTGTGGGTCATTAATAAAAATGCTCTTCCAGTTAAAACTTTCTTTTGCCATTTTTGTTTAGTCGTTTGTTTTTGTTAACACCATATCATTGACACGGCTTAAAATTTTTATAAAAATAAACGATTTGTATATATAATCTACTTTTTTCAATCAATTTATAGTTGTTAAACAAAAATAAGGTTTTGTTTGCGTTAAGTAGCAATTGTAAAGCACGTATTGTTATGCTAATCCACTTTCGTCTATAATTTTTAAAAAATGAAATCCTTTTGGGCTATATCCTTGATTGTAATAAAAGCGATGCGCTTTGAAGTTTTGGGTAAAGGCGTCGAGTACAATCATGGTGCAACCCAAGGCACGTGCTTTTTGATCAAGGTAGTCAGTCATTGCTTTTCCGACACCTTTTTGTCGATGATCGGGATGAACTATAAAATTGTCGATTTCGATATACTTCCCAGACCAAAGTTTGGTTCCTGTCCAAAATCCTGTAAGCCCGACGCAGATTTCTCCATCAAAAACGGCCAACTGAGCATAATTGTGAGGAATCATTTGACGTAGATGCGATTCATATTTTTCGACCGTAATATTGGGGTATAAAAATTGAATGACGTCAAAATGAGCGCGCATTTCTTCGATATCGTGGAGTTCTATTGCTTGCAAGTTGTTGGATTTATTCGAAACAAAAATAATCAAAAGATTTCTGTATGAAGCCAAATGTAATGAAGGATTCCCGTTATATTTGTTTCAACCATTTTTTTCAACTATGCTAAAACATTTGTTCACTTGTAGTTTTCTTCTTGTCACATTTTTTGTTTATTCTCAGCAATATCCGATTACTAAAAAAGTTCCACAGACATTGACTAAGCACGGAATCTCTTTTCAAGACGAGTATGCTTGGTTAGAGAATATGAAAGACAAAGAAGTCGTCAGCTGGTCGAATGCACAAAATGAGGTCATCAACTTGCACAGTACCGAAATTAGAAAAAAGTACGACATCGCTTCAAAAATAAAAGAATATGATGCTTTTTCCAGCAACGGTTTACCAATGAAGAAAGGTGCTTTTTTTTATGGGGCCTATCGCATCACTAAAAATAAGCCAAGTGTTTTGTGCTTTAAGAAAACTTTGAATGAACAAGCGGTCGAATTGGTCGATCCCTTTAAGATTTTCAAAGATGAAAACGCTACCATTTTTTCGTTTTATCCTTCGGTGAATTCCGCGAAATTGGCCTATGAAGTCAATAGTGATGGGAGCGACAGAAAAGAAATACGCTTTGTAACCATTGAGCCAACTAAAAATTTAGAGGACGTTCTTACCGACGTGAAATTTTCTAATGTGGCTTGGCATAATGACTCTGGTGTCTTTTATAAACGAAATAGCAACAACAACAATTTTGCGAGAGACTCGACTTACCAGATTTTCTATCATAAAATTGGAACACTACAAAGTGAGGATAAACTTATTTTTGACGCCACAAAAACAGAAGGAAGCGTTAATTTTCTCACCAAGCAGGGAAAACTATTTATTGAAGAAGAAAGCAAAGACGAAAGAATCAGCAACTATTACTATGCAAATTTAAATACTGAACCTTTTGTTCTCACAAAATATCTTGATAATGACATTAGCGGATTTCAGTTTATCACATACATAGACGGTAGAATCTACTTTTCTTCGAAGGAATCTGATTGGGGAGATATTCGCTCCTTTGACATAAATAATCGGGCTGATGAGAAATTAGTCGTGTCTCAATTGTACAACAATTTACTGGTCGATTCAGACTTCTACGAAAACTACATCATTTGTAAATACAAAACTTTAGGTAATAATTATTTGATTGTGTATGACAAAAACGGGGTTCTTATTCGCCGATTTGATGTTCCTTATGGAATGGATTTTAGTGTAAACTTTCTAAATGAAAAGACCAAAGATCTATTTGTTACCTTTTATTCTTACACTATTCCATATCTCAATTATACTTTAAATATTGAAACTGGGAGATCTAATCCATACTTCAATGACTTTCTACCTCCAAAACCGACTTTGTTCCCATTTAACCATTTTGAAACTAAAATCCTCACATACAAAAGCAGGGACAACCAAGATATTCCGATTACCATTGTCTACAAGAAAGGGTTGCTTTTAGATGGCAACAATCCAACTTTATTAAAAGCATACGGTGGATTCGGCAGCGTTAGTGGACCGAGCTATGATACTGGATTATTGTATTTTTTGGAACAAGGAGGTGTTTTTGCTTATGCCGAAATTCGTGGTGGTGGAGAAAAAGGGAGAAAGTGGCACAAGAACGGAATGGGGTTAAAGAAAATGAATGGTTTCAACGATTTTATTGATGCGGCTGAGTATTTAATTGCAGAAAAGTATACATCGCCGAACAAATTAGCAATTACTGGTGGGTCACAAGGAGGACTTTTAGTTGGCGCTGCCATGACGCAGCGTCCCGAGCTCTTTAAGGTCGTTGTTCCTAAAGTGGGTGTGTTCGATATGATTCAATTTGATAAATATACGATTGGCAAATATCATTATGACGAATATGGAAATCCTGCGAATGAATCGGAATTCAAATACTTACTAAACTATTCGCCATTTCACAACATTAAAGAAGATGTCAATTATCCAATAACATTAATCATTACCTCTGATAATGATGATCGAGTTCCTCCCTTTCATTCTTATAAATTTGCAGGACGTTTGCAAAATAGAGCGGCACAAAAGAATCCCATCTATTTAAAAACATTGAATAGTTCTGGGCATTATGGTAAGATTTCGACCTACCAGAGCCGAATTGAAGAAAAAGCGGCGTTTTATGAATTTCTTCTGTTTCATTTAAATCAATAAAAAAAGCCGGCTATAACTAACCGGCTTTCTTTTATTTTCGTTCTGAGATTTATCCCTTCAAAGCTTCCGCTCCACCAACGATTTCTAGGATTTCGTTCGTAATAGCAGCTTGACGCGCTTTATTGTAGGTTAATTTCAATTGATCTCTTAATTCTGTTGCGTTATCCGTTGCTTTGTGCATTGCGGTCATACGCGCACCGTGCTCAGAAGCAAATGAATCTCTAATGGCTTTATACAATTGAGTTTTTAGTGATTTTGGAATCAAAGTCAATACGATTTCCTCTTTTGATGGTTCAAAAATATAATCACCTGCCATCGACACTTTATCAGAAACAATTGGTGCTAAAGGCAAGAATTGCTCCGTTTGAATGATTTGCGTTGCTGCATTCTTGAATTGATTATAAACCAATTCGATTTTGTCATACTCGCCAGAAATAAATTTAGCGGTAAGGCTTTCAGCAATTGCCGCTACATTATCAAAAGTCAAATCATCAAAAATACCACTTTGATTGTCTGCAATCGTAAGCGTTTTCTTTAAGACGTCATTTCCTTTTTTTCCGATAGCAAAAACATCTACTTGTTTGCCTGCGTATAGTTCAGCTCTGCTTTTTACTTCTTTGATTACGTTGGTATTAAAAGCACCGCACAATCCTCTGTTAGAAGTTACTGCAATCACCAACACTTTTTTGATTTCCCTTTGCTTCGTATATTCTCCGCCGGTGTCGCCATCTAAAGTAGAAGAAAGATTTTGCAATAATTCCGTTAATTTCTCGGCATAAGGTCGCATTGCTGTAATGGCATCTTGCGCTTTTTTTAGCTTTGCGGCAGAAACCATCTTCATCGCCGATGTGATTTGCATCGTAGATGAAACGGAAGTAATTCTATTACGGATTTCCTTTAAGTTTGCCATTGTATTAGTTGTAGGTTGTGGGTTGTAAGTTATAGGTTTGCCCTACAACTTACAACGTACAACAGTATTAATTATATTTTGCTGAAATTTCTTTAGCTACGTTTTCGATAATATCGGTAATGCTATCATCTAATTTACCAGCTTTTAAAGCGCCTAATGTCGCTCTGTGTTTGTTATTTAAGTAATCTAAGAAGTCTTTTTCAAATTCTTTTACTTTATTCACCGGCACATTTCTCAACAAGTTTTTAGAACCCGCGTAGATAATTGCAACTTGATTTTCAACTGTATAAGGGCTGTTTAATCCTTGTTTAAGGATTTCCACATTTCGTTTTCCTTTTTCGATTACGTTTAGGGTAACCGCATCTAGGTCAGAACCAAATTTCGCAAACGCTTCCAATTCACGGAATTGTGCTTGATCTAGTTTTAACGTACCTGCTACTTTTTTCATCGATTTAATCTGAGCGTTACCACCCACACGAGATACCGAAATACCTACGTTGATTGCAGGACGAACTCCAGAGTTAAATAAATCTCCATCCAAGAAAATTTGTCCGTCTGTAATCGAAATTACGTTGGTTGGGATATACGCAGAAACGTCACCTGCTTGTGTTTCGATGATTGGCAAAGCTGTTAATGAACCGCCACCTTTTACGATTCCTTTCAAAGAATCTGGTAAGTCGTTCATGTTTTTTGCGATGTCGTCGTTTGCAATTACTTTACAAGCTCTTTCTAATAAACGAGAGTGTAAGTAGAAAACGTCTCCAGGATATGCTTCACGTCCTGGTGGTCTTCTTAACAAAAGCGAAACCTCACGGTATGCCACCGCTTGTTTTGATAAATCATCATAAACAATCAAGGCAGGACGACCTGAATCTCTAAAATATTCTCCAATCGCAGCACCTGCAAACGGAGCATAAACTTGCATTGGAGCAGGATCAGAAGCGTTAGCAGCAACAATAACAGTATATGCCATGGCTCCTTTTTCTTCTAACATTTTTGCAATTCCAGCAACGGTAGACGCTTTTTGTCCAATCGCTACGTATATACAGAACACTGGTTTTCCAGCATCGTAAAATTCTTTTTGATTTAGGATGGTATCCAAACAAACGGTAGATTTACCTGTTTGACGGTCACCAATCACTAGCTCACGTTGTCCACGACCTACTGGAATCATTGCATCTACTGCTTTTACTCCGGTTTGCAATGGCTCTGTAACTGGCTGACGGAAGATAACTCCAGGCGCTTTTCTTTCCAAAGGCATTTCGAATAATTCACCTCCGATTGGTCCTTTTCCATCAATTGGAAAACCAAGGGTGTTTACTACTCGACCAACCATTTGTTCCCCCGCTTTAAGCGAAGCAATACGTTGTGTTCTTTTTGCTGTAGAACCTTCTTTGATTCCTGTTGATGGTCCTAATAAAACGACCCCAACATTATCTTCTTCAAGATTCAAAACGATTCCTTCTAAACCATTATCGAATTCTACTAGCTCACCATATTGAACATTTGACAACCCGTAAACACGAGCAATACCATCTCCAACGTTAAGAACTGATCCTACTTCTTCTAGAGTAGCACCTGATTCAAATCCTTCTACTTGCTTTTTTAAGATTGCTGAAATCTCAGCAGGTTTAATTTCCGCCATAATTATATATCAATAACTAGTTACTTAATTCTCTTTTTAATACTTGTAATCTGTTGGCGATGGATGCGTTGTATTGCTTGTCGCCTATTCTTAAAATAAATCCGCCAATAATTGATGGATCTACGTTGTTTTCAATGGTAATTTTTTTGCTGGAAAGCGTTGCCACTTTTGCCAATACTTTTGATTCTAACGCCGCATCCATAGGAACAGCAGTGGTTACTTTAGCAACCTCAACACCATTCATCTCGTCAAACTGGCGACTATATTCTGAAGCTACATCTCCTAGAATCTCAAATCTCTTGTTTTCGTGCAATAAGTGGAACAAACTTTTTGTTACTCCATTAATCCCAGTAAATACTTCTGAAAGCGCACTTTCTTTGATGTCTACCTTTGTCGTTGGATTTTGGATAAATGTGTTTAATTCCTCATTACTTGAAATCGTAGATGAAATAGAAATCATATCTCTGTTTACAGCTTCGGCCGCTCCTTTATCATTAGCGATAGAAAGGATAGCTTTGGCGTAACGGATTGCTGCTCTTGTACCTGACATATTAGTTTAGTTTAGCGTCACCTAACATTTTCTCAACCAATTTTACTTGGGCTTCTTTGTTAGACAATTCATCTTTCAATAATTTTTCGGCAATTTCCAAAGACAAAGAAGAAACTTGTGATTTCAATTCAGCCATAGCTGCATTTTTTTCGCTTTGAATAGCAGCTTTCGCTTGCTCAATCATTTTTTGTCCTTGTGCTTGTGCTTCTAGTTTTGAGTCCGCAATTACTTTTTCTTTCATTTCACGTGCTTCTTTTAGCATCGCATCTCTTTCTAGTCTCGCTTCTTGCAAAATACGTTGGTTGTCTGATTGCAAATTTTGCATTTCTTTTTTAGCATTTTCAGCAGAAAGCAAGGCGTTTTTAATACCTTCTTCTCTTTCATTTACTGCGTCTAAGATTGGTTTCCAAGCAAATTTTTTCAAAAGAAGAATCAATCCAACGAAAATAATTGTTTGCCAAAAAAACAAACCAAACGAAAAATCATTTATTAACTTTTCCATACTATATAGGTAATTAGAATCTTTTTAATTTAATTTAAAAACAATAGCTGCAACCAACCGTTACAGCTATTTGTTTATCTACTAGTTTTCGGCAACTGCAAACAAAGCTGCAAATCCGATACCTTCAACAAGAGCCGCTGCAATAAGCATCGCTGTTTGGATCTTACCGTAAGAATCTGGTTGACGAGCAATAGCGTCCATTGCTGAACCACCAATTCTACCAACACCAATACCAACTCCGATAACTACTAATCCAGCTCCAATAATTCTTGGCATGTTCATAAATATATGTATTAAAAATTAAACATTCATTTTTAGAGCAAAGGGCAAAAGCCTTTCGCTATTTAGTGATGATCTTCTTCATCGTGGTGATGCTCTTGCACGGCAGAACCGAAATACAAAGCAGTCAAAATTGTAAAAATATACGCTTGTAATAATGCTACTAAGATTTCGATAATAGAAATCATAAAAGACAACATAAATGACAGGCTACTTCCTACCCAATTTTTGAAAATAAACATCAATCCAATTAAACTCATCAATACGATGTGACCTGCGAACATATTTGCGTATAAACGAATCATCAACGCAAATGGCTTGATCACCAATCCCATCAATTCGATAGGTGCTAAAATAATTTTCATTGGAGTTGGCACGCCTGGCATCCAGAAAATGTGTCCCCAATAATTTTTATTGGCAGAAAGATTTGTGATTAAAAATGTGATTACAGCCAATCCAAAAGTAATAGCAATGTTTCCTGTAACGTTAATCCCTAGTGGTGTTAGTCCAAAAATATTCAAAAACCAGATAAAGAAAAATACCGTCAATAAGTGACTCATGTATTTTTTGTAATGTTTTTCTCCAATATTTGGAATCGCTATTTCGTCACGAATATATAATACGATTGGTTCGAAAAAACGTCCAGGTCCTGCAGAAACGCCGCCGTTTTTTGCGTATGATTTTGCCAAGCTACTGAATAAGAAAAACATCAACAAAGCTACAATCATAATCGATAAAACACCTTTAGTAATAGAAAAATCTAGTGGTTGCGCATTGGTTGGGTGATGGTGGTGGTCTAAAGTTAATTTTCCAGCCGCATCTGTTTTGTATATTTTCTCGTGGTGTAATTTGTAGTAATTTCCGTTGCTTTCCGCCACAGCTTCACCGTGGTGAAATTTCGAAGAAGAAAAGAATTGCAAACCATTATCCCAAAGAATAATTGGCAATGGAAATCCATAATGAGCACCTGTTTCAGCATCACCAAAAAGAGAAAACTCATGACCGTCTAAAACGTGGTGGTTTTTTACTTCTTCGATTTGAGCTTTAATTTCAGCTTTTTCATCGACAACTTTCACTTCTGTTGCAGCAGTTTCATGTGATTCATGACTAACTTGCAATGTATCCGTTGGGTTTGCAAACGTAAATAAGGGAAGGCAAGCGAATAAAATTGCTACTATAAATTGAAGTGGTTTGTTAGAAAGCACCATATCTACTGAATATCTAGGATTTTGTTTTCTGAAATTTGGTGCAAATGTACATCTTTTATTAAACTTCGCAAGTTTAAAAAACACTTTTTTGAAGAACCTTTAGTTTTAGCAAACTATTATTGTTTATTGTTTATTATTCTTATCGTCAAAAGGGTTTCTGTTGCTAAAAACAACAAAAAAACGATCAGAAAAGTTGCTTTCTCAAAACCCGAATGAGGTAGATTTGTGTGCAATATTGGTTTCAAAAAAACATAGGCAACTCCCATTTTGAATGTTGTCAATAAAATAAACGTAAGACCAACGTGTGTGTTGCTTGCTTGATTTACTTTTATTAAAATGAAAAGAATTACAGCAGTCAATAAAAAGAAAAAAGCATAAAGTCTTGGCAATGCATAGACAAATTGTGACTCCAGTTGACCTAAACCGATTACATACATAAAGCACTTATGAACCAACAACGTTAGTACAGAAAACAGCAATAGACTTAATATGGGTTGGTATTGTTTCAGATTCATCATGATTTATTCGTCTGTTGTATTGATGTCCTTAAGTTGGCGATTGAGGTTGTAAAATGCAACAGCAACGCCAACTACCGTAATCGACTTGATAAAAACATTGTGTTTGTTTGGATATTCAATGTCTAGCCAACCACCGAGTACAGAAAACGCATAAATAATAACTCCCATTTGAATCGGAATGTTAATTAATGCTAACCATTTATTCGGCTGTCTTCTCTTCTGTTGGTTCATTTGATACTGCTCCTTTTTGATTTGTTTTCATGATGCATGTCGCGCTAAACTCTGCGCCAGGCTCAACTGAAAGTTTACCACACACTACTTCCCCATGAATACTTGCTTTTGCTTTGATATTTAAGATTTCTGCGACTTGTATTTTCCCTTCAAATTTACCTTCGATATCCGCATTTTTACAAACGATATCTCCTTTAACACTGCCTGCAGGTCCAATTACAATTTTCCCTTCTGATTGAAAATTACCTACAAGATCTCCGTCGAGACGAAAATCTGCATGGGAAAGAATATTGCCCTTAATGATAGTCCCTTCAACAATTCTGTTGGTTTTTCCTAATAAGTCGGTATATGATTTTGGCTTCTTGTCGAACATAATCTATTTTTTTTCATCGCTTGAACCTTTATCTTTAGGAACAAAACCAGGAGTCGATGGCATTCCAGGAGGTAATTGATTGAACTGAGATTTTGCATCAACTTCCATTTCCTCTCTAGAAGGTTTTTGTCGTTCCTTTGTAGCGTTGTCTTCTTTAGAATAAGCTGGCTTGGCTTTAGGAACATACGACTTTGGAGGCAATGGGTCGGAAGGAGGCGTGGTCAGGTATTCTTCAAAGTTTTTCTTCATTTGAACAATTTTGTAATTTTCGTTCGAAATCACAAAAGCCGTTTCCACTACTTTGTATTCTTTAAATTCTTTGAGAATAGATGCAATTCCTTTGGCATATTCTAGGTCTTTAAGGCCATGAATTACAATAAAATTTTCGTCCATGGTATAGATATCATAAGACATCGTGAGCTTGTCTAAACTTCTTTCCGAAATAAATTTTGTAATCTTCGCTTGCAACGCTTTTGTGTTTTTGTCTTCTGGATTATTCGACTTATAAAGTATTTTCCAGCTCAATGGTTTTACTTCATAAAACTTTAAACTTTCCATCGCTGGAACATTTGTTTTCAAAAGTTCTTCCGCAAATTTCCCTTCGGTACTATTAGGATAGTTCAATGCCACAAAATTGAGTGTTTTTTTATACTCACCCAATCCTTTTAATCTGCCTAAATTATTGGCTTTTAACAATTCAAACTTGGGTACAATTTCTTCTCCATTGTACTGATCAATCGCTATACTTAAATTTGCTAACGAACCCTTGATGTCTCCTGAATTATATTGTTTGAATATCTTGTCGTAATTTGCTTCTGGTGTGTCTGTGAGTGAATTAGCTGCACCATTTGCGTTTCCTAATATTTGTGCGTATCTAGAATCTGGAAACTCATTAATAATGCGATTTTTCATTGCCAACGATTTGTCTTTATCCAATATTTCGTATAGCTTAAATAAATTATACATCGTTGGCAGCACCAATCTTTCCTCAGGCTTATTGGTCAATAAAGTCTCTAGCTTTACAACTGCAAGCTTATATTCTTTAAATTTCTCTTTATAAATTACGCCCAATTGGAAATAAGCAAAATTTCGTTCCTTGCCAATACTGTCAATAACTTTTTGATCCGTTGGTAATTGCTTGATATAAAAGTCAGCGGTGTACTTTTCTTCTTCTTTACTTTTTTTCTCCTTATCTAATTTCTCTTTGTTTTCTTTATCTTGTTCATCTTCTTCGTCTACGGTTTCTACTTTATTGGTTTTGTTTTGAGTTATTCTCCAATTTTCAGCATAGGCTCTATCTCCCCATTTTTTCTTAAATTCTATCTTCCCTTTCGCAACTGTTGTTTGATTGTAAAAATAAAAATTGCTGCTGCCAGATGATGCAAAATTGGCATCGGGTGCGGAAGGTCTAGGAGGTCTGCCTGCCTGTTTAGATTCGTCTTTCTTGATGTCTCTTCCGTTTTTGTCAACGCCACCAGAGTCCTTATCTCCAGATTCTCCTTTTTCTTGGGCGATTTTTTCTTTTAATAGTCTCTTTTCTTCTTCTTTTTTCAATTTGGTAATATAAGCATCATAATGTGCAATTTTGTCTGAATCTGACATAGAAAACACATTAAGAATACTGTCATTTCTTGAGGCAATTCCTTCGTATTTAATGACATCCACTAAGTTTTCCCTTTTCTTTTCAATAAATCGATGTTCTCTAGACCGAGGTTCTAATTGCACTAAGGTACTGTCGTAATACTTTCCTGCCACTACATATTTTGCTTTTTTAAAATAGATATCCGCTAAATTTCTATAATTTGATGCCACCAAATATTTATCGACCACCTTGCTGTTTAATGAAATATTGTAATATTTCATTGCTAAAGAATCGTTTTTGTTTTTGTCGTAAAACAATCCCATTTTATGATTCAGAAAATTAAGATAAGGTCTGTTTTCACGGTCTTTAAGCAGCTTTCTATACTTCGTTAAAAACACCAAAGTATCTCCGTTTTCAAAATCATTCAAACTTGCTTGCCGTATATGTGAATGAATCACATATTGCTTGGCCGCCTTTCTTTTCATATCAATAACCGTCTGATATGCAGCATAAGCACTGTCTTTGTAACCTAAATTTTCATATAACTGCCCTAAAATAAAACCATAGCGCGATTTTTCTTCTTTCAATTTAGTGAATTCTTTCGCCAGCTTTAATTTAGCGACTGCGCTATCCTTTTCCCCTAAATTCAAAAATGCTTGCGTCAACGTTGCATTTGCATCTGCAAAAATTTGATCTTTATATTTTATTTCTTTAAATAATTTTCTCAAATTTTCAACTGCTATAGCATCGTTTTCTAAACGCATATTGGTTTTCTCTCGCCAAATTTTCGCCTCATTAATCCTGTTGCTATTGGAATGTTTGTAGAGAATATAATTGAACGCTTCTAAAGCAGGCACAAATCTTTGGTCGTAGTATCTCGATTTTCCTAGCAGCAAATGTGCTTCATCCATTTGATAGTTCTTTTCAGAGCCTGCAATATTCATGGAGTGTTTCTGTATTGCTTTGGTAGCCTTTGTTTCTGCTCTTTCAAAATTTGGATTTGGCGGTGTGTCTCCAGGTAAAATATTATCTTTTTTTACCTGCATTCTCTCGATTGGTAAAATGTCCCAAAAATTATCCTGATACTGCGATTTTAATTCAAGAATCCCTTTGTCTAAAGCCAAACTGCCGTTATATAATATATTGTCTTTAGTGCTTAGAGCATGTGAATTCCTAGATATGAATGTGTTCTTCTTAACCGAGCAGGCTACCAAAAAAAGTAAGAAGCCAACGATAAAAAGATACTTGTGTATGTTAGTTTTCAATGTAAAACGGTTTATCTTAAAACTTTTAAAAGTCGATTTTAGTATTTTGACTGGTAAAAATACGTTTCTTTTTGATATAGCGAAAAATATCGCTTAAAAGTTTCGTGTTTTGCCGCACCTCTGGTTATGATTAAAAACTCCTACAAAAATAATTCGCTGATATTAATTTAGTTTTCTACGAGGTTTCCTATTTTTGCAAAAAAAAAATTATGTCTCTATTTTATAAATTAAACATTACGGAAGTACGCCGAGAAACCAAAGATGCTGTTTCTGTTTTGTTTAATGTTCCCCTTGAATTTAAAGATTTTTATCGCTTTTTAGCTGGTCAATATGTGAATCTAAAATTAACTTTGGATGGTGCCGAAATTCGCCGCGCTTATTCGATTTGTGCTGCACCAGAAAATAACGAATTGAGAATTGCCATAAAATCGGTCACCAACGGAACATTTTCGGTTTTTGCAAATTCAAAGTTAAAAGCAGGAGACACCTTAGAAGTAGGAACTCCTGAAGGGAAATTTACTTTTGAAGCTGATGCGCATCGCACAAAAAACTATTTAGCTTTTGCGGCCGGTAGCGGAATCACTCCTATTCTTTCCATATTACAAAGTGTATTGCTAAGCGAACCGAATAGCACTTTTGTTTTGGTTTATGGCAACAAAACGCCTGAAGACACAATGTTTCATCAACAATTACTTGATTTACAATTAAAATATGTTGGACGTTTCTTCGTGCATTTTGTATATAGTCAAGTGAATGTAGATTCCGGATTGTTCGGAAGAATTGATAAATCAACCGTAAATTTTGTGCTGAATAACAAACACAAAGAACTCGATTTCGATAAATTTTATCTCTGCGGACCCGAAGATATGATCAATACAGTTTCGGCAGTCTTGAAAGAACGTAATATCAAAGAATCTGCGATAAAATTTGAGTTGTTCTCTACCTCAACTTCAGAATCCAAAATAGAGAAGTCCTTGGAAGGTCACACTAAAATAACCGTTTTAGTAGATGGCGACGAGACCACTTTCGAAATGTCACAAAAACAAACAGTTTTAGAAGCGGCCTTAAAACAAGGAATCGACGCGCCTTATTCCTGTCAAGGTGGAATTTGCAGCAGTTGTTTGGCTAGAATCAAATCAGGAACGGCAGAAATGAAGAAAAATACCATTCTTACGGATAGTGAAATTGCGGAAGGTTTGGTATTGACTTGTCAAGCACATCCGACTTCTGCGATCCTATCGATTGATTATGACGATGTCTAAAGTTTAACCACTTTTCTGGTAACACTCCCAAAATCACCTTCAAAAGTCACCAACAAAGTGCCTTTCCATTCTGGTTCTAAATCTAAACTAAACACGCCATTCCCAGCTTGAATGTCTTGTGAAAAAAGTTTTTGACCCAAAATGTTGGTGATGGATACGTGGATTAACCCAAACATTTGATCCATCTCAAAATTCACATTTTGTTTTGTCGGATTTGGAAAAGGTGCTGAAATATGCTGCGCGGCCCATTCCGTGCTGCTTAATGTTGATACCTGAATGGTCCAATAACCCGCTGGCGCAACTATTGGTCTTGAAAGTATTTTGCCAGAAACTGCTTGTCCTTGAATGTAATACTCAATATTAACCCCCGAAGTTGGAATGTTAATATTGGCTGTCCAATTCGAATCGCTTACAAAGGTCATAGGCATTTGATTAAATGTTGTACTTCCTTCTTCTCGCCAAAAAACAGTTGCCGCTTGAATCCCAGAATTGTGTTTGATTAAAGCTGAAATCGCAACTGTGCTTCCTGCATTGGCTTCATCAATAGGTTGGTGCACGATGAGCATTGGATTGGCAACACCAATGGTGTGTGTAATACAATGCAACGCGCCAAGTTGATTAATCAGATTTTCTCCGGAATTATCCACATCAATTCCAACAACATTATAACCGGGCAATAATTCTTGATAAAGTGCCAACGCCGCAGCGTCAACTTGTGGACGATAGATCGGAACCAAAATCGATTTGTTAATGAAAACCGAATTGGCAAAAGTACGATAGGCGCCATTTGTATCGGGATAACTGCCGGTTGTGCTTGGAGGTGCGTCAATCCATTTAATATCATACGGCGTCCCAAATGGCGATTGAAAATTATTGACCACATAGTTAATATTGGCTTCAATTTGTGGTCCATCAGCGACATTTGGAGGATATTTACTCACCAATATCGTTTCTTCGTCTAGCAGTTTCATGTGCATGTCGATATGGTGAATCTGGTCATAGGGTAAAATAGGCATTTTTATATAGTTTTGTATTCCCATGTAATTCTGCATGATTCCGTTTATTTGTTCTTCTGTTTTGGCAGAAACACCATAAGGATTTCCAGCTGCATTTTCTTCTAAAATTAATTCTGAAGCAAATGCATTTCCTAAGCCGTCAGACATATAATTACCGCCTGTGTTTACCATGTCATTCAGACCCGAATCGGTAATATAAATGGGGATTCCGACATAATTGGCATGTGCCGTTGGCATGACATTGTCGCTGGGCCGCGGTCGATTATAAATCCAGTCGGTTAATGCTCTTTCACCTACCGCGTCTGAATAGATTGTATTTCCAGCATAATCGCGAATCCAAATACTGTTCGCTGGGACGTTTAGAAAAATAACATTTGTCAAATCTATCCCGAATGAGGTAAGGTAGCTCGCCACAGTAGCTTGACTTTGAGTTGCAATAATCACTTTGCATTCGTTGACACCAACAGACACAATCTGACGCAGTATGTTTTGAAAACCCGTCTGCCAAGATAAAACCAAATATTCTACTTCTTCCCATTCTGCCGCAGCGCGCACAGCACCTGTTGGTGGTGGCGTCGCTTGCGCATTTCTGAACTCGAAATGGGTGAGTAATTGCTTTTCCTTTTCTGTAAATCCTTTGGGTAGTTTTTCACTTTCTTGTGAAAATAAGAAAATACTATGGAAAGAAAATAAGAAAAGAAATAACAGTTTTACGACATTGGTTTTCATGATGGTAACAAGTTGATTTGACAACAAATTTATCTTTTTACTTTGAAACAATAAGTGAAAGCATCGATTACTTTACAATTCCGTTGATTTTACTCAAAACACTTTCAACTGAAATCGTGCGCATTGCCGCTTCGTAGCCTGCTACTTTCTTGTTTCCATAAACAGAGGTCGGCAGGAAAGGAAATTGTGCTCTGTCGGATGTTAAACAATTGTCGATGGGTTGATGAAATGGAGAAAACCCCGCAAAAGGGTGCGTTGCTCCCCAAAGTGTCACAACTGGAACACCATAGATTGCTGCCAAATGCGCGTTGCCAGAATCCATCGATAGCATGACATTGAGGCGGGCGATGAGTTGCAATTCTTCTGAAAAACGCAGTTTTCCGGCAACAACAATTGCATTGTCTAAGTTATTTGAAATCTCTTGAAGCGCTTGAATTTCGTTTTTACTTCCGAAAAGTAATAGGCGATAGGCTTTGTTTTTTGATAGTTCAAGTCCGACTTCCTTCATCAAATCGAGTGGGTATACTTTAGAATCGTATTGGGCAAACGGCGCGATTCCAATTAGTGTTTTTTGCTCATCGCCAATGATATTCAGTACTGCCGCATCTGCTTTCGGTTGTGAAGGAAAACTCGGTTGTGACAAATTGATTGGAAATCCGAGTTGCTTGAACACGTTCGCGTGTCTTTCAAAAACCGTCGGCAATGGTTTTAATATTTTCTTTTCAAGTCGCGTTAGCGCTTTCTTTTCTGCTCTGGCTTTGTCTGTAAAGGCGGTTTTCTTGCCGCTCCACACAAATAAGGTTCGGACAATTTTAGAGCGCAGTACATTGTGCAGATCGGCAAAAGCATCTATCTGCAATGGCTTTAAGTCGCGATACAATTGTAATAAACCCAATAATCCTTTGTGTCTGCCAGTGGCATCGAACGGAAAAAAAATAAGATTGGGAATGTCCTGAAAAAGTGGTTGAAAAAAAGAACGAGAAATCACCGTGATTTTGACTTCAGGATGTTGTTGCGTTAGCGCTCGTAAAACTGGAACCGTCATAGCAACATCTCCCATTGCGGAGAGTCTCATGACGGCTATATGTGTTTGTTTTTCTGGCAAGTTCTTGTGGAGTTAAGTGCCTAAGTCGCTATTTAGTAAAAAGCCCTAGCCCCGATAATAGTGGAAATCCTTTTTTGTTTTAGGAAAAACACCTCGACTGCGCTAGGTGCGACAAAACAAAAAAGATTGGAACGGATAGCGGGAAATAGCTCCTAAAAAAATTACTTTTTATTTTGATACAAAATCGGATTCAACTCATCGTCGTTGTACATCTTCATTTGCTTGTAGACTTTCATAAACTTGTCGCCGCTTTCTATGTCGTGAATCAAATCATCGATGGCGGTTGACAAATCGGTTCGTTGTTCTAAAAGCACATTAAGCTTCGCTTGGCATTTATCTTTGTGGTCTTGGGAAGCTCCCGGACGTGTGACTTCTTCGTGCATGTGGTAAATTTTCAACGCTAAAATCGACAACCTATCGAATGCCCATGCTGGACTTTCAGAATTGATTTTAGCGGTGGGTTTTACATGTACATGTTGGTATTTTTGAAGAAAATAACTATCAATATATTCGACCATATCAGTGCGTTCTTGGTTCGACGCATCAATTCTTCTTTTCAGCGTTAAAGCAGCCACCGGATCAATTTGCGGGTCACGAATGATGTCTTCAAAATGCCATTGCACCGTGTCAATCCAGTTTTTGTGATATAACAAATGCTCGAATTGCTCTTTGGGATACGGGTTGTTAATGGGTTGATCCACGTTATCAAACTGATGATAATCTTGGATGCTTCTTTCGAAAACGGCGTAGGCAAGTTTAGAAAACATATCTTTGAATTTTAAAAGACAAAGATACTTTTTATACTTTTACGAGAGAAAAAAAGTTGCTTTTCTGAGTTACTAAGTTTCTGAGATACTGAGATGCTGAGTTTTTAGTAGCCGGGAACCTGCTGTACGCTACTATCTTTTGCGCCGAAAGCCGGCACAAAAGGATAACCGCTTCCATCAGGGCTAGGGTTTCTATTTACATTTGGAATATCATTTATAATGTCTTCCCGAGCGCAGTCGAGGGATTTTAAAATTAAGAACAAAGCCCCTCGACTGCGCTCGGGGAGACAAAAAAAGTCAATATGCAAATACATTATTTATCCGAAGCTAACAGCGTGTTGAATCATTTTTTGGGTCAAATTCGCAACGTCAATGTGCAACATGACAGCATGCGTTTTCGCAGAAATATCGAGCGAATTGGAGAAGTAATGGCGTATGAGTTGAGCAAAGACTTGCGTTATAAAAACATCGAAATTCAAACGCCGTTGGGCATCAAGAAAACCACAGAAATTGAAGATCAGCTGGTCTTGTGTTCGATACTTCGTGCAGGTTTGCCGTTGCATTTGGGATTTTTAAATTTCTTCGACAGCGCTGAAAACGGATTTGTTTCGGCCTATCGCCATCATCCGAATAATGATGATTTCTTCGATATTTTAGTTGAATATCAGGCGGTTCCGAATTTGCAGGATAAAACGTTGTTACTGATTGATCCGATGTTGGCAACAGGTCAATCGATGGTTGCGGTTTTTAATAAGCTCATGGAAAAAGGGTTGCCGAAAGAAATTCATATTGCGGTTATTATTGCTGCGCCACAGGGAATCGAATATCTTGAAAATCATTTACCCGACAACTGTCATTTATGGGTTGCGACTTTAGACGAAACCTTGAATGTTAAAAACTATATTGTTCCTGGTTTGGGCGATGCGGGCGATTTGGCTTACGGGAATAAATTATGATTAAACCTGTGGCAACAATTAAATAAACAAAAAACCACATAGATTCATAGAAAAAAGAAGTGGATAGATCAAACTATTGGTTCACATAGCTATGATTTTTTCAAATAAAATGAAATGCCTTGATCATTTTCATAAAAACTATGTTTCTATGTGGTAGAAAAACAAGAAAATGAATTACACCCAACGGATTATAATTATTTTTTTCTAGCAAAGACGCACAGTCGCATTTTAGGTTTTTTATTGTAATTGTCTTTTGCGAAGTGTTTTATACTTGCGCAAAAAAGGCAATAAAACTAACTACGAGCAAAATCCACAACACTACTTCTTTTTTCCAATACGCTTGCGCCGTTTCTATGTGAGTCGTCGCTATCATTGCTAGTGGCGCAAATGTAAATACTAGTAGTTCATTCGATTTATTGGGTGAAATTGCGAAGACTGCAATCCCAATTACAAATGCAGAAATCACTTTCTTGTACGTTGGATGCAAAATGAGAGGGCGATTTGATAATGATAATAAAAGCAAGACTAGAAAAAACAATCCGATGGTTACGTACATCGAAAATGCAATATTTTGATTGTTATTTGTGAAATAATCAAATCTCATATCAATCATGGATTCTGAAATTAGATGATTGATCCATTGGGTATTGAAATAGAGTGAGCTTCCAACAAAGAGAATAGCAATGGAGAAAAATGCGATAATTGGTAAAAACCAATTTCTATAATCTCTCGCAACATGAAATAGAATGGCAATAAAAATCAGCACAATAAAAAGTATACTCCAAAAATGGAATACGGCGGCAATAAAAACCCACAGTGAAGCATCAAATATTTTTTCCTTTGAAGATTTGAGAGAATGCAACGAAATAATTCGACGAGTAGCCAGTAAGATAAAAAAGTTGGATAATAACAATGATGTGTTGTTAAGTATTCCTGGAAAAAACAGCAGGAATAGAAAAAAAAGTAAAACTGTGTAAGCACTGTCTTTGCTTAATCCGTTTTTCTTTACGATAAAGTTGGTGATAAACATCGAAACAAATAAAGAAGCGATTAGTACACATTTGGAAACTACGTTTAGCCAAGAATTATCACCCGTTACATGCTTTAATTGATAGTAAAAAAAGAAAAAAAGCAACCCTAAAATTACAGTCGAATAATTTAATGGTGTAGATTTTCTAAAAAAACTTGTAATCATAAGGATATTTTATACTTTTGTGCGTGTAAATATACTACTAACATTCACTATTATGAAAGCATTTTTTGAAGGAATACAATGGTTATTTGAGAACGTTTTGTTTTGGCCTTTAAATCAATTTCGCGCGTTAGAACTCAGCAATTGGTTTGGTGCTAATACAATCAACTGGATTTTCATGGCTATTTGCAGTTATGCAACTTGGTACTGGTGTAAACAACTAACGACGCATAAGAACAACGGAGAAGAAAATCAAGATACAACGGCACATTCTTTCTTAACCAAGTAAGTCGAATCCAATATCTTTTCTATAATACATCGTATCAAAATGTAGTTTTCCTATACTTTGATACGATTTTTTTATGGCTTCTTGGAAATCATTTCCGTAAGACGTTACTGCCAAAACTCGACCGCCATTGCTAACTACTTTCCCGTTTTCTGTTTTTGTTCCAGCATGAAATACGATTGAATCTTGAATTTGGTCTAGTCCAGATATTTCCTTCCCCTTATCATAATCCTCTGGATATCCGCCAGACACCAACATAACTGTCGCAGCGGTTCTTTCATCAACTTCTAAATGAACCTCATCGAGCTTTTCATTAGAAACTGCGATGAATAATTCAACCAAATCATTCTTCAATCTCGGAATAACCACTTCGGTTTCTGGATCGCCCATTCTCACGTTGTATTCGATGACAATTGGTTCTCCTTTTACGTTGATTAAACCTATAAATACAAACCCTTTATACGGAATCTCATCCTTTTCTAATCCTTTAATTGTAGGAATAACAATTCTATTTTCTATTTTTTCTAACAACGCAGCGTCTGCAAATGGCACTGGAGAGACAGCACCCATGCCACCTGTATTCAATCCTGTGTCGCCTTCCCCAATTCTTTTATAATCTTTGGCTGTGGGCAAGATTTTATAATTTTTGCCATCCGTCAATACGAAACAACTCAATTCAATGCCGTCTAAAAATTCTTCGATCACCACTTTCGAACTTGCTTGTCCAAATTTGGCATCAACTAGCATATTACGTAATTCTTGCTTGGCTTCATTTAAATCATGTAGAATCAGCACGCCTTTCCCTGCAGCCAACCCATCGGCTTTCAGCACAAAGGGCGGTTGCAAAGTTTCTAAAAAGCGGTAGCCTTTTTCGACGGTTTCTTTAGTAAAACTATCATAAGCGGCAGTTGGAACACGATGCTTGATCATAAATTCTTTCGCGAATTCTTTACTGCCTTCTAGTTGTGCACCCATTTTTGATGGGCCGATGACTGGAATTGTTTGCAGTTCTTCATCGTTTATAAAGAAATCGAAAATACCATGCACCAAAGGATCTTCAGGGCCAACAACAACCATTTCGATGTTTTCCGCTTTAACTAGTTTTTTAATGGCTTCGAAATCGGTTGGATTGATATTGACATTTGTCGCAATCAAATGTGTTCCGGCATTTCCCGGTGCCACAAAAAGTTTGGTGCAAAGTGGAGATTGAGTCATTTTCCATGCGAAAGCATGTTCTCTGCCGCCAGATCCTAAAAGTAAAATATTCATAAGTACTGTTTCGTTGTGTGGGACAAAAATACTTGGTTTTGGAGGTTTATTGTAATTAAATAGTAAAAAAATCAAGCTGCAAATTATGATAGTTGGGATGAAAGATTATTTTTGATGAAAAATAAGATCATTGTGCTGAATCTTTTTAATATTACGTTGCGTTTGAACGGTTTTCCGATTGCGAAAGCGAAAAGGGAGTTGGATAAAATTCTATCACTTTCTGAATCAGAATACGAAGTGTTTTTAGCTTCAAAAAAGGAAGAAGTCCTCGCCTATCACCTGCAAAACAATCCCTATTATCGAGGTTTAATCGGTTCCAAATTGATTGAAAATTGGGAAGACATTCCCGTGATGAAAAAAATCCATTTTCAAAAACCGCTGGCAGAAAGGTTGTCTAGAGGATTTACTCGAAAAAATGTTTACGTCAATAAGACTTCCGGTTCTAGCGGAGATCCGATGGTGTTTGCCAAAGACAAGTTTTGTCATGCTCTGATTTGGGTTAATATTATGCGCCGTTTTCAATGGTATGGATTGGATTTTAATCATTCGTGGCAAGCCCGTTTTTATGGAATGCCTCTCGACTTTATAGCCAATACCCAGTTGCGTTTAAAGGATTTATTAAGTCATCGTTATCGGTTTAATATTTTTGATTTTTCGGACTTTGCAATGCAAAAAATGGTGAATAAATTTCGAGGAACCAAGTTCGACTATATCAACGGCTATACGAATTCGATTGTCTTGTTGGCAAAATATCTGCAGAAAAACGACCTTTATCTGAATACGATTTGTCCCAGTTTGAAAGTTTGTATTGTCACTTCTGAAATGCTATTTGATGAAGATAAAAAATTATTAGAAGAACGATTTCGAATTCCAATTATCAATGAATATGGCAGTGCCGAATTGGATATTATCGCTTTAGAGAACCCAGCAGGCCTATGGAAAATCAATTCAGAAACGCTGTTTGTAGAGATCTTAGATGAAAATGATCAGGTATTGCCTTATGGTCAAGAAGGTAGAATTGTGGTGACTTCGCTATATAATAAAGCCCATCCGATGATTCGCTATGAAGTTGGTGACATTGGTATACTTGACGAAAAAAGCACGTTGCAAAATCCGATTCTCAAAAAGCTGATCGGAAGAACAAATGATGTGGCCATTTTACCGAGTGGAAAGAAATCGCCAGGAATGACTTTCTATTCCATTACCAAAAGGCTTTTTGATGATGAGGGCAACGTTAAAGAATTTGTGATTACGCAAGCAAAACTAGACACTTTTGAAATAGATTACACCAGTGATTATGAATTGTCTGCAAAAGAAATTGCTGAGATTGAACGCGTATTGAGTCAATTTTTAGAACCTAACTTGAAGTACATTTTTTATCGAAAAGAGAAGATCGAAAGAAGCAAAAGTGGCAAGTTGAAACAATTTAGATCATTGGTTTAAGCTTCTTAATATATCTTGGTTTGATTATCAATTGTGTGAATAGGAATCCGACCATACAACAAAGCGAAACAAAAACATTGAATTGATGAAATTGTCTGTAAACAGTAAAGTTGTGTTGAACCAATCTCCATTTTGAAGAAGAAATGGAGTCCTTTCTAACACGATAGAAAGCTAAACTCTCCGCAATAGGTTCTGCCGTTTTGATTTTTTTTAAAACCGTTAACCAAACCATCCAATCTTGTCTTTTTCGAATATTTGAAATTGGGATTTTGCCAAAGAAATGCGTGTCATAAACTCCAGTAAGATTCCCAACAAAATTGCAAAAGAACAACTGCCAGTAATGAAGTTTTTTAGGAGCTTCTACTCTTAAGTTTAATGGAGTACCGTCTTCATCGATACATTCATAAAAGGAAAAGGAAAATGGAGCATGGTGTAAAGACAGAAAATCAATTTGTCTTTGAAGTTTTTCTGGTTTCCACAAATCATCTGAATCTAAAAATGCAATATAACGCCCTTTAGCCAAATCAACAGCTTGATTCCTTGCTACTCCTGCCCCGGAATTTTTTTGTAATTGGTAGAAACTAATTCTAGAATCGTCATTTATGAAATCTTTTATTATAGATTCTGTCTTATCTTCAGAACAATCATCAACAATAATCATTTCCCAATTGGAATATGTTTGACCTTGAACTGACCGTATGGTTTCCTCGATATATCTTTCTGAATTATAAGTCGGAGTGATAATGGATACTAAGGTTTCCATTTTAGTAGGCTTTGTCTTCTCCTTTAAAAATATTAATTACAGTTTGTAAGATAATCTTTACGTCAAGCAAAAGCGACCAATTTTCAATATAAAATACATCGTACTTTATTCTGTTGATCATGTCTTCGTCAGTCTCGATTTCACCTCGAAATCCCCTAACTTGCGCTAAGCCTGTGATGCCTGGTTTTACATAATGACGCACCATATATTTCTTAATCCTGTTTCCATAAACTTTGTTCTGCGACCAAAGGTGTGGTCTTGGTCCGACAACAGACATATCACCCAATATGACATTCAAGAACTGGGGCATTTCATCCAAGCTTGTCTTGCGCAAAATTCTTCCAATTTTTGTTACCCTAGGGTCGTTTTTGGAAGCCTCTTTTTCCGTTGTCTTATTAATTTTCATTGACCGAAACTTATAGCAAAAAAATTCCTTTTCATCTATCCCTGGGCGCCCTTGTCTAAAAAAGACAGGTCCTCTTGATTCTAACTTAATTAATATAGCAAAAATGGGGGTAAGCCATGACAAAAGACCAATGATGACAATCACCGAAAAGACAATGTCAAAAGTTCTTTTAAAAACCTTAGTCGCAGGATCATGAAGAGCGGTCTTACGCAATGAAAGTACTGGAAAAAACTCGTAATATTCGATTTTTAAGTTTTTGGAGAAAATCTCCTTAGTGTCAGGAATAAATTTTATTGTCTTGCCGTTCTCGTCAGCAAAATCTACTAATTCTTTCAATTCATCATTAGAAATTTCATTCAACGAACAATATATTTCGTCCACTTTATTGACCAAAACATAGTTTCTTAAATCAGCTAACTTTCCCTTAATATTCGAATTGGATTTCTTATCAGAAAAATAACCTAAAAAACGATATCCGTAGTCATTTCTTGTGTCGAAAAGTTCTTTTAATCGAATCGCTTCAGGCGTGTAACCAATAATTACCGCATTCCTGAAATTACTTCCTGTAACTATTCTGTATTTTTTTAAATAATAAAAAAGTAAATACTTAAAAATTGCAATTATGGCAAAACTGGAGACCATAAAATAAGCAACTGCCCTACCACTAAACATAACTTGTTTTGAGAATGGAAAAAAAGCAATAATAACCAATAGAAATAAAATTCCCTGTTGAACAATTTTTGATGTAATTTCTATGGGCGTTGAAAAACGATAGATTTCATAGAATTTAATAAAAAATGCAATTGTTGACCATGCAAGAGTTTGATAGGCAATATAATAAAGGCAATTGATATTTAATTCTTTAAAAAAAAACAAGCACAAGACTGTTATTACTAACAAATCCAAAGAAATGCTAATTGGTCTAATATATTTTGAATATCTCCCTGTTTGTGCTGCTGTCATTCTTAATGAATATATCCCTTAAAGTCTTTATGTTCTTCTTTCAATAATTCATCCTTAGGTAAGGATTTGAAATAATCATAGGTTATTTTCATGCCTTGACTTCGAGATACTTTAGCTTCCCACCCCAATATTTGCTTTGCTTTTGTCGTGTCAGGTTGCCTTTGAAGCGGATCATTCATTGGCAATGGATGATAAACTACTTTTTGTGTTGTCCCTGTCAATTTGATGATTTCATCGGCGAAATCTTTTATTGTAATTTCATCAGGGTTCCCAATATTAACTGGATAAACATAATCAGAATGTAATAGTCTGAAAATACCCTCAACTTGGTCGTCTACATAGCAAAACGATCGTGTTTGCATTCCATCTCCAAAAATCGTTAAGTCTTCACCGCGCAATGCCTGACCAATAAAAGCAGGAATTACTCTTCCGTCATTGAGACGCATTCTTGGTCCGTAGGTATTAAAAATTCTAACAATTCTTGTTTCTACTCCATGAAAAGTATGATACGCCATGGTGATAGACTCTTGAAAGCGTTTGGCTTCGTCGTAAACGCCTCTCGGACCTATTGTATTTACATTACCATAATACTCTTCGGTTTGCGGATGCACCAAAGGATCTCCATAAATTTCAGAAGTGGAGGCAATTAAGATTCTAGCTTTCTTTACACGTGCCAAACCAAGCAGGTTGTGCGTACCTAAAGACCCGACTTTTAGAGTTTGAATTGGAATTTTAAGGTAATCTATAGGACTTGCAGGTGAAGCAAAATGCAGTATGTAATCTAATTCTCCCGGAACATGGACAAATTTGGTCACGTCGTGGTGGTAGAATTCGAAGTTTTGTAATTTGAAAAGATGTTCAATGTTTTTTAAATCTCCAGTAATCAGGTTATCCATTCCGATAACAAAATAACCTTCGGCAATAAAACGATCACACAAATGCGACCCAAGAAATCCAGCCGCTCCCGTAATTAATATTCTTTTCATGTTGGTGTTTGGTCTACTGCGATAACGAAGAAATTATGATTTTCTTATGTAAAAATTAACTTTTAATATATAAGAAATAGCCTTTCAAGCCGTTACGTGTCGATTTGTTTATTAATTAGCAATCATTGTTGTTGATTGTCAGTGTTTTATCAATTTCTGTCTGCCACTGAACCTCTTTAAAAGATTTTTGCCAAAAATAAACTTATACTTAAGAAATACAAAGGAAATTTATGCAAAAGTTAATTAATTATTGGTTTTTTCGCCTATCAAAAAACTTCTTGGTGTTTTTGCAACAATTTAATATTGCTTTATAAATAACATCCTCCCTACCTCTTCTTTATTTATGATACCGATATCCAATAATAAAATTATATTTGCATTCATTATTCAGTTCCTTTATAAATGAAGTTAGCAATTATTACTGGTATTTCGGGGCAAGATGGAGCGTATTTAACGAAATTGCTTTTAGAAAATCATTATAAAGTAGTTGGGTTGGTAAGAAATGCCGCAGCTCACTTTCATGGGTTGTCCTATTTGGGACTTGTCGATAAGATAGAAATCGTAGAGTGCGATCTCTTAGACATCAAACAAGTCACTAAAATTCTAAACGATTACAATCCCAACGAGATTTACAATTTAGCGGCTCAGAGTTCCGTTTCCGAGTCCTATAACAATCCAATTGGCACCTTTCAATTCAACACCATTAGTGTTTTTAATATTATTGAAGCCATCCGCAATACCAATCCAGCAATCAAATTATACCAAGCCAGTAGTAGCGAAATGTTCGGAAAAGTAGGCAAGCTTCCCATCACCGAAACGAGTCTTATTCATCCACTGAGTCCGTATGCGATTTCAAAAGTAGCCGCCCATTACACTTGCGTCAATTATCGGGAAAGTTACGGCCTGTTTATTTGTTGCGGTATTCTATTTAATCATGAGTCCTATCTACGAAGCGACGGCTTTTTTGTCAAAAAAGTAATCCGAGAAAGTTTGGAAATTTCATACAACAAACGAACTAATCTTCAAGTTGGAAACATCGATATTAAACGTGATTTTGGTTATGCTCCTAAATATGTAGAAGCGATGTATTTGTTGCTGCAACAAGAAAAAGCTTCTGATTATTTGATATGTTCGGGGCAGTCGGTGAGTTTACGAGAAATCATTTATTACGTTTTTGATAAACTAAACATCGACCGAAGTCTCTGCGTCATCAATAAAAAGTTTTACAGACCTGCAGATATTGAAGATATTTATGGCAATAATGAAAAAGCAAAAACCGAATTGTCATGGCAATATGATTTAGACTTTTTTGCAGTTTTGGATTTATTAATCGAGGAAGAAATTAGAAACTATAAAAAAAACCAATAAATGTTGCTTCAAAAATTAAAGAACAATCATTTGTTGATGAGTGGATTTTATAAAGGAACTTCTGGTCTTTCTTTGTTCTTCTCTGTTCCCTTATTAATCACGTACCTTGGCGATTCTAATTACGGATTGTGGGTTTTAGTCTTTGCCTTGTTTCAATGGGTTTTCTCGATGGATTTTGGATTGGCTAGCGTGCTAAAAACCAAAGTTCCCATACTGATTCAAGAAAATGAAATTGATCTACTAAAAAGCTACATCCGCTCCACTTACAAAATTACGTCGGCAATTGCGCTATTCTTATTTCTCTGCTTTTTTGCGGTAATTAACGTCATCGACATTAAAGTATTTCTCAAAATCCCCACCTACTCTTTGGGTTTTATCAAAAACTTGTTCCTATTAAACATGTTTTTTTTCTGTTTAAATTTTATTTTAAATGTACAAAAATCACTGTTTGTTGCCTTTCTAAAAGGAAAATATGCCGAACAATCTATCGCTGTCAATCAAATTTTATTTTATATTTCATTGGTCATCATCATTTGGGGATTTCCAGATTTGTCTTTTCAAGATAAGCTCATCGTGATTTCTTTTGCCAATGGCTTGATTAGCTTACTCGTCAATGGTTTTTATACTTTCTATTTTTTTTATTTAGAGAAATTAAATCTAAATACAGATTCTACGACACCTATAAAATTTATAAAAGAAATCATTCTTCTAGGTTCTAAATACATGATTATTCAAGTCGGATTGTTGTTTGTCTTTACCTCTGATAATTACATTTTATCGAATGCTTTCGGACCAAAAGAAATTGTTCCGTACGAAGTGATTAATAAACTTTTTCAATTTCCGGTCATGATTATTTTTGCCGGATTATCGCCTTTATGGTCGATGTTTGCCAAAGATTATATTGATAACAATGCCGAAAGTTTGCGAACGAAGTTTAGAAAATTCAATTACTTCTTTATTGGCATTGTGGTGTTTGTCAGCGCCATTGCGGTGGTTTGCCCGTTTGTCATCTCCATTTGGATTAAAAACCCAATCATCATTCCCAAACACTTAGTATTATTTATTACGGTTGTTACAGCGCTACGAATCTTTATCAGTTTTTACTCTTTCTTTTTATACGGCATTGGCAAAATCAACCGCTACATTGTCGTCTTGCTGATTAGCGTTGCCGTCAAGGTTCCTTTGACTTATTATTTTATTCATTTGGGCTATGGTGTGAAGAGTGTGGTGATTTCTACGCTTTTTATATTGGTTCTTTGGCTAATATTCATACCTTTAGAATGTTATTCGATTGTTCGTAGTTTGAAAACAAGTAAATAAACTTATCTCAATTTTCAAGATTTATCAAATATGCGTCAAGAAATGAGAGCGTCTTGTTCGCGCTAAAACAAATCGTTATGAAAAATCTTCTTCTTCTTTTACTGTCGGTTTTCATTTTTTCTGTTTCCTATGGCCAACAACCTGGCAACATTGACCTTTCTTTTAACGCCAATGATGCGGGCTACGGACTTTGGGATGGCGCCAACACAAGAGTTGATGAGTCAGCCATTCAAAACGACGGAAAAATCATTATCGGTGGGGCATTTACCTCATACGGCACCACTTGGATTAATAAGATAGCGCGCTTGCATACTGACGGAAGCATTGATACTAGTTTTAATGCTTACTTACCTGCTGAAGTTAAAGCGATATCTGCTTTGTTTATCCAACCTGACGGTAAAATTCTAATCGGTGGTTCCCAAGGTTTTTACGATTTCTATTTAGCGCGTCTGAATTCCGATGGCAGTTTTGATACCAACTTTAATCATACCATTGTAGACTCCGGATCCGTTGAAGTTATCACCATGCAGCAAGACGGAAAAATTCTAGTAGGCGGTTATTTTGGTTCCTACGATTCGCCCGGAATACAACGGTTTTTCCCCGACGGCACTTTAGATACTACTTTTAATGTTGGCGGTAATTTATGGGTTACTACCATTGCCCTGCAAGAAGACGGAAAAATTATTATTGGAGGACCATTTAATTACTATAATTTAATAGAGGTTAATAATATTGCCCGTCTGAATACCGATGGAAGTTTAGATACCAGTTTCAATATCGGCACCGGATTTCAAATCGGAACATCCGGTAACCCTGGTGCTGGAACATCCAAAATAGAAGTGCTACAAAACGGTAAAATACTAATTTGTGGCAGTTTTGATAATTATAATGGAATTCCGGTAAAAGGCATTACGCAATTGAATCCCGATGGTAGTATTGACAACAGTTTTAACTCTCAATTCAATAATTACTTCAGATTAGATCTTACTTCTTTCTTAAAACAACCTAACGGAAAGATTATTATTAGCGGTGATTTTCAAGAAATACAATGGGGAAGTTTCATTACGAGAACGGTTCGTCTAAACCCCGATGGAACAATCGACACTAGCTTTTCTGTACCACCAATCGAATACGAAAATAATGAAGGTAGAGCGTATAATATTATGTCACAAAACTCCCAATCCGATGGTAAGATTGTTATTAGTGGCGCCTTTACCTCATTTAACGGTGTCGGAAGAAACAGTATCGCTAGGCTAAATGACGACGGTAGTTTAGATCTTAGTTTTAGCACTGGAATGGGAACAGGTGCGAAAAATTCAATTACAACATCCTGTTTGCAATCGGATGGGAAAATTATTATTGGAGGTAATTTCGGCTGGTATAATGGTGTGGTTCGAAAAAAACTGGCTCGGTTAAATCCTGACGGAAGTGTTGATTTGGGATTTAGTTCTGGTGTTGGTGCCGATTATTCTGTTTTAGCGGTTGCTGTGCAATCTGATGGAAAAATACTTGTTGGAGGATCTTTTAGCAGTTATAGTGGCGTTTCCCGAAACGGATTGGTAAGGTTAAATCCTGACGGAAGTACCGATATGGATTTTAACCCAGCAATTCCAACTTACGGAACCGTTTATACAATTCTCCTACAACCAAATGGGAAAATTTTTGTCGGAGGAAGTTTTGGATCCACTAATAACTGTATGAGGCTAAATTCTGATGGAACAGTCGATAGCACTTTCAATTTGATTAACAACTCGAATTATCGGGTCTTTGCGTCTGTATTTCAACCGGATGGTAAAATTATAATTGGTGGTAATTTTATCTCCTTTAATAATATCGCCAGGAATCATCTTGCGCGACTGAATTCGGATGGAAGTCTGGATATCAATTTTAATCCGGAAAACAGTTCTAATTTTTTTGTAACAAGTGTAGCGCTTCAATCGGATGAAAGAATTTTAGTTGGCGGCGCAACATATGCCAACACTGGCTTTCTTTCGCGGTTAAATTCGGATGGATCTGAAGACAGTAGTTTTAATATTGGTTTTGGTCCAAATAATATTGTGAATGCCATTCTTACCCAACCCAACGGAAAAATTATCATTGCTGGTGTTTTTACTCGTTTTGACACCTCTGAGAGCGCGTATATTGCACGCTTGAATAGCGGTGGAGGATTAGACACTACTTTTGATGTTGGAGGAGGCGCCAACAATCTAATTAACACAGCGCATCTTCAAGCTGACGGCAAAATTATTATTGCGGGAACTTTTACAGCTTATGATGCTACTGGAAGAAATAGAATCGCGCGGATTTATGGCGGCGATGGTTTAGCAACTCCTGATTTTGAAGCTGACAATAAAGTACTTTTTTACCCGAATCCGGCAATCAATAAAATAACCGTAAAGTCCAATGTAAAAACAGTAGATTTCTTTTCAATTGAGGGCAAACAATTTCCTTCCAAACTTGAAAATAATGATGTAGATTTGTCGCACCTTACCAGAGGCGTATATCTGATTCGGATAACTACTGATGAGGGTCTTGTGATTACTCAAAAATTGGTCAAGAATTAAATCGATTGCATCGCTATTGAAAATTTCTATAAAAAAATATTTACTCTATTCCTCTGTATTTGCCATATTTACAGAGGCTTTTTTCTTTAATTATATCATCGATTGGAAGTTGCTGTATTTGATTATCCTAATCAATTATATCATCTTGTTTCAGATCAAAAAAATCACGTTCAATTATTATTTTTTGGGCCTACTGGTATTCTTTTTTGTTCATGGTGCCTTAGCATATTACGCTATTTCAATTCCATATAATTTTATGCTTTCTCAAATACTAGGTATTGCCGTAGTCGGAACCTATTATTATAATTTTATTCCACTGTACGACAAGGAGGAAATTATTCGAGTGTATCTGAAAATATGCCTATTTGCCGCTATTATTGGATATCCCCTGTTTTTTTTAAACATTAATGTCAATGATGGCCGCTTACAAAGTTTTTTTAAGGAACCTGCACATTACGTAATCGTTGTCATTCCGGCTTGCTACTATTATCTTAAAACTAAAAAATATCTGAATTTTGCTATAATTTTTGGTACACTAATCTTATCTAACTCATCCTTAGGGTATATTGGATGCGGCTTGATGTTTCTGGTACCTAATCTGACTTTAAAAAGAGTCAAATACCTTACGGCAATGATTCCTGTGGTTTTTGTGGTTTTTTTGTATGTATACAGCGAATATCCTTTTTTCAAGATGCGCGTCGATGATACGTACCGATCATTAAAAGTAATCAATACCGGAAAATTTGAAGAATATACCAATCTTAGTTCGTATGTCCTGATCAGCAATCTTTTCATAGCAAAGAAAAATGTTACTGATCACCCTTTAGGAAGTGGTATAGGAAGTCATCATTATATGCATACACAACGGTATCTCAAAGAAATGAGGCCGCCACCGTATTTGCGAATTATCGATCGATATCGGGACAATTCTTTTGATGCGAATTCTTTATTTACGCGGATTTGTTCAGAATTCGGGCTTTTCGGTTTTATTTTTATTTTGGCTATGATGTATTATGCGTCAAAGGCATTTACAACCGATGAATTATTTTTCGCACAAGCCATTTTCATTTATTTGTTGATGAAATTACTTAGAGACGGTCATTATTTTCCGCCTGAATTCTATTTCTTTATTTGGATGGCTTTCTATTCCATTAAGGAATATAACTTAAAACAAAAAGAAGTTTAATATAAGCTTTGGTAAAACTCGAAAGTTTCTCTGTTACATTTATCCCAACTGTATTTTTGAGATTCTAACAATCCTTTGGCAATAGTTTCTGATCTAAAATCGAGGTTGGAGAGTTTTTGCTTTTGAATTTCGAACTCTTTCGTCGCTTTAGAATTTAACAACAATGCGGCGTTTTCCGCAACTTCTCGAATGGTTGCGTTGTTCAATCCAATAACTGGACAAGCTGCTCGCATGGCTTCAACCACTGGAATTCCAAATCCTTCATAACTCGAAGGATATAGCAATGCAAAAGCAGTATTGAAAAGTATATTCAATTCGTGATTTTCGACAGATGGAATAAAAATCAAACGATCAAAAGCTTCTTTAGAAAACAACTTGATTTCATTTTCCATCAAAAAACCACCACCAACTACAACTAATTTTAAATCTTTTTGATCATTGAGAATAGATGCCGCAAAATCGAAATTTTTATAATTTGTTCTACCGCCTACAAATAGTAAAAATCCCGGTTCTAGTTGATGCGTTTTTAGAAACGCTTCTTGATTTTCATCCATACTTTTTATGGGGAAGTAATCATCGCTAACGCCAACATAAATTACTTCAGCTTTTTGATGCGGTTTGGTCGGACAAAAACGCTGCATATCATTATAGGTATTCTTCGAGATACAAATCACACCTCTCGACCTTTTTATTGCATTAAATTTTAAATTATTATGTACACTTTTTTTAATAAAAGGAAAATAATAACTGTGAATAAAGTCATAAACTGTGGTGACTTCGATTTGATTTTTGCAGCCTACTAATTTTCTGTAATAACTAGAATGATAAATCAATTTGTCACTACTCTTATATTGAATGGGCAAAAGTCTGGAAAGTAGCGGCGAAAGTTTTGATGTCGAAATAATATCGTTGTCGGGAATGTCCAGTTTTTGTCTGTGAAAGTTTAACTCGCTGTTTGCTTCTTCAAAAAAATCAACTTCTACATCTTTTTGATTTAATAGATGCTTCGAGAGTTCATACCAATAATTAGAAATTCCTCCATTCTTTGTTTTTGAAAAAATGATATTGTCTAATAGTATCTTCATTACAATGGGGTTTAAAACAAAATTGTTGATTCTTTTCAGCCGTTCTACTATTGGTTTTTCAGTGTTTGCATATCGCTCATCGTTTTTGATGTCATGAAAAATGAGAAAAAGAAATACATCAAATACAAAATATGTTGCGAAAACTTAAATTTCAGAAAAAGTGCTCCTAATGCAATGATTTTTTTCTCGGTAAAAAGATGTAGATTGCCAATGTAGTAATAATTCAAACCAAATTTGTTGGCGATAATTTCTAGCGACTTGGTCGAATATAAAGCAATATGCTGACCATGTTCTGTGCCGTAATACCACCAGTCCTCTACTTTAGGTAATGGTTTTGGCGCTAATTCTGTTGAAAAAATAATATTCTTAGAACGCGCGGTCATTTTGGAAATTTCGGATATTGGATCTTCCAGATGTTCGAAGCATTCAAAAGTTGTAATTAGATGAAACTCGTCTTGTTTTTTTTGTTCAAAACCCCTAGATAAGAGGTTTTTGGTGTAGGGGTCCGTCCAATAAAAATCGAATCCGATATCTCGCATTATTCGAGTAAAAACACCATAACCACCGGCATAATCTAGAAATTTTTTGTTTCTATCGAAAAACAAAAAAATCAAGCTCGTCACAATTCTAGAGAATTTATTGTTACGATGCATTATTCCTGTGTCCGAAAAATTCATCGGGTTTTGATACGCTTCCTCTAACCAATACGGTTTTTCGGTTTGAACAAAATCACAATCTGTACATTGATAATAAGTGACATCATACTTATTAAGTATTTTTGTCGTAAAAACAACTTGTGTAGTCCCGTTACAAATTTTACAGTTATTCATTTGTTTTTTTGATTTCAAATTAACAAAAAAAAGAAGTTTTGCAACTTCTTTTTTTTGTTAGGTTTTAAAATAACCGTCTGTTATTTTTGCAATAACGAAATTAACTGTTCGCTTCCAACCATTCCTGGAGGATATTTTCCAGAATGGGAAATGTTAAATCTGGATTTTTGCATATCCCAACTAAATGAAGCGTCTGGATTAAAATATCCCGTATGTTTATAATTGTCACCATCAAAAACCATTAATGAGTCGTTTTTAACAGAAATGTTCTTAATTGTAATGTAAGCTTGGTCTTTATTTGTGCTTGCTACGAATGAAATATTTTCAATTGCTTCGCCTTCTGGAAAATCAACTATAATACGTTGCATTGCTGGAGCGCCTTTTATTTTTAAACCTATTGGTTTGTCATATTTAAAATAGTTGTCTTTTTGATACACTACCGAAATACTATCGTCTTTTTCATAAACGGCATCTAACACAATACTATACTTGTCTTTTACCTCTTCTTTTGCGACTTCATTTTCCTTTTTTTTATCGCCGCATGATGTTACTAATACACCTCCTAAAAACAATAAAACTAATTTTTTCATTTTTAATAAATTTAAATTGCGCAAATGTATTATTTTTTTAAAATAATTTCTGACTTTTTATTAAAATAAAAATCCTTAAAAGAATACATTTGTTTTCTTTAATATCGTTAACACCCTTATGACGACAAACAAAACAATTACAATAATTACTACATTTTATTATCCTGAGGACTCTGCGATTGGTTTATACACAACACAATTTTCCCGTTACTTGCAATCTAAAAATTATATCGTTAAAATTGTCACGGGTTTTCCCAATTATCCGCAATGGAAAATAAATGCGAACTACGTAAAATATCCAACTTATTATTCTGAAACAATCGATGGGATAGAAATTATAAGATATAAACAATATATTCCTCAAAAAGTTAATTTTAGTGGAAGGATATTAATGATGTTCAGCTTGTTCTTTGGAACTTTGATTAATCTACGAAAAATTAAACAAACTGACTTGGTAATTTGCATTGTCCCTTATACACTTTCGATACTTCCGGCAATAATTTTGGCTAAAATTCGAAAGTCAAAGCTATGGATTCACATTCAAGATTTTGAATTTGATTTGGCTTTAGATTCTGGAATTGTAAAAAACAACCATTTTTTACAAAAAGTATTTAAAAGATTCCTTTCTTTTTCAGAAAGAAAACTGTTGAATATGGCTGACGTTGTTAGCAGTATCAGTTACAGTATGCTCCAGAAAATCAAGGAGAAATCAAAACACCAAGAGCCATATTATTTTCCAAATTGGGTTTCTACTGATAAAATAAATCCAGAGAACTTCAAACCACATTCTTTTATAGATCCAAACAAATTTACACTGTTATATTCTGGAAATATTGGCGAAAAACAAGATTGGCTTTTGTGCGAAAAATTATGTGAATTTATCGACCCTAAGGATAATATCGAAATTGTAATAGTTGGAGACGGAGCTTATTGTGCAACACTAAAGGAAAAACTGCATGCTTTTGAATTTGTAAAATTCTTCGATCCTGTTCCCTATGAAACATTGTCAGATTTGTTGTGTTCAGCTGATGCGCATTTCTTATTTCAAAAACAAGATGTTATTGACACTATTATGCCTTCGAAAATATTGGGAATGATGGCAAGTGCAAAACCGTCTATCATTACTGGAAACGCGAAATCTGAGGTCTCAAATATTATTAATCAATCGAAATGTGGTTATTATTTTTCAGAGGTTAATCTAAAATTAATTTGTGATTGTATACTTGATTTGAAGGAGAGTCAAGATGGTGTTCAAATGGGAAAAAATGCGCGAGAATATATCGCTGCTGCTTTTTCTGATAAACAAATCCTAAACAATTTTCACAATAGAATAAAAAGTGTTTTAGAATGAAAACATATACAGAAAAGATTTTTCAATTTTTGATTCCCCTGCTTTTTACATTTCCTCTCTTTAAAGAAAGTATATCTTCTGGAATGGTAATTTTGATTCTATTAAATACTATATTATACTATTGGGCACACAAAATAAAGCCAACCGTTTCGTGGTCAATTTTAATGCTCACAATTCCTTTTTGGATTGTTTTGTTTCATTCTATATTGACTAATAGTCTTCTTGAAAACGAAACGCCGATCAGACACGCCTTGTTTTTTTTACTAATTCCAATTTGTTTTTCTTTAATTCCTATTTCTTTTTTTGACACGAAAAAGTTAAATTTATACTTTACTATTCTAAAAAACACATGTCTGCTAATTGGTCTAATTTATCTATCCTGTTTCTTTCTAAAACATGACGTCAGAGATTTATTTGTGGTTATTAACAATCAAAATGTGTCAAGTTTTAGAGATTTTGTTTATGACGACATAAAAATTATTCAAATTCATCCAACATACTTAACCTCCATTATCGCTTTTTGTACCATTTATTTTTTTGACAGTTTTCTAAAAGAAAGAAAGTACTTTGAACTTTTATATATTTTCTTTTTGTTTATACTTTCATTTTTGCTTTTAGCCAAACTGAATATTGTTTTTTTAGTTGTTATTTTAATCGGGATGCTGTTATTTCGTTCTCATTTATCATTAAGAAAGAAGACTTTTTTAACCCTAACTGTTTGTGGCGCTATTGCACTGTTAGTTCTCTTTACTCCGGGAATAAAAAATCGTTTTACAGAAGTCTTTGCAAGTATTAACAAACCGCCTCAAGGAATTGAATATAATTCAACAAATATTCGTAAAGCAATTTTTGATTGTTCTATTAATTTGATTCAATCTGATTATTTAAGTGGTGTTGGATTTTCGAATCTGCAAGACAAACTTACAGCATGCTATGAAGGGCATTATCTCTCTCACTTTTACTACGAAAACCAATACATGACCCACAATTACTTTTTCTACATATTGATTTCCAGTGGTGTTTTAGGATTTTCGTTTTTTATATTTTACGTTTTTAAGATCATAAAAATAGCGTATCAAATGAAATCTTTCATATTTAACGTATTTCTCGTGAACATTTTTTTGATGTGCCTTATCGAGGATTTCTTATATCGTCATTACGGTGGTTTATACTTTAACCTATTGCTTTTGGTTTTTATTCAACATTCTAAAAATAAAAAGACAAATCAAAATTTTTAGAGTTTTTCTATTCAAGGTACACAAAATCATGTACTTTATAGAGAATTTTTGCTTTGTATCGACAAAAAATTGCGGTTTGTTAACAATTATTTAATTTCACGCCCTTATTAATCAATACTTTAAAAAAGTCATGAAAAAAATTACCCCATTTTTTATCACTTTGCTTTTACTTATTACTACGCTTACCGCTTCAAGTCAAAGCATTACTATCAATGAAATTGTTGAATCCAACTCAATCATCAACCAAGACGAAGACGGTTCCTACCAAGATTGGGTAGAAATTCGCAACAATGGCGCTTCCTCTGTAAACCTTAATGGATTTGGTTTAAGTGACGAGCCAACGCTTCCTTTTAAATGGACATTCCCTGCCGTTTCAATTGGCGCGGGTCAGTACTTGCTCATCTGGTGTTCAGATAAAGATCGTGCTGTAGTTGGAAATCCACTACATACCAATTTTAAGCTTAGTTCTAATGGTGAAACGATTCTATTAACCAACAATGGAGGACTGACCTTAGATTCTGTCACGACACCACCTGTTCTTCAAAACATCTCTTACGGACGAACTCCTAACGGAACCGGTTCGTTTATGTTCTTTAATATTGTAACACCTGCTGCAGATAATGGGAATATAGCTTATACAGAAGCTTTATCTCCACCAACTTTCTCGCAGGATTCTGCTGTTTTGACAACAGCGTTTAACCTAACATTATCTACTACTGTTCCTGGTGCAACTATTTTATATACTTTAGATGGCTCTGAGCCTCAGTTGTCCAATTTAGGAGGAACTACCTACAGTTATAAAAATCAATACCAGGAGGTGAGCACCGCTCAGCCCATCGGTTCGTTTTTATCTAATAATTTCAGAACCTTTCAGTACAGCACGCCTTTGCCAATTGCAGATCGATCATCACTTCCTAATAAGATTGCTTCTATGTCAACGACGTATTCGTTTGACCCGACCTATATTCCTGCAAGCCCTATTTTTAAAGGAACTATCGTTCGTGCGAAATTAGTCAAAGCTGGTGCTTTGGACAGTCAAACAGAAACAAGAACGTATTATATTTCTCCTCTAGGAGCCAATCGCTTCACTTTACCGATTTTGTCGCTAAGTATCGACGAGAATAAATTATTCGATTATAATTCCGGAATTAGTGTTGCGGGTGTTGACTTTGATAACTGGCGCGCTGCAAATCCGGCTGTAGATCCTACCTATGAAAGTGACAATGCCAACTACTATCGTCGCGGAAGAGATTTCGAAAGAACAGCCAATATGACTTATCTTGTCAATGGAACCGAAGTTTTGAATCAAAATATCGGAATTCGTATTCATGGCGGTATTTCTAGATCTTCAAGAAGCAAATCATTCAACTTATATGCACGTGCTGAATATGGAAAAGACAATATGAATTATAACTTTTTCTCAAATCTTACAGACAACAACTTTACCAATCTTGTACTGAGAAATTCTGGTGGTGATTTTGTCAATACGATGTTTAGAGATGCATTATGTCATAATTTATTAAAATCTTTGAATTGTATCACCGAATCCTATCAACCTACGATTACATTCATCAATGGTGAATATAATGGAATCTTAAATGTTCGCGAAAAGTATGACGATCATTATTTTAGCAATCGCTTTAATATAGCAAGCACAGAGTTAGACTATTTAAGAGATCAAGGAATTGCCAACAACGGGCAGGCAGATTACGGTGATGATATTCACTACCAAGCAATGCTATCCTATTTAAATTCAAATAGCATGGCAACCCTTTCTAGTTATAATTATATCAAAACGCAAATGGATACAGATAGTTTCAACGACTATCATATTTCGAACATTTACCTTCAAAACGGCGACTGGCCCGGAACCAATATCGAATTCTGGAGAAAAAGAACTGCAAACTATGAACCTAATGCTCCATACGGACAAGACGGAAGATGGCGCTGGGCATTTCATGACTTGGATGATACGTTCGGATTTTACTACGATGATGTGGCTCACAATTCGTTAGCAGACGCTACAGAACCAAACGGACCTGATTATCCGAATCCAGCTTGGTCTACTTTTATTTTACGTAAACTTTTGGTTAGCCCGGTATATAAAAATGAATTCATCAATCGTTTTGCAGATTTAATGAATACAACTTTCTTACCTTCAAGAGTTGTGGGCATGATTGACAGTATGAAATCTGTTATTGAACCTGAAATGCTAGAGCACATTGCTCGTTGGAAAGCTCCTGCCACCATCGATAACTGGCAGTATTTTCTAAATAAAGAGCGTGAATTTGCCACTGATAGAGCAGCTTTTCAAAGAGAGCATATTCGTTCCCAATTTGGAATTGGATCAAATATTGACGCAACATTAAATGTTTCAAATGATGCTCATGGTTATATCAAAATGAATACAATAGGTATTAAGCCAGGAACTCCTGGAATTTCGGCAAATCCTTATCCATGGACTGGCGTTTATTTTTCAAATATTCCTGTTACTTTAACTGCTATTGCAAAACCAGGTTATGTATTTAGCAATTGGACAGGTGCTTCATCTAGTACCGCTGCGACAATTACAATAACATCTGCGGCTAGTTTTGGCGTTACTGCAGTATTTGTCGCTGAACCGATTCCAACTAGTCAACCAATCTATTTTTGGATGATGAATTCCGCTATTGCTAACAACATTCCTCTAGAAACACTAGCAACTACCTATGAGCCAGGAGGAATAGAAGGTGTGATACAATATCAATCTTGTTTAGTCGGTTATCCTTTTACGCCTGCGGATCTTATCAATTGGAGAAAAGCTTCAATGGAACGCAGAAATACTCCAACAGACATCAACTACATTCCATTAGCAAACAACGATTTGACTTTTGCTACTAGTGATATGAAAGGATTACAAATTAAAGAACCATTGCAAAACGGTGGTTTAGGAAATACCATGGTTTTTAATTTTTCAACCTTTGGAAAGAAAGACATTAAACTTTCTTTTGCCGCCATTAATGAATTAACTAATGCAACTGGAATTCTTGTGGATTACTCGCTGAATGCTGGAGATCCAACATGGATAACTGATGGTTTGGCGTCTAGTACTTTACCTTTAACAAACGCATACCAGTTATTTAATATTGATTTTTTGAATATTACTGCTGCTTACAACAATGCCAATTTTCGAGTTCGTTTAAGATTTACCGGTACGAATATGACCGCAGATACTGGAGCGCGAATATCGTTTAATAATATCGCCGTTCACGGAACACAACTACCATTAGGTGTTGAAGAAAATAGCAAGGACCTTTTTGCTATCTATCCAAATCCTGTGAAAGAAGTACTAAATATTGTCGGACTGTATCAATCTGGATCGGTGAACTTTAAGTTGTTTTCCATTGACGGGAAACAAATAAAGGCTGGTTCAATTGACAATTCACAATTAAACTTATCCGATTTGTCTCGTGGATTGTATTTACTTCAACTAGAATCAGATGGTAAAATCGTTACTGAAAAGATTATAAAAGAATAAAACAATTCCATCGGAATTGCCACATTTAAAGGTAATTGTGTTGCTAAAATTGATAGTAATACAATTACCTTTTTTTAATTTATTATTTGTAATTTATTCTAAAATCTACTTTCATCGATTTTTCTTGTTTTCCAACGAATAAAATTAACGGTTTCTTAAGGTTAACTTAATTTTAGCCTCCTTAAACCTAGATTTTATGAAAAGAATTATTCTCTTTTTGTCAATAGTCTTATTGACGAGCAACAGTAACTTTATAAAGGCCCAAAACTTAGTCATTAATGAAGTACTCGCAGGTAACACAATCGTCAACCAAGATGAAAACGGAGACTACGAAGACTGGATAGAAATTAGAAACAATCAAGCCACCTCAGTAAACCTCAATGGTTTCGGATTGAGTGATGATCCTCTTTTGCCATTTAAATGGACTTTCCCAAATGTTTCAATTGGCGCGGGACAATATTTATTGATTTGGTGTTCTGATAAAAACAGACGGGTTGCAGGAAGTCCGCTTCATACCAATTTCAAATTGAGTTCCGCTGGGGAAACAATTAGCATTACCAATGCTGGCGGCACCGTGCTAAATACAGTTACCACACCTAACTTATTGCAAAATATTTCTTTTGGTCGGTCACCAAATGGAACTGGTTCGTTTTTCTACTTTAATGCAGTAACTCCTGGCGCGGCCAACGGAAATGTTTCCTTTAGTGAGACACTTTTGCCTCCATCCTTTTCACAAGCCTCAGGTTTTTTTAGTTCTGGATTTGATTTGACCTTGTCAACAACGGTGCCTGGCGCCACGATTTTATACACTTTAGATGGTTCAGAGCCACAACTTTCTAACTTAGGAGGAACAACCTACAGCTATAAAAACCAATATCAGGAATTAAACAACACGCAGCCAATCGGGCCGTTTTTAACGCAAACCTACAGAACGCTAGAGTATAGTGCTCCAGTTTCAATCACAGACCGATCTCCACAAGCAAATAAGATCTCGATGATTTCTACGACTTTTGCTTTTACTCCTAATTATTTTCCTGCAACTCCCATTACTAAAGGAACAGTCGTTAGAGCCAAACTTGTTAAAGCAGGCGCTTTAGACAGCAAGGTTGAAACGAGAAATTACTTTGTTTTTCCGACAGGATCAAGTCGTTTTACATTACCTGTTATGTCTATGAGTTTGGACGAAAACAGACTCTTTGATTACAATACAGGAATTAGTGTAGCGGGTGTTGATTTTGACAATTGGAGAGCTGCAAATCCGACCTCTAGCCCGCTCTACAGGAGTGGTACCGGAAACTATTATCGACGAGGAACAGCCAATGAAAAGGTTTCAAATATCAATTACCTAGTGAATGGCGTTGAAGCTTTAAATCAAGACGTTGGCATTCGAATTCACGGCGGAACGTCGAGAGCCACAAGAAGTAAATCCTATAGCCTAAACGCAAGAGAAGAATTAGGTGACGGCGACTTTGACTATCGCGTCTTTCCTGCTATTCCAGATAATAATTTTAGCACATTAATCTGGAGAAATTCAGGAGGTGATTTTGACAACACCATGTTCAAAGATGCTTTGTGCCACAATATCGTCCGTGACTTAAATTGTATTACCGAGAACTATCAACCTACGATTACATTTATTAACGGAGAATACAACGGGATTTTAAATCTTCGTGAAAAGTATGACGATAAATATTTTGAACAAAAATTCAACATTGCCTCTGGCGAATTAGATTTACTTGTTGATAGAGGAACCGGAAGCGGACAAGCTGAATACGGAGATAAGATTCATTATCAGGCAATGCTCGACTATATGACCGCAAATAGTTTGGCGATTACCAGTAATTACGACTACATAAAAACACAAATGGATGTGGAGAGTTTTAGCGATTACCATATTGCTAATATCTACCTCCAAAATGGTGATTGGCCAGGGACTAATATTGAGTTTTGGAGAAAGAGAACGACGAGTTATCAACCGACCGCACCTTATGGTCAAGATGGTAGATGGCGTTGGTCTTTTCATGATATGGATGATACTTTTTATACCTATTATGACGACATCAATCACAATTCGTTGGCAGATGCGACAGCCACTAACGGTCCTAGCTATCCTAATCCACCATGGTCCACATTTATTTTAAGAAGTTTGTTGGCGAGTCCAATCTATAAGAATGATTTTATCAATCGTTTTGCAGATTTAATGAATACTACGTTTCTGTCCTCTAGAGTAAACGGAATTATGGACAGTATGAAAGCGGTTATTCAGCCTGAAATGCCAGAACATTTAAACCGTTGGAAAGTTCCCGCTAGTATGAGTGAATGGGAAGGCAATGTTGCAGAAAACCAAGATTTCGCAAATCGGAGAGCTCTTTACCAAAGAAATCACATCCGATCCCAATTCGGTATATCCTCGAATATTAATGCAACGTTGAATGTTTCCAATTACGATCATGGTTATGTAAAAATAAGTACCATTGAGATTAAAGATGGGACAAATGGCATTACTGGAAATCCTTATCCATGGACAGGGGTCTATTTTAGTGGTATTCCACTTAAACTAAAAGCCATTGCTAAACCAGGTTTTGTGTTTAGCAATTGGACCGGAGCTTCAACGAGTACCGATGCCGAAATCACCATTACCCCAACAGCCAATTTCTCTATCACTGCAGTCTTTGTTCCAGACGGAATTGTAGATGTTAGCGTGCCGATTTATTTCTGGATGATGGATGGAAATATTGTCAACGGGGCACAATTGACTTCATTGAATTCTACTTATGAACTCGCTGCTAATGGCGTGATTCAATATCAA